>CAOKSY010000023.1 GCA_948471525.1 uncultured Clostridia bacterium | reverse complement strand
TTTCTTCTCCTTGCACTTATCTTTGCTCATAGCATATGCCTTGAGAGTATCGAAAAACTTCTTCTGTTCCTTGCTCAGTTTTGCGTATGCCTCGTCGAGAGTAAGTCTGGGTGCGACAGGCTTTTTCGGTGCAGTCGGTTTTGCCGCGGGTACTTCGACCTTGACTTCTTTCTCCACTATCTTTTCTACGACTTTCTCCACTTCGACGGGAACTTCTACACGCACTTGCTTTTCCACGATCTTCTCGACAGGCTTTTCGACTATTTTTTCAATCACTTGCGGTTGCGCATTAGACTTGTTATTGGATAATTCGACTATCTGTTTCATCAATATTTCCTGATTTTGCAGAAGCTGTTTTATCGTTCCGTCGTTCTCTTCCGTCTTGGAAATAACTTTTAGTATCGTCTCGTCGCTAGTCGGTTGCACTTTGATGTCATTAAGACTTTCTTTCAAAGTTTTTTGCAATTCTTTTATTATATCGTCATTATCAATCGTAGCCGCTACTTCACGCTCAACGAACTTCTCAGCAGGTTGCTCGGACAGCTTCTTCATAAGTCTTTCTATTCTCTCTTCATTGTGAGAATTCTGTTCCATCAACTGTTCGTTCTGCTCGATCAATCTTTGTACAAGTTCGTCGTTGTCAGACGCTTGCTGAGGCAGATACTGCTGCATATTCGGAAGCATTGCTGTCATCGTCTCGGATACTATTCCGCGTATCTCGTCCGCTCCTAAAGACGGTTGAGCATACGCAAAGCCGCTTTGCGCCTGACCGTTAGCTCCGCCATTCATATTGCCGCCCATCATATGCATAAACATCATCTTCATATCTTCGTCGCGACGTTTGTTCTCGCTACGCTCATATTCATCTCTCGCTTCTTCAAGTTCGCGTACGGACTTCTTGTATCCTCTCTTCTCTATCAGCATAAAGACGAACGCTATCAACGCCGCGCCCATCAGCACGCCTGCCATTATAGTCCACTTCGTCATGCTCAAACCGAACAAGCCCGTCGCATAATACGTCTTGTATCTGCTCTCTATTGTCTTCTTGTTCTCTTTGCGCTTACTTGCATAGCCTATGCCTTTTGCCGTGAATACTATTATAAGTACTATACTTATTCCGCTTGCTACTACCTGCCACCATTCCTTGATGACCTTAAGTACCTTGTCGAAACTTGTATTGCCCTCTCCGTCTTTGTCTCCGTCCGGATCGCTCGGCTTGTTAGCGTCCTCGGGATCGTTCTGCGGATAGTTGGGATTATTAGGACTGTTGGGATCAAATAACTGATCTCCATCTCTTACTTCAAAAGTCTCCCAGTCCGTCTCCGTACTTCCGTCTGCAAAGATATAGTTGCCGTCTTTGATCACCGCTCTTATCTCATAGCTGTTTCCTACCGTCAATTGGCTTATATCCTCTATAGCGTTGCCGTTCTTGTCTCTTATCTCGTACTTAACTCCGTTTATCTGTCCGTACTTCAAGTTAAGCACGTACGGCTTATAGTTCTTATTCCATTCCTTGCCCACTTGACTCTTCGTTATCTCGAATTCATATTGCGTCGTTCCGCTCAAGATCACGTTGGGATTGTTGGACGTTATTACAGCCAAGTACTTGCCCACTTCCGTCGGCGCGCCTTCAAGTCTGTTTGCTTCGTCTACTATATCTCCCTTGTAATACGTCACCGTCAAGTCGCTTTCTTTCGCGCTTCCCGTTATTACAAGTTTTACGTTCCTCGGCTTGCCGTTGTAGTACTCTATCTTGTCGCTGTCCAGCCTTACCTCTACTGCAGTCGAGCCGCCGCCTATCTCGAATACTGGAGAATATCTGTCTTTATCCGTCAAGCCGTCGGGGAACTTATAGTTGTTCTCAAATCCCGCCTTTATGCTCGGCACTGCTATATAATTCTTCTTCTCCGTTGCGGATACTGTTATGTCGCTGAGTTGCAAAGGCTTGGTTATATCTATGGGATTGCCGTTCCTGTCCGTCTCGTAGTATACGTACTCTACCACTCCTTCTGCTCTAGGATCGCTCAATACCTTGTATGAGAACGGATTTGCCTCGTCGCTGTTCTGCGCGTTCTTCCAGTCTCCCTTGCCTACTTTTATTATTGCTTGCGTTATCTCCCATTCCTTTTCCCATTCAAACGAGCCTATATACGCGTCCGGATTTGTACTGTCCGCTACTCCGTTCGTATACGTAGGTACGGGGATAATATAGTTGTTGGGATCATAGCCGCTTGCAAGTCCGAAGTGTACCGTTGCCGGTCCGTAACTGTCCACGTCTGTTCCCGTGTTTCTCTCATAGGACTGCGCTATTAATCCGTCGGGCAAGTTCTCAAGCGTTAGACTTACTTGGCTTCCCGTATACTCTATCTTGCCGTTGTTCTGCCACTTGACGTCGGATAGGTTAAACTTCGCCTTGTCTATCGTCCATACTATTCCGTATATCTGTCCGTTGCTCAGCTTTATAGACGTGCGGTACGTTCCCGCATCCTTGCCGTTCTCGCTTCCCTGCCCGTTCACCTTCTCGAGCAAATAGCCGTTGTTGCCGTAACTTGTATCCAACGTGTACTCTTCGGGATACTGCACTCTGAATTCATACTGATTCCTGCTGTACGTTATCTTTCCGCCGTATACTCTGTCTTCCGTATCCGTCAACTCCGTTATCTCCGAGTCGTCCAACATAGTCTCGCCTTCATACAGCTCCCACTGTATGTTGGTCAGCTTGCCTTTGGGCATTACCTTCAATGTTGTAGTGTTTTTAAATTCTACTGTATAGTTCTTGTTCAACGACCTTACTTTCAGCTCGAATTCGCTGTCCGAAGGCAACTGCCCTGTCTTGAGTTTCCGTCTCGAATAATCGTATACCTTTGTCTTCAGCTCTATCCTGCCCTCTTCTCCGTCTCCGTTGAGTACCACCTCATTGCCGTTAAACTCTATGTACACGCTTACGGCTACTGCGTCGTCTCCAAGTACCTTGTCGCCGTTCACTGCGGACAGTCTTATATCCACATACTTATCTTGCTTGAACGTTGCAGTTATTACATCTCCATCTCCGCCTATCCTGTCTATGATTATCTGCGCAGGCGTTATCTCTATCTTGAGTTCGGGTTGTGATTCCCATGTATAGTTTTTATCGTCCTTGAGCGTTGCCTGCAAGAAGTATGTACCTTGATATGTAGCTACGGCATTAAACAAGAGTGACGTATCAAGATATGCACCTTCGTATTCTTCTTTAAACTTAAGCTCCATTAGATTAGAGTAGTAGTTATCGAAATAGAATTCCACTCCGTCGGCTCCGCTATACTTCTCGCTGTAACTTCCCTGTACCTGAGGATAAGGTATAGCTTTCTTGTCTATGGTAAACGTGATAGTCTTCGCTCCCATACTTTGATCCGACCACATATACGGAGCGTTGGCATTTATTGTATATTTGATCGTGTACGTTCCCGCGTTGATAGGCGCAGACGATAATTCCGTATTATCTTTGTAATACGTCTCGGTAATATCCCCGTCCTCTATAGCTTTCTTTACTGCAGAGTACCAAGTCGCTTTTTCGGGAGTAAGGGGATTGCCTGTATAAGTATCTCGGCAGTCTTGAGGATTATTTAACGTCCTTGCAGAACTGTCTTCCGCTTTCTTTAAATTCAAGTGAAAAGCGGGACGCACAGAACACAACTCATCTGTGTATGGATAATCATCTCTGCTTCCGTCTACACGATGTACATGTACTAAATCATAATTCGAATTATCGGCCGAACGCATCCATGTTCTCTTTCCTGTTGGATTAGCTCTCTCTGCTGCAGAAGTAATCCATATTCCGTCACCGCCATTCATACCACTTTCTGCCATAGACGGCAACCATATCTTATCATTTTTCCACGCGGTAAGATCTTCAAGTCTTTCCTCAAGAGTTACTCCTACAAAATCTTTAGCATAGTCCATCCCGGGATGGATATTATAATCCCCTATCGGTTCATATGCTTCATTATTAAAATCTAATGGATAAGGATTTACAAGCGAAGATCGCTCTGTCGCCTGCCAAGCTACTTTTACCGGTTCATCTATAAAATCTGCCAAGCCACCAACAACTTGATTATCATTCATTGTAAATTTAGCATATTTATGATTTGCGTCAGAAGTATAGTTATGTGGATTTTTTCCATTCATATCTTCATAATATACGCCGCTAATATTAAGAGTTTCGATTCTTATTCGGCTTGTTCCATACATATTTGCCGGATACTTTCCGTTATTATTACCCCTATATAGATTATATTGAACAGAATCATTTGAATTTGCAAGCCACAGCGTAAGTATAGGCTCGCCGGCTTTATTTGTGGATAAATATACAGCATTCCATACCATTGAATTGTCGGCATTATCCGTACCGAAGTCTAAAGTGATAAGTTTTCCGTTTGTCTGTGTATTGCTTGTAGATCTGAAATCCGCGCTTGTTTTTATCGCTTTTGCAGCATCGACTACATCATCATACGTTGCATTCGCTTTTCCGGTTATCTGCGCGTATAATTTATCCAACTGATTGCCGTTGAACTTTTTGTCTTTACTCTCGTAGTTATTTAATAATATATTCCCTATATCTGTAGTTTGCGCTCCCGACGCTATCGCTTCCGCGCTGTTTCTAGGCACGTACAAACATACCATACTCGCAATTATCAAGCACAGCATTAAGCCTACGGTCAAAAGAAAATATCCACCCTTTCTTCTCTTTCTTTCCATCTGTTTTTACCTCTTTTTATCCTATGTCAGGAAAGGTATACATTTATTGACCGTTTATTATTGAATTCGACAGGGCTTTGGAGTATACTTATTGTGTAGAATTATCGTTAAAAACTACGTATTTTGTATAAAATTCTTGAGTCAGGAAAACTATACATTTCTTGGAAATTATCGAGATATGTCGACATTTTTGT
>CAOKSY010000022.1 GCA_948471525.1 uncultured Clostridia bacterium | reverse complement strand
TGCAGCAGTACTTGCCGCAACAGGCTTCGACTAATGATGAGATTGTACAGAGATTAATCGAGCAGAATGCGGCAAACGAAGAGAGAATGCGTCAACTCAACGAGCAGAACGAAGAGCGGATAGAGCGTCTTATGGAGAAGTTGAGCGAACGTAATGCAGATAGAGACAGTACGTCGGACGAAGTTGTGCAAAAGTTGATAGAACAAAATGAAAAACTTATGAAGAGACTGTCCGAACAACCTATAGAAAAGGTCGTTGAACGCGAAGTGGCGGCTACGACTGTCAATGACGAGACTATAAGGCATATGATGAATACGCAAGAGAATTTAATGCGTAATCAAGAAAAACTGATGGAGAAAATACTTCAATTATCCGCAAACGGAAATACGCAGGAAAGACAGGTAATAGAGAAAATAGTCGAGAAGCCGGTCGAGAAGATAGTAGAAAAAGAAGTGCGAGTAGAAGTACCCGTCGAGGTCGAGAAAGTCGTAGAGAAGATAGTGGAGAAGGAAGTCAAAGTAGAAGTGCCAGTAGAAAAGGTGGTCGAGAAAGTAGTCGAAGTACCCGCGGCAAAACCGACTGCGCCGAAAAAGCCTGTCGCACCCAGACTTACTCTTGACGAGGCATACGCAAAACTGAGCAAGGAACAGAAGAAGTTTTTCGATACTCTCAAGGCATATGCTATGAGCAAAGATAAGTGCAAGGAGAAGAAGTCTACCTATTATATCTTGCTCGGACAGTCTTCGGTAAATCCTTTGGTCAAGTTGACGGTAAAGAAAGATACGACGGTCGCGCTCTTTAAGATGGAAGACGAATACTTCAAGGATATCCGCCGCAATGCAGGATCCGACGGTACGAAGATAAAAGTCAAGGAGACGGAGTTGATCGTCGGAGACGCGCAAGCGCTTGACGCGGCGAAGGAGATGATTGATTTGCGCGAAGATCAGATTGAACGATACCAAGAGTATTTGAAGGAACAAAAAAGCATGAAGAGATAGAAATTTGTAATATCGACCGAAGTGGAGAGATCTAACCGATTTAATTAAACGGATGAGATTTCTCCATTACGCTGCGCTTCAGTCGAAATGACAGATTAAACTGCAAGATAACAAAATCTCAATCGTCATATTGAGCGGAACGTAGTGAAGTCAAATATCTAATCAATGTAGTAAAACAAGCCAAACATCTCAATCCTCATAAACAAGGCGGCGGACAGATTGTCCGCCGCCTTGCGATATAATATATAAAGATATCAAATTATATATACTTTACTTTCAAAGCCTTTGAGTTGGATTTTGATTTTTCCGTCGGTCTTTACGACTTCGTCCGTCCATTGTTCGGTGAGGGTATAATTATTTTTGTGGTTCATAGCCACGTATTTATCGTCTACCGCTTTTTGCAGATCGAACGTCGCTTTACCCGCGCTCTTCGTATGGTTAAAGAAACATATCGCGGTTTTGCCGTCTGCCAAAGGTTTTGCCAAAACGTCTATTTTGCCTTTTTTCATAAGTTTTGCCTGTTTGCCTAACGGATCTTGATTTATCGCGATCATATTCTTATTGGTGACGATATCTATCACGTCTTGTTTGACGGATCTCAAGTCGTTGCCTAGAATCAACGGGGCGTTGAGCATACACCACAGGCTGAAGTGAGATTTGTTTTGTTCGTAAGTGAGTTTTCCGTTGCCTACTTCGAGCATATCGGGATCGTTCCATCCGCCGACGCCTGAATATTCGTGTAATTTTGCCGTATGTCTGTACAGGATTACTATCCATTTCCAATACGGCGCTATATCGGGAGTCGTGCGCCATAGATTGCCTGCTTTTGCGCCCCATTTATATGGCTTATTGAGGCCCCATTCGCATATTGAGAAAACTATCGGTTTTTCTTGTTCTCCGCTCTCCTGCGCAACGCGCTTTGTTGCCGATTTGAGCGCCTGTCCCATTTTGTAGTACTGGAGCGCCGCCGAGTCTGCGCGGCGCGTTACGGGATTGCTCAGTTCGATCACGTTTGCGCCCTTGTTGAGACGTACGACTTGTTGGAATCTCGCAGTGGTATTCCAGAATTTCTGTTGCGGAAACTCGTATATATGACTTTTGCCGTTGACTTTGGCTACTAGCGTCTTTTTATACCATCCGAGTTTTTTTACGCACAGAGTGAGTACGTATTCTCCCTCTTCGTCCGCGACTACGTTGTCAAAAGTCGCGATTCCTCTCGCTTTATCCAGCCCTGATATATAATATCCGCCTTCCACGTTCTTCTCGGGGATGAATTTTGCAAGACCGTCCAGTTTTGCGTCTCTGCAAGGTATTATCTTTCCGCTCTTTTCTCCGAGCGGAACTATTTCGAGCGCATAGACAAGGGGAGCGTAGCGGCTGTATTGTTCGTTGTGACAGAAGTCGTATTTGAAGTATTCGATGCCCCATCTTGCAAAATTGAGCGCGTCTTTCTCTTCGTTGTGCAGGCTTGCGGGTAGATTTTCGCACGTCAGCGTGCCGTTGGAAGAATAAATACCGACTTTTAGCCCGAGATCGTTGAGTTTGTTGACAAGAGAGGGAATACCGCTTTTGAATTTGACGAGATCGCCTTGCAGATTGCCGTTTTCATCGCGCATATTCGAGTGCCAATTGTCGTCGATATTTATAAATTTATATCCCGCGTCAAGCAAGCCTTTTTCTACCATTGCTTTGCCCGTATCAATAATAAGGTCTTCGTCGATCGTATTTTTGAAAGTATTCCAGCTTGCCCAACCCATAGGCGGCGTGAGCGCTACGCCGTTGTCATACTTTTCTCCCAAGTCGAGTTTTGCCGTTCTTTTACCGGGCGTAAAGAGCATTTTCAGATAGCAGGCGGGACACATTCCGTTTCTTTTCATAATTATACCTCTAATTATTTTCTCAAGTAATTTTATCATAAATATAGGGTATAAGTCAATATTGACGGCAAATAAGACGATATTGTCAAAGAAATCTTTATATATTAAAAATATATTTATAAATTCTCAACGCAGTAAAAATCACAAATAAATAAGCGGACGCGACGCAATTTTATATAGTTTTAATACTGCAAACAGAGCAAAAAAATATCCGACGCGAACGTCGGATATAGTCATTTTATTTTTTATTAGAAGAGTTTGATGGAATCTTCGTCGCCTATAGCGATTGCATTGCCTTTTCTCTTCATAAACTGTTTGCCGTCTTCGGATTTGAAAGCTTCTTCCGTCTTCTTTGCATCTTCTTCATTTTCATACCAAGTAATGGTGATAGATTTGACGCTGGTCAAAGACTCTACTTTGGTGAGATTGACAACTTTTGCTTCCGCATCTCCGACAATAAGTTTGTAACCTTTGCTTTCAAACTTTTTGATAACGGATTTTTGGCTTGGCGTACAAGCTACGCATACCGTAGCGATCATTACTACCAAGAGTACGATGGCGACGGAAAGAACAAGTTTCTTTTTCATTGTAATTTGCCTCCTGAATTTTAAGTTTTTTAATAATTTTATTATAGCACCGCCCATCAAAATTTGTAAAGATTTATTTAAAAATTTTTATATAAATTTTGTTACATATAGACTTATCGAGGCATTTTGTAGATTATTATACATTACCGCGCGATAAGTCTATCGTTGTTTTGTTAATCGCTTTATGCATACTAAAACATTATAATATTTTTCCGGTATTTATGTTACCGAGATTATTAGTATATATCTCTAAATTTGAGATATACTAATTGAAAACACAAGAGAAATAATGGATATACTTAGTTACAGTAGAATAACTGAGCGCATGCAGGCACCGGCGCGCAGGCGCGTATGCGTAAAAGTATCGCAAATGCGAGCGCCGAATTATATCAATTTTTTCTTTGTGTTCTCATCTCGGCATTTGCCGAAATAATTCAAACTTGGCGGCAAAGAGTCCGTAGAATGTCGATAGATTTTGCGTGTTTAAAATATCGGGAATTTTTTTAAGTTTTCACATATACGATTTGGGAATAGCGAGACAATTTGAGGAAAAGTTATTGACGATTCGGGACTACTGCGAAATCTGACGATTTTGTCTCAAAGCGCGGCTTTTCAAGGAATTTTCCACATAAAAGGGCAGTTATCCACATAGTTATCCACAAAAACACTTGTTCGTGTGGATAACTTTGCAGACAGTTTTTCATTTGCATTATTATGTATATGTGTTGAAAAGTGTCGAAATTCAGCACTTTCGGCAATATTTGTGGCGTCTTTTTGACGAGTTTGAGCGCTTTATGGACTTTTGCGGAAAAGCAAAAAAACTGACGCGTATGCGAGTTGAATTTTATTGAATTCCAAAAGGTTTTTTGTTATAATATCTCTATCAAATTTCGGAGAAAAAAAGATGGAAAACGCAAGACAAAAACTCAAATTGCTCAAACTTTATGAGATACTGTTGAGCGAAAGCGACGAGACGCGTCCGATGTCCACGTACGATCTGATAGACAGATTGCAAAAAGAGGGGATCAGCGTAAAGCGCAAGACGCTGTACGAGGATATAGATATACTCAACGCAAACGGCTACGAAGTCATGCAGGTGCGTAAAAAGAAGAATATGTATTACGTAGCGGATCGCAAATTCGACGTCGCGGAGGTGAGGATTCTTCTCGACGCGGTCGAAGCTTCGAGTTTTATCACTCCCGAAAAGACAGCGTTGCTCGTGGATAAGATAGCCAATCTTGCGGGATCTTGGCGCGGAGACGTAATAAAGAAAAATATCGTGGTTTTCGATACGACCAAGCGCGACAACGAGCAGATTTTTTACAACGTATTCAATATCAACGAAGCTATCATTGACAGAAAAAAGATATCCTTCTATTACTATAAACTCGATCATAGCGGAAAAAAGATTTACTCTCGCGAAAACAAACTCTATACCGTCAATCCTATCGCAACCGTTGTCAGCAACGACAACTATTATCTCGTCTGTTCGAGCGATAAATATCCCGATGATCCCGCGCATTACAGGATAGACAGAATGGAGAAGGTGACGATCACCGATCAAGATATTGTTCTTTCCGACAAATTAAAGGATTTTGACGTGCGCAAGAAAAAACGCGAGCTTTTCTCTATGTTTCTCGGCGAGCAAAAGCGCGTGACTTTCGACATTTCAAAAGATCTAGTCGAGGTGATATTCGATAAATTCGGCAAATCGGTCAAGTTTTCTCCGTACGGAGATAAATACCGTTTTACCGGCGACGTACAGGTCAGCGATATATTTTTCGGTTGGTGCGCTGGCTTGGGCGGGAAATTGAGCATTGTCGCGCCCAAAGAAGTAAAGGACGCTTATATCGCAAAACTTGCGTCGATAGTAGAGTCGTATAAGTCGGATGACGGCGCGCCGGAATGATAGGCATAAAATAAGGGATACCGCGGTATCCCTTTATTTTTAGATATTTTTACTGTTCTTGCGTACTGCATTTGTCTTTTTTCAATGATTTAAGAAGTTGGGGCAGAGTTATTTCTTTTACCGTGCAGTAAGTGGAAACGATCGGCACCGCCAAGAAGATGATTCCCATCAGCGTGCCTAACGTATAAATGAGATATTGCCAGCCGCCTTTGAATATTTTCTGGAAAGCGACTACGATTTCTCCCACCATATCGTTAAGGAAAGCGGGCAGAGAAGCTCCCGCCGCCGCAGGGAACATAAATATAAACGCCATAAAGAGCGGTACGGTCATGATAGTGCTGTACGCGCATACTGCTATCGCGAATACGTTCTTTACTTTTCCCTTAAAGGTTCCCGCCGCCGCGGACATAAGCATTATTCCCGCCGCGTTTGTGACAATGACCACGGCGTATTTGAGAATGACGTTTTTTATCTTGCTTATGTATGTCAGTCCCGCATCGGCGCCGGTCGCCTGTACTATCGACAGTATTCCCAGTATGATGAACAGCGCGGCTACGCATATCATTACCGATTGTTTGATTTTGGTTTTCTGTTCTTCGTTCATATTTTTCCCTTACGTCTTGAAATTTTGCTGTAATAAAAATATTATACTTTATTTTTACCTTCAGAATCAATAGCGCACTGGATATTAATCGATTGAAATTTCATATCCGCTGTTTTTCAGCGCAGTCAAAGCGATCGGAAGATTGCTCGAGTCCACTAAGATATAGTCCGTGTCGTAAGTCGATACGACAAACACGGGTACGGAAGCTTTTGCAAGCAGAGAAGTAATGTCCGCCAGTATTCCCACGAGCGAAAAGTCGAGAGCGCCGTCTATCCGCATTGCCGAAAATCCGTCTTTTTTATCTATAAAACGTTCGGGAGCGTCGTCTGTTCTGCATACAAGCGAATATTCTCTGTCACTTTTGCAGGCAAAGCAAAATTCTTCGTTGAGATCCACGCCGTCGAAACTGTCTAGTTTGAGTACGGAAAACTGTCCGTTTACAGTATTTATTTTCATTTGTCTACCTCGGTTTTATTTTAACATTTTAGGCGACTTGCTGTAAAGCCGATCGAAGAAAATAGCGTCTTCGTATGCAAATCCACGGAATTTAAAAGTAAAACGAAATATTTTTGAATGATTTTTTATAAAAAAATTTACAAAGTTATTGCTTTTAACATAGATTTTATAATATAATAAACTTATGATATTATTCGCAAAACGTTTTTAAGTGATTATCGGCGCTTTGCGTAAGGGGGTTATATGAAAAAATCCAAGAGTAAGGATAAGAAGTCTGAGATTTTGGAAGAAACCGTCGACATAGCGACGGCGGAAGCCGCAGACGTAACCGCAACCGACGAAAAAGCAAACGACGCGGTCGAGCAAACCGCCGACATAGCTGAGTCTGATAAGACTGCCGTCTCGGAAGACGAAGCCGTTATCGCGCAAGAAGAGACCGCGGAGCAGGATAAAGTTGCCGAAGACGTTACCGCAACGGCAGAAGCCGAAGAAGTTGTTAAACAACCGGAGGAGACTGCGTCTGAAGCATCGGTTGCCGCGCCTGTCGAGACGGAAGAGGACAAATCGGAAGAAGCGACGGACGGCAAAAAGAAAAAGAAAGAAAAGCAGCCCAAAGAGAAAAAGGTCAAAGAGCCGAAAGAGAAACTGCCAAAAGAAGAAAAGGGACCGAATAAAGTAGGTTTTTACATAACTTCGCTTTTGAAGTATTTCAATATCATTACCGTATTGCCGATCACGTGCCTGTTCTACGTAATTTTCTTTGCGTCGGATATAGTCGACGGCGTGGAATTCGTACGTTCCAACAAGACGATGGTCATAGTAATGATTGCGTTGCTGTCTCTCGTGTTGATTCTGTGGATGGTGGACAACCGTAAAAAGAAAAGAGTATGTTCGCTTGACGCATTTTTATTGATAGCGTTATTACTGTGTTTGGGACTTATACTTCAATGTATAATATTGGGACATTTCAAGACGTTTGACGAGACGGCTATTCTTACTGTAATAATGACGCTATTTGTGCTTGCGCTTTTGACGGTGAGAGTTTGTATGTTCAAACCTTCCGAGCAGAATAAAAACGACGACGCCAGATATGTCGCAAAATCTCACTTGGGAATGTATTTAAAAGTAATATTCTCCAAATATACGTTCTTTATTTCAATGCTGTGCTTGGTAGGCATACTTTTGATACTTATAATCACCAAATCGGAAATGCTCGAAAAATTCGAATTCGAAGCAACTACTCTCGAAAAGGTTGTCACCATGGCGTTTGCCGCAGTAGCGTTGGTACTTATGGTGGTCGGTCTATTTATAAGAATAGTCAGAGGCCGCGTAAATATCGTCGACTGTATGCCATATATGTTTTTGCTGGTAGCTATCGGCACGATGCTGTACTTCTTTACAAGCAAGATCTATATGATACTCTATATCGCTATCGGAAGCGGCGTTGTGGGAATCATATGGCTGTCGCTGTGTCAGTATACCTTCATGAGATCGCTGTATAATAAAAGAGCGGTGGAAGAACAACCTGTAGAGGAAACCGCAGTCGAACCCGAGCCCGAGCCCGAACCCGAGCCGGAGCCCGAACCCGAGCCGGAGCCCGAACCCGAGCCGGAGCC
>CAOKSY010000021.1 GCA_948471525.1 uncultured Clostridia bacterium | reverse complement strand
CTATGACGGCGATGTTGCCGAATATGCAACAGTATTTGCCTCAACAGGCGTCTGCAAACGACGAACTCGTGCAGAGACTGGTTGAACAAAATGAAATGCTAATGCAAAAACTGTCCGAACGGCCTACGGAAAAGGTCATCGAGCGCGAAGTTGCTTCTGCAAATGTCAATGACGAGACTTTAAGAGAATTAAATGAAGCTATACGCGAACTTAAGGCGCAGACAGTCGTTGCGCCAGCTGTAGCGCAAGCGGATGAGACTATTTTAAAAGTAGTAGCCAAAACGGAAGAAAACGACAGTACGATCAAACAACTTCTCAAGAATCAAGAGAGACTGATGGAGAAGATCTTGGAACTTTCGTCAGACAAGAATTCGGAAAAGGTCATCGAAAAGATCGTTGAAAAACCTGTCGAGAAGATCGTTGAAAAAGAAGTGCGGGTAGAAGTTCCCGTCGAAGTGGAGAAAGTTGTAGAAAAGATAGTAGAGAAAGAGGTCAAGGTAGAAGTGCCGGTAGAAAAGGTGGTCGAGAAAGTAGTCGAAGTGCCTGCGGCAAAGCCGACTGCTCCTAAGAAAGCAGTTGCGCCCAGACTTACCCTCGACGAAGCGTATGCGAAATTGAGTAAGGAACAGAAGAAGTATTTCGATACTCTCAAGGCATATGCTATGAGCAAAGATAAGTGCAAGGAGAAGAAATCTACGTATTATATCTTGCTCGGACAGTCTTCGGTAAATCCTTTGGTCAAACTTACGGTAAAGAAAGATACTACAGTTGCATTGTTCAAGATGGAAGACGAGTACTTCAAAGATATCAGAAGAGACGCGGGATCAGACGGAACAAAGATAAAAGTCAAGGAGACCGAACTCGTGGTCGGCGACGTTCAGGCACTTGATGCGGCAAAGAGAATGGTAGATCTTAGGGAAGATCAGATCGAGAGGTATCAGGAGTATTTGAAGGAACAGAAAAGTATGAAGCGATAAGATCGACCGCGTATAACGGCGCTTGGCGCTCACCACGACCTATACGGTCACTATAGGATTCTGCAAATCCTATAGTGACAAAAGACGGTCGAGTTCGTGCCCTAATTCCGACCAGTCGAAAATACTACGTATGCACTCCGTATTTTGTTGGACTCTCAACGGTGGATTATTGACTTTGATCTCTCCACTTCGGTCGAGATGACGGAGTTGTGTCGTGTGCGGCAAGTACACTTGACGCCGCTGCTCGCTCTGGCTAAAGCGAAAATCGAACTACTCTCCGCGCTCGAAAGATGCGTTGTAAAATTTGTTTATTTGACTATAATTTCTGTCATCTCGACCGAAGTGGAGAGATCTAATCGATTTAAATAACCGTACTGTTCTCAGGTATTGAGACGGTACGTTTTTTATAGTCAGCGGGAAATTATGCATAAAAAATTTTGATATGTGCGACTTTGTCAAAATAGTATTTTTTATGTAAAAGAATAGTAAATTTACACGGTCGAAAGACTTGCAATTATAATGATCGAGTGCTATACTGGTCTCAATTAAAAAATTATTAAATCCTATAATAAAGCTTTTGATAAAGTATAATACGAAATATTGACTTTTGAAAAAGAAAAATTACGGATTTAAGGAGGAATTAATTCATTATGAAAAAGAAAATTATCATATCGATATTGATATTGACGATGATTTGTTCTTTGTTCATGCTGGTTGCCTGTGATTTCTCGGGCGGCAAAACTCCGGGAGGAGATACCGGTAGCGGTGATGAAAATCCCAGCGGAGATAACGGAAGCGGCGATGCGCCTATAGTGGTGGAGAGCGTAGCTTTTGCAGAAAAGACTTTGACTTTGGAAATAGGTCAAGAGTATGATCTCGGTTGCACTGTCACTCCCGTAGGCGGAAAAGTAGAGTTTACCGCTCCCAAGGGTGATCTTATAAACTATACTGTCGGTTCGGACGGCAAAGTGAAGATCAAGGCTTTGACTTCGGGTACCGGCAATCTAAAGGTAAGCGCAAGCGACAACGCCGCTATCAGCGACATATGCGGAATCAAGGTCAATCCGCCGGAGAACTATACCCAATATCAAAACGATACCAACGGAGTCAAAATGTTGATCCCCCAAACTTGGAGCAAAAGTAATCAAGTAGCGGCCGGATTGGTGTTCAGTTATGAAGACGGAATTACTGGAAACAACGTCAATATGTCATATCAAGTAAAGTCGAACGCTCATTTGCAGATGACTGCAGATCAGTATAAAGAAGTTTTGCTCAAACAATATGAAACTATAGGAATAACTGTAAGCGACGCAAAATGTACGTTGCAAAAGTATGATACCGACGCGGTATTTATTACAATGGAATATACATTGTCTTCTGCCGGTAGGGAAGTAACAATTTATCAGGAACAGTTTATTAGAAATTCATCTAAGAGAACTTATTGCGTCACTTTGACGTATGTCGACAAGACGGATATGAGTTATACACAAGTACTCAAAGATTCATTCAAAGCTTGGTAATCATATAAGATATAAGAAAGAAGAGACGGACGGTTGTCCGTTTCTTCTTTGTTTTCGAAATTTATAATAATTAGAAAATATAGCGGCATTTTTGCGTCGCAAAGAGCATATAATAATAAAAATTAAATAATTTAAAAATGTTAAAGGAATATTTTATCCTGCGACGTATAATAAATATGTAAACAAAAGAGAGGTGTACGATGGCAGAGGTTTTTTCGGAATGGCTTGAGAAATTGAAATCCAAGATCGATATAGCCGAAATCATATCTCCGTACGTGTCTTTGGTAGAAAAGGGAAGTAAAAAATGGGCATGCTGTCCTTTCCATCACGAGAAGACGCCTTCTTTTTGTCTATATGAGCAGTCTCAGACTTATCACTGTTTCGGTTGTCACGTCGGCGGCGACGCGATTTCTTTTGTGCAAGAGATAGAGCATACGGATTTTATGGGAGCGGTCAAGATCATCGCGGATAAATACCATATCGAAGTTCCAGATTTCTCCAGAAGCGACGGCAATTCCAATCTCAAAAAACATAAGGACAAGCTTTTTGAGATGATGCGAGATACTGCGAATTATTTCCACCAAAATCTTATTTCAGAGGCGGGAAGGCCTGCAAGAGAGTATTTGGCGAAGAGATCCATTACGATGCAGACGGCGACGGTCTTCGGATTGGGATATTCTTTGGGAAGGGGACAGCTTGTCGCATATTTGACGTCTAAGGGGTATTCCAAAGAGAATATGCAGGAAGCAGGCATCGTCGATACTTCGCAGTCGGGCGCGGCAGTGGATACTATGGCTGGCAGACTGATCGTGCCTATCATCAATAATTTAAAGCAAGTCGTTGCTTTCGGAGGAAGAGTATTGGACGACTCTCTTCCAAAATATAAGAATACCCGAGAGACTGTGCTTTTCAATAAGTCAAAAGAGATATTCGGACAGCATTCGATCAAGAGGCTCAAGTTGGAGACGTCTGTCACCGAACTGATAATGGTCGAAGGATATATGGACGTCATTTCGCTATATCAGAGCGGAGTCAAAAACGCTATAGCGTCAATGGGAACGGCGCTCACGCAGGAGCAGGCAAAACTCATTCGCAGATACGTGGACAAAGTCGTCATATGTTACGACGGCGACGGCGCGGGACAGAAAGCAACTATACGCGGATTGGATATACTTTACAATCAGGGCTTAGAAGTGCGGGTAGTGAGTTTGCCGGAAAAACTCGATCCCGACGAATACGTGAGAAAGTACGGAAAAGAAAGTTATCTCAAACTTTTGGTGGACGCAAAACCGCTTTTTGAATTCAAATTGGATTCTTTGGCAAATAGCTACGATCTCAAGTCTCCTCAGGAGAAGGGAAAATACGCGGTCGAGGCAATGAAGATAATAAAGCCGCTTCAAGATCCGGCAATGATAGACGCTTATATCGATTACGTATCCAAGAGGACGGGATTGGGCGCGGATACTTTGAGGAGACAGCTCAGCGTCAGCGAAAATTCCAATGCGGTTGTGATAAAGCCTGCGGCGAAACTCAGCGCGACTGCTTTCGACCGTGCGGTAAGATACGCGCTTTACGGATTGTTCGGCGGAGTAGAGGGAGCGAGTTGCGATATAGATCTGTCGCAGTATATAGAGAATAAAAATCAGAGAGCGTTGTACGATCTGTACAGAGCCAAGAAGGATATAGCCAACAATACTCTCGAGGAACTTATTTCGCACGAGGACGAAAACGAAGAAGTCAGAGCCATACTCGAAGACGGCAGTAAGATAGGCGACGCGGATGCAATACGCTATTTCGACGATTGTATAAACAAGATAGTAAAGGAAGGCGACAAGAAGCGTAGAAAGGCATTGGCGCGCGCTTACGACAGCGAGACGGACGAAGAGGCGAAACATATCATTATGAGCCAACTCGCCCAAAACAATAATAGAAAACAGTGACAACGAAAGCTTACGGCGGAGGTTATATGAACGAAGAAGTCAAGGAACAAAAAGAAAAAAACCAGCAGCGCGAAGAAAAAATCAAGAGCGAGGCTTTGAAGATCGCGGCGGGTTTTAAGAACAAAATCATGACCATGAGCGAATTTGAAAAGGTCACGGACAAGCTTGCGCTTTTGCCCGACGAGACCAGTTTTGTATTCGGAGTGCTCAAGCAGGCGGGCGTGGAGATACAGGAAGAGAACGAAGATATAAAAGAGATATCTTTTGAAAACATCGACGCTACCACCGACGATTCTGTCAAGATGTATCTCAAGGATATAGGACAAGTGCCGCTTCTCAGATCTGACGAAGAAAAAGAATTGGCGCAGAGAATGAGCGAGGGCGACGTAGCCGCAAAAAACAGACTGAGCGAAGCCAACCTCAGACTCGTCGTATCTATAGCAAAGAGATACGTAGGCAGGGGAATGCAATTCCTCGATCTGATACAGGAAGGCAATCTCGGTCTTATGAAAGCCGTCGAAAAATTTGATTATACCAAAGGATTTAAATTCTCGACGTACGCGACTTGG
Organism: uncultured Clostridia bacterium; assembly: GCA_948471525.1. Lineage (GTDB taxonomy): Bacteria > Bacillota > Clostridia > Christensenellales > UBA3700 > RACS-045. The sequence goes on along the minus strand of CAOKSY010000021.1, from coordinate 3,670 downwards.
TGGATAAAACAGTCCATAACAAGAGCCATAGCCGATCAGGCAAGGACGATAAGAATACCTGTCCATATGGTCGAGACTATAAACAAGACGGGCAGAGTCTCCAGACAGCTTTTGCAGACTTTGGGCAGAGAACCCACAACCGCTGAGATCGCCGAAAAGATGGGTATCACCGAAGAAAAGGTGATCGAGATCCAAAAGATCGCGCAGGATCCCGTTTCGCTCGAGAAACCTATCGGCGAGGAAGAAGACAGCCATCTCGGCGATTTTATAGAAGACAATACTTCCGCTTCTCCTGCAGAAAAGGCAGAGACGAGAATGCTCAAAGAGCACTTGCTAGAAGTGCTGAGTTCTCTTACTCCGAGAGAAAACGAAGTAATAAGAAAGAGATACGGTCTTGACGATTCGCGCCCCAAGACGCTCGAGGAAGTGGGCAGAGAGTTCAACGTAACCAGAGAGCGTATAAGGCAGATAGAGGCGAAGGCTTTGAGAAAGCTCCGTCACCCCAACCGTACCAAAAAACTTAAGGATTATATCGGCAAAGTGTGATGAACGCGCCAAAACTCGACAAGAGACTGAGAGCCGTCGTAGACAATATCGACGGAGATACCTTAGCGGATATAGGTTGCGATCATGGCAAAGTAGCGGTATGCGCGTTGCTCGAAAAGAGATCTGAAAATGCCATCGCGTGCGATATATCGGAAAAGTCGCTTGGCAAAGCTGTGGAACTGGCAAAGGCTTACGGACTGACGAATATAAGTTTTCGCGTAGGCGACGGGCTTGGACCTTTGGATAATAACGAAGCCGATTGTGCGGTAATCGCCGGAATGGGCGGCAGAGAGATAATGTCGATACTCGGCGATAGAAAGGGCATAAAAAAGTTTGTGCTTGTCGCGCACAAGAATTCTATAGAACTTCGAGATTTTCTGAGTTTGAACAACCTGTATATCCAGAAGGATTTCAAGGTGGAGCAGAGCGGAAAATTCTACGACGTGATAGTTGCCGTAGACGGCGAAGGAATGGATTGTAGGCTTGACGAAAAGAGCAGGTATATCGGATACAACGATATGAACAATGCCGATTTTGCCGAGTACATAGATCTATTGAAGATCAAGTATAAAAGGCTCGAAGCGTACGGAGAACGAAGCGAAGAGGGGATGACGATAGCGACGGTCTTAAAGTTGGCGAAGGAATCGTCCCAAGCGATATGATGACGGAGAAACATATGCCAAAAGTAAAAGATATAATCAAAGTTATCGAAAGACGCGCTCCGTTGTCGCTTATGTTGGATTTCGACAGCGCGGGACTGAATTTCGGCGACGGAGAAGATGACGTAAAGGGAATATTGCTTGCGCAGAACGTCACCTATTCTACTCTCGAAGAATGCAAAGACAGTGGATGCAATCTTTTGATCACGCATCACCCGTCCGTTTTCGGCGAGGAGATAGACCGCTACACTCAAAGCATTCTTGACAGAGCGGAGAAATACGGGATAAATCTTTATAGCTGTCATACAAATCTCGATTGTTGCGACGATGGATTGAACGGTTGCGCGGCGAAGCTGTTGGGGATGAAAAATTTGACGGTCATAGACGGATGCGCGAGACGCGGTGAAATCGAAGAGTGTCGTTTGGATGATTTTGTAAAGCATACGGCAAAAGTTTTGAAAGACGTCAACGTCAAATACGTAGGCGACGGCAAGAGAAAAATAAAGACGGTCGCCATATGCACGGGCGCAGGCGGCAGAGACGAAGAATTGCTTGAATACGCGAGGCTAAACAAAATCGACTGTATCGTCGGCGGAGAGAGCAAGTTATCTATCGCGCTTGCGGCAAAGGATTACGGGATAGCGTTGATAGACGTCGGACATTATGACAGCGAAATACTGTGCGTGAAGATATTTGCGCAGTGGCTTGAAGAATACAAAGATTTATTGCGCGAAAGCGCGTCGGATATAAATCCGTATAAGTCGGCAAAAGAAATATTATAATAGGCATCGAAATCAATATCGATTTTGATCGCTCGACCTAGACGTTAAAGACGTCAAAGATCTACGGCAAAGGATATAGATCGAATTTAAGAATACACGACCCGCGCAAGCGGGAAAGGAGTAAAATATGAGTATAGAGAAAATTTTGGAATATCAGGAAGTGGATATGAAGTTGTTTAAGCTTGAAAACGAGCTTAAATCCAGCGAATCTGCAAAGAAGATGATTTTTTTCCAAAACGCTACCAAACAGTCTTTCGATACGTTGACAAGATACAACGAAAGCGCAGAGTCCGCTATGGAAAACGTCAGAAAGAATATTGCGGCTTTTGAGGAAGTAAATAGACAGATATCCGATATCGCGTCGGTCGATATGAGCGATTGCGACGAAAAGCAGTTGGATTATTATGCAAAACAGTTGGAAAAACTCGAGCAGAGAGCAGACGAGTTGGACAGAGAGATCGCGAGAGCCAACAAGGAATTGAGCGATATAAATATCAAGCAGAAAAAGGAATATGAGCAAGCGGGCAAGTCTTCCAAGAGTTATAGAGTTTATACGGAGGAATTCAATAATCTCAAAAAAGAAAAATCCGTCGAAGCCAATGCGATAATGAAAGATCTCAAAGACTTGGAGAAGGATATGAGTTCAATTCTGTTGGAAAAGTACAAAAAGGTCAAAGCCAACAAGAAGAGACCCGTATTCGTTCCGTTTATAAAACCGAGCAGTTGCGGCGGATGCGGAATGGAGATCGCAAGCGATATCATAGACAAACTCGGTGAGGGGCTTGGAATTCAGGAATGCCCCAACTGCGGAAGAATTATCTATAATAAAGATTGATTATGAAAAGGCTTAGCTTAAAAGACAACGTCATAAGACCGTGTATCATAGGAAGCGTGATCGTAGTATTGGGCATTGCGCTTTTGATCTACTATCGCTATTTTGCGCCAAGTAAAAGCGCTGCAAGTTATGTAGTCGCGTCATTGACGGTCGCCGTCGGAGTTGTGTTGGCGGTGTCTTCGCTATTGAGACTTGTCGGAGTCAAGAAAGAAAATCAAGTAATGCAGTTGGGCAAAAGCGCTATGGCGACGTTTATTTCTTACAATACTGAAAAGACGTCCGGCAAAGTCGCCGTGTATTACATAGAATATTCTTTTGAAGATGAAGGTCAAAAGTATATTTGCAAAAGTCCCAGTCAGTTCAACTGGTATGAGGTGCTTACGCTCAAAGTCGTAGGGGAATTCCCGATAAAGACTTATAAGGGCAGAAGCGTACTCGATTGCGATATTATGCAAATGCATCTCGACAATAGGGAAGCGGTAGCGGAACTCAACAGAAAATACGAGCAAGCGCTCGAAGAATTGAGTTCCGACAAATAAATTATTATTTGATATTGATAAGTAAAAGGCGTCGATTTATTATCGGCGTCTTTATTTTTATCATTTCGGCTGAACCGTAATGTAGTGGAGAAATCTCTATCTTTTGTCATCTCGACCGAAGCGGAGAGATCTAAACTATTTTTATAATAATATTTCAATAACCAATATTTATCTCGCTTAAAATTATGTAAAATTAAAAACAAAAATGTCGACATATCTCGATAATTTCCAAGAAATGTATAGTTTTCCTGACTTAAGAAATTTATACAAAATACGTAGTTTTTAACGATAATTCTACACAATAAGTAT
>CAOKSY010000020.1 GCA_948471525.1 uncultured Clostridia bacterium | reverse complement strand
TCGACATTTTTGTTTTTAATTTTACATAATTTTAAGCGAGATAAATATTGGTTATGATAATGTAATTATATAAATAGTATTTTTTAATAGGTTTAGATTTCTCCACGTTGGTCGAAATGACAAAAAAATAATCGTCACCCTGAGCAGAGCGTATGCGCAGTCGAACGGGTCTCTATCCGTTTATACAAGGGTTAGACCTCTCCGCTTCGGTCGAGATGACATTATGATGGTTTTTAATTCTCTACTACAGTCGAGGTGACAGATTAGTTGGTCGAGACGACAATAAATATAAAATCAACTATATTGAATACGAGTCTAAAAAAAGGTAAAAAAATATCCGCCTTTAAATATGGCGAAAAACTCTTGGGGTAAAATTTATTAAACAAAAATATTCCGTAGACTGCCCTGCAAGAAACGCTTTGGAAATTAAACAGCGGAAAGACTGTTTTATCTAAGATGCCTTTCCGCCGAATTCTTATTCCAATCCCATAAGTTCGAGATAGATATTTGCGTAATCCTTGCGCTCTTTTTTGATACAGTCTATTGCGCCTGACGGATGTCTGTCAAGCACTCCTGTGATAAGGTACGGTATATCGTAGCCCCACACAAGTCCGCTTTCTTTAAGTTTGAGCATCTCCTCTTCGATAAACTTAAGTACTGCGTGAAGTTTGTACTTAGGATTTTTCAAAAAGCCGAGCAAAAGTTCGAGCGGACAGTTGCCTGCTCCTCTGCCGAGAGAATTGACCGTCGCGTCGAGATAATTTACGCCGCATGCGACCGCGTCGATCGTATTTGCAAAAGCAAGCTGCTGATTGTTATGCGCGTGAATACCTACAAATTTACCGTACTTTGCCGCCATATTGAGGTACTTGTCCGACAGTCTTCTGATCTGCTCGGGATAGAGCGATCCGTAACTGTCGACGAGATATACTCCGTCTGCGGAAGAATTGCCGATAAGTTCAAGCGCTTCTTCAAGGTCGCTGTCGTTGGCGTGCGATATAGCCATAATATTGACCGTTGTCTCATAGCCTTTTTTTGCGCAGTCCTCGACCATATCTATAGCCGCGGGGATAGTGTTGATATAACTTGCCACGCGCACCATATCTATTACGCTCTCGTCTTTGGGGATAATATCCTTCTCTACGTCAGTTCTGCCGACGTCTGCCATTACCGCTATCTTGAGATCGGTGTTATTGTCGCCGACGATATCTCTTATATCTTTTTCGTCGCAGAACTTCCACTTTCCGAACTTGGTCTTGTCGAAAATTTCTTTGGAAGCCTTATATCCGAACTCCATATAGTCCACTCCGGCCTGCAGATTCATCTGATACAACTTCTTGACGAAATCGTCTTGGAAATAGAAGTTATTGACAAGACCGCCGTCTCTGAGCGTCGCGTCGATTACTTTGATTTGAGGGCTGAATGATAACAGTGTTCTCTTTGCCATAATAGTGCTCCTTAGCCGTTGTGTTTTTATATTCTAACACACATTTAGTTTTTATGCAATTACCAATCGCACAAATTTCTCTTTATTTATATTAATAATCAATATTATATATAAGACGGTATTTAATTATCCTGCTTGATCTTGTCCGTATTGGATTCTATCCTGTCTTCGCCGTATTTGGGATTGGGGGCTTTGCCTTTTCTCGCCATAACTTCTTGGAAGACGTCCCACACCGATATTCCGCTTGCCTCTGCAAGCACGAGCGAATGATAAAGCAGATCGGACAGTTCGCCCACCAATTCGTTCTTTTTGCCGGCAACTGCCGCGATGACAGTCTCAGTCGCTTCCTCTCCAACTTTCTTGCATATCTTCTCTATACCCTTGTCAAAAAGATAATTGGTATAAGATCCTTGAACGGGAACCTCGCGACGTTCCCTTATCGTCTTCACGTCCTCAAACACTACTTTATAGTCGGATACGAATTGGAATTCCTTTAGCGTACGATAAAAACAACTCCTGTTGCCTGTATGACAAGCCGCGCCGTTCTGATCAATCAAAAGCAAAAGACAGTCGCAGTCGCAATCGTACAGTATCTTTATCACCTTTTGCAGATGTCCGGACGTCTCGCCTTTCTTCCAAAGACATTTTCTCGATCTGCTGTAATAATGCGCATAACCGCTCTCTACAGTCTTATCCACTGCCTCTTTATTCATATACGCCTGCATGAGTACTTCGCCCGTGTATACGTCCTGCGCGATCGCGCAAATCAGTCCTTTGTCATCGAATTTGAATTGTATATCCTGCATATTTATCTCCGATCGGACGTTGTGTCCTAGTTGATTTGTCTAATGATGTTTTTTCAAAGTCTTACAGGGATCCCCTCGCCTATAAGATAATCTTTCAAAGTCTTTATCTCCAATTCTTTGAAATGGAACAGAGACGCCGCAAGCGCCGCATCCGCGCCGACCTTGCCGTCAAGCACGTCTCTGAAGTGCCGCATCTCGCCCGCGCCGCCGCTGGCAATGACGGGAATATTGACCGCACTGCAGACTCTCGACGTAAGCTCGAGATCGTATCCCGCTTTTGTTCCGTCGCAATCCATAGAGGTGAGCAATATTTCTCCCGCGCCTTTTTTCTCTGCCTCGATCGCCCACTCGATAGCGTCGATACCGGTATTTATTCTTCCGCCGTTGAGATATACGTCGAATAAGCCCTTTTCGTTTCGCTTTGCGTCGATAGCGACTACCACGCACTGTCTGCCGAACTTCAAAGCCGCTTCGGTGATCAAATCGGGATCGCGGACTGCCGCCGAATTCACGCTGATCTTATCCGCGCCGAGATTGAGTAAGTTTCTGAAATGTTCCACTGTAGAGATACCGCCTCCGACGGTCAGCGGAATAAACACCTGCTCCGCCGCTCTGGCGATAACGTCGTACAACGTCGCCCTTCCCTCGTGAGTAGCGGTTATGTCGAGAAAAACTATCTCGTCGGCGCGCATTGCGTTGTACGCTTTGGCTACCTCGACGGGATCTCCCGCGTCTATTAAATTGACGAAATTTACTCCCTTGACTACCCTGCCTTTATTGATATCCAGACAAGGCACTATTCTCTTGTTAAGCATTCTTCACCCTTTTATACGATAGTCTTGTAGCAATCATATCGCAACGATCACTCTCCGCACGACAATTCCAATGCCGCCTTAAAATCTATAGCTCCGCTGTATATGGATCTACCCAAGATCGCCCCGTATATACCTTTCTCTTTGACAGCCCTCACGTCGTCGAGCGAAGCCATTCCGCCGCTTGCGACTATATTTATACCGCTGTCTTCGGACAGCTTTTCCGTCGAATCGAGATTGACTCCGCAAAGCGCGCCGTCTCGGTTGATATCCGTATAGATAACGGTGTCCACTCCTCTTGTTTTCATATCCAACGCAACTTCAAGCGGAGTGAGCGCACTCTTTTCCACCCAGCCTTTTATAGCGACCAAGCCGTCTTTTGCGTCGATACCGCTGACTATTTTATTGCCGTATTTCGCGCAAGCCCTGTCCATAAGCTGAGGATCTGTGACGCAAGCGGTACCTACGATCACTCTCGTAACTCCCGCCTCTTCAAGATAAAATCTTATCTTGTCGTAATTCTTTATGCCACCGCCTATCTGTACGGGAACGGAAACTTTTTTTATAAGTTCGATCACCGTCTTTGCGTTGACCGCGCTATCGTCGAACGCGCCGTTTAGATCCACTATATGCAGATATTGCGCGCCTGCTTGCTGCCATCTAAGCGCAGTCTCTATAGGATCGCCGTAATCGGTGACCATATCCCTCTTGCCGTAAAGCAATCTTACCGCTCTGTTGTCGAGTATATCGACAGCCGGAAATAGTATCATATTCTCTCCGTTGTTTCATGCGCCGTCAGCGCAGTTTTGCAAAATTGTCGAGAAGTTTAAGTCCCGCGTCGCCGCTCTTTTCGGGATGGAACTGCACTCCGTAAATATTATCTTTATTGACCGACGCAACGAATTCGTATCCGTATTCGCAAACGGTCTCTATATCTTTTTCGTCGCAACCGTTTGCGTGATAAGAATGTACGAAATAGAAATTAAGATCGTCCGCTCCGTCGAAAAGCGGAGTATTCTTTTTGACGATAAGCTTGTTCCAACCTATATGCGGCACTTTGAGATCGACGTCGAATTTGACGACCTCGCCCTTTATCAATCCCAGACCTTCGTGTTCGCCGTCTTCATAGCTCTTATCAAATAGCATCTGCATACCAAGACATATCCCCAAAAAAGGTTTGCCTTTTCCGACTTCTCTCTTGATTGCCTCGCTCATACCGCTTGAATTAAGCGCGGATATAGCGTCTTTAAACGCGCCTACTCCCGGCAATACGATATGACTGGCATTGCAAAGATCTTCCGTACTGTCCGTGATCTTAGCCTTGTAGCCCAAATACTCAAAAGCCTTTTGCACGCTTCTGAGATTGCCCATTCCGTAATCTACTACGACTATCATTCGAGCACTCCTTTAGAGGAAGGAAGCTTGTCGCTGACGATCTTGACCGCATCGCTCAACGCTCTCGCAAAAGCCTTGAATATAGCCTCTATCTTATGGTGCGAGTTGCTTCCGTAACGCAAATTGACGTGCAACGTTATGCCGCCGTAATTAGCTACCGCTCTAAAAAATTCTTCGACGAGTTCGACGTCGAAATCTCCGACCTTGCCGCTCAATCCGTCTGCGTTGAATACAAGAAAGGGTCTTCCGCTGACGTCGATGTCGACGGTTGCCAAACTTTCGTCCATAGGTATAGTCGCCGACGCATATCTCTTTATGCCAACCTTATCGCCGAGAGCATTGGAGATCGCTTTTCCGAGCACTATTCCGATATCCTCGACGGAGTGATGCCCGTCCACTCTCGTATCGCCCTCGCACGCAACGAAGAAATCAAATCCCGAATGACACGCAAAAAGCGTCATCATATGATCGAAAAATCCTATGCCCGTATCGACTTCGTACTTGCCGTCTCCGTCGAGATTTATCGCGAGTTTGATTTTTGTCTCCTTTGTGTCTCTCACTATTTCTGCCTGTCTCATTGTGTCTCCTTATCGCCCGAGTGGCGTTGTTTTTATTCTGTAATTGTACCGATATATTTTCAAAAATCGATTAATTTCCTGCAGTCCGCCAGAGCGAAACCGTCAAATATTTTTTCTCAATTTTATAGTATTGGCGTGCGCGCCGAAGCCTTCGCTCTCCGCAATGCCGATTATATCATCAGCCGCCGCAAGAAGGTCTTCTTGAGAATATTCGATATAACTTATCTTCTTCATAAAAGTATCTACCGAAAGCACCGACGAATATCTTGCGCTGCCGCTTGTGGGAAGCACGTGCGACGGTCCTGCAAAATAATCCCCCAACGGCTCGGGAGAATAGTTGCCCACGAATATTGCTCCCGCGTTGGAAATTTTCATAGCCGTTTCTTTAGCGTCGCGAGCGCATATCTCCAAATGCTCTGGCGCGACTCTGTCGGCTATTTCGACTGCCTCGTCCATATTGCCTGCAATGATAATTGCGGCATTTGTCTCCAAAGACTTCTTTATTATATCCTTTCTATCCAAAAGCTCCGTCTGTCTTTCAAGTTCCGCTCTTACTTTCTGCGCAAAGCTCTCGTCGGTAGCGACCAATATCGAAGCAGCTTGCTCGTCGTGTTCCGCCTGAGAAAGCAGATCGCTTGCCACAAGTCGGGCGTCCGCGCTGCCGTCGGCGATAACCAATATCTCGCTCGGACCTGCGATCATATCTATCGCAACGTGACCGAAGACCTGTTTTTTTGCAAGAGTGACAAACACGTTGCCGGGACCTGCGATAAGGTCTACTCTTGACACAGACTCCGTGCCGTAAGCCATAGCCGCTATCGCCTGCGCTCCGCCGACTTTATATATCCTGTCTATTCCGCATTCTCTGCACGCCACCAATATGGCAGGGTTTTTGATATTGGGAGTAGCCACTATCACTTCGCCCACGCCCGCCGCTATCGCAGGCAACGCAGTCATCAAGACAGTGGACGGATAGCTTGCCTTGCCGCCCGGCACGTACAGCCCCACTCTGGCGAGAGGTCTGTATATCCAGCCGAGAGTGCTTGTACCGCTTGCTCCCGAAGAAAAGAATTCGTTTTTGAATTTATCCGTCTGTTTCAAGTGATACGCGAGTATATTCTCCTTTGCCCTGCGTATACTGTCTATCAAAGACTTGTCCACTTTGGAATACGCATCTTTTATTTCGTCCTCGCTAACGAGTATTCCGCATTTATTCAGGTCCTGTCCGTCAAACTTTTTTGCATACTCGAATAATGCCGCGTCTTTGCGCGATCTCACGTCGGATATGATAGCATTGACCGCGGCAATGTGCTGTCCGTCGTCAAGTTGGGTCCTGCCGAAAACTCTGGAAGTATCGTCAATTTTATATTTTAATATAGGTATCATTTTATTATCCGCCTCAAACATTTTTGATTATTTCGTCTATCTTTGTGACAAGTGGTTTGATCTCCGCGGCTTTGGTCTTGAGACTCACTTTATTAACGATAAGTCTCGCCGAACATTTTGCTATCTCCCCGAGCACGCACAAGTCGTTTTCTTCCAAAGTCTTTCCGCTCTCGACTATATCCAGTATTATGTCGCTCAATCCGACGATTGGTCCGAGCTCGATCGATCCGTGCAGCGGAATTATCTCCGCATTCTGTCCTTTGGAGTCAAAATAGTCTTTTGCGACGTTGACGTACTTTGTAGCTACCTTGAGAGAATTTCTGTACGACGACAAATCCGTACCCGCATATCCCGCAAGACAAAGCCTGCATTTTGCAAAGCCGAGATCGATAAGTTCGTACACGTCTCTGCCCTCTTCCATCAGCGTATCCTTGCCGACTACTCCGATATCCGCTACGCCGTGCTCGACGTATATCGGGACGTCGCTGGGTTTGACAAATATAAATTCAAATTGACCGCTCGCGTCGCTCATTACGAGTTTTCTCGAAGGCTCGAGTATGCATCTGCAATCTATTCCGCATTTTTCGAGTATGTCGACGGACTTCTCCGCAAGCCTGCCTTTCGCCAATGCGAACTTGATCTTTTCTTTCATATCACAACCTCTCCTCGCCCTTCTCGCAGATGTACAAAGCAAACTTCGCACCTACTTCTCTTTTGCACTCTTCCAATCGGTTTTTGTCCGTGGCAAAACTGCAAATAGCGTTATATCCTTGACTCCTAAGACTGTTTACTCTCTCTTCCGCCTTTGCCATCATCTCGGGAGAATAACCGACTACGCAGTCCACCCGAGGCGCTTGCATAAGCTTATTCTGATTGCCGAGCGCGGTGACGAGATAACCTATACCGATAGCAAAACCTACAGCCGGGATATGTTTTCCGAACGCGTCGCACAGTCCGTCGTATCTGCCGCCGGCAAGAATAGATCTTCCGAGGTTTTTATTTATACCCCTCATTACCATACCCGAATAATATTTCATCTTGCCAACGCTGCTCATATCAAAACATAGATATTTGTCATATCCCAAAGCCTTTATCCCCGCGTAGAGGCATTTAAGTTCTTCGACAGCGCGCCTCATTTCCGAGTTGAGACACATCTTCTCTGCGGTATAGAGCACTTCCTCTCCTCCGAAAAGCATCGGCAGACGCGACAGCGCTTCGGGAAGACGGCTGTCCATCTCCTGCGAAAGATTGTATAATTTTATACCGTTTTTGGATTCTATGGAATTGATAAGGACTTCCCTGTCCTCTTCGCACACTTTGAATGCGTCCAACAGTCCCTTGAAAAATCCCACGTGACCTATCTCTATCTGGAAGTCCTCAAGACCTGCCGCAATAAGACTCTTGATGGCAAGCATAACTATCTCGATATCCACGTCGCCGCCCTGCGCGCCCATCATCTCCACTCCCGCCTGAGTGAATTCTCTGAGTTTACCCTCGTTTTCGATTGCGCTGAAAGACTTACCGATATAACAGAGTTTGTGACTGCCCTCGCCGAGTTTGGTGCATACTATACGCGAAATAGGCATCGTTATATCCGGTCTGAGTATAAGCAGTTCTCCGTCTACGTCGGTAACTTTAAAGAGCTTGCTCAACTCTACTTTGCCCACTCCGCTGTCAAACAGCTCGTACCTTTCAAGCACGGGCGTCTCTATTTCGTTATATCCGTAGTGTCTGAAACAGTCTATCAGCTTGCCCTCGACAATCCTTCTCGAATAGCAATCGTCAGGCAAATGGTCGTGAATACCGCTCGGGAGTTTGAATTTTTTTATCATTACGTTCCTCTAAGACAATTTATAGTAAAATATTACGCATATATTATAATACTAAAATATACGGTTTGTCTATAATACGGAGACAGATTTTTAAAGTTGAAGGTCGACGACGGAACAACAAAAAAGACGGGAGAGCCGTTTGCCTCTTCCCGCCTTTTTGATTTTTGACTTATTTAACTCAAGCCGTCTTATAATTCCAAATTACATCTATGCCGTCTTCGTTCCACGAGGAAGACCACTTTACGGGCTTCTCCGCCGCTCCGCACTTTATGGAAGTCAATGACGTGCAACCTGCAAAGGCAGAACTTCCCACGTAAGAGACCGTGTCTCTGATCACAATATCCGTCAGCGACGCGCAACCGCTAAACGCATAAGAGCCGATATCCGTAACGCTCAGCGGAATAGTAATCGCGTTCAGCTTTTCGCAGCCTTTGAAAAAATTACTTTCCAAAACAGTAAATTTGATATTGTTTTCAAACTTAACGCTTTCCAATGCGCTGCATCCGTTAAAGACCGACTTGCCGACTTTTTCTATGCTTGCAGGCAAGTTTGCTCTTTTTAAAAGCGTGCTTGAATAGCAAGCGTCGTTGGCGACAGCCGTTACGCTATAGGCAGTACCTTTATATGTTATCGAACTCGGAACGTCAAGTTCCTCTATGGTTCTTTTTTGTCTGGCTACGGTAGCCGCACCGTCTTTAACGGTATAATGAACGCCTTTTTCGTCGTAGTGATGAGCATAGCCCTTTTCGTCGAGATCGTTATTTTTGCTATCCCAAACTACGGGTATTCTCGTCATGCCGATATCTGTTCCTGGAGCGGGAGAGTATCCCTGATTCCAATTTACGTTAAAACCGCTAGGCTTGGACGCCGCCCCACAATATAAAGTCAGCGCCGTACAACCTTTAAAAGCCTGTCCGCCTATAACTGTGCAAGTAGACGGTATCGACAGCTTAGTCAGCGGCAGACAGTTCTCGAATACGCTGTACCCTATTTTCTCGAGATTCACAGGCAAATTGATCTCTTCCAAACGCTTGCATCCATTGAAGATCGCCTTTCCGCCCAAATCTGTAAGGGTATCGGGCAACACGACTTTTTTGAGCGTCGAACATCCTTGGAACGAAAACTCTCCCAACTTCGTCAACGCACTCGCGTCGTCGAAAACAACGCTCTCCAATGCGGAGCAATTTTCAAACGAACTCGCAAGCAGACTCTCGACGCTCGCGGGCACGTCAAGTCGCTTCAACGCTTTGCAATTATAGAAAGCGCAATCCTCTATAGTTTTGAGCGCGGATGCATCGCCGAACGTCAAAGTGTGCATATTTTTGCATCCGTAAAACGCATATCTGCCGATATTTGCGGTCTTAGACGGTATAGCAACCGACTCCAACGCAGAGCACAGATAAAACGCGTAAGGTTCGATAGCTTCGACGCTGTCGGGGATCTCGATATTCTTCAACTTCCAAATACCTGCAAACGCAGATTTTCCTATAGCGGTAGCGTATTGAGGTATTTTTGCGCAAATACTTCCGAATACAACCGCATTCGTCTCTTTATCGATTATACAGTTGCCGTCGCTCTTATACTTTGTATTGGCGGAATTGACGCGCACCGTCTCAACGTTTGTACAAAAATAAAATGAGTACGACTGGATCAAATTTACTCCGGCAGACAAAACTACGGTCTTTAGATTTTCGCAATCGTTGAAGGCATAACCTATAATGGAAACTTTGCTGTCCGTATCTGCAAACTTTACGCTTGTAACGTTATAACAAGCCTTAAATGCATCTTTTCCCACTGCAGTGACGGCTTCTCCTCCTATTTTGGAAGGCACGATCAATTCGCTAAGCGTCTTGCCGTGATCGGTAAGTCCTGTTATCGTTCCGTTTTCAAATGTGTATATAGTCGAATAATCCGTATCTCCGTCCTCTATCTTTTCGTCCGACGGATCGCCGTCTCCCGACCCGTCGCCGTCGTCGGGCTCGTTTCCGTCCGGATCTTTATCGCCGCCGGGCTCGCTGCCGTCGGGATCATTGTCATCCGGTTCCTGTCCGTCAACAGGCGGCTTATCTTCTCCGCTTGGCGGTCGGTCGCCCGACGGTGGCGGATCTTTTTCCGTGATTTCGCATCCGACGGTTGCAATAACTATGCTGAGTATCATTATAAATACAAGCATAATGGTAAAAAGCTTCTTCTTCATACTCTCTCTCCTTTTTCGGTCAGTAAAAGTGTACTTTTACCGACTCGATATCTTGACTGGAAAAGGCTTATATTGTATAATAAAACCACAGAAAATTGTACAATTTTTGACATATTTTTAAAGTCAGAAAAAGTACACATTTCTTAGAATTTTTGAATTTTTTAGCAATTTTAATAAAATTCC
>CAOKSY010000019.1 GCA_948471525.1 uncultured Clostridia bacterium | reverse complement strand
GATATGTCGACATTTTTGTTTTTAATTTTACATAATTTTAAGTGAGATAAATAAGGGTTATGATAAGAAATATGCTTTTTTAGTTTATTTTAATAGGTTTAGATCTCTCCACGTTGGTCGAAATGACCGATTTGAGATCTCTCCACGTCGGTCGTAAGGAGCTAAGCGACGGTTTAGCAAGAGCGGCAGATGCGTCTTTTGCGAGCATCAATGACAAATTATCGGATTATATCTCTTCGTTACGGTCGAGATGACGATGGACTTCGATCGAGATGACAGTATTGAGGTCGTACAGCGCAATACAATCGTCACCCTGAGCGGAGCGTATGCGCAGTCGAACGAACCAATATCAGCTCATATAAGAAGGAGGTTTCCTCATTGTGCTAATATGGCAAGAAATCTATTTTAATTACTATTTATTAGAAAATTTTCAAACAAAAAGGACCCTCGAAAGGATCCTTTTTATCGATTTGTTTTAAATTATTCGGTGATCTTAGCAACGACGCCGGAACCAACCGTTCTACCGCCTTCACGAATAGCGAAACGAAGTCCTTCTTCGATAGCGATCGGAGTGATGAGCGATACGTCCATATTGATGTTGTCGCCGGGCATAACCATCTCAACGCCAGCAGGAAGTTGGATCGAACCGGTAACGTCGGTTGTTCTGAAATAGAACTGCGGACGATAACCGTTGAAGAACGGAGTATGACGACCGCCTTCATCTTTGGTCAAAACGTAAACCTGCGAAGCAAACTTGGTGTGCGGATTGATAGTACCGGGTTTAGCAAGAACCTGACCTCTTTCGATGCCCTTTCTGTCTATACCACGGAGCAATGCGCCTACGTTGTCGCCTGCGAATGCCTCGTCAAGAAGCTTTCTGAACATTTCGAGACCGGTAACGGTAGTGTCGACGGTATCTTTGATACCAACGATCTGAACCTTATCCTGAACTTTTACGACGCCTCTTTCTACTCTACCTGTAGCAACAGTACCTCTACCGGTGATGGTGAATACGTCTTCGACAGGCATAAGGAACGGCTTGTCGGTATCACGCTCGGGAGCAGGAATATAAGCGTCTACAGCATCGAGGAGTTCCTGTATGCAAGCGCAAGCAGGATCGTCAGCCTTATCGTTGGAAGCAGCTTCCAAAGCGAGAAGAGCAGAACCCTTGATAATCGGAGTGTCGTCGCCGGGGAAACCGTACTCGCTGAGGAGTTCTCTGATTTCCATTTCAACGAGCTCGAGAAGTTCGGGATCGTCTACTTGGTCGGTCTTGTTCATGAATACAACGATATAAGGAACGCCTACCTGACGAGCAAGCAAGATGTGTTCTCTGGTCTGTGGCATCGGGCCGTCAGTGGAAGCAACTACCAAGATAGCGCCGTCCATCTGAGCTGCACCGGTGATCATGTTTTTAACATAGTCCGCGTGTCCGGGGCAGTCAACGTGAGCGTAGTGACGCGAAGCGGTCTCGTACTCAACGTGAGCGGTATTGATTGTGATACCTCTTTCTCTCTCTTCCGGAGCCTTATCGATTTCGTCGTATCTCATCTTCTGAGCATAGCCCTTTGCGGAAGAATACATTGTAATAGCGGCAGTAAGAGTGGTCTTACCGTGGTCGACGTGGCCGATCGTACCGATATTTACGTGTGGTTTATTTCTTTCGAATTTAGCCTTAGCCATAATTAAATATCCTCCTAAAATAATAAAAATGATATTAGTCTTTATTTTACTTTTTTATTTTATAATGTTTTTTATGTTTTGTCAACCTTTATTTATATATTAAATAAAATGTTAATCCTTTTTGGATCTTGCGCCGATGATCTTCTCGGATACCGACTTGGGCACTTCTGCGTAGTGGTCGAACTGCATTACGAAGTTACCTCTACCCTGCGTTGCGCCTCTAAGATCAGTAGCGTAACCGAACATTTCAGCGAGCGGAACGTCCGCGTCTACTACCTGGACGCCGTTTCTCTCTTCGGTAGTCTTGATAGTACCTCTTCTAGCGGTAACGCTGCCGAGAATAGTACCGAGATAATCCTCCGGAGCCTGAACTTCTACGCTCATTATAGGTTCGAGAAGTACGGGTTTAGCTTTGGTAGCGCCGTCCTTGAACGCCATAGATCCTGCGATCTTAAACGCCATTTCAGACGAGTCTACTTCGTGGTAAGAACCGTCCATAAGATCTACGTTGAAGTCTACCATCTCATAACCTGCAAGGATACCGCCTCTGGCAGCTTCCTTGATACCTGCTTCGACAGCGGGGATATATTCCTTCGGAATACTGCCGCCGACAGTCTTATCGACAAAGGTAAAGCCCTTGCCCGCTTCGTTCGGAGAAATGACGATCTTACAGTGACCGTACTGACCTTTACCGCCGGACTGTCTCTTGAAGAGTCCTTCTGCGTTTACGGTATCGCGTATAGTCTCGCGGTAAGCAACCTGCGGAGCGCCTACGTTTGCCTCAACCTTAAATTCTCTCTTAAGTCTGTCAACGATTATATCCAAGTGCAACTCGCCCATACCTGCAATAATAGTCTGACCGGTCTCTTGGTTGGTGTACGTCTTAAAAGTAGGATCCTCTTCTGCAAGTTTCTGCAAAGCGATACCCATCTTTTCCTGACCCGCTTTTGTCTTCGGCTCGATAGCAATCTGAATAACGGGATCGGGGAATTCCATAGACTCGAGAATGATGGGAGAACCTTCGTCGCAGAGCGTATCGCCGGTCGTAGTATCCTTGAGACCTACGATAGCGACGATGTCGCCCGCGTAAGCTTCGTCTATTTCGGTACGGCTGTTTGCGTGCATTCTCACGAGACGGCCGACTCTCTCTCTCTTATCTTTGGTAGAGTTATAAACGTACGAACCCTTTGTGAGCACGCCCGAATATACTCTGAAGAACGCAAGTTTTCCGATAAACGGATCGGTAGCGATCTTAAACGCAAGTCCGCTGAACTTCTCTGCGTCGTCGGATTTACGCGTAGTGATTTCCTCTTTCTTGCCGGGAACATATCCCTCTACGTTGGGAACGTCCGTCGGAGCGGGCAGATAGTCGACGATAGCGTCGAGCAACAACTGCGTGCCCTTGTTTCCGAGCGAAGTGCCGCAGAAAGCGGGAGTGATCTTCATATCGATAGTAGCCTTACGAACTATCGGTTGGATCATCGACTTGGGCATAGCTTCTATGCTGATGTCGCCCTCGAAGAATTTCTCCATAAGAGCGTCATCGAATTCCGCAATCTTTTCGATAAGAGCTGCTCTGAGCTCTTCAGCTTGATCCGCATACTCTTCGGGTATTTCCTTTTCGGTGAGGATCTCGCCGTTTTTACCCTCATTGTAGTAAGCCTTCATAGTGAGAAGGTCTATAACTCCTCTGAAGTTCTTCTCCGCGCCGATCGGACACTGCATAGCGACCGCGTTGGCGCTGAGTCTCTTGTTCATCATTTCGATAGTTCTGAAATAATTACCGTCGTCCTTGTCCATCTTGTTGACGAAAGCTATTCTCGGTACGTGATACTTCGTAGCCTGTCTCCAAACGGTCTCGGACTGCGGCTCGACGCCGCCTCTTGCGCAGAACAGCGCTACGGCTCCGTCGAGAATACGCAACGAACGCTCAACTTCAACCGTGAAGTCCACGTGTCCGGGCGTATCGATAAGGTTTATGCAATTTCCTTTCCAGTGAGTGGTGGTAGCCGCGGAAGTAATTGTGATACCTCTCTCCTGCTCCTGTTCCATCCAGTCCATCGTAGCGGCTCCTTCGTGAACCTCGCCGATCTTATGGTTGATACCCGTATAGAACAAAATTCTTTCACTGGTGGTAGTTTTACCGGCGTCGATGTGCGCCATGATGCCGATATTTCTGGTATTTTCCAAAGAATATTCTCTACCCATTTTATACCTCTTCTAAGTATGTCGTTGAGATTACCAACGATAGTGAGCGAAAGCCTTGTTGGCTTCAGCCATTCTGTGCATGTCTTCTTTCTTCTTGACGGAGTTTCCGGTGTTGTTGTAAGCGTCCATCAATTCTGCCGCAACTCTGTCTATCATAGTCTTTTCGCCTCTCTTGCGGGAGAAGGTCACGAGCCATCTGATAGCGAGAGTCTGCCTTCTTGCGGGGCGGATCTCCATCGGAACCTGATATGTGGAACCGCCTACGCGACGAGCCTTTACTTCGAGAGAAGGCATCACGTTGTCCAACGCTTTATTGAACACCTCCATAGCCGGCATACCCAACTTGTTTTCGATTATATCAAACGCGCCGTAAACTATAGACTGCGCAGTACCTTTCTTACCGTCCCACATAATTTGATTGACAAATTTAGTGATGACCTTACTGCCGTACATAGGATCCGGCAATACGTCCCTGACAGGGACCGAATTTCTTCTTGGCATAACTTCTATACCTCCTTTATAGATTGTGAATAATAATTACATCCGACTAAATAGGCTAAGCTTATTTAGGTCTCTTAGCGCCATATTTAGATCTGGCCTGCATACGTTTTGCAACGCCTGCGCTGTCCAACGTACCACGGATAATGTGGTATCTTACACCCGGCAAATCTCTGACTCTTCCGCCTCT
This sequence comes from uncultured Clostridia bacterium, assembly GCA_948471525.1. Classification (GTDB taxonomy): domain Bacteria; phylum Bacillota; class Clostridia; order Christensenellales; family UBA3700; genus RACS-045. The sequence goes on along the minus strand of CAOKSY010000019.1, from coordinate 7,197 downwards.
GATAAGAACGACGCTGTGCTCTTGCAGATTGTGACCGATACCGGGGATATAAATAGTACCCTCGAGACCGTTGACAAGACGAACTCTCGCGATCTTTCTCAAAGCCGAGTTAGGTTTTTTGGGAGAAGTAGTAGTAACGGAAAGGCAAACGCCTCTCTTCTGGGGATTCTTCTGCATGATAGGTGCAGTAGACTTCTTGACTTGCTTCTCACGACCTTGCCTGATTAATTGATTGATAGTTGGCATTTTGTGAACCTCCTGTGTTAATGTGTCGGATGAGTTATCCAGCAACCCCGAAGGATAATCTCATATTTATTGACCCAAAACTGTCACACCCACAGTTTTTTTGAGCAATATTATAGCATACGAGTAGCATTTTACTCATAACACAACTATTTTAAATGTATTTGAAATTTAAGTCAAGCGTTTATAATAAGTTTTTATAAAATTACGAAGAAGGCAGTTTTCGTACGAATTCAAGGCAAAATAAATACGGATTAGCCCCGTTCGGCCGCGCATATGCTCCGCTCAGGGTGACGATTTTATTACACCGTACGGACTCAATCCTTTCGTCTCGATCGAAGCGGAGAGACCAAGTCGATAGTCCACCGTTGAGAGTCCGACAAAATACGGAGTGTATACGTAGTATTTTCGATTGGTCGTAAGCCCCGTCATCTCGACTGGAGCGAAGCGCAATGCAGAGATCTAAATATAAATCTATTCCGTATAAAGTAATTGAAAAATTACAATACAGTTGCGCCCGATAAATTTACATATACCCAAACTGTAGGCGTGGAATAACATCGGGCGCGTATTTACCGTTCGCAAAGCAAAACGGCAGGACGCGAAGCCCCTTCATCTTTACGCGCAGTTCCGATTGCCGTGGCAAGCGGAATTCAGGCGACGGCTTGCAATATTACAAGCAAAGTGAAGCGCGGACGAACAGCAAACGAGGCCGTTGTTGACGGGTATCCGGAATTCGAGCCGTCCGAAAACAGCGTCTGAGCGTTACAATGAGACCCTGTATCCGTCGAACGCAGCTATAATGCAATCGGTCTGTCCTATAATATAGACTTCCGCCCAAGCGATAAATAATTTTGTCCGTCGCTATTTATCTCAAAGTCTATACCGTGAGATAACATCGGACAAGTATTCGCCGCATAATAAGAGCGGCAGGACGGAAAATCCCTTCATCTTCGTGCGCTGTCCCGATTGCCTTGGCAAACGGAATTCAGACAACGACCTGCAACGTCGCAAGGAAGTGAAGCGCGGGACGAACAGCAAACGAGTCGGCGGTCGACTGATCCTTAGTACCTGAGCCGTCCGCTAAAATCGTAGGAGCGCGGTAATAGTCGACCTCAAGTGCCGAACGCAGCCATAAGACGATCGTTCTGCCCTATATCATTGATTTTCGCCCAAGCGATAATTGATTATTGTCCGTAACTATTTATCTCAAAGTCTATACCGTGAGATAACATCGGACAAGTATTCGCCGTTTGGATAAAAACGGCGGGACAAAAAGCCCCTTCAACTTCGTACGCTGTCCGTATTACCGTAATAAATAGGAATCAGGCAACAACTTGCAATCTCGCAAGGAAGTGAAGCGCGGGACGAACAGCAAACGAGGCTGTGGTAGCCGGCACAGAGCAACCTGATCCGTCCGCCAAAAGCACCCTACCGAGCGAGTAGTGAGAACTATTCGCCGAACGCAGCCGACGTCTGATCCGCCTCGCTCTGATAAAAATGACTTTTGCCCTAGGAATATTATAGAACCGGCGCCCGCAGTGATTTAAGCCGAAATGAATCCCGTCGGATAAGGTCGGACGCATATTTACCGTTTGAACAAAACGGCAGGACGGAAAGCCCCTTCATCTCCGTACGCTGTTCCGATTACCTTGATAATCGGAATTCCGGCAACTATCTGCGACTTAGCAGACGGAGTGAAGCGCGGGACGAACAGCAAACGAGGCTGTGGTCGACTGATTCTTATTATTCGAGCCGTCCGCTAAAAGCGTTTTTGCGCGGTAATAGTCATTTTCATTTGCCGAACGCAGCCAAGGATCAAACAGCCTCCACTAGGAGTAGCCTCCCGCCCTTGAGGTTTTATATATTGATAATTAATATATAACAAAATTATAGAATTGTCAAGATTGTTTTATAAAATTTAGTACTAAATGCAGTAGTCGTTTAGACCGATCGGAATTTTCGTCATTTCGAACGTAGTCGAGAAATCTCATCCGCTTACCCCGTCTCTCTCGACCGCGGAGAACGGTGTGATTTTCGCTTTAGCTAGAGCGAGCGGCGGCGTCAAGTGTACTTCCCGTACACGACGCAACTCCGTCATCTCGACCGCAGCGGAGAGATCTAAGTCAATAATCCGCCGTTGAGAGTCCGACAAAATACGGAGTGTACACGTAGTATTTTCGACCGGTCGGAATTAGGGCGCGAACTCGACCGTCTTTTGTCACTATAGGATTTGCAGAATCCTATAGTGACCGTATAGGTCGTGGTGAGCGCCAAGCGCCGTTATACGCGGTCGGTTACTGCACCGCTTCAACGTTTCATACTCTTCTGTTCCTTAAGATACTCCTGATACCTCTCAATCTGATCTTCTCTTAAATCGATCATCTCTTTCGCGGTATCGAACGCCTGAGCGTCGGACACTATCAGTTCCGTCTCTTTGATCTTCATCTTCGTTCCGTCCGATCCTGCGTTGCGGCGGATATCCTTGAAGTATTCGTCTTCCATCTTGAAGAGCGCGACCGTCGTATCTTTCTTTACCGTCAGCTTGACAAGCGGATTTACCGAAGACTGTCCGAGAAGTATAAAGTACGTCGACTTCTTCTCCTTGCACTTATCTTTGCTCATTGCGTAATTTCTCAACGTATCGAAGAACTTCTTCTGCTCTTTGCTAAGTTTTGCATACGCCTCGTCGAGTGTAAGTCTGGGAGCGACCGCTTTCTTGGGCGCGGCAGGTTTTTCCGCGTGTACAGTCACGATCTTTTCTACCACTTTCTCCACTTCGATAGGCACTTCGACTATCTTCTCTACCTCTACCGGCACTTCCACGATTTTCTCCACGGGCTTCTCGACAATCTTCTCCACTATCTTTTCGACAGGTTTTTCGATTATCTTCTCCACGGGTTTTTCCACGATCTTTTCGACGACTTGCTTTTCGCTGTTCTTTGCGGAAAGTTCTATCATCTGCTTCATCATCAATTCCTGATTTTGAAGAAGCTGTTTTATCGTTCCGTCGTTCTCCTCCGTCTTGGATACGACTTTGAGTATAGTATCGTTGGTCGCCGCAGGCTGAAGTTTTTTGATCAATTTCTCCAGCGTTTCGTCGCTGATGCCGTTGCCTCCGTTATTATTCGGCTGTTCGGCAAGTCTTTCCATTATCGAACGCTGACTGTCGACTATGCTCCTCATGAGGTCGTCGTCGCGCGAGCCTGTCTGTATCTTATCCGCCAATCTTTCGAGTACTTCCTCGTTGATATTTGCGGCGGCTACTTCGCGTTCCGGCTGCTCGGCAAGCCTTTCCATAAGTTTTTCGTTCTGATCGATCAGCCTCTGCACCGTCTCGTCATTGCCGTTATCTCTCTCGCCTGACTTCTCGGACAGTTGCGTCATAAGTTTTTCTATCCGCTCTTCGTTGCGCGCATTCTGTTCTATCAATTGCTGAACGAGTTCGTCGTTGGAAGACGCCTGTTGAGGCAGCATTGCCTGCATACCCGGCAACAGCGCGCTGACTACCTCGGTGATCATTCCCTTCATATCGTCGGGTCCGAATCCCATTCCGCCCATAAACGCGCCCTGCGCCATTCCGCCGCCGCTCATTCCCGACGCGCCGCCTGCCGCTCCGCCGCCCATCATATGCATAAACATCATCTTCATATCTTCGTCGCGGCGTCTGTTTTCTTCTTCGCGTCTGCGCTCTTTTTCTTCCTCTTTATTTCTCTCGTATTCTTCCTTGGCTTCCTCGAGATTTCTCTGCGACTTCTTGAACGAACCCGTCTCGATTATCATCAAGATCAACGCAAGCACCGCCGCGCCCAACAGCGAGAACGCTATTATCGTCCAGTTCTTCGTCGACAGTCCGAATAAGCCCGCCGCATAGAAAGTACTTGTAGAATACTTGCTTTCCACAGTCTTTTTGTTCTGTTTGCGTTTTGCAGCAAGACTTATAGACTTGGACAGGAAAGCTATTATAAGGATTATGCTTACTGCGCTGAGTATCTCTCTCCAGTAGGATCTGAAGAATTCTCCCACCTTGCCGAAATCAAACGACGTTCCCGGCTTCTCTTCGTCCTCTCCGCCCGGCTCGTTGCCTCCCGGTTCATTGCCTCCCGGTTCATTGCCTCCCGGTTCATTGCCTCCCGGTTCATTGCCTCCCGGTTCATTACCTCCCGGTTCATTACCTCCCGGCTCATCTCCGTCTCCCGTCGGTAGATCGGGGTCTTTCTGCGGATAGCTAGGATTCTTGGGATCGTTGGGATCCTTGAGTTCGTTCCTCTCGTTTTCCGTAAAGCTGAAGTCCTGCCATCCCGTCTCCGTCGTTCCGTCAGCAAAGATAAAGTTGTTCAGCTGACTGTCCTTGATCTTCGCTCTGATCTGATATTTCTTGCCTGCCTGCAGATTTGCATAATCCACCGACTGTCCCTCTTCGTCGATTATCTCATACTCTATTCCGTTGATCTGTCCGTAATCCAACTTGAGTACCTGCGGCTTGGAATTGTTGTTCCACTCCACCTCTATCTGCGCCTGCACTACTTCGTACTCGAATTCGTTCGCGCCGTCTATCTCGTATCTGTCCATATACGACGTCTTCAGACTTACTTTGACCGTATACTTGCCCACTTCCTTGGGCGCGGTCGCCAACTTCGTCACTCCGTCGTAATAACTAATCTCCAATGCAGTGTCCGGCACAAGTCCGTCCGCGACTGCTATCTTCGCGTGTCTCGGATTGGTGTTGTACTCCATAGTAGGATTGGACAGACTTACGCTTACCTTTATAAGCTGTTTGCCCACATTGAATACCTCAGACACCGCGTCGGGATTGTCAAGTCTGTAATTGATCGTGTTCTGCAATATCGGCTTGGCGATATAGTACTTCGCCTCGCTGTCCGAACTTATTATCGCGCTTATATCTATAGGCGCATTCTCGTCGTAAGTCTTGTTGACGATATCGTACTCGAAGTACTGATACGTCACCACTCCCCCTTCCGCTCTCGGATCTCTCAAGATCAATGCGTCGAACATCTTGCCGTTGGTATCGGTAAAGGTCGACTTCTTCCAGCTCGTCGCCTGTATCGTTGCCGGCACTATGCTCCATACTATCTCCCAATCCTCGAATTCTCCGATATAGCTGTCCGGATCGTCCTTGTCGGGAAGTACGTAGTTGCCTGCATACTCGGGAGCGAGTTCAAAGGACACCGTCGCTTTGACGGGGCTTTGTCCCACGGTGTTGCCGACGTTGTTATCATACTTGGGCACAAGTCCCGCGGGCAGCGTCTTGGGATCGAGCGTAGCGGCGGTCTCGTCGCCGGCGTATTCTATCTCGCCGCCGTTTGTCCACTTCAATTCCGAGAGATTGAACTTCTTGGGATTGATCTTCCAACTCATCGTATACGTCTCGCTCTGTTCCGTTCCGCTGTCGTCTGTATAATTTATCCTTACTTTGGTGACGTACTCGCCCGCGTTTGTCGCTTTCTTGTTGAGCCAGCCTTTGTCAAAACCGTCCACGCTATAAGTCGTGTCGACCTTGTACGCGCTGCTCGGCATAGTGAGTTTGAATTCGTATTCCTTGCCGCAATACGTCACTTCCGCGCCGAATTGGCTGTCTATCTGCTCGGGAGGCACTTCCACAGTCGACGTGCCGTCTGCCATCTTACTGCCGAGATAGAGTCTCCATTTGAATACTTTCGCCTTTTCCGCTTCTTTCACGTCGATTATTACGTCTGTGTCGGCGCCGTTGTCGTCTACGAACTTACCGTCATAGTTGCCGTCCGTCGGGACTATCTGCAGTTTCCACTTCGCCTCGAATATATCGTCGCTATCCGTATTCAGATCTATATTAAAGGTCGACTGTCCGCCGTCCTCGAGCGTAATGCCCGAATACAACAGGGCTTTTACCGAAGGATTGTCGACGAATACCGCATATATGTCTACGGTGATCGGGTCGGTAGGCAAGTTGGAAAAATCCAAAGTCACTCCCAGCTTTTCTCCGCTCGTCGCCGAAAGTTCGTTGCCGTCTACGCTCGTCGCTTCGACGGTAAAAGGTTTGACTTCATACTCGTATTCTATATCCAGCACCGTTCCGTTGGCGGAAGAATAATCCGTGCCCGCCGTCGACCAGAATGAATTGCTCTTGTCTTTCAGCGACAGGATCAACGTATATTTTCCCGCGTTGGTCGGTCGGAAAGTCACTCCCGCCGCGTCGAGCGTGACGGACGTATCTCCCGAGTGCTTGCTCGCGAGTTTTACCGTCATATCGTTGCTGTCGTACGTGATGATACAAGTCTGCTTACTGCCGTTGTAAGTAAGAAATTGCTTGCTGAACGTAGGGAGCTTGATTCCCTTTTTGCTGATCGTGAAATTTTTTGTCAGAGTCTCGCCAGACTTGATGGAATAGTTGGTATTTTTTGCGAACGCCGTCGCCCTGTAGTCGCCGGCGTCTGTCGGAACGGTCTCCGATTCGGCGGTGCCCGTCGTAAGATTTTTGTATTTCACGCCGATGATATATGGGAAAACCGTTGGATCTCCCGCGTCCGACGGGCACACTTCCGCCGCTTTTGCCGCGGCGGTAGACGGAACGCCTTCGGCTTCCGTCCAGGTTATTCCTATCGGTTTGGGCGTCACGGTGAAATTAAACCACCGCGTGTGATCGTCTTCGGGATATTTCGGATTTGAAGTATCGGGAGTACCTTTGAATATTACTCCGCTGTCTATCAACGTTTGATTTAACTTAACTTTGACTTTTGTAGTTTTCGCGTCGCGCGGATATACTCCTCCGTCGACTTCCAGCGTCATTTTATCCGCGCTATACCAGCTGAGTTGAGCCTCCGGCACTTGATCTATCGTCCACGTGCTGCCCTTGTACTCTACCGATATGTCCGTAGGTTCAGACGCCATGCGCGCCGAGCGGAGCTCGGCAGATTTTAGATTGAGATGAAACGCGGGACGAACAGCAAACGAGGC
>CAOKSY010000018.1 GCA_948471525.1 uncultured Clostridia bacterium | reverse complement strand
TTTGATCTCTCCACTGCGGTCGAGATGACGGAGTTGTGTCGTGTGCGGCAAGTACACTTGACGCCGCCGCTTGCTCTAGCTAAAGCGAAAATCACACCGTTCTCCGCGGTCGAGAGAGGCTAGGGATAATCGGATTAGATTTCTCCACTACAGTCGAAATGACAAGATAGGCGCTCGAAATGACGAGGGCAAACTTTATAGAAAGCTCAACCGTATTTAAAATTTAGCCAACATCTCAATCCTCATTATACAACGGTCGGCGGGCAAATGCCCGTCGGTCGTTTTTTATGAGAAAATGTTTTTCTTATATATTTATATCAAAGCCGATACGGCGAAAGTATGCGATGTTTTTCTGAAATTAGAGTATAACCGCACATAAATAAAATACTTGATTAATATTATATAATGGTATATACTATAAATATAAATAAATGCGAAAAATGCCGTTTTTGGTAAAATAATCGAAAATAATTTATACAAACGGTGGCAAAGTCGGCAAATATCGCGTATATGTAAATAAAATACACATTATAATTATCGATATAGGAATAGAAGGAGAGGTATGACTAAGATAAGAAAAGCGGTTATTCCTGCGGCAGGGTTCGGAACAAGATTTTTGCCTGTGACCAAGGCTATACCTAAAGAAATGCTGCCGATAGTCGATACTCCCACTTTGCAATACGTGGTGGAAGAGGCTGTCAACAGCGGCATTACAGAAATTTTGATTATACTGGGAAAGAACAAAAAGTGCATTGAAGATCACTTTGATATTTCCGTAGAACTCGAACAGATTCTAATAAGAGCGGGAAAGAATGATTATCTCAAACAGATAAGAGATATATCCAAGATGGCGCACATCTATTACGTGCGTCAAAAGGAAATGAACGGAAGCGGAATGGCGGTGCTCGAGGCGGAAGCTTTTGTCGGCAACGAACCTTTTGCGGTACTTTACGGCGACGATATAATCTATAATCCCGAAAAGCCATGTCTTAAACAGCTGATCGAAGCATACGACAATACGGGAAAGATAATACTCGGCTGTCAGGAAGTGCCGAGAGAAGAGGCGTCAAAGTACGGCATAGTACAGCCGGGGGCAACGAAAGGCAGATATGCAGAGGTAAAAAAACTCGTAGAAAAGCCCCCGATCGACAAGTTGCCTTCGACTATTGCCAGCATAGGCAGATATATTCTTACTCCCGACGTGTTCGACGTGCTCAAGACTACTCCTGCAATGCCCAACGGGGAGGTGTGTTTGACGGACGCGATACAGACTATAGCCGATTCTACCGGAGCTTATGCGTATACGTTCGACGGCAGACGTTATGACGTGGGAGACAAATTGGGATATATTCAAGCTACGGTCGAATATGGACTGAGAGACGAACATCTAAAGGACGGACTTAAAGCATATCTCAAAAGTCTTGAAATCTGATTTTTTATCAAATAATAAGTAAGCTATCGCGCTCGAGATATATTCTCGGGCGCGTTTGTCTTTAAAATAATGACAAATTTTACAAATCTCTATTATTATATATTGATATATGCAATACGTCGAAATCCTCTAAATTTTTTTTGAAAAATATGTGTAAAACCTATTGACAATGGGAAAAATAATGTTATAATAAAACAAAGGTCAAAGAAAGTCAAACTTTTGACAAGGGAGGTCGGATTGGCTAACATTTCGGACGAAATAGAGCAGTTTATACTCTCGATATGGAACGACGACGAGTCGCTCAGGCTGTCGCGCAACGATTTGGCGCAATACTTTTCCGTCGCGCCCAGTCAGATAAATTACGTACTCGCGACGAGATTCAATCTCGACAAGGGCTATGTGATAGAGTCCAAGCGAGGCGGCGGCGGATTTATTACGTTGGTGAGAATAAGCGAGGATAAGGAAAGTGCGCTTCCCAGCGTGCTTCAGGAATTGGACGGGATAAGTTCGCTCTCTTTCAACAGAGCTTGCAATTTTATTCAAAGGCTTGAAAGGGAAGAGATAATTACTTCGGCAGAGGGAGATATAATCAAAAACGCGATAAGCGATAAGGCTTTGAACTTTCCCGCTCATTCGGCTAATATAAGAAAAAACGTGTTTAGAGAGATCCTTATAGGATTGATGAGGAGGTAATATATGGTCTGCGATATGTGCGGAAGAAGATCGGTATCGGTGTTTATAAAGACAGACGGGGGAAATCTCAATCTGTGCGAAAGTTGCGCCGCGCTGTATAACGATTATTTGGCGGCGGAAAATCCTCTTTACGATCTGATGGATCTTTTTGGAATGTCGTTTGACGGCGACGATTTTCAGTCTGTCGGAGAATACGGCAGAGTAAAAGAACGCGTTTGCCCGTATTGCGGCACTAGCGAAAGTCAGTTGGTCGACAGATATAAATTCGGTTGCGCAAAATGCTATGAGGTATTTGCCGACAGAGCTGCGGACTTTGTCAAAGATCTGCGCGGCGGAGAATATCGGGGCAAGTACGCAAAGATCGCCGCTTCGGCGAGAAAGCCCAGGCGTTTGAGTGAAATGACGGCTGCCGACTTGCCGCTTTTGTATAGGCTTATGGAAGACGCTTCGAGCAAGCGCGATTATGACAGAGCGGGAGCGATAAATAAAAAGATTAAACAGCTCGAGGGAGGTAAATAATTATGGTAAACATGCAAAATACCGTCATTTCGAGCAGAGTACGGCTTGCGAGAAATATCAACTCGCTTCCTTTCCCCTCTAAAATAAGAGGCAACGAACCCGCGCTCAAAAATCTCTATGCAAAAGTCAAAGAAACGTGCGATACAAAGTTTGCCAACAGGATGTTTTATCTTCACGATCTGAGCAACCGTCAGGCAAACGTACTTATCGAAAATCATCTTATAAGTCCCAATTTGTTGAACAACGAATTCGGCGCGGCTTTGATCAGCGATGACAAGACCATATCGATAATGATTAATGAAGAAGACCATTTGAGAGAACAATGCATACTCAGCGGCTACAGGCTGGACGAGGCATACACCGTTATAGACGGAGTGGACGAAGCGCTGAGATCCAAGTTGGATATCGCGTTTAAAATGCCGTTCGGACATCTCACTTCCTGTCCGACTAATCTGGGCGCGGGAATGAGAGCGTCGGTGATGATGTTTTTGCCGGCGTTGGGACTCAACCGCACTATCGATATACTTATGAGAAAGATAGGAGAGCGGGGAGCGACTGTCCGCGGCGTGTACGGAGAAGGCTCGACTACGGACGGATATATGTATCAGATATCCAATCAGTCGGCTGTGGGTATGAGCGAGGAAGAGATAATCGAGACGGTAAAACGCGAGAGCGCAAGACTGTGCGAAATGGAAGAGCAGGCTCGCCGTTCGCTTATGGCAAATAAAGGGATAGAGCTCGAAGATCTTATTATGCGAGCGTACGGCACGCTTTTGTTTGCGATGAAGATATCGTCGAAGGAATTTATGAACAATATCGCTATGGTAAAACTCGGAGTGAGCTACGGGTTGATAGATCAGGATATTGCTGCGCTGGACAAACTGATAGTCGATACGCAGAAAAATACTATGGTATATAACGCAAAAAAAGATTTGAGCGAAAACGAAATTTGCATATTGAGAGCGCGCACTGTAAAAGAGCGGCTCACAAGTAAAAATAGATAATAAAGAAAGAGAGGAGTACGGTTATGAACGGAATGGACGAAGAATGCAGCAAGATAATGTATAAGGCTGCCGAACTGGCTATGAAGAGCGGCGGCGTAGTGGGCACCGAGCATATAATATGCGCGATGACTTATTTTCCCAAGAGTAAAGCGGGATCGATACTCGCCAAATACGGAGTGGACAGTCAGGCGGTCGGCGGCTTTATAGAGGAAGACGGCAGATTTTATTCCAATTACGTCTTCTCCGACAGAGTAAACAACGCAGTGGGCAATGCGCGCAGTATCTGTAAAAACTTCGGAATACCTACCGTCAATTCGCTCGCGCTGTTGGCGTGCTGTCTGGCAGACGATAATTCGTATGCGTGCAACGCTTTGAGGCATATAGGAGTTGCGCCTGAAGAGATAGGCGAAGAGGCGGTCGACAAACTCGTAGGCGGAGCGCAGAATAATTCCAAGCCCTACTCGCAGAAAGCGGAGAGATACCGCGACGAAGAAGAGGGCGACGGTAACGGAGACGCATTGGCGGGGCTTGGCGAAGATCTTACTCAAAAAGCCAGAGACGGCAAACTCGATCCCGTCATAGGAAGAGACGGCGAAATCAACCGAATAATAGAGATTTTGTCTAGAAGGAAGAAAAATAATCCTATACTGATAGGCGAGCCGGGAGTGGGCAAGAGCGCGGTAGTAGAAGGACTTGCTCAGGCGATAGTCGAGGGTAAAGTGCCCGAGCAACTCAAAAACAAGCGAGTCTTTTCTCTCGATATGGCCAGCTTGTTGGCAGGCACGAAGTATCGCGGCGAATTTGAGGAGAGATTGAAAAAAGCTATAGAATCGCTGAACGAGAGAGGCGATACGATACTCTTTATAGACGAAATACACACGATAGTGGGAGCGGGCAGTACCGAGGGAAGTATGGACGCGGCGAATATACTCAAGCCGCAACTTGCAAGAGGAGAATTGCAGACCATAGGCGCGACGACTTTGGACGAATACCGCAAGTATTTTGAAAAGGACAGCGCGCTCGAGCGAAGATTCCAGACAGTCGCGGTAGATCCGCCGTCTGTGCAGGATACTATCACTATACTTCAGGGACTTAAGAGCAAGTACGAAGATCACCACGGAGTAAAGATCCTCGACAGCGCCATAAACGCCGCTGCGGTAATGAGCGATAGGTATATCAACGACAGATTTTTGCCCGACAAAGCTATCGACCTGATCGACGAAGCGTCGTCGAGAAAAAGAATAAGCGGATCCGTACTACCCGACGAAATAAAAGCCGTCGAAGACGACATCAAGAGATTGGAATCCGCCGTGGACAGTTACGCCAATATGAGAGAGTTTGACAAAGCAAAGGAATTCGATACCCAACTCAAGGCGCAGCAGAAAAAACTTGCCGAACTCAAGGGCGGATGGACAAAGGAAAAGACCAAGGAAGAACTGTCGATCGACGAGACGGATATAGCAAATATCGTGTCGTCTTGGACAAAGATCCCCGTGACAAAACTTACTCAGACCGAGAGCGAGAAATTGCTGGGTATGGAAGAAATACTCAAGAAGAGGGTAATAGGTCAGGACGAGGCGGTCGAGGCGATCTCCAGAGCCGTAAGAAGAGCTCGCGTCGGTATAAAAGATCCCAAGAGACCTATAGGTTCGTTTATATTCTTGGGACCGACAGGCGTCGGAAAGACAGAGTTGTCCAAAGCTTTGGCGGAGGCTATATTCGGCGATGAAAATCTTATGATAAGAGTGGATATGTCGGAATTTATGGATAAAGTCAGCGTATCCAAACTTATAGGTTCAGCTCCCGGCTACGTGGGCTTCGAGGAGGGTGGACAGCTTACTGAAAAAGTGAGAAGAAAACCCTATTCGGTAGTGCTGTTCGACGAGATAGAAAAGGCGCATCCCGAAGTGTTCAACATCCTTCTTCAGATACTCGACGACGGAGTTTTGACGGACTCGCACGGCAGGAAAGTCGACTTTAAGAATACGATAATCATAATGACCTCTAATATCGGAGCAAGCGAGATAAAGGCTATGCCCGCATTGGGATTCGGAACTCAGTCGGATACCGAGAGCTATGAGAATATGCGCGAGGTGCAGATGCAGGCTTTGAAGAGAACTCTCAAGCCGGAGTTTATCAACCGTATAGACGATATAATCATATTCCGTGCGCTAGAGGATAAGGATATGTCCAAGATCATATCTATAATGTGCGATTCTCTCGTCAAGAGACTTGCAGAGAAAGATATCCATATCTCGGTGAGCGATAACGCTAAGAAACTTATCGTAGAAAAAGGCGCAAACAAAGAGTACGGCGCGCGACCGTTGAGAAGAGCGTTGCAGAGAATGGTAGAAGACGAACTCAGCGAGAAGATACTCAAGGGCGAATTCGCGATCGGGGATAATATCGATATAGACGAAAAGGACGGCAAGTTGGTTTTCGCTTCGGCGAAAGGCGAGCAGTAATGCGAATTAAAGTCAGTTGAACGGCATACGGCATTAATTGCAGTATGCCGTTTTGTTTTGTCGTATTGTTTTGCTTAAGAATATATAATCGTATGCGTTTTGAGAGACTTTATTTATAGAATTAGATTTAATATCTAATCAATTTTATGTGATAGCGTCGCCATATAATTCGTTCCGTACGCTTATTTTCGGCAATGATAAAAAATAAGTAAAAATTTCAAAATCCCCCTTTTATTTGAATATAAAATATGGTACAATATAGACAAGGAAGGAGCGTCGGAGCATACGCGTTCGTCATTGATTTAAAAATAGATATTTAAGTTTGGGAATACGTTTTTAACGTATCCGAAAAATATAAAGGAGGGCAATTATATGAGAATAGAAATAATTGCGAGAAATTACAAACTCACCGATCATCTCGAGGAGATCATCAACAAGAAAATGGAAAAGTTTTCGAGATATTTCGAAGACGACGCTACGGCAAAGATTTTTCTCAAAGAGACCGGTAAAGAAAGATACGTAATGGAAATCACTATCTTCTTCGGAAACAATATGGTAAGAAGCGAGGTTTCCTCGGATAATATGTTCAACAATATAGATATCGCGCTGCCGAAGATCGAAGGTCAGATCAGAAAGCACCGTACAAAACTCTCCAAGCTCAAGAAGAGCGCGCTCGAAGAGGGAAGTATGTATCCTCAATCGGAAGAGAAGAAAATGGAGATCATACGTACAAAGTCTATGGCTCTCAAAAAAATCGGCATAGAAGAAGCCGTAGAGGATATGGAACTTGTCGATCACGATTTCTATATCTTCCTCAACAACGAGACCGGCAAAGTCAACGTGCTGTATAAGAGAAAGGCGGGCAATCTAGGTTGTATAGAACTTGACTATTGATCAATCGATATAACTCAACAATATGCGGTCGGCGTTATGCCGACCGTTTTTATGTATTACGCTTGCGTTTTCAATACACGAGTGTTATAATGCATTATAAACAATTCTTATTAATATGTTTTGAAAGGTTGTTATACGAGAAAAAATGAACGGAGGAGTGAATTTTATGAAAAAAAGAATCATTGTATTCATATTGGTTTTGACTATGATGAGTTCGTTTACTATGACAGCGTGCGACTTTTTCGGAGGCGGCGGAAACGACGGCGACAACAAATTAAAGGAGTTTAGCGTCTCTTATTTTGTAGAACATGTAGAATCTCACGAGGAGTTCGTAGAGGAAGGCTCGTCGATCTATTTGTATCAGCCGACTAAATCCGGCGACTATACTTTTGACGGTTGGTATGAGAATAGCGATTACAGCGGAACTAAGTATGCAGATAACGACGTTTATACGCCTACGAAAGACGTGACGTTTTATGGAAGATTCTTAGAACATACTTTCCCTTTGGAACATATAAATCAAATTGATCCGACGTGCGATTATGACGGTAAGAGGGCATGCTATAAATGTAGCAATTGCGAGTCTTATTTTCTGGACGCTGAGGCAAAGCAACAGATTAATTACGATCGTGATATCTCAATTCCCGAGACGGGTAATCACCCGTATTCATCTGAGTATAGCTATAACGGCGTAACTCACCGCCGTTATGCAGAATGCGATGAATACTGGGCTTATACCGATCTTGGCGTACACGATACGAACGGAGAGGACGGCGCATGTTCGGTGTGCGGTTTTAAATCTACGGGCGAGCCGACATCCGGATTAAAATTTAAGTTGGATTCATATCGATCGGGATATATCGTTACCGGAATTGAAAACGCCGAAGGTATAGATACATTGGTGATTCCGGCGGAATATGACGGAAAACCCGTCACAGGTATTGAGAACGGCGCATTCGGAAATGAATGCGGACACGTTTCAGCAATAATACTTCCGGCTACGGTCAAGTCGATCGGCAGCGGCGCTTTCAAAGGTATGTATGATACGTTCGATTTGGCATACGCAGGCACTTTAGAGCAGTGGTTTGACATATCGTTCGGTCAATTTGCATCGGGTACGTTTAGATTGATAATCGGCGGAGAGAATATAGTAAATATAACAATACCGAACTCTATAACATCCATAGACGAGTATATTTTCAAATTGGAAAATATAGAGACTATCACTTTTGGAAGCAACGTAAAAAATATAAATAATTACTTATCATCATTTAATATCGGCAAAATTAATTTTACAGGTTCGATTGAAGATTGGTTCGGTATATCAATAAAGCGGTTTATCTTCGGGGAAAATACGGAATTGTATATCGACGGTAAATTGGTCACGGAAATTACCGTTCCGCAGTCAGTTACTAGAATAGAAAATTATTTCTTTAAAAATTATACCAAACTGACAAAATTGACGCTGCATTCAGGCGTGACGGAGATAGGTCTAAGCGCATTCCAAGATTGTAAAGCGCTTGAGAAAATCGACGGGGCGGACGGTTTGTTGAATATAGAAGGTTATGCATTTATACGTTGCACTTCTCTCGTATCGGTAAATGGAACGACGCAGTTGAGGACCATAGGGGGTTATGCTTTCAACGAATGTACTGCTCTCGAGCATTTCACAATTCCGGAAAGCGTAACGCAAATAGGAGATTTATGTTTTAAAGACTGTAAAAATCTCTATACGGTCGAAGGCGGAATATGTTATTTGGATAATTGGGCAATAGATCGTCAGCTGATGACGTCGGATGATAGGTTTGCAGTAATACGTCCGGGTACTGTAGGTATCAGCGATTACCTATTGGTGCGCAGCGTAATTAAGGAGATCACAATACCGGGCTCCCTTAAATATATGGGCATCGGAGCGTTTTCAGAGAATACTTATCTTAAAAAAGCTACTATAGAGTCGGGCGTGAAAGAACTGAGCGACAGCGCATTCCGCGGTTGTTCAGTGCTTGAGCAGATCGTTTTGCCGGACACTCTCACGAGTATTGGCAAGTATGCTTTGAGCGAAACAGCTTTGACCTCGGTCGTAATTCCCGAAAACGTTACGATGATGGGTGAAGGCGTATTATTCGGATGTAAAAATTTAGAGAGTGTAAAATTACCGAATTATATCCGAGTATTGCCTAATAGAGTATTTGAAGGTTGCACGTCGCTTACGACAGTAGAAATAGGCGAATTCGAAGAAATAGGATATCAAGCATTCAAAAGTTGCGACAAACTTAGCGAGATCACGTTGCCTACTGCCTGTATAAAAATCGGTGAATATGCATTTGATAATTGCGGCGCGCTGACAAAGGTGCATTACATAGGTACGGAAGAGCTTTGGAACAACGTGAACGTAGGCGAAGGAAACGACGCGCTTAAAGGCATAGTGCTTTTCGAACCGCCTGTAGGTTGAAATACAGCGTATCGAATGAATTAAGTTGATAAAATAAGGCTCTCTGTAGGGATACAGAGGGCTTTATATTTGCCTATTTTTTAATTCGAAATTTATTGTATATCGATAATTTTCTTTATCAATTAGAAAATGTCTTATAAATATATCTCGTCTTTTGTGGCTTTGACCGTCAAAATAACAGTTGAAGGACAGGGGATAAGGAAACTTTTTATTAAATAATTACATAAAATAAGAGACAAGTTGTCATAATAGGCTGTCTTTTAATTGTCAATTTGATTTTTTTGTAGTAGAATTATCTTGAATAATAATGCTTGTGGAGAACAGATGAGAAAAAAGTCTTTGATTTTAGTTATCCTTATTATTGCGGTAGCGCTTGCCGCATGTTTCGGCGCGTGTTCCGAATTGGAAAACAATATCAAAATTCAAGATACCGTAGTTTCGCGTTACGGAGACGGTATTGCCGTGCTTGATTCTCACTATGCTCCAGCGGCGGCTACCGAGTACAGGGAATCTCCGAGAGTTAGGGCAAAGATAAACGTCGACGCCAGAATGAGCGGATACCATATCACGGGAATATATATCCCCGCTGGAGAGACTTTGTCTATCACGGTGGCGAATACGATACCGCAATACGGCTACAGCGTCGTGATCAACGATTTTTCCGATCAGCCGCAGGAACCGATACTCATATCCAATATCATCACCAATATCACAGCGCCGCGCGGAGGAGTGGTAGAAATACTCGTTCCGGAAATGCCTCAGAGCAGCGCGACAGCGCTCAATTCCTTCGATATGATAATCGAAGACGGAATAGTCATTCCTTATTACAGACTCGGTCGCGACAAGATCGAAAATATCGAAAAGGGCGCGGGACCTTATGCGATATTGGACTGCGTTAATACAAGATTTTACGTGCCTACCGCGATACTTTACGACGAAGAGAAGAAATGCAAAATAGACGATATCTATAATTCCTTGCTGTGGTGGCAGTCGGCAGTGTCGTTCTTCAACGAGACTTTGGGAATACGCAACGGAAGGAGCGACTACACTTCGAGCGTCGTAATAGGAGATTTCGGCGGAGAAGTCAAATACGACAAGACGCGTAAGGCTGTCGTTGCTGACGCTACGTATTTTGAGGATATACTTTTCTATAAAAACGTGCTGTCAGGCAAGGCTTGGAAATTGCTGTACGCTATCTGCTCGCACAAAGTTACTGTATCCGACAATTTTTCTTCGACAGTATCGGAGACGATGATAGTAGATATTCTCTGCAGTATAGACAACGTCGTTATGACGGATATTGACGACGAATTGGAAAATGAATGGTCTTGGCTTGCCAATCCGTACAACTGTCTGCAACGCACCAACGAATTGCTTTCTCTTCCGATAGGCGAGAGAAATACGGTTGATTTGATGAGAGCGTTTTTCATCAATATAATGCACAGTTACGGTCTGGATAAGACGGTTGAGATCATCACCGAGTACGGAAAGATCGTATCCGATTCGCCAAAGAACGACGAGCTTGCTTTGACCGTCAGCAATATTCTTGCCGCGGACGTATCCAGATATTTTGAGACTTTCGGACTTACGCTGTCTCAGGAAACAAAGAATAAGATGTCGGGCAACAGCGCATATATTCCAGTTCAGACAAAATTCACGGTAGGCAACAAAGAGTCGTACAGTATGGGATACACCGTGTCGATGGGCGAAAGTACGGCGTTTGATTTCAGCAATAATATTGTATCTATAATGGACGGCTGGCAGGTCGTAGACGTAAAAGGCGACGACAGAGTATGGTCGATAAAGGACGGAGTATACTATTACACTCCGATAAAAGATAAACTTACCGACGAATTCAGCGTGCAGTTGCGCAACGGAGAATTCGGCGTGACACTGTATGGCAAAGTCAACGTCATAATTACCGTAGCAACTTATAAAATATATGAAAACTGGAAGTTCGACAACACGGCGACAGCGTTGGACGAAGCGGTAAAATCGTATGAAAAGAGAGCTTACGATTACACCGGCAGTATTGATTTCGTGGGCGTAAGAAGACGTCCGAACGTAGATCCCAGCACTTATGTTTTGACTGTGACAGAGGGATGTATTCAGGTGCCGGAAACGGGAAAATACCGCGTATATCTGAGAAATAACGGTTTGTGCAGAGTGGAATTCGGCGTGTCGGACTTTATGAACGTAATTTTCAACAGTACTATTCCCGTAGAGAACTTTACAAGGTATCAGTCTGTCGACATAGAACTTAAGAACGACAAGATATATGAATACAAACTTTATCTTCTTTCCACCAAAGGCGGTTGCGACGCGGCTATAGGCGTAAGATATATAGAGGACGACGACGCAAGCGACGAGAACGATTACGGTATTCAAGCAGATTTGCTTGACAGCGAATACTTGATTTATAAAGGATTGACCAAAGACGATATCGTAGAATTCAAACCGCCTGTTATCTACCCGACAGGTTACGGCAAAAAAGAGGCTTTTTATCAAATGCATACGCTCACCGATAAAAACTTTACCTCATATCCCGACGCGTCGGCAAACAGAGATATAAACCTCGCTGTAGATTCGCTTGGCGCGGGAAGTTATTATAGAGCTGCAAAAAAATCAAACAGTTATGAATTCATATTAAATCTCGGAAAGCAGACCAGAGCTGAATATCTTATGCTCAACGTAACGAGACCGGCAGCGGTATCAGACGAAAAGGTTGCGGTAGGTGCGACTGTCAGTCTGTACGGCTCCAATAGCGTGGATTTTTCTCAGGCGGAAAAAATCGCTTTGGACAAAGAGATTTTGGAGAGCGGAGACAACTATATGCATTTCTCGCCTTGCAAGTACAGTTATTATAAATTGGTATTGAGCGCGGAAGAGCAGTTTGTATGTATTATAAACGATCTCAAGATAGGTCAGTATTTTGACGAGAGTCAAATCGTACCCAATACTGCCACCAAATTCGCTTATATGGGCGGTTGGCTGGACAACGGCGAATACGTCAGCGTAAACGGAAGTATAAGCGAAAGCGTCAACAACAATTCTATTCTTTCCTTTACCGCAAAGACAAGACAGTTGTGTCTGTATGGCGTAAAAGATAGCAAGTACGGAAAGATGGACGTATATATAGACGGCAAATTGCATTCTACGGTCGATTTGTACAGCGAGACAACCATGACCGATCAGTTGCTTGTAGCGGTTGATTTCGATATAAATACGGAACATTCGATAAAGGTCATGCCCGCAAGTAAAAACGATAAAATTAACGTAGACTATATTTCGTTTATACCGGTAGAAGAAGAGCAGGTCAAACCTATCGGGGGAGTGCTTTATTACGCATTGATAATTCCAGGGGTGATCGTTGTCGTGCTTCTGTGCGCGGCTATAGCCGACAGCATAGAAAAGAGCAAAAAGAAGAACAAAAAAGTTAAAGTCAAATCCGATTTGAGCGTTTGATATTCATATTTTTAATACGCATTTTTATAATAATTCAGTCGCCATGATTTTTTGAAGTCACGGCGACTGTTATTTTATATCGAGAGTAATATAGAAAATATAATTATCGTCTAGATCAAAGTCCATTGTCATTTCGAGCGTAGTCGAGAAATCTCATCATTTTTTGAATGGATAGATACCCGTTCGACTACGCTTGCGCTTCGCTCAGGATGACGATTTTTTTTGTAGTAACTTGATGATAGCAATCCTGTCATCTCGACAGCAGTGGAGAGATGTAAAATCCGTTCTTTCACATTGATGAGATTTCTCCATTTTGCGTACGCTCCAGTCGAAATGACGACTTAGAGTTGAATTGTACTTTTCTGGTCATCTCGACCGAAGAGGAGATATCTAATCAATTTAATTAAACAGATGAGATTTATCGACTGCGCTCGTAAGGAGCGAAGCATTGGTGTAGCGAGCAAGCATATGCGTCTCGTGCGATCGTCAATGACAGATTTAATTATCGTCATATTGAGCGGAACGCAGTGAAGCGGAGAAATCGAAACCTACTAAAAAATATTATTTATATAATTATATTATCATAACTCTTATTTATCTCACTTAAAATTATGTAAAATTAAAAACAAAAATGTCGACATATCTCGATAATTTCCAAGAAATGTATAGTTTTCCTGACCCAAGAAATTTATACAAAATACGTAGTTTTTAACGATAATTCTACACAATAAGTATACTCCAAAGCCTCTGTCGAATTCAATAATAAAGGGTCAATAAAACTATACCTTTCCTGACATAGGATAAAAAGAGGTAAAAACAGATGGAAAAGA
>CAOKSY010000017.1 GCA_948471525.1 uncultured Clostridia bacterium | reverse complement strand
ATGCCGCCGCGCCCGCAAGGGGCAAGGCAAAAGTCGAATACATTTTATCAGAAAAATTGATATGCGGGAAATGCGGCAATAAAATGACGGGCGTGAGCGCAATGAGCAAAAACAAAACGCTGCACAACTATTACAAGTGTGTAGGCGTTACAAAGCATACTTGCGACAAGCGCACGATACGCAAGCAATATTTAGAGGACGAGGTTATAACTGCTATTACGGGCGACGGCACGGAGCGGAACAAGTACGGCGTTTTGACCGACGAATTTATAGATATGGTTGCCGCAGAAACTTATACGCTTATACAAGCGGCGCGGAACGACAGCGAGATAAAGCGGCTTGAAAACATTATCGAGGACAACAAGAAAGCCATTGACAACCTTATGCAAGCGTTAATGCACGGCAAGGCAACCGATATTATACTGTCGCAAGTGGAGCGGTTAGAGAATGAAAACAAGGAGCTTACGGACACCGTTGCAATGGAAAAGGCAATGCAAATGAAATACAGTTATTCGGACATTCGCAAATGGCTGTTGCATTTCAGAACGCTGGATTATTCAAAGACCAAACACCGCAAGGAGCTAATCAATATCTTTATTTATCGCATAGTGCTTTACGACGATAAAATGAAAGTGTTATTCCACTTGAAAGGCGGGCAGAAAGAGGAACTGTTATTGAATTTGATTTTCCCCGATTACCCCGACGGGAACGGCGAAAACGAGAGCGAGGACGAACAGAGCGCAAAAGAAAAAGAAGCCGATAAATCGACTTCTCTTTCGGGGTGTTCTTATACCCCTCGTCTGGTGACTCCATCGGGAATCGAACCCGAGTTACCGCCGTGAAAGGGCGATGTCTTGACCGCTTGACCATGGAGCCTTATTGATAATTTGCTAGTTAAATATAATATAAATATCGTATATTGTCAACTAAATTCAACGTAATTAATAAAAAATGTACAAAACGTCCTATTCGGTTGCGATAGCGTTCTGTCAGGAGTATAATTATCGATATGAGATACGGAATTATAGATATCGGATCCAACTCCGTAAGGCTGTTGGTAAGCGACGACGAAAAAAGAGTTTTTAAAAAAATCAACACCACGGGACTAGGCAGAGGACTTGCGTTGAGCGGCAGGTTGGGCGAAGAGAACATGTTTGTTACCGCTAAAGCGGCGGCAGATTTTGCAGACGAGGCAAAGGCAGCGGGTTGCGAAGAGATCTACGCGTTTGCGACTGAAGCGGTCAGAAGCGCGGCAAACCGTCGGGAATTCGTAACGATGTTGGAGAAATACGGTCTTACTGTAGATATCGTCGACGGAAATGACGAGGCGACGTTGGGATTTTCGGGTGCATATACTGAAGGAGTATGCTGCGTTATGGACATAGGGGGCGCCAGCACCGAGCTTGCGATAGGCGATGAAAAGGGGCTTATATACGCCAAGAGCGTGCCTACGGGATTGGTAAGGATATTCGATAATTGCGGAGAAGATTTTAAAAAGATCGACGAATATATCGACCGAGTTTTACAAGGTTACGGCAAAGTGCCGTCGTTTGATAGATTGCTGTCTATAGGCGGGACGGCGTCTACGTTTGTGGCTATAAACGAAAAGATGAAAATCTACAATTCTCAAATCGTGGACAATTACCGTCTTACGCTTGAGACGGTGGAAAATTTGACCGACAAGATCCATGCTATGACAATGGAAGAACGACTGAATATAGACGGTTTAGAACCGAAGCGTCGCAACTTGATCGTAGGCGGCGGTCGTCTGCTTGCGTCAATAATGAAAATGTTGCGCCAAGATTGCGTAATAGTGAGAGAAAGCGACAATCAAGAGGGATATCTCAAGAGGATACTCGCTTCAAAGAAAAATGTCGACGTAAATAAAGACGGAAGATAGATAATAAAATCCTAAAGTTGCGTATAAAACTTGATTAGACGACATAGAATTAATTGTAAAACTAAGGCAAAAACGGTAAATAATGAAAATTCGGCGTGGAGATGTCCGGCATTTATAGGTTCAAACATTGCAAAGGCAGGAAAATTTCCCGAAAAGGGGCAAAATCTCTTGACAAAACCGGAAAATTCAATTATTATTGTAAAGCATTAATAATATCGCGGGTTGGAGCAGTGGTAGCTCGTCGGGCTCATAACCCGAAGGTCGTTGGTTCGAATCCTTCACCCGCAACCATTATTTTGCCGGTGTAGCTTAGTTGGTTAGAGCGGTCGGTTCATACCCGACAGGTCATTGGTTCGACTCCGATCACCGGTACCAAAATCGACAGACTTCTTCGGAAATTTGTCGATTTTTAGTTAAGACGCAATTACGTCAAATAATCATCAACCTCATTTAAATTCGTCGTTCAATTCATCATAAATATACAAATTAAGTATAATTGTCGAAAATAGGCTATTGCTATTGACTTTTAGAAGAATTGCGAGTATAATAAAAACATAAAGGATTACATAAGGATGAAAAGAGTAAAAAAGATAGTCGTCGCGGCGACATTTGCTGTCGTTTTGGCATTATGTTTGCTTTGCTCGTGTACTGGAAAAATGTACGGAATAAAAGAATACGATGCTACGCCCACGCAATTTGCGTATGATGTAGACGACAGCATAGCGTTTAACGATATATTCGATTCGCCTGTCGATAACAAAAGCAGAGGCTTTCGAGGCGAAACGTATATAACATTGGGACGGAACGAAGCATATCCGGGTAGCGGCGAGCCTTATTTGAAGAAGTTGGAAAAAGAATACGACAGACTTCAAAGCGACGGTATAAAGTTGATGCAAGTATACGTGTACTTGATAGAATACTATAATACGGACATTCCGCAAAGCGCGTTCGATCAGTTGACGGATTATCTGGAAGAGTTTACGAAAAGAGATATAAAGATCCTTTTACGTTTTGCATACGAGACGTACGACGGACAAAAGAAAGGACCCAGAACCAAAGATATACAACGCCATTGCTTGCAGTTAAAAGGATATATAGAAAAAAACGCAGAGCTGTTCGATCGCAGCGTATATGCCGCGCAGATGGGATTGATTGGACTCTGGGGAGAAGGACACGGAAGCGCGCACAGACTGGACGTATACAAAGTGGCGCAAGCGTTTGCGGATATGATCCCAGAGGACGTTCCGCTTATGGTGAGAACTCCGCAGATGCTCGAGGCGATGCCGCACGATCTTCAGTCGAGATTCGGTATGCACGAAGACTACGTGATCGGATTCGACGATCCGTGGGTAGCTATAGCGACTACCGATAAAAAGTACCAAAGCGTGATCAACAAATGCAAATATGCGGTGACCGACGGAGAGATGCCTTGGGGCAGGGCGAACGTGAGCATAGACGGAATCAATTTGACAGGCGTGGTGAAAACGTGCGTGGATTTCGGAATGACGAGTTTTTCATTGGCGCACAACTATACCGAAGAGGGAGAGCATTATCTCAAGAAATGGCAGACGGAATTTTTGACCGAAGAAGCGCTCATAAAGAATAAATTTCCGTATAACCCCGCATTGCTTGTCGACGGAAAGATATCGGGATTCGATTATCTTAAGTACCATCTCGGATATTAACTTGTAGCTTCCAATCTCTCGGTCGGAGACGGTAAAGCGTCGTTTATGATCACCAATTACGGTTTTGCCGGACCTTACGGATATGAGATGAACATATACGTCGACGGTAAGCCTATAGCCTCTGGAGAAGGATATAAATATACCGATCTATTGCAGTTTTGTCAGAAAGTATATACGATCCCTTATACCGGGGGCGAGATCGCCGTGGAATTCGTCAATACCCGCGATAATAACGATAAAATAAGGCTGTTCAACAAAATAGATTTTACAGACGGCAGAAACATTATTCTTAAATAAATATGCATTTAGTACTGAAGAGGGGAAAATGAAATACGGAGAGTATTTAGGAAATCAAATTTTTGATACGAGAAGAAAAAACGAATCCGTTCAGATCGACACAGCGTTTCGATTGGGAATAACGCGGCAGCACGTGACCAGTTGGGATAACAGGATCAGTAAGCCCGGCGCGTTTAAGTTCGGATTGCTTTATCAAGATATAGAAAAACTCAATAAAATCGGTTATTTTCGCAGCCTTAAGCTGGACGCAGATTATTTCGATAGCGAAGAAGATATTGAAGAGCCGGAAGAGGAAATAACCGAAATGAAGACAGAGCTTGCGCTAGACGGCAAAAGAAAGTTCGATCTAAAAACCTGCGACAGAATTTTATCTATATCTTTGATCGCATGGATCGGAATAATAGGAGCCTTGTCGATCGCGACGGTGATTTTGACTTGTATCGTCTCCGCAGCGGCGGGTTCATTCGGCGGCTTATTTTCGTGGCAAGATATGAACGATTTAAAATGGGATATGCCCAACGGAATGGGGAAAGTCTTGATTAGTTTTTTGATTTTGGCTTTTTCGATATTTGTTACGTCAACGTTATTTTTATTTAAATTGATTACAAAAGAGAAGATAAATAAGGTATATAGAAAAAGGAGCTGACTAAAATGGAAAAGTCAAAAAAACTTGTTGTTTTCAAGACGTCGCTGGTACTCGCATTATTTTTATTTTGTATGATTTCTGCGTGTTTCAACGGCACTAGCGCGCATGCGGAAACGTATGGCGACAGCTATGTTATGGCAGACGAAACCGTCGCCAGAGGTATAGCTTGCAATATGCATTTGGCAATCGGAGGAGAGAATTCCGTCGTATCCGCTATGGTAAAAAATACTTTTACTCTGGGATTTTCGACTATATTCGTAGCGTTGGAATTATATTATTCCGAACATAAGCCGACTGATTATCTCAATATGACGCTGATTCAGTATGTATCTACTCCCGACCTCAATATGGGGCAGTCTTTGCGCGTCGACTGTCCGACCGGCGGAAAGAAAAGATACTGGTGCGCAGTGGCGAGATATAAGCGTGACGACCATCCCTGGCAACAGATGGTCACAGATATATTCTGGGCAAATCCCGATGCTACGTTAGCTTAAATGTATTTAAAACGGACGGCTTGCCGTCCGTTTTATTTTATTAGTCTGTACAATAAAATTACGCGACGGCAGTCTTGATTATAGACGGTAGATTTGATATAATAAAGATGTCGTAACTATTAGCGGTTTGTTGCTATAGATATTCGCAGTCAAGTTTGCGGCAAAATTATCGGATAAGAGGGAATTTTATGCAGACGATCAAACTTATACCTTACCCCCATTCAGCGGAAATATTTGACGGAGAGCTCGATTGCAAGACGTTGAATCTTATAGGCGGGGAATGTTTTGCCGCAAAAGATTTTTCAGAAAAGATTGCAAGTATGGGAATAGAGATGTCCTCATCGGGAGTAAAAATCATTTACGCATCCGATTGCGGTGATATAACCGATAAAGAGGGATACGGTATAGTCGTCGACGGCGACGGTATAAAACTATCCGCGTCTACTCAGGCGGGATTGCTGTATGCGTTCTGTTCGCTTAGACAGCTTCTCTTTAATCACGAAGGCAAATTGCCTTACTGCCGCATTGAGGATAGACCGTATCTCAAACACAGAGGATTGCTTGTCGACGTAGGCAGATATTATTTTGATAAAAAAGAAATAATGGCTATGCTCGAAATATGTTATCTGCATAAATTGAACGTAATGCATTGGCATCTCACCGAAGATCAAGGTTGGCGAATAACTATAGACAAATATCCGTTGTTGACGGAAAAGGGTAGCAAGCGTTCGCATACGAATTTCGGCGTAAGACCTCACGGAGGCTACTATACGAGGGAGGATATAGCGGAAATAATCGCATACGCCAACGAGCGCAATATTCAAGTGATACCGGAAATAGATATGCCGGGGCATATTCAGTCGGCTATCGCATGCTATCCTTATTTGGGCTGTTTTGGAAGAAAACTAAAAGTTGCTACTCATTGGGGTATAAAACACGATCCGCTATGCGCCGGTAAAGAAAGCACGTATGCCTTTGTCTTCGACGTATTGGACGAAGTAATAGAAATGTTCGGCGGGAATACCGAATATATCCACATTGGCGGAGACGAGGTCTTTAGACACCGCTGGCAGTTGTGCAAAGACTGTCGATCGGCAATGGCAAAAGAAGGGCTTAATGACGCGGAAGAATTGCAAGGTTATTTTATGAAACGGGTATGCGAATATCTTGTCGATAAGGGAATGAAACCTATAATGTGGAACGGAGTGAACGCGAACATTCAGGTTCATCCTCAGGCGGTATGGCAACTTTGGGGAGGAGAGAGCGAGGATACGGACGACGCTCGCAGGACCAGAAGCGAGTGCGGCGGATATTTGGTCAGCAATGCGGATTATACATATCTTGATTTCCCTTACGGTCGACTTGACGTAAAGAAAGCATATTCCTTCAATCCTGTAATGAAGGGATTTGACGAGGGCAATCTTTTGGGCGCGGAGATATCCTTGTGGACGGAGTACGTTCCCAATTATAAGACCGTGTTGGCAAGACTTTTGCCGAGAACGTGCGCGCTGTCCGAGGCAATGTGGCTTAAAGGAGAAAAGGATTACGGCGAATTTGAAAAGCGTCTTGCATATACGGTGAATTATCTCAAAGAACAAGGATTTAAATCTCGACCTCTTAGGATAGCAAATCCGTGTAAATTAAGAGGCGGCATTCAAAAGGCGTGGTTTAATCGCAGAGTTTTGCATTGGCAGGGTTTGCATAATTTGATCGACGACGCATACGTGACCAAAAAGTATTCCGATAAAAACAAAGACAAAGAATAAATCCGTATCGCACCTAACGTTTGATCAACTAAGTCGGTAGCAAAATCCCGCAAAAAGGCAATAGATTAATTTTTTTCAATAATAGAATATGGAAGATGATCCTATGAAAAAGAATTTGTCGATTATGATAAAGCCCGCGTCAAGTATGTGCAATATGCAATGCAGATACTGCTTTTACCATTCTGTGGCGCAAGCAAGAGAGGAGAGCAGTTTTGGCGTGATGACGCACGATACTGCGGATAATCTCGTCCGCAAGGCGCTAGACTTTAGCGAGGGCGGTGCAATTTATTTTGCATTTCAGGGCGGAGAACCTCTGCTGGCGGGCAAAGCCTATTTTTCCGATTTCGTTTCCTTAGTAAACAAATACAACGCTCAAGGCAGCGACGCCTATTATTGCCTGCAGACCAACGGCACGTTGATAGATAGCGAATGGGCGGATTTTTTTGCAAAGCACAAATTTTTATTGGGCGTAAGTCTTGACGGCGACGAAGACGCAAACCGTTTTCGATTGGACTCTTTTTCCAACGAGACTTTTTCAAAGGTCAAATCAGGTATAGATTTACTTAAAGAGCGCGAAGTTGATTTTAACCTTTTGACAGTCGCCACCGGATATACCGCAGAGCATATAGAGGACATATATAATTATTTCAAGAGTCAAGGCGTTAAATTTCTGCAGTTTATTCCATGCCTGCGTCCTTTCGGAGACAAGAGCGAAAGTCGGTTGTATATGACGGCAGATCAGTACTCTTCATTTCTCATAAGATTATTCAAACTTTACGTAAACGATTATGCAAAAGGCGAGTACGTGAGTATTAGGCAATTCGACAATTACGTGCGCTTGTTTTTGGGGGAGTATGCCGAACAGTGCGGTATGAACGGTTTTTGTTCGCGGCAGTTCGTCGTCGAGGGCAACGGCAACGTATATCCGTGCGACTTCTATTGTTTGGACGAATGGCTATTGGGCAACGTCAATAGCGATGATTTTGCGACTTTGACGTCTCATCCGAAGGCGTATGAATTTATGCGAAGTTCGCTGAATGATTCCGATCGATGTCAAAAGTGCGCATACGTCAGGGTATGCCGCGGCGGCGGATGTAAAAGGTCAAGGGCAGACCGCGATCAATGTTCTGCATACGAGCGGTTTTTTAAAGAATGTCTTCCTCTTTTTAATGTCTTTACAAATAAAAAGGCGGGATGTGACCGACTGTAATTAAATTCGACGGCGCTTATCCCGCATTTGAGATTTTGTATTGAGCGTATAAATTTTAGCGCGATCAAAAAATCTTCGCCTTTACGTTTTCTATCTTTTCTATGTCTTCGATCAAAATCTTTTTAAGTTCTTTTTTTATCGCTTTATAGTTTTTATTTCTTATAAGATTTTTATGTTGGGCGGGATCGGCTATATTGTCGTAGAGCAGATCTTCTTTATAGTATTTACTCGTCGCTTTTTCAATTCCGAAAGAGAAGGGCTTTTTGACGCTGTAAGTGTAACGGTCTGTGATGATCGCCCGTCCTAATTGCGACTCGCTGATCTGCAGGAAGATATGCTCTCTGCCTTTGTTGTTTTCAAGCATAGGCAGTATGCTTTGGCTTTGATACGACTGGGGTATTTTCGCGCCCGCTATATCCAATATCGTAGAAGTGAGATCGAGAAGACTTACAAATCCGCCGAAACGTTTGCCGATAAAGGATCTCGCTTCCGTCAACTTGGCAAGTCCGCCGCCAGTCATTATAAACGGCAGGTGAGTGCTCGAGTCGTGCGCGCTGCGTTTGTATTCGAAGTTTCTGGTCTTGAAGTGACATCCGTGATCTGAAGTATAGAATATGACGGTATCGTCCCAGATGCCTTTGTCTTTTACTTTTTGTACGATATCGGCGAAGTTGCCGTCGAGACGTTTGCAGCACGCCAAATAACGCGCATACTCGGATTTGTAATTACCTTTAAGTCCTACCAGATCGTCGGGATATTGGGCGTTTTCGAATTGTTTATCGTCTCCGTCCGCGCATTGGAAAGTATTTGCGGTATTTTGGTGGTGCGGTTCGAGTTGAGATATCATCAAGAAAAACGGCTTGTCTCGGTCGTAACGGTCGATATAGTCCATTGCGAAGTTGTTTATACAATCGCTTCGTATGCCCTCGAACTCGATTTTGTTGTTGTCGTTGTCAAACATATATCCGCCGTGTACGTCGGAAGTGAATTCGAGACAGTCGGCGGCGAGCCAATAGTCGTTGTAACCTCCGCGCAATTCTTGAGGAATAGCGGTCTTCTGTACGTTGAGTTTGGGCTTAAATCCCATTGTGTCCGACGCCAAGTGCCATTTGCCTATATACGACGTATTGTATCCGTTGCGGTTGAGGACTTTTGCGAGAGTGTCGTCGTTGTCCTTGTCAATGGATATGCCGTTGATATAGCAGTCGTTTTGAGTAGCGTATAATCCTGTCTGAATGCAGGCTCTTGCAGGACCGCAAACAGGTTGGCAGGTAAAAGCGTTGTCGAAAAAAATACTCTCGTCCGTCATAGAACAGATATTCGGAGTAACGGACTCGTTTATGGTGTCGTATCGCTGTTGATCGCTGAAATAAAGAATAATATTCATAATGTCCCCGTAGATTTGTTTGTTTTATTATATCATAATTTTTTTGACGATTCAATAGCTTTAAATTTTTAGAGCGTTTGAAGCGGCTACTATGTTTATCACGCATATTATCATCACCGTGATCTGCATTATATTAAAGGCTATTACAGTGACTTTTCCTGAGATCTTTCTGCCGACCAAACTTCCTAGAAGACCGCCGACAACTCCGGCGACGACCATATAGGGCAGCATTGACAGATTGTACGACCCAAATCCTCCTCCTATGAGGATCATCGCCACTTTTGCTATCTGCGCAAACATTATCGTTATTATAGACGCAAACGTGGCTTCTTTTATCTCCATTCCGAATAGCAACATAAGTATCGCTACGTTCAGCGGACCTCCGCCTATTCCCAAGAAAGAAGACAGAATTCCCAGTATCATTCCTACCGTTATGTAGAATACTATATTTTTTAGATGCAGCGGTTTGATCTTATTTCTGAAGAGCATATAGAAAAAAATCCATACGATTAAAAACAGTAATATTGAGTTTTGGATTATTTTTATCGTATGAGCGTTGCCGGCTCCTTCCGTCATCATCTCAAATATATATTGACCGAGCGCGCCGCCTCCCGCGGAGGATATGCCCAATATTATTAGTTTGGCGATAGAGACCTGTCTTTTTTTGCGAAGCTGTCTTGCAAAGGTCGTGATAGACATCGCCAAAACGGTGATCGAAGAAAGCGCGCCAATAGAAGCGCTGTCGAAGTCTCCCATCATATCCAGTACAGGTTTGATGACAACTCCGCCGCCCATACCTGTTATCGCGCCTGCAAAAGTGCAAATCAAGGCTATACAAAAATATAATAACGCAATCATTTTTTCCTTTATTATGATATCATATCAGTATATGAATGTCAATTTATGTAAATTTACGGTCGTCAAATAAGCAAGAGATTACAAATTTCTATATTTGATTTAAAATAAAAACATTTCAGTGATATTCTAACACTTAATTATGTCTGTTTATTTCAAAACATGCCGACAAACTTTTGATTATCGGTATTTAAATTTTTTTATTGCCATTTATCTATTAGTGGCAAATTATGCGTATTTATAGGTTCTCTTGCAACCGTTTTAAAAATATTTCCGCGCATTTGGGAAACACTTGATACTTTTTCCACGCGATATCTAGGTGCGATATAAGTTCGGGATAGAGCGGACGGAAACACAGATTCGAGTTCCCCGTCGTATTGATTATTTTATCCAAACTTACCGCATACCCGAGACCTTCTTCCACCAGTAATGACATATTATACAAAAGGTTGCCCGTTGCAACGATATTCAGCTCTTCCTCGCTTTTTTGAAACCATTCGCCTATTTTGTTTTTTCCTATCGACTGACGGGATCGGATGATCGGTTTATCCCACAAATCTTCGGGCGTAATATATGCTTTTTGCGCAAGCGGGCTGTCTTTTCGCATAATCACGCCCCAGGTATCGTAAAGCGGCAGGCGTAAATGGTCGTATTTGGATAAATCGAACGGCTCAATAAAAATACCGAAATCAATAAGTCCCTTGTCCAGTTTTTCAGAAATTGTACCGCTGTCGCCGCTGAATAAATGGAATTTGACGTTCGGATAATCGCACCTAACGGAGTGAGCGGCTTTTGCAATAAGTCCCATAACGTAACTTTCTCCGCCTCCAATATAAATATCGCCGCTTATGTCGGTAATAGGCGTATGCAGTTCGGCTTCCGTTTGATTATATAGTTCCATAATTTCTTCCGCGCGTTTGCGCAGCAATTGTCCAGCATCGGTCAGCGTAATTTTTTTTGTTCCGCGGATAAACAGTCGCTGTCCTATTTCTTTTTCAAGATTCTGCATCTGCCGAGATAAATTCGGTTGTGTAATAAACAGCGCTTCTGCTGCTTTTGATATGCTTTGCTCGCGCGTGACTGCCAAAAAATATTTAAGTTCCCTAAGTTCCATTTTACACCGTCCTTTTGTACAGCATAGCATAATACGCATATGCGTGTCAATTATGGGTTTGGGATAAAATATAAGTATTTAACATATAAATCGATGGATAATAAAATATTAGTGTAAATCGCCAGAGGTTGAAATGAATGCGGTAGAGTTCAAATGTTTTTCTTGGGTCCGTGAAAATCGGAAACGGCATATGGATAGGCGCACACTCAACGATACTTTCGGGCGTAAGGAGATAATAGTGCGGTTATTGCAGCGAGTAGTGCGGTTGTCGGCGGCGTCTCCGCAAAAAAACAGAACGAATCAAGGAATAAAATGAGGGTATTACTTTTTAACGGAAGTCCGAGAGCAAACGGCTGTACGTTTACCGCATTGTCGGAAATTGCAAAACGCTGAACGCCGAAAATATCGAAACGGAAATTTTGCAAATAGGAAACAAACCTATTCAAGATTGTATCGGCTGCGGCGGTTGCATAGGAAAATGTAAATGCGTATTTAACAACGACTCCGTAAACGAGTGGTTGAAAGGGTTTGAACAAAAACACGGCTTTAAACACTTACCACCACACTCTCTACGTCATACTTGTATTACTATGCAACTCAACGCAGGCGTACCTTTGAAAGTAGTTTCAACAAGGGCTGGACACTCTAATGAAAGGATTACACTAGACATCTACATCCACGCATTAAAATCACAAGATAAACAAGCTGCTGATACGTATAACAAGTTTTTAATGGGTGTCTAATTAAATAATACAAAATGAGGTAAATAAAATGAAAAAACAAAGTATAGATTTTATGGAATTAAAAGAAATCTTTTATGCTAACGAAGTACCTGTTGACAATGAATTAATTATAGTTGAAGATGCAAAACTAATAAATGACGATGAATTAGAAATATCCAAACTCTTTTCTTCTGAATTATTTATATTCTTTGATTTTGACTGCAAATAGAAAAAAGTCGAATTTGCTTTTAACAAATTGCGACTTTTTCTTTTGGAGCTGCTAACCGGACTTGTAAGGAGCGGAAGCGACGGAATAGTGAGCAAGCGGAAGCGTCTCGTGCGAACGTCACTAATTCGGACAGTCCGTGTTAGTGGACAAAAAAATGTACTCTCAAAACATTGAGAGTACTTAATGGAGCTGCTAACCGGACTTGAACCGGTGACCTCGTCCTTACCAAGGACGTGCTCTACCTGCTGAGCCATAGCAGCAAATCTATTGCGACCAAGTAATTATAGCGTCCTTGAAGGACGTGCGCTCCCGACTGCAAAAGCAAGTCAATGATATTGACAGGCTGTTCGTCGTTGCAGTTCGCTTAGACTAAAAACAATTATCAATTGTTTTTTATACGTCACGCGCCTGCTGAGCCATAGCAGCAAATCTTGATCAGTTGCTTATTTATTATAATTGAAAGAACCACAGGTGTCAAACACTTTTTGCGATTTAATTATTTTAATTACATTTGGGCGAAATATAAATATCGTATAATATAAATTATAATATAGAAAAAGATCTGAAATAAGTTAAATGTAATATCCGGTCAAATCACTGTAAAATTTTTATAAGGTTATAGACTTTATTCAATTCATTGTGTTATACTTTCAAAAAGAGGTAAAGTCAATGAATTATAATGAATTTTCCAACGGCACTAAAATCATAGACGACAAGAATGCGATAGCGCAGTTGCCTACCGTATTGGTAGGTCTCGGAGCGTCGAGGGTTTTGCTTTTAGGCAATCCGCATCTCAACGAAAACGGATATATTGATAAGGTAAAAACGTCCGTGGAAAAGAACGGCAAACTTACGGTGTCGGCAGTATACTTGGGCGACGATTTTTCGGACGGGGAGAGTTTTCTTGTCGACCTATATTTCGTATATATGTCCAATAACTGCGATTCGATAGTAGTATGCGGCGAAGGAAGACTGATAGATTATGCAAAGGCGCTGAAACTTCTGGTTGCGACGCAGGTTAAAGATATCAAGAGTTTCTATAATTCAAAGGTAGACGCGCGCGAGATAATATATATACCGTTGATCACGATACCGTCGCAGTTCGGTTCGGGCACCGAGACGAATTCCTGCGCCGTTGTATACGACAGCGAAAAGGGAGTGAGCAGAAATATAATCGGTGATATACTTTCTCCGGATTACTGCATAGTCGACGGCGCGCTTATCGCGCAGATGGACAAGACGGAAACTGCTTACGGAATAATCGAAATTTTTGCACGCGCATTGGACGGGTACACTGTCACGGAAATGCCTCCGATCGCGATAGACGCGTTTGCGAAAATGTATGACGACTATATCGAATTGCAAGTGGCTGCTATAAGCGACGAATTCTGCAGAGTTGCGTTGACCGATCTCAGATCTAAGGGGGCGGATATTCTCGAAGATCCATCGGAGAGTAAATTCAAAAAGATGGAACTAAGGGGCGCTTATCTTTCCAAGGGTACGGACAGCAGCGGTTTGGGACTTATCAACTGCATAGCGCAGGCGATAGCCGACGTAAAAGGCACTCAGTATAGCAATGCGTTGCCCAAGGCGATCAAGCTATCTTTTGAATACAATAAAGACGTGTGCAAAAACAAATACTCTAAGTGTCTCTTGGCGTTCTCGGGTTGGCAGAAATACGCCGACGCCGTTCCTGCAAAGCGGCACGAGATATTTATCGCCGACTCGATAGAATTTTTGGACGGCTTGAGCGAAAAGTTTTTTGACGGCAAAGACAAATTAGAGCTGAACGACGAAGAGAAGCAGAAAATATTGAATAATATGGTCTATAACGTAAACGTACTCAACAATCCCAGAAAGTTCAACGCTACGGTGTTCAAGACGTTATTGTGATAAAGGTGTAATATGGAATATAATTTTGAAAGAGATATAAAATTTCTGGTAGGCGATAAGGCGCTGCGCAGATCGGTAAAAGAGATCAATAATATGGGCTGTAGGCGCGTATTGCTTATTTGCGATGAAATGAGCGACAGAGTAGGCCAGCTTAAGGATATGATGCGACAGTTCAACAACGAGGTCAACGTCGTCGAAAAAGTCAAACGCATCGGAGATATAGCGACTGTCGAGGACTGCGAAAAGACCCTGCGCGCATACAAAGCGGGCGAATGCGACTCCATTTTGGTTTTGGGCAAAAAGAGTGCCGTCGCCGTCGCCAAAGCCGTAAAGATAATGCTCAAGGACGGGATATCGCTGATATCCAACTACCGCAATTTTACCGTCAACAATATCTCTTCGGTGAGAGTGCCGCTGATAGTCGTGCCGACCAATCTTTCGTCGGGCGTAGAGGCGGGAAATTTCGTGCGTATCTATGACGTTGTCGACAACAATATTTTTGAATTCAATACGTCTTTTGCGCAGACAAATTTGATAATCGTAGATCCAATAATGACCGACACTATGCCGCCTAAGTCAATTGCGACGGCAGGTTTGCACGCTCTGGCTATGGCGGTGATGAGCATAACGGGAGAGAGAGAACCCTCTCCGCTGAGCGAGGCGTATTCGGTCACCGCGATAAAATTGCTTACCGAAAATCTAAAAAAGTGCGTGTTGCAAAATAAAGTAAAGAGTTTCAGATTCAGAGTATTGCTCGCGTCTGTTTTGGCAGGGTACGCATATTGGCAGACTCCCAAGGATATAATATCGGAGCTTTCCGACAGAATAAGCGATAGATATCGCGCCAATTACGGAAATATCTTTTTGATACTCTTCCTCAATTATACCAATTTGCACAAACTCAATGCGGATTTCGACAGCGACAAACTCGTCAATCTTATCGGTGAAAACAATTACTTGGTGATAGGCAATATCAAGTCCGGCGGCAATATAGTCTCCGATTCGGTCAACAACTATTACAAGAGGCTGAAGACGTATGTAGATTACGTAGACTGCCTCGAGGATCTTGGAGTAAAGAGGGAGGACTTTGTCGACATTGCTCAATCGGTAGTAAGTCTGCCGCACGAAGACAATCAAGAGTATACGTTCAGTTTTATTATGGAACTGTTGGATAAATCTTTCTCGCGCAAAGACGTGCCCAAAGATGAGAAAGAAGACGTCAAAGTTCTCGAGGAAGAAGAAAAAGCCGAGTAGTTATGGGGAATTTGCGAAATTATCAAAAAGAACTCGATACTTTGATCGACTCATTGGATGGGAAAAAACGTCTGCTTTTGCATGCGTGTTGCGCTCCGTGTAGCAGTTATTGTATTGAGTATTTAAAAGAGTATTTTGATATTACGCTTTTTTTCTATAATCCTAATATAACGGATAAAGCCGAGTTCGATAAGCGCGTTGCGGAATTGAAAAGGCTCGTGGCGGAAATGGGACTTGATATAGAGGTTGTGATCCCGCAATACGATCCTGCGGAATTTCTTGATCGAATAAAAGGCTGCGAGGCTTGTCCCGAAGGCGGAGACAGATGTTCGATATGCTATGCTTTGAGATTGGAGAGGACCTGTCGCTATGCTCAAGAAAACGGCTTTGACTTTTTCTGTTCCACATTGTCAATCAGCCCGTATAAAAACTGTGAAAAACTCAATTCGATAGGAGAAGCGTTGGCTAAAGATAAAAACGTCTGCTATTTGCCCAACGACTTTAAGAAAAAAGGCGGTTATGCCCGTTCCGTACAACTTTCCAAAGAATACAATCTATATAGGCAGAATTTCTGCGGTTGTATATTCAGTCAAAATGAAAAATCAGTATAATTTATGATTTGCCTCGTTCGACTGCGCTTATGCTTCGCTCAGGGTGACGGGACTAGGGAAATCGGGGCTATAAAGAACCATTCAATAGTTATCCGTTGAAAGTCCGACAAAATACGGAGTGCAAGCATAGTATTTTCGATTGGTCGGGGAATGTCATTTCGACCAACGTGGAGAAATCTAAACCTATTAAAAAATACTATTTATAT
Source organism: uncultured Clostridia bacterium (assembly GCA_948471525.1). GTDB lineage: Bacteria > Bacillota > Clostridia > Christensenellales > UBA3700 > RACS-045. Next base: position 61 of record CAOKSY010000017.1, on the reverse strand, counting down.
AATTACATTATCATAACTCTTATTTATCTCACTTAAAATTATGTAAAATTAAAAACAAAAA
>CAOKSY010000016.1 GCA_948471525.1 uncultured Clostridia bacterium | reverse complement strand
ATACGTACTCGTCATACGTATACACTACTATGCAGTTGTCAATGTGCAAAAAAATTTCGGTTAGACCGAAAGTGGTGGGCTCAAGTGGACTCGAACCACCGACCTCACGCTTATCAGGCGTGTGCTCTAACCAGCTGAGCTATGAGCCCATTAGTGGTGGAGAATAAGAGAGTCGAACTCTTGACCTCCTGCTTGCAAGGCAGGCGCTCTAGCCAACTGAGCTAATCCCCCACGAATGAGTAATTTTCTCCGCTATCCTTCGACAGCCTTTATATAATATCATTAAAGAATTTATATGTCAACAAAATTTTCAAACTTTTTCGATTTTTTTTACTTACCTTGCAATTACGCGATTTCGACCTGTAAATTATATCGAAAAGGCGCTTGTTATGACCAAGGGTGATCAATAAAAAGATATTTGCGCTATTATATATTGATTAATATAATATATATAAGAATAAAATTATATTAAACATCTATTTGCTATCGAATCTGTTTTTCAAAAACTTTTCTACAAGCGTATACGACACGCTTCCCTTAGGATGCACTTTATCCAAAGCAAGCCGCGCGTCTTCCCAGATCGCCTCGTCGACTTCTTTGGACAGAGAGATCTCCCTATTCGAAGTCTCTGCTATAAAAGCTATCATAAGCATATCTTTTTTGCCGAACCAAAACGTACCGACAAAATCCAACTTATCCACCTTTAATCCTATCTCTTCCTCAACTTCTCTCTTTGCGCACTCTTCCGCAGTCTCTCCCGGCTTGATATAACCGGAAACTAGATTATAATAAATTTCGGAAATATAATTCTGTCTCAACAATACCACGTTATCTTTTCCGTCGCCGACGAGAATTATAACGCAGGAAGAAAACATATCGAAAAGCGGTCTGTTGCATTTTTCGCAAAACGGTATATTTCCTTCGTCGCCTATTTCTCTAAGCGCAAGTTTTTCGCCGCAATCCGGACAGTAAGTAAATCGCATTATTACATCTCCTATAATTAATGCCCGCCGACGGGCAGGCATATATCTTTTAAAGCAATTTCTTCTTCTTCAAGAATATCGAAAGCAGGAACGACACAAGCGCCGACGAGCCGAGAACTCCCCAAAATCCCCACGGACTATTTTGCCCAGGTACCCACGTATTCATTCCGAACAGAGACGCTATTAAAGTCGGTATAGATATGATAAGCGTGATAGAAGTCAGCACTTTCATCACTATATTGAGGTTATTGGAAATAACCGAAGCGTACGCGTCCATAGTACCCGAAAGAATGTCTCTGTATATTGAACACATTTCCATAGCCTGCTTTGTATCTATAGCGACGTCTTCGAGAAGATCTGTATCGTCGGGATAGCTTTTGAGGATATTGTTGGTATTGGCTTTATTTTGCAGCAGTCTCGCGATGACCGCGTCGTTGCCCGTCAAAGACGTGGAGAAGTATACCAGCGAATTCTCCAGATCGAGCATCTGTATGAGTTCTTTATTTTTGGTAGACTTATGAAGCTCGTTCTGAATTCTCTGCGAAGCCTTGTCGATCTGCTTCAGATACGCCAAGAACTTGGAAGCGATGTTGTTGAGAATCTGAAAGAGAAATCTCGTCTTCTTGTAAGTCGCAAAGCCCTTTACTCTGTTGCGGATAAAATCTCTCGTGATAGCCGTATCCTTGAGGCTTACGGTGATAAAAAGATCCTTTTTTATGATCGCTCCGAGCGGAATAGTAAAATAAGAATAGTAATCCGCCGCTCCCTCTTCTATGACCGGAATATCTACGAGAACCGTCGTGTAATCGTCTTCCACTTCCACGCGAGAACGCTCTTCGTCGTCCAAAGGAGTCTTGAGAACGTCGTCGTCAATGCCGCTGATCTTGGAGACTAGTTCAACTTCTTTATCGCTGGGATTGGTGAGATTTATCCAACAATCTTTGGAATCGAAACCGTCGTCCATATATACGCTTTCTTCAATTTGTATGAGCTTATTCTCCGAATCGGTCTTGTAAATTTCAATCATAAGCCACACCTCCTTGTCTCAAGTAATTAAAGCGTTGATCGCCTGCCGCATATATCCGACATTTCCCAAAGGGTGTTTCAACTATTTTATTTTACATTAATAAAATTATTTTGGCAACCTATCCGACGTAATTTTTGAGTTCCTGCATTACATTTTTCAGACGCATCGCGCTTTCCGCTTTCATAGCGCCCGAAAACGCCGAAGAATACAAACTTTTTAGCACGACTTTCGCAATGCCTTTATCGGGATCGGTAGCAAGAAATTCTTCTACGCTCTTTGCAAGATCGGACACGCTGTCTCCCGTTTCGTACAACTTCTCGGGTATACTCAGATCTATCTCGTCGACGTCGAGCGCGATATTCCTCTCGAGCGCAAACAAAAACTTCTTCGCGCTTCTCCTGTCCACTCTGCAAAACAAAGCGGCTATCACCATATCCGCAACGCCTGCGCCGATCCAGACTAAAGTCATGCCTATCGCCGCAAACGCTACTTGCGAAACCTCAAATCCGTTGGCGAACATTATTACGCCCAATGACAGGATATGAATCAAATAACCCGTTCTGACAATATTCTTTCGCTTTACGGCGAGATCGCCTTTAAAAATATCGGCAAGATTGTCGAGCGGCAGATCAGCCTGAGCGATATGCTTCGCCTGATTTCTCAAATATTTGGGAAATACCGACACGACTTTTTTATTAAAACTCCAAATATTGCGCGAAGTGACAAAAGAATTTCTTTTCAAAAATTTTGCAAGTCTTCTTTTGGCTTTGGCATAGCGGTAATATCTTCCGTACAACGCCGTCTGCAACGCGAGTACCGCGATAGGAAAAATTGTCAAAAACGCGATAAAATGTCCTATCCCCCAGCCTGTGAGCAAGTAGACGAAACCTCTGTAGATCCAATCGATAAAGTGTAACAAAATCAAATTCAGCCTCCGTATATAGAAATATGTAACTATGTAACGGTCTGCCGACTATAATGATTTTATCCATTCGCCGAAATTATAATCAGCCGATCGGGCAAATTTCGCTAGATCGGCAAATATAAAACTTCAAGTCTCTATCGTAATATTTCTGCCCAGTACGAATATTATCTTTTTATCCACAGGTTCGCCGAGGCACTCCTCTACGGCTTTTGAATAAAGCTGAAGCTGACGGGAATAACGCTCTTTTATCTGCTCCTCGCTCCTCTTGGAATACTTGAAATCCACCAATATGTTTTCGCCGCCCTTTTCTCGACCGCGAATAAACAGATCCACCGTGCCTTGAAGCAACACCCTGTCTTTGACTTCGGTATCCAAAAATTCGTCCGCAGGCAGGTTGAGCATAAACTGTTTTTCTCTATAATGCGGATATTTTCCCGCCGCGCGCATTACGTCGCTCTCGAGACATTCAAGAATAGATGTTGCGTCGACGACCGCTCTCTGCCGCTCGGTCAAAAGACCTTTCTCCGTCATTTCGGAAAGTTTCTCTTCTACGTCCGCAACCGTGTAACAATCGTAATCTATACACTCAAGCACTCTGTGATAAGCGATACCCTCGTCCGCGCGGGATAGAAGTTCGGGCGAGTCTTCGACGTCCGCATCCTTGACCGATTCGACCAAACTCTCGCTGTCGTACGGTCGCAACGCGTTTTTACCGAAACGCGAATTATAATAGTCGTCGTTGACGGAAGTGACCGTATGCTTTACGGGCATCTTTGTCGCATCGTTATGTTGATATTTTTTTGTCAGCGCGTCTGAAAAAAATATCATATCTTCATCGGACGGCGTCCTGAAAAATCTCTTTGTCTGCGCGATATCGTCCGCGCCGTCTTCTCTTGTTGCTTCCGAGAAATAATACTTTTCCGCAAAGCCACTATCTTCGCACGCGATATTATTGAGCCAGTCCCACATACTGCGCGGTTTCGCCGCGGACTTTTCTCCCAATGTCTTATCCGTCGTAGCGGTAATATACAGCCTGTTCCGCGCTCTGGTCAAAGCGACGTAGAAAAGTCTCATAAATTCTTCGGTCAACTCTTTCGTCTTGATCTTCCTCATTATCTCCATAGGCGCGCTCGCCGCATAACTGCGCTCGAGATCGTCAATATCTTTTATCGCAAAACCGTATTCCTTATCGCAGATCATCTGCGCGGTATTCGCGTCGCTGAGATTGACTTGCTTTGCCGCGTCTACGATGAATACTATCGGATATTCCAATCCCTTGCTCGCGTGTATAGTACTCGTCTTTACAAAGTCGCCCTGCGCGCCGCCCGCAGCCGCAATAGCCCCGAATGACTCGGAACTATCCGCCGCTTGGGCAAACGCCGACACAGAAGCATTATACGGTCTGCCGTCAAGTTTGTCGATAAATCTCTCCAATCCGTCATACTCGTTCCGTCCGTCCTTGCGCGAAAGTGCAAAGGCGCGGTAGTCGAAGTCCTCAACCAATCTTCTTATCAGCGAAGCAACTGTCGAAAACTGCGATATAAATCTATATTTATCCAGCATTGCGTAGAACTTTTTGAGTTCCTCGGCTATACGGTCGTTTTTTTCTGCGGCGTACTTTTCCGTCGAATCGCAGAAAAATTTCTCGCCGCGATAAGCGCGCTTTATCTGAGCCGCGTCTCGATAATCCAGCCGCGAAAATACTTTGCTCGTAAGTACAGATACAAGAGGTATATCCTGTCTGTGATTGTCGATGATTTTTATAAAATCTATCATCAATCCTATACTCGGATTGAACTGCTCGGATGAAATATTCGCGCTGTCGACGGGTATGCCCGCCGCTCTCAGAACGCCGAGTATCTTCTCTACGCCGTCGCTTCTCTTGGAACACAGTATCGCTATATCGGAAAACTTTATTTCTCTGTATCCCATACTTCCGTCGGGCATCGCGACCTGAATGCGCTTTTTGCCGACAAGCGAAGATATCTGTCCTGCTATAAACAAGCCCTCTTCGTATGCCCCTTCTTTTTCCAAAGAGAGCGAGTCTCTTACGCTGTACACTCCGTCTTCTCCGACAGGCACGCCGACCTCTCCGCAAGACTTTGAAAAGCCGCTTATTCTGATCGGCATATCGTCTTGGGGATCGTAATTCAAATTGCCTTGAGAAAGTCTGCTCTCTCTGCGATAGTCCACTCCGCCGAGATCAGACGTCATTATTCTGTCAAACACGGCATTGACGAAATCTATCACCTCTTTGCCCGAACGGTAATTGCTGTTGAGCGAAAACGGCGAGCCTAGCGAAGGATCGTCCTTATAGCGTCTGTATTTGCCAAGAAAAATCTGTGGATCCGTCATTCTGAATTGATAAATGCTCTGCTTTACGTCGCCGACCATAAACAGATTTTTTCCGTTGGAGACGCGCCTGATAATATATTCCTGCACCGCGTTTATATCTTGATATTCGTCCACGCATATATAGTCGTACTTATGCGAAATCTCTTCGGCTATACCGTCGTCCTGCAAAAGCTTGACCGCGTAATATTCAAGATCGGCAAAATCCATCTTGTTGTCTTTTTTCTTCAGCGCGGAATACTCCTTTGATGTATCGGAAAGAATACCTACGAGTTTGGATAAATAAGGTCGGGCTGCTGTTATGCGCTCTTGACATTTTTCGTAGCCGTCTCCAAAAACGCTCTTTATTCCGTTGACGAAATCCTTATAAGCGGAATTATATTCCTTGTAATCCTCGCCCACGCTTTTATCTACGTCGTCGCCTCTTTTACTTACGGGAACGTTAGGCATCGACGGAGCGAGCGATATAGCGTCGCACAGTTCTCGCACGTTTTTCGTCCTGTCGACGACTTTCAAAAAGTTTAACGACAGCGATATATGTTCGACTCTCTTATCCATACCCGACTGCTCGAAAAAGTCGCGCTTTTTATAGCCTTCGCTAAGGAGTTCAATACAGCGGGAATGTACGTCCGAGATATACTTTCTGGCAAGCGCGGTCGAATTGAAATCGTCTGAATACGACGACAGAGCAATCTGTTCCAAAAATCCCTCTCTGTCTAGTTGCGCCTCCAAAAAGGAATATGTCTTTGCGAGAGTTTTTTCAAAAGATTTTTCGCCTCCGAAATAATCTACCAACACGTCTGCGACATAATCCCCTCCGCCGATATATTTCTTGAGTACGGTTTGCATAGCCTTGCTGAAGAGCGCATTTTTCTCGTCTTCGTCCACTATCGAATAAGAGGGCTGGATGTCCAGATATTCAAAATTGCTTCTGATAAGCATACCGCAAAAAGCATGCAAAGTGCTTATATCCGCCAACGGCAGATCTTCTATCTGCATGCGCAAAAAATCGCGATCGCCGCTTCCGCTTTCTATAAGTTTGAAAAGAGCGGCGTTGATTTTATTTTTGAGTTCCGCGGCTACAGACTCGTTAAACGTGGATATCATTATCCTTCTCAGCGGTATCGGCGCTCTGCCGTCGCCGCCCGAGATAAGTCTCATTATTCGCTCGAGCATTACCGCCGTCTTGCCACTACCTGCGGATGCGGATACAAGCGTGTTGTTGTCTATGCTTGCAATGACGTCAAGCTGTTCTTTAGTCCAATTTATTCCCGACATTTCCCGCCTCCCGTTATTTGAGCGAACTTCTCCGAGCCTACCGCGCCGACGTTCCTCACCTTTACGTCAAAACGACTGCATACAGGCGAATAATCGCAGTATTTGCACGATTTTACGGCTTCGTCGCCGCCGATATTCAAAGGCGATTTGGCAATATATCCGTCCTCTATTTCTTCCGCCGCTTTTTGCGTCAAACGCATAACGTAATCGCAGGTCTTTTCAAAGCCTTCCGCATCCAAAAGTTCTCCCTCCGACTGTTTGACAAAAGTGCGTTCCCCGTGCTTGTCCGTCTTACACTTGATAGGATAAACGTCGCTCGAATACGTGCCTGCAGAGGCAAAGCCCGAATCGAGATCGTTGATATTTTCGGGATCGCCGTTGACGAATCCGCGATGAATAAATCTCTTGCCCGACTTTCCGCCGTTGACAAACCTGTTGTTCATCAGCAAATAGAACACTCCTTGCGGAGTAATATGATTGTTTCGTTTGAGCGCGTTGAGATAGACAAACAACTGTATTCTGTCTCCGTAGAGAATGTTGGACGGAGAGAAATCTATACTGTATTTTGATTTATAATCTATGACGATCGCCCTGTCTTTATAACGGTCGATGCGGTCTATAACTCCCTCAAAATTCAATATGCGCTTTCCGCTGTTTACCTGCATACCCTTCAGCGAATGTCTCTTTGGATCGGCTCCGAAAGCCGCCTCGAGCATAGCGGGCCTGAACTTGGTCTTCTGCATATTTGCGACTAAATTTTTTACTACGTACGTCGCGTGTTCTCTCAGCCGTCTGTACTCTGCGGAATCCTCCGTCATCCTGTTTGCGTAGTCGGGTTCCTCGGCAATGGCTCTTGCAAACAACTCGCTTACCGCAGATTCTATCTCGCCGTCGCTCTTGTCTGCGCAATCGGCAAGCGAAAAATACTTCTCCAGTACCGCATGCAATATTATACCCGTGTCTTTGACTTCCAATCCCGCGACGTCTCTTCTCTTGAGTTTCAACACGTTTTCGCTGAAATGCAGGAAAGGACATTTGAAGTATTTTTCAAACTGACTGACCGAAGTCCTGTCGCCATTGAACATTATATCTCCCGCCTCGCCTATGCAGTCTTGAGGCGTCTCCTCTCCAAGCAACGCGTCGACGTATTGCTTGCCGTATATTCGGCTCGATATCGCATACAGCGCGTCCGACACCCCTTCGACGGTATCGCTGTCTTCGAGTCCGCCTTCTTCTATCAAAGCGCGCAAAGACAGCAGTTCGCGCAACGCGTTTTTCTCTACGGATACATACTTTGCGTAATCCGACTTGCTCCAACTGCAATCGAGGACCTCTGCCGCACGAGGTTTTTCGCCCAACAGATCCAATATATATCTTACGGAAGAACTCGGTTGAAGTTCCTCTCCTCCGACTCCAGAAGACGGATAACTTATTCTGAGACGCTTGCGCGCTCTCGTCAAAGTCATAAGCGTGTTGAGTCTCTCCTTGGTATTTCTCCGTCTGCAGTCGGGCTGAACGTCTATCCCCATCTTTCCCCATGCCGCGCATTCTCTCTCGGACACTATTCCGCTGTCGGTATGCTCCGCCGGAAACTTGCCTGCAGTCGCTCCGATCACAAACATATAGTCTATGTTCTCATATCGGCTGCCGCTGTTTTCGCCTATAAATACGCAGTCGGAGTAAAGAGGTATATTTGACATTTCCACGCTTTCTATCGCCGCGGAAACTATCGCGTAAAATTCTTCGAGCGACATTTTACATCCGCCGATCATATTCTCGCACTGATCTATTATCCCCTCTATTTTCCTCAAAGACTGCAAAGTCACCGAAGAAAATTCATCCAATCCGTCTCTATTTTGACGCTCCGCAAATTTCTCCGTCTTTTCGCCTACATTCATCAAGTCCAGGAATTCTCTTGCAATACGCGCGTGCTCTGCCGCGCTCTTCTCATCATCGTCAAACACAGCGAGACTGCCGACTATTCTTTGTCTTATCTTTTCAGCCACGATCCTGTCATTTCCATCTCCAAGAAGAAATGGGGAAAGAAATCTGGTGTATTCTATTCCGTATTTGAGACAGTAATTCTCAAAAATGCAAGCCTCTTCAAAATCCGCCGCGACGTACGGATGTTTTGCGTACTCGCATACTTGCGCCGCAGCGAATTTTTCAGTGCGCACGCGCAATGCGCCCAACAGTAGTTTGCTTACCGCCTGCGTAGACAGCGGCTGTTTTATATCCGCATAAAAAGGAATGGAAAAATCGTCGAATACTCTTTTGATATGCATTGAGTATGCCGCAAGATCGCAACACACTATCGCAAAATCTCTATATCTTGCGCCGCAGGCTACTAGCGAGTTTATTTCTCTCGCTACGCTTTTTACCTCCTGCGCGGCGTCGGCGCATGCGACGATCTCGCATCTGCCGTCCCGATCTCCGCTGACGTTTGAATAAGAATACAACCCTTTGTGAATGATCAGCGCATCTCCGTCAAGAGGCTGAACGCTATTAGAAATCTTCAATCCCGCGCCGCATTCTTGAGCGAGAGAAATTAGCCTCGCCTTGACCTCGTACGGATATACCTGTCTGTTCTCTTCTTGTCCGCCGTCCACGAGAGATATATATGTATTCATCGAATTTGCCATAAGCGCGCGTATAATATCATACTCTACGCTCGAGAACGACATAAAGTCGGAAATATAGATATTGCAGTCGTTGAAGCGTCCGTCGCTTACAAGCTCCGCAAGCGCTTGAAGTTTGCTCGTTCCGTCTATGTATCCCGACTGCAAAAATTCAACGTATCCGCGATATATCGTCACGATGTCCTTTGTCTTGTCGGCGAGACGTCCGGGCAGGCTGTCGGCCATCTCCGCCATCCTTTCCACTGATATATTGCTGTTGCGTATCTGCGAGATTGCCGCGTACATATCGTTGGCAAACTGCGCGCTCTTTCCCGCTCTTGCAAAGCATTTTAATTCAGACTTGTTGTCATCTATTACTTTTCTCAGCAACATTATCTCCGACTGCTTGTCCAAAAGCCTGCCTCCTCCCTTGAGAAGACTGTTGGCAAGTCTGGGAAAAGAAGTGACCTCTATATCAAACGTACCCTTTATATTAAGGTATTCGAGCACGGCTTTTTGATATGAAAGCGAAAATCTGTCGGGAACGAAAAGCAAATGCTTTTGCGTCTGTCCTCGCGATTTTTTCAATTTTTCCAGTATCGGCGCGCTGTCGAGCGTATTTGTCAAGATCAATTCTATCATGGCTATATTGTAACAATTTTCGACGTCTATGGCAATATATTATAATAAAATTTATTGCAATTCGCAGGATATGTGTTATAATATATACATTATGAAAAAGACACTGACGATTTTGATTATAGTAATGCTTTTTGCTACCGCAGCAATTTCTATGACGGGTTGCAACGATTCGTTCGGCGCCAAAAACGTGCGTGAACAGATAGAGAGCAATCTCGGTTGGCACAGAGGCGGCACAGAAGTATGCGAATACGAAGTGCTTGACGGAGAAACCGCCGTAGGCACGTATAAGTCCTCGATGACTTACGCTTACAGCGAAAACGTGATTATCTCCCCTTCGATCGAAGCGCATAGCCGTACTCTCGAAAACTTTTCGGGATATAAATTCATATCAGAATTGAACGCTGAAAAAGACGGAAAGACTTACAAGAGATATACCGAAAGCTACTCCGATCTCGGACTTGCTCCTATACTTTCCTATGTCAAGGAAGAGGGCGAAGAAACAATAGAGACGATCTCTTCATATGAGAAAAAACGCGTCAATGCAGTTTATATCAAAGGCGGCGAAGCTACGGAAAGTTCTATAAAATATTCGGCAGGATCTCTGACTTACGACAACGCCTTTATATATCAATTTGCAAGAGCTACGGATATAGCTACAGCGTTGGGCGTAACCGTGCCGACTTTCTCCAATTCAAAAGTAAATAAATCTACCTATACTGTTACCTATATGGCGGGCGCGACGGTGACTATGGACAAAAACTTTGTCCTCAAAAAAGAATACGTATCGACTGAAGGCGAAAGCGAAAGCGGCTCCACCAAGGGCGCTTACGACAGCGAAGACCAGATAACAGTGGAGACTGCCGAAGACGGAAAAGTCACTACCAAATATCCGTATACGGACACGTCTTTGATACCGGCAAGCAAATGCACTTTTACTTCCAACAACTCCTCTTTGGTGAGAGGTCAGATATCCTGCTATATCTCCGCTTATCCTATAAGAAATAGCGACGGAGGCAGATTTGCGGCGCGCGCGGTAGTGATGATGCAGGAAGGATCGATAGTCTATAGGCTCAAATCCATTACGTATTCTGCATAATACTTTTTAATACCGAATACTGCGGACGCTTGGAAACAAGCGTCTGTTTATTATTTTGACTATATCTCCCCCGCTTTCATTTTTATAAACAGCCGTGCATATAATGAAAAGGAGAGTGATTTATGGCAAAACTGTTTTTCGACCGCCCCGAGGGTATTATTTTGATAGACGGAAAAAAACACTGCGGCGCCTTTGCAAAAGTCGACGGAGCTTTCTGTATAGAATATTTTCCTTTCTCACCGTCTTTTTCCCCTGTATCGTATGCATGCGACGGAAGACCGTCTTGCGGCGGCGATATATGCTTTATACGTCACGGCAAGGACTATATAGTTAGATTCTTCCCCGATCGCAAACCTATATCCCGCGATGAAGAAATCTACTTCGAAGAAATAGCCGACTGCGGCGAACTTACATCCCACAGAATAACGTGCCGTTGCAAAGACCGTCACAGAATCGTCGTAGAGACAGCCGAGGAAATATATACGCTCGAAGCAGAATGCCGCATAACTTCCTGCTCTTTCAAGAGCGCGCCCATAGGATCGGGACAGCTGTTGAGCATTTTCGCAAAATTGGAAAACGGCAAGTCGTACATTGCCGTACTGCACTATTGCGGCGACTATACTCTCCTACTCTCGCTAAGCTGCGACGCGTTTGAATGTTGCGAAGACGGCATAATAGTATATGACCGTCTGTGCGATACTCTCGATCGCAAATGCGTACGCAAGCTGGCTTTCTGCGACGACTGCTTTGCCGAGACCGAACGTCATTTCGAATACGGCTGCCGTCGAATATATCCTGACGAACTCATCCCCTATGTCTTTCTCGAAGCGCTCGGATGCCGCGATATCGATTGCGCGGAAGACTGTCTTTCCTACGGAATGCGCGATATGGCGCACAACGGCTTCTTCGGCGATTTTATCGGGATATGCGACTGTCTCGAATACCGTCCCTACGTCGTTTCTCTCATCTATTCCGACTGCGAAGGATTCTATACCAAGACGTACAAATTCACCGCAAACGGCGGCAAAATATCCAAAGTCAATCTCTTGTAAAAATTTTTATATAATTATTGCGCATACTCTTTTTGTATGCTATACTGATAAAAAAAATCGGAGATGATACTTTGAGCATTTTAGAAATAATAATCTACGTGCTTGCATTTATGTCCATACCTCTTTTTATATGGATGATATTCGCAAGCATATCCGTAAAAAGCACTTACGCCAAATATTCAAAGCGCGAGTCCGCAATCGGCTTGACCGCAAAAGAAGTGGCGAGAAAGATACTCGACGCAAACGGTCTGTATAACGTCAATATCGAAGGTTGCAAAGGTTCGCTTACCGACCACTACGATCCTAGAAACAACACCGTCTATCTGTCCGCAACCACGATAGACAGTACCTCAATAGCCGCTATCGGAGTTGCCGCTCACGAAGTCGGACACGCTATACAGCACGCGGAAGGTTACGCCCCGATCAAGTTCAGATCGGCGTTGGTGCCTATAGTCAACATCGCTTCGAGAATGATAACTCCTCTGCTTTTGCTGGGAATAATCTTTGAATTCGTCGCGATTTTCAGTTTCAACTTGTCAGGCGCATTATATCTTGCAGCTTTGATTTGCTACGGTTTCTATTGTCTCTTCACTTTTGTTACTCTGCCTTGCGAGTACAATGCCAGCCGAAGAGCCAAAGATCAACTTTCTCAATTAGATATACTTACCGACGAAGAAGTATCCGTGACGGCAAAAGTATTGAGCAGCGCTGCAAAGACTTACTTGGTATCATTCCTCTATTCGCTTGCTCAAGTCGCAAGAATACTGCTTCTGCTCTTAAACTCAAGAAGAAGAAACAACTAATTTACAGAATTATATAAAATCAACGCCCCCGTATAAAAATACGAGAGCGTTTTTTTATTACGTATCAAGCGATTAATTCTGACATTCGCTTCCGTCGTCGGGATAAACAGTCACTTTTATCTCGGTATTTACTCCCGAATATACTTTTATCTCCACGTCGAAAACTCCGGCGGACTTGATAGAATCCTTGAGATTGATCTTTTTCTTGTCGATATCGTATCCCATATTCGCAAGCTCTTGACTTATCTCTTTTGACGTCACTGCACCGAACGGCTTGCCGTTTTCTCCAAATTTGATAGCAATCTTTATATTCTTGCCATTGAGTTCCGCGGCAGTCGCAACTGCTTCGTCGTACTCTTTCTGTTTTTGTCTGGCAATAGCCGCGTTCTTCTGATTGGTCTCGTTGATAACTCCCGCCGTCGCCTGCTGAGCCATTCCCTTTTTCATAAGGAAGTTGCGCGCATATCCGTCGTTCACTTCTACTATCTCGCCTTTTTTACCTACGGTCTTTACGTCCTTCAACAATAATACTTTCATAGCTCACCTCTTTGTTTTCTATATTTTAACACATAAATTGCCAGCGCGCAATATAAATATGCAGTTTCGCATAATAAAGAAAACAAATGACAATACTAATATCGAGAAAATTTAAGGAGGTGACCTATGACCGGACTCAAATGCACAACGCACAACTGCGTGCACAACAGTAACTGTCATTGCAATGCAGGCGTGATATTTATCGGCAAAAACGGAGCTTGCAAAACCAAAGTAAAACGCGAATACGGAGTGCTCGAACAGGAAAAAGCAAACATAGAAGCGGCAAAAGATTTCGATTTCAACGAAAACGATCAGGTTTGTATTCAGTGCGACAGCACCAAATGCTGCTACAATTACAACAATTCTTGCTGCTCGCAAGTCGTCAACGTATCCGACGGTATTATGCGCACCAAGTGCTATACCAAACGCGTGGAAAAATAAATTTTCTACTTCTAAGAGCGGAAATGCAAACTTTCCGCTCTTTTACATTTTGAATACATATAGGCGTATATATCATATCAGCGCTTTGATTTTTGCTATTGACATTCGGGCATTAATATGCTATGTTAAGTTTGATCATAACAATTAAAAAATGATCTCTATATGAAAAAATTTATTAGTCTTTTTGCCCTGCTCTGTCTATGCGCCGTTACGGCGATAGGAGCGGCGGGATGTCTTCCGATAGTCGACATAAACTCTGGCAAGACTATCGACCTCAACGATTTTCAGCTTGTATATGCCGACGACTTCGACACGTTTGACGAAGAAATATGGTGGTCGGGCGACGACGGTATTAGACGCGGAGGTTATTGGGATATAGAACAGGTGAGCGTCAAAAACTCCAATCTCGTCATCGTCACTCAGTACCGCGACGGAAAATTCGGCGAAGGTTGGTATACGGGCAACGTTTACACAAAAGGCAGAAAACAATTCGACAGCGGTTATGCCGAAGCGCGCTGCATACTTCCCGAGGGCTCGGGACTTTGGGGCGCGTTTTGGTTGCAATCGCCCAATATGGCTCCCGGTAAAAGCGGCACCGAAATCGACGTAGTAGAAGGACCTTATTACAACGATCCCTACAACTCTCGCAAATTAAAAAACACCGCGTTCCACACTATACACGTACAAGGTTACGGCGATGAGCACGTGGTTAGGCAATCCCCCTATTACAAAGTGGACGACATATACGGCAAATATCATACGTATGGAGTATACTGGGACGAAAACGAATACCGTTTCTACGTTGACGGAGTCGAGACTTGGACGACTGATTTCCATCCGTCAACAGACGAAGAATTCCTTTGGCTCAGCGTAGAAATAGCAGGCGAATTCGGAAGCGCAAACCCGTCTAATCCGAGAAATAAATTTACTTGGGCGGGGGAGATAGAAAAAAACGGAAGGGATTTTGTATCGTATTTTTGCGTGGACTACGTCAAGGTATATCAACTTAAAGACTGACTTTTAAATAAATTTATTTCGGCGGGATCTCAATGCCCCGCCGATATTAAACAAAACGCCTTATATAAAAACTAAGTATAAAAAAAGGACGGTAATACCGTCCTTTTTTTATTTGTCGCCGCCGATCATATAGTCGGTCGGATTTACTTTTGTTCCGTCCTTATAGAGTTCGAGGTGAATGTGACTTCCGCTTGCCGTTTCGTACAGCGCGCTGTCGGATACTTTGCCTATCACGTCGCCCTTGGATACGGTCGCGCCCTGTTCGAGGGAAACTCCGTCGAGAAGTTTATACACCGTCTCGAATCCGTCTTGATGTGATATTACGACTACCGTACCGTTGTAGCTATCTGTGCTTACGCTCTTGACTTGTCCGTCAAACATACACTTGACGTCGCTGCCCGCAGCAGCCATAAAATCTACTCCTTCGTGAGTCGCCCAATACTTATTGGTCGGGTCGAATACGAGTTCGCTGTCGCTGAATTCCTGTCCAAGCGTGTATTCGTCGAGCGGAGCGCCGAGTATAAACTCTTTGACCACCGGATCTTCGGGTTCATTGCCGCCGGGAGGAGTAACAGTCGGTTCGTCGGGTTCATTACCGCCGGGCGGTGTTACCGTAGGTTTGTCACCGTCTCCTGAAGGAAGAGGTTTGAGAACTTCGTCGCCACCGTCATTATTGTTGACAACTACTGCGACCGTTATCATCGTCGCGATTGCGAGAATACATACGATCATAAGTATGACGTAGATATTCTTTTTGAAGAACTGCGCTACTTTTACTCCGGTCTGACTAGGGGCGCCGGATCTTTTCTCTTTGGTCTTGTTGGTTCTTTTTGCCATTTTTATACCTCCAATTAATAACTTCCCATAATCAGCGGAAAGCCTACGATAATGTTATCTTTGTTGCTTACGATCTGAATATTGATCTTTTCACCGTCGATTTCCACGCTTTTATCAAGTCCTTTGCAGTAGCCGTAATACGTTGCCCCGTCTTCAAGATCTTGAGTAAAGCGTATCTTTGCGGAAAACTTATCTATCAGTTCGCTCACCTCTGCGCTTTCTTTCGGATATATGTAAGCAACACCCAGAGTATTGTCCAACCTTCCGTCTTTTATACCTATCGTTTTTTCATAATGATAAATATTGAAATTGCTCATTTTATCCACGTATCCGCATTTTTCAGAGAGCGGCTCCGTTTTTGAATATATCTGCATTTCCACCGCTCCTTCCGGCACTTTTATCTGCATGCTAAGTCCCAGAACGACGAGCGAAAGAAAGGTTATCGCGAGTATGTATACGGCTATCGATCTCATTTTGCCACCTGCCTTATTGATTTGATATTGTGAGTTTTGACAGTAAAAAATTTTTTATACAAAAAAAGGGCAAGCGTTTTTCACGCCTGCCCTTTTCGACAAAACTACTTATTTTTAACTGTTTTTCAATATATCAAAGATCAAATTCTCTCTCAATGGCTTTTAAAATTAAGATCAAATTCCCAGAATATCCGCCATAGCCGCAATAGAATATTCGTCCGTCAACGGCGATATATTGCGCGCGATCTCCACCATCGCGCCCGAATCGAAATCGTCGCCGAGATGATATCCCACGTCTTCCATGAATCTTTTTGCACTTTTGATTATTTTAGGCAATTTATTTTCCAAAGAGTTTATTTCCGCCAATACGTCCTCTCTGTATTCGGTATGTATATAAATGAGTTTTCGCTCATATTTGCGACATTCGACGTTGCGTATTATCTCGCTTATATCACGACCGGCGATTTTTGACAGCCTTCTGCACTTCGCCGACACTTCTGTGGGGATACTCAATAGATAGTTGTCGACGGACATAACTGTTTTGAAATATTTCAACATAATTATCGCGCTGATAAGTCTGCAATCGCCTTCGTTTTGAGGCATACAAACTTCTTTCAACAGCGAGTTCATTACGTCTACCGACGACAGATAAGTATCTTTTTCCAAATCCGCATATTCGAGTATTCCGTCGGCTATTCTCCGTCTGTCAGACATATCGCCGTCTGCGATGACTTTATCCAATAAGTTTTGCTCATATTCCAGTTTTTTTTCGTCAAAACGTCTGCAGAGTCTGTTTGCATATTTTTTCTCAATAAGAGTTACTCTGTGGGCAAGAACCGATCCAACTGCGGAAGAATACTCACCGCTATCTTCCACCGATTCCAAGTCTATTAGTACCTTCATCGGAGCTGCGACCCGTCCTAAATATTTTCCGCACTCTATTTGGTATGCCACCCCGTAAAGATCGGGCGAATCGGCTACCAACATGTATGTCCAATCTCGGCTTAAAGTAGACAGTGCAGCCAACGACGCAACCGTCTTATCTCCTATTCCGACAAGCAATCTTATGTCGTCCGCCGCGTTGACTAGATCGAGAGAATTTTCTACGTCGGCTTCTATGCCGTCGGGATACTCAATAAAAGTTATTTTATACTCGAATTCGCTTATCCCGGACATCACGCTTTCTGCATACTTTCTGTCTTTAGAGAGACAGCAAACTCCGATATGTCCGCCCGGCATAAATTCGCCGCACGATCTTGCCAAGTCGTCTTTTATATTATTGCATTTCACAGTAAAATATTTATCCATATAAAAAAGATACCACTTTTTTCAAGCAGTATCTTCGTATATTTTTTCCGACTGTGTCTAGTTTTGTCGAATTTAAGAATTTTTAATCTCACTCTTCCTCTTGCGACTTCTTATTGCTATGCGCGTCGTTGATTATCTTCGTAAGTTTGTTTATAAGCACGGTCATTTCTTCAGGTGAACCGACCGTTATCCTCAAATATGCGTCTACTCGCGGAGCGTTGAAATGTCTGACCAGTACTCCGTTCTTTTTCAATTGATAGTAGAGTTCGCTGGCAGCTATCTCGCAATGTTTTGCAAATAGAAAGTTGGTATTCGACGGCATAACGTCAAATCCGAGCCCTCTTAATTCGTCCGCATATTTATCTCTAGTATCGATTATCTTGTCCACTTGCGCGTTGAAATACTTGTTGTCCTCCAACGCCTTTATTGCAATACCTTCCGTAAGCCTGTTGACGGTATAACTGTTAAAAGAATCTTTGATCGTCTTAAGTCCCGCTATCAAAGTCTCGCTGCCGAGAGCATATCCGCATCTTGCGCCTGCCAGACTGTAGGATTTAGAAAACGTCTTGACTATAATGAGATTGGGATACTTTGAGACATAGTTCGCCATAGTGCAGTTGCAATAGTCGGCGTATGCCTCGTCGATTATGATCACTTTTTCGGGATTTGCTTCTATTATAGCTATCAAGTCGAGACGGTTGACGATAAGTCCGGTCGGCGCGTTGGGATTGCAGATGATCATTCCCTGACATTTCGCCTGCTTAAATCCGCTTACGTTGAATCTAAAATCATCGGACAGCGGAACAATAACAGAGGGAATACCGAACGCTTTCGCCCATACTTTATAAAAAGAATACGTTACGTCTGCATATGCAACTCCGTCCCCGTCCTTGTCGAAAAATGTCGGATAACATAGAGCAAGCACTTCGTCGCTGCCATTTCCGATAAAGACGTTCTGCTTACTCAATCCGTATTTTTTTGCGATCTTAGTAGCAAGCGCCGTATTCTCGGGATCGGGATAAAGTTTCAGCTTTTCTCTGTCGAAATTATTTATAAACTCCCCAACGCCCGGACATGGCGGATAGGGATTTTCATTTGTATTAAGCTTGACGTACTTTTTATCCTGCGGCTGTTCTCCTGCCGTATAAGGTTGAGTAGTCCTGCAAATTTTCGATAAATAATTCATATTGAATTCGCCTTTTTATTTTCGTGTAGTGTAATTTTACCACATCGAAGGCTTTGTAGTCAATAATTTGTTTGATATACGTCGGATATGAACCGTACATTGCAATATCGACACGTAATTTGAAAATTGTCGGTTTTCAATCGACAAATTGATTTTTGACAATCAATTAAAACGATAAATTTCTGCAATATAATATTGATGTAAAAGTTTAACGGAAAATCTGTGTATTTTATTTTTTTCTTGAAATTATTTTTACTCACAATTATTACCTAAAGTTCGAGAAGCCGCTGTTGTACGGAAAAATATCGCGTATTTTGTGTTGAGACAATACAAGAAAAAATCGCCCGTACTTACCGTATATGTTATTTTAAATAATGTTCGGCGGAAAGTCGGTAGTACGTGTCACCCGCGAACAGAAAACGACATACTACGCGAAGAGGGAGTCGCAGTCGTACTTGCCGTACGACAAGCGATCTCGCCAATGTAGTATGCCGTTTAATGACGCGCGTGGCGCGCAATATCCGACTTGACGTCGAACAAATTACTTAATTTCGACCTCAGCGCCCGCTTCCTTAAGCTTGCCTGCGATTTCGTCAGCAGCCTCTTTAGAGATAGCTTCCTTGATAGCCTTAGGAGCGTTGTCAACCATATCTTTAGCGTCCTTAAGACCTGCGCCGGTGAGATCCTTAACGAGCTTGATTACTGCCATCTTGTTAGCGCCTGCGCTCTTCAAGATTACGTCAAACTCAGTCTTCTCTTCTGCTGCGGGAGCTGCTGCGCCGCCTGCTGCAGGAGCTGCAACTGCCATAGCTGCCGCGCTTACTCCGAATTCTGTTTCGATAGCCTTAACGAGATCGTTAAGTTCAAGTACTGTCATACCTTTGATTTCTTCAATCATCTTTGCAATATCTGCCATTTTTATATTCCTCCAAAAAAATTCTAATGTTTTGTTTGTTTACGCTGCCTTACAGCGTTGTGATGCGATTATTATGCTTGCTTCTCCGCAATCTGTTGGATAGCTCTTGCAAAGCCGCTGATAGGACTTTGGAGCATACCGAGAAGTTGAGCGAGCAAAACTTCTTTCGACGGAATAGACGCGAGTTTGTTTACTACCGTCTCGTCGATAAACGCGCCGTCCATAAGACCGCACTTAGCCTTAAGAGCCTTTACCGTTTTGCTTTGTTCTACAACGATCTTTGCCGCTGCGAGAGCGTCGCCGTTTGCAAATGCAAAAGCCGACGAACCTTCCAAATGTTTGTCAAAGCCTTCGATGCCGAGTTCGTTCAAAGCTCTCTGAACAAGTCTGTTTTTAAGAACTTTGTACTGCACGTTTTCAGCCCTGAATTTTGCACGCAACTGAGTATCGTCTGCGACGGAAATTCCCTGATAAGATACAACGACCATACCGTTACATCCCTGGATCATACTTTTGATTTCCTCGACGTGTTGCGCCTTCAAATCTCTTGATGCCGACATTATATTACCTCCTATAAAATTACCCTCTATGCCAAAGACACAGAGGGTAGGAAACTCTTAGAGTATAGCCTTCCCACCTCGGCAAGAAATTAAGCGATCGCTCGCACTTGCTGTCTTCGGCAAGATATTTGCTTATTAATAATAAATTATTTCAATATAATTGTCAAACGTTTTTAACGAATATCAATTACATTTTCACCGCGAGCTTAACGCCGGGGCCCATTGTGCTGGATACGGATACGCTCTTTACGTACTGACCTTTTGCAGCCGCAGGCTTAGCCTTAAGTATAGCGTCGAAAATCGTATTGAAGTTATCCATAAGTTTTTCGCTTCCGAAAGACTTCTTGCCGATAGCGACGTGGATAATGTTCGTCTTGTCAAGTCTGTACTCGACTTTACCTGCCTTGATTTCGTTGACAGCCTTAGCTACGTCCATAGTAACGGTGCCCGATTTGGGGTTAGGCATCAAGCCCTTAGGTCCGAGGACCTTACCGATTCTACCTACCAAGCCCATCATTTCGGGAGTGGTAACGCAGACATCGAAATCAAACCAGTTTTCGTTTTTGATTTTATTGATGTACTCTTCTCCGCCTACGTAGTCGGCGCCTGCCGCGGTAGCTTCGTCAGCCTTCGCGCCCTTTGCGATAACGAGGACTTTCTTTGTCTTACCGGTACCGTGCGGAAGAACTACTACGCCTCTGACCTGTTGGTCAGCGTGTCTGGAGTCTACGCCGAGTCTTACGTGAAGTTCGATAGACTCGTCGAATTTTGCCGTAGCGGTATTGACTACCAACTGCATTGCCTCTTGGGGATCGTAGGACTTCGTCAAATCTACCAACTTGGAAGCCTCGATAAATCTCTTGCTCTGTTTCATATCTTTAAGCCTCCTTATTATTCTTCGACGAGGACGCCCATACTGCGGGCTGTACCTGCGATCGTCTTCTTTGCCGCTTCAAGACTTCCCGCTGTGATGTCGGGCATCTTTGTCTTTGCGATGTCTTCGAGTTGAGCCTGCGTCAACTTTGCTACCTTATCTTTATTGGGTTTTGCGCTGCCGCTTTGCAGACCGCAAGCCTTTTTGATAAGTACCGCAGCCGGCGGAGTCTTAAGAATAAACGTAAACGAACGATCTTCAAAAATCGTCATTACTACCGGAAGAATAAGTCCTTCCTGACCTTTGGTCTTCTCATTGAATTCTTTGGTGAATCCGGGAATATTGATTCCGTGAGGACCGAGCGTGGAACCGACAGGTGGTCCCGGGGTTGCCTTGCCGGCCGGCAACTGCAACTTTACTACTGCCTTAATCTTCTTTGCCATAGTGTTTTACCTCCAAGCAATCGTGGTATTATCGAGATACAATGAAAGAATTTTGCACCTCTCCCAAGGTCGTATAGCGACCGTTTGTGACTTATAACTTTTCTACCTGAGCAAAGTCCAACTCTACGGTTGTCTCTCTGCCGAACATCATAACGGATACCTTGATCTTCTCCACATCGGCTTTGATCTCTTTGATCTCTCCGATAAAACCTTGCAAAGGTCCGTTCATAATGTTTATATGATCTCCGACGTTGACCTTGAGGTCTTCGATCGTGACTTTCTCCAATTGAGCGCGTTTGACTTCGTCATCCGTCATAGGCAACGGTTTGCCGTCATAGCCGCTGCAAAAATCTTTTATGCCCCTCGTATTCTTTACCAAAAACCATATTTGCTTGGTATATATCATCTTAATGAAAAGATAGTTAGGGAATTTCTTGCGCATAACGCTTTTCTTCTTGCCGTTGCGCTCTACTATCTCCTCTTCCTCGGGGACTACGATATCGAATATATAGTCTTGCAGACTGTTGAGTTCCACCAACTGCTTCAAAGAAGAATAAGCGATGGATTCATAACCGAACTGCGTCTGAAGAATATACCACTTTGCGTCTGCGACGCCGTTAGTCTTTTCCATTTCTTCCATAATTGGCTCCTTAATTTCCGCCTATCGAATTCTTCATCAAAAGCTCGATAAGGTTGATTATTCCGTAGTCGAACGCGGATATGATAACGAGGAAGAACAGCACTACCGCTACCACTATACCGAACATAGACATAGTCTTTTTCGCGGTCGGCCAAGACACCTTCTTGAGCTCGGAAATCATTTCCTTAAAAGTCTTTCTCATTCGTGCGCCGCGACCGGGTTTTTTATCGGATTTTTTCGGATTGGACTTCGTGGACGAGTTATTGCGAGCTGCGGATTCCGCGCTCAAATCAGCGTCCTTGAGCGGCGCGTTGGCCATCAAAGTCTCTCCCGACGTGATGTTCTTATCTTTCTTTGCCATAACGGGTGTCTCCTTATTACTTGGTCTCTTTATGTACCGTCGTCTTCTTACAGAATTTGCAATACTTCTTGATTTCCAATCTATCGGGAGTATTCTTCTTATTCTTATAAGTATCGTAATTGCGTTGTTTGCATTCTGTACAAGCCAAAGTAATTCTTGTAGTCATAACAACACCTCCAAAAAAATTACACCCCATAGTAGGTGCTAATACATTTTAGCACAAACAACGAGGTGTGTCAAATATTTTTCTATTATATTTAAAATATCTTATACGTTGGTAAGATCGTCGTTTTTAAACGCACCCTCGCCCACCTGATCGAGTTTTTTGTACACGGTCTTTTTGCGATCCTTCTTCATCTGCTTGATAGCCTTTTTATTCTCAAGCTGCTCTGCATAAATAGGCGCAAACGACTTGACTTTGGGGCTGAATTTTCTCATCAGACTTCCCGTAGCCTTGCAAGTGAACGACGGACAAACTCTCATTCCAAAATCCATAAGTCTTGCCACGCCGTCGGTGACGACTCTTACCTTGCCTTTTCTGATTGCCTTGACTATTCTTCTGCCCGCTGTCTGTGCCGTAATTCCTATGCTTTCTACCAAAGAATCTGCCTTCGGTCCGCTTTCGCCCTCTCTCGCCTTATATATATCTGTCTTGACAGGTCCGGGCATTACGCACGATACGCCTATGCCGTAGCCTTTGAGTTCCTGCGCAAGACACTCAGTCAACGCCCAAACTCCGCCCTTTGTCGCGGAATAAATGCTTTCGCCGCCTACCGGCAAAATCGCCGACGCGCTGGCTACGTTGCATATATATCCGTATTTCGACTTTTTGATCGTCGGCAACATAGCTTTACAACCGTAAACTACGCTCATAAGATTGGTATCTATGACCTTCTTGACCTGTTCGTCCGTGAGATCGTTATACTGACCGAAGGGCTGGATCATACCTGCATTATTGATAAGAATATCGGTCATAAAGCCCATATTTTCCAACTCTGCCGCAAAATCTTTCCAAGCCTGAAGATCGGATATATTAAATCTGCGATAACTGAACTTATCTCCGAGTTCCGCCTCAAGTTCGTCGAGCTTAGCCTTATTTCTAGCCACGCCCATTACGTTGCATCCGTATTTTTTGACAAGTATCATCAGCACTTCTTTGCCCATGCCGGTAGAACAACCAGTCAAAACTACATTTCTTCCGTAAATCCACTTCTTTGTCATAATAACACCTCTTAAATCAGTCTTTATCTTAAGACTTTGCTCATAATTTAACAAAAACATTTTAATATATGCCCCCCCGAAAAGTCAACTCAAACATTTAATTATTTTATCCATAATACGTTCAATCCGCACAAATTGTCCGCTTTTTAAGGTTAAAAATAAGAATAATAACTATTGGAAAATATTTCTTAGAATAATTTTTCTTATGTGCTTTATACTCATTCACGGTTTCATAAACCGTCGGATAAAAACGACCGACGGGCATTTGCCCGCCGACCGTTGTATAATGAGGATTGAGATGTTGGCTTATGTTTGCAAAAGGTTGAGATTTGATTAGCTCTCTCCACGTTGGTTGAGATGACGAATTTTTTAGACAACTAAACAAATTCTACCAAGTACCTCTCGACCGCGGAGAACCGTGTGATTTTCGCTTTAGCGGGAGTAGCCTAGCCACTAAGTAGTACTTGCCGTACACGGTCTATCTTGTCATTGACGCTCGCACGAGACGCATCTGCTTGCTCGCTACACCAATGCTTCGCTCCTTACGAGCGCAGTCGAGAAATCTCAACCGCTTATCCCTAGCCACTCTCGACCGCGGAGAGTAGTTCGATTTTCGCTTTAGCTAGAGCGAGCGGCGGCGTCAAGTGTACTTCCCGTACACGTCGTCGCCCCGAGTCTCGAAGATCAAGCGAAAAGGGGACTGCTATTGCGCGGTCGGTTACTGCGCCGCTTCAACGTTTCATACTCTTCTGTTCCTTAAGATACTCCTGATAACGTTCAATCTGATCTTCCCTAAGATCTACCATTCTCTTTGCCGCATCAAGTGCCTGAACGTCGCCGACCACGAGTTCGGTCTCCTTGACTTTTATCTTTGTTCCGTCTGATCCCGCGTCTCTTCTGATATCTTTGAAGTACTCGTCTTCCATCTTGAACAATGCAACTGTAGTATCTTTCTTTACCGTAAGTTTGACCAAAGGATTTACCGAAGACTGTCCGAGCAAGATATAATACGTAGATTTCTTCTCCTTGCACTTATCTTTGCTCATAGCATATGCCTTGAGAGTATCAAAGAACTTCTTCTGTTCCTTGCTCAGTTTCGCATACGCTTCGTCGAGTGTAAGTCTGGGAGCGACCGGCTTTTTCGGCGCAGTCGGTTTTGCCGCGGGTACTTCGACCTTGACTTCTTTCTCTACTATCTTCTCTACAGGCTTCTCGACTATCTTTTCCACCACCTTTTCTACAGGCACTTCGACGATTTGTCTTTCCACAGTCTTATTGGGTTTCAATTCCTCTATCTGCCTCATCAACTCCTCTTGATTACGCATAAGTCTGTCTATCCTGTCGTCATAATTGACTGCCGTAGTCGTCGCTACTTCGCGTTCGATTATTCTTTCGGCAGGCTGCTCCGCAAGTCTTTGCATTATCAGCTTTTGCCCCTCGACAAGTTCTTTTATTATCTCGTCGTTGGAAGACGCCTGTTGAGGCAAGTACTGTTGCATATTCGGCAACATAGCAGTCATCGTCTCGGATACTATTCCGCGTATCTCCTCTGCGCCCACCGTAGGTTGAGCGTATCCGTATCCATTCTGAGCCTGGCCGTTACCGCCGTTCATATTGCCTCCGCCCAGCATACTCATAAGTATCATCTTGAGATCTTCGTCTCTGCGCTGATTGTCGGTATCGCGTTTTCTATTGTCGAAATCCCTTTGGTTGCGTTCATATTCATCTCTCGCTTCTTCAAGTTCGCGTACGGACTTCTTGTATCCTCTCTTCTCTATCAGCATAAAGACGAACGCTATCAACGCCGCGCCCATCAGCACGCCTGCCATTATAGTCCACTTCGTCATGCTCAAACCGAACAAGCCCGTCGCATAATACGTCTTGTATCTGCTCTCTATTGTCTTCTTGTTCTCTTTGCGCTTACTTGCATAGCCTATGCCTTTTGCCGTGAATACTATTATAAGTACTATGCTTATTCCGCTCGCTACTACCTGCCACCATTCCTTGATGACTTTCAGTA
>CAOKSY010000015.1 GCA_948471525.1 uncultured Clostridia bacterium | reverse complement strand
CTTGACGCCGCCGCTCGCTCTAGCTAAAGCGAAAATCACGCCATTCTCCGCGGTCGAGAGAGGCTGGGGATAAGCGGGTGAGAATTCTTCATTGCGGTCGAGATGACGGAGTTGTGTCGTGTGCGGCAAGTACGCTTGACGCCGCCGCTCGCTCTGGCTAAAGCGAAAATCACGCTATTTCCGCGGTTGAGAGAGGCTGGGGATAAGCGGATGAGATTTCTCGACGTTGGTCGAAATGACTGAATTTAGATATCCCCACGTTGGTTGAGACGACGAAAATTCAATTGTCATACTATACGAAGATTGAGCGTATCCCAACAGGTTTCATATTTAATAGATAAAATCTTCAAAATTTGTGTAACGGTATAATATATAAAAAATACTTGCGTTACGTTATGTTTTTTGGTAAAATAATATTGATTTTGACATTGTTCGATCGGCGGTCGCTTGCGGCGCATACGGACATGATAAATTACTCAATAAAAGAAAACTAAAGTTTGGAGGCTTTTTTATGGAAAAGTTAGTAGGCGCATGTATGTTCGGACAGTCCGGCGGTCCGTCATCCGTTATTAATTCGAGCGCAGCCGGCGTGTTTACCGAAGCTTTGAAGCAGGATTGCATTACCGCGGTTTACGGCGCGGCGCACGGTATCAAGGGCGTGCTCAACGAGGAATTTTACGATATATCCAAAGAGGATATGAGCGAACTTATGTTGCTCAAGAATACTCCTTCTTCGGCTCTTGGCAGCGTAAGATATAAATTGAAGGCGGAGAAAGTCGACGATACCGATTATAAGAGACTTCTCGAAGTATTTAAAAAATACAATATCCGTTATTTCTTCTACAACGGCGGCAACGATTCTATGGATACTTGCAACAAGGTCAGCAAATATATGAAGAAATCCGGTTGGGAATGCCGCGTAATGGGCGTGCCCAAGACTATCGACAACGATCTTTTCGGCACCGATCACTGTCCGGGTTACGGCTCTGCGGCTAAGTATGTCGCTACCACTACGATGGAACTCAAGTTGGACGCTACCGTATACGATACCCCGATGATCACCGTAGTAGAGGCTATGGGACGTCATGCAGGCTGGTTGACCGCGGCTTCCGCGCTCGCTTGCCACAAGGGTCTCGGTCCCGATCTCATCTATTTGCCCGAAGTTCCGTTCTCTACGGACAAGTTCCTTGCGGACGTAGAAAAGAAGATGAAAGAGAATAACAACAAGTGTATGGTCGTTATTTCCGAAGGTATAGCAGACGAAAACGGTACGCTTATTGCGGAGAAGATAAACGAAAACGTGGCAAAAGACTCTTTCGGTCACGCGCAGCTCGGCGGCGTAGGCACCGCGCTTGCAAATCTTTGCAAGGAAAAATTCGGTTGTAAGACGAGAGCTATCGAGTTCTCGCTTATGCAGAGATGCGGAGCGCACCTTGCTTCCAAGACCGACGTCGAAGAGGCTTTCAAGGCAGGCGCGGCT
Organism: uncultured Clostridia bacterium; assembly: GCA_948471525.1. Lineage (GTDB taxonomy): Bacteria > Bacillota > Clostridia > Christensenellales > UBA3700 > RACS-045. The sequence goes on along the minus strand of CAOKSY010000015.1, from coordinate 25,435 downwards.
GCAGTTAAGTACGCGGTAAGCGGAACTACCGACAAGATGGTAATCCTCAAGAGGGACGACTCCAACGGCAAGTATAAGTGCAAAGTCGGCGTTACGAGCGTAGCAAAGGCTGCCAATACCGAAAAGAAAGTTCCGCTCGAGTGGATAATCAACGACGGCACTATGCTTTCTCAGGAATTCATCGACTATGCTTTGCCGCTCATTCAGGGAGACAGCAAGGCTCCGCTCGAGGACGGTCTTCCCAGATTTGCAAAACTCAAGAAAGTATTTGTAGATAAGAAGTAATTCAGATAATCGTCTATATCTATCCCGCGGCTATGTCCGCGGGATTATTTTTATCCATAGATACCTAATGCCGATAATATCGCAAAGTAAGGTCGGAACTTGCGTCCCGACCTCTTATTTTTGGCTTTTGATTATTGAAGGATAAATTATGGCTTTTACTTTTGTATCTTATTTATCTTTTGTATTACACTACATTGTATGCCGTGTTTTTTCAAATTGTAACTAAAAATCTTATTAATTTTCAATTTTATAATGCGATCGAATTTATTGCGGAAGCTATGACGTCGGCGCTGTTTGCGACCAGCGTATCCACGTCGCGAGGAGTGAGCATATACGCGGAGTAATCGGCTCTGTTGTCGCCGACGATACTGCCGACGGAAATGATCAGCGGCACTCCTATCGCTAGCACTGGAACTGACAGCGTGCTTCTATTGAGACATATTTGCGGATTGCCTACGCCGCCGCCGGGGCATATCCCCGCAGTAGTGAGCTGATAGCAATTTCCCAGTCTGTGCAAAAAGCTCGTCGCCAGCGTGTCTATCGCTATTACGAGCGACGGCTTGTGATATTCGACGATAGCTTTTACTATGTCGAAGGATTTGATGCCGGTGATGTCGGCGACCTTGGGCGATATAGCGCTCAGCGAAAAAGTCTTGCCGCCCGTACGTATCCTTTTGACGACTTCGCTACCCAAAGCGTCTACGATCACGTTCTCGTTTCCAAGACCGACTACGAGTACTTTTCCGCTCTCGACTCCGCAGTTGCGAATCAATTTTTTGACGCAGTTGGCGAGCACGTCGCCCAGCGTTGAGGGAGTGGTGTTGCCGTCGGGAGACAGCGTAAAATATATCCCTTCTTTTTTTCCGCACTGTCTGGAGAGAACCTTATCCACTGTGGTTTCGCGCACGTCTACGCCTTTTTGTTTGTAACTTTTGGTAGGTAGAGATATCTCTTCGCCTGCTTCTATCAGCATATCGCTGTAATTTTGATTTTGATCTATCATACTTTAATATTGTCCCAAATCCGAACATATAAATCGTATATTATATGAAAATACGGGGAAATCCTTCTATAAAAAATTGCAAAACACGAAAATATATGTTAAAATTTGTTGCGTTAATAAATTTGTTATGCTAAAATGATTTAGTAAAAATACTAAAATAAAAACGGAGGGAGAGTATGCCTAATATTAAGTCCCAGAAGAAAAGAGTTATTACCGCGCAGAAAGAGAACGAAATAAATACGTCTAAGCGCAGCAGAGTTCGTAATGCAGTAAAGAAGTACGAAGCTGCTATCGCCGCAAAAGACGTGGCTACTGCCGAGAAACTTTTGGTTGAGACCGTTTCTTTGATCGATAGAGCAAAGAGCGACGGTATTTATCACGCTAATACGGCAAGCAGAAAGATTTCCAGACTTTCCAAACAGCTTGACGCATTGAAGAAAGCGTAATCTTATCGTATAAAAACTTAACGCGACCTGCAAGGGTCGCGTTTTTGTATTTGATATTATATTGTGATTTATCGGTCTGATCTATACCTGATTGCGTTGTATAGATTGGATATAGCGACGCACAGAGCGTATATGCCTATTCCGGTAAAGAAGGTCATTCCGACAGCCAGCGCGTCTGCGTGCGTCAGCAAGTAGAGGAACGAGAACTGCGTATTTTTTAAGCTTTCGGTTATCCATATCAGTGCCATAGGCGGTATCGTGCAGAAAACCGAACCCGCTATCAACGGCAGCAACCAACTGTCCATAGACGGCAAAATACATCGGAAAGACGAATGGAATGCAAATCCCGACATCAATACAAAGAACAGCCCTATGAAAGGCGGGACCTTAGGCTCCCACAGATAATGGACAAGCATCATCAATATGCCTCCGGCAAGGAGCACGCACGACATAAATGCAGACGTGATTATGCTTCCCAATGTTTCTCCGCCGTAAAGCCGCTGTCCTTTTGAGTTGCGTTGGATGATTTTTTCGGGATTTTTTACGGTTTTGAGGTTTTTGCCCAATCCTTTTCGCAGCAGATAATAGTCGTCGGCGGGAATTAACTCGGGGAAGAGGATCGCGTCTTCTTCTCCGTCTATTTGGAATTGAATTGCACAGAACTTATCTTTTCTCAGAGCAAACGCGCGCACACGGTCTTTAAGGTAATTTTTGCATTGGCCGTTCAATGTAATATACACATTATAGAGTGTGATACAGAAAGCATTTTCTTCGGGACGGTTTGCGTCGGCGAGTTTGACTTGTTTTCTGAGTTCCTCGATATGACGTCTCTCAAATGCGTTTGATCCGCCTATCAAATTATATTTAAATCCCGATCTTATAAGATCGCCCCACGCTCCGCGTACGGAGATGATTATTATCGTAAACTCTGCTAGCGCCAGTATAAAAGAGGGGAGCATCGACAGCCATACTTTTGAAGTATTGCCTTCGTGAATCAATCTCCAGATAAGACTGAAGAATACCCATACCAATAGCAGAGATACGAATACGGTCAGCACCACAGCGGACAGTGATTTGGCGATGCCGTCTCTTTTTCTTTTTGAAAAGTCGTACATCGTCTGCGCGTTGCTGTACTCATAGATAACTTTGTCGTTTGTCAATTCTGTTAAAAGTTCGTCTTTTTCCATAAAGCATGCGTTCTCTTTATTATTTAATCCAATATAACATATAAAAAAAAATAAATCAACTGTCAAGTTATGCGATTTTATGCGCGTTGACACAAGTCGATATCGCTTGATATAATAATATATGCGATAATCGTTAAAGGAGATCGAATTATGGACAACGTCAGTAAATTCGACGGAAAAGCCGGCTCATATTCTCTCGGACGTTCTTCTTATCCCGAAGAACTCATAGATTTCCCGATTGTTATTCAAAAGAAAAGTTTATATCAAGATGTCTTTCTTCCTCTTATTCTATAGACGAAAGCAGTAGGGATTACAAGGCATATATAGACGCTTTGACGGATATTTTTGAGGAGTTTTCCAAAGACGGGGAATTGATTGTAGCCAATAAGACGGTGGCGTATTACGGCTGATTTGACTATTTGTGATAAGGACTGCCTTCTTCTATCGTAAAAGCGCGGTAGATTTGCTCGCTCAATATGAGGCGCATCAGCTGATGCGGATAGGTTATCGCTCCGAAACACAGCGAAAAATCACATTGCGCCAATACTTCTTGCGAAAGTCCGAAAGATCCGCCTATGATAAAATTCAACGTAGAAACGCCGCTTTGCTTGAGCGAAGATATCTTCCGAGATATCTCTTCGCTGGACAGCGTTTTTCCATTGAGATCGAGCGCGACGGAGTAGCCCTTGAGTTTTGAAATTATCCTTTCGCCTTCCGCGCGTTTGGTCGCCGTGACGTTCTTGACATTGGGATCGGAGCAGAGTTCTTCTCCCACTTCGATAATTTGAAATTTGCAAAATCTAGACAGTCTTTTGGCGTATTCGTCTATGCCGTCTTTTATATATTTTTCTTTAATTTTTCCCACGCAGACTATATTTACGTTCATCTTAAAAATATCCTACGACGGTGTTGAAAAGCCATATCGCAAGTACTGCGACGAGCGCGAATATTATTCCGCGGCTGTTCTTCTTTTTGAGTTCGACGCCGTCCTCTTTGCGCATAGAATAAAAGACTTCTTTCTTCTCTTCGGAGTATTCGGATATTTCTTTTTCTATCTCTTCTTTCAGTTGCTTTTCTTTGATCGCCTGCTCGGGAGAAATAAAGAGATAAGCCATCTTTTCGTTGAAGACTTCGATAGGTTTTTTCTTGCCCAAACGTATAGCGCCGTCGCTCTGAACGGAAGAATCCAGCCCGTATTCCGCGTCCTCTTTTTTTCTCTTTGCATAACATAGCTTATACATGCCCCAAAGACTCAACGTCAGAGCGGCAAGACCTGCGATGCAGAGCAAAATCATTCCCCACCAAGGGATGGCAAGATCGGAGGTGCCTTTGATCTTGAATATTATATATCCGCATACCAAAGTTATGGCGTTGTTGAAAAAGTGCGTAAGCGCGCTTATCCACAGACTGCCGCTCATATAATAGACGAGCACGCAGACTACGCCGACAAAGAATTGGTGCACGAGCTGTATGGGCGAACCGTGCATAAACGCAAAGATTACGCTGCTGAGTATAAGTCCTTTTGCATAAGAAAGGCGGCTTCCCGCTCTCGCGACAATGCCGCGGTGAAGTATTTCTTCGCATACGGCGGGTAACGCCGCTACGAATAAAAGATAGAGGAGCAGCTGCGGAAAGTTTTCTACGTTGATATTTGCTCCCGTATAATTATATCCCGTCATTTCAACTAGGTATACGAACAGACTCGCTATGGGCATAAAGCCGGCGAGGAGCGCGCCTGCAATCGGCAGAGTCATTGCGATTTGACCAGCGTTGACTTTGCGTTTGAGTCCCATTTCCTTGAATACTTTAAAAGATTTGACTTTCCAATAGGCGAGCGGAGAAAGCAGCATGGTGGATTCGTTGAGAAATACCGTCAGCAAAACTCCTCCCGTCGACGCTGTAAACAAAGTGAATTTTTCGGATATCGCGTCGATGTCTTTTATATCCGAACCCATAGAATCGGCTATTATCCAATAACCGAGTATCATCATTATCAGTTGAAGCATATATTGCAGGATAAACTGCGTTATAAACATTGCGCTCGCGTCGTAGAATTCCAGCGATTGCGATTTCTTTTTAAAAAATTTTGCCGATGTTTTTGCGCTTTGCGCCTGTTGTTGACTGTTCTTTGACATTTTTACCTCAGTCTAAAATGATTTTGCCGGTAGCCTTGTATTGCATAGCGGTGTCGACGTATACGTCCGCGCCTTCGACGAATCTTGCGTTTTCCAAAGCTTTTGCCGTACATTCAAACGCAAGCTCGGGAGTATTGTTGTCCTGCGACAGGTGTGACAGCACAAAATGCTTTGTTCCGCGCGCCGCGAGTTTTGCTATGCTTTCCGCGCATTCGTCGTTGGACAGATGACCGTTCTTACCCATTATCCGTTGTTTGAGCATAAAAGGATAGCTGCCCGTCCTCAGCATTTCCCGATCGTGGTTGGATTCAAGCATCACCAGATCGCTGTCGGTGAGATTGTCGAGAATAGCGTCGTTCATATACCCCAAGTCGGTGGCGATCGCTATCTTTTTCCTGCCGTCGCTCAGTCCGTATCCCAGATTGTAATTGGAATCGTGGGGAAGTCTGAATGGAGTGACGCAGATGTCTCCTATCTCAAACGGCGCGTCCATATCGCAGTCGAATACGTACGGAGATACCGCGGCGTCCAGCCCTTTGCGGCTTTCTCTGTGGCAGTAGACGGGGATGGAATATTTTTTTACCAGCGCCGATACGCCTTTGACGTGATCTGTATGTTCGTGCGTGATAAGTATCGCGTCTATCTTGCGCAGATCTATATTCGCCTCTCTTGCGCGTTCGCTCAAAGTACGGATATTTAGACCGTCGTCTACCATCAACGTAGCGCGGTCGGAAGATATTATCGTACAGTTGCCGCGGCTTCCGCTTGCGAGATTACAAAACTTCATATTTCCTCGATCGTATTTTCAATCAACAATATTTTAGCATATTTTTATTGTATATACAATTGATATTATGGTAAAATGTAGGCAAAGAGGTGCGTATGGTAAAAATTTCCACGCGGTATATTGCCGACAAAATCAAAGACGCGATCGATAGAATATCGTGTAAGGCGGAGGAGAGTTGCAGACGCGCGCTTATGCAAGCGTACGAGAGAGAGGACAACGAGACCGCAAAATTTGCATTGGGAGTAATGCTGGATAATATAAATCTCGCGAGAGAGGAACATAGACCGGTATGTCAGGATACGGGAATGGTCGTAGTCTTTGCCGAGATAGGTAAAGACGTGATACTGACGGGCGAACTGCTTCAGCGAGCTATTGACGGAGCGGTCGAAGAGGCCTTTGTCACTCTTCGTAAATCCGTACTTGATCCCGTTACGCGTATCAATACGAAGACCAACGCGCCCGCGGTGGTGCATACTTCGATAGTAGACGGCGAGGACGTAAAGATAGAGATAATGCTCAAGGGTTTCGGCAGCGAGAATATGTCCAAGGTTTACCTTCTCAATCCCGCGCAGGGACTGGATGAAGCCAAGCGGCTTATCGTCGATACGGTCGCGCAAGCGGCGTCAAATCCCTGCCCGCCCGTGATAATAGGAGTGGGACTGGGCGGCACTTTGGAAAAAGCCGCGTTGATGTCCAAGCACGCTTTGTTCAGAGAGATAGGAAGTCCCAACCCCGATCCCACGCTCGACGCGCTCGAGAAAGAACTTCTGGACAAGATCAACGGTCTTGGCATAGGAGCGCAGGGCTTCGGAGGGAAAACAAGCGCATTGGGCGTATTTATAGAGACGTATCCTACGCATATATCTTCGCTTCCCGTATCGGTCAACGTGCTGTGTCACTGTTCGCGCGCGGAGACTTTTATCATTAGAGGCGCAATGGAGGGCGAAATATGCAAAGCGTGAAGAAGTTGTCACTTCCGTTGACAAAGGACGCGATAGCGCAGTTGAGAGCGGGAGATATGGTGAGATTGAGCGGAGCTATGCTCGTATTCAGAGACGCGGGGCATAAGCGGCTTTATCAGAGTATCTTGGACGGCAGACCGGCTTTCGATTACAAGGGCGAGACTATATATTTTATGGGACCGTGTCCTGCGAGAGTTGGCGAAGCGTTGGGAAGCGCAGGTCCGACCACTTCTTGCAGAATGGATAAATACACGCCTTTTATGCTTGACAGCGGTCTTATCGCTCAGATAGGAAAGGGCAAGAGGAGCGAAGACTGTATAGACGCGTTCAAACGCAACGGCTGCGTATATTTTGCGGCGATAGGCGGTGCGGGGGCGATATACAGCAAGTGCATCACAAAAGCCGAGGTACTGTATTTCGAAGATCTTGGCACGGAAGCCGTGCGCCGTATAACGGTCAAAGATTTCCCCGCGGTAGTTGCGGTAGATCCCCAAGGCAACAGTATATATAAAGAGTGATTTTTTAACCAAAGTCACGCAGATTTTGTTTTTTTACGTGCATTTTACTTGAAAAAAGGTTGACAAGACCTTGTTTACGGAATATAATCTAACTAAGTTAGGTAATTATCGGAGCGCAGAATGGCAAAGATCGAAGAAATAGAATACGTATATTCGCTGCTTATCACAAAGGAGCCGACGGAATTTTTGGAAAGGCTTAACGACACCAACGCAGGTATCGGCGCAGTGCTCAAGATCATTTCCGAATCGGACAGAGAGATCTCTGCGGGCGATCTTGCGCAGAAGATGTACGTCAGCACCGCGAGAATAGCGGTGCTTCTGAGAAAGATGGAAACAAAAGGACTTATCGTAAAAGCTTCTTCCGCAGACGACGGCAGAAAAGTTATAGTAAGACTTACCGAAAAGGGAGAATGCACGATAGAAAAAGCCAAAGCTATGATCTATGAGCATATCGAGATGCTGATAGACAATATAGGAATGGAAAGAATGAAGACTTTTTTGGAAATAAACGCGGAGATAGAAAGCCTAACGAGGGGCAAGACGCAAAAGATAGATTTTAACTGATAAATATTCGGACGTAAAGAGTCCGTATATTTTAAGTAAATTATCTAACTTGGTTAGTAAAATTTGCATTAAAATTTAAAAGGAGGAATCGATGTTTAAACTTTTAAAAAGATTTACGGCGACGGAGTGGATAATCGCTATAATGGCGACAGCTTTTATAGTGCTGATGGTATGGTTTGATCTCACTCTTCCCGATTATATGGCGGAGATCACGATGTTGGTCAAGACGGAGGGCAGCGCGATGAGCGACATACTTGCCGCAGGCGGCAAGATGCTGGGATGCGCTCTGGGAAGTCTGCTGTGTTCCGTCGCGGTCGCGCTGATGGCGTCGAGGATAGCTTCGGAATTCAGCGCGGGGCTGAGACGCTCGCTGTACGGCAAGGTTCAGGGATTTTCCATGAAGGAATTAGGCAGCTTTTCTACAGCCAGCCTCATAACAAGATCTACAAACGACGTTACGCAAGTACAGATGTTGATAACGCTGGGATTGCAAGTTATAGTAAAAGCGCCGATTACGGCCGTATGGGCTATATGCAAGATAGCGGGCAAGGCTTGGCAGTGGACGCTGACGACTGGTATAGCGGTAGCAGTGCTGATGATAGCGGTGACTTTGTGTATAATACTGGCTATGCCCAAGTTTAAAAAATTGCAGGCCTTGACTGACGATCTCAATAGGATCATGCGAGAAAACCTTACCGGCACGAGCGTAGTAAGAGCGTACAACGCGCAAAGATACCAAGAGGATAAATTTGACAAAGCCAACGCAAACTTGACGGAGACAAATTTATTTGCCAACAGAGTAATGGTATTTCTCATGCCGGTGATCCAAATAATTCTCAGCGGACTTTCGCTCGCCGTCTATTGGATAGGCGCGGCGTTGATAAACAAAGCGGCGGGCGCGGATAAAATGACGCTTTTCAGCGATACCGTGATATTCTCGCAATATGCTGTGCAGGTTATAATGTCGTTTATGCTTTTGGTAATGATATTTATAATGCTTCCGAGAGCGACGGTCGCCGCAAAACGTATCAACGAGGTATTGGATACGAATGCAAGCATACTAGACGGTAACGTCGAGAAAGGTTTGGACGGCATGCGCGGTGAAGTGGAATTCAAGAACGTGGGATTTTCTTATCCCGGATCTGACGGGCGAGCTGTAAGCGATATATCTTTCAAAGCTCGCAAAGGCGAGACAGTGGCTTTCATAGGCGCGACGGGCAGCGGCAAGAGCACGGTAATAAATTTGATACCGAGATTTTACGACGTTACGGACGGAGAAGTGTTGGTAGACGGCGTAGACGTAAAAAAATATAAGCAGAGCGCGTTGAGAAACAAGATAGGATACGTATCGCAGAAGGCAATATTGTTTTCGGGCGACGTAGCGTCCAACGTGGCCTACGGAGACGGCGAAAGAGAGATAGACGAAGAGACTGTAAAGTGGGCGGTCGAGACCGCGCAGTCGGCGGACTTTGTCCAAGGGATGGACGGCGGCTACGGCGGAGCTATAGCTCAGGGCGGCGCCAATCTTTCGGGCGGTCAAAAGCAGAGGCTGTCTATTGCCAGAGCTTTGGCGAGAAAACCGGAGACACTCATATTCGACGATTCTTTTTCAGCGTTGGATTATAAGACAGACAGGACGTTGCGCAACGCTTTGGACAGAGAATGCGCCGATTCCACGAGATTGATCGTAGCTCAGAGAATAGGCACGATTATGGACGCCGACAACATCATAGTTCTTGACGAGGGCAAGATCGTCGGACAGGGAAAGCACGCAGAACTGATGAAGTCGTGCGACGTATACAGGCAGATCGCGTATTCGCAACTCTCCAAGGAGGAATTGAACTGATGGAAAAGATACGTAAATCAAAAAAACGCAGTATGACAAATACTTGGATAAAGATACTCGGTTACTGCAAAAAATACTCGTTTGTCATAGTCCTTTCGCTGGTATGCGCCATCGTGGGCACGGTCTTGACCTTGGTAGGTCCGGATAAGATATCCGATCTTACGAATCTGATCGAGCAGGGACTTGCTTCCGAGATAGATATGGGCGCGGTATTGAAGGTAGGATTGTTACTGGTGTCGCTGTATTTGATGAGTTTTGCGCTGACTTCAGTCGAGGGATGGATCATGGCTACGGTAACGCAGCGCGTATCGCAGAATATGCGCGGCGACATATCGCGAAAGATCAACAGACTGCCTATGTCATATTTTCACAAGACGAGCAACGGCGATATTCTTTCCAGAGTGACCAACGACGTCGATACCGTTGCGCAATCGCTTAGTCAAAGTATCAATACTTTGGTATCGGCGATCGCTTTGCTTGTCGGATCGATGATAATGATGTTTGTCACCAACTGGATAATGGCGGTCACGGCGATATGCGCGACGCTCATAGGATTCGGACTTATGGCGATAATAGCGGGACGGTCTCAAAAGTATTTCTTGCGTCAGCAAAAACGTCTCGGCGCGATCAACGGACATATAGAAGAGATGTATTCGGGACATACGGTCGTCAAAGCCTATAACGGCGAAAAGAAAGCCATGCAGGAATTCGATAAGCTGAACGGAGAACTCAAGTCCAGCGCATTCAAGGCACAGTGTCTTTCGGGTATGATGATGCCGATCATGAGTTTTATAGGCAATTTGGGATACGTGGCTGTGTGCGTCGTCGGCGCGTCTTTGGCGGCTAACGGATATATCAAGTTCGGAGTGATAATTGCGTTTACTATGTACGTAAGATATTTTACGCAACAACTTTCGCAGATGGCTCAGGCAGTTCAGTCTCTGCAATCGGCGGCGGCAGCGGGAGACAGAGTATTCGATTTTCTAGAGGCGGAAGAGATGGACGACGAATCCGACAAGACTTTAGAACTCGGCAACGTTGTCGGCAACGTAGAATTTTCTCACGTGAAATTCGGTTACGACGCCGACAAGACTATTATTCACGACTTTTCCGCGAATGCCAAAGCGGGGCAAAAAATTGCGATCGTCGGACCGACAGGCGCGGGTAAAAGTACTATAGTAAATCTCTTGATGAGATTCAACGAGATACAGGGCGGCGAGATTCTCGTCGACGGTATTCCTATAGATTTGGTAAGCAGAGAGGAGTTGAGGAGCAAGTTTTGTATGGTCTTGCAGGACACGTGGATATTTGAAGGCACGCTTCGCGAAAATCTTGTATACAACACTCCCGACGTGAGCGACGAAAGACTTGACGAAGCTTGCAAAGCCGTAGGATTGGATCACTTTGTCAGTACGTTATCCGACGGATACGACACTGTACTCAGCGACAAAATAAGTCTTTCGCAAGGACAGAAACAGCAGCTTACCATTGCCAGAGCCATGATAGCCGACAGTCCTATGCTTATCCTCGACGAGGCGACGAGTTCGGTGGATACGCGCACGGAGTTGCAGATACAGTCGGCGATGGACGCGCTGACTCAAGGCAGAACGTCGTTCGTCATTGCGCACAGACTGTCGACGATAAAAAATGCCGATCTTATATTGGTATTGAAAGACGGAGACGTGATAGAGAGCGGAAGCCACGCCGAATTATTGGATAAAGGCGGATTCTATGCCGATTTGTACAACAGCCAGTTTGACGTTTCGGCGGCATAATAAGACTTTTTCTTGCGCCGTATAAGGCGCGTGATTTCCCCCTGCAAGGCGGCCGAAAGGTCGCCTTGTTTTTCTATTTTTGCGCGCACTCCGTTGCGATATTCAATACGTCGGCGTTGCGTTGATATATCTGCGGCAGATAATCTACAAGCTTGGAATACTCGACGTTCTCGTCGCCCACTTCTACGGTCAGCCCGAGTTTTTGAGTGGTAGCCACGTACCAGTCCTTATATCCTCCCGCGCTGCCGTAGGAAGAGAGAAGAGGATATCCCGTCGATTGCGATATACGTCTTGCGCATTCGGTATCGCCGTCTATGCATCCGAAACCTCGGTAAATGACGTTGCCTTTGGCGTGATAACTCAACGTGACGGATGGCTGTACGCGCTCGGTCAAACTTCTGAGCGCAATATTTTCGTATTCGGAAAAGGGATACTGACCGATATAGTTTGCGGGCGAAGGATAGGTCACGTTTTGCGATCCCTCTCCCCACAGCGCGTTGAAATTGACATTTAGATCCACTGCCCGAGCATTGGCTTTCCATAAAGAAAAGTCGCTGTTTCCACCGTTGACTTTGAGCAAGAAGTTTTTAAGGCTCTGTTCTTGAACGGAGTCAAGTCCGTTCTGAACAAGCAGAACGCCGTCGATATTCACCATAGGCACACACCATACGCCTCCGTCGCCCGAGTAGTTTTTCATCATTTCCACGACGAGCGGAGTAGTCACCCATTCTCTTGCGTGGATAGAAGCGTGCAACAGCGTCTGACCGCCGTTTTTACTGCCTTTGAATATACAGGGTATCGGTCTGCCCAGCAGTGTATAACCTATATCGAATATTTCCGCGCCTTGCGCCGAAAGAATTTCCAGATCTTTTTGCAATTCGTTTAAACCGTACATATCTTCAGTATATTCTACGTTTGCTATATAGGTTACCGCAGGACAGAAAAAATAAGCGTTGAAATATTTGCGCCGCTGTGCTAGAATATAGTTATGGATATTTCCGAAAAAGAAAAATTTATGCGCGCCGCGCTCGAACAGGCGATTTCAGCCGCAGATTGCGACGAGGTGCCTGTTGGCGCGGTCATAGTTAAAGACGGCGAGATAATATGCGCCGCTCATAATAGAAAAGAACATAAGCATTGCAGTAATTATCACGCGGAGATGATCGCCATAGATGAGGCTTGCGAAAAGATTGGCGATTGGAGACTCAACGAGTGTGATATATTCGTCACTTTGGAGCCTTGCGCAATGTGTTCGGGCGCGTTGATAAACGCAAGGATAGGCGGTATTTATTTCGGCGCTTACGACCCCAAAGCGGGTTGTTGCGGCACATTGTATTCATTGCCGTCCGATTGCAGATTTAATCACCGAGCCGAAGTGATTGAGGGCGGCATACTCGAACGCGAGTGCGCGGAAGTATTGGGAGATTATTTCAGACACAAACGCGAAGAAAAGAAAAAATCGCATATTGAGTAAAATCGATTGAAAAACCGTTGACTTATTTGCGCAAATGCTGTTTAATTATAGAACGCGCCTGCAGAAGACGGGCGCGCAAGAGGAGAAATCATGCTTATTGTCGGTCTGGGCAACCCGGGTAAAAAATACGAAGATACGATACACAATATGGGATTTTTGACAGTGGACAAACTGTTGGATAAATTAGGCGCCGCTACGGATAAAAAAGGCTGCGACGCGCTGTATTGCGTACAGTATATCGGCGGAGAAAAACAAATTATCGCAAAGCCGCAGACCTATATGAATCTGTCGGGAGTGAGCGTAAAACAGCTCGCTGCGTCCAACAAGATCCCGTACGGCGAGACGCTTATAATTTACGACGACATAGATCTGCCGCTCGGCAGCGTGCGCGTGAGAAAAGAAGGATCGGGCGGATCTCACAACGGCATGAAAAATATCGTCGCCGAATGCGGTACCTCAGCTATTGCGAGAGTGCGCATCGGAGTTGGAGACGAGAGAGGGAGCAGAGACCTCAAGGATTACGTCCTTTCCAAGGTGGGAAAGGAAAAACACGCCGTTTTGGATAAAGTATTCGACATAGTTGCCGACGGGATATGGCAGTATATGGTCGACAAAGATATGGACGCGCTGATGAGAAGACTTAACGGAAAACTCGCCTGACGCTTTGTGATTTAAAAATGGATTTAAGACATTTGCTTCAACTCGATACGCTTGGAGGAGATCTTGCCAACCTATACCGTTCGGTAAAGGAGGGGCGGGACTGCATGGCGTTTTCCGTAGGCGAAGGAGAAAAGATCCATATTACTTCCCATTTGGATAAATTCGTGCTGTTCGTCTCCAAGGACGCGTTTAGGGCGACGACGGTTTTCAACAGACTCAAAGATTATTACGGGCAACGCGCGGGATATTTGCCTGCCAACGAAGAACTTTTACTGCACCGAAAGACTTATCATAAGAGCATACTCGCTCAGCGCATAGATACTTTGGGAGATCTTGCGCGCGGAAAACTCGACTGCCTAGTCGTATCGCCTCAGTCTCTCGCGCAGTTCGTGCCTCGCAAAGAGGCGCTTGAAAAGAGCATACTCTCCGTGCATAGAGACGACGTAATGGATATGTACGCTTTTATCGACAAACTCGCGCTTATGGGATATGTCCGCGAAGAAGCCGTCGAAGAAAAAAATACTTTTTCGGTGGCAGGCGACATAGTCAGCATTTTTCCCTCTCAGTTGGATATGCCCGTGCGCATATCGTTTTTCGACGATACGGTGGAATCCATCAAGGAATTCAGTCCCGATACTTTGATGACGCTCAGAGAAATAGATCGGATACAGATAATGCCCGACAACGATTTGTTGCTGTCTTCCGAGATGATCGAGGGCGGTCTGGACAGGGCGCAAAAAGCTATCGAGAGACTTCCGTCCGACAAGGCGGCTGCAGCTTGGGAACAGTATTCGCGGCTTGCGGTTTCGTCGGTATGTACGCAAGGTATGCAATGGCTTTTGCCATTCGTGAGAGCGGGGATGAATACCGTATTCGATTATCTCGACAGGGATAATACCGTCATCGTGTTCGACGAACCGGGCGGCGCGTACGATCAGCTCGAACTTTATATCAAGGAGCACGCGGGAAGAGTTAAACAACTTTCCGAGACGGGCGAAGCGCTCAAAGATCACGTGCGTTCGCTGATAGGAATGGATGAATTGCTTGAGATGATAAATCAATTTCCCAAGCTGGGATTTTCCTACCTCACGTCTACTAATCCGATATTTTCGCCCAAAGAGATATTTAATATAAATTGCGTTGCTCTCAGCAATTATACCGTGCATTACGACGCTTTGATCAACGATCTAAAGGCGTTCGACAAGTCGGGATATACGGTAGCCGTATGTATGGGAGACGAGCAGTCAGCAAGAAGTCTGCGCGACAATCTCATTTCCGAAGAAGTCGGTTGTTCGTACGCCGAAGACATATCGGACAGAAGGGCGGGTATATTCATTCTGCCAAAAGAAATATCCAAGGGTTTCGCTTATCCAAAGGCAAAGATCGCCGTGCTCGGCAGAGAGGACGTCACCCGAACGCGCAAAAGCGTGGAGATAAAGAAATCCCGCGTTTTCACAATGCCGAAAGTGGGCGATTACGTCGTGCACGAGGTGCATGGCATAGGTAAATGTCTTGGCACTAAATTTATCGAAATGGGAAGCATTAATTCCGAATTCGTCGTCGTCGAATATAAAAACAGCGAATTGCTTTACGTGCCTACCGACAAACTCGACAGGCTCAGCCGATATACGGGAAGCGACAGACAGCCCAGACTTTCGGCTATAGGCGGCAAGGAATTCGAAAAGGTCAAGCAGAGCGTCAAAGCGTCGATAAAGGCTATGGCAGTCGATCTTCTCGAGCTTTATTCGCAGAGACAGAATAAGCAGGGATATAAATACTCGGAAGACGATTATCTCCAAAAAGAGTTTGAAGACGCGTTTCCTTACGCGCCAACCGAAGATCAGACGACCGCCGTCAAAGAGATCAAGTCGGATATGCAGAGGGGGATGATAATGGACAGACTTCTCTGCGGAGACGTGGGATACGGTAAGACTGAAGTGGCTTTGCGCGCGGTATTTAAGACAATATGTCACAACAAGCAAGCCGTCATACTGTGCCCGACCACGATATTGGCGAGACAGCATTTCAATACGGCGAAAGAAAGATTTAAAGATTTCGGTATAGATATAGAACTTATCAGCAGACTGCAAACGCAAAAGCAGATCGACGAGGCTATCGACAGGCTGTCGACTGGAAAATCGCTCTTTGCGGTAGGCACTCACCGATTGCTGTCGTCCGACGTGCATTTTCACGATCTCGGCTTGATAGTGCTCGACGAGGAACAGCGTTTTGGAGTAGAACATAAGGAGAAGCTGAAAGTCATCAAGAAAAACGTCAACGTGCTCACAATGTCCGCCACTCCCATACCCAGAACGCTCAATATGGCTCTCAGCGGTATAAGAGATATAAGCGTATTGGAGACTCCGCCGAGCAACAGACTGCCCGTTCAGACTTATGTCTGCGAACTCGGCGACGGACTTATCGTCGACGCCGTGACGAGAGAACTCGGCAGGGGAGGACAGGTATATATTCTTTACAATCGCGTCAACGGTATAGAAAGTTTTACGCAAAAAGTTAAAGCTTTGGTGCCGCACGCGCGGGTGGATTACGCCCACGGCAGAATGAGCGCGGAACAACTGGAAGATAAAATAGGAAGATTTTATTCCAAAGAATACGACGTGCTTGTAAGCACAACAATTATAGAAAACGGCATCGACATACCGGATGCGAATACGCTTATCATATGCGAAGCCAACAGACTGGGACTTTCGCAGATGTATCAACTGCGCGGCAGAGTGGGCAGAAGCAACAGAATCGCATATACGTATTTTACGGTCAATCCCGACTGCGTGCTTACGTCCGACGCAAGCAAACGTCTCTCCGCGATACTCGATTATACCGAACTCGGCAGCGGATTTAAGATTGCTATGCGCGATCTGGAGATAAGAGGCGCGGGCAATATACTTGGCAAAGAACAGCACGGTCATATAGAAAAAGTCGGCTACGATATGTATTGCAAGCTGCTAAAGCAGACGGTCGACGAACTTCAGGGAATAAACGAAAAAGAAGCGGCGGAAGTCAAACTCGCGCTCAATTTCGGAGCGTATATCGACAAAAACTATATTCCGGACGAAGATATGAGAATGAGGCTTTATCGCAACGCGCTCGATCTCGAGACTCAGGAAGGACTTGACAAACTGATGTCGGGAGTGGAGGACAGTTACGGACCGATGCCCAAAGAGACGGAATATCTATTCGAACTCGGGTTTATACGTAATCTTGCGAGTAAGATAGGAGTGTGCAGAATAGATATAAATCCAAAACAGCTCTATCTGACGTTTGCCGACGGCGACTGCTTTAAAAACAAGGCGGTAATGCTTGCCGTAGGCGAAGAAGGCGGAGCGGTAAATCTTACGT
Source organism: uncultured Clostridia bacterium (assembly GCA_948471525.1). GTDB lineage: Bacteria > Bacillota > Clostridia > Christensenellales > UBA3700 > RACS-045. The sequence goes on along the minus strand of CAOKSY010000015.1, from coordinate 8,436 downwards.
ATGAAGAAAATCCAAAGCTTCATTTTGCGTGCAAGTACCGTCCGATAGGAGAAAAATTGACTGCGGTCAAAGCGTTTTTACTCAAATGCGAGAAAACTTTTGCTTAAAAGTGTTTACAACCGGTGCCCTATTGTGTATAATAGATTATGCATAATATTATTTATTATAATAATCCACCGATTTTAAGGAGTAGTATATGAAGAAAAAAATTGTTGCCCTCGTGCTTTTGACGGTGCTTCTGTCCACGTTTATGGTGGGCTGTACGCTGTTCGAAACGGACGAATACAGGGACTATCACCAAGTTGTTGCCAACGTAACTTACGATACGGGCAACGGAGTGCTTAGCAACGTACTGTATAAGGGCGAAGTAGTGACTTACGTCAATACTTACGGATCGTCGTATATGAGTCAGCTCGGCATGAGCGTCGAGGAGGTCGTTGAGTATTTTTACGACAACCTTACGAGACAGAAACTTATGGTTCTCTATGCGCAGGATTATCTGCAGAAAAATAAACTTGTCGCAGCGGATTTCGATACGCGTTTTCCGACTGCCGCAGACTGGAACGCATTTAGAGACAAAGACAAGATAGGCGCTTACAGAGCGTATATGACCGTCGACGAATTCAGATACTGCGTGGAAAAGACCAACAAGCAGATGCAGGACAACCTTCAGACTTATATCGACGAGTTGGAAGACGAGCAGGACAAAAACAGCGGTTCGGAAGACGACGATAAAGAAGAAGAGGATAAGGACGATACCGAATATCTCGAAGCCCGTTCCAAAAAAACAGCGTCCGAGGATGAGGAAAGCGACGAGTACGAAGAGAACGAAGCTATCAAGTCCGACGCCGACGCCGTAAAGTATTTTGCGGACAAGTATGAAGTCGAGATTGACGCGTCCAAGATAGAAAACGCTTATTTCTTCAACTATATAGACAACGTTGTCAAGTCGCATCGCGCCGACGAGGACAAGTCCGTATATGACAACATGAAGTCCGCGGTCAAGAAATTGAGAGGAAAAATGACCGATATAATCAATTACGATTATTTTCTTGTCAATGAAATGACCAACTTAATTATCGAGAAATATACCAAGCACATCGGCAAGACTCCCGAAGTCGTCGACAACGTTGCGGCTCACGTAAGCCTCAGATACGATAAGCAGATCGCTACCGATCTCAAGAAGTATGTAAAAAGCAGCGATTATTCTACCGCTGTGGGTAACAATACGTTTACGTTTGCGGCTCCCGGCAAAAACGATATTCAGGTAAAGAGCATATTGCTCTCTTTCTCCGATACGCAGTCTGCAGCTATCACAAATCTCGCAAGTCTCTATCCCGATAGCGAGGATATGGTAAAGGCATACAGAGATATTATAGCGACCGGCGTAGGAAGCGAAGCGGATAAGGAGATGCTTGAACTTTATTCCAAACTGGGAATCAAGGTCAACGTATCCAACCCCGATTACGACGCCGACGAAGACGAACTCAAGGACGCTTATACCGACGCTACTATAGAGGATAAGGAAAACGCTTATGCGAATGCGGCTGTAGATTATCTCACGGTACTTTACGCAATGGCTGAAGATATTCAATCCAAGGTCGGTAAGGCAATGGAAGCTGCAAAGGAAATGTCCGATCGCGATAAATATCTTGTCAAAGAATACGCTTCTCAACAGGCATTTAACGATTGGATAAATCTCGTCAACGACGATCCGGGTATGTTTACCAGCGACGTCTATGCGGTCACCCCCGACGGCGAAGCATCCTCGTATGTTGAAGAATATACGGTATTGGCAAGAGCTTTGGCAGGCGCAGGCGTAGGCGCTACCGCAGTCGCCGAGCGCGGAGACAGCGTTATGACAAGCGGCAACGTCAAGTACGAGGGTAGCACCGAGATATTGAAAGCGGCTAACGGAGCTTATACGATATATAAAAAGAATATGACCACCACCGTAGGTAAGGAAGAAGACGACAAGAAGTCTGCGGACGTATATACTATGGTGACTGCAAACGGCGCCGAAATATCCTTTATCGTCAATGAATTCGGTATTCATATCGTAATGGTTGCCTCTCTTCCCGTAGACGAGGCTAAGGGTTCGCTTACAGAGAAAGTCGTACCTTCCGAGAATGAAGACGAAGACGCAGAGAAAGAAGTCACAATGACTATCAAAGGCAAGGACTACGTTCACGACTATACGGTAAATATCGTATATAAGAAGGACGAGGAAGGAAACGAAGATAAGTCTGTGATCGAAAAGATCGAAGTAGAAGTAACTACCATCGAGAAGTACTTCTCCGATATGATAGAGGACGAACTCAGTCTTGATCTAACGTCTTTGAAGCAGTCCAATCTGTTTGCGGACAAGGAGTTTGCAAGCAAATTCGATAAGATATATAATCAGATCATAAAAGGCGTAAAATAAAACGCTATTTGCGAATTGAAAATGCGGACTGCGAAGCCCGCATTTTTTTTATGAGCACCGTCAATAGAATATATTGCAATAGTATCGCGCGCGTGATATAATGTGACCGTGACGCGGTCGTTTAAAACGAAAAGCATATAATATAGAGAGGTAGCTATGGATTGCAGAGAATATACCAAGAAGAGGAATTTAATCTATAAAGGCAGGATATTGAGCCTTTACAACGATGAAGTTACGCTTGCGGACGGAAGCGAAAGCATGAGAGAATACGTCAAGCACAGCGGAGGAAGCGGCGTGCTTGCAGTTGACGACGAAGGCTATATTTATCTCGTAGAGCAATTCAGATATCCCTACGGCGAAATGTTGTTGGAGATTCCGGCAGGCAAGAGAGACGGCGAAGAAAGCCCCTATGATTGCGCGATAAGAGAATTAAGAGAAGAGGTAGGACTGTACGCGGATTCATTGATCGATCTTGGTTTGATATATCCTACGCCAGCATATACGGACGAACCGCTGCATATTTTTTTAGCGACAAAATTCCAAGTAGGGGAGAACTCTCTCGACGATCACGAACTTCTCAATGTGCGCAAGATCAAATTTGAAGACGCAATGCAAATGATCGAAAAGAATGAGATTAGAGATGCGAAGACACTGGTTTCTATCTTGCGTTATGCGGCGATGAAAAAATAATTACTATACATCGGATAAACATTATAATATATAAAAAAGGCCGTCGCGTAAACGACAGCCTTTTGAGTTTTGTCTATTAGATTATTTCTTCTTTTTGTTTACGAATACGTTGTTTTCTGCAGTTTCGCCTCTTACGGGGTTTACTCCCTGCCACTTCTCGATGAGGTTGCCGTTTTCGTCAAATCTGTGCGGATAGCAAGCCTTTGCCGTCATACGGATACCGTCTTCGATCGTGCCGCCGCCGTTGTAGCCGAGTTCGTCATAGTGCAGGTATTCCTGAACTTTCTCTACGTCGTCTTCATAGAAGAGATCTTTGGACTGGATGTCCTGCATGAGGTAGTTGTAGTTCAAACCGCTTTCCTGACCTTCTTTCTTGAGTTTCTTTACTACGGTCATTTTTACGCCGAGAGCCGCAATGCCAGCGCCTACGCCGAAGTATCTCTTCTTGCAGCCGATAGTCTCCATGATCAGGTTGATCATATCTTTGAACTTCCAGTCTTTGTTACCGATGGGGAGTTTGTCTCCATGCTGTGCATAATAAGCCGAAGCAACGACAGATTCGGCTATACCTTCTACGTGTATCATATTTGTGCCGCCCTTGGGGAAGAAGATTGCGGGCATACCTGCAAATCTGTCAAGGAATACTTCTTTCCAGAGAGGAGTACGTCCGGGCATGCTGCCGAAGATATACGGCAATTCAAGGACCACTACGTCCATTCCGCCGTCTGCAACGCCGCCGCCTACTTTGATGAGGGCTTCAGACTGTTCTACTCTTACTCTGATATAAGGATGTCTCTCTGCGAGGTGGCTTTCCGGCCATCTTCTGTCGAAGTAAGCAAAGTATGAGTTGAGAAGTATCGCTTTCTTTACGCCCGCTTCTTTAGCTGCTTCGAATACAGGGATAACTTTTTCTACCAAATATGTGTGGAAGAAGTCATAACCGGTTACGCCCTTGGGAGTGTGCATTCTGTCGTCCGGACCTACAGCATATACGAGAGTGTCATATCCTGTAAACATTTTGACAAGTTCTTCTTTCGTGACCGTAGGGGAATCGTCGCCGGGTCTGAGATTGAAGAGCTTTCCGTAGTTGACGTCGATTTCTTTCGGCCACCAATCTGCGGAAAGTGTAAGCTCACCTTGCAGAGCGAGGACGCCTATCTTAGCGCCGTGCTTGAGAAATTCTTTTGCGGAATAGTAGCCGAGAAAACCCGTGCCGCCGCAAATGAATACGTTTTTGAATTCATGTTTTTGGGTCGATGGTCCCTGTTGATATCTTTCCATATTATACCTCTAAAATTATTTCCGTTATTATTTTTTCTTTTGAGCGAGTTCTTTCTCTTTCTCTATTATATCCATATAGCAGTCAGCGGGGAAGAAATTGTCTTCTTCTTTGTCATGCGTATCGTACCACAGCTGAGCGTAGAAAGGAATGTGTTTGGACAGTTCGTCAAAGTTCCAAGGCGCGGGAGTACAGCACTCGGGGCACCAGTGTCCGGCTTTGAGAATGGTAAATGGAGAAGATTCGAATTCGTGACCGTTGTGGCACTGCCATTTGATCTTCTTGTAGATATTTCCTTTTTCCATAGTCTCGCTGACGACTTTTCCGCCTCTGAATTCAGCGGCTTGCTTCATATCGTCTATATCGAGTTCGCTGTTTGGTTTGCTCTCGTCATAACCGTGGCTGAGCAAATACTTCTTCGCATTCTTGATATCTCTTCTCTCTTGATAATCTACGAGATTGCCGTTTTCGTCTTTGATCTGGTTCTTGCAGAAGAGCGGATATTTGCTCCAATCCGTACCGATCTCGTCGAATTTCTCTCTCGAGCCGTAGAATGCTTTGATACGTCCGTCGATATTGTTGTTGTACCAGAACATCGGCGAGTTGGAATTTTTGAAAAGTTTTTGTATGGTAACCTTGCTCAGGAAGCTCTTCGGAAGGATCGCGCCGAACTTGAAGTACCAGTTGAGTTTTGCCATATTCTTCCAGAATGCCTGCCAAGTTTCCGTACGGAAGTGGAGGTAATCCTCGAGTACGTCGGAGTCGTAGTACCAGAAGCAGTGGAAGTTTCTCGCTGCGCACCAGTTGGGTTTAAAGAACTGTTCGGGTCTTGCTCCCATAAGCGCAAATCCTGCGTCAAGCGTCTCGTATCCGGTCACGCGGCAGGTATCTCCGTTGCCGATATTATAGATATTCTGCCAGAATTCTGCGGGAAGTGTGCCCTCGAGGTCGTATTCGACAAGGTGCTGTAGCGCGAGACCGCTGTCTCTTGCGGTAGCCCACTCGATAGGTACGTTCCAACAAGTGTGGAACATAAGTCCGTCCGCCATATTGTTTTTGAAAAGATTATCGTGCAATACGCCCGACTGTCTCAATACTACCCAGTTGGGGAGCTCCGCTTCGAGAAGATATCTCTCGGCTCTGAGTTTGGTGATAGCGTAGAAGTCGTATACGCTCGGCATAAGCGGATCGCCTACGCGTCCCCACGGATGTTGCCAGTCGCGGTTGCCGTATTCAGCTACCGTGCCGATATGTACGTACTTGATATCGTTTGCTCTCGGGCTTTCTTTGATAGCGTCGATGAGATTTTTCGCGCCGTAGAAATTTGTCCTTTCGGCGCCTTGGGGATTGTGGTCGGAAATAGGGGGGATTATAGCCGCGCAGTGCAGCACGTAATCGCTCTTCGCTATTATCTTGTCGCAATCTTCTCTATTGGAAATGTCGCCGAAGACTACTTCCAGTTTGCCGCCGGATTTAAGTTTCGCAAATTTTTTGATCAAAGCTTCTCTAAGTAATTCGTTCGATCTCTTTTTTCTCAAAAGTATCAAACAGTTGAATTTTCCCGTTTTCATAACGCAGTCCAAGACCTGGCTGCCCATCGAGCCGGAAGCGCCTGTGATGAGAACTGTTTTTCTATCAGACATTTATAAGATCCTCCACAATCATTTATCGTTATTTTACAGTGAATTACAATACACCTTAATAAGTATATCACAAGAATTTTATAATTGTAAATACATTTTTAAATTTTTTATATATATTATCTTCAAAATACGAACGTTTTTTGAACGCAAATTTGGCAATTTGCGCTTAAGTGACGCAAAGATTTCGTTTTTCGACACTCTGTTTGAATTTTCGAGAGGTAAATATATAATTTTAAACAACGTTCAATTTTAATAGACAAATCATTTTGACAGCGATCTACAAGGATTGAAAAAAATTTCACAAAGCCCATATATTTTATTGATAAAATAAATAATATAAATATATGATGCGCGCAATATCGCAAGATATTGTGCATGAAGATTTGACGATTGCGCAAATTATTCTGATTAAGACAAATTTTATCTGAAATATTGTTCAAATAGGTCAAAAAAATTTTTTAAAAAAGTAAAGAAAGTAGTTGACAGTATTATTTTGTTGTGATAAGATAAGTAGGCTGTCGACGGGAGTTGACGGCGAGCACCTTAAAAACTAAACGAGAAGGTAAGAGATAGAAGAAGCAAGAATAAAATGCAGAAAACTATTTCAAACTTGAAGCAAAGTGTACAAATTAAACACAAAAAGCAAGAAGTCAATTGTTTGAAAGAGTTAGAGATTGAACTTGAGAGTTTGATCCTGGCTCAGGACGAACGCTGGCGGCATGCCTAACACATGCAAGTCGAACGGGGATAGCAATATCCTAGTGGCGAACGGGTGAGTAACGCGTGAGCAACCTGCCTTGTACAACGGGATACCCGAGGGAAACTTCGGTTAATACGGTATAAGACCACACTACCGCATGGTAGAGGGGTAAAAGGAGAAATCCGGTATAAGATGGGCTCGCGTCGCATTAGCTAGTTGGTGGGGTAACGGCTCACCAAGGCGACGATGCGTAGCCGACCTGAGAGGGTGATCGGCCACATTGGGACTGAGATACGGCCCAGACTCCTACGGGAGGCAGCAGTGGGGAATATTGGGCAATGGAGGAAACTCTGACCCAGCAATGCCGCGTGAATGAAGAAGGTCTTCGGATTGTAAAGTTCTTTAGTTAGGGAAGAAGTCAATGACGGTACCTAAAGAATAAGCCCCGGCTAACTACGTGCCAGCAGCCGCGGTAATACGTAGGGGGCAAGCGTTGTTCGGAATGACTGGGCGTAAAGGGTGCGTAGGCGGTTGTACAAGTTAGAAGTGAAATACCCAGGGCTTAACTCGGGTGCTGCTTCTAAAACTGTATGACTTGAGTGCAGTAGAGGTTAGTGGAATTCCTAGTGTAGCGGTGGAATGCGTAGATATTAGGAGGAACACCAGAGGCGAAGGCGGCTAACTGGACTGTAACTGACGCTGAGGCACGAAAGTGTGGGGAGCAAACAGGATTAGATACCCTGGTAGTCCACACTGTAAACGATGGATACTAGATGTAGGAGGTATCGACTCCTTCTGCGTCGCAGTTAACACGGTAAGTATCCCGCCTGGGGAGTACGGCCGCAAGGTTGAAACTCAAAGGAATTGACGGGGACCCGCACAAGCAGCGGAGCATGTGGTTTAATTCGAAGCAACGCGAAGAACCTTACCAAGACTTGACATCGTATGACCGCCATAGAGATATGGAATTCCCTTCGGGGACATATAGACAGGTGGTGCATGGTTGTCGTCAGCTCGTGTCGTGAGATGTTAGGTTAAGTCCTGCAACGAGCGCAACCCTTATGATCAGTTGCCAATATTAAGTTAGGAACTCTGGTCAGACTGCCGAGGTTAACTCGGAGGAAGGTGGGGATGACGTCAAATCATCATGCCCCTTACGTCTTGGGCTACACACGTGCTACAATGGCTACTACAAAGAGCAGCGAGACGGTAACGTTAAGCGAATCTCAAAAAGGTAGTCTCAGTTCGGATTGTGGGCTGCAACCCGCCCACATGAAGTTGGAGTTGCTAGTAATCCCGAATCAGAATGTCGGGGTGAATGCGTTCCCGGGTCTTGTACACACCGCCCGTCACGCCATGGGAGTTGGGAGTACCCAAAGTCGGTGAGCTAACCTGCAAAGGGAGCAGCCGCCTAAGGTAAGACCGATGACTGGGGTGAAGTCGTAACAAGGTAGCCGTATCGGAAGGTGCGGCTGGATCACCTCCTTTTAAGGAGTAGCGAGAGCTACAACTTGTCGAGGCAGGCAGAGGAAAAACTTTGACTGTCACTCTGGAAGGTAGATATACCTGACGGAGTATAAACGAAAACCTAAAAAACCTTTGCTTTTTCTTTTTCCCCTTCTTTGTTTAGTTAAGGTGTCATTGATTTTTTTGCACATTGACAACTGCATAGTAGTGTATACGTATGACGAGTACGTAT
>CAOKSY010000014.1 GCA_948471525.1 uncultured Clostridia bacterium | reverse complement strand
CTCATCGGTAAACCTCTTTTGAACCCCCAGACTATCTGGGGGTTTTCGATAACAAAAAGGGCAGATATTATCTGCCCTGTATATTTTTTATTTTTATATTGATTAGATATCTCCGCTTCGGTCGAGATGACAGTAGTATCAATCAAAACGACAGTTTTTCTATATTCTCTGTATGCTCTGAATTACCACGGGCTCATAAGGCACGTCGTCGTAATAACCTACTCTGACGGTCTTGACGTTGGATATATCAACGGCAACTTTTATGCTCTCTTCGTCGCACAGTTCGCCGAATGCGGCGTACTGACCGTCGAGGAAAGAACAATCTTCTACGCAGATAAAGAATTGCGAAGACGCGCTATCCGGCACGTTTGTCCTCGCCATAGACAGCGTACCCACCTTATGTTTTATAGGATTATTTACTCCGTTGGCGCGGAATTCGCCTTTGATAGACTTAGCGTCTTTCGGACTGAGCGACGCGTCCATTCCTCCGCCCTGTATCATAAACTTGGGTATAACTCTGTGAAAGATCAATCCGTTGAAAAATCCTCCGTCGATGAGTTTGAGAAAATTGGCAACCGTGATGGGAGCGCTTTCTTCGTCAAGCACGGCGTTCATAACTCTGCCGTCGATAAGTTTGATCTGTATTTTGTTCATATTGTTCTCCTTTTAAAAGTTTAAAATCAATTAATTTTATCGGTTGAGATCTCTCCGCGTCGGTCGAGATGACGGAATTTAGATTTCTCCTCTTCTGACATCTTGATATTCTACTCTATAAAATCGACGGAATGAGACTTCTCTACGACTTCGCGTACGTAAGCCATAACGGGCAAATGCACGGGATGAGTCTTGTATATTTCCATATCTTCCATACTGTCAAATCGGCAGACGAGCACGACGTCGAAACTCCTGTCCGAACGCACTTCGTCCACTCCTGCCTCGATATGTCTCAATACCTCTATCTTGCCTTGCATAGACATAAACTTTTCGCAAAGCGCGTCTGCATTCTGTCTCGTCCTGTCTTTGAGCCTATACATCACAATGTGCTTTATCATTTTCTGAAAAATCTCCTCTTCTTCTTTTTCTTCTTTGTATCTTCTTGAGCGGTTTCTTCTTCGACCGCCTCTTCAGTCGCGACCTCTTCGGGCTCTTCCGATCTGTATAGATACTCCGCGTTGGGATCTTTATCCTCGTCTATCAGATCGAGGCATCTCAAAAACTGCTCGCAGCCGTCGTCTTTTATGCGATTTTCGACTACTCTTCTCCAAGCGCTCATATCTTCGTCCATCTGCTCCAAAGCCATATCCACGCGTTTCTTGCTCTTGCCCGAGTACGCATATCCGCTCGATATAAGATGTTTTGCATTCTTATACTCCACGTTGTTGGCGGAAGCGATGAGCAAAAGCGGGATCCTGCGCAGTAAAGTCTCGTAACATATTGCCGCAGTCGGAGAAGCGAATACTCGGTCGGCAATGAAATATACCTTGGAAAGATCGGACGTCCTCTCGACAAAATAGATATTGGACGAAGCAATATTTTTTTTCTCCCAACGTCTGAATTTTTTCTCCACCGCGTGATTTTTATCTATCACGACGAGGATATTATAGTCCTTGACGTCGGACACGCTGATAAGCGCGTCATAGAGATACTTCGATCCGTATCTGCCGCCGATAAGCGCGATCACGGGTAGATCGTTGCGGATATCGAACTGCTTTTTTATCTCCTCTTTGGTACGTTTGACGGGCGGCGTAATTCTCAGCGGCATACGTATTACGTACACTTTATTGCCGTCTATCCCCTTGGCAATAAGCGAATTCTTTACTCTTTGAGTGACGACGAAATAGCCGTCTACGTCGTGATTTACAAAATTATCCTGCAATGCATAGTCTGTAAACAGCGCAAATATCTTGCCGCTGAGTTTGTACTTCTCCCGCGCGATCACAGCCTTGCGTATAGTATACTGCGTAGTGCATATCACGTAATCCGCGTCGAAACGCATAGAGATGTTGTCAAACTTTCTCCAACGCTGAAACGTCTCGCTGTTGGGCTTGAACAAAACTATATTGCCGTCGCTGTCCTTTTTGCGTACGGCTTCCGCAGTGGGAAGATTGATAAGCACGTTGTTGAGCGCGGGCATCTTTCTGTAAGTAAATCTATAGAGACCGTTGTAAGTCGCGAGCAATCTGAAATTGTCGTGTTCCTTGTCGCCTATGGCTATTACGTCGTACTTTCCGTCCTCGTCGAGATATTCTTTTATCGCGAGAGCGGACGTATCGTAGCGTTCGGAATATAAAATCATCACAGTCTTTTTCATATCTCTTCCCTACCCTTTTTCTATCTTTTTCCGCCGTCGGAACGAGCGACTTTTTTTCTCAGAATATCCGCCTTTGCCAGCTTCTTGTCGGTGGGGATATAGAGTATCTGCTGTACCAACTTTGCTTCGGCGACCTCGTTCATCTCTTCGTCGTACATTCTGTCTATACGCAATACTTTGTTGTGATATTCGCCGTTTGCGGATAATATCTCCAATTCGTCGCCGGTCTTAAACCTATTGCGCATCTCCGCGACTAGCATTCCCCTTGCGTCGTCATAACCGATTACTTCCGCGGAAAATTCGTATTCGCACCTCGGCTGAGAGGTCTCCAAACATACCGTGTCTTGTTCTTTGAAATAAAAACCTGTCGTATAATCGCGGTGACTGTTTTTATACAGCTCGGCTATTATATCTTCGGGAAGCGCGGTTCCCGCGGGATTTTGATTGTAAAAATCTATCGCGCGTCTGTATGCGTTGATCACGCTGGCGACGTAATAAGGAGACTTCATCCTTCCCTCGACCTTAAACGAATATACCCCCGCCTCGATAAGCTCGCCTATGTGCTCGATCATATTAAGATCTTTGGAATTGAGAAGATACGTACCTCTTCCGTCCTCGCCTATAGTAAGCGGCGAGCCGCCGCGATTAGTCTCGACAATGCTGTATTCCCATCTGCACGCCTGTACGCAGTCGCCTTTGTTGGACGAACGTCCCGTCAACGCGTTGGAGAGCAGACACCTGCCCGAATAGGCTATACACATCGCGCCGTGAACAAACGCTTCGATCTCTATATCCGCCGGCAGATACTCTCTTATCTCCCGTATGTCTTTCATAGACGTTTCTCGGGCGAGCACTATCCTCTTCACTCCCTGATCCGCCCAAAACTTTGCCGAATATTTATTGGTCGTATTGGCTTGCGTGGAAAGATGTATCTCCAACTCGGGCGCGACCTCTCGACAGAGCGCAAGCGCGCCCGGATCGCTTATTATCGCCGCGTCGACGCCCGCTCGGGATATCTGCTCGAAATATTCTCCCAATCCGTCAAAATCCGAATTGCAGGCAAATACGTTTGCCGCGACATATATCTTTTTGCCGAGAGAATGAGTATACTCCGCCGCCTCGACAAGCTGACTGCCGTCGAAATTCTTTGCGTTGGCGCGGAGAGAAAACTTACTTCCGCCGACGTATACCGCGTCCGCCCCGAAGTGAAGCGCAGTCCTCAATTTATTCATATCGCCCGCAGGCGCAAGCAATTCTACTCTGTTCATTTCTTCCTCGCTACGGCAATACCGTTTGCCTCGTCTATCACGCGGCTGTCGTATTTGCCGCTTTGGCTCAAGTAATTCAAAAATCCGCGCATATTGTTGACTATCGTCCTGTGCTTGTGCGGCGGAACGCCGTCGCCTTTGACAAGCCCCAAATACAGCACGTCGTCGCAAAGCACTATTCCGCCTTTTTCTATATGCGGTTCCAAAAATTCAAGCTGACGTCTGTACGCCGACTTTGCTCCGTCCAAAAACACGAAGTCGTACGTCTTGCCCTCGACTATATCCGCCAACGTCCCGTCCGCGTCGCCGTGATATGCGTTTATCCTTTCGCTCACTCCGAGTTTTGTCCACAGTTCTTTCGCCGCCGCTATCCTTTCGCCGTCTTTCTCCACCGTGTCTATCACACAGTCGGAGATTAGCGCCATAACGCTGGAAGAATAGCCTATCGCCGTACCTATCTCCAATACTCTCTTGGGCGAATACGTCTCGAATATCTTCCTCAGCACTATCTCGCACTCGTCGGAAAGTATCATTATATAACGTTCTCGCGCATAGTCGTGCGTCTGCTTGAGCAATGCCTGCGGATAGCTTACGGGCGTCATAGATCGTCCTCTTCCGTCAAGTCCTGTTTGACCTGCTCCATAAGAAGCGGCAGTATCATAGGTCTCTGCTTGAGTTTGTTGAGTATCACTCTCGCCACCTTGCGCCTCACGCCGTTCTTGAGTCCGCCTCTATCGCTCTCGTTTTTATAGCTCGACGCGGCAAAAGTATCCTCGACCAAGATCTTGATCTGCTCCAGAAATTCCTCTTCAAATACTATTCCTCTCGACAGTATATCCACCGAAGTAAGCTGTCTATTCTCTACGTTGATGTTGAGCAAAAGTATTACTACGCCGTCGGTAGAGAGCTGTTTTCTGTCCCTGATAACGAGCGAATCAACGTTGGTGTCGCCGTCGACGTATACTTCTCCGGCTTCCACTCCGTCGATAAAACGCATAGACTTTTTGTCCACCGCGATCCTGTCGCCTATATCGGCGATCTTTATATTTTCTTTTTTCAGACCGAGATTGAGCGCAAGCTCCTCGTGCTTTTTGAGATGTCTGAACTCGCCGTGTACGGGTATGAAAAACTTGGGTTTGACAAGCGAGAGCATAAGCTTTAACTCATCCTGACACGCGTGTCCCGACACGTGCAGCTGTTCGAGCGATCCGTAGAGTACTTTAGCCCCTCTGCGATAAAGATTGTTGATCAGCGTATAGACCGCCTTTTCGTTGCCGGGGATAGGCTGAGATGATATCACTACGACGTCGTTGTCTCCTATCACGACTTCCCTGTCCTCGCCGTTTGCCATTCTCGTCAGCGCGCTCATCGGCTCGCCCTGAGATCCCGTGGAGATGATACAGAGTTTTTCGGGCTGAATACCCTTTATATCCTCTATGTCCACTACGGTATTATCTTCATAGTCGAGCATATTCAGTCTCTTTGCTATCTCCGAGATCTTGACCATGCTCCTGCCGTCGAACGCAACGCGTCTGCCCACTCTCTCGCATATCTTGACGATCTGCTGAACGCGGTTGACGTTTGAAGCGAAAGTCGCGATAATTATTCTCTTGTCGGTATGCGTCTCGATTATCTTCTCAAGCGTAACTCCGACTTCTTTTTCGGATATGGTCGTGCCCTTTTTCTCCACGTTGGTGGACTCGCCGAGCATAAGCGTGACGCCTCTGTTGCCGATATCTGCGATTCGCGCAAGATCTATACTTTCGCCGTCTACCGGAGTATAGTCGATCTTATAGTCGCCCGTATGGAACACCACTCCGCCGCCGTAAGATATGGACAGCGCAAAAGCCCCGAGTATCGAGTGCGTTACGCTGACGAATTCTATGGAAAACGCGCCGATGCTCTTGACGTCGCCGCCTTTGACCGCGTGCATCTTGGGCATCTGAATCTTCTTTTCCGTGAGTTTATGCTTTATCAGCGCGATAGTAAGCGCGCTTCCGTATATGGGTATGTTGCCGCATTCGGACAGAAGATAAGGCAGTCCGCCTATATGATCCTCGTGTCCGTGTGTGATGAGTATTCCCTTTACTTTTTCTATATTGTCCTTGATAAACGCAAAATCGGGTATTATCAAATCTATGCCCGGAGTGTCGTCAACGGACGGAAAAGTCGAGCCGCAATCGACTATAAGTATATCGCCGCCGTAACATATCGCGGTCATATTCTTGCCGATCTCGCCCACTCCGCCCAAAAATGCGACTTCGAGCTGTTTTTGTTTTTTTGCCAAAATGTCTCCTTTTCAATAAACTTAAATTCACTGATACTATATTACAAACTACATTATATATTATAAATAACGAAAAGACAAGAAAATACAACTCGAAGTTTGTCGATTATTATACTATTTTAAAAAATTTCGTAAAATATGTTCTCTATTTGAATTAGCCGTTTTGTCCATATAAAAGAGAGCGAAAGCCGTTGACTTTCGCTCTCCCGATCACCCGTATTCGTCTGTCCTATTAAAACGTTACGCCAAAACTTTCGGGATGGATGCTCACATAATGATTGGTCAGATAATATTCCGAAAGCGTGCCTATATCCGACCAAAAACACTGCGTGTTGTAGGCGCGTATATCCCCTATGTGCCTAGGGAATACGTCGTAAGAAAAGTCGCACTTTCCGTCGGGAATATCGTCGAGAATGGACTTGTCGAAAGCGTATATGCCCATATTTATCAACCCCGAGCAGAGAAATTTCGGTTTTTCGGCAAAAGAAGTTATGATATTCCTCTCGTCTGTCCTCACCAGTCCGAAGCCCCTCGCGTCCTGCATATATCTCACAGCCATAGTGATCTGCTGGGAGTGGGATCTGTGGAATTCGCAGAAATCTTTGACGTCTATATTACTCAGTCCGTCCGCCGAAAGCACGAGAAAATCGTCTTTTATGAAATCTGCCGCATTCTTCACTCCCCCTGCGGTACCCAATGGCTGAGTCTCTTCGAAATACGTGAGCTTTACGTCCCACTTGCTGCCGTCTGCAAAATAATCCATAATCATATCGCCTTTATAGCCCACCGTAACGGCGATATCGTCCACTCCGCCCGCGGCGAGATTTTCTATCACGTACTCCATTACCGGTTTGTCTATTATCTTGACCAAAGGCTTGGGCACTTCGTTGGTAAGCGGTCTCAGTCTGCTTCCCATTCCTCCCGCCATAATTATCGCTTGCATATAAGTCCTCCTTAGCTTGTATCGATAGTAGTTTGTGGGTAAATCTGGAAATTATGTGCGTTACGTCGCAAATTCGGGAAATCTACAAAATTCGTTAATTTTTATACAAAGACGCTCATTCCGTTTGCAAACTGCGCGCCTCGGTGCTATAATATTATAGAATCAAAAGTTTGACATAAGTCAAAAGGAGTGTATATGAGAGTTTACAATTTTTCGGCAGGACCGTCCATGTTGCCCTTGGAAGTACTGCAAGAAGCGCAGAGAGACTTTATCGATTATAACGGAAGCGGCATGAGTGTTTGCGAAATGAGCCACCGCACCAAATGGTACGAGGCGATCAACGACGAATGCATAGCTCTTCTCAAAGAACTCATGGAGATCCCCGACAATTACAGCGTGATCTTCGTGCAGGGCGGCGGTTCGACGCAATTCGAGGCCGTACCGCTCAATCTTCTTACGGGAAGCGGCAAAGCCGATTATATCGTCACCGGCAACTTCGCAAAAAAAGCTTATAAAGAAGCTATCAAATACGGCGATATTGCCGTAGCGGGTTCTTCCGAGGACAAAAAATTCTCCTACATACCCAAAGACCTCAAGATAAGAGACGGCATAGATTATCTCTATCTTTGCCAGAATAACACGATCTTCGGCACCAGATTTACCAAGCTCCCCGAGACCAAAGCAAATATCGTAGCCGATATCTCATCGAATATCCTCAGCGAAAAGATCGACGTATCCAAATACGGCGTGCTCTTTGCGGGCGCTCAGAAGAACCTTGCTCCGGCAGGCGTGACAATAGTTATCGCGCGCAACGACCTCATCACCGACGGTATGTCCATTTGCCCGACTATGCTCAAATGGAAAACTCAGGCGGACAACAACAGTCTTTACAATACTCCGCCCTGCTTCCCGATATATATGGCTATGCTCACGCTCCGCTATCTCAAAAAACTCGGCGGCGTAAGCGAAATGCAGAAAGTCAACGAATATAAGTCGGGGCTTCTCTACGACTTCGTAGACAATTCCGATTTCTTTTCCAACGGCGTGGCTAAGGAAGACCGTTCGCTTATGAACGTGCCGTTCGTCACTCCCGATCCCGATCTCGACGCCAAGTTTGTCAAAGAGGCCGCGGCAGAAGGTCTCGTATCCATCAAAGGACACAGACTCGTCGGCGGTATGCGCGCTTCTATCTACAACGCTATGCCTGTGGAAGGCGTCAAAAAACTTATCGATTTCATGAAGAAATTCGAGATCGCCAATAAGTAATATCGGAGGTATTTATGAAAGAGATACTAAAGCTCAACGAAATCAGCGGCAAAGTCGGAGCGATACTCACTCCCGACAGCTATAACGTGACAAGCGACGCAAAAGATCCTTGCGCAATAATATTGAGAAGTTTTTCAATGCACGAATACGCTATGCCCGACAGCGCGATAGCAGTCGCAAGAGCGGGCGCGGGCGTGAATAATATCCCCCTAGACAAGATGAGCGAAAAAGGCGTATGCGTCTTCAATACGCCGGGCGCCAACGCCAACGCAGTAAAAGAACTAGTACTCTTTGCTCTGCTCGTATCCTCCAGAAAACTCTATGAAGGTATCGAGTGGACTCAGAATCTAGAGAAAAACGGCGAGGTCGCCAAACAAGTCGAGAAAGGCAAAAAAGCTTTTGTCGGTCAGGAGATCTTCGGCAGAACGTTGGGTATAGTAGGTCTCGGCGCAATAGGCAAGCTTGTTGCCAACGCAGTACTCGCGCTGGGAATGAAAGTCATCGCCTACGATCCTTTCGTCACTTCTACCGATCTTGCGATCACTCTCACTTCCGATATAAACGATATATACAAAAATTGCGATTATATCACTCTGCACGTACCTGCTACGCCGCAGACTAAGAATTCTATCAACAAAGATACTATCGCTCTTATGAAATACGGAGTAAGGATAATCAACCTCGCCAGAGGCGAACTCGTCAACAACGACGACGTAAAGAAAGCTATCGCGGACGGAAAGGTGGCTAAATACGTCACAGATCTTCCCTGCGACGAATTGCTCGGCGTAGACGGCGTGATTACTATACCCCATCTCGGTGCCTCCACCGCGGAAGCGGAAGACAACTGCGCTGTAATGGCAGCCAATCAACTCAAGGATTATCTCGAGAACGGCAATATCGTCAACAGCGTCAACTTCCCCAGACTTCAGGCGGAGCGCAACGGCAAGCGCCGCGTATGCGTTATCTCCAACGATACCGCCAATGCGGTCGCAGACGTCACTTCCGCGCTCAAAAACATCGCTTCGATTGCAAGCGCTACGCGCGGCAACATAGCCTACGTCATTGCCGACCTCGCAGGCGAAGTCGACGAAAATGCAATAGCGGCTCTGCAAGCCAAGGCATTAAAGGTAAGAGTTCTTTGATAAATCAAAACAATAAAAAAACAGGCTTTTTGCAAGCCTGTTTTTTTATGCCTTAAAAGTTATTCTATTTCTTCGCTGCGCTTTTGCTGATGACTTTTTTCTGCACCTTCGCCGCCTTCTTGCCCACTCTGGTGAGTTTTGCCACTCTTCCCGTCGAAAGTATCATTACGCTCGGAAGTACAAACAGCACCAACAGACCGCTTATCATACTGCCCCTTGCTATGAGGACGGTAATCTCTCTCGCGATGAGATTGGCGGTGACCATGCCTACCGACAGACAGCAACCCGACATTATCGCCACAGACGTCAGCACGGACTGCATGCACTCGCTGAGCGATTTGTACGCGGCTTCTCTCGCCGGCATAAAGGTGATATAGTTCTTGTATTTTACGGAAAACAGTATCGCGTAATCCACCGTCGCGCCCAACTGAATGGATGAGATTATAATGTATCCCATAAAGTTGATCGGCGCGCCGGTAAGCGCATTTATCGCCAAATTTATGAATATACCGAATTCGATGACTATGATTATCAGCGCGGACATCTTGAAAGACTTTATCGTGAGAAGAAGTATTACGAATATTATCAGCACTGACACAATAGTGATCACGTTGAAGTCGCGCGGAGTTATCGACGCAAGATCTGACTTCGCCTGCGCCATACCGGTGATATAGTAGTCGTCTCCGAAGTACTTCTCCAGCGACGCTTTTATATTGTTGAGCGTCTGCGCGGTCTTTTCGCTCTCCGCCTCGTCCTCTACCATTATAAAATACAGCGCGTGATTGTCTCCCGCCAAGCCCTTTAGCGTAGACGCTTCGGGCGGCAACTGCGAGGCTATAAGTTTGTTGTTCATTAGACTGCACAGAAATTCCGTCAGCGAATAATATTCCTCGGGGATTATCGAATACACGCCCATTACGCACAGCACGTTGCCGGTCGATTCATTCTTCACTTCTTCTATAAATTGCTGGTTTTTATCTCTGAGCGTATGGTTCTTTATATTATCCGCTTGCAGTTCGCTGTCCGAATAAGAAATGGGCAATGCGACTATTACGGCGTTGGACATACTCTCTACAACCTTGTCGATCTGAGTCTGCTCCTTGGGAGTATCGCTGAATTTCACGTAATTAAGATCTATTTTGGACTGCAATATTATAGCGGGGATAAACAGTATCGCAAATATCGCCGCAAAGATTTTTCTGTGTTTTACGGAAAAACTTGCAACCGTATGCAACTTGGGTATAGCCTGCATATGAGTGGATTTTTCCTGCCATTTTCTAGTCATGAGAATGAGACACGGCAGTACGATTATTATCGTCACCAAAGACAGGAACACGCCCTTTGCCAATACGAGTCCCAAATCTACGCCTATGCCGAATCTCATAAACAACAGCGCGAGAGATCCGCCGACGGTAGTCAGCGACGACGCCGTGATCGTGGAAAACGCCTTTGGTATCGCCGTGCGCATGGCTTGCTCGTCCGTAAGCGCGTGACGCCGCTCTTCTTTAAACGAATGTATAAGGAAGATCGCATAGTCCATCGACAATCCAAGCTGCAATACAGAAGACGCCGAGAACGTTATGACCGATATAGATCCGAAGATCAAATTGGTGCCCATATTTATCAGCACGGCTATTCCCAGCGTCAGCATAAGGATAAACGGCTCTACGAGATTGTCGGTAGTGAGTAAAAGTATCACAAACATTACCAATACGGCAATGACGATATATTTCCACATTTCGTTGATGGTACTGTCAAAAAGGTCTTTTATTATCTTTGCGCTGCCGCCTATCGAACTGTCGTAATTTTCAAGTATCTTATCTATGCCGTCAAGCGCCTTCATAGCAGGTTTTGACGCAGAAGGCACGTTGAGCTGAATTACAAGCACGTAATTGCCTGCAATATCATTCTCGACCGCTTCTTCCACCGAAACGGAATTTTGAGGGAAAAACAATTTGCTCACGTCCTCTTTGGCAAGCATCTCGTCTACCATCGAGGCAACGTCGACGTCCTTTATATTCTGATATTTATTGCCATCGGCGTCGGTCTTGTTGCTCCACAGCGAATAGCCGTATTTATTGAGCATACTTTCTATAGTATCGCGAAGAAACCTGTCGTCTTCGTACTGCGCAAGCATATCCTCCATATCGAGATTTTTCATCTCATACATAGACCCCAGCCACAGCACTCCGCCGTCGCTTATACCTTCGAGTTTGGATATTTCAGCCGCGACTTCTTTGACCTCGGAATATTTGATGCCGCTTATGCCTACCATTGCGTCGCCGTCCATACCGAAAGCCTTCTTTATATAGCTCAAGCCTTGGCTCATAGTCATATCGTCGGGAAGATAATCAAAGATATTGGAATTTACCTGTACAAACGTCAATGCGACGAGAGAAAGCACCGTCAAAAGCAAAGCAAGCGATACGATGAGTATCTTATGTCTTGTAATAAACTTTGCAAATCCGTCCATTCTCTTTTTCATACTACGTCACCGCCGCTGATATTATATTATTAATATAACATTAAAATATGTAAAAGTAAATGGCAAACCGACGCTAATTTAGGCGTCAAAAGTATAATTTTTGTAAAGTTACGAGTTATGTCAATTCCATGTAAAAAGTATGCAAAAAGAGCCTGTATACACAAGCTCTTTTATTGATCTTATAACTAAGAAAATCAGTTAAGTCTCGACTTGAGGTCGTCTGCTTGCTTAGCAAGTTCAGCCGGCAACTTGTCGCCGAAAGACTTATAGAATTCCTTGATACCGTCAGCCTCTACCTTCCAAGCCGCGTTGTCAACCTCGAGTATTCCCTTGAGAGTATCGATAGAGAAACCGTCAAGACCTTCGATATTGATGTCTTCGGCCTTGGGCACGTAACCGATAGCGGTCTCCTCTGCCTCGACTTCACCTGCGATTCTCTTGAGCATCCAGTCGAGTACGCGCATATTATCGCCGAAGCCCGGCCAGATGAAGTTGCCGTCTTCGTCTACTCTAAACCAGTTGACGTTGAAGAACTTAGGCTGCTTGTCGACGTCTACGGACTTGCCCATATCCAGCCAGTGCTTGAAGTAGTCGCCCATATGATATCCGCAGAAAGGACGCATAGCCATCGGATCGCGACGTACTACGCCGACAGCTCCGGTAGCGGCAGCAGTCGTCTCACTACCCATAATAGAGCCGATGAACACGCCGTGTTCCCAGTTTCTAGCCTGATATACGAGCGGTACCGTAGAAGGACGGCGTCCGCCGAAGATGATCGCGCTGATAGGAACGCCCGCGCCGTTCTCGAATTCGGGAGAAATGCAAGGACAGTTCTTTGCAGGAGCGGTAAATCTGGAGTTGGGGTGAGCCGCCTTGACGGGCTTGCCTTCCGCGTCCACTGTTTCGGGAGTCCAATCTTTGCCCGTCCAATCGATGAGGAAGGAAGGCTTTTTCTTGTCTGCCGCGTCTTTCTCGAGAGCTTCCCACCATACTTCCATCGTCTCGGGATTGAGCGCAACGTTTGTAAAGATAGTGTTCTTTCTCGTAGAAGCAAGCGCGTTGTAGTTGGACTTGGAGTTCGTGCCGGGAGCAACGCCGAAGAATCCGTTTTCGGGATTGATAGCGTAAAGTCTGCCGTCCGGTCCTTTCTTTATCCAAGCGATATCGTCGCCGACGGTGAATACCTTGTATCCGTTCTTTCTATAACCTTCCGGCGGGATAAGCATCGCGAGGTTGGTCTTACCGCAAGCGGACGGGAACGCCGCGCACATATATACTGTCTCTTTGTTGGGTTTCTCGATACCGAGAATGAGCATATGCTCAGCCATCCACATTTCGTTTTTACCCTGATAGGAAGCGATTCTCAAAGCAAAGCACTTCTTGCCGAGCAAAACGTTGCCGCCGTAAGCGCTGTTGACGGAGATAATAGCGTTGTCCTCGGGGAACTGACAGATATATCTCTCTTCGGGATCTACGTTGCATTTAGCGTGCGTACCTCTTACGAAGTCGTTGCTGTCGCCGAGCGCAGCGAGAACGTCGTTGCCTACTCTGGTCATGATTCTCATGTTCAATACGACATAGATAGAATCGGTGACCTCGATACCGACCTTGGAGATAGGACCGCCGACGGGACCCATGGAGAACGGGATAACGTACATAGTACGTCCCTCGTAAGCGCCTGCGAGAATGCTCTCGAGTTTAGCGTACGCTTCGGACGGATTCCACCAGTTGTTGGTAGGACCGCAATCCTCTTCTTTGCGCGAGCAAATGAAAGTTCTGCCTTCTACGCGGGCAACGTCGTTGGGTTTCGTGCGGTGCAACAAGCAACCCGGCAACGTCTTCTGATTGAGTTCGATCATTTCTCCGGTAGAAATAGCTTCTTTTGTCAAAGCGTCGTACTGCGCCTCATCGCCCGTGATCCAAACGACGTTGGCAGCCTTGCCGAGTTTGGCTCTGCCTTCGACAAATTCCAATACTTTCTTGTTTGTAGTATTTGCCATAGTAAAAACTCCTTTAATATATTCAAATTTATTTTTTCCTATAATATTATAGCAAAACCTATTTGTAAATGCAAACGAATACGAGACTTTTTTATACATTCGAGCGTTAGACAAAACACTTGTCCCCCTGAGCGAAACGTAAGCGCAGTCGAACGGTCAGATTACAAAATTACCAAATAATACAAACGTAAAGCGGAAAGCGAGATGGATAAAAAAGGAATAGGTAGATTTTTTGTTGAGACGCTGTAAGAAAAAATCGCTCGTACTTGTCGCACGGGTCGACTTTTTTATTACGGTGTATCGGCGGATTTTTTTAATCCCAGATAAATATTCGTGAGGTGGGAAGGCAGCTGAGCGAAAAAGAAAATAGTAGATTTGCCGTCAAGACGATATAAGAAAAAATCGCTCGTACTTGCCGTACGAGTCGACTTTTTTGTTATGCCGTTCTGGCGGCAAAGATGCTGTTTTACTTTCGCTCAGTCTGCCTTTCCGCCTCACTCAAATACAAAACCAACAAAACGCGTTACAAAGCAACATAGTAGCGCAATAAGAACAGAGTCCGCTGCCCATAGTTCCGCCGCTTTCCTGCGGCATGGAGTATCCCGCTCTTTGACGTTGAGCTTTGATTTGATCGTCTGCAGTGGACTGCATTTTGTTGAGCGCTTCGAGCGTAGTCTTATACTTATGATTGTCAGGATCGTAAGTCAAAGCCATTTCGACCTGCGATTTGCTGTCCAAATACCAATTGCGTTTGAAGAAAATATGCGCTTGGGCGAAGTGCCAGTCGCCGCCGCGAGGCTCCGTCTCGTCGAGAAGCCCTTGCGCCTCGTTGAGTTTCCCCTCGTCGACGAGTTTGTTTATCGCGTCGTAGATAGAACCGTCTCCGATTATCTCCTTTTTCTTGATATCTTCGAGACAGTCGCTGTAGGCTGTCTTTATTTTTGACAGCATTTTTGCGGCAAAACTGCCGATCTCGCCGTCTTCAAAGCACTGATTCTGATATTTTTCTTTGAGCGCCTTATAAGCGTTCTCCACTTCCTGAAGCGTAGCGTTTTCGCCCAATCCCAGAATCAAATACGAACTTTCTTGCATTTTTCGGTTCTCCTTAACAGTTCCCTTGTGCTATTCAACATACCATACCAAAGTATGTTTGTCAATATGCCCTCATATTTTTTTACCTGAATTTTATCAAAGTCAGCCAGTATCGAATTATAGCAACTCATCATCACAAATTCAAGTTTTTGCTTATTATCTTCGAGAAAAGCCGCTTTGTCTTTATACTCGTATCCTTGAAGAAACGGATTGTATTTACCCTTTTTGAAGTCGTCGTCCGCGTCGTCTATCGCATCCGCGCAATACACCCATTTTCCGAGATTGTACATCAGATCGCGCAAAGCGCCGTCATACTTCTCCCCGAGCACGCACTCGCCTATCCTCGTCATTATATTTGCAAAACAATCCGCCACTCTGTCCACGCTCGGACACTTTTCGCTCTCGAGCAGCGCCAGCCTAGCATACTCCTCTTTAATATATGCGTCGAGGTCGGGCAGACGTTTTCTCGCCTTTTTATAATGTTTTTTTATCACCGCTCTATCGATGAACTTCTTCGACAGCGACTTATCGTCTCTCACGTCGTCCACGCATTTATAGTGCGCGAGTATCGTGCTTATATCCACGACCGTCCCCGTTATTTCGTCGTCCTTGCAGATAAGTTTTTTCTGTACTCTGTTGAGCACGCAAGTACCCGGTTTCATCTCCAATTCCACGTCGAGCACCGCATGCGCAAGCACGTTGAGAAAAGTCATATCGTAAGTCGTGCCTATACGCATAAGCTGCGAACACCGCCTGCCTATGCTTTTGCACAGACCGCAGTAAAACGCCCTGTAACCGTAATAGTCCTTCATAAACATATTGAGTTTGTCAGGAATTACGTATCCGAACATTTCAGCCCTGTCGAGGCACGAAGCCTATCGCCTTTTTAAATTTATTCAACGTGGTCTCGGCTATCGCCGCAGCCCTTTCCGCGCCGTCTTTCGCGCACTTGAGCAGATAGTCTTCGGACGCCATAAGCCTGTCGTATTCCGTCCTGAACGGCCTCAGCATTTCCACTACGCTTTCGCCCACTCGCACCTTTAGATCTCCGTATCTGAGCGAACCGCACTCCGCCTCGACCTGCTCTACGCTCTTCCCCTCTGCCGCCGCGAGTATTCTGAGCAGATTGGATATTCCCGCCTTTTTCTCGGGATCGTAGGCAATAACGGTATCGCTATCGGTGACCGCGCGTTTGAATTTCTTCATAATGACTTCGGGCGAATCAAGACACGATACGACCGCATTGGGGTTGGGATCGGACTTGCTCATCTTGCTTTCGGGATCCTGCAGGCTCATTATCTTGGCTCCGACCTTGGGTATAAATCCCTCGGGTACCTTGAATATATCTCCGTAAAGATTGTTTACTCTAAGTGCTATGTCTCTCGTGATCTCTATATGTTGGAGCTGGTCGTAACCCACGGGCACGAGATCCGCTCCGTACAGCAATATATCCGCCGCCATAAGCACGGGATAGTCCATAAGTCCCATATTGATATTGTCCGCGTGCTTCGCCGACTTATCCTTGAACTGCGTCATCCTGTTCATTTCGCCCACGTAGGTATAACAGTTGAGCAGCCAAGCAAGTTCGCTATGCTGGCGCACGTGCGATTGGAAGTACACTATGCTCTTCTCGATGTCGAGACCTACCGCAAGCAAAAGCGCGTAGAAACTCATCGAGTTGGCATACAGATCCTCAGGTTTCTGCCTTACCGTAATAGTATGCAGATCCGCGAGCGCAAATATACATTTATTCTCGCTATCCGCCTGCATCGCCTGCCAGTTGTTGACCGCTCCGATATAATTTCCCAACGTCATTATACCCGACGGCTGGATCGCGCTGTAAATCGTCTTCATATCAATTCTTCTCCGAAGCGGTGTAAGCGAGTACTTCGTCCGCAATTTTTTCTCTGTCGATTATCTTGGTAAATCTTATCTGTTTTTTGTCGAGATCGGCAAGCGGCTCCGGCACCTCTTCTCCGCTGAAAGAATAGAGTTTCTTGGTCGCTTTTTTAGCGTCCTCGACGCGTTCTCCCGATATAGCTTCATACACGTCGCACGGGAATTTATACGCATTGGCGGTAGAAACGACTACGGACGGAGTTTCGTCTCCCGTAGCGTCGTAATAATCGTTGAATACGCTCATTGCCACCGCAGTATGAGTATCGCATAGATAATCGTATACTTCGAGACAGCTGTCGATCACCGCCGCCGTGTCTTCTTCGTTGGCAAATCCTACGGAGAATATCTTATTGAGAGCGTTGAGTTCTTGCGACGAAACGCAATACTTGCCGTCCTTCTTAAGAGCGGCCATTCTATCCGCGATAAGTTTGTCGTCTCTGCCGCTAAACTCAAAAAGCAGTCTCTCGAGATTTGACGATATAAGTATATCCATAGACGGGCTCATCGTCTTGTGGAAAGGTCTGTGCGTATTGTACTCGCCCGTAGTGAAAAAGTCGGTGAGTACGTTGTTGACGTTGGAAGCGCAGATAAGCTTATTCACCCCCACGCCCATAAGCGAAGCGTAATACGCCGCGAGTATATTGCCGAAATTGCCGCTCGGCACGCAGAAATTGACCTTGTCGCCGTACTCTATCTTGCCCGACGAGATCATATCGCAGTAAGCGGAAACGTAATACGCTATCTGCGGAGCAAGTCTGCCCCAGTTTATAGAATTCGCGGACGAGAGTTTATATCCGTCGGCAAGCAGTTTTTCCTGCATATTCTTATCGTTGAAAATAGTCTTGACCGCCGACTGCGCGTCGTCGAAGTTGCCCTCGATAGCGCACACGTATACGTTGTTGCCCTCTTGGGTCATCATTTGGAGTTTTTGCATATCGGACACGCCCTGCGAGGGATAAAATACTATGATATCCGTTCCGTCCACGTCCCTGAATCCTTCGAGCGCCGCTTTGCCGGTATCTCCCGAAGTCGCCACGAGTATCAAAGTCTTGGACGTCTCGCCCGTCTTTTTACGCGCCGCCGAAAGCAGATGCGGAAGCATCGTCAATGCCATATCTTTGAACGCGCAAGTCGGTCCGTGCCACAGTTCGAGCACAAAGAGATCTCCGTCTACGTTGACGAGAGGACAGGGATCTTCACCGTAAAATTTAGAATAAGCTTTTTCCGTATAACCCAAAAGTTCGTCATAAGAGTAGTCGTCGAGATAGAGCGAAAGCACCTTTGCCGCTCTCTCGGGATAACTCATTTCTATGAGTTCGTCAAAGTCTTTCTTCTCAAGTTTCGGAAAGACTTCGGGCACGAAAAGACCTCCGTCTTCGGACAGTCCGCTGACTATCGCCTGCGCCGCGGACACTTTGATTGATTTGTTTCTCGTACTGATGTATTTCATATTTCACTCCGTAAAATCGAATTCGTATTTATGTTTTGCCGTTTCTATCGGATCAGTCGTCCAGTCTCGACAGAAGTTCGTTTTGATTTGCCAGCTGAAGTGCTTCGAGCATTGCGAAGATATCTCCGTCCATAAACGCGTCGAGGCTGTACATCGTCAGACCGATACGGTGGTCGGTGACTCTGTTCTGCGGGAAATTATACGTGCGTATCTTCTCCGATCTGTCTCCGCTGCCTACCTGAGTTTTGCGGTTGGCGGCGTATTCGCTCTCCGCTTTCGTGCTGTAATAGTCGTAAAGTCTCGACTTGAGCACGCTCATTGCCTGTTCGCGGTTTTTGATCTGCGACCGCTCGTCCTGCGAGGCTACCACTATTCCCGTAGGCAAGTGCGTTATCCTCACCGCGCTCTCCGTCTTGTTGACGTGCTGACCGCCCGCTCCGCTCGACCTATAGGTGTCTATCTTGAGATCCTTGTCGAGTATCTCTATTTGTATATCGGGAGCTTCGGGAAGTATCGCCACCGTCGCCGTCGACGTATGAACCCTGCCCTGCGACTCCGTCTCGGGCACTCTCTGCACCCTATGAACGCCGCTCTCGTATTTGAGCTTTGCGTACGCGCCGCTGCCGCTTATCATAAACACGACTTCTTTCGCGCCGCCGAGTTCGGTATAGTTCATATCGATCTCTTTGATCTTCCAACGCATTCTTTCGGCAAAGCGCATATACATTCTCACCAATTCCGCGCCGAAAAGTCCGCCCTCTTCGCCGCCCGCGCCCGCTCTGACTTCGACTATGACGTTGTTGTCGTCGTTGGGGTCTACAGGCAACATAGACACCTTGAGATCTCTCACCGTCTGTTCGACTTCCTTGTTTGCGCGGACTAGTTCTTCCTTTGCCAACGCGCTCATTTCCTCGTCTCTGCCGTCGTCGATTATCTCTTTGCACTCTTCTATGTTTTTCTGCAAAGCGAGATACTTCTTATAAAGCTCTATCGTATCGGACATCTGCGAGTGTTCTTTGACGAGTTTCTGCCACTTAGCCTGATCTGCGATAATATCGGGATCGGCTATAAGCTCGGTCAGTTCCTCAAATCTCTTAAGCATTATTTCCAATTTCTCAAACATCGCTTCTCTCCGTTTTTCCGTCGATTTTCTTCACTGCGGACACTATCCTTTCCACTCCCTGCATATCCTTGACGATGCGGCAGTCGTATCTGTCCTCCCACATCTTTACTATTTCGCGAGCCTGTCCCTGTCCGCATTCGACAATAAGTCTGCCGCCGTCGGTCAATCTCTTATATGCGCCCTCGCCGAGCGTTCTGTAAAAGTCCAGACCGTCATCTCCGCCGTCCAAAGCGATATGCGGATCGTGATCTTTCACCTCTTTATCCAGTCCTTTGATATCGGCAGTGGGGATATATGGCGGATTGGATATCAACACGTCGAATATTCCGTCTATTTTCTCGAAGGCGTCGCTCTCGACAAATTCTATCTTTTCGCCCACTCCGTTTCGCTCCGCGTTGCCCTTTGCCACGTCCAAAGCCTTTACGCTTATATCGCTTGCCACTACTTTGGCTCCGCTCTTCGCCGCTATTGCGATCGCTATACAGCCGCTTCCCGTACACATATCCAAGACTTTGGAGTCTTCTTTGATAAATCCAAGCGCGTGATCGACCAGTTCTTCCGTCTCGGGTCTAGGGCAAAGCACGTCTTCGTTTATCTCTATATCTACGCCGTAGAAATCCACCTTGCCGAATACTCGCCACAGCGGCATGCCCGTCTTTCTCTTTTTGGCAAACTCCACCGCCTTCTCGTATTCCGCCTGCCTTATATGCGTCAGCTGAGAAAGTTCGCTCCTCTTCGCGCCTGTCGCTTCGCAGAATATCCAGTCGATATCGCTCTCGTCGGCGCCTTTGAGCATGATCTTAATCTCTTTTCTTGCCTTTTCGTACGCTTTCTTCGTATCGAATCTACGTTCGGGCACAGAGGGATCGGCGTCCATTTCCATTACCGTCTTAAATGCGGTGACGGCGCATTCGACCATTTCGTCGTCGGGCTGTTTGGTAGTCAGTTTTTGAAGCATAAGTCCCGGGAACTTGAGTATGCGCACGAGTACGTTGTCGTATCTCGCCATAGTCTTGAGCATCTCGTAACTTATTCCCATTATTATCGGCAACATAATTATTCTGGATGCAAAAAGAATAACGTTCTTCCATATGCCCAGCTCTGCCATATACGGCTCGAATACTCCGACTATGGAAAAAATAATTATGCTGACCAACATTATTATAAACATAAACGTCGTGCCGCATCTGTCGTGGATCGTCGACATTTTCTGCACGTTTTCGACAGTAAGTTCCAATCCGTGCTCATAACAGCTGATCGTTTTATGCTCCGCGCCGTGATACATATAAGTGCGTTTTACAGTCTTGATCAAAGTGGTAAATGCAATATACAGTACAAAAAGTATTATTCTTATCACGCCCTCGAGCAACGCATACAGCACAGTCACGTACCAAAGCGTATTCGCGGTATCGCCGAAACGTCCTGCGACCGCGCTTTTTATCGGGGTGACTATAAGCAGCGGAAGGAAAAAAAACAGACCTATTGCAAGCGCAACTCCCAAAAGCACGGAAAATACCATCATCACGTCATAGATGTTGATCTTGAGTTTTTTCGCCATCCACTTTTCGACTTTACCGGGTTCGACGTCCCCCTCGAAGACCTCGCCAGAACGCATAAGCGTCTTCATTCCCGAAGCCATAGAATCGAAGAAATTGAATACTCCTCTGACAAACGGCGTCCTGTATACCTTCGGCTTTTCGGATACGGGTGTTATATACCTGCTCTCGACGACGATATTGCCCTTTTCGTCGCGCACAGCGGTAGCCATAGATCTCTCTCCGCGCATCATCACGCCCTCTATGACCGCCTGTCCGCCTATTTTTGAGGTATATTTCTTCGCCATTGCGTCTCCGTCTGCTTTAAATATTTTAATTCTGTTATAATATTATACTATCTATTTGATATTTTGTCTATCGATATAATAAAAAAATCGCCCGCACATTGAGTACGCTGCGACTTTCTACGATATGCGCTATCCGTCCGACAAATCGGATCGAACAGTCCCGACAATTTCGACGCAAGTCGAAAATTACAGGCTGTAACGCTTCTTGAACTTATCTACTCTACCGCCCGTGTCTACCAACTTCTGCTTGCCGGTATAGTACGGATGACATTTGCTACAAACTTCTACCTTGATTACGTCGCCTTCCTTGGTTGTGCCGCAAACAAAACTCGCGCCGCAAGCGCAAACGACCGTAGCGTCATGATAATTAGGTTGGATATTCTCGTTCATATTATCACCTCACCTTTGCAAATATTTACTCATAGATTATACCTGTATTATTCTTATAAGTCAAGCGGATTTTATGACTATTTATCAAAAATATCACAATTTTCACAATTACCGCTCTATCGCGTATATACCGGCGCGAATACGCTCGAATTTCAGCGATTTTTTTTGTTTACAACTGTCGCAAAAGTTTTTCTCAAATAGATTTTTCGTCAAATTTTTATCGCTTTTGTTTGATTTTTGTCGAATTATATACGTTTGTCGCAAACATTTATCGGATATGGGGCGATTAGATTAAATATGGCGGTTTTTTAATAGAAATTATATTCCCCACTTGCCAACGACGGCGAATTGTGTTATAATTCACTTAATCGGTGTCGCGGATAACCTTTTTCGAGACGGGATGACAGAGGAAATTATGCAATCTTACAAAATAATAAAGAATAATACTATTCAACCGGTTACGGATGAAAGCTCTTACAGCTTGAAAGATTTTGCAAAAATCAAAATAACTCGCGCGGGCGTATGCCCAAGCGACGTCGCAGCCTTTACGGGAAAGATGAAAAACGCGGTTCTTCCGCTCTGTCCGACCAGAGTCGCGGTCGGTCTTGTCAGCGAAAGCGACGACATCACCCTAAGAAAAGGTCAGCGAGTTATGCTCTCCCCATATACCAGATTGGAGAACGGCAAGTATCAGATCAACGGACTTAAAAACGACGGCTATCTCGCCGATTACGTATACGCTCCCCTTCACAACGTCTATACTCTGCCCACAGGCATCGACGATACGGCGTTTACCTTTATCGAGGATATAGCGATCGCTATAAACGTAATAGAAAAAATGGACATCGAAAAGACCAAGTACGTTATGCTTTACGGCTGTACTTCCGTCAATTTGATCATTGCACAGTTGTGCATATATTATCAGGCTATACCTATAATGGTAGACAGCGACGAATCCAGACTGTCTATCGCTCAGGATTTGGGCGCGTATTTCTGTATAAATTATACGGAAGAAGACGTAGCTATTAAATTGAGAGAGATCACTACCGGCAAACTTATCGACTTTCTTATCGTAGCCAGCGATATATGCGGCGAAGTCGGAGAGATGTTGGGCTATCTCCGTCCCCAAGGCAAGATCGCGCTTGTGGGATATAACACGTCCAAAGAAAAACTAAAGGGCGACTTCTCCCCTATCGTCAAAAACGGTCTTACCGTATACGGCATAAGCGACGGTTACGGCGAAATAGAAACTGCGATAAATATGTTGGCTACAGGCACGGTAAAGGTGAACTCTTTGATAGAACGCGAAGTGGACATTACCGAAGCGCAGAACGTATTTGCCGAACTTTCAAAAAGTCCCAACTATCTTAAGACTGTCTTTAAGTGCTAAAATTTAAATATCGTAAATTCAAAAACGAACCCGGATCCGAGTTCGTTTTTTATTTGTCAAATAATTATATTGTCTTTTCAAATATGTCTATTTATAATCTCGTTATTTTTTAATCTCGACTGCCCATTCCGCCGTCTCGACCTTAAACGTCATTTCGACTGTAATGGAGAAATCTATTCCGTTTTTTCTCGACTACTCCCGAAATAACTACTTTTAACACATTGTTTATTTCACTGCGTAAGCATCGCCCCGAGCGTATTTACGCTGCCCGCGCCCAACACAAGTACGACGTCTTTTTCCTTTGCGTCATATTGGATATATTCGCAAGCTTTCCGGTAGTCGTCCATATATACCGCGCCGCCGCCCTTTGAGTTGATATAACTCGAAAGCGCGCTGCCGTCCAGCCCCATCTCACTGCCTTCTCTCGCCGAATACGTCGGCAGTATTATTAGTTCGTCCGCCCAATAGAAACATTCGCCGAACTCTTTCAACAACGCCTTGGTACGCGAATACGTATGCGGCTCGAATACTACTATTATTCTGCCCTTTGTCATAAGTCTGACAGTATCTATAGTAGCCGAGATCTCATTGGGATGATGGGCGTAATCGACTATGACTTTTGCTCCGCTCTCCGTCTTACCGCACTCGCAGAAGCGTCTCTCCACTCCCTCGAACGTCTCTATATATCTCGCAACTTCCTTTACTTCCAACCAAAGCAGATATCCCGCGGCGAAAACCGCAAGCGCGTTAAGCACGTTGTGTTTGCCATACAGCGACAGCGCGATATTGTGCAGTTTTCCTCCTTCGTAAAATACGTCGAACGTAAACTTGCCGTCCTGTTGGGTCAAGTTCACAGCTCTGAAGTCGCACATATCACCGAATCCGAACGTGTATATCTTATCTCGCGCGTCGGCGACTTTTGACAGTTCCAGCCTGCGATATGATTCCTCTTCTACTACGGCTACGCGAGATTGCTCTACAAACTGTCTGAATGCATCGTACATACTTTGCTCGTCGGGATATGTATCCGGATGATCGTAATCGCTGTTGAGCACTACTCCTATATCGGGAGAAAGAGCGAGAAAACTGCGTTGATATTCGCACGCCTCGGTGATAAAATAGTCGCTGCCTGTATCTATATAGTTGCTCCCGGCACCGTGTATAAGACCGCCTATATGTCCTTTGAAAGCAAGCGGTATGCGCTCTGCGACGTGGCAAAGCATAGCCGTCGCCGTCGTCTTTCCGTGACTGCCGGCTATCGCTATCGTGCTCTTGCACTGCGACGCCGCAAGCGCGAGAAACGCCTTGCGTTCCATGCACCTTATCTTGTTGTTGCGTGCAAACTTGAGTTCTGCGTCCCCGTCCGATATCGCAGACGAATATACTACAAGCTCGCTCTTTGCGACTATACTGTTATTACTGCCGACGTAAGCATTGATGCCGTAATCTTTGAGTTTTCTCAAAATTTCGCTGTCGCTTCTGTCAGATCCGCTTACCCAAACGCCCGATTCGCTGGCAAGCATCGCAAGCGCGGACATACTTATACCGCCTATACCTATAAAATGAATCCTGCTGAAATTTAACATATTCTATATTATGCATTCAAATGAAAAAATTTGCCTTTTTCGCCTTAATTTCGACAAAAAATTTTGACGTCCCATATCGCAGTTTAGCACAAAAAATACCCTCGCGCCTGCGAGGATATTTTTATATTGACAGTTGTATAATGCTTTAAATTTTTATAAATTCATAGTTTATATACTCTTACTTCTGACCGCGATTATTATCTTCTTTATCTTCTCCGCCGTTATCCGAAGTTTTTTCAGCGCCGTCGTCCGTCCGCTCATCGGAGCTTTCCGCGGGCTTATCTTCCTGCATAGCGATCGGCTTCTTTTTCTTCAACACTCCCGCCACGCACAACGCGCTCAAAAACGCGGCAGTGATCTCCGTCAGATGAGGCACGTCTATCTTGAGACTGAGCGTCTGCAAAAAGACCATTGCCGCGCTTGCAAGAGACACCCAGAATTCATAACTCTTCAATCTCTCCTTCATGCTTCCTCCTTAGCCATCTCGCAGACGGCGTTGCTTTCCATATACTCGCGCATGCGACTGTGTATCTTTTCTATTCTCCTGTCGATAGAATTCATATATCCCAGATCCTGCGAAAGTTTTGCTATAGTCCCCTGATACTTAGCCTCGCGCGCTCGGCTGTCTTTCAACTCGAATACCAACAGCGCGCAAAACAGCATTGCCCACAGTCCGTTGTCCGTAGCCGCCTGTATGATCTTATCCCACATCAGCCCTCCTTCGCGAGTATATCCCCGTAGAGTTTTGAAAACATCTTGCCGAGATACGCGCGCAAAGACGCGTTGTTTTGTATCATCTGCTTGGCGACGTCCTTGGGCATAGCCGAATAGAATTCGTACGCTATCTTATACCGTTCGGTATAGTTGTCCAATTTCTCGCCCGCATAGCCGTTTTTGTTTTCCATCTCTTTGAGTTCCTGCTCGTCTTTGAGCCTCTGCGCAAGTTGATTTTCGATAGCCTGCGCCCGCTCTCTTATGTATTTAGCTTCTTTTTCTCTGAGAGTATTGTTGTACGTCTCGATAGCTTTCAACTCCTGCTCGCGCTTGTTGAGCAGGCTGTCTATCTCGCTCTTTATCTTCTGCGCGTAGGATAGATCGAGTTCGCCTATCGCCGCCTTTTCTTCGACGCGCAGTTTGTCTATCTGCGAATCGTACGCGTCGAGTTTTCCGTTTAGTTCCGCGCCCAGCCTGCTTATCTCCTTGCGCTTTTCTCCGTCGTTGAACTCGTTGACGTAAGGCAGCTCGCCGTAGTACAGCAGCTTATCCGCGCCTACGACGATAAGTTCCCCATTGGGTTTATCCGACGTCGGCATTACGTACTTCTCTATCACTACGCACATATCGTGCGCTACGCTGTCGATCATATTGGGAAGACTTGCGTCATAGCCCAATCCTCCGCCTATCTGCGCGTTGTCGAGCGAGAATACGTTGACGTCCTCGCCGCGCACGTCGACTCCCCAGATATCCTTTACTTCGTCGACGTGATACGCCTTTGCGTGTATTATGCTCTGACATTCGTCGAGAGAAGACGCGCATACGCTGTCGGGAAATATCTCGTACGGCGGCACAACCGTGATCTCCACGTCGCCCTCTCTTATCGGATCGCCGCTTTTGGACTTGCCTATTATCCTTCCCTTATCGGCAGACCATACCGTCTTGAAAAAACAGCTTCCCGTCACTTCGCTCCAACTGCTTGCGATGTTGAGAAGTTCGGGCAGGTTGTTTTCTTCGCACAGCGCTTTTATTATCTGCGTGGAGAGCTTTGCCGCATATACGTCCTTATCGTCGCTGCTGAACGGCCGCACGCTGACGGCGCACTTAAGCCTGTTGAGTTTTGACATTCTCGCCTCCACTATCGAAGCGATGTGATTATACACTTCTCTCTCCTGCCAAAAGTACTGTTTTCCGTACTGCTCTATATCGCCGACGGGAGTGATCTCCGCATACTGATTGCCGTTATAAAAATTCATATTCAGCCGCCATTGCAACTCCAACGGCTTGCGTTCTTCCCGTCTGCACTCATAATCCGCTCTCACCTCTTTGACAAGGTCTTGAGCAAATTTCTGCGTGTCTCTTCTCATATCTCTCCTCTCTTCTTTGCCAGCATATTTTTGGGACTCTTGGGCACGAGCAATCTGCCCAGCGCCGAATAAAGTTCCTCCGCGCAACTCTCGCATAGATTGACGTAACCGCTCGGCGATACGCCTTCGGGCGCAACCGAATATCGCGCTACGTTAGGGCATTTGCCTATGTCGCACCTGACTTTTCCGCTTTGAATAATGATCTTCATTTCTTATCTCCTTTTGTCATATCTTTCAACTGCAAAAGCAATTTTGTTTTCAACTTTTCGAGTTCGGCGTCGCTCAGTCGGTCGATATCGTCTTCGCCAACTCTCAGTTCTGCCATCACCTTTACCGCCGACATATCGGGCGGATAGTGCTTGGTAGTGACCTTGCGCCTTATCAATTCGTTTTCCCTGTCGAATTCCTCCACCACCTCTTCCGCCTCGTAACCGAGCGCCTTCCTGACGATAGCTTTCTCTACATCCTCTCTCACTTTTCCCTCCCGATCTACATCCTTCGTCTGGCAAGATTTTTGATAAGTCTCAGTTTATCTTTGGCTATTTCGCCTGTCTTCGGCGCGGGAAGTTCCGCCGCTTTTGGTTTTGTGCAGAGATAGTATCTAAGCGCGTCAAAGTAAGATACTATCTTTCAATTACCCTCAAATATGCCCTTAAAAGGCACAAAAAAGAGTGCTTTTCAGCACTCTTTTTAAGCAAACATTTTTTTTGGCACACGATTTGGCACAGTGGTAGATAGTATCTTTTTCTTGCAGCACTACCTTATTGTGGGAATATGTTTATCACTACTAATTGCGATTGCTTCCTTTTTTCAACTCTTTTGGCATAATCATAAGCTATTCTTGTACCACTCCGTCCTGCCCCACGCGGCGAATAAGAGTCATTATAATAGAAGATACAATAGTTACTATCATCTACCATAGCTTGATTCCTTTCAATATACGAAGCTCTACCTGCCTCATACTTTTTCGCAAACTCAACTTCCGACTCAAAACCTTTTAGATGTATTTGCTTGCCCATTAGTTTGCTAAAAGCACGTTCATCATCTTCACGTTCATATTCCATAGTTGCCGCTTCGCTTCTACAAGTGTAAGCCACACGGTTTATAAACGGATATACTTCACGCAGTTCAGTAACTACACTATGACAAAGATCATCATACGCACTCCTGCTACCGAACAAAAAAGTATTAACTCCTTCTTGTTCAATTAGAGCCACTATTTTGTCTTTTAAGAGCGGAATAATCAGCTCACTATTTTCTACTGTTCGATGACCAATAAAGGAACATCTTACTGCTTTGCTCGAATCTTTATCCATAAATAAATTATAGCAAACCTCCGCTAAATTGAAATTTATGCAGGCAATGCAAGGTAAAAGACATAGTTTTTTAAC
The DNA here is from genome assembly GCA_948471525.1 of uncultured Clostridia bacterium. GTDB lineage: Bacteria > Bacillota > Clostridia > Christensenellales > UBA3700 > RACS-045. The sequence continues at coordinate 536 of CAOKSY010000014.1, read as the reverse complement.
AGAATCTCGGCTTTATTCTGTTGCTTTATTTCGCACTTATAATAACGGTGTCGAAATATTCGCCGTCAACTTCTATTATAACGGCGGTATAAGCAATGCTCTCTTTACAAGTTAATTGATAACAGATAACTTCGTCTATGTTTTCAATAGGTTGATTGATTTCCAAAGCATTATCATCATAATATAATTTAATTGCATCAACTGACATAACAGGGTATTGACTACCCCCGCCCGCAGTGTATGCAACCAACAAATGATATGTTTGCCCATATTGCAATACATAATCGTTTTCAAAAAGTGTATTTTCATCAGCAAGAGTATAGCTAAACACATTGCCGTTTTCGGGTAATTCGACACAAGCGTGTATTCCGTAAATTTTTGCTGTGGTAGAGCCGCAAGCCGTTAAACCGAACAATAACAACATTGTGCAAATCAAACATAAAGAGATAACCTACATTGTTTCGGCAAGTTTTTACAAGCCTATATTTTGACTTAATTAAGTCTTTTTTTCACTACCAACGGGTTTCAACGAAAGA
>CAOKSY010000013.1 GCA_948471525.1 uncultured Clostridia bacterium | reverse complement strand
GCATTTCCGAATCATATGCGGTTCGTCCAAGCAAAAGAATGGACTGCCCTTCATAGTTTTTTACGAGTTCGGTTATAGCTTTATCCAAAGCTCTAAAGGGATTATCATCGTACATCCAAAAAGTGATGGGATGGTTTAAGTGCTTAGATGATACTAGGTTCTTCTGCATTTGGCGTGGATTCATTTGAATAAATGCTCCCGCCACATTTATTAGTTCCTGCGAATTACGATATGTACGCTCGAGCTTCATTATCGATGTTTTGCCACTGTAATATTTGTTGAAGTCTGTAAACAAGGAAATGTCGCTTCCTGCAAATCTATAAATAGACTGCCAGTCATCACCTACACACAGTAGTTTGGCATGTGTTTGGTCTAGGATTGCCTTCACCAACTTATAACGAGCGACAGAAATATCTTGATATTCGTCTATGATGACATACTTGTACGGTGCAACCTTAAACCCAGTCCGTATAGCTTCTGCTGCCATATTAATCATATCCGAAAAGTCAATCATATGATTTTCTTCAAGATACCTGTCGTAGGCTTCAAGCAAAGGTTTTATAAGCAACACAAACAGCGCAATGCGCCTTTGAAAGTACGAGTTCAAATACCGCGATTTCTTTTCCCTTAATTTTTCCAATTCCGCTATGCGATATGCGTTGGATTTAAATAAAGCCAAAAACGTGCCGCAGAGCTTCTTAAACTCTGAAAAGTAAGCATCTGATTGCGTTTTATAGATTGAGTCGAAAACCTCACGATAGTCCACCTCTTTCAGCTTGACTCCGTTCTGTCGCAACAACGCTTCCAACTTTTCTAAAAGCACACCTTGGCTTGAATAGTACGAATAGGTCTCTATAAGTTTTGTGCCATTTATGCGGTGTTGTTGCCGTTTCCAAGCCATACCTTCGAGGTACTTCTTCTCTTCTATGTCGGAAAGCCACGGGAGCTTGCCGTTTTTATTTACGCCGAAATGCTCGATGAAAATATCGTAATCCGGCAAATAAAAGTCTGGTCTATATACCTTGAAATTCGCATCGTTGGTTTGGTAGGGATATTTTGACTCGTACTCGTACCGCACCCCGTTAAGGAATAGAAAGTTTGCAATGCTCACTTCCTCAAGGCTCTTTACTCTCTCACCGCGGAGCGTATGCTTCGACTCACGGTTCTCCGCCACTGAAGAATCGACAAGCTGCGTTCTATCGAACTTGGACTTTATGGTTTCAAAGTCCATTCCCTTCTCGTAAGCATAGGCTTCGCCCAAAGAGTCGAAGTTGTCCATATTTGCAGGGATATGTAGATAGTACGCAAAATACTCAAGAAGCAGTTTGATGGTTTCAGGCTGCTTCAACAGTTCCTTTTCAAAATACTGGTTCACAAACTTCGAGGTATCTTCCAACACATCCAGGCTTTCGTTCCTCGCCTTTTTAAGCGTGTCCAAACCGAGCTTATGGAAGGTTGTTGCTGTGATAGGAATACCGAGTCTGTTAGATATACGCTCGGTCATTTCATCGGCTGATTTCCTAGTAAACGCAATCAGCAGAATTTCGCCAGGAGCGACCTTTTTTACTTCGCAAAGGTATTTGACCTTCCCCGAAATCGTGAGCGTTTTACCGCTTCCTGCGCCCGCCAGAACGAGCGTATTGTCCTCGGCGGAAACTACCACATCTTGCTGCTGCGAATCTAGGCTTTTTCCATCGATATTCGCAAGTAAAACGAACTGTCTTTTTTTCTCCGCAGCAACGAACTCTGCGTTCCATTTGGAGAAGATATTATTAAGGTTTCCGTATGTTTGCTTGAAGCTATTAACGAGCCGATTAGTTTCCGTTTCTGCGTAATAATGCAGTTGCTTGAACTCTTGGTAGGTCGGCTTCCATTCTTCTTGAATCGCCTTTATCTGCGAACCGCAAACATACCCCTGGACTTTTAAACTTTGGATGGCAGCAGAAAAAGCACCGCAGATGCCTTGAATCCTTTCCAAGTGTTCTGCCGCGATAGCAATTTGGAGAGCCTTTAGCTTCTTGGCTTTTACGGCTCTCCAAATCAACACAGCAATAACAACTAGTGCTACTGCTCCTATTCCTAACCCAATGTAGAGACCTATCATTTAACTCCTATTACTCAAAAATCTGTTTTATGGCTTTACGCAAGTTTTCAGCAGTTTTATTAGAATCATCTTCAAATATAAACGGAAGCCTTACAAGGTAAAGCTGAATTTTGGAATGTCCATCCCCCATATGCACTTTACCCGTAACTGGATGTGGCTCAATGTCTTCATATCTAAACATAGGATACAGCAAATAGACTTTTTTTAACCCACGTTTTTCTGCATATGTCAACACTTGATAAATATCAGCCGTAGAAACTTTGGTGCTTATTATCGTATCAAAATTGCTATTGCCCTCAAATCTATCAAGCATTTTGTATTTTGTATCAAGAACGAAGACACCTTTTTCCTTATGTTCTACCAGAATGTCGTGTCGCATCGTCAGTGCTTTTCCGTAGGATTGCCCTGCATACTCTACTTCTTCGAACACAGACATCTCGCTTGCTTGCAATGTAACTTTAGCTTCGCCGTGAAGAACGTGGTGCATAAAGCCACCAATAAAGCCTTCAAACAATATTTCCGTAGGAAACATAAAGCAAAATGACTCGTTGTTGTCGACATTGTAAGATGAAGTTTTATTCAGCAAAAACATCTTACTCATACTCAAAATAATCGAGTAATGCCTATGAAGACGGCTCAAGCGCACAGTATCGCAATCGTGCGGTGTACACCTAATATCCGAGACATCGTTCAACTTCATCAAAATGTGACGGACTGCCTTTTGATTTTTTGGTGAGAGGTTTTCACTCATTAAACCTTTACAAGTGTACTTGATAATTCGGTTTAATACGTTGTCAAATTCGAAATTTGAGTATGTACATTGGAACTTGTCCAGTTGCCCGTTGGGATACTTCCGCGTGAAGTAATCCTTGAAATCAACTTTACCTTTAATCGCAGAACAGTCTTCTGTCTGTTCTTCATATCGGTAAAATAAGCCACGGTCTAATGCGTTCTTAACATACCGCACATAAAGCGTTATAAACAGCTCACGGAGGTCATTACAATCCTCGAATTCGCTGTCAATGCTTATGTATGGATAATCCATTTTCCCACAGTACTCAATCCATCTTACTAAATTTTTCATAAGGTGATGGAGGTCTAATTCATCTCTTTCGTTGTCTCCACTGTCCGTTCGAAAGACTTTTGGAAAAATGTTAAGCTGTTGTCCTTTGAATACTATCGTACCGATATAGTTGTTGGTTCTAATGCCCCTTGCACCCTTCATTTCAAGGAACTGCTGCGAACTCGTTACTTGACCATCATCATAGAACACCGAACGTTGCTCCCAGTTAAGTTGCAAAAAGGTAGCCAACTCATCAAGTGATGCTTGGCTTCGCCACTCTGCCGGGAGCTTTGAAAGTCCTATTAGTGATTCTTCAAAGTAATTGAGTATCATCAATTCTTACCATTAACCTTTTTTAACAAGTTTCATTCTGCCAACTGTATTGTCCGCAATATCGAAGTCGTACCCTTCCACCGCTTTTTTAATTTGCTCTTTTACCTTCTTTGCATTGTCATAGAAATACTCATAAAGCAAAGGTATGATTGCATTGTTCATTATTTCGCATAAATCATCCTTTGTCTTTCCAATAAAGTATGCATGTCCTATAAGCAAATCTGTGCTATCCAAGGCTTCTACCAAACCTTTATTCAGCCTTTCCAATACTGTTTTTAAAGTCGTATCTGCCACGGTTGAATAATCGGGTGTAATTTCTATGAATTGGAACCGCCTTCTCAACGCAGCATCTATCAAAGAAATTGACTTGTCTGCGCTATTCATCGTTCCTATAATGTAAAGGTTGTTGGGAACAGCAAACGACTCACCCGAAGGAAGCGTAACACTTATTGCGTTGACTTCGCCCCATCTTTTGTCATCTTCTATGAGCGTGATTAATTCACCGAAAACTTTAGAGATATTTGCCCTATTAATTTCGTCTATGATTATTACGTAGTCGTTTGTCTCATCCATCATAGCTTTATCTGCTATGCGTTTGAACACTCCGTCTATGGTTTTAAACTCCATTTTTTCAGACGAGGTATCGGGGCGCAAGCCTTGTATGAATTCCTCATATCCATAGCTTTGATGGAATGTCGTAAACACAATTTGCCCAGTCTTTATCAACTCTTTATAACGGCTCATCAATGCCGCCCTTTCTTCCGCTGATTTTTGAGCTGTGTCTATCTCTCTATCCTCAATTATTGCTAACGCATATTCAGCAGTCGAGTATGTTTTACCAGTGCCGGGCGCACCATACAGAATGCTATTCAACGGATGGGTTTTATTTGCCCTCGGCGCTCTATCAATTAAGACATACTTCTCTTTACTATTCTCCTGCTCATCTAACTCAACTACTCTATTGTGGAGAATATCGAAAATAACGGACTTATATTCGTTTAACGAGAAAATAGAACGGGTCGCATAGAAGGCTTTATGCAAGTCGTGCGGAAGGTCTTGATATGCAACATCCTTCAGCCACTTCACATTTTTATTATGCGCATAGTCTGCATCTTGATTTGGAGTCTCCTGGGTAAAATAATATTCCGAAGTAATTTGACCTATATGCGCAGACTTTCCATCTCCAAAAACGACATAATCACCAACTTTGAGCTTATCCAAAAAACTCCAAATTTGACTTACATCTTGTCCACGTCCACGGGTCGTTTTTTCGGGATACTTCTCATCATAAAGCACACCCAATTCTTCTTTGGATGCAATATGGCTTAAATCACCAAGGATACCCCACCCAATGCAGATATGCGGATTAGTTGGATTTAAAGCATCATTCAAATTGGTTATGTGCAACCCCATTACATTGTGTTCTAGGATTTCATAGAATTCATCACCTTTGGAGTTTGCACCCTCACCATTTTCAAAGACTGTATGGTTTGTATCGCTGAACGGAACTCTAATCATATCTCCCTCCATAGCTTTTTCTTTATCGATTACTTGCGAAATATAGTCAAACATTAACTCGCCTAGTCGCTCATTATGCAAATAAAAATAGGCAGCAACCAAACGGTCAAGGGTAATAAACGGAGCAAAACACCCAAACGGAATATCGCTTACATATTCTTTTAAGGAGTTCTTCGGTGCTTCACTTATTCCAAAGCAATGATTATATAGTGTTTTAATCAGCGCAGTTGGCGTTGCTTTATAAACTTCAACCTTTGGAAAGATTTCAAACAATCCTTTCCGTATATCACAGAGATAATTGTAAAAATCTGCGTTCTGCCGTGGAGAACCTCCCATAATAGGGGCTGCACTCATTCCCTTTCCGTTTTCAGCAATATAATTTATGAAATTGATGTGTTTCGGGATATACCTTAATATTGACTTCTTCTCACCAAACTGAAATATCGGTGTATCATTGAGACAGTTAAATAAGCTACTTAAATATACCGCCCCACTTTCAATCTTAACCCGTGTCTTTGGAACTGTTGAGTCGACATCGTATATTCTTTCGCCAACCAGTCTAGTGACCAAATTATCCGTTAATTCATCGTAACTTTCCAAAGGCGAAAGGTATTCATAGCATTCCGCACATGTGATAAACCTTTCGGATTCATCGATATTTAGCTTTGCCATTTTTGAAAAGACAATAGATAAAAGCACTACAGGTTTAAGGTTTATTGCTTCATCCCTTGTTGTATTGCGTTTTGCAATTATCTCTAAAACAAATTCACTGTAATCGAAAAGTCCTAGTCTATACAGCAAAGCAGAATCACTCAATTGCCCATTGGGTCCAATGATACCGACATTGCGGGCAAAGGTTATCCTTGAACTCGCATTTCCGTCTAATGGAAAAAAGGATTTGATTGCTGAACCGTCAACCTCTTTCCCAGACTTTTTAATTTTCGATACTACCCCGATAAATTCGTCCACAAAGTTTTTTGTTATGTAGAACCTATTGTCGAGATACCATGCATATTGGTAGTTTCGCATTGTCAGTCTCCCAATTTTACATATTTCAAAATTTGCAAAATCAATGCCTTAAGTACAGGCACTGCGATTGAATTGCCCGACTGCCTATACATAATTCTGTCTTCATTGACAATTTTAAAGTCTTTAAATCCCATAAGCCTTAAGCACTCATCGGGTGTAAGTTTCCTTGCAACTGCATCCTCACCATTATACTTTCCAACATAAATATTAGGGTTTGTATAATGGGACGGCTTCGGCTTTTCAATTCTAAAATCTCCAGACCAGTTAATTTGCTGCACCGCCGTTTGACATCCAATAATGTCCCTATTTACTCTAGCTTTCCCTTGGTTACGTTCCCACTCCGTTACCCACTTGAATCCTTTTTCAGGAAGATAATATTCATCGGGAACATCTGCATCCAAATAAGCAGTTGCTTTTTTCGACAGAGGTTTTCTTTCTGGAAATTCAAAGCTAGTTATTCCTAACTCTTTTCTAATGCCAACCACAAATATCCTCTTGCGCATTTGCGGTAAATCATAATACTGTGCATCAAGTACCTTGTAAAAAATTTGATAGTTTAACGAATCGAAAACCTCACTGATAGTTTTCCATGTGCGACCAGAATCGTGACTCAACAAGCCTCTAACATTTTCGTAGATGAATACCTTTGGCTTTATTTCACTTACAAGCCTTGCGTATTCGTAAAACAATGTACCTCTCGTATCTTCCAACCCACGCTTTTTCCCATAGGTTGAAAAACTTTGACAAGGGCTGCCGCCAACGAATAAATCTACTTTACCCGCATAAGGAATACCGCTTAAAAACCGAACATCCTCGTACCAATTATCCTCGGTTATTTTATAGTTGGCGAAATAAGACTTCTTTACGTAGTTGATTTTTCCCGTTTGGTCGTACAGTTCTTCTATAACCTGTTTTTGAGTTTTCCCAGTTTTCTTGCTTTCATTTTTGATAATGTCAAGCAACTCCTCTTGAGACTGCTTTAAATATCTCTCGCCGTTATCACACGCAAACACGATATTGTGTTCCAGTCCAAGCTGTTTGAATGCTTGTTCAACAGCCCCAATCCCACTAAAAGCCGTAGCTAATTTTATCATTTCGTCTCCTCAAATTCAATACCTTTTTCTCGACAGAAGGCTTCGAACTTTTTTTCCGATATAAATTGTGGGTCTATACCTTGCGTTTCCCATCTTGCAACGGTAACTTGGGACACCCCTATTTCCTTGGCTAGCTTCTCTTGACTGAGGAACAGCTTCGCTCGAACTATCTTTACCTTATCAGCAAATGTCATTTAATATACCTCGATGTCATTGTATATCGTATTATATCATTTTTTGAGTTAGGAGTCAACCGAAAGCTGAACGAAAAGGTTAGTGTGACTGCGATTATTCACTCAAAAATCCGTAATCAAACTCCAAGAGGTAATCGTAAGGGAGAGCTTTTCGGATTTCATTATACAAGTCCACTAGGTCCTGGCTGTGTTCTTCCATCACAACGCCAATCGAAACTTCGTCTTCGGTTTTTATCGTGAGCCGGTCAGGTTCAGCATCGGCAACGAAATCATCATAGCACTGCTTGATTTGTTCTATCACCTTTTCAGCATTAGAAATAAAGGCGTTGGCTTGCTCGGGTGTGATGCGGTATCGAATTTTTCGCATCGTCTTATACTCCCACATTTGTCCCGTTTTCAGACCATAGGTCGTAAACCACACCATTCCATTTGCCTTGATTGTAAGCCTCTGCCTTTCCTCTTTGTCAGGCTCAAATGGACGATACCCGCCCTTTGATTTTTCGATTACAAGCGTTGTCATTTTAGCTTAATGGTTATGGTTCTATCTTTCAAATATCCACCACCGTTCTTGTAGTCCTTAAGCGAAATCCAACCCTCAACCGGAACTTGTTCAAGCGGGTTCTTACTATCACGATAATAAGCCTGATTGTGTGGTGTAAGTTTTACTTCGACACTTTCAAAGCTATCCGTGGTAGCAAGTTTGAAAAGCTCATCCATTCCAACGGGGCCTTCGCCAGTGTACGGTTCATATTGCTTGTTCACTCCCAGAACTTTCGATTCGAGCTTTACCGCAACTGGATGTTCAATGGGATTGTAAAATAATTTTTTCAATTTATAATTCCTCCGTATTTAGTTTATTTTCGAGAATTAGTGCCTCCAATTAGCAAACGGCAGTTGATTATATTTTGTTTCAAAGTCATTTAATAGGGCGCTCTCCATTTCCTTTGGGTTATCGCACGGCAAATACCACACTTCCAAATCTTCAAAATGTTGGATTTGCGCAATACTTCGTCCACCCCAGGCTGAGATAGGTTTACCGTTCCAAAATTCGATATGTTGTTGCATACGCTTTTCAACACTGCCTTCGCTTTTACCCAAATATAAAATATCTGCTTGGACGAGCAATTTCTGTTTTAATTTCTCAATATTTACAGTAGGGTCTTTTCCCTTGTACTTCCCTGCATTACTGGTTTGATTAAGAAGAATGTCTTGCATTTTTTCTGGACGCACAATAATGTAAATACCCTTAAAGTTGCCTCTGTCACTATCCAACTTTCCTATCGTTCCAGCATACTCAAATTGCTTATTCAAAAACATTCTCTTACTAATTTGATTGAGCATTACTATCTCTTTTTCTTCATGACTGACCAATTCTTCGATATAGTTATTGCCAAACGGCTTACCGCAATGCGGACAGATGTTGACGGTATAAACGTCATCGTTTGGATACAATACCGTTTTTATGACCACTCCGTTTTCGGCAGCAACTGCTTTTTCTTTTTCCAAAAAGTTGCCAGGCGAAACTACACACTGCTTTTCGTTCCTCTCCCATTTTCCATAGGCTGCCTTGAATTCCTTTTTACAATTCCAGCAGATAGCTTTGCAAATGTAGAGCGTTCTTTTAGCACTCATATACTCACCTATCCTTCGTAGTTTCTCATCGATGCTTTTATGCGCTCTTTGAGTTCATCAATTACTGACTGTGGTGATGTAACTTTAAGGCTCTCACCAAAACCGATAACCCAAGCCAAGAACGGACTGCTCACTTGCACATCTACGGCAAACGATATCGTATCGGCATCGTGTTCATAGATTTTTACGCTTTCACCAAACTTGTCGAACACGGCATCCACTATACCCTTCTCGCCTATTAAATGCACTCGCTCGGTCTTTCCACGGTACATACCCACAAGGCTTCTTTGGTGCTTTGAAAGGTCAAAATCTGATGCTTCCTTGTTTGGTGTTATTTCGTCATCAAGCATCTTCACTTGCTCCATTCGGTCAACTCGATACTGCACTATATTGCCGTGGTAATCATTATAGCAGAATAAGTAGTATTTATCATCGTGAAAAACAGTCGCAACGGGGTTTACGATATACCACCGCTGTTCGTCTGGCTTCGATGTGCGCATACGATACTTCCGCTTGTGATGAAGGTCGTAGTCAAAATAATAAAAGCCAATCTTCCGCTTTTCGATAATGGCTTGGGAGATTTCATTCACGGAATAATAAATGCTTTCGTTGCTTCCTTTTACCGTTCCAAACTGCACGATGTTACTCTTCAAAACCTCTGCCCTTTGACTGCCAGCGAGTTGTGCAATCTTGTCTATAAGAACCGGGGTTTTCTTATCGGTGATGAAACTCGCAGCCTGAACCGCATCCATAAGGATTTGAATTTCTGGTATATCGAAGCTACGGTCTTCAACATAATATCCGTTGCTCTTTCCCTTCTTCACGAGTATCTCATAGCCGTTTACGTTCAATTCTTCGATGTTTCGATAGAGCGTTCTACGATCACAACTGATGCCACACGCTTCAAGTCTCGCAATAAGGTCGTGGGTACTCATTGGATGTTGCTCATCAGTTTCTTGACGAAGAATATCCCATATCTTCAAGTATTTAATTTTGGATACGCTCTCTGCTTTCATAGTCTGTCTCCCATTATGGACTTCTAGATTATATCACAATCCTCACCCCTTTGTCTAGTTTTACTGTCGCAAAAGTATGACACTTTATATCAAATGGAAAAACAATATTAAAACGAGCAAATTTTGGTTTGAAAATGCGCATAAAATTTTAGCGCATAAACAAAAAGCAGTCCATAAAGACTGCCAATGTTTTTGATCCCGTTAATTAAAAATATTGTTCTTGCTTATCTTCACAAATTAAATTTTCAATATGAATGATTTCCTTGCTTATCTTCTTCATTTTTTTGATATTAAAATAAAAATTGATAACAGTAGGAACAATGAAGCATATCACCATAAATAAAACAGCAAGAACAATGTGGACAGGTATTGTAAGCTCAACACCAAAGTTCTTAATCATTTTTATGAAAGTGTCATAGATAGACACAAAAGAAATAATTGCAGCGACCAAAAAAGAAATTAAATCAAAGCGACTTTTCCTTTTACTTGATAACAGCTTACTGTGCTCATCAAATAGCTTATATTTTCTATCTGTATAATCTGTAAGTCTCTCTAATTCACTTTGAACGCTTTCCATTTGATTTGTTATATCAAATGTCTCCCTTACATTTGCATAAAACAAATTAACATGGTCAATCGATGCAGGTCTAGCAAAAAAGAACTTCAGCCAAGCCTTATTTATACAAGAAGAATATCCAGATAATTCATCAACTAGTCCTTTGATTTCATTGAAAGAAGCCGCTTCATAATTAAAAGATTTAATCTTGTATTGACTCAGTTGCAAGAAAAATCTTTGATGCAAAGCATGCAAAAATAGGAAAAAATAAAGATTAGAAATCTTGTCCACAAATGTTGTTCTGAAAAAATCTGAAGTTCCTTCATCATCACTTACATTAGAAACATTTACTACTGAATTGAGTGAATAATACCAAGCAGAATTATCAAAAGCCTGGGTTTGCCGAATACTATTCACGCTTACTTTATAAGTCTCTTTCATATTTAAACCTAGATTTTTTGCAAGCTCCCGTCCCGCAGAATCCAGAAGAAAATATGAAAAAAGAATTGGTTTATTGGAATATGACTTAAATTCCTCGTTCATATCCATATCATATACCTTTTCGTAGTCATTCAGTAGTTCCCTTAAAAATTTCGATGTTGTAATCAATTCACTACTCTCTTCTTTCTTTTTTAATTCTTCGTTCCAAGTCGAACGGACAATCTTAAGCATAACATCCGCTTTTAATTCAGAGAGAAAATAGTTCATATTAAGAGCATCTACTTCATTTTGAGACTTAACGGAATATCGAAGCTCAAGAAAAGACACTCCAGTTGAAAAAGAATGAACAACTATATCTAAAAGAGAGAACTCGATATCAGCAAGATTATTATGAGGAACGATAAAAATGCTATCATAATTAAGCCCATATATCCCATAGCAATTCTTATCTAGTCTATAAGATAACAAAACTCTATTAGGATTTTCCGGTAGATTAAGCTCTCGAAGCTCTTTTCTAATTTCACGCGGAGTAAGATTTGCCAAAACCCATGGATGAACATCATTACCCTTTCTATTTACTTTGCATACATTTGCAAGGTAATCCAACGGAAGTTTTTCTGTCAAGAAAGGAAAAATCATTCTATTGTCATTGAGAACTATCATTTCTTTATATCCTTGTATTTTTCTGCTGCTGTAAGCAAAATTTCTTGAGATTGGTATGGAATACGTCCTAACCAATCTGGACCAATATTTACCATAAAATTAACACCTAATCTTTCCAATTTAAGCCGAAATTTAGCCAAGGCTTCAGGTGATAACCATTTGTCCGCGACAGCAGAGTAACCCCATGAACAATTTAGACTACATATGGATTCATAAAGACCATACGGACTCTTCTTAAATCCCCAAATAGAATTATTATCAGAAGAAAATGTTGTTGGAATTTCGTCTGGTATCTCATTATCACCTAATGTCACATAATCAAACACCCCATTCCCCAACCTTGAGTTTATTAAACAATTGGGTTGAATTCTTTTTACGGTATCGTAAATAAGTTGGCTCTGTTCAGGAGTTGAATCCAACGGCATATCAAACCAAGCTAAAAATACCTCACCATAATTAGTCATAAGTTCTTCAATTTGAGGAAGCATTTTTGAATAAAAAACTCGTGAAAAATCTTTTTCAGCCTTATTAGGAAAATCCCACGAATTATCCCACGAAACACCTGCAGATCCAGCGGGATCAACCGTGTATCCTCCGCCATCTTTTTCATTCCAATCTATACATTGAGAGTAATAGAACCCGAGCTTTAGTCCGTACTTTTTACAAGAGTCAGCTAGTTCTTTAATGATGTCCCTCTTAAAAGGCGTAGCATCATAAACATTGAATTTATCCACACTTGACTTAAATAATGCAAAGCCCTCATGATGTTTAGTAGTGATGACAATATATTTCATTCCGCATTTTAAAGCAAACTGACATATTTCATCCGCATCAAAATAAATTGGATTAAACACTGTAGCCAACCTTTTCATTTCTACAACAGAAATCTGTTGATTGGCTTGTATCCATTCGGCATAGTAAGGACCTTTTTTTCCTTTATAATATCCGCCCAATAGTGAATAAAGTCCAAAGTGAATCATTAATCCATACTTTAGCTCTTTAAAAAGTTCGATATTATTCATAGGATTTTTCCTCCTCACAATTATAATATTTAATCATTTCGATAAGTTTTTCATTATTTCTTTTTTCTTCTGACAATGTTTCAAAATATGTAAATGCAATATTTCTATACTTTAGATACAAAGGCAGGTTATTTTGACGCAAATAGATCAACGAACACAATAAGTGAAACTTCAGATATGTTTCTTCATCGTTATAGTCTTTTTCCTTGTGAATATAATCTATATCAATATCTCCTTTTTCAATATAGTTTTGTACATCACTAGGAATAGCATCAGAGTGTTCGTATACATATTGCAACAAAAAGTTATAACTTTTTACCAAGTCAGGCAAATACATCCCAACATCATTTCTTGCACATTGAGAATACATATCAATTGCTTGCTTTATTGATAATATACTTTTTTCAATGTCATTCGCATCACGATAATAGTAGAACCAACACAACTGCAAAAATGGTTCAGTCCTTTGCTTAAGATTTGAAGCCTCGCAGTCCTTAATCTCGGTTGATACATATTCGAGGTATTTTTTTTGAATATCATATTGCTTTGCAGAATTTGCAATATTACAATAACAAATATATTCGGAAAGTAAATTAATTTTGCTTATCAATGATTTATCATTTTCATAAATAACTTTTGTGTACTTTATAACTTTATCGTATACAGCAAGAGCCTCATCATTTCGTTCTTGATCCCAAAGCAGCGTTGCATATTTTCCTAAACACTCAACATAGTCATACAGTTCTTGCATAGAAGCCGTGTCTATGTTTTGGTCATATATTGATACAGCCTTCTTAAAATAGAATTCACTTTGCGCATAATTATTAAACATCAGCTCGTCTAATCCCGCATTTGCGTACAAGAATGCAATTCGCAATTTTTTCTCTCTTGAAGGCGAAAGGTTAAATTTAGAAAAATCATCTATATGTTTAACTATTTCCAGCTCCTTCTTATTATCAAAGTAATTCTGCGACCAAGATAATTTAGCAGGGATTGACAAAAGCGCATTAAACAAAGCGTTTACTTTAACTTTTGTTAAATTATTAGATACCAAAATAGAATTAATACAACTATAATAAACCGTGTCTTCTATATTTGAAAAATCGAATTTATCCGTTGAAACCTCGACAATTTTTTCTATTAAATAATCAACTGTTTCATCCACCTTTTTTTGGAAGATACGAGTAACAGTTTCCTTCCGCTCTGCGTGGTCAAGCGTAAAATAAGTTCCCTCTTCACCCCTTGTTGTTCCTAAAAATAGTCTCATCGAATTGATGAATCCAAGGAAGGCGAAATTTAAGTTATTATTCCCAGATAAAACAGCCAGTTCATGTAAAGTCACGGGTCTATCAACCAAAGACAAACAGCAAATGACACTGATAAATTTATCATAATACTTCGACCCGTAATACTGTTTTATTGACTCAAAATATTGTTCGTATAATTTTTCATCAAAATTCAAATCATCTATGCTTATGGTTGTTGCACCGCTCTCTACAAGCTCTTTTAACGCAATACTTATTAGTTCCTTAATTAAGGAAAGATTTAAAATTGACTTGTCTCGAAGCACTTGAAACTTCTTGTCCGTTTTATCAAATTCAGCATCAAAAACTATGCCATTCCTTCTGCAAAAAAGGCGACTCTTTTTAATAATATACAGATCATAAAAATTCTTAACAAACTTCAAATAGTCCTCATCCGTTTGCTTAAAAAAGCATACCTCACCTTTAAAGTTATTAAGAAACTGTCTACATGAGATGGAAAGTGTTTCTTCATTGCAAGCACGGCAAGCTACAAGAACATAAACTCCATCTATTAAATCATCCGCATTAGGAATAAAATCTATAATATTTCTTTCCGGCTGTTGATTGAGTTCGTCTATACCATCAAAAATAAACAACAACTTTTTTTCTGAATAATATTTTTTCTTATACTGGTTCAAAAAATTAGCAAATGTTAAAGCAGGATTATCGCTGTTAATATCTAATCTAAAAGTGTTATTAGCTAGAGTAGTGTCCCTCGTGAGCTTACGCATTTGGTCTTCAACAAACACAGAAAAATCATCAACTCTAGAATTGTAAGTCGAGTTGATATAGAACGCTTTAACGCTCACATCTTCAATATATATTTTATCAATCGAGAAAGGGTCAAGTCCACGTACAAAAAAACTTTTCCCCATACCCTTTTCCATCTTTAATAAAATGACATCTTTCGGCTTTGACAATTTATTTTCAAGCCATTCCACCAAATATTCGGGAACAAGATATTCGCCAGAAGATAAAAACTCCTCACACAGATTACGTTCTTCCACCGTATAATTAGTCAAATCATTAGAAAACTCTGATGAGGAAATTGAATTTTCAATGTATATATTATTTAATTCTGCAATGTCGACTGATTTTTTTAAACTTTGGATGTATTCTATGATATCTGTTTTTTGGAGTTTTTTAATATATCTATCGAATAAATATACCCCATCGTTTCTCAAATCAAAAAAGGGATATAATGGATATTGATTCTCGCCTACTTGCATAAACAGACGACCACTCCAAGAACTCATATCTTTGGCAATACCCTCAAGCTCTTTCCCTTGCGAATCGATAAACTTAATTGCTTGGAATACTCCCCTATTACGAGAAAAGAAAGAAGTCAATTCTTTAAGCTTGGATGCTACATCATCGTATAGTTCACTGTCATTAAGTTGTTTTGCTGCCCCGTGCGCTATGGTAGAATTACGCCAATTTACGATATCACCATTTCTATCAGAATTAACAAGTTTGCGAACGCATGACACTACATCCACTACTTCTTTAGGAACAGCTGTGTTTTTTTCTATGACATCTTTTGATAAGTTTAGTAAAAAACGCCAATCCCCCAAAGAGAGTGGTTTAGACAACAAATAATATATAAATTCTTTCGCTTTAACATCTTGGTCCTGTTTGATAGCAAACGATGCTGCGACCAAAACAGGCAAACGTATTATCAACTCATACAAGTCTTTTATTTGAAAAACTATACCATAAATTTGCTTGCTAACTAAAAGATCCTCAATTATTTTATACTCTTGCGCCCAAACTGTATTTAGGTCAGAGATAAAACTAACATCAAAATGTGTCCTTGACTTTAAAAGGATTTCATTCCATTCACGCTCACAGCACGGACAGCAATATTTTTTATCTATGAACTCCAGTTCCTCTTGGCAATTAGGACATACCAGTTTTTCCATAATAATGAACTCCAATTCCCTTATTCACTTTTGTATTGTAACACAAATCGACATTTTTTGCAATCAAATCATATAACCCAAAAGAGAAACTAAAAAAATAGAAAGGCTATTTGTTTAAGCTCTTATATGCACTAGTTGATTACATAAAAAACCGCTATAGTAAAGAGTCCAAAAATTTGCCCCGCACGGACTCTCCGTCCGCTCGAACCCCTCACATAGCGGTAATTTGTATAGTCAATTGCGCATAAAATTTTAGCGCATTTTACAATTTAATTTAGACTTTTCATAGGTCATAAAAACTCCAAATTTAGACTTTTCATAGAATGCACTTTCAACTCTAACCCCCATTTAGGGTTCTATCCTTTGCGGCAGTGAGTGTTTATCCTTGTTCCTATGAAAAGTCTAAACCCCTAAAAATGCCCATACTTTGGGCAAAAATGCCCCATTTTAGCCATATTTTGGGTTAGACTTTTATCGCTCAAACAAACGGTTCTATCACGTGCCGCGACTGATCGAATTCTTTATACACCATACCTTCCGCTTCGCTGAACCTTCCGTATCGGCGCGAAGACAGCGTCTCTTCGTCCATACACCGCGAGAGATTATCCACCTCTTCGGGATCGAGAAAGGGATTATCCGCCCATTCGATATGTTCGTGCCACACCTCTTTGTCTTGCGAGGAATTGAGATATATCTCGTCGTATACCCACGTCAATCCCTTGAGCGGCGTCATCGTGCCCCATATATCGCCCTTTCTATCGACTACTCTCATTCTGCACTCGTCGTATACGTCCTTGGGCGGTTCTTCGTCAAACCATACGAAGTCCAACGACGCGCCTTGGAATTTTTCTCTGCCCTGATCGCAGCTTTTAAAGGAAATCTTTGACGTGCCGCCCAATACGTTTTTTATCAGTACGTAATCGATAATGCCGTACTGCGCCGAAGACTTTTTTCCCGACATCATCACCATGTCTTCTATCCAATCGGGATTGAGATAGGATAGAAATTTATTTTGAGCCACGTCTCTCTGCACTTCGTAAGACAGCGACACTATCCATCCCTCTACGTCGCGTTTGTTCTGCCTGTAAGGATGGATCCCCCTCGCCCACCATACCGCTTCGACCGCTCCGCACTCCGTCTTTCCGCTTCTGTTGCCGCCGAAGACCCATCTGTTTCGCTTGAGACATCTGTGAAACGCCATCTGCTTTTTATGTACTTTCTCACCGACGTTATAGGTGAGAAGTCTGTTGTTTTCAATACGTCTGCGCTCTTCCTTTTCAATCTTGAAAAGTTGGCTGAGAATTTGCTTTTCCGTCATATTTCGATATAAATTTTTTATAATTATCTCATTTATTCCGTCAATATAATTGTAAAAACCTCTCAAATAGAATATAATTATGTTATAATCTACGAGGTATATATGAAGAAAGTAATTGTAATTACCCTGCTTATGACGGTTATCGCCGCTATGTTTATCGGCAGCGTATGCTACGCGGACGAATCGTCCGGCGTATATTACTACGTCAAAGAAGTAAACTCCAAAGAAATCCCTATGTACAGAAACTCCACTATCGAAGGCAACGGCGTGCTTGTATATATTCCCACCGGATACGCGTTCGAATATCTGGGAGCCGCGGATAATTCATCCTATGCCAAGATCCGATACAACGGTATCGAGGGATATCTCAACGTATCTGACTTTGACAAAAACTGCGCCAAGGTCACCTCTCCCGCTTGGGAAGGCAAATATGCGTACACGATCGCGCCCTCTCTTTCCTCGGAAAATATCGATATCTTCAAACAAGAAGACGTCAACCAAAAATACGGCAGTGCGTCAAAATCCACATTGACAATAGACAAAGTGTACGGATATTACCACAAAGAAAACGACAGCGCGTATTACTTCTTAGCAGACTTTACCGTCGATAACTTTGGAGAAACAAAAGGCAGAGGCTACATCAAGGCAAGCGACACTTCTCTTGCAGACTTCTCGCATCAGAATATTCAACCTGGCGCGGGATATATCGCCGAGACGGAGATCAAAGACGATATCCCCGACCACAATAATCCCGACGTAAGCGGCGATAATGATAAGAATGAGACCAAGTCCCCTACCAACAATCTCGAACGCTATATACTCATTGCCGTAATAGCAGTGCTGTGCGTAGTAATAATAATCCTGATTTTCGCGCCCAACAAATCCAAACGCAGTCGTTCGGATTTATAACAGTAATTCTATATCCGGAATACATACGGCGACTTTTGGGTCGCCGTAATTTTTTGCCTTTGATAGCGCTTTCTATATGCCTGTCATTTCGACCAACGTGGAGAAATCTCATCCGATTATACGTCATTTCGCCCTATATTGTCATCTCGACCGAAGCGGAGAGATCTAGACCTTGTATAATCGGATAGAGACCCGTTCGACTACGCTTACGCTCCGCTCAGGGTGACGATTATTTTTTCGTCATCTCGACCTATATTGTCATCTCGACCAACGTGGAGATATCTAAACCTTTTAATATCTATATTGATTAGATATTTCGACTTCACTCCGTTCCGCTCAATATGACGATTTTGATTTGTCGCCGCGCCGTCCAATCCGTCATTTCGACCGCAGTGGAGAAATCCCATCCTTGTATAATCGGATAGAGACCCGTTCGACTACGCTTACGCTCCGCTCAGGGTGACGATTAGGTTTTCGTCATCTAACCTTTCCTGTCATCTCGACCGTAGCGGAGAGATCTAAGTCATTAATCATCCGCTTTAAGTCCGACAAAATACGAAGTAGCTACCGTAGTATTTTCGACTGGTCGGAATTTTCGTCATCGACTGCCATTCTGTCACATCGCGCCGATCGATCTCTTTTGCATTCCGCTCAACACGGTTGCCACTGCCGCAACCACCGCTTTCTTCGTCGATTGTCTGCGCTCTATTCCCGCTTTATCGCTCCTTTCTTTTTCGCATATTCTTTCATTTATCTTGACAAACAAAGGATCTTTTGCGTATCTCTTCTCCAGCCATTCGCTGTCATAGCCCTTTCTTTCGCAATATTTGCCAAAACACTCCAATGCTATGTTCTGCCGTCTGAACACATTGCGCAGACTGATATTTTCATGCGCGGCTATGTCCTCGCACTTCATTCTCTTCAAGTACTTCAATTCGAGTACCCTTCTCATATCGGGCTTCAAAGAAGCAAGAGCGTTGTCCACTATTACTTTGACGTTGATAAGCGCCTCTTTTCTATTGATATTTTCTACGATCGCGTCGATAGTATCCATCGTGCCGCAGGGATAAGAAAAACTTCCCAATGCTTCGTTCAAATTGCGCCTGTCGATACTCTTGACTATCGCAGGCAAAACCGTGTAAGCCGCCAAAAGGCTTTTAGACCACGTTTCCTGATTCATTTCATCACCTCCGTCTTGCCCTGATTGAATTTTGTTTTTCTGTCGGGTCACAGTCAAAGTATAAGACGGAAATCTTGTATTTGCAAACATTTGTGACAAAAATATGAACATTTGTTTGCCAATTTGATAGCAGTAAGCATTTTATTGGCTATTTGGGCAAAATTTGGGACAATTACATTCTGCCCAATTACTAATGTTTATCCTATCTACCCTATCTCACGCATATATTCGCTATTTGATATAACAATTTTGTCTTTATATATTGTAAAATCCGTTCGACTTCACTTTGTTTCGCTCAATATGACGATTTTGATTTGTCGCCGCGCCGTCCAATCCGTCATTTCGACCAACGTGGAGAAATCTAATCCTATTATAAAACTGGTTAGATATTTCGACTTCACTTCGTTTCGCTCAATATGACGACATTTGATTTGTCGCCGCGCCGTCCAATCCGTCATTTTGACCAACGTGGAGAAATCTAATCCTATTATAAAACTGATAAGATATTTCGAATTCACTTCGTTTCGCTCAATATGACGTTTGTCTGTCCGTGCAACCTTTCTAATAGTCATCTCGACCAAAGTGGAGATATCTAATCCTATTAATAAAACGGATAAAGACCTGTTCGACTTCGCTTACGCTTCGCTCAGGGTAAATAATAAATGCGATACCTTATCGATTTTAATACAGGCTTATTTATAATTACTTAATTAAATATATTAGATAGAAATCAATAACTTCATTATCTTTACTGAGTCCGATTTTACTATTCACATAATTGACAAGTTGATCGTAATAATATAAAAATTCTTCATCGCATTTAGCGCACGTATAATTTATCATATCCAAATATTCTGAGATAAAATACCACAACGTATCTACTTTTATATTTTTCGTACTTTTATTACTATCTACTGCTTTTGCAGAAAACTCTGTCCCCTGCCCGTTCTTTATTTTTTCTTCCATTGTTTCTCTTCTCCGTAATTTTTTATACAATTGCTTGATGGCAACCGCCTATTCTCGTAGTAAATTCGCTTCTTGTGATAATGCTATTCTTTATTGTCTCAATGAGTTTTATTCTTATTTGTTCAAGTTTAATCATATTATTGCCTCCTATATCATTATGACATGAATGAAAGCAAAAATCTTGACTTGCTAGCATTGATAGCATAAGAATTTTATTGCTAGTATAGTTAGCAAGAGAATAGGTCAATATTTATATCAAAGTATATCGGATAATTAATCATCTCAACCGTAACGGAACGATTTCTTTGCCGTCACATCGATTATCTAATTCGTCATCTCGACCGACTAATTTGTCATCTCGACCGCAGTGGAGAGATCTATTCCGCTTAATCTGTTGAGACCCGTTCGACTACGCTTACGCTTCGCTCAGGGTGACGATTTTTGATTTGTCGCCGCGCCGTCCAATCCGTCATTTCGACTGTAGCGTAGCGTAATGGAGAAATCCAATCCAATTATTAACTAAAATTTCACTTTAAATTACAACGTCCAATATAAAGAATACATCTAATACACATTATAATAAATGCTATTTTTTAAATCAAAAAGCCGCCCTTAAATAAGAGCGGCATATATATTTACCTATAAAATATTATTTTACTTCCACCTTTGTCTCTGCCGAATAAGAAAATTTTTTTACTTCCCCGCCGTTGTTTCGCCTTCCTTCAATAATAATATTTACAAATACTTTTACCGTATATTCTCCGCTTGCCAGGTCTTTAAATTCCTGCGTCTTGCCTATGATAGACTTTGCCGCTATAATATGCGTTACCGCCAAGTCGGGATAATCGTATTCGGGTTGACCGTCTTTGTCTTTGAGTTCTATAAATATACGTCTTCCTCGCTTCCCCTCGATATCACTTTCACAAACTTAAAAGAGCTGTTATGAAAACTGGTTTCTACCTTGACCTTATTGCCATCGACGACTACCTTATCGATCTCCAACATAAAATCTTCTTGGGAAATTCCTTGGTTCCAACATCCGCTCATCGCGAATATTGAAGTCAACACAAGCAACATAGTTATCGCCATAGATACCGTCTTTTTCATAACTTTCCCCTTAGATATTTATATATATCATATTATATTGTGCCTTCTCGCCGCTCCTACTGTCATTACGTTTTTGTCCTTAGATACGGCTTTGATAAGATTTTTACCTTTATTGGTTCTATCCTCTATTCCTATCTGTTCGGTATTCACGCTGCATATCTCGCCGTTGGGCAGAACGAGCGCAAAATCGAAAGGATCCGTGACAATATCCGCATATATACATTCGCCGATCTTGCTGTCGTTGAGTTTTACTCCCTTTGACATTCTCATCTTGGGATCTATGCAACCGAGTATAACTCTCTTGGCAAATCCGCTGTCCGAAATGCTGACTATCTCTCCGCTTCCGTCGTTGTGTTTTGCAAAAATTATTCTGTCCTTATCCTCCAATCGCATAAGTTTTACGCCGCTTGCCTTTTTGCCCTGCGTCGGCACGTCGTCGTACGAATTGAGCGCCATTCCCTCTGCCGTCACCGACAGTATAAATCCTCTCGCCTCTCTTGTTCCGTCGTCGACTTCGGGCGGAGCGACTGCGCTCACGCTTACAAGCTGATCGTCCTCGTCCTTGAATACTATAGCCGCCGTCTGCGATTTTTTGTCAAATACGAATTCCGATACGTCCACATACTTAGCCATACCCGCCGCAGTGACGAGCAACAGCTTTTTACCTTTGAGTTCGGACGGAGCAAACACCTCGAGCAATACGTCGTCGCTGTCGACCTTTGCGAGTTTGTTTATGCCCATACCCTTGCTCTTCCACTTGTCGTCGCCCATAGCCGCTATCGGGAACGTGACGGCGTTGCCCTTTACCGTAATACCGAAAAGCATTGCGTCGCTGTCTGTCTTAATGACCTTCTTGGCAAGGTCTTGCAGACTACAGTTGACTATGCTCTTGGACGCCAAGCTATAGCCTTTGTCGAGCACGAATTTGATATTGCCGTTATAGTGCAAGACAAGATATCCCTCTCTCTTGATCTTCGCATTGAGATCCACTTCCGCGTCGTTGAGCTTGCTCTCGTGTACGATCTTACTCTGTCTTACGTCCTTGTATTTTTTCTTGATCTCGAGAAGTTCCGCCTTGACCACGGCGTACTGCTTAGCCTTGGAGTGAGTAACTCCCGTCAGGTAAGCGATCTTATCCAACAGTTCCTTCTGCTCCTCGAGCATCTTGTTTATATCCAGTTTATTGAGTCTCTTGAGCGGTATATCCAATACCGCTACGGCTTGCTTTTCCGTCAGCTCGAATCTTATCATAAGCCTCTCTTTGGCTTCGTTATAAGTCTTGCTGTCGAGAACTATATCGACTACCTCTCGGATATTGTTGACCGCTTTGAGCAATCCTTCGAGTATATGTTCCCTCTTCTCCGCGACTTCGAGATCGTACTTGCTTCGTTTATAGATGACCTCTCTTTGGAATTCTACGTAGTGACCTATTATGTCCAAGAGTCCCAAAAGTACGGGACGGTTTTTGACGATAGCGGTCATATTCGCGCTGAAGTTGCACTGAAGATTTGTCTTCTTATACAGCAACGCCGTCAGGACTTCGGGATCGGCTTCTTTTTTGAGTTTGATAACGCAGCGCATACCCGTTCTGTCCGTCTCGTCGACTATATCCTGTATTCCACCGAAGAGATCTTTATCTTTCTCTCTGAGTTCGTTTATTCTCGCAAGAAGTTCTGCTTTATTGACTTGATATGGGATCTCTGTTATGACTATATTTGTTTTACCGCCCTCTTCCTCAGTATGAAGCTTTGCCCTGACTGTGATCTTGCCCTTGCCGGTAGCGTACGCGTCGCGAATCCCCTGATTTTCCACTATTATTCCGCCTGTCGGAAAATCCGGAGCGGGGATATACTGCATCATCTCGTCGAGAGTGATGTTCTTGTTGTCGATATACGCGACTATTCCGTTGATAGCCTCGTGAAGGTTGTGCGGAGGTATGCTTGTCGCAAGTCCGACCGCAATACCGTTTGCGCCGTTGACAAGCAAATTGGGTAATCTGCTTGGCAGCACTTCCGGCTCTTCGAGACTGTCGTCGAAGTTGAGCGTCATCGGCACTGTATTCTTTTCCAGATCCCTCAGCATCTCCAACGCAAAAGGCGTCATTCTCGCCTCGGTATATCTCATTGCCGCCGCCGAGTCTCCGTCGACCGATCCGAAATTTCCGTGACCGTCGACAAGCAGCATCTTGGTATTGAAAGGCTGAGCGAGTTTGACCATTGCGCCGTATACAGAACTGTCGCCGTGCGGGTGATATTTACCGAGACAGTCGCCGACGATACGCGCCGACTTTCTGTGCGGCTTGTCCGGCGTAGTGCCCAATTCCATCATCGTGTAGAGTATTCTGCGTTGAACGGGCTTGAGACCGTCCTCTACTCTGGGCAGCGCTCTGTCCAATATGACGTATTCGCTGTAAGGCAGCATCGAATTATGCAACACCTGTTCAAAAGTGCCGTCGATGACCTTGGAATTATCGATTTCTTCTTCTACTCGTCTGTTCTTTGCCATGATCTTCCTGTGTTGTTCACGTATTAATGATTATGTTTTCGATACCCGTCCGTTCGCGTTATCTCGGCGCGTCTATGCTAGACGTATCTTTTTTATGTCTGTTTTCCGCTATTTTCGTCTCGGCAAAACTGTCTTCTTTATTGAAATTCGCATTCTCGAAAATATATTCTCTTCTCATTTCCGCGCCGTCGCCCATAAGCGTGACGATAAGCCGCTCCGCTTCCGCGCTGTCGTCCACCGACACTTTCATAAGCGAGCGGTTTTTTGGATCGAGAGTTGTCTCCCAAAGCTGTTCGGGATTCATCTCGCCCAATCCCTTATATCTTTGAAGAGTATAATTTCTGCCGGTATTTGCAAGTATCTCTTGGAGTTCGACGTCGTCGTAAGCGTACTTGACGCTGTTCTTCTCCGTCACTTTGTACAGCGGCGGCATACCGATATACAGGTGGCCGCCCGTGATGAGTTCTCGCATATATCTAAAAAACATCGTCAGCAATATCGCCCTTATGTGCGCGCCGTCCTGATCGGCGTCGGCAAGTATTATGACCTTATGATACTTGAGATTGTTGATATTGAAATCGTTGCCGAATCCGGTGCCGAGCGCATTTATTATCAGCTTGATCTCTTCGTTCTGAAGAATATCTTCTAGCTTCTTTTTCTCGACGTTGAGCGGTTTACCTCTCAACGGCAGTATCGCCTGACACGATCTGTCTCTGCCCTGCTTCGCGCTTCCGCCCGCGCTGTCGCCCTCGACTATAAACAACTCGTTCTGTTCGGGCTTCCTTCCAGTACAGTTTGCCATCTTGCCTATCAGCGCAGACGACGACATACTGTTCAGATTTCTCGCAACCGACTTGGCTTTCGCCGCGCTCTCTCTCGCTTTTGCCGCGACCTTGGCTTTTTCATAAAGCGCGTCTATCAGATCCTTCTTGGCTCTGTTGAGATAATCTTTTATCGCGTCGGTAAGCAGATTTTCCACAAGACTCTTTACCTCGGGATTGCCGAGTTTGGTCTTCGTCTGTCCCTCAAACTGCATATTCTGCATCTTTACGGCAAGCACCGCGGTCAAACCCTCGCGATAGTCCTCTCCGTTGAAATTCTGCTGTTTTTCTTTTATAATGTTTTTCGCCCTTCCGAAATCGTTAAGCGCTCTGGTCAGCGCGGATTTAAATCCCGTCTCGTGAGTGCCTCCCTCCGTCGTAGGAATATCGTTGACGTAACTGAATACGCTTTCCGTATAAGTGTCGGTATGCTGAAAAGCAAGTTCGACCACAAAATTACCCTGTTTTTTCTCCACGTATATAGGCGGATTGTAAGTGGGCTTTTTGCCCTCGTTGAGGTGCAGTACAAAGTCGCTTATTCCGCCGTCGTAACAGTACTTCTTGACCTTGGGTCTGCCGCCCTCGCTGAGCTGACGGTGATCGGTGAGAGAAAATTTTACTCCGCCGTTGAGAAAAGCCAACTCCTTAAGTCTCTTGGATATGGTATCGAAGGAATACACTTCGTTGCCGAACACTCTCGAGTCGGGCTTAAAAGTTATCTTAGTGCCTTTGAGTTTGGGATCGCAAGGTTCGGATTTGAGATCCTGCGTCTTGCCGCCGCTGACGATATCTCCGTTGGGCTTCGTATACGACTCGAATTTCATGTTGTAGCGCGTGCCTTTTTTATACACGTCTACGGTGAGCCACTCTGACAGAGCGTTTGTGACCGACGCTCCCACGCCGTGCAAACCGCCCGATACCGAATAGTTTTTATTATTGAATTTTCCGCCCGCATGCAAAGTCGTAAATACGAGTTCGACCGCGGGAACTTTCTCTACCGGATGTATGTCCACCGGAATACCTCTTCCGTGGTCGGTAACGCTTATGCTGTTGTCGGGATAGATCTCGATCTCTATCGAATTGCCGTAACCGTTGAGGATCTCGTCCATTCCGTTGTCGACGATCTCCCAAAGTATGTGGTGCATTCCCTTGACTCCGGTCGTGCCGATATACATACCCGGTCTCATTCTGACCGCGTCCAGCCCCTTTAGTACCTCTATGTCTCCCGCTCCGTAATTCTGTGCCATATTTCTTCCTTGTAGTATGGATTATTTGTTGTTTTCGGCTTCTACCACGCCGTCCGCCCAAGCGACTACGTCGTCGTAGACTTCTTCTTTATTGAGTTCGTTTATTATCTCGTGTCTGGCTAGTTCGTACAGTTTGATACGCACGTCCTCTATGCCGACGTCCTTATACATATCGTAGAGCTTAGTGACGAGTTTGCCCATCTTGCCCACGGGATCTCTGTCGCCGCTGAGTATATAGATAGGCAAGTCTTTCCTTATCGCCTGCAGTCTCTCCCCGTCGTATATCTTGCTCAATCCGTCAAAGAAATTCTTATAAAAAGCTATCGACATCGTATAGTTGCAGAATGGATCGTTATTATACTTCTCGCACTCTTTCGCGTCGCGGTTGAGCCATGCGTTTACGCGCTTTTCTTTCTTAAAAGGCTTTTCATACTGTCCGAAAGTAAGATTCTTGATAAGATTGGCGGGCTTGTCCCGTCCGCAAAGTTTGTACTGCATTGACGATACGCTCTTGGCGATAGCGACCTCAGGTCCGTTCATCATAGCCGAGCCGCTGAGAATACAGCCGTCTATCTCTCCGCTGTTTTGCTGAATATAGCCCTGTCCCAAGAAAGATCCGTAACTGTGCGCGAATATAATTACCGGCAGATCGCCGTACTTTTCTTTGAGAAAAGCCGTAATTATCTTCTCGTCGTCTATGGTATCGAAATACGTGTGCCCAAACGGCACAAGTCCCAAAAATTCTTTTTTCGCAGTACGTCCGTGCCCTCTGTGGTCGTCGCCTGCGACTATATATCCTTTGGAATTGAGATATCTTGCAAAATCGTCGTATCTGTCGATATGCTCGACCATTCCGTGAAATATCTGGATTATGCCCTTGGGTTCGCCGTCGGGCTCCCAAATAGTCATAGTCACTTCGTAATCATCGTTGCCGAGTATTGTTTTGGTGATTTTTTCCATCTGTCAGTTCCTTTATATTTTTATTTATATATACATTATATAGTATATTTTAAAAATTTTCAACCCAATTTGTTGTGTTTTTTATCGGCTTCGGCAGAAAAAGCTCCTCCTGCTCCATATAGCTTTCACAATTAAAATATTTTATTAATTATGCCATTAAGATATTTGTCTGTCATTTCACACGCAGCTATCCGTCATTTCGAGCGCATTCGAGAAATCTCATCCTTTTATCTTTCCCTCAATTATCTTTCTGTGTTTGCACTCTTTATATATTCTACTTCGCGTTAATAGCGACTGAACAGTGTTCAATCAGCTCATCTTTTCTTCAAAAATTAATTATATTTAAATTTGCTCCCCCTATAACAACAGCATTATAGATTTGGATTTTAATCAAACAACCTTATCTCCCCCCTCAAAATCTCACGTCAATCGCCTCATATCCCACATTTTCCTTTTGAACAATGTTCAATATGCTTGTTTGATATCTCAAAATAACTATTTTCTCCAAAAAATCATATCATAAAACGGAAGACAAATAAATTTTACTCATTCGCAAACACTAGTATAAAACACATCGGAGGTAAAGTTATGAACATAGCGCTCACCGGCGGCGGCACTGCCGGACACGTAATGCCTAATATGGCAATACTCGAAGAATTATATAAATATTTCGATAAAGTGATATATATAGGCAACAAAGATAAAATGGAAAGCGAGATATGCAAGAAGTACAATGTGCAGTTCTGCCACTGCGACAGCATAAAGTTTGACAGAACAAAAAAACTTTCCAATCTTGCTATTCCGTTTAAATTACCGTCATACATCGCTCAGGCAAAAAAGATACTCAAAGATAACAACATCGACGTAGTGTTTTCAAAAGGCGGCTACGTGGCTATGCCGGTAGTATACGCGGCAAAACAACTCGGCATTCCTACCGTGTGCCACGAATCCGATTACTCTCTCGGACTTGCCAACAAACTCAACAGCCGTTTTGCCAAGGGCATAATAACCTGCTTTGACGACACCTGCAAAAAGCGCAACGCCAAAGTATTCGAGAATCCTATCAGAAAAGACTTTTTCGACGCGCATCCCGAACGCGTATACCAATCTCACGATCTCAACCATTACGCCCCCGTTCTTTTGATTATGGGCGGCTCTTTGGGCGCAAAGGCGATCAACAACGTCGTATACTCATCTCTCGACGAACTGTGCCGCAGATATCAGGTAATACACATATGCGGCAAGTCTCTCACCCCTATATCGCATAAGAACTATATCCAGCTCGAATACGTCGACAATATACAGGACTATATTTCAGCAAGCGATTTGATCGTCTCGCGTTGCGGCGCGGGAGCTTCTACGGAAATAAACGCGCTCAACAAACGCGCGCTTTATATCCCGCTGCAGAACAAGTCGTCGCGCGGAGATCAGGTGCTAAATGCAAAATATCTTACTCAGAACGGTTATGCGCTTATGCTTGAGGAATACAAGCTCAATCGCGACACGCTTCTCGCCATGCTCGAGAAATTATCCACCTTCGATAAGAAGGTCTATAAATACGATAGAGGCAACAATTCAAAAATAGCGGACTATATCAACAAGATCGCGCTTCAATACCGCCCCGCGCCGGCAATGGCAAGCTCGCCGTCATATTAAAGTCCAAAAGCCGCTCGCATCAATGCAAGCGGCTTTTTCCTATAGGTTATAATCAATCGTTGCCTTTATTATCTTCCAACTGTTGAAGTACTTTAAAATCCACTTTTCCTATCTGCGTCAACGGCAGAGATTTTGCCGCCTCTATTATCTTAGGCAAATTGTATTTTAGCAGATTTTTTCCTATATGGGCGCGTAATCCGTCCAAATACTCGCAATCTGCATTCACGTCCTGCTCGGTCACTATGTATAGTTTTAGAAAAGTCTTCCCCTTTTCTTTATACGGTATCACACAGCTCTTAGAGATTCCGCGATAGCTATTGACGCAGTCTTCGATCTCCTGCGGAAATACGTTAACGCCGCTTATTTTGACCATACGCTTGAGTCTATCTACAAAATAGACGTATCCGTCTGCGTCCATATAGCCGACATCTCCGGTCTTAAGCCATCTCTTTCCTTGCGCGTCGGTAAAAAATACCTGTTCGTCCATTTCGGGAGCATTATAATAGCCGCTCATCATCGAATTACAGCTGATCACGATCATGCCTCGCTCCATAGGCTGTAAAAACGTATTATTTTCGTCCACGATTGCGAATTCGTTGTTCTTGACCGGTTTTCCAAGCGTGCCCTCTCTGTGAATATCCATAGTGTTTACACAGCATATTCCGCCTTCCGTCAGTCCGTAACCGGTACAAAGTTTGATAGGATTACCGCTTTTTGCCATAGCCTCTTCGAATGCGGCTTTTATCTCGTCCGACAGCTTTTCGCCTCCGCAGTAACAATTCTTGATCTTCTTGAGATATTTCCCTTTAAATTTGCCGCAGGCGACCATTTTGGCATACATATTGGGTACGCCCGCCATATATGTCACGCCCGCGCGTTTTAATAGCCTACAAGCGCCTTTGGGATTGAATTTGGGCATCATCACAGCCTTGCCGCCTGCAGAAAGCACCGTATGCATACATACTCCGAGTCCGAAATTGTGGAAAAGAGGCAATACCATAAGCATACTCTCGCTGTCGTCCACGCCTCCGCCTATCAGATCGATCATATTGTCGGCGAGATGATTAAACGCATCATTGGACAGCATTACGGTCTTAGATACGCCCGTCGTTCCTCCGCTGTGCATATATACAGCGATATCGTCGCCGCAGATCTCGACTTTTTTCGGTTCAAATTTGCCGATAGCGTCTTTAAATCTCACCACGCGGTCGGAGTATTCTATATCTTTTACTTTATTGTAAATATAAAGATTATAAGGCAATTTAAACGCACGCGGCAGAAAATCGCTTGCACGGCAAAGAATTACGGGCTTATCCGATTTTTTAAGCCATTCGTATTTATTGTAGAATTCGTCAAACAATATAAATGCTTTGGCATTCATATTTTCCGACATTTTTTTCAATCCTTCCGACGGAATAAGCGGATGCACCAAATTTGCAACCGCCCCCGTATTGTTTATGGCGTAAAATGCGACTATCGCGTCGGGAATATTTCCCAGACACAGTATCACGTTATCGCCTTTTCCTATTCCCAGATTTTGCAGATAACCGCTCAATCCTTCGACAGTCTCTATAAATTTGCCGATGCCTACCGAAGCGCCGAAAAAATCCCATACCTTGTTTTTTCTAGGCAGTCTTGCAGTCTCGTCCCTAAGGTAACGGAACATCGACTTGTCAAATTTTCCCATTGTTACTCCAACTCTGCCAGCGCCTTTTCAGCAAAAGCAAAGTTTTTCCCGTTTCTAAAGAATAGATATTCTGTTATTTTGTATATTATATACGATATCGACGCGCCCGCAATTACGTCGGACAGAAAATGAGCGTCGTCGCATATTCTCGATATCATAGTCAGCAATACAAAAGCCGAACAGCCTCCGTAAAGCACGTATTTCAGCCATCTCTTCTCATTCCAAGAAGGCACCACTTTATACAGAGTGCAAAGTATAAATATATGTACTGCAGAACTGGAATGACCCGACGGGAAAGACGTATACTTATAACCTTCGTTCAACTCCACGTTTGACCTATCGGGTTTAAACCAAGGCATAAAGTTGGAAAATCCGTCGTGTCCGATTGCATTTTCCTTGAGCATATCCCTAAATCTCATTCTATGCCATACCGTCTTCATCAGCTGATTTACCGCCAAAGCTATCAAAAGATACGCTATCGCAAACATTGCGAATTTAAAAAGCATATATCTCGTTTTCTTTGGAATAAATTTACCCAGATACAATCCAAGAGCCGCAGCGCAGAGCGCGAGTATCCCCATCAACAGATAAAATTTTATACCGCTGAAGCCCGTAGCTTCTATCATATCGGCGACTTCGCTCTTGCAACACAGTATCACCCAGCCAATAACGCTAAGTCCCGCGGTAGCAATCTTAAAAGGTATTCTGTATTTTTTTTCCAAAAGATCGTCGCTGTAAAAAAGCATTACCGCAAAAATCGGCAATATAAAATATGCCGGATACTCCGCTATTATAGAAAAGATAAACGCAAAAGCCGTCTTTGCCCAATTTCCGTCTATAGACTTAGACAACGCCTTGTTTATCAACAGATCGTAATACTGACCGTCTCCGTTTTTAAAACAAAGCAAAATCATTATCGCGGCGAAGACAATTGCCACAGAAACGTGTATAGCCAAAGATATAACTTTGTTTTTTCTATCCTGATTCAATGCCGTATCTCCCGTAAAAAACTATAATTATTGTACAATATTTATAAAGGTTTTGCAATACATTTTTTAGATTATTATAGAGAATAACGTCGTATTTTGTATTATTATAGTTGTATCAAGTTATTTTATGAGAAAAGGAATAAAAAAGAAGGACCGAAGTCCTTCGTTTTTTATAGATAAATTTTGATTATCTTATACCGTTTTCATTATACTGCTTGAGATGATCGGCAAATTTATAACCGTCAACCTCTTCGTATGCAAACTGCGTATCCGATCTCAACGTAAGTTCGCTGTTGAGTTTAGCGTTTGCAAGAGCCTTCAATACGAGCTTCATTTTATAAGACTCAACGATCTGAATTCTCTTGATAGTTCCGTTGGACCACATTTCCACCTTAAGCTGCAACTTCGTGAATTCAAGTCCCTCGACAGGCATACCGGCATTTACTTCCAGCTGAGCCTTCATCGTATCGATATAGTTTGCGGTAGATTTGATAGGATCGAAATCGAGAGTGAAAGAATATACTTCGCCCGCAAGACTCGGAGCCGTGGAAGTCGACAGTACAAAACTTTCCTGAAGATCGTACATCCAAAGGATCGTAGGATTGTTTGCCTTAGCTTTTGCCAAAGCCGCTATGTCGTCGTATTCCTCTTCAGAATTCCAATCGCCGCCCTTTACAGTCCATACGTCTTTCTTATCATCGTATTTCGTTTTGCCGTTCTTAGCGTTTTTATACAACACTTCGTCTTCGGTGATGATCATCTTCTCATAGAGGTTTGCCGCCATCGAATAAGATCTGTTGTCCGCGAAATACTTTGCGCCGTTAACATTGTTGCCGTCTGCATCTCCCTGACCTACTCTGATCTTGCAGGATTCTACCAACTGGTTTATAGTTACGCCGATAACCGTAGTAGCAACGCTGCCGTTGTATACGGTAACTGCGACAGGCGCGTCATAGTAATTGTTCATACCGACTTTCAACATCTGGTAAGCCGTCATATCGGAAGTTATGCTTTCTGTCTCGAAATTAGTGGGAGACGCAACGCCAATGGTTTGCGGTCCGAAATCTATTTCATTGTCTTTACAGCCGGCAAACATAACCATCGTCATTGACAAAACCATTATGACTACTACTGCCGAAATCAAAATTTTTTTCTTCATAGTTTTCTCCTATTAATTTATTACATTATTAATAATACATCTTTTGAATGTATAAATCAAGTAAAATTTACAAATTTTCGTCGACTGCGCATATTTTGTCGCAAACTATACGTATGCGGCGTTATTCGGTCGATCTTGTAATTACAACACTGCGATACACGATTCAAATATCTCAAAAGACGACGTTTCTCCGCTTTTTGTATCGTTTTGTACAATTATTATATGATCGTCGCATGCAAATCAGCGCTTGACAAAGCTTTTTATTTTATATTATAATTGATAATGTTAATAATGTTAATAAAACACGCGTATATAATATGCGAAGGAGTTAATATGAATAAAATTATGATCACGGCGGAGGCTACCAGCGACTATCCACAGAGCCTTCTTACGGAAAATATTACCATATTCCCCATGGGCTATACCGTCAACGGAGCCGCATACGACGGTTTGGAGACAAAACTTACTCCCAAGGAATTCTACGACACATGCAGAAAAGCCAAGACAAAAGAGGACCTGCCGCAGACGACTATGATCACGGCGTATCAAGCCGAGGAACTCTTCCGCCCCATCCTCGAACAGGGCTACGATATATTGCATATAGGATTTGCCAAGGCTTTGAGCGGCACTTACGATCAGATGTGTATAGCGGCGAAAGAACTTGCCGCGCAATATCCCGACAGAAAGATCACGATCATAGAATCGGCGGCGGCGGCGTTCGTACAGGGACTTTACGTATGGTATGTGGATCAAAAACTTCAGAGCGGCGCTACTTACGACGAACTCGTAGCTTATGCGGAAGATCTCAAAGATCACTGCGGCGGTTACTTCACTATCGACGATATGAAGCATCTCTACCGCACGGGAAGAGCAAGCAAAACCCAAGCTTTCCTCGGCGAAGCCTTGCAGATCAAGCCTATACTTTATGTTAATAAAAACGGAAAACTTATCCCTGTAAGCAAGCAGATCTCGCATAAAAAAGCAATGAAGACGATGCTTGAATATTTTGACAAGAAGATGCTGCCCGCTGAAGAACAGAAACTTGTCGGCATAGTTCACGCAGACGCATACGACGATGCGTTGCTTCTCGAAAAGACCGTAAAAGACAAGTACGGAATTCAGAACACCGTGATAGTAGACGTCGGCCCGGTCATAGGCTCGCACGTAGGCGCGGGAATGGTTGCTCTTGTGTTCCTTGTCAAAGATAAGGTAGAACCCAACGATAAATCCATCGAAGACTGATTTAAAACAAATTTATAAAAGCTTCGCCGCAAAGCGAAGCTTTTTCTCTGGCAAAGAAAGATTTCATTCTTATCTTGTCCGATATCATTCACATTGAAAGAATTGCTGTCATTTCGTCTTGTCATCTCTACCAAATTCCCTATCGTTTCGACCGCGGCGGAGAGTTCTAATCCTTGCCGTCATCTCGACCGTAGCGTAAGCGGAACGGAGAGATCTCATCCCTTTAAAGACAAACGGCAGGTCTCAATACCCGCCGTCCGCAAATGCTTTTTCTAAATCAAAGCAATTATTTGATCTCGGTTACCCAGCCGAATTCGTCTTCGTATCTCTCCGACTGAATTCCGGTGATCTTATCATAAAGGAAAGTCGTTATATCTCCCATCTTTCCTCCGTTGATGACCATATCTTTGCCTCTGTAAGAAATGAGACCTACAGGCGAAATTACCGCAGCAGTACCCGATCCGAAGCTCTCTTTGAGCATTCCGCTGTTATATGCTTCGACGATCTCGTCCATAGAGATCCTTCTCTCGCTTACCTTGTAGCCGTACTTTTTAAGAACTTCTATGCAAGATCTTCTCGTAATTCCGTCGAGTATGCTTCCTACGAGCGCAGGAGTAACGACTTCGTCGCCGATAACGAAGAACATATTCATCGAACCGACTTCTTCGACGTATTTATGCTCCGCTCCGTCCAGCCAAAGCGCCTGATCGAAGCCCTTTGCGTTGGCGATCTCTCCGCCCATAAGCGAAGCGGCGTAGTTGCCCATACATTTAGCCTCGCCCGTACCGCCGATAGACGCTCTGACCAAAGTCTCTTCGACAAGTATCTTTGTCGGCTGAAGACCGTGCGCATAGTAAGATCCTACCGGAGAAAGGATTATAAAAAACTTATATTTTTTGCTTGCGTGTACGCCGAGCACTTCCTCGTTCGCAACGAGAGTAGGTCTTATATACAGAGCCGTACCGGGCAGCGTAGGTATCCAGTCCTTTTCTATCTTGATAAGTTCAAACAAAGCCTCCTTTACAGGTTTCGGATCGAAATTAGGCATACACATACGCGTCGCAGATCTGTTCATACGCGAGAAGTTGTCGTCGATCCTGAATACGGTTATCTTACCTTCTTTGTTTTTATAGGCTTTCGCGCCCTCGAAAATACCCTGTCCGTAGTGCAGAATATTCGTTGCCGGGGCTATCGCAAACGGCGCGTAAGGCACGATCTCCGGTTCCTTCCATGCTCCGTTCTCGTAATCCATTACAAGCATATGGTCGGTAAAATATTTGCCGAAGCCGAGATTGGAGAAGTCCGGTTTTTGCTTCAGTTGTTCAGTCAGTGTTATTTTCATAATATACCTCTTATGCGCCGACAGGCAGTCGGTCGCTTATTAGATTTCAAATTTAAAGTATCCTTCGCCGATCTTTACGATACCGGCGGCGCCCTGCGTAAGATCTACTACTTCGTCTATCGCCTTCTTCGCGTCTTTTTCCGGCAAAGCCACTTTTACTTGTACGTCTTTGTCGTACTGCGTCAGTATGCACTGTCCGCCGTGCTTGGCGCATATCTCCGACGCCTTCTTATACGTAGCGTATCCGCAAGTTATCTCATATATGGACGCATACTCGTTTTTATGTATTATCGCTCTGTCCAAAGCCTGTGCCACGCTCGTCGAATACGCTCCCACAAGTCCGTTTGCTCCCAGCTTTATCCCGCCGAAATATCTCGTCACCACTGCGAGCGTCATATACACTTTGCGCTTTCTCAGTACCTCGAGCATAGGCATACCCGCCGTTCCCTGCGGCTCCCCGTCGTCGGAAAATTTTTGTTCCGTCGCCGCGCTGTTGGATATGAAAGCATAGCAGTTGTGCGTAGCGTCGCTGTATTTTTTTCCTATCGCCTTTACTTTCTCAAGCGCATCGGCTTGATCTTTTATCGGTATAAGCGTAGCGATAAATCGCGATTTGCTTATCACCACGGTATTTTCGTATTCTTCGTCTACCGAAAAAAACCAATCCGCAGGCATTATTCGACTCGCACTTTGACGTGCATTTTCTTGCCCTTGTGCAAAACAAATCCGTCGGCTTGCTGCTTGGCGTCTATATTATACGATATGTCGTCGATCTTTGTTTCATCTATCTTGACTCCGCCGCCTGCGATAAGATTTCTCGCCTCGCTTTTGGATTTGCACGCGCCTACCGCGACCATTATATCCAATATATTTACGCAGTCTCTCTTTATCGTCTTTGTCGGCATATTCTCGCCGTCTCCGCCGAATGCCGCAAGAGCCTGCTTCTGCGCAAGTTCCGCCTCGTTCTCTCCGTGGACAATCTTAGTGAGTTCGTACGCAAGTCTCGCCTTCGCCGCATTCATTCTCTCGTCGCAATATCTGCAAAGTTCCTCGATCTCGTCAAGCGGCAGATACGTGAGCAGTTTCATACACTTCTCCACGTCCGCGTCCGCCGTATTTCTCCAGTATTGATAGAATTCATACGGAGACGTCTTTGCCGGATCGAGCCATACCGCGCCTTTCTGAGTCTTGCCCATCTTCTTGCCTTCGCTTGTCGTGAGCAACGTAAACGTCATCGCATACGCGTCCTGCCCCTTCTTTCTTCTGATCAAATCCGCTCCCGCGAGAATATTCGACCACTGGTCGTCGCCGCCGCACTCGAGCTTACAGCCGAAGGTCTCGTACAGATGCAGGAAGTCGTACGCCTGCATAAGCATATAGTTAAACTCGAGGAAAGACAGTCCTTTCTCCATTCTCGTCTTAAAGCACTCTGCCGTCAGCATCTGGTTTACCGAGAAGTGCGCGCCTATATCTCTGATAAATTTGATATAATTGAGCCCGTCGAGCCAATCGGCGTTGTTTACCATCACCGCCGCATTCTCGCCCTCGAAGGAAAAGAATTTGGACATCTGCTCTTTAAATCTGTCGCAGTTGTACTTTATCGTCTCGTCGGTCATCATCTGGCGCATATCGCTTCTGCCGGATGGATCGCCGATCTTACCGGTACCGCCGCCTATAAGCACGATAGGCTTGTGACCGGCCTTCTGCATATAACTCATTACCATAAGTTGCATAAAGTGTCCCACGTGTAGGCTGTCCGCGGTGGGATCGAATCCGATATAAAAAGGTACGCTCTCGCTACCGAGCAGCTTATAAAGTTCCTCTTCCCTTACCGTCTGTTTTATAAAGCCTCTTTCTCTGAGGACGTCCATTATGTTTCTTTTGATTTCCATTTCGTTTTCCTTAAATAGTTATACTTTTAAAATATTATAACACCACTTATCCGCATAGTCAAACACAAACAACTTTTTTCTTTCTACGCAAGGAATAAACATACCGTGCGATCTGCATAATTTCCGTATACTTGCAGAAACTGTATTCGGAGGTACGATATGAAAAAGAAAGCATTGTTTATAATGACGGTGATCGTCCTGACTTTGACGGCTGTCTTTGCCGTCGGCTGTAAAGACAAAGACGGATTTAAGGATCTCGAATATTACGACTTCGAAGATTTTATAACGCTCAAAAACTTTACCGTCAAATTTTCGCAAGAGAAAAACACCGTCGGCAAATACGATAACGACGGCAGCGAAATCAAATTCATGACCGATACGACAGACGAAGAAGGCGTAAACAACAAGATTTATTACTCTTTTGCCGCCGAAGGCAGCAAGATAAATATAGGCGGCGAGTGGCAGATCATCGAGACAGACGACGTAGACGACTATCTCTCTTCGATCGCGGACAGAACGGGTCTTAGTTATACAAAAATTCAGGAAACTTATCTCACCGAAAAAAGCGACAGAATTTATGCGGTAGATCCCGATCATTTCTTCAAGGAACTATTCAGGCAGAAATACGAATCCTACTTCGGAAAGGATTATGAAGAAAACGAATTCGCAGCTGAATACGAAAATCAAAAAGAAGAGATTTTCGGCAATATAGACGACTATATGGTCACGCTTGACTTTTCCGAGAAAAAACAAATCAAACTCACAATAGTCAAACACAGCGAAGACGAAGAAAAACAAACTTCCGAATTTATCTTTACCGATATCGGTACGACAAAGGTAGATCTTCCCAAAGAAGAATAACGTCGTATGACGATAAAAGTAAAATCCGTCGATTTCCCGACGGATTTTCTTTTTTCCATAAATTATCGAACAGACATTATACCTTTCTCTTTAAAATCAGAAAAGTCTTATCTTGAACTTTTCATCAACAGATATCTATTGACGTATGCCTATCTACGGCGATCTTTACTGTTTGATACCGTGCTCTTTGGCAATTTTATCCGTATTATCAACATACTGTTTCCAAGTAAAAGATTTCATATCCTGCTTTACCAACGAACGCACAAGTTCCAGATCCATAGACGTATAATCGCTTCTTACAAATTCAAAGGTCTTGTTTATTATTCCGTCCGTATCAAACGTTCCGAAAGCCGCGCCCGTTTCACTTCTGTAACCGACTGCGTTGCTTGTCAACATCGCCGATTCTCCCCATTCGCCCATCATAAACAACGTTCTGTCTTTAGTATCTCCGTAAAAATAATAAGCGCTCGCTTCGTCCACCTATGAATTCAACTCGATCTCATCCATTGCGAGCATAGCCATCTTTGCGGAAAAATCATCCTTGCTCTTATAATTTATATCGTATTTATAAAGAGTCTCATTGGAGTTTTCTTCGTCTTTATTATAAAAAT
This sequence comes from uncultured Clostridia bacterium, assembly GCA_948471525.1. Taxonomy (GTDB): domain Bacteria; phylum Bacillota; class Clostridia; order Christensenellales; family UBA3700; genus RACS-045. Next base: position 3,114 of record CAOKSY010000013.1, on the reverse strand, counting down.
ATAAAATCTTATGATCATCCTTAGACACGATTATCGCATAACCGCCGGAATACTCAATATCCACTCCGTCAATATTTTCTTTTGCAGGCTCTATTCTAAAAGGCACGTTATAAATCTTGTCGATATTATGTACTTCACTCAAAGTTTGAGCATACGCAAGCACTGAAACAAGCCCGTTCACAGCAACCGCACTCGACATCTTCTCATAAATGGGAGATTCTTTTTTGCCGCTTTGTCCGTCCAAATATTCAAAAGCGCTGTCCACGGTATCTCGGCTGATCGAGCCAACAGATTCTTCGCTGCTTGCCATAGCAAGTTGCGCGGTAGCCGTCGAGTCAGACTTTGTCATATCTACAAATTTTCCGATGACCGCGTTCAATATTTCAGTAAATTCTTCGACTTCGTTTACGTCTTTGGTATTGTCCGAATCGTTCGGATCTTTGCAAGCCACAAGACCGACGAATAAAAGACAGCACAGTGCCATTGCAACAAATAATACGATCTTCTTTTTCATTTTTTATCCCCTCTTTTTTTATTTATCTGCAAAGAATATGCAGTAATTATCTTTTTATTGTATTCTTTTTCGCTACAAAACGTTATTAATCTACACTATGTTCGGTTATATTATAACCCATTTATTTACAATTTGCAAGTCCTAAAATATAATTTATCGTTTATTTGATAAAAATTTATAATTTATTATACATCATATATCTTATACGATAGCAGTCTTATAATACCCTCATGAGCGTCAATGAAAGATTTAAATATCGTCATTTCGACTGCAACTAAGTGAAATGGAGAAATCTAAATCAATATTCTACCGTTGAGAGTCAGACAAAATACGGAGTGTACACGTAGTATTTTCGACTGGTCGGAATTTTTGTCTTTGACACTCGCACTAGACGCATCTGCTTGCTCGCTACACCAATGCTTCGCTCCTTACGAACGCAGTCGAGAAATCTCATCCGTTTATCCCCACGTCGCTCTCGACCGCGGAGAATGATGTGATTTTCGCTTTAGCGGGAGTAGCCTAGCCACTAAGTAGTACTTGCCGTACACGGTCTATCTTGTCATTGACGCTCGCACGAGACGCATCTGCTTGCTCGCTATGCCGTCGCTTCGCTCCTTACGAGCGCAGTCGAGAAATCTCATCCGCTTATCCTCCTCCGCTCTCGACCGCGGAGAGTAGTTCGATTTTCGCTTTAGCCAGAGCGAGCGGCGGCGTCAAGTGTACTTGCTGTACACAATGTAAATACCGTCCCTGTCATTTCGACCGAAACGCAGTGCAGCGGAGAAATCTCACCCAATTATCCTCCTCCGCTCTCGAGTGTAGTGTACTAATATAATCCGCTTATTACACATAGCCACTCTCGAGTGCGGAGAGTAGTTTCATTTTCGCTTTAGCCAGAGCGAGCGGCGGCGTCAAGTGTACTTGCCGTACACGTCGCCGCCCCGAGTCTCGCAGATCAAGCGAAAAGGGAGCTGCTATACGCACTCGTCAACGTTTCATACTTTTCTGTTCTTTAAGATACTCCTGATACCTCTCGATCTGATCCTCACGCAAATCTATCATTTCTTTTGCCGCGTCCAATGCCTGAGCGTCGCCTACGATCAACTCCGTCTCCTTGACTTTTATCTTCGTGCCGTCTGATCCTGCGTTGCGGCGGATATCCTTGAAGTACTCGTCTTCCATCTTAAAGAGTGCGACCGTCGTATCTTTCTTTACCGTAAGTTTGACCAAAGGATTTACCGAAGACTGTCCGAGCAAGATATAATACGTAGATTTCTTCTCCTTGCACTTATCTTTGCTCATAGCATATGCCTTGAGAGTATCAAAGAACTTCTTCTGTTCCTTGCTCAGTTTCGCATACGCTTCGTCGAGTGTAAGTCTGGGAGCGACCGGCTTTTTCGGCGCAGTCGGTTTTGCCGCGGGTACTTCGACCTTGACTTCTTTCTCCACTATCTTTTCTACGACTTTCTCCACTTCGACGGGAACTTCTACACGCACTTGCTTTTCCACGATCTTCTCGACAGGCTTTTCGACTATTTTTTCAATCACTTGCGGTTGCGCATTAGACTTGTTATTGGATAATTCGACTATCTGTTTCATCAATATTTCCTGATTTTGCAGAAGCTGTTTTATCGTTCCCTCGTTCTCTTCCGTCTTCGAGACCACTTTCAATACAGTCTCGTCACTTGAGTTGGTTCCGCCTTGTTCCTTTATCTCTTTCAATACTTTTAGAATCTCGTCGCTTGAATCCGTAGCCGCCGCTTCCCTTTCGGGTTTTTCGGACAGTTTTTCCATCAACTTCTCGTTCTGCTCAATCAATTTCTGTACAGTTTCGTCTGTGCTATCGTTTCTTTCAACGGTTTTCTCCGACAATTTCTGCATCAATAATTCCTGATTTTCCGCAAGACTTTTTACGACTTCGTTATTTTGTTCGGTAAGTTTTCTAATGCGCTCCTCATTTTGCTCGTTCTGCTCTATGAGTTTCTGTATTATCTCCTCATTGACAGATGCCTGCTGAGGCAAAAGCGCCTGCATACCGGGCAGTAACGCCGTCACAGTCTCGGATATTATTCCGCGTATATCGTCCGCGCCGATAGACTGTTGCGGGTATACAAACGCGCCCTGCGCCGATCCTCCTGCGCCTTGTGCCGTGCCTGCTCCGCCGCCAATCATATGCATAAACATCATCTTCATATCTTCGTCGCGACGACGCATCTCTTCTTCGCGGCGCATATTTTCTTCCTCTCTTTTGCGCTCTTCGAGTTCTTTTTGATTACGCTCGTATTCTTCCTTGGCTTCGTCGAGTTCTTCCAAGGCTTTGTTATAAAGCGACTTCTCTATTATCATAAAGATCAGCGCTAGTACTGCCGCGCCCATAAGCACGCCCGCTATTATCGTCCATTTCGTCATACTCAAGCCGAACAAGCCTGTCGCATAGTATGAACTGTACTTCTTCTCTATCGTCTTCTTCGCTTTCTTTCTCTTGCTCGCATAATCCAAGCCCTTGCCGAAGAACGCTATTATAAGCACTATGCTTATTCCGCTCGCTACTACCTGCCACCATTCCTTGATGACCTTAAGTACCTTGTCGAAACTTGTAT
>CAOKSY010000012.1 GCA_948471525.1 uncultured Clostridia bacterium | reverse complement strand
AGATATGTCGACATTTTTGTTTTTAATTTTACATAATTTTAAGTGAGATAAATATTGGTTATGACAGATGAAATAATAAAAGCCGCTATAAAGCGGCTGAATTATATAAGGAAAATCAATTATTCTTCAATGCGGCTTTGGCGCATTCCTGCTGAGCGGCTTTTTTATTTCCGCCGCTTCCCCGCGCGACAAGCGCGCCGTCGAGATAGAGTTCTACCTCAAAGATCGGACTGTGTTTTTCGCCCTTCTGCCCTATATCTACAAAGCGGATATTGCGGTCGGGATATTTTTCGTAAAGAGCGGTCTTGTAATCTTTTTTGCAATTCTCCGCCGCTTGTGCGATTACCCCGTCGAGATCGTTGAGCGCAAACTCTCTCGCCCTGTCGATCCCGCCGTCGAGATATATCGCGCCGCAAAGAGATTCGAATATATCCGAAAAAATCTTTTCGCTGGGAGAGCCGAACCCCATCTTTATATACTTATCGTAACCTTTTTTTCTCACTATTGCGGCAAGAGGAGCAGAAGATACTATCGCGCCCCGCATTTTAGTCAGCGCGCCTTCTTCGGCGTCGGGATAACGTCTGCAAAGTTCCTCCGCGATCAAAAAATCTATAATGCTATCGCCCAGAAATTCCAATCTCTGATAGTTCTTGCCGCCTCGAGTATGCGAATATGAAGAATGCGTAAACGCTCTCTCCAAAATCTCCGCGTCCTTAAACGTGTAACCGATAAGTGTTTGTATACCGTCAAAATCAAACATTTTCATTTTTCTCAAGCGCTTCGGCTATTTTATCTACGACGCCTGCGCGAGCCATTTCGTCCGCCCTCGATATAGCATTCTTAAACGCAAGCGCATTGCTTGCTCCGTGAGCCTTGACCACGATCTTCTTTACGCCCAAGAATACTCCGCCGCCTACTGCGTCGCTGGACATAATGCCTTTAAGTTTTTTAAGAGATGGCTTGAGAAGCAGATAACCGAGTTTTGCCCTCAGTCCGCCTTCGAGAATGTATCTCTTGAGCATCTTAAAAATTACTTTGCCCATGCCCTCCGCCGATTTTATACCTACATTGCCCGCAAAGCCGTCGGCGACTATCACATCCGCATCTCCGGTAAAAAGATCTCTCGCCTCGAGATTGCCGACAAAATTGAGATCGCTGTCCTTTAGCAAAGCGTGAGTTTCTTTTGTGAGCGCGTTGCCCTTTTCCTCTTCCGCACCGTTGTTGAGCAAAGCGACTTTTGGATATTTTACTCCGCAGACCGCGTTCATAAAAGCGGAACCCATTACCGCGAATTCTTTGAGCATACTTGCCTTGCAATCTACGTTGGCGCCGCCGTCGACCAATATCGTGGACTTGCCGTCTATCAAAGTGGGCAAAAGCGGCGACAGCGAAGCGCGCTGTACTCCGTCGATAAGTTTTACTATCACGCTTGCTCCGACAAGCAACGCGCCGGTATTGCCCGAAGAAACGAGACCGTCGTAATCTCCGTCCGCAAGCGCCCTGAGAGCAACTACCATAGACGAATCTTTTTTTCTGCGTATCGCGAGCGTAGGACTATCGTCGTTGGTCAAAACGTCGCCGGCGTGCAAAATGCTTACTCGCGACTTGTCGTAAGACTTGTCCGCAAGATATGCGCCTATCACGGCTTCGTCTCCGCACAAGACGATATTAAGATCTTTATTCTCCTCTAGGGCAAGCAATGCGCCGTCGATCGCGCTGTCGGGACAGTTGTCTCCGCCGAAACAGTCCAGTATTATCTTCATATGCACCTCTATTATACTGTATATATTATATAATATTATATTATCGATAAAAAATCAAGCAAGCGCGAAAAAATGAAATAAATGTTGTTGTGATAGGATGATATCTCTCCAAGTTGGTCGAAATGACAACAGTATTTTCGTCATATTGAACGAAACGAAGTGAAGTCGAAATATCTAATCAATATAAAATAAAAGGATAGATCTCTCCATTACGCTTACGCTACAGTCGAGATGACAAATTAATATGTAAACGACATAAATATTAAAACATCATGAGGCTGCCGAACACAAAAAAAGTCCGCACAAATATGCGGACTTCTATGTTTCTTGTTATTCGCCTATCGAATTACTTTTTCTCGACGACAAGTTTGCCGTCATAATAACCACAGCTGGGACAAGCCTTGTGATTCATCTTCAATTCGTGGCACTGAGGACACTCGGAAAGATTGGGAGCAGTCAACTTCCAATTTGCCGAACGCGTATGCTTTCTTTGTTTTGATGTTTTCGCTTTTGGTACTGCCATATGTCAACACCTCCGTTTCTTACTGATAAATTTAATCGCTATTGCATTATAGATTATTTTTTTTTCTTTGTCAAACAAAATTCAAATGTTTTGACATTTTTATATCATATTCCGCAATCAAAGAGATTTGACGACTTCTTCGGTGTCTCTGGCGATGACAAGTTCCTCGTTTGTAGGTATGACGAGCACTCTGACTTTGGAGTCTGCCGCGCTTATATCGACCATAGTTCCTCTCGGCGCATTCTCGTTGAGATCCTTATCCGTCTTCACTCCCAAGAATTCGAGATCCTTTGTCACCGAGCCTCTTATACGGGCGCCGTTTTCGCCTATGCCGCCTGTAAAGACTATACAGTCGAGTCCGCCCATAGCGACGGTGTAACTTCCGATAAACTTGCGTATCTGATAGTTGAACATATCGTAAGCGAGTTTTGCCCTTTCGTTACCCGCGTCGATAGCTTCGCAGAGTTTTCTGAAATCGGAGCTTACTCCGCTCACTCCCAAAAATCCGCTCTTCTTATTGAGATATATCGTGATCTCCTCAAGGCTCATATTCTTGAACTTGGCAAGCATCTCCACTGCCGCGGGATCGATATTGCCGCTTCTAGTACCCATTATAAGTCCCTCGAGCGGAGTCATTCCCATCGAAGTGTCCACGCATTTGCCGCCCTTGACAGCCGTGATAGAAGAACCGTTGCCGAGATGGCAAGTGATAATTTTATCGCTCGCATAGCCCTTGGACTTCAGATATTTGACAGCCTCTTGCGATACGAACTTATGCGACGTGCCGTGGAAGCCGTATTTTCTTATCTTGGACGCTTTGTAATCTTCGTAAGGTATGCCGTATAACTTTGCCATATCGGGCATTGTGCTGTGGAACGCGGTATCGAAGACGACTACGTTGGGACAGTCGACCAAAGACATACACGACTTGAGACAAGCAAGCCCCGCCGGATTGTGCAACGGCGCGAGATGCGCGACGCTCTCGAGTTTTTTCATAGCCGCGCCGTCAACGTAAGTCGAACGATCGAACTCTTCTCCCGAATGCACCATTCTGTGACCTATCGCTCCTATCTCTTTGGGCGACGATACGCTGCCGTAATCGGGATGCGTCAGACAGCTCATTACCAGATTGAACGCATCCGTATGGTCTGCAAGCGGACGCTCGATCTCATATTCTCTGCCGTCTACTTTGTGCGTGATCTTGGATCCGTCGATACCGATACATTCGACGGTGCCTTTGCATATTACCTGCTCGTTTTCCATCTCGATAAGCTGATACTTGAGAGAGGAACTTCCTGCGTTGACTACCAATATTTTCATAATCTATCTCCTTGAAATCCTGTCAGTTTTGACTCGTCTGTACGGCGGTAATCGCGACTACCGCAACTATATCGTCGCTCGTGCATCCTCTGGAGAGGTCGTTGATAGGCTTGGCAAAACCCTGACAGATAGGTCCGATAGCCGTAGCGCCGCTGAATCTCTGAGTGAGTTTGTATCCGATATTACCCGATTGAAGATCGGGGAATATAAGCACGTTGGCTTTGCCCGCCACTTCGCTTCCCGGGGCTTTGAGTCTGCCTACGGACGGAACGATCGCCGCGTCAACCTGCAATTCGCCGTCCACGTCTATCTCGGGAGCTTTTTCTCTTACAAGCTCGGTAGCCTGAACTACTTTATCTACGTTGGCGTGCTTTGCGCTGCCCTTTGTCGAGAATGAAAGCATTGCGACTTTGGGATCCTCTATACCCGCGAGATTTCTTGCGGTAGCCGTAGAAGATATCGCGATATCGGCGAGCTGCTCCGCCGTCGGATCGATATTTACCGCGCAGTCTCCGAATACCATTATATCCTGCGCCGTGTATGCGGTATTGTCGCAAGCCATCAGAAAACAGCTGGAAACAGTCTTGATGCCCGGCTTGGTCTTGACGATGGTAAGTCCCGCTCTCAATACGTTGCCCGTGGAATTGATCGCTCCCGCAACCATACCGTCTGCGTCGCCTTTCTTTATCATCATCGCGCCGAAATTGAGATATTTTCTTATCTCCTTGCGAGCGTCTTCAGGAGTCATTCCCTTTGCCTTTCTGAGTTCGTAGAGAGTGTCCGCGTAATCCTCGATATCCGCGGTGAGCGGATCAATTATCTTGATACCTTCGAAATCCGCATAGGGATACATAGTCTTGAGTTTTTCTTCGTTGCCCAGAAGTATGACTTTTGCGATCTTGTTGCTGACTATAGTCTGCGCCGCTTCGACGGTACGCGGCTCTTCGCCCTCCGCCAAAACGATCGTCTTTTGCAATCTCTTTGCCTTGTCGATAATGCTGTCAATGATTTTGCTCATTTCATTTCCTCCAAAACACTTTATTTTTTATAAAATATCTTATACAATTATAATAGTTAAAGTATACTCTTATGAAAAATAATTGTAAAGAGTTTTGAGGTGTAAATAATGAAAATCGCCGTCGTCATCTGCGAATACAATCCTTTTCAAAAGGGGCACGTTTATCTTCTCGCCGAAAGCGCGAGACTTACCGAAAGCGACAGAACGGTGTGCGTGATGAGCGGCAATTTTACTCAGAGAGGCGAACCGGCGATCGCCGACAAGTACGCGAGGGCGCAGTGGGCGCTGCGCGGCGGAGCCGACGCGGTGGTCGAACTTCCTCCGCAATACGTACTGTCGTCCGCCCAATTCTTTGCGATAGGCGGAGTGAGAATAGCCGCGGCTTTGGAAGGCGACGTTACGCTTTGTTTCGGCAGCGAATGCGGAAACACATACAAACTGAAAGAGATTGCCGAATATGAGGAAAGTCAAAATTTCAAACGCGCGCTGAACGAATATCTCGCCAAAGGCACGGGATATGCGAAAAGTTATGCTCAAGCGATGCGCGATCTCAACGAAGAATACGCGGATATCATCTCCTCGCCCAATAATATTCTCGCGATAGAATATCTCAAAGCGATAAAAAGTACAAACAGCGATATCGGCGCGCTGAGTATAAAGAGAGAAGGCGGAGGCTATCTGGACAGTCAATATAACGATATTTATTCCTCCGCCGGCGCGGTGCGCGCGATGCTGAAAAAAGGAGATAACGAAAGCGTCAAAAAAAGCGTGCCCGAATTCGTGTACGAAAGTCTTAAAGATTTTGACTACTCCGATTACACCGCCTCGCAGGACAAGATCTTCGCTCTTCTCAAATATATAGCGAAAACGCGCGACCTCTCTTCTATACACGGCGTGAAAGAAGGCATAGAGAATAGAATAACCGCCGCGCTCGCGCAAAGCCGCGACAAAGAAGAACTGGCTGAAAAACTATCCACAAAGCGATATACGGATTCCTATCTCGCGCGGACGTTGATAAACATACTGTTGGACAACCGTTTTGACGCAGAAACGCTGAAAAAAGAAACTCCTCAATTCGTAAACGTCCTTGCGGTGAAAGAGAATTCCAAAGACATACTCTCAGCGTTTAAATGCAGAGTCAACGTCAAAAATTCCACTCTGCCGAACGGCAGTCTCATAGCCGCGGCGGACAGACTCTATTCCAGCGTAAGATCCAATATCCCCGACGTGATGATCACGCTTAAATAACTATCTTATAGCGACGCGCGTTACGCAAAGTTCGTCTTCACGTCCGATAGACGGACGTTTGCCAATATTTATATATGAATAAAACTTTTCGCCGACACATATATTTTTGTATGCCGACGTTGACGAAAAAAGCAAAAAAGATATTGCCGCTGTCGCTGATAATATGTTTTTTTATACTCTGCCTGGTGATAAATCCCGAGAGATACATAGAAAGCGTATTCAGCGGTATGTTGCTGTTTGCCAAAAACGTAGCGCCCGCGCTCTTTCCGTTCTTTTTCTTTACGAAGATACTCACCGGTATCGGCGCGGCGAGCGCGCTCGGAAGGGCGTTGAAACGTCCTATCGCAAGACTGTATAACGCTCCCGGCGAAAGCGGATATATACTCGTGATGAGCCTTATCTCCGGATACCCTATCGGCGCGAAACTGATCAGTGATTTTTACGAAAACGGCAATTTCTCGGAAGCCAACTGCAAAAAAGTATCCTCGTTTACTTCGACGTCGGGACCGCTCTTTGTCGTCGGCACCGTCGGCACGCTGATGTTTTCTTCTCCAAAGGCCGGTTACGTACTGTTCGTATGTCACGCTCTCGGCGCGCTCGTCAACGGACTGCTCTATCGCGGACGCAAAAGCGAAATCGCGCTGTCTGCAATGCCTACTCGGCAGTCGGACGACAAACTGCTCAACAACTCGATCACTTCTTCCATTCTTTCGGTGCTGATAGTGGGCGGATATATCGCTATATTCAGTATGATAATCGACATAGCCGTCGACGCAAAGATCGTGGACGCGCTTGCCTTTGTGATATCAAAACCTCTGTCTTGGGTGGGACTGCCGACCGAAATAGCCGCGCCGTCGATAATATCTATGATCGAGATAACCAGAGGCTGTCAGGCTTTTGCGCAATGCGGCGCGAGTATAAAAACAATCCTGCCGTTTGCGGCAGGACTGCTGTCTTTCGGAGGACTGTCTATCACTCTGCAGTCGCTTACTTTTCTCAAAAACTGCAAGATGAAGACCTCTTTTTATTTTCTTACCAAATTCACTCAGGCGGTCGTCACTTTCATTATCGCGCTGGGTATCGTAGAAATCTTTTATTGATCCATAGTAAAATCATCGCTGATTTTCGCCTTCGTCGGGAGCGCGGTTTTCGTCGACGAAAAGACTCTCGCGACTGCTCGACACCGCGTTGAGCATTTCTCTCATAGCGTTCTCTACTTCTATATACAAATTGTTGACCTGAATATAACTCTGCTCGACTAGACTGTCGGCGTATACTCCCGCGCCCTTGACGAGTTCGGACGCTTGACGCTCGCTCTCCCTCAGTATCTCGCTTTCCGCGACCAGCCTTTTTGCCTGCTCCTGCGCGCCTGCAATTATGGAATCGGCGTCGTGCATAGCCTCTTCTTTGAGTTTATCGCAATCGCGAAGCACTACCACCGCTTCCGCAAGTTCTCCCGGCAGCTGACTCCTTATCTGTTGGATTATAGCCAGACAGCTGTTTGCGTCCACAAGACGCATATTTGAAAACATCTGCTTTTTGCCGCTGTTGAGCAGTTCTTCTAATTTCTCGAGAAGTCTGTCTGTTGTCATCAAATTCATAATTTCTCCTTAAAGGCCTTGAGCACCGCCTTTACGCTTTCTTTGGGTAAATATTTTTTTATGTCTTCGCCCTCTTTCAATCCCTGCCTTATCAGCGTGGACGAAATAGGTCTTACTCCCTCTACCAATACGGTCTTTATGCCGTGTTCTTCATTAAAACGAGCCATATCGCGTTCGTACTCCAGATCGGCTTCGTCGCGATAACCTCTGTACACCGTATCTACGCCCGACTTGCGGCAGTAGTCGTATACGAATCCGTCGCAAACGTCTACGCGTACGTTGAGATAATCCTCGGTCGCGAGCTTAGCAAACTCTACTCGCTCTTCAAGAGTGAACAAATACTCTTTGTCGGAATTGCGAGCAATCAACACAACGACTTCGTCGTAATCGTCCAACGCGCGCTCCAACACGTCGATATGTCCTTTCGTGATCGGGTCGTAACTGCCTGCCATAGCCGTCCTGCCTCTCGACATTCCTATAAAATCGACGTACACCGTACCGAAACGTTTGCGCTTGGAAATAACCATTCCGTCGGGAAGAACATAGTCTTTGCCGCCATGCTCGTATACGATATATCCGCATTCAGCGAGCATATTTCTGCCTTTGACTATCGAACATATCTCCTCGATATAATCGCATTTATACGGAGGATCTACGAAGATAAAATCCCATTTCCCGTCCGCACAGTACAGCGCGTCGCGATAATCCCTTGCAAGCGTTTTGTATCCGTCTTTTATACCTTGAAGATTGCACTTCAAAAGTTCCGAAGACGTCTTGCCCGAATCGGAAAACAACACGTACTCCGCGCCTCTGCTCAAAGCCTCGATACCCATCGCGCCCGTGCCTGCGAACAAGTCCAAAAACCTACTGCCCGACACGTCGAACTGTATCACGTTGAAAATACTCTCCTTGACCTTGTCCGACGTGGGTCTTATGCTCCCGTCTGGCGGAGAGACTATTCTCTTCCCTCTGTATTTGCCGCTTATTACTCTCATTGTCTTCTAATTACTCCTTCCGCAGTGATCAACATATCCAGCGGAATATCCGTAGGCTCGCAAGGTACTTCGTCGACAATCTGATCGGAAAACGCAAGTCCTATCTTCAACGTATCCGTCTCTGCAAAATATCTGTCGTAATATCCCTTGCCCTTGCCCAATCTCGCAAGACGTTTATCCGCTCCGAGAAGAGGCGTAAGCGTGACTGCCGCGTCAACTTCCGACGGCGCGAGACGCTTGCCTTTCGGTTCGAGTATTCCCCAACCCGCCGACTCGTATTCCGTATCCGCGTCGACTTGGACGAGCAACATCCCGTCTCCGTCAACGACGGGCAGATAGACGTCGCGTCTGCCGATAAAGTAACCTATAAGCTTCTTTGTATCGACTTCGCAGTTCAGCGAATTATATATGCATATGCCGCCGCCGGGTAAAGCCAAAGTCTCTACCCAAGCGGCGATTTTGTCGCTCTCGCAACGCTTTTTCTCTTCGCTCATCGCCGCGAGTCTCGCTCGCAACTCGGCGCGAAGAAGGCATTTCTTCTCGACGGCGCCGTCCATACTTTACTGCGCCTTGTAGTAATTGATGAGACAGCCTCTGGATATGATCTCTCTCTCGTCGTCAGTCAAAGCGTCGACCTTGAGCTTGGTATCTATCACTTCGCCGCCTCTGACTATCTTTGCGTCAAATTCGCATCCGCCGCCGTCGACTACGCTCTTGACGTTGTAGACGATCACGATATCGCCGAGCTTATACTCTTCTTCGGAAATAAAGGGGAGCATACCCCAGTTGATGAGATTGGAGCGATATCTCTTTGTAGCGTACTCTTTTGCTATATTGCAAACTCCGCCGAGCACTCTCTGACAGCTTGCCGCCTGTTCTCTGGCGCTGCCGTCGCCCGGTTTTACCGCATAAACTCCGCTTCCTACGGATACGGTGCCGTTGAGTTTAACTCCGGCTTTCTTGACTGCGTCGGCATACTCTGCTGGAAGTCCGCTCTCTCTTCTTGCCAACTCGTCCGCATAGATCTTCTTGGCTCTGCCTACGTACTCGGGAACTTTTCTCGACAGCGCGAATTCGGCGAGTTTGAGAGGATTGGATCTATAGCTCGAAGTCTCGCCCGACGGGATAAGTTCGTCCGTCGTGGTGACAGGGTCGTTGATCACCGCAGCCAATTTGACGATAATATTGTCGGTGAGTTCTATCACTTCCGGCCAATCGCAAATATTCGGTCCGTACTCCAGCGCGGCGTCTTTATCCGCCTTGCCTACGCCGTTGTAAACTCTCTTCTCGTAGATTGTCTTGTCGTAAGCGAACTGCGGTACGGTATTGTCGTAATCCATACCGAGCGCGCTTGTCAATATGCCGCCGTTTGCCGCCGTCGCCGCGATGGAACGCGCGTCCATAAGCGCAACGGAAGCGATTTGATTATTGGCAGGCTTGCTGCCCTCTCTCGATTCGAAATTACGCGTCGTATGTCTGATAGACAGCGCGTTGTTGGCAGGCACGTCGCCCGCGCCGAAACACGGTCCGCAGAATGCGCTCTTGACGTTTGCGCCGCTCTTGACAAGCTGAGCGATCGCGCCCTTTTTGAGCAAGTCGTAATATACGGGAGTGGACGAGGGATATACGCTCAGCGTGAATTTGCCGTCGCCGACAGCCTTGTTTTCGAGTATCTTACTCGCCTCGAAAATATTGTCGTAAGTACCGCCCGCGCAACCGGCGATGATACCCTGTTCTACCTTGACCTTGCCGCCTACTATTTTATCGGTGAGTTTGAAATCTATCTTGGGATTGTTGAGAAGTCTGTTGCACTCCTTCTCGACCGCCGAAAGCACGTCGCCGGGATTGTCGATGACATCCTGAAGATCGTATACGTTGGACGGATGGAAAGGCAGAGCGATCTGCGGAACTATCTTGTCGAGATCCACCTCTACGACGCCGTCGTAATATGCGAGCGGCGCGGGAGCGATCTCTTTATATTCGTCCAGTCTGCCTCTGATCGCATAATAATTCTTGACCTCTTCGTCATCGGTCGTCCATATCGAAGACAGACACGTGGTCTCGGTCGTCATAACGTCTATGCCGATTCTGTATTCTATCGGGAGATTTTTTACGCCCTCGCCTACGAATTCCATGACTTTATTCTTGACGAAACCGCCTTTGAAGACCTTGCCTATTATCGCCAAAGCAACGTCCTGAGGACCTACGCCCTTGCGAGGCTTGCCCTTGAGTTCTATCGCCACTACGTCGGGATACTTGATGTCGTAAGTGCGGCAAAGGAGCTGTTTTACCAATTCCGGTCCGCCCTCGCCCACAGCCATCGTACCGAGCGCGCCGTATCTCGTATGCGAATCGGAGCCGAGTATCATCTTGCCGCAACCCGACATACACTCTCTCATATACGTATGTATTACTGCCTGATGAGGAGGCACGAAAATGCCGCCGTACTTTTTAGCCGCCGAATAACCGAATACGTGGTCGTCCTCGTTTATAGTGCCGCCGACCGCGCAGAGCGAATTGTGGCAATTCGTCAATACGTAGGGTATGGGAAATTCTTTGAGTCCGCTCGCTTTGGCAGTCTGGATAATACCGACGTAGGTGATATCGTGCGACGCCATCGCGTCGAATTTGATCCTCAGCGCGCCGCCTTTTTCGGTCGCTGGCGCTGTGTTGTGCGCGGCGAGTATAGAGTACGCCATAGTGCCTTTATACGCTTCTTCGATAGCGCGAGCGTCAAAGCCCTCGGCTTTGAGCCTGTCCGAAGAGACGAACTTTCCGTTAAGCAAATACGATGCCTGTTTCAATTCAATCATAAATTACTCCGTTGTAAATTTTGTCTTTATCGTTATCTTTAATTATATATTATACACGCGCATATTGCAAGCCAAAATAATAACAATATAGTATCTCGATTTTATTCTCACGTTTTGCAAAACCCGCCTTGCGGCGGGAGCGTGCAGGATTTATCCTTTTATCTTGACGGCGTACTTTTCGCAAAAAGCCACCGGATGATAGGAACGCTTGGATCTCCTCAACCCTTCCAATCCCATATCTTCTTGGCGGTTGATATATCTTACGTCGGCGAAATGCGCCCTTGCAAAAGCGTTGCAAAGATAAGGATATACGCCGTCGTAATTCACGTTGCCTTTTTCTATATGCGTAATACCTACTCCGGAGGGAGTTATCTCTCCGAACGAAAAGCCTATGATTCTGCCGTCGCACTCTACGACGTCCGCAAAGTATTCATCTCTGCCGACCGCGAGTTTCAGCGCCAATGCGATCACGCTGAGTTCGTCGTCCGCCATACCGTCAAACTCCTCGCTGTCGAATTCCTTGCTCTCTTCCCAGCCGTCTATCAGCGAAAGCACTCCCTTTCTGTCATCGGGCACGTAAGGTCTGAAGACGCAATCCGATCCCTCTCCCGACTTGTACTTTCTGACAAAATTTGCGATATGATTGCGCTTGGAATGATATTTCTTCCCTCTGAGATCTATAAGATCGGAAGGCGCGTAAAGATATTCGGAATAGTCCTCGTTGAAAACATACTCGTACCTGTCGCCGAGGATATCGACGTATTCTTTGGGAGTGGACATCACGTACATAACGTCGCCGTCCTCTCTGCACTGATCTTCTATCATACCGTACGCCTCTGCGATCTTATCCGACGTCGTAAGCGGAGGCAGATAGACGTATTTGCCGTCCGTCACGTCCTCTTTATATTTATCGTGCGGTCTGAAACGGATAAATATCCTATCTTTGCAGTCGCTAAATTCCATAGACGGATAGTTGAAAAAATCCCAGCCTTTAAGATACAGCATAGAATACTCGCTTCCGTTGTACTCCGTGAGCCGCTGAAGCGCGGCAATGCGGACAAAATTTTCATCCTTGATCTTTTCGAATTGCATAAATTCCTTTTTATCGGTTGTGTAAATCCCGAGTTGTGTGTATAATATGAGTATGAGAAAATTCTACTGTTTCAAACAAAGACGCTGGATATATACCGTCTCCATACTCGCAATAATTATATTGTTTATTTGTATGATTGTCAATATTTTGAAAGTATGCGGAGTGGGAAATCTGACTTCCTATTACCACACGCAGGACATACTCGCCACCGTGATAATGGGAGTAGTGATAGTCGTTCTGGCACTTGCAGTCTTTCTGTGCAGCATATCGACGGGAGAAAAACATATCACCTATATACTAGGTTTTCTCGTATCAAAGATCAAGTACGAAAACGTGACCGCGGTCAAACAGGACAGCGAGGGCAAATATCTGCTGATATATTACAAGAGCGGAAAATCCGCAAAAGACGCGTCTGCCGCTTCCCCGTCGGACGTGATAAACGTGACGTGCAACCCGAGATATTTCGACGATATAATATCGCGTATAAAAGAAAAGAAACCGTCTCTGATCGTGGAGATAGTATCCATACAACCCAGACAAAGGAGAAGTAAATAGATATGAAAGCCGTATTGGCAAGCAACAACAGACATAAACTGGTAGAGATCAAAGCTATGCTCGAAGGCAAATTCGAAGACGTGCTCACGCTCAAAGATATGGGTATCGATATCGAAATAGAAGAAAACGGTTCGACGTTTGAAGAAAACGCGTACATAAAGGCAAGCACAATCGCCAAGATGACGGGACTGCCCGCGATAGGAGACGACAGCGGAATCTGCGTGGAAGCATTGAACGGCGAACCGAATATATACTCTGCAAGATATGCGGGAGAACCTTGCGACGACGCTAAAAACAACGAAAAGTTGTTGGGAAAACTTCACAAACTCGAAGAGACCGCGCCCGCAAACAGGACGGCTTATTTTCAAAGCTGCGTCGTGCTATGCTATCCCGACGGAAGTTATCTGTGCGGCAACGGCAGAACGTACGGCAAGATAATCGACGAGTACCGCGGAGACAACGGATTCGGCTACGATCCGATATTTCTGAGCGACGAACTGGGAAAGACATTCGGCGAAGCGGTGATGGAAGAAAAAAATACTATCTCCCATCGATCGCGCGCGTTGAAAGACCTGCTGTCAAAAATGTAAAAGGACGGAGAGAAATCTCCGTTTTTTAATGTTTTTTGGATAAGATAAAAGTATTTTTTTATCTCGCGGCGTTCAAGCGTTTGACTTATTATATAAAAAGTAGTAGTTTGTTTATATGAAAAATATCATAGCAATATCCGATACGCACAACAGACTGCCCTCTTCGGCTGAGTTTTGGGAGATACTGGAGAACGCCGATTATATTTTCCATCTCGGCGACGGAATACGCGATATAGAAAAACTTAAATTCGCATATCCTGACAAACTCGTCTACGTATACGGCAACTGCGATCATATGTCGCGCGAAGAAGAACGGACCGTCGAGATAGAGGGAGTAAAATTCTTCTTGGCGCACGGACACAGATACAGAGCAAAATCGTCCGATCTCGATCTTCAGATGAAAAGTATCGAAGAGGGCGCAAAATGTTGCGTATACGGACACGCGCATACTCCGCAGATAGAAAAATACGGCGATCTCACGGTGATAAATCCCGGCTCGCTGACATACTCGGGCACATATTGCTATATGAGCGTAAAAGACGGCAAAGTGCTTGCAAAAATAGTAAATCGCACATTTTGACGGAATAAAAAACCGATATAGGAAAACAATCGAATACAAGGTATCATAAGATACGGAAAAAGGTTTATATATGAAAAGAACTGACGTAAGAAACATTGCAATAATAGCGCACGTCGATCACGGCAAAACGACGATGGTCGATCAACTGCTCCGCCAGAACGGCATATTCCGCTCCAACGAAGCGGTAGTCGACAGAGTTATGGACAACGGCGACATAGAGAGAGAACGCGGTATAACGATACTCGCGAAAAATACCGCCGTACACTATAAAGGAATAAAGATCAATATAATTGACACCCCCGGACACGCGGACTTCGGAGGCGAAGTAGAACGTATACTGTCGATGGTAGACGGCGTGCTGCTGCTCGTGGACGCGGTAGAGGGATGTATGCCGCAGACGAGATACGTACTGAAAAAAGCTCTCGGTCTCGACAAAAAAGCCGTAGTCGTGATCAACAAAGTCGACAGAGGCGGCGATCCCAATCAAGTAATCGATCAGCTGATAGACTTGTTTATCGAACTGGGAGCAAACGACGACCAGCTGGATTTCGTCACCGTTATGGCGAGCGCGAAACAAGGCTGGGCAACTCTCAAAGTCGGCGAAGTCGGCAAGGATATGACTCCTCTGCTCGACACGATAATAGAACAGATCCCCTGTCCCGAAGGCGATATCGAGGACGGACTGCAGACGATCATATGCAACATCGATTATGACGAATACGTGGGAAGAATAGGTATCGGAAAAATAGTGCGAGGCGCTATCAAGAGCGGTCAGCAAGCCGTCATCTGCCACGCCGACGGATCGCGCCATCAGGCGAAGATTTCCAAACTTTATCAATACGAAGGACTGAGACGCGTGGAGTGCGAGAGCGGCAAAATGGGAGATATCGTCGCTATCAGCGGCGTGGACAACCTCAATATAGGCGAGACCATATGCGACGTGGATAAAGTAGAAGCGCTGCCTTTCGTAAAGATCGACGAGCCTACCCTGTCAATGATATTTATGGTCAACAACTCCCCGTTTGCGGGAAAGGAAGGCAAATTCGTCACCTCCAGACATCTGAGAGCGAGACTGTATAAAGAAGTCGAAACAAACGTGTCTATGAGAGTGGAAGACACGGATTCCGCCGACTGCTTTAAGGTATTCGGCAGAGGCGAACTGCACCTGTCGATACTGATAGAGACGATGAGACGCGAGGGATACGAATTCCAAGTGTCGCGTCCCAGAGTAATCTACAAAGACATAGACGGCGTAAAGTGCGAACCTGTAGAAGAGCTTATAGTCGACGTGCCCGAAGAATACGTGGGCGCGGTGATGAATAAGATCGGCGCAAGAAAAGGCGATCTCAAAAATATGTTCCCCGACGGAAGAGGCGGCACAAAACTCGAATTCGAGATCCCGTCGAGATGTCTTATCGGCTACCGCAGCGAAATGCTGACTGACACGCGCGGCTTCGGAGTAATGCACCACGTACTCAAGGGATACGAACCGTATAAGGGCGAAGTGCAGGAGCGCAACAGAGGTTCACTGATCGCGTGGGAAGACGGAGCTACTACTTCTTACGGATTGTTCAACGCGCAGGAGCGCGGCAACCTATTTATCGGAGCGGGCGTAAACGTATACGAAGGAATGATAGTGGGAGTAAACTCCAGAGAAGACGATATGGTCGTCAACGTATGCAAGAAAAAGCAGCTCACCAATAACCGCGCAAGCGGAAGCGAAGAAGCGCTCAAACTCATTACCCCGACCCAGATGTCGCTCGAGCAGTGTCTGGAATTCATCGCAGACGACGAACTCGTCGAAGTGACGCCCAAGAGCATAAGACTGCGCAAGACGATACTCGCAAAAGATCTCAGGCTCAAACAAGAAGCGAAGATGAAGAAGAATATGTAAAGCATAATTTCAAATATAAAAGCGCGCCGAAAGACGCGCTTAATTTGTATAACAAAACGCAGTTCGTTATCGAACTGCGTTTTGTTATTTTATTTTACTTTATCCTCGTCGTAAATTGCGATCGAATCTATATTGGCTTTGCCCTTGCACTTTATCTCTACCTTGTGCTTGCCCGAGGAGAGTTTTGGACAAATATAAGTCACTCCGTATTTGCCGTCCATAGATTTGACGGCTATCGAAGGCACTTCCTTGCCGTCGATCTTGACCTCGAATTTGTATCCGAACTCTGCCGACGAAAGTATCGCAAATCTCGTGCCTTCAAATTCGAATTTCATCTTCGCTCCCGACTTGCCGAGATATACGTGACCGAACGTAGAATGCGCTTGCTGCGCGCTCCACTTTTTGTCGAATACAAACTTCTCGTTATCAGGCGAGAAGAGATTGTTTCCGTCGCCAGCAAGTCTCAGCCTGTAAGAGAACTGCAACTCCGCCAACGCGCATCTTGTATTGCCGCCGGATTTGGTAATCGTCAGTCGGTAATATCTAAATTCGTAGTCCTTACCGTCTTTGAGTAAATACTGTCTGCTTACCGCAGGCTGTCCCTGATTGGTCCAGCTTCCCATATCAAAGTAATCCGTACCGTTGATACTTCCTTCCAACTTGAAGTCCTTGGGGAAACCTTTGTCATTGCCGTTGGTCTTGATGTTGGTGTACAGCGTCATAGCGTTTGCCTTGATGACTTCACCGAGATCAAAAGCCAGTATTGCGGGATTTGTCTCCGATACTCCCCATCTCTTATCGAAGTTGATACCGGTATTGGGATCGCCGTCAAATAGGTTGTCTATTGAGTTTTGAGCCTCAAGCCCCTTCCAAGGTATATAGTTGCAATCTGCCGTCGAAGTCTGTTTCTTGCCCTCGCTGACGATTACAATATCGCCGTTGTAATTATAGTTATACTTTCTGGTATACATATATTCGGACTCGAAATCGCCGTGCGGCATCTCGTAGGTGCTTCTGTAAGCATTTACATAGGGCTGACCTTTGGGTATAGGCGGGATTTTTTCCGCATTGTTCGCCTCCGCTTCGCTTACTTCGTGTCCTTGATAATCGTAATAATGCAATTTACCGTCTTCGTCTTCTTGGATCGTAAACATAGGATCCGTCCACTGAGACATACCCAGACCGACAAAGCTTACTATAGGCGTCGTCTCGACTATGAGTACGGTCTTGAAGTATACCCATGAATTCTCGCCGAGTTCCAGATCGACGTAAGTCTTACTGTCACTCAAATAGAAGTTTGCGCTGCCGTTTGCATTCTTTATTACTCCGCCGAGTTTATATTTCTCGGGCACGTCGCCCTCTGTCGAATAGTACATCGCGCAGTTTGTACGTCCTCTGAGGTAAATACGGTACTTGCCGGCGTCTTTGAAATAGAGCTTTCCTTTGACTTCGGCGACCGCGTTGTCGGGCACAATATGCGGCGACGACTGATCCTGATAATTCTTGGGATAGTACCATATATCGGTATTACTGTTCTGTACCGGATTGATATTGTCTCCCTCTTCCTTGGACGCGTATCCCGCGTAGTTGTTTGCATACGCCTGCTCCGCGTCTTTGTACATTTTGTCTGCGGAATACGTATACGTAGTCCTCTCGAGCACGCTCTTATTCATCTCGTGCGACTGCTCGAACTCGAGTACAAGGTCTACGTCGTCTACTTTGAACGCGCCGTCGTCCTTTGTTATTTCCAAAGTAACCAATATTTTACCCGAATGCAAGTGGTTTTTGTCGGGTATAAAGGTATATAATCCGTCTTCCTTTGCCTCTATCTTGCCGAATTCGGGCGAAGTAACGTTCTTTATCTTGAACGAAAAACCGTCCGGCAGGACTATGCTTCCGTGTTTATACATTCCGTCTTCAAGCGTATACGGTCTGAGATCGACTTCAAACGGCGTATTATACTTGATCGCATAAGGCTGCATCGTCTTGAAATACCTTGTCTCGCCGTCATACTTATAGCTTCTGCCCGTCTGATATACAGACGATACAGGAACGAACATAGAATAATCCGAATTGGTCAGCTTTGCCGCGTCTTTCTCCGATATTCCCTGAAGTACGTCCTTGAAGAAATACGTCATATCGTTGTGAGTGATATCCTGCCATGCTTTTAAATAGCCGACGTAATACTCTCCGTAGCCTGCGCTTCTCTGACGGTATTTTGCTTGAATATAGTTGTCCGCGCCGAAGTTGTGCAACAGCGTAGCATATATGGAAAGTCCCATATTGCCGTTGCTCGGCGATACTCCCGGGCGAGCTATCTTGAGTACTTCCTCGAGCGCCCAAGTCGCGCTGGTGTAACTATTCCATCCTCCGAGACCTGCCGCGCCGTAAGAATCAATGCCTCTTGCGGAAGATATCTTGGTGAACTGCGAGTACGATACGAGCGTCATACCGTTGTTGGTGACTTCGCCGCCGTTGCCTACTCCGTAGCCTTGGAAGTTGTGATGATATTCGTGGAAATTACCCCATCCGCCGGAATTGACAATGCCTTTGTAATTCAAAGAGTTTCTCATCCAGTCTGCCGGACAGTTGACAGATCCCTGACCCGGGAAAGCTACCGCCGCGCCCGCCGCTACGAACGGATCGTAGAGGAATACTATTCCCTGCGGGCTGCCCGTCGTACTAACGAGCGACACTTTCTCCCAAAGTACCGCCGCTTTGTAGATATCTTCATAGCTGAACTGTTTTGCATATTCTTTAGGTCCGGAATGAAGTACGCCGTTGTCCCATACTTCGAGATCGAAATACGGAGCGGACGACTTGGAGTTCTCTTCAAACTCCTCCTCCGTCGTATATCCGAGAATAAAGTGCGAATAGTTTACGGCGCCCGAGATCGTCGCGGTGAACGTAACGGTCTCGTTGCGAATATAAATCGGTCCGCCTACGAACGATCCTACGTATGCGGTGTAGACTCCGTTCTCCAGTACAGCGGTGTCCTTGCTGACTGTCATTGTATTGAGTATGACAGGGAAACGCTGCATCTGTCCTTTTGCAGTCCAAATATTGTTAGCCTTGCCGTTATAAAGAGCTTGACCGATATGTACGACTACGCCTCCGGTAGCCTCCATATCCGCTTCGCTGATCTCTATTTTTATTACTTCTCCTGCAGGAGCATATACGCCCGTGACATTGTAACCTCTGGTATACTGACGGGGACGCATAGTAACTTCCTTGATTACGCCCGGTTCATTATCGGACACGTCGCCGAAATACATACCTACGGATACGGTATGCTGATAAAGCTGACGCTGTACTCCGTCTTTTCCAAGCGTGGGCTGAGGATTTGCTCTTGTGCCGCTGTACAGTCTACCCTCCTCGTCCATCCAGGTAAATCCGCCCTTTCCGCCGTTCCACGTGCCGGTAGCGGTGAGATAACTGGACTCGTAAATAAGTTCGTCTCTTCTGTAAGCGTTTTCTTCTCCGAGCACCTCCTTTAAAGTATATCCGTATTTCGGATATGCGGGAAGTCCCTCGTTCTTGATCTCCTTTACAGGTTTGTATCTATCGGTCTCTCCCAACGTCTTGGAGGAAAATCCTACGACGGAAGCGTTGGTATATTCATATCTGAAGGTTTTGCTGAAATTAGAACAGGATTTTACTCCCAGCGCTATTCCCAATATAAGCGTGACGATGATTACCCCCGCAATTACGGCAAGTACGATCGCCATTTGTTTTCTGCTTACTTCGCCGTCGTAAGAAGGTCTGCTTTCCTTCTTAACTTCTTTTTCTTCGCGTTCGGGTTTTTCTTTGACGGGTTTCTCCGACTTCTTAGACTTTTCAAGTTCTACTATATCGGCAGCCACCGCATTTTCGCGTCTGTCAGTCTTGGATTCGGAAGAATTCTTTTTTGCCGATTTGGTTTTTACATCTTCTGCAGGCTTGCTGTCTTTGCCGTGAATATCGGCTTCAGCCGTCTTTGTAACGGACTTTTTATTGACTTTTGCCGAAGCAGTATCTTTCTCAGTATTGGTTTTGCTTTCTACTTTAGCCGCGGGCGCCTTCTTTTTATCGGGAGGGGCGACCTTAGCTTCGCTCTTAGGTTCTGCCTTGGGAGCGGCTTTCGCCGTACTCTTTGCCGCAGGTTTCACTTCCGCTTTGGGAGCGGCTTTCGCCGTACTCTTTGCCGCGGGCTTCGCTTCCGCTTTTGGAGCGGCTTTCGCCGTACTCTTCGCCGCAGGTTTCGCTTCCGCTTTGGGAGCGGCTTTCGCCGTACTCTTCGCCGCGGGCTTCGCTTCCGCTTTGGGAGCGGCTTTCGCCGTACTCTTCGCCGCAGGCTTCGCTGTCGACTTTGAATTGTCTTTTTCTGCCATAAATTACTCCTCTGTCAAATATGGTTTTTTTACAATTATATCCCCGTTCTCATATCGGTTTTAAGTGATTATATCATAATAGATTTGTCTTGTCAAACAAAGATCTTCCGTAAATTTTTCTGGCAAATAAAGCAATACGAACGGTTAAATACACTGAATTAACAAAGCGGATTTCGACACAAAATCAAAGAATCAAAATTATTTATATCCCTCTTTACCGCCGCAGACAATCAATCTATTCGCCGAACGTATTCTTCGGTATATTATAATATTGCAAAAGTGTTCCGTTATTACCTTTGATATGAAAATGGCGCATATAAATGCGCCTTCAATATAGCCGATCAGATCTCTCCGATATCGTTGCCGTCGTCTTTTGACGAAGCTATCTTCTCCATAAGATAGTTTTTCTCTATGATAGCGGCAAGTTTGCGCCCTCTCGGAACGAAGCAGACGACTTCGCCGTTTTCGTAAAAATCATACGAGTACGCCGTATACTCGCCCCTTCCGCAGGTCAATACGATACGGTAAACCGTACCTGTGATCCGCGAATTATTGCCTTCGCCTACGCTCGAAGAACTAGATAGATAACAACCCGACACCTCTCCGCACATAACGTCGCGCACGTCGACCTTATCTATATTGAACTTCATAGAAATCCGCTCTTTTATCGAGATGACTATACATGCAATAAGTATCGGTCCGCCGAATAATCCCATACATATAAAAGTCGGAGTCAGCATCGCAAGCGCGCCGAAAATAATGACCAACGCAATGGTACCGATAAAATATCCTAAAACCGAAAACGCTATAATTTTTTCCTTGAGCGTCGCATTTTTGTAATTACCGGACATATGTTTGCCGTAGTACTCGAGTGTCTTTTTCTGTTTGTCGTCATAACTCGAAGAGTTTATATCTTCAATCTCCGAATACTCGTCTTCTCTGCTGCGTTTTTTCTTTTGGGAAGAAAACGCGCCGCCGATCATCATCTTTACCAAAATCGTCGTTACCACAGCCAGCGCAGTCAAAGGAACTCCCATATATATTATCAGTTGTCCCGCGCGCGAAACCGCGGCGGATCCGCTGTCGACGCCTATGCTGAACACCGCCAATCCCAATCCCAGCGGCGTCAGTATTATCAACATAATAATAAAAGTAAATTTCTTCAAATCTTGTACTCCGTATAAACTTATTTATAATCAGAACGTATCGCCGTCCTATGCGACGCATTCGCCCTCATCGCTCTTTTCTCTCGGCTTTATACTCGCCTTATTGTTGCCGATAATTACAAACTGAACGCTTTCGCCGTCTTCGTTTTCTTCATTTAAACCGCCCGAATATTTTTGCCGACGACGATAGGTATGATAACAATGATGATAAGTCTCAAAAACTTTTTCATTATTCTCTCCTACTGCCAATATATTAGCATTTTTCCGCAAATCTGTCAATAGACAACAGCGCGACTATATAGCCGCGCAAAGATTTATTCGCGCCATTTATTTTATCTATTCGCCGCCGACGATATTCTTTACCATAACGTAATTTTTTAAGGTCAAGCCGTTTATTCCCACGCATTGCGAATTCAGCACAAAATATCCGCGCTTGTGAAAAAATCCTTTTGCCGTGATCGAAACGTGAGCCGTTACAACGTCAAACATTTTTTCCAATTCTTCGCACAGCGCAGTCGCTACGCCTCTGCGTCCGAAGTCCTTGTGAATGTACAGCATATCCAAATAACCCGTACCGTCGATACTTCCGAAGCCCGCTATCTCTCCGTCGATTTCCGCAACCAAAGTTTTTTGCGCGAGCAACGCGTCTCTGCGCGTAATCAAATTATTGGATTTGTCCGTCCAAGCGTCGCACTGCTCGACAGTATAGTCGCGTATATTTACGAAATGCACAGTATCGTAAAATAATTGCGATACCGCGGGAAAATGCTGATCTTTATACTCTTTGATATTTATATTCATTGCATTTATATCTTGTTCCGATTTTATATGACAGAAGGCTTTCATCGATCTTCTGGCATTCTCGATGCAAAGCAAACTCTTTACAGTATATACAAAAAGAAACCGAAAATCGGTTTCTCTATTGTCGGGGTGTTCGTATACCCCTGTTATGGTGCACCTTCAGAGACTCGAACTCTGGACCCAATGATTAAGAGTCATTTGCTCTACCAACTGAGCTAAAGGTGCATATCTTTATGGAGCGGGAGACGAGATTCGAACTCGCGACGTTCACCTTGGCAAGGTGACGCTCTACCACTGAGCCACTCCCGCATATTTTCGCTTTTGGTGCGGATGAAGAGACTCGAACTCCCATGTCGTAGACACTAGATCCTAAGTCTAGCGCGTCTGCCAATTCCGCCACATCCGCGTATTTTTACCAAATAATTTGGTGACCCATCCGGGATTTGAACCCGGGACACCATGATTAAAAGTCATGTGCTCTACCGACTGAGCTAATGGGTCGGACCTTTGTTATAATAAATCATAATCGCTTAAAAATCAAGCGTTTTGACATATTTTGTTTATTTTTGCGACACATCGCCGGCGGTAATCTTATAGTGGCTGGGGTGGAAGGATTTGAACCCTCAAGTGCTGGAGTCAGAGTCCAGTGCCTTAACCATTTGGCGACACCCCAACGATTGACTTTCATAAGTGGCAGGGGTAGCAGGATTTGAACCTACGAATACCAGAGTCAAAGTCTGGTGCCTTACCGCTTGGCGATACCCCTAAGAGTGGGGTGAGTAAAGGGAGTCGAACCCTTGGCCTCAAGAGCCACAATCTTGCGCTCTAGCCTACTGAGCTATACCCACCACCTGTGGTGAGCCTGAAGGGATTTGAACCCCCGACCCACGGCTTAGAAGGCCGTTGCTCTATCCAGCTGAGCTACAGACTCACAAGTGGAGCGGGTGATGGGAATCGAACCCACGCGACCAGCTTGGAAGGCTGGGATTCTACCGTTGAACTACACCCGCATAATTCACAAGACGAAACTATCATCTAAGTGCTTACAAATTTTACCACAGTAAAGTCTCTATGTCAACAAAATTTCGTTATTTGATAAAAAAATTCTAACTTGCGCCGACACTGTCTGATTGCGCCTCTATGCTTATATTGCCAAAGCATATCTATTATATACGCAAAATAAGCTCCGCTCTAGCCTATCGAACAATTATCCCTGACGATATTTGTAAAATATTCTTTATCCTCGCCTGAAATTCTGAACGAATCTCTAATCTTTCTGACCGCAAATTTTTTTACGTTGTCGCTGATATTCGGACTTAGCATAAATTCCTCGGCGAGCGCTCTGTTTTTTACCGTCAGCACTTGAATAAGCCAAGCGAGCGCCATATCGATATAATAGTCTTGCGCCTTTATAGAATAGACTGCCTTTCTGACGGTATCGCTCTTATCTGTGAAAGACATCATTGCGACGATCCCCCACCTAGCCGTCCAAATATGATCCGAGCCTGCGTATTCCAAGCACTTTTCAAGATATTCGGCGTCCTTTCTCTTGACGTTACCGCACGCGACGTCGCAGACCGCCCAATCGTCTATCTCCGAGAAAAATCTCTCGAGGTCGGCAAAAAAATCTTGATATTGTCTGAGATATCCGAAGACAAGTCCTTTGATCATCGCCTCTTCATAACACTTCGGCGACGACTTCAAAAACTCGCCTACGTTTTCGCAAGCGGCAAGCGTCTTTGCAAATTTTCTCATGATCGGCACACGTATGCCGTTGACGGCATAAGCTGTGCGCGTAAGCCTCGAATGGAATTTTCTGTATTCCTCTTCGCTGTTTTCCGATATAAAATTTTTTACGGTTTCTTCAGTATATATCATCTGCGTTCCTCTATTTATGCGTCATTATCAGCGTCGACACGCCGTCCATACGCGCATTGAAATCCGTCGCGTCAAGAAAGTATCCGTCGACATCGCCGATAAGTTTTATCATCTGCTTGAGTTCTTCCAAACCGCACTTGACGTCCAGCGACACTATCTGCCCCGACTTGGACGTCTTGTCGCTGCCGTAGCCTATCAGCGCTCTGAGATCTTCCTCGTTCTCGATCACGTAATCGTAGAGTTTTCCGTTGTATTTAAAGAACGTATTGGCAAAGACATTGTAATCTTCGCCCGCATAAAGATCGGTATATTCGCCTTTAAAGTTTTCGTAATGCGCTCCGCCGTAATAATTGCCCGATGTGCTTTCGCTCATCAGAACAGTATAGTGCGTAAGCATCTCCTTGACCGCGCCGCTTCCGGGATCCGTATAACGTCTGTTTGCCCACGTAGGATCGCAGACATACCAGATCCCGCCCGCTTTTATCTTATTCCACGCGTGCGCGCCGCTTCTCGACGTGCCTTTGATTTTATAGCAGTCGATCCCCTCTATACCGCACATTAGGCTCATCGCTTTGGCAATTCCGTTGCACACGGCTACGCCGTCGACAAAGACTCCCTCAAGATAAAATTGGCGGAATTTATAGAATTTGTTGTATGCCTCGTCGCTTGGCTTGACGCCGCTCATTTTGCTGTCGATATCCCAATCGTAAGCGGTGTATTTGGCTATCCAATCGTACATTGCGTGTATCTTCTGATAGTCGCTCATATCGTCGCTTATGATTTTTCTGAGCACGCGCTTTGCCTGAGAATATATCTTATCCGCGCTGCTTCCCGCGACGGGAACGGGTCTTACGCCCCTTTCCAACGCCAGATACAGTTCCTCGCTGTATCTCACGGACGCGGTCTTTTGGATAGAATTTACCGCAAAACCTTCATAGTCGTCTCCTCTGCCCGTTGCGCTGAGATGAGTATCTTGAAAAAAGTTTTCCAACGTCGAAGTTGTGTTCTGTACGCTGTCGGGGATAAAAGAAGACGACGCTTTGAGATGCAGTCGATAGACGCCGTTGCCGAGAGATTCCACTTTGCGCGTAGTCTTTGTAGCCTCGTTGAGACGGTTCTCGACCTGAACGAAACAGCTGTTGATATCGGACGCGTCGGATAAAAACGACTTGAGCGGATAAAACGTCACCGATTTTTCAAAGTTAGTCTCCGACGATCTATCCAACGTGTCGTAGAATAGAAGCGAATAGTAGATCATATCGTAGAATTCGTCGAAGTCGGTGATAAAATAATTGTTCTGCTTGCCCAAAAATTCAAACGAATTTTGATACGACAGATATTTTGAAACGGTAGAATCGTCGACGTTTACGTCGAGTTTTGCCTTGCTTGACGATGTGGAGTAGAGTTTTCCGTCAAACTCTGCTTTTACCTCCGCAGTCTCTCCGTACTTGATCTTGCCTGTAGCGTCGAATCTGTTTCCGTCAAAAAGTTCGGGATAAGCCTTACTCGAATAGGTATCCTCTCCTATCGAAATTTCATAGCCGCTTGCGCCGCCGCGCGTCATTGTCCACTCGATATATATCTTCGGATAAGCGCTGTCATAGTCTATATTTACCAAGCGCGGATATTCTCTGTCGTCCCTGACGTTTATCCAAGCCTCCGTCCTGCCGTAGGAATTCGTATAAATATCAAGCTTGTGTCTGCCGACCGAAAGTTTGCTTATCACTCTCGAATAATTCAAAGATACCGTCGCCGCCGTAAAACTAAGCGTATAATCAGAAGTAGAAAGTTTTTTATTGTCGATGCAAACCTTGCTGACGACTCCGCCTTTCTCCAAAGTCTTGTCGCCGTATCCAAGCGAAAACTTGATATTGAGTGCATATGCGGAATTGAGATCTACTTCTATCGTTCCGTTTTTTGCTTCTAAGATTTCAAGCGGAAGCTGATCGACTATCTTGAGATCGAAAATATCCTCTTCTCCGTCGTTATAATTTATCTTTATCGGCAAGATCGCTCCCGCGCTGAATACCTGCAAATACGTCTGTGTGACGTAGAGCACGTTTTTTTCCGCATCGTACGACCACATAGACGAGTGGAACATATCGAATCCTTCTACGTCTTTGACTCCGCTGTCGTTTATCAATCCAATAGAGAGCGAACTCTTATCAGATACGCGGTGATAATATACCGTCTTCAGCGACTCGACGTCGTCTGTCGCCTCGTAGTCGGGATCGTAATTATCTTCATTATTATCTCCGCCCGATACGTCGCCATTTTTGTCTATCGTAAAATAACTTCCCGACTCCACCGTGCGGTCTTTTTTGTAGTGGACAACAATATATACAAAGTACGTTCCGTCAGACCATCCCGCAAGCGGAACGTCGTTGGACGTAATACCGTCGAGCTGTAAAGCCAGACTACCGTCCTCTCTGAATATCTTAACGTCGTAACTTATAGCTCCGTCCGACGACCATTTGAGAGTAGAGGTACTTTTGTCGAAATCTATATTTACTTCGAGATCTTTGCCCTTGCAAGCCGCCGCAGTCAAAAGCAAAGCCGCGGTCAAAAGCAATATTACAAACAATCTCAATTTACGATTATTCATATAATGATTATAGCATACTTTCCCGCGCCATTACAATAACATAAACTCAAAAACTTGCGACGTCTGTTTACGCTTTTTGCCAAATAAAAAACCGCGGATCTCTCCGCGGTCGACATACCGTGTTTGTGTTATTTTTCTTCTTCCGTCTCGACTTGAGCGTCCGCGACATTATCCTTCTCTACTACGGATATCGGTTGCGCTTCGGCTGTGTTCTCCGCAGTTTCGACGACGGAACCGCTCGCGTCGGCGGGACTTACCTCTTGCGCTACTGCGCCTGCCGCAAAGTGGGAAAAGTCGTCTGCGTCTTTCATGATATTCATAGACACTTCTGGAAGTTCCGTATGCGGGAATTTCTTGTACAACGTCTTGAGCAAGAGCGGAGTCAAAATGGACGATACGATTATAAGCAAGATAATAGCCGGATAATACTCCTCGGATATCAGTCCCTGCTCCTTGCCAGCATTTGCGACGATAAGGCAGACCTCTCCGCGCACCATCATTCCTATGCCTACTTTGCAACTCTCCTGCCAGCTGTATTTGCAAGCTTTCGCGCCCAATCCGCATCCTACGAATTTGGACGCCATACCGAATATTACGAAAGCCAAACAGAAGAGAAGTATGAATACGACGTTACTGCTTCCGAACATTGCGCCGATCTGATTGTAATCCAATGATATTCCTATATTTGCGAAGAACATCGGCGAAAACAGCATATACGCGCTCATATCTATTCTGCGTTCTACGTAATGGCTCTCTTTCATATTGGCTATCATCATTCCCGCGATAAACGAGCCTGTGATCGCCGCTACGCCGAAAAGCGCTTCCGCCATCGCCGCATACAGAAAACATACCGACAGTCCGAATATAGACAGTCTTCTCGTGTGCGGGAAATGCTCGCTCATCTTCTTGAATATCAGATGTATCAACGCTCCCAAGCCTATCGCCGCGGCGAAAAACAGTATTACGTTGAGCATAGTGACAAGGAAAGAATTGGGATTTTCGGTAAAGAGCGATACTATCGCCTTGCCTATACTGAAATTCTCCGTATTGGCCGTAAAGACGGCAAGTATTATTATGCCGATTATATCGTCAAGTATCGCCGCCGTCACTATCGACGCGCCGACTTTTCCGTGGAGCACGTTGAGTTCCTTGAGCACGGCGACGGTGATTCCGACAGACGTCGCGGTGAGGATGACACCGAAGAAAAATCTCTGTTTGATTATCGAAAGTTCCTGATTGAAAAGTCTATTAGGCAATATCCAGGAGATTGCAAAACCTAACAAAAACGGAACGGCTACTCCCAAAAGAGTGATTACTATAGAAGCCACTCCGTTCTTCTTGATCTCTTTGATATTCGTCTCCATTCCCGCGGAGAACATGATCAAATTGACGCCTATCGAAGCCAAGATCGCGATGACTGAATCTTCGGCGTTGACCAAAAACAAACCAGAGTTTATCCTAGAAAGCGCGAGATTGACAAGACCTATGACGACGCCGGCAAGCAACGCGCCAAGCACTTGAGGCAGCCCCAGTCTCTTGAGAAGTATGCCGAAAAGCTTTGTCGTGACGAGCACGACGGCTATCTCAAAAAATATCCAATAATGGTTATTTATTATTTCAAGAATCGTATTCATTTACAGCTCCTGTGTATCCCCCGTTTCAAATCCAAATAATTATATGCCTTGACACGACATAAGTCAACAAATTGAGCTTGCTTTTGAGTAAATTTTTACAGGAAAAATTTTTACGTCCCGCAGTCCGCCCTTTTCCGATAGAAAAGGAGAACGCATCGATACGTTCTCCCTCGTCGATCCTGTATATTATTTCGCCGTTGTCTACGCTTTCAATATCATCGAAAGATCAGGAAATCCTTACGAATTTTACATAAAGAGTGAGCTGTCCCGAAAACGGCAAGACAGAATTGTCGAAGTCCCGCTTGTTGATCAACTCTTTTTCCGTATAACAAACTTCTAGATAATACGGAAAAATCCGATCAAAACCGTCATCTTCCAAAAATTCCGGCTTGGTTAAAATTTCGCCGATCTCTATAAGAAAAAACAAACTCAGCAAGCTGAGTTTGTTTTGAACCTAATTAATCCAGATCGAGACCGTCGAGCAGTTTTCTGAGATTGACGACCTCTTCTTTACTGAGCGTAACGCCCTTGCCCATCTTTTCGCCGTCGGGAGACCATTCTCTTATATCGTACTTAGCCTCTTTCTGATTCCAGCTGATGAGTTTGATTTCTTTTTTCCATCCCTTACTTGATTCGGACAGACTGCCGTATGTCTCGATAACCTCGTACTTAAATTCTGCCATTTTTGTCCTCCTGAGAGCAATATTATAAATACCTGTATTTATTTTAACATATTATTATAATAATTACAATACTTTTTTTTATATTTTTTTTACTTTATTTAAGCGCGCGAACAAACTTATTTTTTATCCGAACTCTCTATCGGGCTCATTCTGAACGCATATGAGATATCGTTCTTGGAATTATGTCTGAATTCCGCTCTTGTGTCAGGTCCGCAGCTGTTGCTTCCCACGCCTCTTACGAAGCCGTCGATCTTGATTATACTCTTATTCTGTCTGACGAGTTCGAAGTCGTGCTTCACTGTGTCGAGCGATTTGTCGTCGTATACGGTAGCATTGAAGTTGAATTCCATAGCGTCGCCCGAGAATTTGACGCCTCTTCCCTCGCCGTCGGTTATCTTCGCCCATCTGACTTTTGATCTGTTGCCGTTGTCCTGCGGCTTGATATAATGCTCGTACATATCCTCGATCTTGCTCGAATAAACGCCCATAACGGCGTGCTCGTGCATATCGGTATAATTCTCTTTACCTCCCATACCGTAATATACAACGTTGTCGCATTCCGCCGGAAGATCGATAGTAAGACCGAACTTGGGAATATCGTAGCGTTTTGCCTTTTGAAGAGTCGTCTCGATATCTATTTCGCCGTTTTCGTATATCTTATAATCGATGAATACAGCGAAAAGCTCTTTGTCTTTATAGCGCAGGCTCTCCACCGTCGATACAGCCAAGTGATTGGACTTTTTATGATATTCAAAAGAAGCCAAAGTAGATTGCAATTTGTCAAATCCGAGTTTTCTCCACTTTTTCTGAACATACATATAGTTGTCGATAGGCGCTCTGAATATCTTGGGAACAAATATCTCCGCACCTTCGTTGACGCACAGGAACTCCTTGCCCTCTATCGTATAACTGCTCATCTTACCGCTTCTGAGATCGAAAATGATCTTGGCGCGCTTGGTCAGCACCTTGAGTTTGTTGTTTTCCTCCAAAGACACTATCTCTTTGCCCTCGGGATTGGAACATTTTTTGATGAAAGTGCTGAGCATTATCTGCTCTTTGGCAACAAACTCGCCCGTATTCTTATCAGTGTAGATAAAGTTGATGCAGCATTCTCTCGCGGTGTCTATAGCCGGATGCTTTATAACGACTTCGCCGTCGCACATAGGCGGTATATCCGTGCTGAGTTCGCCCTCGCTGACGACTTCGCCTCCGAAGAGGAACTGCCACTTGATGTCAAGATAGGAAGTTGATAAAAATCTGTTGAAGTTGCGCAGCAGATATTTATTGTTGGAGATATAATACGCTCTTACGGGACGGTATACCGCCTGCATATTGAGCGCGCTCGGAGAAAGACTTCTGTCGGGATAGACAAGTCCGTCTACGCAGAAATTGGAGTCGTGAGCATACTCGCCGTGGTCTCCGCCGTAAAGATACCCGCCGTCGGTCTTTACCGCGTGATCCGCCCACTCCCATATACATCCGCCAAGTGCGGACGGAGATGAATACATCAACTCCCAATACTTATCCAAAGATCCCGGTCCCACTCCCATCGCGTGAGCATATTCGCACTGGAAATAAGGCGCGCGGTAATATCGCTTGGCTGCCTTGCCCGCCGCGTACTTCTCGTAAAATTCCGTCGACGCGTACATCTGCGATACCACGTCGTAATTAAATCTCGGAGTACGGCACACCGCCTCGTAATGTATAGGCGTGATAGGATCCAGTTTCTTAAGTCTGTCGTAGCATACGTCCTGATTTCTCCAGCCCCCCGATTCGTTGCCGAGCGACCACATAGTCACGCTGACGTTGTTTCTGTCGCGCATATACATTCTGTATACTCTGTCCCAAAAATGCTCCTTCCATTTGAGATTATTGGAAATACGGTTGGGTCTGGGCAGACCTTTGACGGTATAACAGCCGTGAGTCTCTATATCCGCCTCGTCGATCATGTATATACCCTCGTGATTGGCGATCTTGAGCATGATCGGATCGGGAGGATAGTGCGAAGTGCGCACCGCGTTGACATTGAGTCTCTTCATGAGATCAATATCTTTTTTCAACTCTTCCGCCGTCATAACGTAGCCGTTCTTTTCGTTTGTGTCGTGGTGATTTACGCCCTTTAATTTGATGGGCTTGTCATTGAAATAAAAGACGTTGCCGACGATATTCACAGTCTTTACGCCCACTTCCTGCCTTATACAATACACAGACTTGCCGTCTTTGACGAGTTCGATGTAAAGAGTATAAAGATGAGGAGTTTCCGCGCTCCAAAGTTTCGGTTCCTCAAGCGTGAATTCCGCTTTGTTGCCTACTTTTTTATCTATCTTCTCGTCGCCCGAATACAACGTGCATACGCACTGCGTATCTATTCCTTTGACGTCGTCCACGTCCAAACGCAACTTATACGTGTCTTTATCGACGCGCTCCGTCTTGACGGTAAAGTCGTTTATGTAATCCTTGCCGTAAGCAGTGATATATACGTCTCTGAAAATGCCGTTGCTTCTAAACATATCCTGACATTCAAGATACGTTCCGTTACACCATTTGTAAACGAGCGCAACGAGTTCGTTTTCTCCGTCGGTAATATATTGAGTAATATCAAATTCGTGAGTATTGTGGCTGCCCTCGGCGTATCCGACGTAAAATCCGTTGACGTACAGCTGTAAAGCCGAGCTTACTCCGAGAAAAGTAATGACGCTCTTGTCTTGTTTACGCGCGTTAAATTTTTTGCGATAAAGTCCCGCACTGTTGAATACCTCGACGCCCTTCTCCCCGTTCTGCAAAGTAAAAGTCTTGCCGTAATATCCCTTGTCAGCGGGCACGTAAGGCATCTTGTTGAGATCGAACATATATCTCGTATTTATGTAAAACGGGAACTCGTATCCCTGATATTGCCAACATCCGGGAACGCTGACTTCGTCGCATTCCATCTTGTCCGTATCCAAAACCGAAGGAATCTTGCTCAGTCTGTCGTAGAATACGAAATCCCACTTGCCGCTGAGCACGTCGACCAAAGACGACGAATATCTCTCGTTCAAATAATCGGTCTTTTTACAGCTCTCAATGCTGTCGAAAGGCACAAAATACGATCTGGGCGGCAAAGCGTTGTCTTCAAAACAGCCGAAATCGTTGAAATAATCGTTGGTAAGTTTGTAAATCATATTAATCTCCGTAAAATGCGGTTTTTAATAATTATAACATTATAATATTTATAAAGCAATACCAAAATGGATTTTAAGCAAAATTTAATAATACAGGACGTACTATACGGCGCGAAAACAGATCATTTCCATACGCTGCAGAACGGAAAAAACGCCAGTCTGCATATTTTCACCCACTGCCCTACCAAAGGTATTCCGACAAGCGTGAGGCAAGAAAATAGCGCGTTGACGATACTCACTATACCTATCGCCCATCCGGCGGTGAGAAACCAGATCAGAGATATTATCGGTCTGTCGGGTATCAGAGCGACTTTTTTGCCGAACGGCTTATAGTTGAGCCAACCTATTCTAAAGCACTCCAAAGACAAAGGAAAACCTATCACCGAAAACAATAACACTACGCCCACCGCATACCATATCAGCGACAGAAAAATACCGCCGAATATCTTCCAATAGAAATTACCCGCTATTCTGAAAGCCTTTCTCAACGCCCACAACATACCTTTAGTATGCATATAATTTATATTTTAACAACAAAAAACGTTCGGAAAAGACTTGCCTTCCCGAACGTCTGTAACGTTGTGCCTGTCTGTCAAGCGAGATTGAGGTATTCCTCCAGTATCTCCACGCTGTCCAATACGAATTTTACGCACGGACGCACCTTGTAATACTCCTCGTCTCTCTCCTGCGGCAAATAGCCCTGCGTGAGGTTTTTGACATTCTGCAACAACACTCCGCAATTGTCGCTGTTGTTGCGATCTTTGAATTTTTGGCTCAAAATCTGCAGGTGCTTGTACATATTCGCCTTGTCTTCCATAGGAAGATCAGTATGAGGCAGATAAAGTCCAAGCACTATCGCATAGGCGCTCACCGCTCCGCACAAATTTCTCGTCCTGCCGAATCCTCCGCCGAATCCCACCGAAATATTGAGTAGAGTTTCCCTGTCCAGACCTAGTATATCCTCAAACGCCAAGACCGTAGCCTGAGCGCAGTTATAGCCGTTTTTGAACAGATCGTACGCCTTCTTTTTCCTATTTATCTTTACCGTATCGTCCATAAATTTCATTCAAGACAAAACTATCTCAAAGTCCTTCCTTATTATTTTTTGACGCCTTAAAATTGATGGCTTTGCTCTCCGCTATGTCTATCGCCTCTCCGGTGGCGGGATTGATTCCCTTACGCGCCGCGCGCGTCTTCACCTCGAAATTGCCGAAGCCCTGCCAAGTCACCTTGTCGCCCTCTTTCAAAGACTCCATTATCGTCTCCACCACCGCGTCGCAGCACTTGAGCGCAACTTCCTTCGAACAGCCTGCTTTTACCGCCACTGCGTTGACTAATTGATTTTTATTCATAAATTCCTCCTTTCTTTTCCCGCGCGAATACTATGCGAGATCCTTTGATTAATATTCCGCGATATCCGTCGTCGAGCAATTTGCGATGCCTGTCCAAATCGCCTATAGACGAATACTCGGTATCTATTTTGATTTTATCACAATCGCCGTTGTTTTGCAACAGTAATGTCGATTTTATAGCGGCATTTTCCGCGTTGCCGCCGGCTCTTCTCAACAGATAGACAAAGTCGTATCCCTCGCTCATATGCCATACTCCCGACAATTCAAATCCACGCGAGAAAAAAGTCGCGATACTGGCAATGTTTTCTATATGTACGACTCCGCAAACGGCGATAGAGCGGCTGTCCGCCCGACGTACGATAACGTCTGTTAAAAAGCCCGCAACGCCCTCGCCTCTGCGCGACGCGTCTACCATAAGCCCCGAACTCTCGTATGCCTTGCCTACGTCGACGCCCGAGCAGGACTTGACGATCCGAGCGAGTTCGCCTGCATACTCTTCGTCGCCGTCTATAGCAAAAGTCGCTATCATATCCTCGCAGTCGAAAAGTCCGACAAAATATCCTTCCTCGAGCACGTTGCGCAATTCCTTATCCGTATAGGGATAAAAAAATTCTATGCGCTCCAACTTCTCGCGCTGTCCGTCGAGAAAGTCTTTTACATAAGAAAAGTCACTCCCTTCCATAAGATAGAGGGAGTAACCTCTGTAAGCGTTGCGTTCAATAAGCTTCATCGATCAAGCCATAAGTTTGACAAGAACGGCTTTCTGCGCGTGCAGACGGTTTTCCGCCTCGTCGAATATCTCGGGATGAGCGTCCATAACTTCCGCGGTGATTTCCTCGCCTCTGTGAGCGGGCAGACAGTGCAATACCATAGCGTCTTTCTTCGCTACGCCGAGAGTTGCCGCGTTGATCTGAAATCCCGCAAAAGCCTTCTTTCTCTCTTCCGCTTCTCCTTCCTGCCCCATAGACGCCCATACGTCCGTATAAAGTACGTCCGCGCCTTTACATGCCTCGAGCACGTCGTCGGTGACAAGAAATTTTTTTCCGTACGCCTTTGCAAACTCAAGTACTTCCGCGTCGGGCATATGATCCTTGGGACACGCTACCGCGATGCTCATTCCCACCTTGAGACAGCCTACTATCAGCGAATTCGCCATATTGTTTCCGTCTCCGACAAACGCGAGTTTGAGATTGTCGAACTCGCCCTTATACTCTCTCACCGTCATAAGATCGGCAAGCACCTGACAGGGATGAGCGTAGTCAGTCAGACCGTTGATGATAGGTATAGATCCGTACTTGGCAAGATCCTCGACTTCCTGCTGAGCAAACGTCCTTATCATAATACCGTCGAGATATCTCGACAGCACTTTGGCCGTATCGTCGATCGGTTCTCCTCTGCCTATCTGCAAGTCTCTCGGACTGAGAAAAAGCGCCTGTCCGCCAAGTTGATACATACCCGTCTCAAAAGACACTCTGGTGCGCGTGGAAGACTTCTGAAAGATCATTCCCAGACTTTTTCCCTTGAGATAATGATGTTCGATGTTATGCTTTTTTTCATATTTCAGTTGATCGGCAAGGTTGAGTATATCGAGTATTTCGCTCTCGCTCAGATCTGCAAGTTTAAGTAAATGTTTCATAATTCCTCTTTAAAATTTATTTGCGATTAAGTTGACTCTTTTTCAATCCTTGAGCACGGCTTCGAGTATTGCGACAGCCCTGTCTATCTCGTCGTAACTGATGACGAGAGGAGGCAGAAGTCTGACCTTATCCTTAGCCGTCAACATAATGAGTCCCCTCTTTATCCCCTCTTTTACTACGTCCGACGAATTCTTCGTCTTGAGTTTTAAACCGAGCATAAGTCCCAGTCCGGATACGCTTTCGACGCCGTCGATCTTTTCCAGTTTCTCTCTCAAATATTCCCCTTTTTGTTCTACCGCAAACAAAAAGTCGTCGTCCATTCTCGCAAGCACGTAATTTGCGCCCGCGCACACTATCGGATTGCCGCCGAAAGTCGTGCCGTGCATGGAAAATCCGAGCACGTTCTCGCATTTATCGTACGCCAAAACGGCTCCTATCGGAAGGCCTGCGCCCAATCCTTTTGCCATAGTCGTCACGTCGGGGCTTATTCCGAAATGCTCGCTTGCCAGAAATTTACCCGTTCTGCCCGCGCCCGTCTGCACTTCGTCGACAATGAGCAATATATCCCTTTCCTTACAAATTCGCTCTACTTCCGACACAAAGTCTTTATCCAGCGCAATGACTCCGCCCTCGCCCTGTACGAGTTCTATCATCAAGGCGCAAGTCCTGTCGTCTATAAGCGATCTTGCGCTGTCGATATCGTTTGCTTTTGCATAGTCGAAGCCGTCGTTGAACGGGAAAAAATAATTGTGAAATACATCCTGTCCCGTAGACGAAAGCGTGGCGATCGTCCTGCCGTGAAAAGAATTGACAAGAGTGATAATCCTGTCTCTGCCCTTGCCGTACTTGTCGAAAGAATACTTTCTCGCGATCTTTATAGCTCCCTCGTTGGCTTCCGCTCCCGAATTGGCGAAAAATACTTTCTTTGCGCCCGTCTTCTCGCACAGCGACTTTGCCAAAAGAGCGCAGGGCTGAGAATAGAACAGGTTGCTGGTATGATTGAGTTTGCAAGCCTGCTTTGTTACGCTGGCTACCCAGCCCATATCGCAAAATCCCAACGAATTCACGCCTATGCCCGACGACATATCGATATACTCTTTGCCGTCGATATCGTAACAGTTTACGCCCATACCCTCGGATATCTCGAGATCGTATCGGTTGTAGGTATTCATCACGTACTTTTTATCGGTATCTTTTATGCTTTCGCTCATAGCGTCCTCACTTTATTAGAGTGCCTATACCTTTATCGGTAAGCATATCCATAATTATAGAATGTTTGATCCTTCCGTCGATTATAACGGCTTGGCTGACGCCCTGTCTGACGGCTTCTACCACGCAGTCTATCTTGGGTATCATACCGCCGCTGATAACTCCCTTCTTGACAAGCTTGGGAACTTCGCTGACCTTGATCTCGCTTATAAGCGTGCTCTCGTCGTCCTTATCCATAAGCAAGCCTCTTACGTCAGTCATAAGCACAAGGTTCTCCGCGTGCAAAGCGGAAGCAATCGCAGCCGCGGCAGTGTCTGCGTTGATGTTGTATATCTTTCCGTCTTCGCCGCTCGCTACGGTGGCGATAACGGGTATATAGTCGTTTTCCAACGTCACTAAGATTGGATCCACGTCCACGTCGACAATTTCTCCGACGTTGCCGAGGTCGATATCCCCCTCTTTCTTTTTGGCGGTGATGATATTGCCGTCTATTCCGCAGAAGCCGACGGCTTTGCCGCCTACGCTAGAGAGAAGTTTAACGAGATCTTTATTGACCTTGCCCGCGAGCACCATCTGCACGATCTCCGCCGTCTCGTCGTCGGTGTATCTCAGTCCGCCGATAAACTTGCTCTCCTTGCCTACGCGCTTGAGCATATCGTTTATCTCAGGACCGCCGCCGTGCACGAGCACGACTTTTACTCCGACCAACGACAGCAAGACGATGTCGTTCATCACAGCCCTTTTGAGTTCATCGTTGAGCATTGCGTTGCCGCCGTATTTGACGACTATTATCTTGTCGTTGTATTTCTGTATATAAGGCAATGCGCTGACAAGCACTTCCGCCTGCATAGCGCGCTCCTGATCGTTCATATTCTGCTCCTTGTCAAGTGCGGTAATCCGCGTTTATTCTCACGTATTCGTAAGTGAGGTCGCAACCCCAAGCGACGGCTTTAGCTCCGCCGAGATTGCAGTTGATCTCTATTATTATCTCGTCCTCGCCGAGTATCAAATGAGCCGCCTGTTCGTCGAATTCGACGCCCACGCCCTGTCTGCATACCGTTACGCTGCCCAAGCGCGACTTGATGTCCACGTCGACCTTGGATATGTCAAACTTCTCGTCGGTATAGCCTATAGCGCAGAGTATTCTGCCCCAGTTGGCGTCTGCCGCAAACATTGCCGTCTTGACAAGCGAAGATGTAACGACGGATTTTGCGATAGCCCTAGCCGTCTTTCCGCTCTTGGCTTTGAGCACTCGGCACTCGATGAGTTTTGTCGCGCCTTCGCCGTCCTTTGCGATAGCCTTGGACATCTCTTTGAGCAATTTCTTGAGCGCCTTGCAAAAATCCTTGTAATCGTCGCCTTTCTCGTCGATAAGCACATTCTCCGCAAGTCCCGAAGCCATTACGGTGACCATATCGTTGGTCGAAGTATCTCCGTCCACGCTCACCATATTGAAAGTATCCGTCACTACTTTGCGCAACGCTTTATCCAGCATCTGCGAAGATATATTGACGTCGGTGGTAACGAAACAAAGCATAGTAGCCATATTGGGATGTATCATACCGCTGCCCTTGGCAATCGCGCCGATACGGCATTCTTTGCCGCCCAACTTGAAAAGATACGCTTTTTCTTTCAACTGTGTATCGGTTGTCATTATCGCCCGCGCCGCCTTGTGACTGCCTTTGTCGCTGAGTCCGTCGACTAGTTTTTTCATACCGTCGGCGATAGGTCGGATATCCAGCGTCTGCCCGATTACTCCCGTAGACGCTACTACGACGTCCTTGCTGTCTATACCCGTATGCTCTTCGACTAGACGGCACATTGCAACTGCCTTTTCTTCGCCGTCCGCGTTGCAGGTATTGGCGTTGCCGCTGTTGCAAACCACCGCTCTCGCCACTCCGTCCGATATGTTGTTTTTCGTGACGAGTATCGGCGCGCCCTTGACTTTATTCTGAGTATAAACGCTTGCTACCGAGCACTCTTTTTCGCTTACTATTAGCGCAAGATCGAGCTTGTCCTTGTTCTTCCTGATCCCGCAATGTATGCCGTTTGCCTTAAAGCCTTGCGCCGCGCATACTCCGCCTTTTATCTTTTTCATATACACCTCTTGATCAAAACGCGGGAGGGATAAAATCCAATCCCGTATCTTCCGCTAATTTGAACATAATATTCATATTCTGTATCGCCTGTCCCGCCGCGCCTTTGACCATATTGTCTATAGTCGATACGACGATCGCTCTGTCCGTATGTGAATCGTAATGCAAGGATACGTCGCAATAATTCGAATACTTGACGTTTCTCAAATTGGCTACTTCTCCCGGCCCCAGTACGCGCACGAACTTTTCGTCTTTGTAAAACTCAGTATAAAGAGCGTGCAGCGATTCGACGTCGATCTTCTTTGCCGCGTTGAAATAAATCGTGGACACTATACCTCTGTTGACGGGCAAAAGATGGGGCACGAAAGTCACGTTGACCTTTTTGCCGCAAAGTTTGCCAAGCGTCTGTTCTATCTCGGGAGTGTGTCTGTGCGCCGCGACTTTATATGGCGAAAACGCCTCGTTGCAGTTGGGATAATGCGTATTATCCGCCAGTCCCCTTCCCGCGCCGGTAACGCCCGACTTGGAGTCTATAACTATGGAATTATCCGCGGCAAGCCCCTCTCTCATCGCAGGAGCAAGTCCCAACGCAATACTCGTGGGATAACAGCCCGGATTGCCGATTATAGGTTGACCTTTGTACATATCTCTGTGCAACTCGGGAATACAGTACAGCGACTTGCCGTGCAGATCGGCTTCCTCGTAAGTCTTGCCGTACCACTTAGTATATTCCTCCGCGCTGTCAAGACGGAAATCCGCGCCGAGATCTATCATCTTTACGCCTTTTGCCACGCATTTTTTCGCAAACTTCTCGCTCAAACCGTGCGGTAGCGAAGTAAATATCACGTCGCAAGCGTCGACGATATCTTCGTTGCTCAGTTGCATATCGCAGACGTCCTTTAGATTAGGGTATATTTCGCTTATTTTCTTACCCTCGTAACTCACCGAAGACAACGCTTGCAGCGACACGTCCGCGCGATTTGCAAGCAATCTCACAAGTTCTACTCCCGCGTATCCCGTAGCGCCTATTATGCCGACTTTAATCTTCATCTTTATCTTCCTTCAATACGGTATTTTTTATCTTTTCGATATGTTTTGCAACCACCTCCGGCGACGGTCCTCCCACAGCTTTCCTCTCGTTTACGCACTGCGAAAGAGAGATCGCGGTATATATGCCGCCGTCGAATTTGTCGCTGAGTTTTTTGTACTCTTCGATAGGCAGCGTATCCAACGTATCTCCTCTGTCGATACAAAGAGCGACCAACGTGCCTGTAATCTTGTACGCGTCTCTGAAAGGCAGTCCTTTCTTGACCAGATAGTCCGCGCAGTCGGTGGCATTGATAAATCCCTTCTTGCCTGCGTCGGACATATTCTCGACGTTGACTTTCATCGTATCAAGCATAGGAGCAAGCGTGGATAGACACAGCTTGACGGTGTCCACGCTGTCGAATATCGCTTCCTTGTCCTCCTGCATATCCTTATTGTAAGCGAGAGGAAGGCTCTTCATCATTGACAGCAAAGTCGTAAGATTGCCTATAGCCCTGCCCGTCTTGCCTCTTATCAATTCGCATATGTCGGGATTTTTCTTTTGCGGCATTATACTCGAACCGGTGGAATACGCGTCGTCGAGTTCTACAAACTTGAATTCCCACGAACACCACAGCACTACCTCTTCGGACAGCCTGGACATATGTACCATACATATAGCCAAAGCGCCCGCAAGTTCCATACAGTAATCTCTGTCGCTTACGCCGTCGAGAGAATTGAGCATAGGCGATTTGAATCCCAAATATTCCGCCGTAAATTCTCTGTCTATCGGATAAGTGGTCGTCGCAAGCGCGCCGCAA
This sequence comes from uncultured Clostridia bacterium, assembly GCA_948471525.1. GTDB lineage: Bacteria > Bacillota > Clostridia > Christensenellales > UBA3700 > RACS-045. The sequence continues at coordinate 16,533 of CAOKSY010000012.1, read as the reverse complement.
CCGAGCGGACACTCGTTCATAAGATCAAAGCAGTTGAACAGCCTCACCATATCGCGCTTGAACATCTCGACGTAAGCCATGAGATGATGCGCGAATGTGATAGGTTGCGCTCTCTGCAAATGCGTATATCCCGGCATTACCGAATGCAAATTTTCTTCCGCCTTTTTGACCAACACGGCGATAAGTTTTTTTATCAAACCCACAATGGCGTCTATCTCCGTCCTGAGATACATTCTCAGATCGAGAGCGACCTGATCGTTTCGGCTTCTCGCCGTATGCAGTTTTTTACCCAGATCTCCCAGCCTTTCGGTCAGCACCTGCTCGATAAACATATGTATGTCTTCCGCGCTCGGATCGATCTGCAATTTGCCTGCGGACAGATCGTCGTATATATTCGCCAATTCCTTGGCTATGGTCTTGCTCTCCTTTTCGTCTATGATCCCCTGCTTTCCCAGCATCGTAACGTGTACGATACTGCCTTGGATATCGTGTTGATACATCCTCGAATCGAAGGATATGGATGAGTTGAAATCATTGACTTTGGAGTCGAGTTCTTTCCTGAACCTGCCCTGCCACATTTTTGCCATAAAAGTATGCTTCCTTTAATTAGCCGCAAAGATAGTTGTCTTGCGATAACTATCTTTCGGATGCTTTTTATTGTACGCTTCGACGTATTATTTGTTTTTACGCTTTGCGTCCATCATCGCTTTGACCTTGATGGGCAGACCGAAGAGATTGATAAATCCCTGAGAATCCATCTGGTCGTATACGTCGTCTTCCGCAAAAGTAGCGATATCCTCGTCGTAAAGCGAATACGGACTGGTAACTCCCGCGTTGGTGATATTGCCCTTGTAAAGTTTGAGCTTGACGTCGCCGGTGACAGTCTGCTGAGTGCTGTCTACGAATGCGCTGAGCGCTTCTCTGAGCGGAGTAAACCACTGACCGTTGTATACGAGATCTGCGAATTTGACGGCAACCAACTGCTTGTAGTGCGCCGTCTCCTTGTCGAGACAAAGCGTCTCAAGCACTTCGTGAGCGTGATAAAGTATCGCGCCGCCGGGGGTCTCGTAGACGCCCCTGCTCTTCATTCCGACAAGTCTGTTTTCTACGATATCGGCAAGACCTATGCCGTTTGCGCCGCCGAGTTCGTTGAGTTTTCTGACTATATCGCTGCCCTTCATCTTTTTGCCGTCTACAGCGACCGGAACGCCTTTATCGAAGGATATTGTGACGTAAGTAGCTTTGTCCGGAGCTTTCTCGGGAGTAACTCCCATCTCCAATATCTTGTCGTACATAGGCTCGTTGGCGGGATCTTCGAGATCCAATCCCTCGTGGGAGAGATGCCATATGTTCTTGTCCTTGCTGTAATTGGTCTCCCTGTTTATTTTGAGAGGTATATTGTGCGCTTCCGCATAGTCGATCTCTTCGTCGCGCGATTTGATATCCCATATTCTCCAAGGAGCAATTATCTTCATATGAGGAGCAAATGCCTTGATAGCGAGTTCGAATCTCACTTGATCGTTGCCCTTGCCTGTGCAGCCGTGACAGATCGCGTCCGCGCCTTCTTTGAGCGCTATCTCCACGATTCTCTTGGCGATAACGGGTCTTGCAAAAGACGTGCCGAGCATATATCTGTTCTCGTATACAGCGCCCGCCTTGACGGTGGGAATAACGTAATCGTCTACGAATTCGTCCGTCAAATCTTCAATATAGAGCTTGCTTGCGCCGGTCTTGATAGCTTTTTCCTCAAGTCCGTCAAGTTCGGTGCCCTGACCTACGTCGCCGCTCACTGCTATAACTTCGCAGTTGTCGTAATTCTCCTTGAGCCAAGGGATGATTATCGACGTATCCAATCCGCCCGAATATGCCAAAACAACTTTTTTGATGTCACTCATTTTTATCTCTCCTTTGAGTAAAACTTTTTACATAAATATAATATACCAGTTAAAATACAAAAGCAAGCATTTTTTCATATTTATTCACAATATTAGAAAAAATTTAAATAATATTTAATATTTATTGAAAAGTTATGAATAATTATGCAATATTTATGTATATTTATTCGTATATACATATTTTATTCATTATCGCCGTCATATAAGCACGCAATTATACGGGAAAAATAAGAGGGAAGCAAATCCGTCGCTTCCCCCACACCCGTCAATACTCTTCCGTCATTCTGTCTTTGAGCGTCATAGAGTCTCTTGACAGATTGAATCCGTTGTAATTCTGATAATAGCACTTGCCGCGCATAGCTTTGATCTCGCTGTCGCTAGCCGCTCCCGACGGAGCTACGTTGCCGTCGTCGTCGTACATCTTGACTTCGTCTACTATAGATTTCAATACCCAGTCTCTTACGATATTGTGAATATTAAAATCTCCGTAATTCATCTTCAAACCATTGCTCTTAACAAAAGAACAGTTTGCCGACAGCTTTTCAAAATCCGCGTCGCTACCGTCATACGCATAATAATTTACCGAAGCGATGCCCATACCGCCGTAGACGTCAACTGCTATGTCGTGGCTCTTGACGATATAATCCACGGCGTCGGCAAACAGCGTCTTGGGCAATCGGGACTTGATCTTCTCGCCCGTATACGATATCGACGCCTTGCTGACCTTTGATTTCCAATCGTTGACAAGCATCTGCGATCCGATATAGGGATCCGCCAACGTAACGCGCGTAGGTATGATATTTTCGTTGGTGATTACGCCGTTCTTCAAAAAGTGGGAAAGCTGATAGGTAGTCGCTACCGCCAACTGGCTTCCGTAGCTATGCCCCACCATCTTTACCGGCTGAGCGTAGTCGTCGCCAAGCACCGCGGCGAGTTCCTGCGCAAACCTTACTGATAGCGCATAACCGCCGTCGAATTCCAACCATATAAGTCTGAAAAGATCGCCGAGGCTCGACGCGTAGGAAAACCATCCGAGCAAAGCAACGTTATACCCCTGCTCTTTTAGCATCTCGGCATAGTTGTCGACGTAAGCTCCCGTCTTTGCGACGGTGTCTTTGTGCGTGACCAAGTCCTCTACAAGTCCGTCTTTTGAATTTGCCTTATCGGGCTCCCAGCCGTGAGCGAATACGAAAGTAGGCTTTGACGGATCGAAACAGTCGAGGCTCATATTGTCCGAACTTCTGACATATTTATCGTCGTCGTACCAATATACTCCGTACTTGGTCTCGGGATCGTATTCTATCTTGATCGCTTTACCCGAACAAGACGTCAATACGCATACCGAAACGGCGAGCAGCGCTACAGTCAAACAAATTATTATTTTTCTCATATTATACCGCTTTATATAAATTTGTATATATATTTTAATATATAATGCGCGTATCGGTCAACTTATGAGAAAAATTTTTTGACAAATTTTAATATAGCTTTTCATTTAATGAAAAACGGGAGTCTTTTCAGACTCCCGAGATGTCATGCGATAGTATTTCTATCGGTCGGATCAGATGATCTCAGCTTTGATAAATGCGCCAGCGGAAGTAGCCGCGTTCTGACACTTGAACTGGTATTCCGCGCTTCCGTCGATCCTTATTCTTACGTTTGCAACGTCGAACTTGGATACTGCGTTGATGCTAACGTTTGCGCTTACGCCTTCCGCAATGCCTCTGTTTTCACAGATCGAAGACATTACTGTAATCGTCACGAAAGCGTTGAGGCTTGTAGAAGTCATATTGATATCGCCGCTTACGGTTACGTTTTCAACGCGTCCAAGGTTCTTAGCGATCGCACCTGATACGAGGTAATCTTTGCCAGTCTTTGCGGCGATAGTCGCGTTGACCGTTCCGTCGAGGGTAAGGTTCTTGACTATACCGAGGTTTTTAGCTATAAACGCGCTTGCGTTGTCAACTACTCCGTCTACGACGTAACCGGAGACGGTCTTGCCGTTGCCGTCGAGCGAACCTGTGAATTTCTTGATCGGAGCGATAGTCATTCCGCTCATATCGATATCGTTGACAAGCTTGAATCTGATGCCTGCGAAATCAATACCTGCGTTGGACTTGGCGGAGATATCCGCGATCTGCTCTGCGCTGAAGATCTCGTAGTCGTTGCCGAACATAAATCCGAGCGCCTCTACCGTGCCTTTTACTTCTATTGTAGCGTCGAACTGAGTGCCGTTTACTACGATAGCAACTGCGTTCGTACCGTTTGCCATAGCTGCAACGTCTTTATATCCGATCGTTACGGTAGCCGTGTTGGGATTGTAAGATCCTACTTCCGTCTCAACGACTTCGCTGCCGTCGATCATCTTGCCGGAAAGTTTGATCTTCACGTCTTGCGCTCTGTCTACGCCCGACTTGTCGTATGTGTAAACAGCTTTGTCGAATACTACCGAACCGTCGTATTTGACACGAAGATTGGAAGTGATTCCGTTGTAAGTCAAAGGTATAACGGCGTCGATGACCGCAGCCGCGTATTTGATCTTGATGATACCGTTTTCGATAGAAAGGTCTTCGTTGTCGAATGCGGTGTCTGCAAAGTTGACCGTCGTATCGAATTCTCCGCTCTTGAGGTCATAGCCCACGGCTACAAATTCCGGAACCGGAGTCTCCATAGCGGTGAGATTGATCTCTTTGTTGGCTTCGATAGACTTGATAAGCTGTCTCTGACCTGCGGTATAGAGGACGATTTCGTCTTGAGCTATATCTACTTTTTGATTAAGGTTGACAATGCTGCCGACCGAGATAGCTACTATGAGATCGATATCGTAATAGAATCCGCCTTCGAAATAGAGCGCGCCTGTGAAAGCAGCGTTCTCTTCTAGCAGATTGCCTGTAGAAGCATATCCGTACAGACCGTTGAAGTTGCCTACTTCGGCTTTGATGCCGAGGCTTACTACGCCTGCGAGAATATCGAGCGCGAGAGTGTTGGCAAGACCGATCTTAGCTTTTGCGCTGCCTTCGATCTCTATCTCTACGTTCTTGAAACCGGATCCTTCGATAACGTCGGCTACAGTAGCAACTCCGTCTTCTTTGCTGTAAGTTGCGCCGAGAACATAGTTGAAGTCAGTATTTACTTTGACTCCGAATCTTCCGGAGAAATTGAATGCGAAGTGAAGATCGCACTGATATCTTACCGATACCGCGCCGTTTGCTACGGGAAGTACCCAAGTAAACATCGGAACCGCAACGCCTGCTTCTACTTCTTCGAGTTGATTAGCCTTTTCGATAAGTTCGGTGAGGTTGGTGACTTCGTCGAAGCTGTAACCGGTGCTTATCGTAACGTTGGTCTCAACGCTGTTGTAAACGTAGGTGATAACTCCGCAGTCTACCTCTTCTCCCTGCATATTTACGTTTACCTTGGCCTCTACGCCGATCATGCAATCAAAAGAAATCTTGAGATCAGCGAGATTTGTACCGTTTACGTTGACAACGTTGGGGATAGTCATTCCGACTACAACGTTGATGTTGAGTCTGCCGTTTTCTGCGGCTACTTTGTTGATGTTGAAATCAAAAGTCGGCTTGCTTCCGAAAAATTCGAACGCCGCTTTTGCAAGGTCGCTGTTTTCGATAGCCTCAAGCGTTTCGTCATATGTAAACTCTATGTTGCTGTCCTCTTCGAGCGCCTGCGTCTCCTGTACTTCGAATACGTTGTAGACTTCGTTCATCTGGGGCTTGGAATAATTGATAACAGCCGCGGTGTTGGATTCTACGTCGAAGTTCTTCTCTACCTTATAAGCTTCCTGAAGTCCGGTATCCGCGTTGTTGATGATGATGACGTCGCCTTTATTTACCTGAACACCGTTGGTCTGAAGCTTCATCGTTCCGCCGATCTGCTGTTCGCCGGCTTCGTCGAGTTTGTACTCCTCTGACTTGTCGTATACGTTCTTTGCGTCAAACACCAAAAGACCGTCTTTTACGGATATGTTGGACAATCTGTCCTGCGTAACGACGAATACGATATTCTTGATATTGCCGTCATAGCCCTCGAATTTCAAAGACGAGTCAATACTGATCTTGTACGTCTGTCCGAGTTCGTAATAACCTACCGGCGGATAAACTCTGTATTTTCCGTTGGTATTGACGATAGGTCCCGTAACGACTTCTCCGGTAGCGGTCTTTACCACCTTGATTTTACTTTCGACGTCCGTTGATTTTTCGTCTGCAAGCACTACAAAGTTCGCGCCTCTGTCTACGTTGTTCAACGAGACGGTGCCGTCTTTGCTGCCTGCCGTTGTGCCGCCGTCGCCTTTCGGCTTGCAACCTACAGCGCACGCCATTACCATTGCGACGACGAGAATAATGCTTACAAATAAAGCTAACTTATTCTTTCTCATAAACTCCCTCCTTTTTAAATATTTAGCTTTTTTAAACTAAAATTTACATTCCTATTCTAATATATATCTATTAGCTCTTCAAGGGGGCATTGAAAGTTTTATTAAATGTTTATTAAAAAACTTTAAAGTTTAATCTGATTAAGCACCATTTTTTCTATTTTCAATGCTATGTTTGTTAATTTTTTCACACATTCCTCGGCTTTGACAAAATCAGAACATTCTACCGTAACTCTTATCTTCTCTTCCGTGCCCGAAGGTCTGAGCAATACTCTGCCATCGCTCCCCAGTTCGGCTTGCACTTCTTTCAAGGTCTCAATCAGTTTGCCGTCAGCCATTACGCGGCGCTTATCTTTTACTTTCACCGACTCGGTGATCTGGGGGAACAGCTTCACTCTAGCAAGTTCCGAAAAACTTTTTCCGCTCTCTTTTATTATCTTTGCGAGTACTACCGCCGTCTGCACGCCGTCGCCCGTCGTGCTCTCGCCGAGCATAAGAGTATGTCCGGAGCCTTCGCCGCCAAGCGCGCCGCCGAGTTCTATTATCTTTCTCAATACGTATTTGTCGCCGACGTCCGCTCTGGCAAACTCCGCGCCCATTTTCTTAAACTCGTTCTCTATCGCCATATTGGTCATCAAAGTGCCCACGGCTACGTTCCCGGTAAACAGTCCTTTACGCTTGAGATATCTGCCGATCACCAGCATATTCACGTCTCCGTCCACAACGCCGCCATTGTCGTCCAAAGCGATAAGCCTGTCGCTGTCGCCGTCGAATGCGAACGTAGCGTCGAACCGTTTTGCCATATCGCAGAGCAAATGCGCGTTAAGCGCGCCGCAATCGCGATTGATAATACTTCCGTCTTCGCTTGCGTTGACGACGCAAAGACTTGCGCCTAGTTTTTCAAACACCTTGGGAGCGATCCTCGAACTTGCGCCGTTTGAACAGTCTAACAATATTTTCATACCAGATAGATCGCAGCCTTTAGCCGCAAGAAAATCTACGTATTCCTCCTCGCCTTGTGGATAATACTCCGACTTTCCTCCGCCGATCTTGCTTGCGGTCTCCAGAGCGTACCTTTCTATAACGCTTTCCGTATACTCGCTTATTTTAAAGCCTTGCGAATCGAATACTTTTATTCCGTTGTACTCGGGCGGATTGTGCGACGCGCTTATCACTACGCCGAAATCGCAGCGCAACCTTCTGGTCAAATACGCCACTCCGGCAGTAGGCATCAGCGCGCAATCTACAGCGTCTGCGCCCGCGTCCGTCAGACCTTTTATCAACGCTTCGCCAAGATCCTTACCCGATACTCTCGTATCTCTTCCGATAAGCGCCTTGCCGCCGACGGCGAGACGCCCGAGCGCGTTGCCGACGGCATATGCGACGTCGCAAGTCAGATCCTCGTACGCAATACCTCTGATCCCGTCGGTGCCGAATTTAATTTCCATATCTGTCGGCTCCTCTCGATTCTTTGACTACCTGCCTCGACCTTCCTATGACAAAACTGTCGGACGGAGTTTCGCTGGTTACTGTCGTGCCCGCGGCAATATAACTGCCTTTTCGCAAAGTCACCGGCGCGATTATGTTGCAATTCGATCCGATAAAACAGTTGTCCTCGACTGTGCTTCTGTGTTTCGTCCTGCCGTCGTAATTGACGAATATAACTCCGCAGCCCACGTTGCAACTTTCTCCGATCGTTACGTCGCCCATATACGCAAGATGCGAGGCCTTGGTATAATCGCCGATGACGGAATTTTTTATCTCCACAAAATCTCCTATCCTGCAGTGATTGCCGACGTTTGCGCCCTTTCTGAGATACGCATAGGGACCTACCGTCGTGTTTTCACCTACGACAGCTTCTTGCATTACCGTCGCAGTGACCGTGGTATTGGCGCCTATTATGCTGTCCGTGATTATGCAGTTGGGCATTATAGTACAGCCGCTGCCTATTACGGTCTTGCCGAGAATGTGATTGTTGGGATATATTACCGCGTCTTCGGCTATGACCGCCTCGGGCGAAATATATGTGCTTGATTTATCTACTATCATAATTCCTCCTCAATCTTTTAAGAATATTACATAATATGACGCAAATAAAAATTTGTTACCGCATAAAGCGTCATTTCAAATTCGTATATAAACAATAATTCCCTTTTATTACTTATATTATAATATTAATCAATAATAACAAATCAAAGCCTGTCGGCGATGTCGTATATAAGTCTCTCCGTCTTTTCCCATCCGAGACAGGAATCCGTAACCGATTTCCCGTATTCCGTACCGCTGACGCTCTGATTGCCGTCTTCTATATAAGACTCTATCAACAATCCTTTGACGATATCTCTTATACTGTCGCTGTAATGCATATTGTTGACGATCTCGTGCGCGATCCTCACCTGCTCTATATAGTTCTTTCCCGAATTGGAATGGTTGGTATCTATGATTATCGCGGGGTTCTTCAATCCCTGACTTCTGTACATATCGCCGAACTTGATGATATCTTCGTAATGATAATTCTGATGATTGTTGCCGTATACGTCGACGCTTCCGCGCAATATAGCGTGAGCATAGGCGTTACCGCCCGTCTTGACCTGATAGTCGAGATACTTGAACTCATTGGGGATCTGAGCGGCGTAGACAGAGTTGAGCGTGACGCTCATACTGCCGTTCATAGGATTTTTAATGCCCACGGGTACGTCCACTCCGCTTGCGACCAATCTGTGCTGTTGATTTTCCGACGATCTCGCGCCGACCGCCACGTAAGTGAGCAGATCGTCGAGATAGTGATAGTTGTCCGGATATAGCATTTCGTCTGCCGCGCTGAGACCGCTCTCGCTTATCGCCTTGATATGCATTTCCCTTATAGCGAGTATGCCGGCAAGTATATCCGTAACGTTCTTATGCGGATCGGGATTGTGAAGTATGCCCTTGTATCCCTCGCCTCTAGTACGCGGTTTGTTTGTATATATCCTAGGTATTATAAACAGTTTATCCTTTACTTTATCAGCCGCTTTTGCAAGTCTCGATACATAGTCGCACACGGCGTCCGCATTATCCGCAGAGCAAGGACCGACTATGAGCATAAATCTTCTGTCTTCGCCCGAGATGATCTTTTTAGCCGTATCGTCTCTCGAATCTTTGAGCGCTTGACACTCCTTTGAAAGATGCGAAAAACCTTTAACTTCTTCTTCGCTGAGTATTTTTTTTACCTTTTCGAACATTTATATTCCTCTTGCGTTGATTATAATAATATAATTTTAATACTTCAAATAAAAAGTGTCAATCTTTTGAATAAAAAAGGAAGCGCGCGGCGATTTGCTAATCCGCTATGCTCCCTTTTCACGATCTTTTACCGCGTAATAATATACGCTGTCATTCTACGTCGTAACCTTGCTCGCGTATCGTCTCTTTTATCATATCCAAAGACGTCTCGGACGCGTCGAAGACTACTTCGACGATCTCCTTTTCGTGGTCCGCCGCGACTGAAGATACACCCTTCAACGCACCTACAGCCTTGTTTACTCTGCCCTCGCAATGGGCGCACATCATGCCTTTTACCGTAATTTTCATTTCTTTGATCTCCTTGTCCTGTATTTTATCCGTCTCTTCGACGGTATCCTTTTCTATATTGATATCGGCGACGTCTTTGACTTGCAACCCGTCTCCGTTTGCCCCTATAGGACAGCTGCCGATACAGACATCTTCTTTCGTCTTATCGAATTTGAAAAGATTGAGCCTGAGCGCGTTGGCTACTACAGACACAGACGACAGACTCATAGCCAAGCCGCCGAGCATCGGACTCATCATATATCCGCTTAAGGGATATAGTATTCCGCACGCGATGGGAATACCTATGATATTGTATATGAATGCCCAGAATAGGTTTTGTTTTATATTTCTCATCGTTGCTCGAGCAAGCTTTACTGCGCGCGCCACTCCCGATACCTGACCGCCTACGATGACGACCTGACCGCTCTCAATCGCTATGTCGCTGCCGCCGCCCATTGCTATGCCTACGTTGGCTTTTGCAAGCGCGGGCGCGTCGTTTATTCCATCGCCGACCATTGCCACTTTGCGTCCCTCGTCGATGAGACGTTCTATAACTTGGCTCTTCTGCTCGGGCAGTACGTCGGATATGACTTCCTCTATACCTACCTTCGCGGCTATGCTTTGAGCCACTCTTTTATTGTCTCCGCTGAGGAGTATGACGCGCAATCCAAGTCTCTTCAAATTCTCTATCGCTTCCGCGCTGTCCGCTTTGACGGTATCGGCAACCGCCAATACTCCTGCCGCCTTGCCGTCCACGGCAACCATTATGATACTCTTTCCATCGTCGGAAAATTCGTCGGCTTTGCCTATCACGCCGTCGATATCGATGGAATTGTTTTCCATAAGCGCCCTGTTGCCGCACAGCACTTTCTTGCCGTCTATCTCGCCTTCCAGTCCGTAGCCAGAAAGTACTTTGACCCGCGCTTTCAATTCATTGGCGGGCAAAGCCTCCACTACCGCTTTGGCGATCGGATGCTCGCTCACGCTCTCTACCGCTCTTACCATAGCGAGAACTTCTTTCCCGTCCGCATTCGGAATATATACGTCGGTCAGCGTAGGCGAACCGTTTGTAACCGTTCCCGTCTTGTCGAACACCACCGTGTCTACGCCGCCCAAACGCTCGAGACTTTCCGCATTTTTAAACAGTACTCCGCCCTTTGCGCCGCGACCTATTCCCGTAATTATCGCCGTGGGAGTAGCAAGTCCCAGCGCGCACGGGCAGGCTATTACGAGTACGCTTACGAATACCTTTACGGCAAGCGCAAATCCGTTGACCGCCCACCATACGCCGCCCGACAGCAACGCTATAGCTATGACTATCGGAACGAATACTCCCGATACTTTGTCCGCTATCCTAGCGATCGGCGCTTTTGAATTCTGCGCGTCTTCGACAAGACGTATTATCTTGGAAAGTTTGGTCTCCTCGCCCACTCCTTCCGCTCGGAACTGCAATATTCCGCCGCCGTTGACAGTGCCGCCGAATACCCTTCCGCCTACGGTCTTATCCACAGGCATGCTCTCGCCGGTCAGCATGCTCTCGTTGACGCTGCTCTCGCCGTCCGTTATCACTCCGTCGCAGCAAAAACTTTCTCCCGCTTTTACCAAGACAATATCTCCGACAGCTACGTTGCCGCTGTCGATCTTCACCCATTCTCCGCCACGCAATACGGTAGCGTAAGCAGGCGTCAAAAGCGTGAGCTGACGTATCGCGTCGCCCGTCTTTTTCAGAGATTTGCTCTCGAGATATTTGCCTAGCGTGATAACGGCGATTATCACCGCGACGCTCTCGAAATAAAGATAGTGGACTTTGTGTCCGTCTCCCTTACATATCAGTATAAAATTGATAAAGCTGTATATAAATGCCGTCGCGGTGCTCACTGCGACAAGACTGTCCATATTGGGCTTTGCTTTGAAAAGATTCTTGAAGCCGCGCAGATAAAAAGCCCCGCCCATTATCATTACAGGCACGCACAGGATAAGTTGTATTACTGTAAACGCTATCGGACTTTCTTCGGGCGAAATTGCCGACGGGTATTTGACTCCCGCCATACTCAACATTGCAAAGGCAAGCAATACGAGCGACAACGAAAGCATTATCCATACCCTTACCGCGTCGCCCTTGCGGCTCTCCTCGCGACTTTCTCCCGCCACCGCTTTGTAGCCTGCTTTGGCAACGGCGTCGTATATATCCTTTTCCGCTACCTTGTCGCCGTCGTATTCGACTATCGCCAAGCCGCTTGCGAAATTCACGTCGCAAGCCGTCACCCCGTCCAACTTGGCTATTGCCTTCTGACAGGAACCGGAACATACTACGCACGTCATGCCCTCTATACGGAACTTAAGTTTTTGTGTCATCGTCTTCCTCTTTTTAATCCCTACTAATTTACTATGTTTTCTTTATCTTACAACATAATTATAGCCCTGTCAAGCAAAATTTATATTTATTCGCTCAAACTGCATCCATCTAATCACACAGTATCTGTAATATATTTCGCGCCGCTTTATCGGACGGTCGTTGCACTCTTTCCGATATTTTATATTTCAATGCGTATTTTGTATTGATAAATTAAATATCCTTTATATTAATATACATCGAAATGAATATAAAAATAATAATGATAATCATTACTATTTTACTTGACATTTATTTTAAACCGTGATATATTATGATAAAAGTATGGAAAAGTATTCTTCGCGCCGCCAAGCAGTGCTTGAGGCGATAAAAAATAACAGATGTCATCCTTCGGCGGATATGATATACGAGGAATGTCGTAAGACTATCCCGAATATTTCGCTCGCTACCGTATACCGCAATCTTGCTTATTATGAAAAGCGCGGACTCGTAGGACGGGTAGCCGGTTGCGGAGAAAAGGAACGCTATGACATTGAGACCGATACCCACTGCCATTCGATATGCAGAATATGCGGCAAAATCGAGGATATCCCCTATCCCGAAGAAATGAAGAAATTTCTCGACGGATATTGCTGCGACAGATTATTTGACAGCTATGGATTGAGTTTTTATAACGTATGCGAAGAATGCAAATCAAAATGATATAATATAAATCAAAATATAATTTACGGAGGTAATTATTATGGCAAAATACATATGTACTGTGTGCGGATACGTGCACGAAGGCGACAGCGCTCCCGAAAAGTGCCCTGTATGCAACGCTACCACTTTTAAGGAAGTCAAAGACGAAATGAGTTGGGCTTGCGAGCACATCGTAGGTTCCGCAAAGGCTTACGACGAGCGCGTTATTAAAGGACTTATAGACAACTTCAACGGCGAATGCGCGGAAGTCGGAATGTACCTCGCTATGTCCAGACAGGCTGACAGAGAAGGCTACCCCGACGTAGCGGAAGCATTCAAGAGATATGCTCTCGAGGAAGCCGAACACGCATCTAAATTCGCAGAACTTCTCGGCAACGTACTCACCGACTCCACCGCAAAGAACGTAAAAATGCGTATGGAAGCGGAAAACGGCGCATGCGCGGGCAAACTCGAACTTGCTAAACTCGCAAAACAGCTCGGCTACGACGACGTACACGACACCGTTCACGAGATGGCTAAGGACGAAGCTAGACACGGTTGCGGATTTAAGGGTCTTTACGACAGATATTTTAAATAAGAAATATTCTAAAATACGCAGAGGATAGGTAGAAATGCCTATCCTTTTTTGTTTTCTAAAGTGTGAAAAAAGTGGAAAGTTTACTTTGCGCTTTCACAAAATAGCGCCAAAAGTGAAAATTGAAAAAGTGGAATATTATTTAGAATTGTTATGCTGTGTTTACCGATAATTAAACTGGGCGGCATACGGTTTTGAGCGCTTGAAATAGCGCCGGTTAAATTGAATTTTACATGCTCCTAAATAATATTAGACGAAGTTGATTAGGCGCGTCCTTTTGTAGATATCCTATTGCATTTATCTATACTCAATATAAATCCTGCGTTACTTTAAAATCTTGCAAATTCTACATAATTAATGTTAAAATTACAATATATCTGTCGCATCGGCATTAAAATAAGGTGGATAAAAAACCTATATGCAATATAATTTAATTGATACAAAAAATTAACGTCGGAGGTAATCATGGACTTTTGGTCTATAGCCGCGCAACTGTCGTTGCTCGTAGTAGGTTTTGTAATGCTGATAAAAGGAGCGGATTGGTTTGTCGACGGAGCGTCGCTGATAGCCAAAAAGTTCGGTATTCCACAGATCGTAATAGGACTTACGATAGTGGCTTTCGGAACAAGCGCGCCTGAGGCGGCGATAAGCATAACTTCCGCTGTCAATCACAGCCCCGGACTTGCGATAGGCAACATACTCGGATCAAATATTATGAACGTGCTTTTGATACTCGGACTGTGCGCATTGTTTACGCCGCTCGCGGTGCAAAAGAACACGCTGTATATCGAGATCCCCTTTGTCACCGTCATAACTTCCGCGCTTATGATAATGGGCGTCGTAGGCGGCAAACTCGGCTGGATCGACGGCATAATACTGTGGCTGATGTTCATAGTATTTTTTGCTTACTTGATAATAATTTCCAAAAAAGATAAAAGCGCTATTCCCGCTCTGGACGACAGCTCCGACAGCTCGGCCGAAGAAGACAAACCCGAGGAAAAAAAGGGCGTCGCCGTCGCAAAGATGCTGGGAAAACTTGCGGTAGGCATTGCTTTGGTAATACTCGGCTCACAGGCAGTCGTCAACGGAGCAAAGACGATAGCCGGCGGTCTAGGTATGTCCGAGAGCCTGATAGGTCTGACAATAGTAGCGTTCGGCACTTCCCTTCCCGAACTCGTCACGTCGCTTTCGGCGGCGCGCAAAGGCGAAGCCGATCTTGCGATAGGCAATATCGTCGGGTCCAATATATTCAACTTATTGTTTGTACTCGGCACTTCCGCGCTGATTACTCCCATCGCTTTCGACACCAATTGGATCACAGGATTTATGATAGACAATATCGTGGCGATAGCGACTATGGCTGTTCTGTTTTTGTGCATATTCCTCACCAAAGACAAAAAACTTCGCCGAGGCGGCGGAATAACTATGCTTGTGATGTACGCGGGATATTTTGCGTGGATAGTCGCAAAAGACTTTATTTATATGAAATAAACCGCCGAGATGCGCGGATAATTGTTCAAATAACGGTTTTTGAAAGAAAAAAGTTCGGGATTTGAACAATTTTCATAAAAAAGTATAAAAGTGTTTGACATTTATACCTATATTTACTAAAATATTTAGGCAAGAATAATGTATCGAAGAACTGCCCCTCGGAGATACGTTGAATTACAAAATACTACTGGAGGGTTTTATCCATGAATAAAACATATATGGCAAAACCTGAGGACTTCAAACAGGAATGGCACATTGTTGACGCTACCGATATGGTTTTGGGTAGACTTGCAAGCAACGTTGCAAACGTTCTCAGAGGAAAGAATAAGCCGACTTACACTCCCAACGTAGATTGCGGAGATCATGTAATCATTATAAATTGCGCAAAGGTTCGTTTGACCGGTAAAAAGTTGGAGAACAAGTATCATATCCACCACACCGGCTATGTGGGCGGACTTAAAGAAGTTCAGTATAAGAAGTTGATGGCGGAAAAACCTGAAAGAGCCGTTATGCTCGCAGTAAAAGGTATGCTCCCCAAGAATTCTCTCGGCAGAAAGCAACTCACCAAGTTGCGTTGTTATGCAGGCGCTGAGCATATCCATGAGGCTCAACAGCCCAAGGAATTAAAATTCTAATTAAGGAGTGTATGAGATATGGCTACTAAAAAGACTAAGAAAAAAGTTCAGTTCTGGGGAACTGGCAGAAGAAAAAAAGCTATTGCCAGAGTTAGACTTATACCCGACGGCAGCGGATCGATAACGATCAATAAGAGAAGCATAGACGAATACTTCGGTCTCGATACGCTCAAGCTTATCGTACGTCAGCCTTTGGAACTGACAGAAAGCACCGCTAAATACGACGTTATCGTAAACGTTCAGGGCGGCGGCTTTACCGGACAGGCAGGCGCAATCAGACACGGTATTTCCAGAGCTTTGGTACTCGCAGACGGCGAAACGAAAGCGGCTTTGAAAAAAGCAGGCTTCCTCACCAGAGATCCGAGAGCAAAAGAAAGAAAGAAATACGGTCTCAAGAAAGCAAGAAGAGCTCCTCAGTTCAGCAAGAGATAATCAGCTCAATTATTACAAGATCGCAAAAAGAGTGTTTGTACAAACACTCTTTTTTTATATCTAATACACTCTCCCCTAATTTGCGCTTTTTACGCTGCAACGAATTATTTAAATAGATTGAGAGTTGTTCGATTGGCACTATGTTCCGCTCAATATGACGACTGTATACTATCCGTAAATGACGCTCGCACGAGAGGTATAAAAAACGACCGACGGGCATTTGCCCGCCGACCGTTGTATAATGAGGATTGAGATGTTGGCTTATGTTTGCAAAAGGTTGAGATTTGATTAGATCTCTCCACTGCGGTCTCGAGATGACAAATTTTTTAGACAACTAAACAAATTCTACCAAGTACCTCTCGACCGCGGAGAATGGTGTGATTTTCGCTTTAGCTAGAGCGAGCGGCGGCGTCAAGTGTACTTGCCGCACACGACACAACTCCGTCATCTCGACCGAAGTGGAGAGATCAAAGTCAATAATCCACCGTTGAGAGTCCGACAAAATACGGAGT
>CAOKSY010000011.1 GCA_948471525.1 uncultured Clostridia bacterium | reverse complement strand
TTATGATAAGAAATGTGCTTTTATTATATATTTTAATAGGTCGAGATTTCTCCACTTCGGTCGAGATAACCGATTTGAGATCTCTCCACTGCGAACGAAATGACAAATAATCGTCCCCCTGAGCGGAGCGTATGCGCAGTCGAATGGGACTCTATACAATTATACAAGGATTATATCTCTCCATTTCGCTACGCTACAGTCGAGATGACAGATTGGACGGCAAGATTACAAAATCTCAATCGTCATATTGAGCGTAACGCAGTGAAGTCGAAATATCTAATCCGCTTAATTAAATTGTTGAGACCTCTCCACGTTGGTCGAGATGACAACGATATTATAAATTGTCACATTGAGCGTAACGAGGTGAAAGCAAAATAATTATAATTCAATAATTAATATATCAATATATGTTTTATTCCGCATCGGCGCGATATTCAAGTAAATCCGACGGCTGACAGTCAAGGACTTTACACGAAGTGGGAAAACGATATGAGTTTGCCCAGCGCGGAAAATCTGACCAAGTTGGCGGAATGTTTTGAATGTTCTGTAGATTATATTCTCGGAAGAGAGTCAGAAGACGGAATGATAATACTCGGAGGCTCCAATCTCAACGAAAGCGAGCGGACAATTATTTCCGCTTATAGAAAACTGTCGGCAAAAAATCAAACGATTGCGCTTGGTTATTTGATAGGACTTTTTGAATCGCAAAACTAAAAATCTCTTCCCTACTCCGACTGTGTGCAGGGAAATTTTTCTATCAAAAATACGAACAAAAGTTTGCATTTTGCAGATATCGGTGTTACAATATACCTATGAAAAGAATATTGCACTGTGACGCCAATAATTTCTACGCCTCGGTAGAATGTATGCTTGATCCCTCTTTAAAGGACAAATATGTCGCCGTATCCGGCAATCCGGATAAGCGTCACGGTATAATTTTGGCAAAAAATCAAAAAGCCAAAGAATGCGGAATAAAGACGGGCGAAGTGATATGGGAAGCGTTGCGCAAATGTCCGCAACTCGTACTCGTACCTCCTCAATACGATAAGTACGTCGAGTTTTCAGATAAAATATTCGATATATACTGTCAATACACTGACAGGGTAGAACCGTTCGGCATCGACGAATGTTGGTTGGACGTGAGCGGATCGCTGAGACTGTTCGGATCTGCGGAAAAAATTGCCGACGAACTGCGCGATCGCATAAAAAAAGAGATAGGAATAACTATATCTGTAGGAGTATCTTTTAATAAGATATTTGCCAAACTCGGCTCGGATATGAAAAAGCCCGACGCCACTACGGTAATCGACGAATTTAACTACAAAGACAAAGTGTGGCCTTTGGACGTAAGCGATATGCTTATGATAGGCAAACATACTTCGCAAAAACTGCAAGCCATAGGCATAAGAACTATAGGAGATCTTGCAAATACCAATCAAAAAATACTGGTAGATAAATTCGGGATAAACGGACAGAAAATGCACGATAACGCCAACGGGATAAACGACGAACAAGTGCGGCTGTACTACGACAGGCATATCCCCAAGAGCATCGGCAATTCCACTACCCTGCCAAAGGACGTCTCTACGCGCGCGGAATCGGAAGCCGTGATCATGGCATTGAGCGAAATGGTGGCGGTCAGACTGAGGAAACACGGATTTGTCGCAGGCGGACTCCATTTGGGAATAAAATACAACGACTTGAGCTATATCGGCAAACAGATCAAAATGCCGCAAAAAATCAATTCCGCCACCGCGCTGTGCGACTTTGCGATGCAGATATACGATTCATACAAACTGATTTTGCCCGTGCGTGCGCTGAGCGTGACGACTTTCGATCTGTCTTCCGGCGACGAAAACGTTCAACTGTCCATGTTGGAAAACAACGATAAAAACGAAAAACTGGAACGACTGGACAAATCGCTCGATTCAATACGCAAAAAATACGGATACGACGCACTAAAGTCAGCAGCTCTTCTCGAATACCCTTTCATAACAGACGGATTGGTCGACAGCGATTTTGTTCCGTTTAAAAAATAATAAAATGTTAGACGCTTTGTATTTATCTATCTAGCGCCTCAATTATAACAATGCTCTCAAACACTAGATATTATACCGTTACGTATGTATGCGTTTCAATGTTTTACAAAACAACAATGCTCTCAAACCCGAGCAATCGACATCGTACACAGCGGGCGGTTTCAGTGTTTTACAAAACAACAATGCTCTCAAACCTCCTTCCAAAGAGGTTGACGAAGAGAAGAGTTTCAGTGTTTTACAAAACAACAATGCTCTCAAACTCGTGAGGTTGCCGATGAGCATAATCTTATGTTTCAGTGTTTTACAAAACAACAATGCTCTCAAACTCCTATGATAAACTTAATACAGTGCCAATAGTTTCAGTGTTTTACAAAACAACAATGCTCTCAAACCTTCCAACTCTTAACAGTAGAGCGAGGGAGGTTTCAGTGTTTTACAAAACAACAATGCTCTCAAACAAATTTTCGAGCGCGATTGTCGGACTCACGGTTTCAGTGTTTTACAAAACAACAATGCTCTCAAACAGATAGATTATGGTATATGTATCTCCGCCGGTTTCAGTGTTTTACAAAACAACAATGCTCTCAAACCATGAAGATACAAGCAAGGACATCACCAAAGTTTCAGTGTTTTACAAAACAACAATGCTCTCAAACTTGTTTGTCGATAGCGACGACGACAGTCTTGTTTCAGTGTTTTACAAAACAACAATGCTCTCAAACCTCAAATCAGAGAAAAAGAACTCAAACTGCAGTAAGGTCATCTTATAAAACAAAATATTCAAGCAATTATATTGTAACACTAGATTCTAAAATTTTCAACATATTCGCAAAGATCTTCAGTGATTGTTATCGCTTTTTCTTCCGCTAATATCGGTCTGACATTTTCCCCTTCAATTAAAAGTAACGCAATTTTTTGTAGGCGGCAATGTCTATAAAGCATTTTCAGATCCTCATCAGTCAAAACTTTTTTCAAACCCACAAAAATAAAAAAGTCTATATTTTTAAGTTGATCCAACAAATTTATATAACAAACAATCTTTTCTAATAAACTGTCATATGCTTCAATAGGTCTGACAGAACAAATTTTCAATAAAGCCTCTAAATTTATTGGGCTATACTCAAGCATAAAATTTTCTGTCGAACACAATTCTTCCAAAAATTTCTCTATGCCCGCGCTCATTTCGCCAAAACGCAAAAGCAAGTCGCCTTCCATAAAATTCCGTTGCAAACTCTTATATAGTAGGGAAATAATTTTTTTGTCAGTGAGCGAAAAAGAAAACAAATCGGTTATTATCTCTCCAGACTTATCGGCGCGAAGTTGTAAGTCATCTTTCCAAAATGAAAAATCCGACTCTTCTCCATTAAACGTCGCAATCAATTGATCAACCAATCTATAATACTCGCGCGGACTTTCCACGTTAAGAACGACCGGTCTATCGGGTTCCAAATTTATTTGCGTCTCTATTCTTGAACAAGCTATTCTCATACTTCTACGATCCTATCCATACTTTCCTCAACCAAACTCTGCTTATCTCCGACAAGATATTCGATCTTTGAAAACTGATTTTCGGTTATCTCCAACATTTCAACAATTCCTTCCGGCGGAAGATTGTGTCCTATCCGCTCTTTTTCGGCTTTACTGACCATACCGTTGATTACAAGTTTTGAATACACAGACTTTTGCATCATTATAAAACCGCTTTTGATCAAAAATCTGTGAAATACAGCATAATCATGCCTGTTTTTGGAAGTTTCCATAGGCAAATCAAAAAAAATTAACAATCTCATAAATCTATAATTCATTTTCTATTTTTATTTCCGAAGGATAGGAAATCTGCGACACGTCGTCTGTATATATAGCTTTTAAAACACTTCTGATATAACGTCGTATCGCAATATCCAGCGTAGTGTTCTGTCCGGCAATAACAACGCTATAATTTAAAATATTTGCCATTTTATGCTTGAAATTTTTATCGCACGCTTCTATCGACAGCGCAGTATCGTCTACAACAGTCCTAAATGGCTCCATAAGATCGCAAGATAAATTAAAAGCGTTGAATTCGTTATCATGCCATATTCCCAACTGCGTCAACAATCCCGCCGCCGATATCTCTCTATTAAACGCCGATAAAAGCACCGCGTATCCATAATTAAGGCAGCTGTTGACGAATCCGCCGTCTCGACGGGAGGTGTTTTCGGGAAGGATGCAGTTGAAATAAACCTTTGCCGCATGCCCTTCCCTGTTGGTCGTATCCCCGCTCTGCACGTCTTGGGAATATCCGTATAAAAGCCGTGCTTCGTCAACAAATCCCAATCGCTCCAAGAGCGCAGCTTGATTGGATATCTTTTGTCTGATTATAACTTGCCATATCTGACTTTTTATCTCCTCTTTCCAAGAAAATTGCCACTTATAGCGTTTTGAGCTATTATGCGCGCCGCAATAAGGTATCAATTCCGCCTGCGGATTGCATTTTTCATCGCAAAATATGACTTTTACGCGATTTTCAATAAGAACGGACAAAAGCGCGGCTGTAAGCGACACCGCAGTATTCTGTATAATAAGGGTATTTATCTCGTGTATGTATATTTTCTTTTCACACTCTCCGCGAACCACGAGATAGTTTAGCCGCGATTCGAGTTTGCTCTTGGAATTGACAATAACGATGCGAAATCCCATATTATATTTTCCGTTCTCGCTTAGTTAAACCGCAAGGAGACTGATATATCAATCTAAAGTCGACGTCGGTTATATTTTTATTAAATTTAAGAGTCCCTACTATTGCGCCACCGCCGATAAGCGACAGGTCCGAACGCAAGGCGTTACACTCAAAGAAATTTAAGATCTGCAACAAGACTTTGACCTGATTTGCCACAGTCAATTTATTAAATTTTTCTGCCCCGTCCGTTAGAATTTTTCTGAATGTCGCGCAATAATTCATTCCGCTGTAAATTTTCCCCTCAAGTTTTGAACTCAGCATATTATAGAGCGATTCGTTTTGCCTGCGATCTATCTTGAGTTTTACCTCTCCCATACGGTTTGTTTTGATAATATAAAATTCATCAGTCTTGCTGTCCAACTCCCTTCCGTAACGCTCATAGAACTCCGCCAAAGCCTTAACGTATTCATCTATTTTACTGTCGCTGAAAAATTGAACTCCGTTCCAGCACAATATATTTGATCCCGACACTCCGGTCATATAAAGCGGCATTCCGTTGTAAGATATCAGTTGTTTGTTCTTGACCTCCGGTACAAGTATTTCTACTTCTCTAAGTCCGGAATTCTCGAAATATTGTTTTAATATCTTAAAATCATTCTTACTCTGCTCGTGCAACAACACCGGAACCGCCTCAATAGTCCTGATAACTTTCCCCCTCTTATCTTTTGATTGAATAATAGCAAAATATGCCGTGCTCTGTCCTTTATAACCTCCGTAGCGACGAGCGTCCGCCAATACGCCTTTTCCCTTTCGCGGCAAAGTTATTCCCTTATCATCGCGCGCATAGACGGTCTGATTATAGAATTCACCTTTCTCTCTATATGCATACCGAGTGACAGCCATAGAGTTTTTGGCACAAATAGTCTTGACCGTCGAAATACTGTTATCGTCCCACGCTCCCGCAACGTTGCGTGTAAACATTGTCTTCAAATTATAAGTTCGCCACTCGTCGTTTTTATTGTAGAATAAAGACATGGGAGTCGAAAAACAGGTATCGAATACATTGCCTACCACAACATTGAGATAAGCGTCTCTGGCATGG
The DNA here is from genome assembly GCA_948471525.1 of uncultured Clostridia bacterium. GTDB lineage: Bacteria > Bacillota > Clostridia > Christensenellales > UBA3700 > RACS-045. The sequence continues at coordinate 55,825 of CAOKSY010000011.1, read as the reverse complement.
TGCAGGTCATTTGTATTTCTGCACTTGTATATATCGAACTTTTGTCTGAAATCCGAAACGTTCTTAGCCTTGCTATATACTATTTTCGACTCGGGATATTTGCGTTTTAGAAGTTCCGCCACCGCTTTTACGGTCTGGTCTGTGATAACTTTCTGCCTATTGATAAAATCGTTATAATCATCTTCGGAAAGAGGTTCTACGCGAGTAAGACGTTTGTACGTGACGTCTTTTATCAAATCTTTATCAAGCAGTAATTTCCAAAATACCTGTTGATTGGAAAAACCGTGCGGAAGCGGATATCTGTCTCTCTTTTCCGCATTTTTTGATCGCAAAACCAAAACCTTGTTATCAAGACTATCGTCTTTTATATAACAACGCGGAAGAATATGATCCACGTCATAACGGTTTGTCGCCAAATCTTCTAAATCAATCCTTTCTCCGGTATACATACATCTGCCAAGTTGACGGAAATATAGATAAAGTCTCTCCTGTCTAAGTCTCATATCCGTAATTCCGGAATTGTCCAATTCATTGAAAATATCTTCGTATTCTTTATATTTTTTTATACTTTTATAACAATCCAAAAGTCGGGTTTTTCTCGACGATTTTCTACCCTTGTCGCCCTTCTGTCCGTCTTCTCGCGTACATTCGATAAAAATTTTGTCTGGAATTTTTCCGATGGCGCGCACATATTCCTCGCTCATTTGAAGCGACTGCCAAATACCCCGACGCGCTGCCGGAGACACATAAAGATTTTCTACGTCCTCATACGTTATATCGCTGCTTGTTGTTCCGTTTTCCTTTGCGATTGCTTCCTCGAAATTATACTTTTCATTGAAAAGTATCTCATTGAGATTTTGATTTGTCTCGTAAAGTATATCTAGAATAGATATTCTTGCGCCCGAATTGCTTTGAGCGGCATCTATCCCAGTCAAAAATTTTTTGGAAAATCTGCCGAATTTCTGGAATACAAGACCTTTTAGTTGTTTGATATGATCTTTTATCACAGAGATATCGCCGTAATTTTTTAATATAAGATCGCACACTATATTTTTATCGGTATTGAGCGTATGCCAAAGTATAATATTTTCACATATTTCCCCGCCCTTTGCAAGATCTTCGTCTACAAAATCGCCGAGTATCTCTTTTAATCTGATATAGGAACTCATACTAGCTTTTATATCGCCGTCTTTTCCTGTGATTTTGGCTATGTTTTTCCGACAATCGTCCAGTTGTCCGTTGCGAACAAGAAAATTTATTATCGCCTTGTCTGTGACGCTTTTTTTGCGTAAAAACAATTCTTCAAACAGTTGCTGCTTTAAAAATGCAGGAATCGGCACATCGTCTATTTTGAGTTTGTTTATTTGATTGAGCACGTTATATTTTTGATACAGTATCGACGCCTGAGGCAAAACGTCCTCGCAGTGCAAATAAGTGCATTTATTGGTCATTCTTCGCATAAAACGCTCATTGCTCTGCGCTTTATCCACAACCTCATCGAAATTCCACGGAGTGATCTTCTCGGAACTGCGAACCGCCCAACTGTTTTTACCCGTAAGCGGACCGACGTAATACGGTATTTTAAATAAAAATAAAGGCAATATTTTGTCAGCCATCTCTTTTGTTTGCGGATGGGCGTCAACCATATTGGAAATTATCTTTACGAGTTCGTCCTCATTGACCTGATGAGGAAACAAACCGTTGTCGGAATGCAATATCTTCGGCAAAAAAGTTCCGTTGTCGATCTTTTGGATAATCCCGTCCAAGATGCTTGTATCTTTTACGCCGTCAAGTTGGAGCAACATTTTTTTCAAAGCAGTGAAAAAAGACTCATCGTCGCATAATTTCACCTTGACTTTCTTGCCGCCTCTCTTGGTATAACCAACGTAATTTACATAATTTGCAATTTCTTTATCGCTTTTGAAAAACGATTTATAGACTTCGTCTGGCGCGTTTTTGCGCAAGAATTCTTTTAACTGACAGAGATCTCGCTTATGATCTTCATAGAGTTTTATCATAGCGCTCGATACATTCGGATGTCCCTCGAGCAATTTTTCAAACACTATATAACTATATATAGCCCTCATCTTCTCCAACAATGCAAAGTCGTCTCCGTACGTAGACTGCATAGCGTCAAAAGTCTCGTCGGTGATCTTCTTAAATGAAAAAGCCTTTTCCTCCTTATAACTGTCCCCCAAAAGCGTTTTGGGAGAAATCGACGCGCCGCATATTCCCTTGATTATCTCTCTTATAATAGCGTCTTTTCCAAACAAACTTTCTAAATGCGGCTGCTTGTCCCTTATCCCCATATCAGATCTCATAAGACACTCTTTTGCCTCTTGAGTATACGACGGATCAAAATAAGGAATATTTTCTGCGTCCGAATACAAATCCGCGCATACTTCGTTGAGTTCGGTAAACAGTCTGCCTACGTCGCGAACATCATTCATTCCGCCCTCGAACAAAAAATGTCCTCTGTATTTCAAAATATGATGCAACGCGATATAATAAAGCCGCAAATCGGACATCCGTTCCGTCTGTAATTTGTGACGAAGATGATAAACGGTGGGAAAATCCTTGTGATAATCTTTGTCGGTATAATTTTTATCGGCAAATAGATTGTTCTTATTTTTTCCCAACAGCTCTGATTTGTCCTCCGGATAATACTGGCTGTTGTTCAATCTAATGAAAAAAGTCTCGTCGTCGATAAAAGGCGCAAACAAGGCTTGCAAAAAACCTAATCGCTGTTTCCTTCTCTCCAGTCTCCTGCGCGCTCCTCTAAACATCCGTCTAGTTTCGGCGGTCTTGCTCTCGTCAAATAATCTTACCGCCCAACAGTCTTTGCCTTTTGCTCGTAATAAGCGATATTTCTCATCGGTGCAAGCTATACCAACTGAGTTGGTTCCTATATCCATACCCAAATAAAATTTTTCCATTAGTGCTCCTAATTTTCCGTAAAGTTTTTATTGACAAATTTATTATTTCTCGTATATAATTAAAATACAAAACAACAATGCAAGTTCAAATAAAGAATTTTCCTAATCACTTATCGCATCGGCGATTAACTCTTCTCTTATGAGGGGAGTTTTTTATTTAAAAAAATCATCTCTATTATCCTCAATTCGATTATACCATAGAAAATTAAACTTGTAAATACTCAAATTGATAAAGCTGGTAAAATCTACCCGTATTTTTTCATTAAAATAACACAAGCACGAAAATAAAAATAGCTATTTAAATATAAAAAGCCCCTCGCAGAAGCGAGGGGCGATATTATTAGTTTTCTTCGAGATATCTGGTAGCCGCGGATTGAGGCTTGACTCTCGGATTGAGGATGTTTGCCTGAGCAGCGGCAAGTCTTGCGACCGGCACTCTGAAAGGCGAGCAGGAGACGTACGTCAAACCTACGTTGTGGCAGAACTCTATAGTGGAGGGATCTCCGCCGTGTTCGCCGCAGATACCGAGTTTGATGTCGGGTCTGGTGCTCTTTCCGCCGTCGATGGCGATCTTCATAAGTTTGCCTACGCCGATCTGATCGAGTCTTGCAAACGGATCTGATTCGAATATCTTCTTGCCGTAATAATCGTCGAGGAACTTGCCTGCGTCGTCGCGCGAGAATCCGAACGTCATCTGCGTAAGGTCATTGGTACCGAAGGAGAAGAATTCAGCTTCTTTTGCGATCTCGTCGGCAGTCAGAGCCGCTCTCGGGATCTCTATCATAGTACCGATATGGTATTCCATAGTAGCCTTGTTCTGTTTGAGAATTTTCTCGGCGGTCTCGACTACTATGTCTTTGACATACTTGAGTTCCTTTATCTCGCCTACGAGCGGAATCATTATTTCGGGAACGACTTCTATACCCTTCTTTCTCACAGCCAAAGCAGCTTCGATGACTGCCTGCGTCTGCATTTCCGCAATCTCGGGATAAGTGACCGCAAGACGGCAGCCTCTGTGTCCCATCATCGGATTGAATTCGTGCAGACCTTCGACCGTAGCCTTGAGTTCTTCAAAAGTCAATCCCATATTCTTTGCGAGTTCTGCGATCTCTTCGTCTTTATGAGGTACGAACTCGTGGAGAGGAGGATCGAGGAAACGTATCGTAACGGGTCTTCCCGCCATAGCGGTATAGAGTCCGGTAAAGTCTTCTCTCTGCATAGGAAGAAGTTTTGCCAAAGCGACCTTTCTCTCCTCTACGGTCTTGGAAACTATCATCTCGCGCACTGCGGGAATTCTGTCTTCCGCAAAGAACATATGCTCCGTACGGCAAAGACCTATACCTTCCGCGCCGAACTTGACGGCGGTAGCCGCGTCGCTCGGAGTATCGGCATTTGTTCTGACCTTGAGCGCGCGATACTTGTCCGCCCACTCCATAATTCGTGCGAAGTCGCCGCTTACGCTTGCTTCTTCGGTAGCGATCTGCTCGCCGTATACGTTACCCGTCGAACCGTCGATGGAGATATAATCCTGATCTCCGTACTGCTTTCCGTCGATATAGATAACTCTCTTTTCTTCGTCGATCTTGATCGCGCCGCAACCTGCTACGCAACAAGCTCCCATACCGCGGGCAACTACCGCCGCGTGAGAAGTTCTGCCGCCTCTTACGGTCAATATACCCTCGGCCTTGTACATACCCTCGATATCTTCGGGAGAAGTCTCAAGTCTGACGAGTACGACCTTTTCGCCGTTGGACGTTCTTTCTACGGCTTCTTCGGAAGTAAAGCATATCTTGCCGCACGCCGCACCGGGAGACGCATCCAAACCTTTTGCGATGACCTTTGCCTTCTTGAGCGCGTTTGCCTCAAACTGCGGATGCAGAAGCGAATCGAGCTGTTTTGGCTCGATCTTGAGAAGAGCTTCCTGCTCCGTGATCATTCCTTCGTCTACGAGGTCGCAAGCGATCTTGATAGCCGCGCGAGCGGTGCGCTTGCCGTTTCTCGTCTGCAACATATAAAGTCTGCCCTCTTCGATGGTAAACTCCATATCCTGCATATCTCTGTTGGCTTTTTCCAATCTGTCTGCGATCTCTACGAACTGGTCGTAGACGCCTTTATTGGTCTGAGCAAGTTCGTCTATCTTCATAGGAGTACGGATACCAGCTACGACGTCTTCGCCCTGAGCGTTCATAAGATACTCGCCGTAGAGTTTCTTCTCGCCCGTTGACGGATCTCTTGTAAACGCAACGCCTGTGCCAGAAGTCTCGCCCATATTGCCGAATACCATCGACTGTACGTTGACCGCCGTACCCCAGCTGCCCGGGATATCGTTCATACGGCGATATACGACCGCTCTGGGGTTATCCCAGCTTCTGAATACCGCTTTGACGGCTTCGATGAGCTGAACTTTGGGATCTTGCGGGAATTCGCTGCCCTGATCTTTGAAATATACTTCTTTAAAAAGAGAAATGAGTTTTTGCAAATCTTCTGCGGTAAGTTCGGTATCCGACTCTACGCCTTTCTCTTCCTTTACTTTGTCGATGATTTTCTCGAATTCGCTCTTGGGAGTGCCCATAACGACGTCGGAGAACATCTGGATAAATCTGCGGTAACAGTCATATGCGAATCTGGGATTGCCCGTCTTTGCGGCAAGTCCTTTTACGGATACGTCGTTGAGACCGAGATTGAGAATGGTGTCCATCATGCCCGGCATCGACGCTCTTGCGCCCGAACGTACGGATACGAGGAAGGGATTTTTTTCGTCGCCGAATTTCTTACCGGCGTCGGCTTCTACCTTTGCCAAAGCGTCGAAGATCTCTTCGATAATACTGTCTGCGATCATCTTGCCGTCTTCATAGTACTTTGTACAAGCTTCGGTAGTGATCGTGAATCCCTGCGGTACAGGCATTCCCCAAGACGTCATTTTCGCGAGGTTCGCGCCTTTGCCGCCGAACAAATCTTTTCTGTCGCCGTCGGCTTCTTTGAAAAGATATACATACTTTGCCATATAATTCCTCCTTTTAGCAAGTCCTAATATGTTATTGGTAATATTTTACAATATATTTATATAAAATACAAGCGGTTTAAGGCATATTTCGCTCAAAAGTCGCCTGTATTTTTCAATCTTACCGCAAGAGTAAAAAAACGTCCGCACGACTATACGTCCTGCAGACGGATAAGCCCCGAAAGGGAATTGATCTTTACTCCGTGAGTATGCGCGAAATAATTGTAATAATCCTTGAGCGTAATCGCTTTGACCTCGTAGCCGAGCGCCAGCGTCATCTCCCCGAGACTTTGAAAAAGACTGACTTTGGGATATTCGCACTTATAACACAGATCGTCGAGAGCGCCGAGCATTGCGACGAACAGCCTGTGATTATACTCGCCCTCGAGCGTCATCTTGTCCGCCACCTCGAGTATTGCGCACGCGCAGTAATATTTGACGGGATCCGAGGTAAGAGAAAAAAAACCGTCTATACAGTCGCAACCCGTCAAAACGAAATTCTTTTTGCTCGCAAGCGAATATTTGCCGAAACAGAGCGGACTTACGGCGTATTTGAGCTTTGACTTACTGCTCTTGCACCCCTTGGCGGTGACGCCCACTTTGCCGTGGTCGGCAAGATAAAGTGTGATTATCTTATCGTTTTCGCCGTAATCTACGGCCCTCAAACATATTCCCTCGCGCTCTATAATCTCCATTGCCGCCTATCTCTTGGGCGGCTTGTCCTCGCAATCCAAAGCGCGCCACATTACGTAATAACGTATATCTCCCGTCTTGTTGAAAAGTTCCCACAACGTATCTTTGCAATCCATAAAACACTCTCCGAATAAATTATGTATCGCAAAAACCCGTATCAGTCTTTGAGTTCTTTGAGATCGTACCCCAGCTGATTGACCAGAAAATCGCTGTCCCGCCAATCTTCCTTTACTCTCACGTACAGATTTAAAAATACTTTGCCGCCTACCAGATCTTCTATGTCCTGTCTCGACTGAGTGGATATCTTCTTTATCATCGCGCCGCCTTTGCCGATGACCATTGACTTATGCGACTGTTTTTCGCAGACAATGTCCGCGTCGACGTCGACGATGCCGTTGTCTCTGTAAGAAAATTTGTTGACGATCACGCCTATGCCGTATGGTATCTCCTGATCGAGGTTTCTGAGTGCCTTTTCCCTCACTATCTCGCCGACCATAAATCTCATAGACTTGTCGGTGTACATATCCTCGTCGAAAAACCTCTCGCCTTCGGGCATAAGCTCGAGCAAACGCGACAAAAGCATATCTACGTTTTTGCCCGTCAACGCGCTTATCGGGATAATGCTGTCGACTCCTTCGATCTCCTTGAGCAGATCTATCCTCTCGAGTATATCTCCGCGTTCTATTTCGTCGCACTTGTTGAGAGCGATTATAAGCGGAGTTTCTTTGCCCGCATACTTGCGTATATGCTCTATATCGCGTTCGTCCGTACGCTTATCCGCCGCGACGACGTATACTACGACCTCGACGCCCTCCTGACCTTTTTCCACGCTCTTCATCATATATTTGGACAGCGCGTTCTTTGCATTGTGGACGCCCGGAGTGTCGACTATCACTATCTGATAATCATCGCCGTTGGCGATGCCGAGTATCTTATTGCGAGTGGTCTGAGGCTTCCAACTGACGATGGAGACCTTTTCTCCTACGATCGTGTTGGTAAGCGTGGATTTGCCCGCGTTGGGCTTGCCTATTAAAGATACGAAACCTGCTTTCATCTATATTTTTTCCTATTAATGCGCAAAAATTCAACTGCGCGAAACTTTGTATTGTCAATCTCTCGACAGCGACAGCGACGAGAGTATCTTTTCTTCTTTTTCGCGCATTGCAACGCGATTGTTTTCTTCTATATGGTCGTACCCGAGCAAATGCAAAAGTCCGTGCAGGACGAGATAGCAACATTCCCTGTCCTCGGAGTGTCCGTACTCCTTGCTCTGTTCTACCGCCCTGGGATAACACAGCATTATCTCGCCGAGCATTATCTCGCCCGTCGAAAGATCGACGTCGTCGGGATAGTCTTCCGCTTTGAACGGCAAGACGACTTGCAACGACGGAAAACTCAACACGTCGGTGACCGAGTCGATCCCGCGAGCCGCAAGATTGGTCTCTCTGATCTCCTCTTCTCCGACTACAGTGAGTTCTACCGACACGTTTTCGGGAAGAGCGAATTCGTCGCGCGCAGCCTCGTAAACCTTCGTCAAAAGCGCGGAATCGATCCCGTATTTCGTCTCGTCGAAAATCTCAAGCATTACCGTCTTTCCTTTGCCTTGTCGTAGTCTATGCGCTTGTGCATAGTGGAAGGCAGTATGTCGCAGATAGTCTCTTTTATTATCGCAAAGTCTTTGACGGTCAAAGTGCAGTCGTCGAACTGTCCTTCTTTGAGTTTGCCGTCTATGACGTTGTTGACAATATCTTTGAGCTGTTCGTAACTCTCAGGCTGTTTGGAGCGAACGATCGCCTCGCATATATCGCATATCATAACGAGCGCGCTGTATTTGGTAGTCGGTTTTCTCGCGTTATATCTGTAGGTATAACTGCTCAGCTGTTCTTCCGTAATGCTCTGCGCCTTCATATAGAAATACGGCACGGTAGCGTCTCCGTGATGCTCGTAAGCCGCTCTGATTACGGTATCGGGCATATGATTTTCGCTCAATATTGCCATACCGTCCTTAACGTGATTGGTGATCATATTCACGCTGACTTCGGGAATTAGATCGTCGTGCGGATTTTTTCCGTCCTTCTGATTTTCGGTAAAATATTCGGGCTGTTTGATCTTGCCGATGTCGTGAAAATAAGCGCAGGCTCTCGCCATATACGGATTTATATCTATCGCTTCCGCGCAGCTCTCAACCAAATTCGCCACGCTGACGCTGTGGTTGTAGGTGCCGGGGGCTTTCTGTTTGAGTTCGTTGAGAAGAGGCTGAGACGGCGAACAAACTTCCGCCAGTTTAAAATTCGTCCATACGGCGAATATAGATTCGTAAAGAGGCAAAAATACAAGGAACATAGCTACGGACAACATGCTTCCCACAAGTCTGCCGAAGATGGCGTTGCTTACGGTGACCGCGCTTACGCCGTGTCCGAATATCGAATACAGACCCGCGAGCGGCGTCGTCGCCAAACCTAAAAGGATCGTGCCCCAAGTGAGTTTGAGACGCGTATACTCTCTGTCGACCAAGAATACCATCAACAGACTCATTATCATAGAGTTGAGAAGACCGCCTATGATGTCGAGGTTGAAGTGTTCGACGTCCAGAACGTACGAACAGGTGACGAATATCGCAAGCATTACGCCGGTCGTGACGAACGTGGAGAATATGCCGAGTTTTTTATTGATAAGCATAGTTATCATCATCGTAACCGAGGATATTACTATTGAATGCGGAGTGAAAAAACTGTACAATATCGCCGACACCAATACCGCTATGAATATCATCGAATAGCATATCAGACATCTCTTGAGCACGGATATGTACTCTATCGATTGTTTGTCGAACTGGATAATGTATAGATACAGCGTCGCCATTATGCAAAAAACCACTACCGTCATAGGAAGATATACGTCGTAATACGAGAATATTAAATAGTCTTTTGCAAGGCAGGCGACGGAAAACACCGTCATCAAAAACGAGACTACGAAGATAACCGCCAAATAAGCGACGGACTTCCATACACTCTTAATAGAATCTTTCATTTTGATACCTTTTCCCGATTGTTTTTACTGTCTTCGTACGCTTTGACGATCGCCTGTACAAGGTCGCTGCGCACGATGTCTTTATTCTTAAGATTGATTATTTCGATACCGTCTATCCCGTCAAGTATAGCCGCCGCGTGCAAAAGTCCCGATGACTTGTCCGCCGGCAGGTCTATCTGCGTGGCGTCTCCCGTGACGACGACTCTGCTGCCCTCTCCCATACGGGTAAGAAACATCTTCATCTGCTCTCGCGTCGTATTCTGGGCTTCGTCCAATATTATAAAAGCGTCGGAAAGCGTCCTGCCTCGCATATAGGCGAGCGGAGCTATTTCGATCACTCCCTTTTCCATAAGTCTGGAATACGCTTCCAATCCGAACATCTCCTGCAACGCGTCGTAAAGCGGTCTCAGGTACGGATCGACTTTTGCCCCCAAATCGCCGGGAAGAAAGCCCAATTTTTCTCCCGCTTCGACGGCAGGTCTGGTAAGGATGATCTTCTCTACGACTTTGTTTCTGTACATAGCTGCCGCAAGCGCGACCGCCAAATAGGTCTTGCCCGTACCCGCCGGTCCTATGCCGAAGACTATGCTCTTGTCCTTTATCGCCTTTACGTAACGGGCTTGTCCGTAAGTCTTGCACTTGATCTGTTTGCCTCTCGCGGTGACAGCTACCGGCTTGACGAGTTCGTCAAATCTGTCCTCGTCGCCGCTGTCGACTACCTCGAGACAAAATCTGATAAACGCTTTGTTGACGGCGTTGCCTCCCGACTTGTTTAAAAGAAGCGATACAAGTCTCGCGCATCTGTCGACTTTGTCTTCATCGCCCTCTATGACGATCGCGCCGTCGAACATATTGATATTGACTTCAAGTCTTTTTCTTATATAACCCACGTTCTCGTCGCGCGTGCCGAAAAGCGCCATCGCGTCGGATATGCTGTCAACTTCGATCTTAGTCTTTATAACGTCATTCTCCCTTGCTTACCGTTTCTTCTAATATATAGTATATATCTATTATATATAGATTGTCTACCTTTTTTTTGAAATTATAATTATCTACGACTTTAGCCCCCTCGGGAATATCCTGCCACAGTTCTATGCAGGCGAGCGATATCTGTCCGTCTATCTGCGCTTCGCTCAGTTCGATTTCTACGTTCCGAGTCTCGTAGTAAGTTCTGGTCACCGCCGTTATCGGTATCAACGAACCGAAAGTCTTGCGCTCCTCGACGACGCGGTACTGCGAATATTTGGGGAGTTTGCTCTTGCCTATGAGTTTTCCGAATACATATAAGTCGGTAAACGTGCGCGAGTTGCCCGTATCCTCGGCTTCTACCGCCCTGGATCCGAGCGTAATATTCTTGGAATAGGACGTCTGAGCGTATACCTCGCCTCTCGCGGGGACGGCAAGTCTCTCGTTGTCTTCGCTGTCGGGAGCGGTGTCTATGTATCCTTCGATGAGAGTGTCGCCCGCCTTGACTACGTCGCCTTCTTTGACGACCGCCGTTCCCGAATATACGAGCACGCGAGTAACTATGCAATCCCTGTCGGCGACTATCTTGGTATAGTTCTCGCTCTCTTCGACCTTGTGAACTTTCTTTATCTCGATCTTGAGCGCGCCGCCGTCGAAATAACAGTTGGCAAATCCCACTTCCTCTATATCGCCGCTTATCTTCAGCGAGAGCTGTCTGGTATCGATATTGCGCTTGAGCGAATATTTCTTTACGCCCGCATCCTCTAAAATTCCGTATATCTGCGACTTGACGAGCGGATCGTCGACCTTTACGTCGACGGAAAAACATACTCCGCTCATAATTATCAAAAACGCTATCGCGGCTATCGCGGCGAGCGCAAGCGACAGATATCTCAAGACGGTCTGTCTGACAATATAGGCTCCGCCTCTGCTCTCTATCGAATATTCCGAACCCGACGCGCGCAAGATTTCTAAAGCCTGCTTGAGATGCCGGTCTTCCACGCGAAGACGCATTTCGTCGCCCTTAAGAGCGATTTTCTTGAGAGGGATGTTCTTTTCGAGAAACTTATTGATAAGCCGCTGACGGTTTCTCGCTTCGCACGTCAGCACGGTATAGATCTTCATTTCTTATCCGCCTTGTCAAAACTTATTTCCGTTATTCTGCCTTTTATGACTATCTCTTCCTTTTGCGACGAAGCTATCGTCATCTCTTCGCCGTAGATCTCCGCGATCCCCCTTCTCAGCCGCACGGATATATGCGACGGATCGAAAGCCAATATGCCCTTGTGTCCCTCGATCACCGCGTAGCCCTTGCAAACCGTCACCGTATATCCGTCGGCGGTTTTGCCCGTCTCGCATTTTAATTTGGTCTCAATTTCGTCTTTGTAACTCATCTTTCTTCTCCTATACGATAATATATGCAACGAGAAGTCGGGATATAAGGAGATAAATTCATAACAGTAAAAAAACGTCCGCGCAAAATTGCGCGGACTGTAAAATCAAGATAGGTTGACGTCAGCCGAGAAGTTCGTCTATGTCGAAATTGGAGCTGTCGAAAGGTTCTTCGGGAATAGGCCCGCCTATCTCGTCGATGCTCTGCAGACCCGCGTCATCGGGAGCGTCGGGTTTGTTGGAAGAAATATGCGCTGTCAGTCTGGTGGGGATAGTCGGCTTGAATCGCATCTTGCTCTTATCCCATTCAAAATACAGGTCGCATACCGAACCGTTTCTGTGCTTGGCGATCATAAGGCATATCGGAGTGGCGTTGTTGCTCGCCTCGAATTCTCCCTCTGTCAAAAACGCGACTATATCCGCGTCCTGCTCAATCGCGCCCGACTCTCTCAAGTCGGAAAGTTTAGGAGTCTTGTCGTCTCTGTTTTCTATACTTCTCGACATCTGCGAGAGGATTATCACGGGAACTTTCAGTTCCTTGGCGAGAAGTTTGACAAAACGCGATATGTCGCTGACCTGCTCGAGTTTGCTCTTTCTCGAATCGCTGGGAGATATCAGCTGCAAGTAGTCGATGACTACGAGATCCAGTCTGCCTTTCTGAGCCTTGAGACGTCTGCACTTGGACATAATCTGCTCGGTCGTTATCATTGCAGAATCGTCGATGTAGACGTTGCTGTTTTTGAGAATATCCTGAGCCAGCCATATCTTGTCGAGCCCTTCTCTGTTCTCCAAACCGTTCTGTATATCGCGGGAGTCTATCCCCGCTATGTTCGACATCATTCTCAATACGAGTTCGATAGCCGACATTTCCAAGTTGAATACCGCTACGACCTCTTTGCCGTCCTTTCTCGACGCGATATTGGATACCATATTCATTACGAACGAAGTCTTTCCGCAACCGGGACGGGCTGCGAGGACTATCATCTGTCCCGGCATAAATCCGTTGGTCGCTTCGTCGAGATTCTTAAATCCAACTTTGAGTCCGCCTTGACTGCCGTTTTCGCTATAAGCCTTTTCTATGCGCTCCATTACCTCTACGGTCGTATTTGAAATGTGCATAAGCGAAGACGATTCCTTCTGCTCGGAGATATTGTATATCAATGATTCGGCGACGGCAAGCACCTTTTCCGCGTCTTCTTCTTTGTAAGACGTGGCGATGATGTCTCCGCACTCCTTGATTATTTTCCTGCGCAAGGAATTCATCTTGAGTATATTGACGTAATAATCGATATTGGCCGTGGACGGAATGCTGTCGACGAGTTCGTCAAGCGTGGTCACGCCGCCGATCTCCTGAAGTTTGCCTTCGCGATCAAGCGAGCTTGCAAGCATAACTATATCGACCGGCTTATTTTGATTGGTCAATATTTTTATCTGTCTGAAAACCGTCTTGTATACGTTGGAATAAAAATCGCTCTCGTCGATATCGCAGACAATGCGTACCGCGATCTCGTTGTCGCTTATGATAGCGCCGAGCACCGCCTGCTCCGCTTCTATAGAACACGGTATGTTTCTGACCGCGCTTCTGTTGTTGGTATCCTGTGCCATAGATGTTTCTCCGTTGTTACCGTTTTATTTTAATATACAACGGACAAAATAGTCAAGGCTTTTGACTCTTCCTAAGCATTCTTTATAAATGCAAAGGAGACCTGCGAGCGGTCTCCCCCGATTTTTGAGCCGATATCAAAGCGCCTCGAGCTGAGAAAGCGTATCGTCGAAAATCTTCATCGCTTGCTCGTAGGGAGCGGACTGCGTCAGATCCACGCCCGCCAATTTGAGTATCTCCACGGGAGACATACTGCCGCCTGCCTTAAGGAATTTTTTGTAGGCCGCGACGGCGCGCTCTCCCTCGGTCAGTATTTTCTCGGCGATACAGAGCGCGCTGATCAGCCCCGTAGAATATTTGTAGACGTAGAAGGCATTGTAGAAATGCGGTATCCTTGCCCATTCGTATTTGATGAGTTCGTCGTTGACTACGCCGGATGTCTTGTAATACTTTTGATTGAGGTCGTAATATATCTGCGACAGAACGTGCGCGTTGAGAGGTTCGCCATTCTCGGCGAGTTTGTGAGCTTTGTACTCGAACTCGGCAAACTGCGTCTGTCTGAATACCGTCGTGCGGAACATATCCAACAGATACGAAAGAAGATACTTCTTGCGCTCGCCCTCGGCTTTGGACAGCAAGTGTCTTAAAAGCAGAACTTCGTTGACCGTCGAAGCGACTTCCGCCACGAATATCTTATAATCGGCCTTTGCGTAAGGCTGAGTTTCGTTGGAATAATAGCTGTGCATCGCATGACCGAGTTCGTGCGCGACAGTAAATACGTCGTGGGCGGTATTTTGATAATTGAGCAACACGTACGGATGCACTCCGTAACAACCCCAACTGTACGCCCCGCTTCTCTTGCCTTTGTTTTCGTACACGTCTATCCAGCCCTCGGAAAACGCTCTGTCGAGCAATTCCGCATACTCTTGACCCATCGGAGCGAGCGCCGCCTTTACCGTCTTGCAGGCGTCGTCATAGTCTGACGCGAGAGCGTCGCACTCCACTATAGGAACGTGCAGGTCGTACATATGCAGAGAGGAATATCCCAATGCTTTTTTCCTGTATCGGAGATATCTGTGCAGTCCGCCTAACGACGAATCTATGCACTTGACAAGTCTAGAATATACTTCGGACGGAACGTCTTCCGCGCTTGTCGCTCTGTCGAGACAGCCGGAATATTTTCTCGCCTTGGAATAAAATACGTTTTTCTTGACGTTACCGATATACAGCATGGACACGGTATTTATCATATCTCTGTACGCGCCGAACATACTCTCGAACGCTTTCTTTCTGTCGCTCCTGACAGGCGACTGCATCATCGCTCCGTATACGCCGTGCGAAAGCTCTACTTTCTCGCCGTCCGAATTTTTGAAAGATTTGAACGATATATCGAGGTTGTCGAACATACCGAAAGCCTCTTGGAATATCCCGCTGAAAAGCCCCGTGCCCGCAAGCAGGATTTCTTCTTTGGACGAGAGCGTATGCTCTTTGTTTTTTGCAAGCAGCTCGAGCGAATACGAATAGTCGGAAAATCTTGCCTTAGCCGCCAGCGAAGTCAAAAACTGCGCGGAATTTTCGGACAGTTGCGGCTGAATGAACGCCGCTTTCTCGGATACGTCTACCAAAAGCATATTGGCTCTGTCCGTCATTGACAGATACTTCTCTACCGAACAGTCCTCATCCTTTCTCATCTTTGCGTAGACGTAAAGCCTTTCGAGTTTTTGATTGAGAGCGTCGTCGAATCTCAGACACTCGTAAATACCGTCCTCGTCGGACAGTCTGCCGTCGAACCCGGCGATTTGCGCGCCGAGAGTTTTGCACTCGCTATAAAGCCTCTCCCACTCGTCGTCGGAAGCCACTATGTCTTCCAATCTCCATTTGTACTTGCCGTCTATATTATCGCGTTTTTCGATTTTCATACCTATCTCCTTTCAGCCTGCACGCGGCTTTGCGAATATATATTATTATACACCTTAAAAAGAAAAAAGACACTGCAATCGAGCGTCTTTTTTTGTAATTTTATTCGGGTAATTTCAAATCGCCCTGCTTTATCCAGTTTATCTTTCTGAAAAGCAGACAGAACAGCCAACTGAGCAACGCCGGCAGAACTATCATCAGCAATACTATGCCTATCGCCGCCAGCCACATCTTGCCGCCCTGCGCCTTGGTCGTGGTGACGATATCTATCATTCCTACAAATCCGCAAGTGCCCATTCCGCCGCCAGACGCGCCGCAAGTAAGTTTGAACAGACACGTGGAAAGCGGACCGCATATCGCGCTCGCCAATACTGGCGGCAAAAGTATGCGGGGATTTTTCATAACGTTGGGAATCTGAAGCATAGACGTGCCTATGCCTTGGGATATAAGACCTCCCCAACCGTTTTCTTTAAAACTCATTACCGCAAAGCCGACCATCTGACACGCGCAGCCGACCGTAGCCGCGCCGCCGGCTATGTACATAGCCTGTATCTGATCGGGCGACGACGCCGCTCCCGTAAGTATCGGAGAGGCTATCGCTACCCATATCGCCGCGCTGGACGTGGGCAAAGTGAGCAGCACTCCCATTATTACCGCGATTATCATTCCCATAAAAAACGGAGTGAATTTCGTCGCGACGGCTATTCCCTTGCCAAGTATATTTACAAGCCATATAAACGGATACGATACGTATGCGCCCAGTACCGAAACGAGTATCGATACCAAAGGAACTATGATTATGTCGAGTTTTGTCCTGCCTGCGACAAGTCCGCTTATCTCGCAAGCCATAAGCGCTGTGACGTACGATCCGATTGGATTGCCCGGGCGCGTCGTATTGCCTGCGAATATCTTGCCTGCAAGCGCGGATACCGCATTGGCGTCCCAACCTGCCGCAATAAACGAATCCGCCCAAGCGCCGATAAATCCCGCGACTATAGCCGAAAATACGACCAACGGCGGCATCTTTAGCCTGTGCGCTATTCCCGCGCCTATGCCTGCGCCCATTAGCATCGACGCTATCCTTCCCGCCATTACGAGAAGACGTCCTATTGCATTGTTTTCTGTGAATACGTATTGCCCCAACGTCGTAAAGATCGTGCCGGCAATCAGCGTGACGAAAAGTCCTTGCGCCATACCCGTAAAGGCGTCGATGAACCATCTCTTTGAAAGTTTTTTAGTAAATGTCCAAAACTTGTTTTTTCTGTCGTTTTGGCTGTGTGGGGTTGTAACTACTTCTTCCACTTGGGCTGTCTTCTGCTCCTCTTCGGCAGCGGTCGGAAACTTCTCTTCCATACCGAAACCTCCCAAAATGTATGTTGTTACCATTATATTGATTATAACAAGGTCTGTCAAACGATTTTAAAGACAAAAAAAGAAAAGCGACAACTCTGCCGCCTTTCCGTAAAAATTATTCTATTTCCGACTTTATACGATCACTCCGACTTTACGTCCGCTGTGGTCTCCGCCTCTGCCGTCAAGTCTTTATTTAACTCCGCGCGTCTGTCTCCGCTCTCTAAAATCTCCTTATTTATGTCAGACTTACCGACTTTGATAATTGTAGGATTGACGTATACCATTTCTTTACTGCGTATAATTTTTTCTCTCTGTTTTGCCTTAAATCTCTTTGATTTTGTAAATACGAATACCAAAACCAATAGCGCAACGAAAAGCAGACTTGCGATCAAATAGAATTTGATATCGCCGATATCGACTTTGATATAGTCCTTGTCTGCCGCCGATAAAATACCTAACATATATCCTCCTTTTTGTCGAGATACTCGATGAGTTTTCGGGTAGTCTCGTCGCTGATGTCGTGTTCTATTTTGCAGGCGTCTTCTTCAGCTACGCCTCGGCTTACTCCCAACACTTCCGTCAAAAGCCTGGTCAACGCGGCGTGCTTGCCCGCAACCGTCTCGGCTTTTTTTCTTCCCTTTTCGGTAATAGTGACTTCTCCGTAGATCGGCTTTGTCACGTATCCCATTTCTTCCAAATTGTTCAACGCGCGGTTGACGCTCGGTCTCGATACCTTGAGATGATTGGCGATATCTATCGATCTTACTCTGCCGTTCTGACGCTCGATAAACAGGATAGCTTCGAGATAGTCTTCACCGCTCTTGTGCAACGTGCCCATAATTTATTCCTTATCGCGACTGCCCGCATCTTTGTCCGAGGTATTTTTCTTTGCCGTCGCAGTCTTTTTTACCGTCTTTTTCTTTGCCGTCGCAGTCTTTTTTACAGTCTTTTTCTTTTCCGCCGTCTTAGACTTTCTGTCGGTAAGCGCGGTCTTCTTGGACGCGCTCTTGCTCTTGTGTCTGGAATGTTTGCGTTTGACGTTCTTTTCTTCCGACTCGGCGTCCGCCGCGACTGCGCTCTCGGGCGGCACATAATCGTTCTCGAACTTATCGGTCTCGTACTCGCCCTCGCCTATATAGTACTGCTCGGAAAACGCGAGATCGCTCGCTCTCGCCTCCTCTTCCGTAAAAGTAAGAGCCTCCACCGTATGGACAAATCTCGAACGAAAATCTCCCAGTTTGTCTCCGAAAGTCTTGCTGCCGTCCTCTCTGTTTTCGCTGTTTCTCAATCTGGCGGTGATAACGTAGCTGTTCATTACGTTGCCCATCTTGCCGACGTAGGCTTTGACGCTGCTGTAATTTTTGTTGATCCTTCTGCTGACGATCCACACCGCGATCGATGCGCATATCTGCAAAAAAGTGAATATCAACGAACACAGCGAGACCGCAAACATGAATTTATCCACGAACGTGAGCAACTGCGCCGAGTTGATCAAGACGGTTATCGACAGCGCAAGGTTGATTATCTTGATTACGCGCCTAGCCATCAAAAAGCCTTTTTTGAATACTTTGAAGGTCTTTTTGTTCTTTGGAGAGAACCTTATAAACGTAAACATGAAGACCAGAGCGTATAAAAACAAGAACGCTATAAGAGTCAAAGTATACCAATCGAATATCTCGTGGATAGCTTCTTTCCAACTGCTCAGGCTTATCACAAATTCCCACCATTGAGCAAAATTCTCAAACTGTTTGGAATTAAAATGAACAATACATCGCATGACTATCCTGATCATGCAGTGGATGTAGTATACCGCAAAAGTGAGCAAAGTAAAGCGCTTGTACAGTCCGACGGAAAGTTTTTTGTTATAACTTTTCTTGATCTTGACGTCGTCTACCGTCTCTTCTCTGTTGTCTTCGGCTTGTATTCCCATATTATATATTATAACATAAAAAATGAATTTGTCCAGTATTTTTTCATTTGAGCAAATCGGCGGCTCAAATCCTACTCGGTCGTTACGCTTCGTACGCAGTCCTGAATAAAAATCGACGGAATGAAAATAATCAAAACAGTTCAAAAATAAGGGGGTGCTCATCAATGGCTAGAGTAACTAAAGTCAGCACAGGCGAAAAGCCGGGTAAGGGATGCTACAGTTGTACAAACTGCGGCTTTGACCTCAGACTTGACGGCAATGACAAGATGCCGCCGTGCCCGAACTGCAACAACACTACGTTTACGAAGTGTAACTGAGCGGTATAAGTTTGCCTTCGGGCAGACTTATACATAATCTGTGCTATTTTATCCATATTATTCACAGAAAATTATTTTAAAAAATCAACGGCTATAGAATTCATAACCTTTAAATATTCGTCTTTTATAGATACCCTGTCGGGAAAAATATCCAGATATTTTGCGTTTTTCTGCAAAGCAACGGCATACTCGTCGAATACGTCCGATCCGAACTTGGCTTTATACGCGCCGACGTCAATTCCGTCTTTTAATCTGAGCGCAAGCATCACCGTCTCGTTCTTTTCGCCGTCTGCGTCCAAGACCTCTATATCCAGCCTCTGCAATCTGTCTTCGTCGATACTTTTGTAATAACCGTCGAAGTCGCGGCAATTCCTCCACCGTCGTCCTTCCATAAGAGAATGCGCCGATATTCCCAGTCCGAGATAATCCGCGCGTCTCCAATATCTCATATTGTGCCTGCTGTATTTTCCGCCTTTGCAGAAATTGGATACCTCGTATCTGTCGAAACCTCTTTTCTTTAACTCTTCGCATGCAAAATCGTAAAAATCAGCCGACTCGTCTTCGCTTTTCGCGATCAAAACGCCGTTTTTTATCAAATTATCGAGTTTTGTCCCCTCTTCTACCGAAAGCATATATACCGATATATGCTCAACTCCGAGAGCGTCGGCTCTATCTATAGATCTGCTTACGTCGCCGAACGTCTGATCGGGAAGACCTATCATAAGATCCGCGCTGACGTCGAAACCTCTCTTGACGGCGAGTTCTATAGCCCGTTCGGCACTCTTGCTGTCGTGACGGCGTCCTAGCATCTTCAAAAGTCCGTCGTCGAAGGTCTGAACGCCTATGCTCAATCTATTTGCGCCGGATCTATAAAGCGCGTCGAGTTTTCCTATATCGACGGTGCAGGGATTTGCTTCTGCGGTGAATTCCTGCACGTTCGTATCGAAATTATCAAACAGCGCGCGCGAAATTTCCAGCAGATGACGCTCTGGCAAAAGCGACGGCGTACCGCCGCCTATATATACGGTATCTACCTTGTAAGCGTCGGAATACTCTTTGCCCGCGAGTTCTATCTCCCTGATGAGACGGCGTACGTAATCGTCCATATTTTTCTCATCGCCCACGGAAGATACGAAATCGCAGTAAATACACCTCGATCGGCAAAAAGGTATATGTAAATAAATTCCCAAACTCTTCTTTTCCATTTCTCTCACTATAGCGACAAAGTCCGAAAGCGACATTCGCGATCGGACCTCACACGTCAATTATCTATCTTGAGTATCGTCATAAACGCTTCGCTCGGAACTTCTACCGAACCGACTTGACGCATTCTCTTCTTGCCCTCTTTCTGCTTTTCGAGCAACTTCTTTTTTCTCGTTATATCGCCGCCGTAACACTTGGCAAGCACGTCTTTGCGCATGGCTTTGACTGTCTCTCGGGCAATTACCTTGCCGCCTATTGCCGCCTGTATCGGTATCTCGAAAAGCTGTCTCGGTATGACGTCTTTTAATTTTTCGGCGATTCCTCTGCCCCTTCCGTAAGCCTTATCCTTGTGCACTATAAGGCTGAGCGCGTCGCATATCTCGCCGTTGAGAAGCATATCCAGTTTGACAAGATCGCTGCGCTTGTAATCGGCGATCTCGTAATCGAGACTTGCGTATCCCCTCGTCCTCGACTTGAGCGTGTCGAAAAAATCGTAAATGATCTCGTTGAGAGGCATAACGTAGTCTATGCGTACTCTTGTCGTATCCAAATAAGTGAGATTGACAAACTCTCCGCGCTTATCCTGACACAGTTCCATTATCGCGCCGACGTACTCGGGCGGAGTATATATGAACGCGTTGACTACCGGCTCTTCCATATGGTCTATATCACCCGTCGGCGGAAGATTGGACGGATTGGAGACTATAAGTTCCTCGCCGTCGGTCTTTATCACCTTGTAAGATACGCTGGGAGCGGTCGTGACAAGATCGAGATCAAACTCCCTCTCCAGTCGCTCCTGTATTATCTCCATATGCAAAAGTCCCAAAAATCCGCATCTGAAACCGAATCCGAGCGCAGTCGATACTTCGGGTTCGTACATAAGCGCGGCATCGTTGAGTTTTAGTTTTTCCAAAGCGTCCTTGAGGTCGTTGTACTTAGAACCGTCCGCGGGATAAATACCCGAGAATACCATCGGAGACGCTTCTTTATATCCGTCGAGCGGCTTTGAAGTCCTGTCGTCGGCAAAAAGAATAGTGTCGCCTACTTTGGTGTCGCCGACGTTTTTTATACTCGCGCAAAGATATCCTACGTCGCCCGCAGACAGACTGTCTCGAGCCTGCATCTTGGGCACGAAGACGCCTACTTCGGTCACGTCGAATTCCTTGCCCGTGACGCACATTCTTATCCTGTCGCCCGCTTTGACCTCTCCGTCGAATACTCTTATGAAAGAGATCGCGCCCTTATAACTGTCGTAATAGGAATCGAATATCAGCGCTTTGAAAAGCTTGTCGAAATCGCCTTTCGGAGGCGGCAATAGTTCTATAACCTGCCTGAGCACTTCGTCTATGCCTATACACTCCTTGGCGGAAATCAACGGCGCGTTCTGCGCGTCGAGACCTATCACGTCCTCTATCTCCGCCTTTATTTCGTCGGGACGGGCGGACGGAAGATCTATCTTATTTATGACGGGAAGTATCTCGAGATCGTTGTCGAGCGCGAGATAGACGTTGGTCAAAGTCTGCGCCTCAATGCCCTGCGACGCGTCGACTATCAGTATCGCGCCTTCGCAAGCCTTGAGCGAACGCGATACTTCGTAAGTGAAATCCACGTGTCCCGGCGTATCTATTAGATTGAATGTATATTCTTTGCCTTGATATTCGTACTTCATAGTGACGGGAGTAAGTTTGATCGTGATACCGCGCTCCCTTTCAATATCCATACTGTCGAGAAGCTGTTCCTTGGCGTCGCGCTTAGCTACCGTACGGGTGACGTCCATAATGCAGTCGGCAAGCGTGCTTTTGCCGTGATCGATATGGGCGACTATACAAAAATTTCTGATATTTTCCTGATTTTTGGGCATAAACTTCTCTCAAAAGCGTTTTTTTATTATTATATAAAAAAATATGGATTTTAGCAATTATATTTAGTATAATATTTATATAGCTGCAAACAAGGAGACGTTATGGATATTCAAAAAGTAATGGACAATCTCAAAAGAAAAGGCTTTAAACCTTTTTATTTCGAGACGGGAGACAAGGCGACGGATTTTGTACTCGATCTCATACCGCAAAACGCTACGGTGGGGATCGGCGGCAGTATGACGGTCAAAGAACTCGGATTGGATCAAAAACTCGTAGATAAGGGCGCGCAAGTTTATGCGCACGCGTTTTTGCCTCCGGACAAACAAAAGGATCTGTTTAAACTCGCAAACTCAAGCGAATGGTACATATCTTCGACAAACGCGCTGACAGAAGGCGGCGACTTCGTCAATATCGACGGATCGGCAAACAGAATCTCCGCTCTTGCTTTCGGAATACCCAACGTAGTGTACGTACTGGGAGTCAATAAGATTACTCCCGACCTCGAAAGCGCGATTGACAGGGTGCGCAATTACGCTTCCCCTCTCAACGTCAAACGACTCAATAAGAATACGCCTTGCGCCACCTCGGGACAGTGCTGTTACTGCGACAGCCCCGACTGCATATGCAACGCTACTTTGATTTCTCACCACCCCACTAAACATCAGAAAAACGTATACGCCGTGATAATCGGCGAAACTTTGGGATATTGATCGCATACAGGAGAACTTTATGAAAAAAGATACGCAATGGCTAACCCAAACGACGGTAGCGCACAGAGGACTGCATAACAATAAGGATCTGCCCGAGAACAGTCTCGGAGCATTTGATAACGCCGTAAAGCACGGCTACGGAATAGAATTCGACGTATGGCTTACTCGAGACGGAAACCTCGTCGTCCATCATGACCCCAAACTGAGGCGCACCTGTCTCAGAGAAGGCAGGATCGTGGACATAGATACTTCGCGTCTCGAAGACTACAAACTTATGAATACCGAATACTCTATCCCGACTTTTAAGCAGACTTTGGAAACCGTAGACGGAAAAGTCAATCTGGTGATAGAGATTAAACCCGGACAAAACGTAGAAAAAACCTGCTCTAAAGTATGGGAAGAACTGCAAGGATATACGGGAAAATACTGTATAGAATCTTTTGATCCCAAAATAGTGCGGTGGTGGGCAAAACACCATCCCGAGATAGTTCTCGGTCAACTCTGCGATTGGTACGCATTGCATAAATTTATAGTAAAGGCTTACAGACAGCATAGATTCGTAGACTTCCTCGCCGTATCGATCAAAAATCTGCCCGGTAAGTATTATCAAAAACTGCAGAAGCAAAATCCCGATCTGAAAATAATTACCTGGACGGTACGCACTCCCGAACAACTAAAATTAGCGATAGATAACGCGGATAATATGATCTTCGAGACTTGCGACAAAGCGGAAGGATATATAGCGCCGCCCGATACGGTATATAAAAATTTGAAATAAAAGAGACGCCTTTGTATAACGGCGCGCCTTTCGCTTGATCGAAAGATATCCGTCGCTCACCGTGTACTGCAAGTACACTTGTGGCTAGGATACTTCCGCTAAAACAAAATCCGCACCGTTCTCCAAAGTCTGCAATCTAAGATATAGAAAAAGTCGACTCGTAGTCGACTTTTTTATTATGCCGTTTTGGCGGCAAAAATTAACTTAATCAATTCTCGTGAGGCGGAAAGCGAGATGGATAAAAAAGAAATAGATAGATTTTTCGTCGAGTGAGCGTTTTACTTGCACCGTCGTACGTCCGTACGTCGATGCAAGTAAAATGGTTAATCGGCGGAAAAAATGCCTATTTACTTTTATTCAGCCTCGCTTTCCGCCGAACAAACTACTCAAGAACCTTTATGATCTTGTCTTTCAACGCCTTCTTACCCTGCTCCATCATTTCGTTGGTTTTTTTCTTGGCGGAAGCGGCAACTGCCGTCATTATTCCTGCGCCGAAGCCCAACATCATACCGAGTTTGAACATATACATCACCTCCTCGCAACTAGTGTGCGCCGAGGAGCGTCTATTCTTGCATACTGACGGCAAAAAAACGTGTGGAAATTTATGGCGTCAGTTGCGCTTGCTTCTATAATCGTTGATCGCTTCTTTGATAGCTTCTTCGGCAAGAACGCTGCAGTGTATCTTCTGCGGAGGGAGTCCTTCGAGTTCCTCGACGACCTGCGAATTGGTCAGAGCGAGCGCCTGATCGAGCGTCATTCCTTTGACCATCTCCGTAGCGGTAGAACTGGTCGCGATCGCCGCGGCGCAGCCGAACGTCCTGAATTTTGCGTCGACGATTACGTCGTCTTTTATCTTGAGACTTATCTCCATTATATCTCCGCAAGCGGCATTGCCGACCTTGCCGACGCCGTCCGCGTCTTCGATAAATCCTACGTTTTTGGGATTGGCAAAGGCCTCTTTTACTTTCTCGTTATACATATTTATCTTCTCCTTTGATTACTTTGAAAAGCGGCGACATTTCTCTGAGTTTGCGCACCGTCTCGACTAATACGTCCACTGTATAATCGACCTCGTCTTCCGTATTGTTTTTTCCGAAAGAAAATCTTATCGACCCGTGCGCTACCTCGATAGGCACTCCTATCGACAAAAGCACGTACGACGGCTCGAGCGATCCCGACGAACAGGCAGATCCGCTGGATACGGCTATGCCCGCCATGTCTAGATGCATAAGTATCGATTCTCCCTCGATATATTCAAAACTGAAATTCGCATTTGAAGGCAATCTCTTCAACGTATCTTTGGGTCCGTTGTAATAGATACTGTCGATCTTATCCAATACTTGCGCCACGAAACGGTCTCGCAAAGACGCGATATGCGCGTTGTTTTTGCTCATATTCTCTACAGCCATCTCGATAGCTTTGCCCATACCGACTATCGCGGGGGTATTTATAGTAGACGCGCGAAGATTCCTCTCCTGTTCGCCGCCGTCCATAAATCTGCCTATCTTTAGTCCGTTGCGCTTATAAAGCACTCCCACGCCCTTGGGACCGTAAAACTTGTGTCCGCTCATAGACAGCAAATCTACATTGTCTTTTACAACGTCGATAGGCACGTTGCCGATCGCCTGAACCGCGTCGGTATGAAAATATACGCCGTGTCGTTTTGCTATCGCTCCGATCTCGCTTATCGGCTGTATCGCGCCCATTTCATTGTTGGCGGTCATTATGGATATGAGTACGGTATCTTTCCTTATGGCATTCTCTAAAGCGACGAGCGATATAAATCCCTCGCCGTCCACCGGCAGATAGGTGACCTCAAATCCTTCTTTCTCAAGCGCGTTGCAGGTCTTGATCACCGCGGGATGTTCGATAACCGAAGTGATGATGTGTCTGCCTTTGTCGCTATGCGCATGCGCGATACCCTTTATCGCCCAGTTGTCGCTCTCGGTGCCGCCCGAAGTAAAATAAACTTCGCTAGGCTTGCAACCTATCGCCTTGGCTATTCTCTCGCGCGCCTTATCGACCGCTTTGAGAGCCTCTCTGCCGAAGAAATGCTGAGACGACGCGTTGCCGTATTCCTGCGTAAAATAAGGCAGCATTTCCTCAAGCACTTCGGGATCGGTATACGTGGTCGCCGAATTATCCAAATAAATACTTCTTTGCATTTTTTACCTCTATCTGTTTATAAGACTCGCCAAACTCATAGAGTCCAGACAGTCGTTGATTGCTTCGTAAAGTTTGTTCCACACGTTGTAAGTGTTGCAATTACATTTTCCGTCGCTCTTGTGCGAGGGCGCGGACTGCTCGGGAGAATTGGTATGACAGCCGCAGTTGCCGTCGCATTCGCCAGATATGCAATCGACTATAATCAAATTATCTTCCAAAGCGCGAAGTATCTCGCCTACGGTAATTTCGTCGGGCATCTTTGCAAGAAAATAACCGCCGTTTGCACCGCGATTGGCGTCGACCAGTCCCGCTTTTCTGAGTATGGATATAAGCTGTTCGAGATACTTCTCGCTCACGCCTATGTTCTCGGCAAGCATGGGAAGACACAAAACTCCGTTGCCGTAGTTTTCCGCCATATGACACATCGCCTTTAATCCGTATCTTGCTTTTGAAGACAGTTTCATATCAATCCCCTACTGATTTACTAGGTATTATTTTACTCTCTTGTTATAGACTTGTCAACGCTTTTTATACCTATACCGTTCTTTTTTGAAAAGAAAGTCAATAGCGATACAAAAAGACGGCAGCATTACGCTACCGCCTTTGATCTCCTTGATAAATCGTCGATTATCTTATAATATCGTCGGCATAGATAGGATATTTTTTGCAAAGAGCGGCAACTTTGTCGCTGCAACGCTCGATAGCAGCCTCTTTGTTGTCGACGAGATCTGCGATGCAATCTGCGATAACAAGCATATCCTCTTCTTTCATACCTCTGGAGGTAACGGCAGGAGTACCTATTCTGACGCCAGAAGTGACAAACGGCTTCTGCGTGTCGAACGGGATAGCATTCTTATTCGCGGTGATGTGCGCTTTGTCCAGAAGGGCTTCGAGCTCCTTGCCGGTCATACCTTTTGCGGTAAGATCTATTAGCATCAAGTGGTTATCCGTACCTCCGGAAACGAGGTCTATACCCTTGTCGAGAAGAGCCTTTGAAAGAACCTGCGCATTCTTGACGATCTGCTGTTGATAAGCCTTGAATTCGTCGCTCATAGCTTCTTTGAGCGCAACCGCTTTAGCCGCGATGACGTGCATCAAAGGTCCGCCCTGCGTGCCCGGGAATATAGCCTTGTTGATCTTGAGAGCGATCTCCTCGTTGTTGGTAAGGATAAGTCCGCCGCGCGGTCCTCTCAAAGTCTTGTGCGTGGTGGTGGTAACTACGTCCGCATAAGGCACGGGATTTGCGTGACAGCCTGCCGCGATAAGTCCCGCGATGTGCGCCATATCTACCATAAGATATGCGCCAACGCTGTCGGCGATCTCTCTGAATTTCTTAAAGTCGAGCGCTCTGGGATATGCGCTTGCGCCCGCAAGTATCAACTTGGGTTGACATTCTTTGGCAAGTTGAGCGACCTTATCGTAATTGATAGTGCCAGTCTCTTTCTCTACTTCGTAAGGAACTATATTGAAATATTTACCCGAAATATTTACAGGACTGCCGTGCGAAAGGTGTCCGCCGTGAGCAAGGCTCATGCTGAGCACGGTATCTCCCGGTTGAAGAAGAGCGACGAAAGCGGCAAGATTTGCGTTTGCGCCGCTGTGCGGCTGAACGTTTGCGAACTTAGCTCCGAAGAGCTTGCACGCTCTTTCTATAGCGAGATCTTCGACGATGTCGACATGCTCGCAACCGCCGTAATATCTCTTGCCGGAATAGCCTTCGGCATACTTATTCGTGAGGTGAGAACCTGCCGCCGCCATAACTGCCGGAGTAACGATATTTTCGCTTGCGATAAGTTCGATATTGCCTTGCTGACGCGCAAGTTCCAACTCCAACGCTTCGCAGACCTGAGGATCGGTTTCTTTAATAACTTTGAAATCTATCATAAGTATCTCCAAATTGATAATTATTTTTATTTATTTTAACACACACGCGCGTATATAATCAACAAAATCAAATCAAAATTTTATCTTGCGCAATTCAACGTTCGGTCATTATGCAGAACTCCGCATGGTGTTTTATCCTAAATTTGCCATAAACTAAAAATATCAACTTATGCTCATTAGAAGTCTCGAAATAACGAACGCGGCGATCCTTATGCCGCATACGGACGGCACGTAAGCCATACTGCCCACTCCGTCTGCGCAGGACAATGCCGGCTCTTTGGTATAACAGACGTCGAGATTTTTTATCCCTCTGTCCTTGAGCGCCTTGCGCAGTTTTTTTGCCAAAGCGTCGTAACTCGTCTTGTAAATATCGGTTATCTCAAAATCGCAGTAAACCGCTCTGTTGCCCGCGCCTGCCGCGCTGACGACGTCAAGTCCCTTTTGTTTGGCAAGACATATTAGGTCGACTTTGTCCGCAAAAGAATCTATCGCGTCGACTATATAGTCCCATCCCATATCCAAGACTTGAGAGTTATTCGCCGAAAATCTTTGAGCATAGGATATCGCGTCGCAGTGCGGATTTATATCGTTGATCCTGTCTTTCCAGACTTCGGCTTTATATTTGCCCAAAGACGAGTCCAGCGCAATGAGCTGACGGTTTTTGTTGGTAACGTCGACTACGTCGGGATCCATTATCCCTATCTTGCCGACGCCGCTCCTTGCAAGCATCTCTATAACGTAACCGCCTACTCCTCCCGCGCCGACTACGAGCACTTTACTTGAATACAGCCCCTCCATCATACCGTCGCCTATCAGCTTCCTCGAGCGGGCAAACATATCATTCATCTTTTTTTTCTATCTCTATAGCGAGTTCTTTGAGTTGTTTTTCCTCAACGGGAGCGGGCGCGCCGGTCATAAGACAGGAAGCATTCTGTACCTTGGGGAAGGCAATTACGTCCTTGATATTGTCCGTGCCGGTGATCAGCATTACAAGTCTGTCGAGACCGAACGCAAGTCCGCCGTGCGGCGGCGCGCCGTACTTGAACGCGTCGACGAAAAATCCGAATCTCTCTTCTATATCCTTCTGCGAAAATCCGAGCAGCGTGAATATCTTCTCCTGCATATGCCAGTCGTGTATCCTTATACTGCCGCCGCCTGCTTCCTGACCGTTGATTACCATGTCGTAGGCGTTGCTTCTGACTTTGAGGGGATCGCTGTCGAGAAGGGGTATATCTTCGACTATCGCGCTTGTAAACGGATGGTGCACGGCAACGTATCTATTCTCCTCTTCGCTGTATTCGAGAAGGGGGAAATCCACTACCCAAAGAAAATCGTATTTGCTCTTGTCGTAAAGAGAATATTTATCCGCGAGATGACATCTGAGCGCGCCCAAAGAATCGAACGCTACTCTGTCGCTGTCCGCGACGAAGAATATCACGTCTCCCTTGTCTGCGCCTACTCTCTCTTCGATAGCCTTTATCTGATCTTCGCTCAAAAATTTGTATATCGACGAAGTAACGCTGCCGTCTTCTCTGTACATAGCGTAAGCAAGACCCTTTGCGCCGTAACTCTTGACGAATTCGCCGCAAGCATCTACGTCCTTTCTGGTCATCTTTGCGCACAGTCCTTTGCCGTTTATCGCGCGTACGCTTCCGCCGCCTGCCACTGCGTTGGCAAATACTGAAAATCCGCAATCTTTGACAATATCCGACAGGTTTTTCAATTCCATATCAAAGCGGGTATCGGGCTTGTCGCTGCCCCATCTCTCCATTGCCTCGCTGTAGGGAATGCGTCTGAACTTCTCCGTGATTTCCATATCGAGACATTCTTTGAACAATTTTTTGATCAGCCCTTCTGCGACTTCCATTACCTGTTCGTTGTCCTCGACGTAACTCATCTCCATATCTATCTGAGAAAACTCGGGCTGACGGTTGGCTCTCAAGTCCTCGTCGCGGAAACACTTGGCTATTTGATAATATCTGTCCATACCCGCGATCATCAGCAACTGCTTGTAAAGCTGAGGAGACTGCGGCAATGCGTAAAATTCTCCGTTGTGAACTCTCGACGGCACGAGATAGTCTCTCGCTCCCTCGGGAGTTGACTTGCCCAAAAACGGCGTCTCTATCTCCAAAAATCCGTTGTCCGAAAGATAATTCCTCACCACGCGCGTGATCTTGTCCCTCATCACCAAAATGGACTGGAGACTGTGTCTTCTGAGATCGAGATATCTGTATTTGAGTCTGAGCTGCTCGCCCGCTTTGAGATCTTCGGTGATGACGAAAGGCGTAACTTCCGCCTCGGAAAGTATCTTCAATTCGCTTGCCAATACTTCTACTTCGCCCGTAGGCATATTTTTGTTGATATTGCCGCCGCGGCTTCTGACCTTGCCTGTCACGGCGATCACGTACTCGTTGCGCACAGTCGCGGCCTTATCGAATACCGACTTGTCCGACTGGTCGTCGAATGCGACCTGTATGACGCCGCTGATATCTCGCAGATCTATAAAGAGCAAATTGCCCAAATTGCGATACTTCGCCACGAATCCCATGACGGTAACGGTCTTGCCCTCGTCGCTTCCTCTGAGTTCTCCGCACTTGCAAGTTCTCTTTGCGCCGTTAAGAAAATCTACCATAATAACCTCTTTATATCATCCTAAAGTTTTGATTTTTTTGCTTATATATTCTGCAAGTTCGCCCAATCTTACGCTCTCTTGCTCGCCGCTTTTCATATCCTTTACGCTCGCGCTGTCCGAAGCGAGTTCGTCCTCGCCTATCAAAGCGAGATATCTCGCGCCAAGTTTGTCGGCGTATTTGAGTTGTGGCTTGAAGCCTCTATCCATTATATCGCAGTCCGACGATATTCCCCGCTCTCTAAGTCTCAGCGCGATTGCGGGAGCGATCTCCCTTGCTTTCGCGCATAGCGGAGCAATATATACGTCGGGCGAATAAGGCTGACCTACGTCCAGTCCCAAACTCTCCAAGACCATTATAAGTCTCTCTATGCCCATACCGAAACCTACCGCCGGGCAAGGCTTTCCGCCCACCTGTTCTACAAGTCCGTTGTATCTACCGCCGCCGCATACCGTGCCTTGCGCGCCGATGTTCTCCGATACGAATTCAAATACGGTGCGAGTATAATAGTCGAGACCTCTGACTATCTTCGGATCTATCTTATATTCCACTCCGCACGCGGTAAGCTGAGCGCATACGCTCCCGTGGTGCGCCTTGCAGTCGTCGCAAAGATAATCTATCACACTGGGAGCGTCCGCGGTGATAGCCTTGCATCCCTCTTCCTTGCAATCGAGTATCCTCAGAGGATTTTTCTCGAAGCGGTCTCTGCAGGTCGCGCACATACCGTCGAGTCTCGCGCGAAGATAGTCTTTGAGCGCGGCGTTGTAATTCTTTCTGCACTCGGGACATCCTATGGAATTTATGTTGAGCGAAAGTTTTCCCACGCCCAGTCTGTCGAATATCGTCTTGGCAAGCAATATGACTTCTACGTCCGCGCCCGCCGACTGAGATCCGTAGTATTCGACGCCGAACTGATGATGCTCTCTCAGTCTGCCCGCCTGAGGTTTTTCATACCTGAATACCGGCGTTATATAATACATTTTGGTAGGCTGAGCGTTGCCGTAAAGCGAATTCTCAATAAAAGACCGCGCGACGCCCGCCGTACCCTCGGGTTTGAGCGTCATGCTTCTGCCGCCCTTGTCCTCGAAGGTATACATCTCCTTGTTGACTATATCCGTAGTGTCGCCTACTCCTCTCAAAAAAAGTTCGGTGTGCTCAAACGTCGGCGTGCGTATTTCGTTTACGCAAAAAGTACGCGCGACTTCTCTTACCGTTTTCTCGACGTAGTGCCATTTGTAACTCTCCTGCGGCAATACGTCCTTTGTGCCCTTGGGTATATTTATCATATATTATCTCCGTATCAAAGTATATACTTGTTGAGATTCATTCTCTTGATGACGTTCTCGAAATGCGCCTCTACGAACTGCTTGTCTATCACAACTTCTATAGCGTCGTCTGTGTTGCCCGCGTCGAAAGACACGTCTTCGAGCAAACTCTCCATCATGGTATGCAGACGTCTCGCGCCTATGTCCTCGTTGTTCTCGTTTTCTACCGCGCATATCTTTGCGATCTGTTTGATCGCGTCGGCGGTAAACTTGAGGTTGACTTTGTCTACTCCCAAAAGCGCGGTATACTGCATCAGTATAGCGTTGTCGGGTTTTGTCAATATCTCCTCGAAGTCCTTTTCCGTCAGCGAATTGAGACGCACGTTGATGGGGAAACGTCCCTGAAGTTCGGGAATAAGATCGGATACGCTGGAGATGTGGAACGCGCCTGCGGCGATGAAGAGGATGTGATCGGTCTTGATCTGTCCGTACTTCGTATTGACCGTACAGCCTTCCACTATCGGAAGTATGTCTCTCTGCACGCCCTCGCGCGATACGTCGTGCCCTTGCGAACCGTTGGACTTGTTGGCGATCTTATCGATCTCGTCTATAAATATTATGCCTTCGTTTTCCGCTCTCGAGATAGCTTCCGCATTGACGCTCTCGGGATCGATGAGCTTCTCCTCTTCGATCGCGATAAGCTCGCGCATAGCCTCTTTGACCGTCATGGTCTTCTGCTTGACGCGCCCGTTGGCTCCGCCTGTCAGCGAACCGAAAATCTCATTTATATTTATCTCCATATTTGCGCCGCCGATAGTCTGCTGTTTTGGCTTGACCGGCAAAGCGATATCTATCACGAGATCGTCGACTTTGCCCTCGCGCAGTTCCTGCAAAATATATCCTCTCATCTGTCCGTCCGACATATCGGGATAGGCTTCCTTTCTCTTCTTGGTGATAGCCGGCACGAGTTTCTCCTCGACGTTTTCTCTCGCTCTGAGTTCAACCTCTTTGGACTTCTCTTCCTGCACCATCCTTATAGCCACTTCGACCAGATCTCTTACCATAGACTCTACGTCTCTGCCGACATAGCCGACTTCGGTGAACTTTGTCGCCTCGACCTTGACGAAAGGCGCCTTGACGAGTTTTGCCAGTCTTCTGGCGATCTCAGTCTTACCTACGCCTGTAGGTCCTTGCATAATGATGTTTTTGGGAGTGATCTCCTCCTTGAGATATTCGGGAAGTCTGCTTCTTCTGTATCTGTTTCTAAGCGCGATCGCGACAGCTTTCTTCGCGCCAGTCTGTCCTATGATATATCTGTCGAGTTCCGCGACAATTTGTTTGGGAGTAAAATCGTTCATATCACACCTCCTCAACGATTATGTTGCTGTTGGTAAACACGCAAAGTTCGCTTGCTATGACAAGCGCTTTATAAGCTATCTCTTTTGCGCTCAAAGAAGTCTCTTTGACCATAGCTCTCGCCGCCGCAAGCGCATAGTTTCCGCCCGAACCGATGGCGCAAGCGTCCCCGTCCGGATCGATGACTTCGCCGCTTCCCGATACTATCAGAAGATTGTCTTTGTCCGCCACGAGCATCATCGCCTCGAGTTTTCTGGGCAATTTATCGTTGCGCCACAACTCGGCGAGTTCCACCGCGCTGCGCATAAGATTTCCGCTGTATTTCTGAAGCATCTTCTCAAATTTTTCGCTGAGCGATATAGCGTCCGAAACGCTGCCGGCAAAGCCTATCACGACCTTATCGTCGTATATCCTCTTGACTTTTTTTGCAGTGCCTTTGAGAATAACGCTCTGTCCCATAGTTATCTGTCCGTCGCCCGCGATCGCGATCTTTCCGTCTCTTCTCACGGCGCAGATAGTTGTGCCCATCATTTCCATAATCATATCTCCTTATTCAATCTCAAATATTTTTCCATATCGCCTATGGCTCTGACGGAATACTTGAACTTCCTCGCTTTCTTATCCCTCGGAGGATCGGTAAGCACGGACAGTATGCCGAAATTCGCATTCATAGGCTGATAGTCCTCGACCTCGGTCGATATATGTCTTTGAAGCCGTCCTATGACGGTTGTCTCGGGCAGGATCAAATCGCTCTTGCCCGACAGTCTGCGAGCCATATTTATACCCGACATAAGTCCGCTCGCAACGCTCTCCATATATCCCTCTACGCCGGTAAGCTGACCTGCGAAAAATATATGTCTCTCCGACTTGAGCGCCCATACGGCGTCGAGTACCTTCGGCGCGTCGATAAACGTATTTCTGTGCATTACTCCGTAGCGCAGGAATTCCGCGTTCTGCAATCCGGGTATCATAGAAAAAACTCTCTTCTGTTCGCCGAACTTGAGATTGGTCTGAAAACCTACTATATTGTACGCGCTTCCCTCTCCGTCTTCCTTTCTCAACTGTACTACCGCGTAAGGTCTTTCGCTCGAACGCGGATCTCTTATGCCCACCGGACGAAGCGGTCCGTATCTCATCGTGTCCTCGCCTCTGGACGCCATTATCTCTATCGGCATACACCGCTCGAATACGTTGATCTCAAAATCCTTGAGAGTCGCTCGCTCCGCGCCGACCAACTGCGTTCTGAACTCTATATACTCTTGTTTGTTCATAGCGCAGTTGAGATAATCTTCTCCTCCCTTGCCGTATCTTCCGGCAAAAAACGCCTTGGAGTAATCTATACTAGCACCGTCCACTATAGGCGCGACCGCGTCGTAAAAACTCAGATATTCTCCGCCTATCAAAGAGATGATCGCGTCGGACATCTTCGACGACGTAAGCGGTCCCGTAGCTATGACGGTAGGCGTATCCGTATCGATATTCTCTACTTCTTCGCGAACGAGAGTAAATCCGTCAGACTCCGCCAACTGCCCGCGCACGAGCGCGCTGAACTTTTCTCTGTCCACCGCAAGCGCGCCGCCCGCCGGCACGTCCGACATATACGCGCACTTCAGAAGAAGCGAATCAAGTCTGGCAAGTTCGTATTTTAAAAGCCCCGACGCATTGTCGAGCGAATTGGCTTTGAGCGAATTGGAGCATACGAGTTCCGCCAGATCCGCCGTCTTGTGACAGGGAGTCGGAACAACGCCGCGCATCTCGCAGAGCGTAACTTCGTATCCTCTCTTGAGAAGCTGATACGCGCATTCGCAGCCCGCCAGTCCTCCGCCTATCACTCTTATATTCATTTATTATCATGCTCGGGAGCGTTCTCGCTGTGCTTGCAATCTCTGTTGGTGCAGACGTACTTGACTACTCCCCTCGACTTGACGACTTTCATGGTGTTGTTGCACTCGGGACAGAAATACGGAGCCGGTATATCCCACGAAATAAATTTACACTCGGGATAATTCGTACAGGAGAAGAACGTCGCGCCCTTCTTCGATACCTTTTTGACTATATCGCCCTTGCACATAGGACACTTGGCAACCGCTTCTCCCAAAGGCTTGGTATTCCTGCACTTGGGGAAGTTGGGACACGCCAAAAACTTGCCGTATCTGGAATCCTTTATCACCATACGCGCGCCGCACTTGTCGCAGATAACGTCGCTGACTTCGTCCTTCGGTTTGACCTTGTCGCCGTGATATTTGACTTCCAAAACCTTGTTGTGGAAGTCGCCGTAGAAATCGGCGATTACGTCGTACCACTTGATATTTCCCTCTTCGATCTTGTCGAGATTGGTCTCCATATTCGCGGTGAATTTTGTGTCCATTATCTCGGGGAAATGCTTGACGAGCTGATCGCAGACCAATTCGCCGAGTTCGGTAGGTTTCATAAACTTACCGTCTTTTTCGGTATAGGTGCGCTTATACAGCACGGTGATCGTCTTCTCGAACGTCGACGGACGTCCGATGCCGTTCTCTTCCATAGCCTTGATAAACGAACCGTCTGTATATCTCTGAGGCGGCTTGGTGAATTTCTGCTCGCCTTTGATGTCCTTGAGAGTAAGTTCCTCTCCCTCTTTGAGATCGGGAAGTTCCTTTGCGCTATCTTCCTTTTCCGCGCTCTGATAAGCCTGAGTGTATCCCTTGAACGTACATACCTTGCCCTTGAGCGTGTATCCGTAACTTCTGTCCGACTGAGACGCAATGCGCACGGTCAGCGTATCGTATACCGCGTTTGACATCTGCGACGCCACGAATCTGTCGTATATAAGTTTGTAAAGTCTGAGATCGTTGCGCGCCAACTTGTCTTTGAGCGAATCGGGAGTGCGCTCTAAAGTGATAGGTCTGATCGCCTCGTGAGCATCCTGCGCCCCCGATCCCGTCGCGTATACGTTGGGCTTCTTGGGACAGTAATCCTTGCCGTAATGCGCTCCGATGAACGCAAGCGCCTCTCTCTGAGCGTCTTCGGAGACTCGCACGCTGTCCGAACGTATGTAGGTGACGAGCGCGACCTGTCCTTCGCCCTGTATCTCTACGCCTTCGTAAAGTCTCTGCGCTATCTGAGTGACCATCGACGCGCTCATACCGAGCTTGGAAATAGCGTCCTGTTGCATAGTCGACGTGGTAAACGGAGGCGCGGGCTTTGAGAAAGACTGCGCTCTCTTGACTGCGTCTACTACCCACTTGCCGGCTTTGCTTCCGGCAATCACTTCGTCGGCTGTCTCCTTGTTTTCCACCTTGAGTTTTTTGCCGTCGATATCGGCGAATTCGCATTTGAGCGACGCGCTCTTCTTATCTTTGATAAGATTTGCGATTATAGTCCAATATTCCTGAGGCACGAACGCCCTTATTTCCCGCTCTCTGTCCACTACCATTTTGAGCGCGACCGACTGAACTCTGCCCGCCGAAAGTCCGCCCTTTATCTGCTGAGATATTATAGGAGAAAGCTCGTAGCCCATAAGTCTGTCCAGCACTCTCCTAGCCTGCTGAGCGTCCACGAGTCCCATATTGATCTCTCTTGGATTTTCCAAAGCCTTCTGCACGGCTTTCTTGGATATCTCGTTGAAAACTATCCTGACGTTTTTCTCCTTGATGTCGCATACGTTGGCAAGATGCCAAGATATCGCCTCTCCCTCGCGGTCGGGGTCGGCCGCAAGATATACGGTGTCGCAATGCGCGATGTCTTTCTTGATCATATCGATCGTAGACTGCTTGTCGGGTGATATGACGTACTCGGGCTTGAAGTTGTTCTTCACGTCGATACCCATAGTCTTCTGAGGCAGGTCGCTTACGTGACCTTTTGACGCCACGACGCGATAACCGCTTCCCAAATATTTTGAAATCGTCTTCGCCTTGTGCGGCGACTCTACAATAATGAGTTTCATTTACGCTCCTTCTAAAGTCGGGGAATTATCTCGTAATAATTTCCCTGTATCTTTCTTATGACTCCCATAATCTCCAGACGCGTCAACGCGCCGGAAAGTACGGCTATATCCAATTTGCTCTTCTCGAGAAGCTGATACAAATGCGATCTTCCTTCCTTAAGGACGTCTACGATCGCCTGCTGATCGAAATCGAGCTGTATCGCCTCTTGCTCTTCTCTCTCCACGCCGTATCCCAAAGCCGACGTAACGTCTTCGGGCAACAGCGCTATGGTCGCCTGCAATTCTTTTATCTTCTTGTTGCAACCCGCGCTCTGCTGAGAAAAGATGCTTCCCGGCACCACGAACAGGTCTCTGCCTTGCTCTATCGCGTAATCCGCAGTGATAAGCGATCCGCTCCGCTCTCCCGCCTCGGGTATGAATACGCCTATCGAAAGTCCGCTGATTATCCTATTGCGTTCCGGGAAGTGGAATTGCAACGACTTCGTACCGAGCGGATATTCGCTGACTACCAGACCTTTCTCGAATATTTCTTTTTGCAAAGACGCGTTTTCGGGAGGATAGCAGATATCCAGTCCGTTTGCCACGACCGCAACCGTTCGTCCGCCCTTTTCCAAACATATCCTGTGACCTATTCCGTCCACGCCTCTCGCCAAACCGCTGACTATATTCAGTCCCGATCTTATGAACGCGGGAATGAAATTCTGCATTATATTCCTGCCGTAAGCGCTTACGCGTCTCGTGCCTACCACCGCCAATAGATCCTTGCTATCCAGCAACGCGCGGTCGCCCTTGTAGTACAGCGTGAGCGGCGGATCGTATATATTTGCGAGTAACGCGGGATAATCTTCGTCGAGTATAGTTACAACGCCTACGCCCTGCCTTTCCATTTCCTCTATCATTCTGTCCGCAAGAGAATAGTCGCCGTACAGTTGAGAGGGGCGGTCGACCGAATCGTACTTTTTTCGTCTCGCGCTATATCCTTCAATCTTGGAAAGCATTATGAGCGCTTTTTGATCGTTGTCGTATCTCATAACGTCAATCCCAATACTTTCTGTCGAGCGAACGGTACTGTATCGCTTCGGCTATATGTCTCGACGATATTTCTTCGCTGCCGTCCAGATCGGCTATCGTGCGAGAAACTTTGAGCACTCTGCTGCTCGCTCTGGCAGTAAGATTCAACTTTGTAAACGCAGTCTTGAGAAGATCCTCGCTGTCTTTGTCGAGTCGGCAGTACTTGCGTACTTGCGCGTTGGTCATCTCGTCGTTGGTCTTCGTGGACGAGTCTGCGTATCTTTCGCGCTGTATCTTGCGCGCTCTGTCGACGCGCTCCTTTATAGCCTTGCTGCTCTCGTCGGGGATATTGCTTCTAAACTCGTCGTACGATACGCTGTCCACCTCTATCTGAAGGTCTATCCTGTCGAGAAGAGGTCCAGAGAGTTTGGATATATACCTATGTATCTCGGCAGGCGAACATTTGCACTCGCGCGTCTTGGATCCGAGGTTGCCGCACGGGCAGGGATTCATACTCGCCACAAGCATA
Organism: uncultured Clostridia bacterium; assembly: GCA_948471525.1. Classification (GTDB taxonomy): domain Bacteria; phylum Bacillota; class Clostridia; order Christensenellales; family UBA3700; genus RACS-045. The sequence goes on along the minus strand of CAOKSY010000011.1, from coordinate 17,368 downwards.
AATCTAGCGGGATATTCCAACGTGAACTTCGACCTCGCCACCACCGCTACTCCGTCTTCGAGCGGCTGTCTCAAAGTCTCCAGCGTGCGACGCTGATACTCTGGCATTTCGTCTAGGAAAAGCACGCCGTTGTGAGCCAAACTTATCTCGCCCGGCTTTGCGTTGGCGCCTCCGCCCATAAGCGCAGGGACCGTGGTCGTATGGTGCGGCGTGCGGAAAGGTCTGTTGACTACTATTCCCACGTTGCTGTCCAAAACTCCCGCAACCGAATGTATCTTGGTGACTTCTATAGCCTCTTCAAACGTCATATCGGGCATTATCGTGGGCACGCATTTTGCCATCATCGTCTTACCCGCTCCCGGAGGTCCTATCATAAGCACATTGTGACCGCCTGCCACGGCGATCTCGATCGCGCGCTTTGCCACGTACTGTCCGCGAACTTCGCTGAAATCCACGTTGTAGCGATTGACGTTCTGCATAGATACGAATTCGCTGGTCTCTATCGGCGCGAACTCCGCCGCTCCGGTAAGAAAATCCACCGCCTGCGAAAGTCTGTCGAAAGCGTATACTTCTATACCCGAAATATAGCTTGCCTCTTTTGCGTTTTTGGAAGGGATTATGAACTTCCTGTATCCGTTCTGAACCGCGGATATTATCAGCGGCATAACTCCCTTGATATGATTGATCGAACCGTCTAAAGACAGTTCGCCCAAAATGATATAGTCCTTGTAATTCGCGCTTTCTATTTGTTCGCCGGCTATGAGAATGCCCAACGCTATCGCAAGATCGAAGTGTGAGCCTTCTTTCTTGGTGTCGGCGGGAGCGAGATTGATCGTTATCTTGCGTATGGGATAGGTATAAAGGCTGTTCTTTATCGCCGAGCGCACACGCTCTTTGGATTCCTTTATCGCGGTATCCGCCAATCCCACAGTGTCGTAGGACGGCAATCCCGCGTTGAGATCCACTTCTATCGCGACCTCGTATCCCTCTACGCCGTTAAGCGCGTAACTCTTTGTCTTTGCAAGCATATCTTACTCCGCGATCAAGACTGTTTGTCCGTGCTTTGAATATCTCTTTCTTTTGCGATAGGTTTGATATACGAATTGATCGTTATATCGCATGCTACGTACAAAAGATAGAACGCCGCCGCAACGGTGAGAATGCTGAATATTATCATAAACGCGCTCTTGGACTCGAAATCAAGGAACGCAGCATTGTCTACTCCTCTTATGAAACCGCTTCTCGACAGGAACTGCGCGATATTGAGGAAAGACAGCGCGGAAAGTATTCCCGCAACGATATACAGCCTGATGTCAGGCGTAATGACGATGTACATCAGCAAAAGCGCAAGACCTATCGGCATTATCTCCATAGTGCTCTGAGCGCCTATAGCCGCATAAGCTATGAACATTACTCCCGAAAGGAGCACGAGGTCAAGCCTGTTGGCGCTTCTGATATAGTGATATACCGCGTACGCGCTCATACCCAGTACAAACAGCCAGTTGCCTATCTCAAGAATCACGTTGCCGGTTCTGAGCTTGCTGCCGGACGCGAACACGTTGTAGAGATTGAACGCATTGTCGGAAAGATGAGGATTGGATACGTCGAAGAAGGAATACATCTTCTTAAATACCATAAGCACGTTGCCGCCCGATACGCCGCCCCAGCACAGAGGAAGCGAAAGCAGATAGAATGCGACGAAACAGCACGCCATTGTGACGGACGTCTTGACGACGGAAGTCTTGTCTGTGACCATTCCGTATATCTGATACAGCAATATAACAGGCAGAAGAATAAGAGCGTAATTGCTGAAGAAAAGCGCAAGCGTATAATATACGCCTGTAGATACGTATTTTTTGCCGAGCATGGATATCGCCATTGCAACGATGAACGCTATCGCTATGCTCTGCATACTTCCGTAGAGACTGCCGAGTATGAAGAATACGGGAAGTATTGCATAGAAAAATCCGTATACGGTCGCAGTGCGCTCGTTCTGGTATTTAGCGGCGCAAGCATAGATCATATAGCAGACCATAAGATCGGCTATGACCATAGGCATTCTCAAGAGTATCGAATAACCTACGTCGCCCATGCCCAGACCTTTTGCTATATAGCCGATTATACCAGTCAGCCATATGACGCCCTGCGGCTCCGTAGTCGTGCCGTTGTAGAAAGACACAAATCCGCCAGTAGCTATATTTTTGGCCAGTTCTACCCAAGAGGCTATAAGATCATTGCCTTCGGCTGACGCAAGCACTACTATAAATCTTACGATGAACGCCGACAAAAGCACGTATACGAAAGAAGCCGTGCGGGACGTCATAGCGTTGAGGAATTTAACTCCCTTGCCGTCGCCGTCTTCGGGCATAACTCCGACTCTGTTCTCGATGACGGATCTGATGAGGAAGAACATACCCGCGAATATTCCCATACTTATCAAGGTGAACAAAACGGTAAACGCGATCGATCCGCCGTCGGACATCGTATATCCCTCGCTCATTCTCAGTACGGCTACCTCGACGTCGTCGTCGACTCCGTCGACCTTTTCCAAAGAGATATTGTCGAAAGCCACGTTGACTGTGCCGCTCGCATTTGCGTTTGACGTGCCTACCGCAACCAAAAGCGTAACTTCGCCGCCTACCGTAGAAGTGAAATACTGCTCTACCGTCTGCCAACCGTCTGTCTTTTCGGTGACTATTGCGCCGACGGAATCGACTGCGCCGTCAAAATATACGCCTGCAGTACCCGTGAGCGAAATCGCGTTGATATATGCGCTGATCCTATAGGTCGCGTTTTTTTCCAATTTCACTGTCTGGGAGATATAATGATATCCCGAAGAATTGAGATAGAAGTATCTTTTGCCCAGAGACGAATCATAGTCGGAAGAACCGTCCGCGCTGTTAACTCCCCAGTTGGCGGTCGTGCCGGGCTTTATCGTCCATCCGTCGGCAGTCTTGTTTTCGGAATCGTACGTCTCGAAACCTCCGTTTACAAGTATTTCGGTATCGGGCTTAACTCTCGAACAGCCCATGAGAGCCAACGATGCAACAAGCGCGATAAGTAAAACTACAATAAGTTTTTTCTTCATTGTTATCCCCTTGAAAGATATTCTTTTATATTCATAATAAATGATTATTGACGATTTGACAAGTAGTTAATAAAAAATTTTTAATTTTATTATATAATATTATAATAATATAAAACGAAATCAAACTATCTGCCTGCGCAAGGAGTAAAAAAATAGGATTAGATCTCTCCGCTACGGTCGAGAAAACGACTTAGTATAACGGCGCGCCTTTCGCTTGATCGGAAGATATCCGTCGCTCGCCGTGTACGGCAAGTACACTTGTGGCTAGGATACTTCCGCTAAAACGAAATCCACACCGCTCTCCAAAGTCTGCAATCTAAGATATAGAAAAAATCACACTCGCATCTATTCTAAAATACGTTCGAAATATGGCAGACGGGCGCAAAAGAAAATTGTGGATTTGCCGCCAAGGCGACAAAAGAAAAAGTCCTCCGTACCGGAAGTACGTTAGGACCTTTTTGTTATGGTAATTTGGTGGCAAAGACGCGTTTTTACTTGCGCTCGGCCTGCCAGTATTTCAAACGGCTTGGCTTACTTAACGATCTCTCTAAGTCTCGCTGCCTTGCCGAACTTATTTCTCAAATAGTAGAGTTTTGCTCTTCTTACGCGGCCGTGACGAACGATTTTGATGCTGTCAATCTTGGGCGAATGAAGGGGGAACGTTCTCTCTACGCCTATACCGAAAGATACTCTTCTTACGGTGAAAGTTTCTCTGATGCTACCGTTCTTGAACGCGATTATAACGCCCTCGAACGCCTGAATTCTCTCTTTGTCTCCTTCCTTGATCTTAACGTTGACTCTTACGGTGTCGCCGATAGAAAGTTTTGGGAGATCGGTACGCATACCTTCTTTTTCTACGATATCTACGATATTCATTTGACTTGCCTCCATTATTATACGAAATATTCGTGAACGGTCTGGGTTTATATCCGACAGAGGAATATCCGAAGTCATTGCCCGATTATTTTAGCATTAATATTTTTATTATGCAAGCGTTTTTCAGCCGATTTAGCAAGTTTTTTATATAAATTAGCACTCAAAAGCGTTTTTTATATGATTTACCTGCCCTCTCAGCACCTCTATGACGTCAAAACGGCAGAGGCAGTTTTGCTTGCGTTTGGCAATAAGATACCATTGCGCGGCTCGCGTTATGCTCCTCACTTTCGCCGCCGTTATGCTCTCAACGGGACGTCCGAAGGCGACGCTGTCTCTCGCCTTTACCTCTATAAATACAAGCGTATTTCCGTCGCGGGCAACGATATCTATCTCGCCGACTTTTGTAGAAAAGTTGCGATCTAAAATCCTGTACCCTATATTCTTCAAATACTCCTCGGCGACACTCTCGCCTTCTATACCCGCGCGCCTGTTATTCATTGATAAAATTTTTTATAAACGTGCGCCTGTGCAACTCGCACGCGCCTACATTTTTCAAAGCTTCGATGTGTTTTGCCGAACCGTAACCTTTGTTGGACGCAAATCCGTACTCGGGATATTTGATATCCATCTCCCTCATATATCTGTCACGCGCAACTTTTGCCAATATCGACGCGCACGCAATGGAATAACTCTTCGCGTCGCCTTTGATTATCGGAAGTACCGGATACTTGCAGTCGAGTTTGACCGCGTCGACCAATACCAAGTCGGGCGCGACAGAAAGCGAATCCACAGCCTTTTTCATACATCTTTTGGTCGCTTCTAAAATATTTATTTCGTCGATCGTCTTCTCGTCCGCCCATTCTATAGAATATGCGATCGCCTTGTCGAGAATTTTGCCGTAAAGTTCTTCTCGCTTTTTCTCGCTGAGTTTCTTGGAGTCGTTGACGCCCTGAATAATATCTTCGTCGCCGAGCGGCATTATCGCGCAAGCGACAGTTACCGGTCCGGCAAGCGGACCTCTGCCGACCTCGTCCACTCCCGCGAGATGTTTTGCGCCTTTTGCGAGATATTCTCTCTCGTATTCAAGCATAGTAAAAGTATCGTGTCTTGCAGCCATAAATCGCCCTCCCTGCCGTCACGCTTTCTCGGGCGGAAAATCCAACATTATCTTGCCGAGTTTTTGATTTTTGAAATCATAGACTATCGCCTTTGCCGTACGGTCGTAGTCATATCCCTTTTTACCCAAGAGATATCCCCTGTTCTTGGCTATATCGTCGAACACACGAACGTTGTCGTCGTCTATGGAGTCGAGTCTGTATCTCTCGCAAAAAGCCGCCTGATTTTTCTCCCTGCAATATTTGATTATCTCTATCGCTAAGTCGTCGAGATAGAGCACGTCTTCTTTTATAGATCCGATAAAAGCGAGATGCAAAGCCTTCTGCTGATCCTCGAAGGCGGGCGGCACCGCGCCCGGAGTATCGAGAAGTTCTATCCCCTCGGCAAGGCTCACCCACTGTTTGCCGCGCGTAACTCCCGGACGGTCGCCGGTGACTGCGCGCTTGCTTGCGCACAGGCTGTTTATCAACGTAGACTTGCCGGTATTGGGCACTCCGACTACCATAGCCCTTATGCTCTTATTTGCGCCTTTTGCCGCGTATTTTTCCAACATAGGTCGGTTGATCTGCCTGAGTTTGTCTATTATCGCAGTGCGCTGTCTTCCCGAAATGTTGTCGGCGACGACAAAGTTTTTCCCTTGAGATGAAAAATACGCCGTCCACTTCTTTGCGTCCTCTTTCTCGACGAGATCGCATTTGGACAGTATATACAGTACGGGTTTGGACGCTATCATCTCGTCAAACTTGGGATTTATGCACGAAGCCACCGCTCGGCAGTCCAGCACGTATATGACGCAGTCCACTTGTTTTACTGACTCATGCATCATTCGCATAGCCTTGGTCATATGCCCCGGATACCACTGTATATGCATTATACTTCTCCCTCTAAATACATTCTGTCGTATATGTCAAAGACCTCGAAGATTACGTTGTCGTCTTCGACGAGATAGAGATTTTGATTTTTTTCGTCTATCCTGTATACCAATCCGCCGTTCTCAAGGTTGTCGCTGTCAAAGTCCTCTTTGGTCACCAAAATCGCGTACAAATTCTTATCGTAAGGTATCAGCGCCATCTGCTCGAACGCGTTGACGCGACCCGTTTTGTTGTCTTTGAGATATACCGTTTCGCAGTTTTCTTCGTCGAGCAACTGCTCTATGGCGTTTTTGTACTCCATCATTTTTTCTCCTTGCCGCCGGCTGTTTTTGCCAGATAAGCCTTATATAGGTCGGGGCGGCGCTCCGCCGTGACAGCCAGACTTTGTTCCAGCCGCCATTTGTCAATCTCCGCATGATTGCCGCCGATCAGCACGTCGGGCACGCTCAATCCCTCGAAAACCTGCGGACGGGTGTATTGAGGATATTCCAACAGCCCGTTGCTAAAACTCTCTTCGCTTGTCGATTCGCTGCTGCCGAGAACTCCGTCGACATACCTGCTTACCGCATTGATAAGCACAAGCGCGGGCAATTCTCCGCCCGTAAGCACGTAGTCTCCTATCGAGATCTCCTCGTCTATATCCAAACTTATTATCCGCTCGTCTATCCCCTCGTAGCTGCCGCAAACGATGAGTATCTCGTCGCATGATGCAAGTCTCTCGACCGTATGCTGATCGAGCGTTTTGCCGCGCGGCGACATATAAATCCTCAACGCCTTGCGCTCTCCGTCCGCCGCGCATATTGCGTCGTGCAACGGCTGAGGAGTCATTACCATTCCCGCGCCTCCTCCGAATGGAGCGTCGTCCGTCTTTTTGTGCCTGTCCGAAGAATAGTCTCTGATGTTTACCGTCTCTATCTCGACAAGCCCTTTTTGTTTGGCTCTGCCGAGTATTCCGACGTCAGTCACAGAAAACATCTCGGGAAATATTGTGGCGACTTTGATCTTCATATTCTTTACCAAAAATAAATGGGAGCGAAATTTGCCCCCGATCGTCATTCTTCATAGACGGCAAGATCTTGAAAAGCCTGCCCGTCCAAAAGTATTCTCTTGTTTTGCGCGTCGATCAGCAAAACTATCCTGTCTATCGCAGGTATCATAGCCCTGCCCTTTTGAGTGGATATGACGTAGACGTCCGCCGCGCCGTATTGCAATACGTCGACGAGTCTTCCGATTTTTTCTTCTCCGACAAAAACTTCGCAACCGATAACGTCGACGATAAAGAACCTGTCCTTATCCAACGCGACCGCGTCGCTTCTGTCGACCTGCAGATCTTTATCCCGCAAAACTTCGGCTTTGTTTCTGTCGTCTACGCCTTCGAGCGTCACAAAAACGCCGTTGGGCAAAACTCTGGATTTGACCGCTCTGTACTCTCTGCCGTCTACGTAAACTCGCTTGAGACTTTTGAACCTATCCGCATCGTCGGTGAGAGGAGTTATTTTCAACTCCCCGACGACTCCCTGCGGCTTGGCTATCCTGCCGATAGTCAATCTGTCCATTATTTTTCGATTATTTCTACGGACACCTTCTTGCTGTCCTTTCCGCTGCCTGCCTTGACGATGGTGCGGATAGCCTTGGCAATCCTGCCCTGCTTGCCGATGATCTTGCCGATCTCTTCCTTCTCGGCAACGATGTTGATGACGGTTATACCGTCCTCGACCTGCGAATTGACCTCGAAGGCGTCTTTATTGTCGACCAGTTCGCCGACAATGAATCTTACCAATTCTTCCATAAAAGTTCCTCGATTACTTGATTATCTCTTGCTTCTTCAAAAGACTTCTTACGGTATCGGTGGGCTGTGCGCCGACGCCGAGCCAGTATGTAGCTCTTTCGCTGTCGATCTTTACCTCAGCCGGATTCTTGGTAGCGTCATAGTATCCGATATTGTCGAGATACTGTCCGTCTCTCGCCTTTCTGCTGTCGATAGCCACGATACGGTAGAACGGAGTTTTCTTTGCGCCCATTCTCGTAAGTCTCAATTTTACTGCCATAGTTATATTCTCCTTTTGTTGTTCCCGTTTGGGAAAATTTTATTATCTTTATTGTGTCAGAACGGGAGTTTCATTCCCCTCATTCCTCTCTTGCCCATATTGGACATCTTCTGCATCATCTCCTGCGTCTGCGAGAATTGCTTGAGCAATGCGTTGATATCCTGCACGTTCGTGCCGCTGCCCATTGCGATGCGCTTCTTCTGCGAAGATTTTATCAATTCGGGATTGCGGCGCTCCTTTATAGTCATAGACTGTATTATCGCCTTGTTGCGCGCTATCTTGGTCTCGTCTATGTCCACGTTTTTGCCGTTGAGTTTGCCTGCAAGTCCGGGGATCATCGAGATCATCTGCGACATATCTCCCATACTCTTCATCTTCTCCATTTGAGATAGATAGTCTTCGAGAGTAAAAGAATTGGTCTTGAGTTTTTTCTGCATCTCAAGCGCTTCTTCTTCGCTGAAAGCGGACTGCGCTTTCTCTATGAGCGTGAGTACGTCGCCCATACCCAATATCCTCGACGCCATTCTGTCGGGATAGAATATCTCTACGTCGCTCAGTTTTTCTCCCACGCCGCAGAACTTTATAGGCTTGCCCGTAACAGCTCTTATAGACAATGCCGCGCCGCCTCTGGTATCGCCGTCGAGTTTTGTCAACACGACGCCCGTGACGTCCATAACTTCGTTAAACTTTGCCGCGACGTTGACCGCGTCCTGTCCGGTCATAGAGTCTACTACCAACAGTATCTCGTGCGGATTAAACGACTTCTTTAGACCGCTGATCTCGTCCATCAGTTCCTCGTCGATATGCAGTCTGCCCGCAGTGTCGACGATAAGCACGTCGTTGTTGTTATGCTCCGCCTGTTTGAGAGCGCCTTTGACGATCTTCTGCGGATTTATCTGACCCATTTCGAATACGGGTACGTTTGCGTTTTTACCTACGACCTGCAACTGCTTTATCGCCGCGGGTCGGTATATGTCGCAAGCGACGAGCATAGGATTTTTGCCTTGTTTTCTCAGCATTACAGCCAGCTTGCCGCACATCGTCGTCTTACCGCTGCCTTGCAGACCGCACATAAGTACTATCGTAGGAGGTTTGTCCGCAACGTTGATCTTGCTGTGGCTGCCGCCCATTATGCTGATAAGTTCTTCGTTGACAACCTTTATTACCTGCTGGGTAGGATTGAGCCCTTTGAGTATATCGTCGCCGACAGCCTTTTCGCTGACGTTGTTTATAAACTGTTTTACGACCGAGAGATTGACGTCCGCTTCAAGCAGCGCGATACGCACCTCTCTCATTGCCTGCTTTACTTCGAGTTCGGTCAGTTTACCTTTGTTTTTCATCTTGGAAAAGATGTGCGAAAGCCTTTCGCTAAGTCCGCTGAATGCGCCCATTGTTCCTCCCTCGCTATTCGACCAGAAGATCGATAGCCTCGCTTAATTTCTCCGTCTTGTCGGACGGAAGGTCTCTTTTCAACTCTTCGAGAATATTCTTTATCCGCTGCGTCTTCTCCACAAGCCCCAACTTGCGCTCGTATGCGACGAGTTGTCTTTCCGCCCTCTTCAACGCGTCCGAGACGCCCTGAGGCGAAATGCCGTTTTCCTGTGCGAGTTCCCCCAAAGACATATCGAGATTGTAATAACCGTCTATAAGCCCCCTCTGATATTCGGTCAACAGCGCGCCGTAATAATCGTTGTATATGCTTATAAACAGTTTGTCTTTCTTTTCCATAGCATTAAAGTAAAATGACTTTATCAAGTATTTTACCTTTATATCCTAACACTGTAATTTTGATTTGTCAACGTTTTTTGTCATATAATAATTTTTACCAAACCTTAAAACGGCAAACATTGTCAATTCTATAGACGGTTATATAAGAGGCGAGCAAAATAGCTCGCCTCTTATACATTATTCCTTATCTATTGTTTCCATGCTTTTTTATATTCTTCAACTACAGAAAATTATCTCCTACTGCAAAAAAAGCGTTGGACGATTTGCTCTCGGCTTATAGAAATCAATAATCAACTCACAAAAAAACAACTCCTGTTTAAGGAGTTGTTTTTTATCGCTTTGATATTTAATATCTTTAAAATCATATTATCATTTTATAGCGACGATCACTGCAAATTTATGATATGAGTATACGCATTTGACAGACTTGAAACCGCAAGATGAAAGCATACCGATCTCCCGCTCTACCGAACATTCTCTGTCAAGTTTTCTGCGCTCCTTCCAAAGTTCTATATCCCGCGCCGCGAGACCGCTGTCATACAGTTGCCCCTCCCAATACGAGTCGTACCATCCGTCCAATTCTCCGTCGCCCGCACAAAATTGATCGTAATTGACAAATACGCCGCCATTCGGCAAATCGTGATAAATTTTAGCAAAAAGCACCGACTTGTCGCCATCTTCTAGATGATGTATCGAAAGCGCCGAGATAACGGTATCGAAAGACGCGTCCGGAAGTTTGTCGATATAGTTCTCAATGCCGAAAGATACGTTGTCAAGTCCGGCAAATCTCTTTCTTGCGATATCAAGCATTTCGCTCGCGATATCGACGAGAATATATTCGGCCTGCGGAAAACGGCTATACCAATACGACGTTAAAAGTCCCGTACCCGCTCCGAGATCGACAATACGTTTTGCGTCCTTTATATTAGCCGCGATAAACGCGGTAGTTCCGTCGTAAAAATCGTCGAAACACGGAATAAACTTTCTGCGATTGGCATCGTATTCCTTTGCTATCAAATTAAACTGTTCTTGAATTTTATTCATTAAATTCTCACTGTAATATTCGGAGATATGAGCTCGCAACCACTCTCGTCATGCCGTGGCAGCCTTAGAACAACTCGTCTATGAAAAATTTTGCGTCAAACTCCAATAGATCGTCTATGCCTTCGCCAACGCCTATAAAGCATACGGGAAGTTCCTTCTCGACGGATATAGCGAATACCACGCCGCCTTTTGCTGTGCCGTCCAACTTATTGAGGATGATGCCGTCCATATCGATTATCTCGTCAAAAGCCTCGACCTGAGAAAGCGCGTTTTGTCCCGTAGTGGCGTCGATGACAATATACGTCCTATAATCTGCCTCGGGATATTCTCTCTCGACGACCTTGTTGATCTTGCCGAGTTCGTTCATGAGATTCTTCTTATTCTGAAGTCTGCCCGCCGTATCTATGAGCACCACGTCCGTGCCCTTTGCCTTAGCCGATTTTATTGCATCGAAAACTACCGCCGCAGGATCGCTGCCTTCGTCGTGTCTGATTATACGCACCTTGGCTCTGTCCGCCCATACTTCAAGCTGTTCGCTCGCTGCGGCTCTGAAAGTATCTGCGGCGGCAAGCACGACGCTCTTGCCTTTATTTCTGAAATATTTGGCGAGTTTGCCTAGCGCGGTGGTCTTGCCCACGCCGTTCACTCCTGCGACCAATATTACGAGCGGATAGGAATATTCGGCTATATCGTAATTGATAGCGTCGACCATTATGCTTTTGAGAAGATCCTTGGCGTCTTCCGTCTTTTTGATTTTATTCTTAAAACACGCGTCCTTAAATTCTTCGATTATCTGCTCTGTCGCTTCCACTCCCAGATCGGACGTAATAAGCGTATTTTCCAGTTCCTCATAAAATTCGTCGTTGAGTTCTCTGCCCTTGAAGAGTTGATACAGCTTCTTGGAGAAAGCCTCTTTTGTACGTTTCAGTCCCTGAATGAGTTTGTCAAAAAATCCCATAAATACTCCTTAGATATCATGCGGACATCAGTCCGTCTTTGCCTGTTTTACGGCGTCTGCGAGATTGACCGCGACTACCTTGGATACGCCTTTTTCCTGCATCGTTACGCCGTAAAGTCTGTCGGCGAGTTCCATCGTCGGTTTACGGTGAGTAATGACTATAAACTGCGTATCGTTGCTGAATCTCTTGAGATACTGCGCGAAAAGTCCTACGTTGGCGTCGTCAAGCGCCGCTTCGATCTCGTCAAGTACGCAGAACGGCATTGCCTTAAGCCTGAGGATAGCGAACAAAATCGCGATAGCCGTCAACGCCATCTCTCCGCCGCTCATCAGCGATATAGACTGCAGCTTTTTGCCCGGCGGTTCCGCAAGTATCTCTATGCCCGCGTCGAGCTGCGACTGTCCTTCTTCGGGAGGCAATATGACGAGCTGTCCTTTTCCGCCTCCGAAAAGTTCCTTGAATATGATCTCGAAATTCTTGTTGATCTTCTCGAATTCTCTGTTGAACTGATCGAGCATCTGCTTGGAAAGATCGGCAATAAGTTTTTTGAGGTCGTCCTTTGTCTTCTCAAGGTCTTCAATCTGAGACGCGTAAGTCTGATACGCTCCGTCGACCTCTTTAAACGTCTCGATAGCGGATACGTTAACTCCGCCCATATCCTTCTGTTCCTTCTGAAGACGCTTGATCTCCGCCCTGCATTCGCCGTAATCGAATTCTTCCAATCTCAGCGGCAACGCGGTCTCGTAATCCAATCCGTACTCTTCTTTTATCCTTGTCTGAAGAGCCGTCATATTCTCTTCTATCTTCTCCAACTCGTTCTGACACTTGATCTTGCTCTCGTTGATGCGCATCAAAGTCTTGGCATATTCGTCCTTCTTTCGTATCAATTCGCTTATAGTATCGTTGAGTTTGACCTTGTAAGCGTCGGCTTCTTCGATCTTGACGCTGATCTCCTCGAGCTGTTTTTGATACTTCTCGGGAAGTTCGACGCTCTTGTCGTTGGTAAGCTTCTGAATTATATCCTGCAAGTTGGCAAGATTGTCGCGTCTGGAATTCTTTTCTTCGTCGAGCGCGTCTATCTCGCCTTTGAGTCTGTCGATATTCTCCTGATAATTCTCGAGATTGGTCGCAAGAGTGGAGCATTCTACCCTGTAATTGGCAAGCTGTTCGCCCAGCCTGTCCTTATACTGAGTCTTCTGATCGTACTCCTCTTTTGTCTTGACAGCGAGAATATCCACGCTCTCTTTGAGCGCATTGACGTCCTTGCCTTTTTCGCCCAACACGTTGAGCGCGTTGTCGATGGCGTCGAGCTGAGCCTCGAAGTCGCTCTTTGACGTCATTCTCTCCGCAACGGACTTCAAACTCTCCTCTATAACGGCAAGTACCTTTTCAAGTTTTCCGTTCTCGCCCGCGACAAGTATCTGCGCGTTCTTTATATCGTCGTTGTATCCCTCCAACTGCTCTTCGTAATCGGCGAGATCCTCTTCCGACGACGATACTTTTTTCTCGAGTCTCTGCTTCTCTTCGAGCATCTTCTTGAGTCGTTCTTCGTCTTCCTGTATTATCCTGTCGTACGCCAGCGCCTTGCTCGAAGACGCTTTCTTGGAGCCGCCGGTCATCGAACCCGTCGTATTGAGCACGTCGCCTTGCAAAGTAACTATCTTGACGGCATATCTGTACTTTCTCGCCATAGCGGTAGCGTTGTCGAGATTGTCCGCTATTATTGTTTTGCCCAATAGACCTGAAAATATATTATAATATTTTTTATCGTAACTTATCAGTTGATTGGCAAGACCTATACAGCCTTTTTCTCTCAGTATGCCGTTTAACTCGCGCTCGAGTTCTCTTGTCTTGTAACTGGTCAAAGGCAGGAAAGTAAGTCTTCCGTACTGCTTCTCTTTGAGGTAATTTATGACGTATTTAGCGTCCTCTTCGTCCTCTACGACTATGTTCTGCAACGAATTGCCCACCGCCATTTCGATAGCAGTCTCGTACTCCTTGGGCACGCTGACAAGATCGGCTACTACGCCCAAAACTCTGTCGGCAAGCGCCCTATTCTTCTCGCAGTCGTTCATCAAAAGTTTGACCGCGCCGGAGAAAGATCCGTATTCTTTTTTGAGATTTCTATACGTCTCGGCATGCTGACTGCAAGCCGTTATGCTTGCGTGCAATTCCCCTATGCGGCTCTTGTTTCTGTCAATTTCCTCGCGCATTTCGCGAAGTTCGCTCATTACTTCGTTGCGGCTTATCGCAAGTCTGTTGAGATCGTTTTTCTTCGTGGTCAAAGTCTTTTCGTGCTCGCGTTTGATCTCTTCTTGCGACTTGATGGCAAGATCTATATCCTCTATTTCCTTATTAAGTTCCGCTATACGGGTGAGGATGAATTCGCGCTGAGTGGACAGTTTTCCTATATCGACCTTGTTCTCGCCCTCTTGCTGAACGGCGTTGATGAGTTCCTGATTTGCGGATTTCATCTTCTGGTCTCTGTCGATGATCTCGTTGACCAACGCGAGATAGTCGTTGTTGCACGCGGCGTATCTCTTGTCAGCTTCCTTTTTCTCCTCGAGAGTCATATTGTAATGATCCTGAGCGGCCTTGAGTTCCGCAGTCTTTTCGTCGAGAAGTTTTTCGCTCTGAGAAAGCCTTTCGAGGCACTCCTGTTTCTGCGCCTGCAAGTTGCTTATTCTCTCTTGCATCGTCAGTCCCTGACCTTTGATATTCTCCGCTTTTACGGCTATATCGGTACGTCTGTCTCTGAGTTTGTTGATATGATTGTCGATATTGTGGAGTTCGATCTGTCTGTCCTCGTACTCCTTATTGCACGACTCGCTCTCTTTTGTCTTGACCTCTTCTTCCTGACAGAATCCGTTGAGCCTAGTCTCTATCTTGACCTTGACGCTCTCGTGGTTTTCAAACTGATAGATGTACTCGTTGGCTTCGAGTACCTTGAGTCTGTCTCTTATGTCCAAAAATTTATAAGCGTCGCGGCTCTGCTTCTCGAGCAGATTTCTCTGTCCTTCGAGGCTGTCTTTTGCGATACGTATCTTGTCTACGCTGTCCTCGGTGTTGAGAAGTTTGCGCTCCGCCTCTATCTTGTTCTTCTTATACGTCAGTATGCCAGCCGCGTCTTCAAAGATGTTTCGTCTGTTTTCGGGTTTTGCGTTTATGATCTCGGCTACGCGTCCCTGTCCGACTATGCTGTAACCGTCTCTGCCGAGACCGGTATTTCTTATCAGAGCCTGTACGTCTTTAAGTCTTCCCGGAGTGTTGTTGATAAGATACGCACTCTCGCCCGAACGGTAGAGTTTTCTGCTGATTACTACCTCGTCGAGATCTATATCGAAAATCCTGTTGGTATTGTCGAAAGTAAGCGACACTTCGCAGAACGACAACGGCTTTCTTATAGCCGTACCGTTAAAAATAACGTCCTGCATGCTCTTGCCGCGCAGGTTTTTAGCGCTCTGCTCGCCAAGTACCCAACGTATGGCGTCGGAGACGTTGCTCTTTCCGCAACCGTTAGGTCCTACAATGGCGGTGATACCTTCGTTGAGCGGTATGTCGATTTTGTCGGCAAACGATTTAAAGCCGAATGCTTCCA
Source organism: uncultured Clostridia bacterium (assembly GCA_948471525.1). Lineage (GTDB taxonomy): Bacteria > Bacillota > Clostridia > Christensenellales > UBA3700 > RACS-045. The sequence goes on along the minus strand of CAOKSY010000011.1, from coordinate 2,039 downwards.
TTCTTTTGAAATTCATAATTCCTCTCATTCTCGCCGATAGGCAACAATTTTACTTATAAATTATAGCACAGATATATTTGTCTTTGCAAGTTTTTTATTTTATTTAAGATAAAGGCGCTAAAAACGCGAAATCTATATAAAATAACGGCCATTTGTACCCATATCGTTTGACTTAACGCTTGCAGAGGTCTACACTGTAGGTGTAATAATATTTTGGAGGTGTGCGAATATGCTTACGAAGAAACAACAGGAACTCGATGTAAAGAAGTGGACTGACAGCGAAAAAGCGGGCTACGATACTTGCGGAACTTACAAATACTGCGCAAATTGCGATAAGTCTTTGGAAAATCCTTGCGATAAAGCGTCCAAAGCTGCTAAACCGGCTGCTGCTAAAGCAACGAAAAAGACGGCTAAGAAATAATCGATTATTCCGACCGTCAGAGTGGAAACATAACCGGCAAACGAATTCGTTTGCCGGTTATGTTTTATCATATTATCAATTATATATGATTAGATCTCTCCACTGCGGTCGAGATGACGATTTTGTTTTCCGAGTATTCTCCAACCCGTCATTTCGAGCGTAGTCGAGATGACAGATTTTTATCTCTTCATACTTTTTTGTTCTTTAAGATATTCCTGATACCTCTCTATCTGATCCTCTCTCAGATCTATCATTTCTTTTGCCGTATCGAACGCCTGAGCGTCGGATACTATAAGCTCCGTCTCCTTGATCTTCATCTTCGTGCCGTCCGATCCCGCGTTGCGGCGAATATCCTTAAAGTACTCGTCTTCCATCTTGAAGAGCGCGACCGTAGTATCTTTCTTTACCGTCAATTTGATCAACGGATTTACCGACGACTGTCCGAGGAGTATAAAGTACGTAGACTTCTTCTCTTTGCACTTATCTTTGCCCATTGCGTAAGCTTTGAGAGTAGTGTCTTTTATAGCAAAAGATGTGTGTCCGTTCCAAAGTCTGCTATATGCTCCGTCTTTTTCAAACTTCTGCAAAAATATACTCAAGATGTGATAACACCTTTTATCTATGTCGTGAGTTTCTTCCTTCTCTTTTTTACGGCAAAGTTTTATCAGATCATCAAACGTTGGAAATTCATTCGGTTTCTTTGAAATGATATCAATTCCGTCATAGATTCCCCAATTAATATATAGCTCGCTATCCTTCTTTACCTTCATAATTGATCGAACTGTTTGTACTCCAATCTGCTTCATCTGCGGGCAAAGCGTTAAAACAGTCATTGCTTACAGTACCGTTGACAAATTTATTTTTACTGAATTTAGAATTTTCTATACTGGTGCCTTGATATTCAGCTTCTTCAGGAGTGAGCAAAAAGTCTATTATACTTCCCTTCACACTCGTAGCGGGCATAGTAAACTTCGCATATCTGTGCGCTTTTCGCTCCGCTTCCGTAGGACCGTCCTTTAACGCCGTACCCGAAGACCAATATTTGCCGCCGTTATTCAAATCAAGCGATCTGACTTTACTGACCCCATACATATTTGATGGATATGCTTCTTTATTGCTGCTTGCAGAATAAGTGCTATTCCAGTCGGAATTTAATCCACCGTCAGCCATCCATAAGTCAAGAATTACACTACCGTTTGCTTGAGTCAAATACGTAACGGTCCAATTGAAACCTCCCAATGTGACAACTATATCTTTATTACCGTTCTTTCCCCTAAAGAAGGAAGAATCTTTTGTCCCCAATTCTTTTATCGTAGCTATATTCGCTCCGTCTACGCCTGATATTTTTTCTAATAATTGCGTAACATTATCAGAGTTAAAAACACTTGACGAACCACTCGGTAAATCTTCATATCCGTCAACAAGTAACTCGGGAATACTTATTGAATTTGAAGTACTCAAAGTAGCTTCTGTGATATTGTTAGGCATAAACAAAACTATAAGACTCGCCATACACAAGCACAATATAATGCTCATGGACAAAAGAAAATATCCACCCTTTCTTCTCTTCTTTTCCATCTATTTTTACCTCTTTTTATCCTATGTCAGGAAAGGTATA
>CAOKSY010000010.1 GCA_948471525.1 uncultured Clostridia bacterium | reverse complement strand
CAAAGGGCTACGCCCGAAACTGAAAAACCACCAGCTAGGCTGGTGGATATTTATTCATATCTAAAAATTATAATGGATGTTTTTTGGGAGGGGATTAATACAGATTTTTCCAATTTTGGATAAATTTGCCGATTGTAATATTGCAAAATAAAAGTCTTTGGACTATACTTATATTGAAACATTATTCGATTTGAAGCGGATGAGATTTCTCGACTACGCTCGAAATGACGAAAATTCCGATCGGTCGAAAATACTACGTGTACACTCCGTATTTTGTTGGACTCTCAACGGAGGATTATTAACTTAGATCTCTCCGCTGCGGTCGATAATACAATATATTAATTACATTGCAACAATTACTAATTCCTCATTTGTGTGTTGAAAGATCGGCGGGCGTTTGCCCGTCGGTTTTTCTTTGCCGATTTCGATATTTTACAAAAATTTTTGCATAATCGCAATTTTCCCCTAATATATTTTAACGAACAAAAAAGTGGAGGAGTTTATGGAAAAATTTGACCTTTATCAGGATATCGCTTCAAGAACGGAAGGAAATATCTATATAGGAGTCGTTGGACCTGTAAGAAGTGGTAAATCCACTTTTATCACAAGGTTTATGCAAACAATGGTTTTGCCTAATCTGCAAGACGGTTATCACAAAGAGAGGATCGTCGACGAGTTGCCACAATCGGCGGACGGTAAGACCATTATGACCACGCAACCCAAGTTCGTACCCGACGGCGGTGTGGACGTGGAACTTGCGCCCGGCTGTTCGGCAAAGCTCAGACTTGTCGACTGCGTAGGCTATCCTTTCGAGGGCGCGCAGGGCTTTGAAGAAGGAGATGCCGACAGGCTTGTCAACACGCCTTGGAGCGACGAGCAGATGCCTTTTTCGCAAGCCGCGGAATTCGGTACGAGCAAAGTCATCACCGATCATTCGACGATAGGAGTTCTCGTATCCACAGACGGATCGATACTCGATCTGCCCAGAGACGGTTATCTCAGCGCGGAAAGAAGAGTAGTGCGCGAAATGAAGGAACTCGACAAGCCGTTTGTGCTTTTGCTCAATTCCAAGCATCCGCAGGACAGCAATTCGGTAAGACTGAGAGACGAACTCGCAGAGGAATACGGCATACCCGTTATGCTCAAGAATATTCAAGAGATGAGCGCGCAGGATATGGCGGAGATGCTTGAGACGGTGCTTATGCAGTTTCCGCTCAGAATGGTGGACGTGGCGATGCCCGGTTGGATGCAGGCTCTGCCGAGAGACAGCGAGATAATCTCGCATATCATCTCCGAAGTGTGCGAGATCGCAAAACAGATGCAGGTGATGGGAGATTACAGACGTCTCAACGGTATATTTGCCGAAGACGAATTCCTTACCGGCGAAAACAACGTGCGCGTCGATTACGGCAAAGGTATCTGCACGCTCGCCGTCACTCCCAAGCCTCAGCTATTCTATCGCGTGCTTTCCGAACAGTGCGGAATGGAGATCGCGGACGAGTGTCAGCTCGTTACCTATATCAAGGAATTCGCTCAGGCGCGCAGACAGTACGAAAAACTAAAGCAGGCTCTCGAAGACGTGGACAATTACGGCTACGGAGTAGTCACTCCCTCGCTCGAAGATATGCGTCTGCAAAGCCCGCAAATCGTGAGAAAAGGATCTAGATACGGTATCAAACTCAAAGCCTCCGCTCCCGCTATGCACATTATGCGCGTCGACGTAGAGACGGAAGTCAATCCCGTCATAAGCAGCGATATGCAGAGCGAAGAAAACCTCAAAGCTTGGCTGGGCGAATTCGGAGAGGACGGTCAGGATATATGGAATACCAATATGTTCGGCAAAAGCCTCAACGTCATTGCCAAAGAGGGGCTCAACAGCAAACTTATGGCTATGCCCGAAGAAGTGCGCGGAAAGTTGCGCCGTACGGTCACAAGGATCGTCAACGAGGGTAAAGGCGGAGTTCTCTGTATACTTCTGTGACGTGATCGCGCCGCAATAGCGGAAAATAAAAGGCTTCCTTTGCGGGAAGCCTTTGTCGCTGTCGCTCAGACGATCTTTTTGACGACGAGATTTACGTCGGTGAAGTCCTGAGCGTTGGCTCCGAGATTGACGAGATTGAGTATACTGTTGGGAGTAGTAACCTGTATCGTTCCCGTTCCGGCGAGATTGTACGGCGCGTTTGCCGAGGCGACGTCGGCCGACTGAGTAAACGCGGGGATATTGACGCCGTTGAGCTGAGCGCCTACCGAGGTCGCGCCTACGGTAGCCGACGTGCCTGTGAGCGCAAAGTCCACCTTATAAACGCCCGGTTGGAGCAACACGCCCGTGCCGCTGGATGTGATAGACGTGCCTATCTGTCTGCTGATTGTTACCGGTATAACGGCATTGGCGCCCACGCCTGCCGCGCTTGCATTTGTGAAATATCCGAGATTGACCGCCGCCGCCGGCGGGACAGACGGATCTTGAGGCGGTACGATCACCGTCACGCGCGGCGAAGAGGGACAGCAGTACCATCCGCAACCGTAATTCGTACGGCTGCATCCGCAGCCGCAGCCGCATGAAGCGTCGCGATCGTAAGAACGGTTGCAACCGCAGTCGAAGGAATTGCCGCGCATATTATTACATCCGCATCCGCAGGAATTATTGCGCATACTGTCGTAGTATCCGTTGTATCCTTGGGCGTTCCTGCCGCACGGGCAGTTCTGATTTTGACCGCAGCCGCAATTACAGCCGCAGCCTCTGTTGAAGTTTGTGCTATTGTTGGAACATAATCCGTTGTTACAGAACATATATTTTCTCCTTGGTGGTGGATTGGCTATTTAGCCACTACATATTACGCATATATGGACGTCGTTGTTACCTTTGTTATTGCCAGCCGCCGTCTTTTATGATATAATCTACCTATGAAAGACAAGCGTATGACAAAAGGGACCAAGTATCTTCTTATCGCGATTGCAGTCGCCGTGGGCGCGCTCGCGTTTGCGCTGATACTCAGGACCAGCGCCGCCGCGTGCGAATTCATTTGCAGATATTTCGTCAATGCGTATCAGGCGGCCGTAGGCAGGATAGTCTCGCTTTCGCCGATCAACGTGTTCGAGTTTCTCGCCGCTTTGGCTGTCGTCGCGGTTATCGCGGGCGTAGTCGCCTCGATAGTCTTATTTTGCAAAAAGAAGAGAGTTGCGTCGAGGCGGATAATACTGTCTTTGGCATTAGTCGCTTTGTGCGTAGCGGACCTGTACGTCTTCTGCGCAGGGTTTGCCTACAATCGAAAATCCGCTCCCGTAGAAGAATACCAAGGGGAGATAGACGCGCAGATCGCGCGAGAAACGTATATCGCCCTCGTCGGGGAATTCAACGCTCTGTACGAGAGATCGGAGAAAGAAGAGGACGGAAGAGTAAAATGTCCTTATACATCCAAAGAGTTGAGAGAGGCTGTAAGAAAAGCCGTCGACAGCGCGCTCGACGACAGATATTATTATTCCTATACTCCCAAGGCAAAACCGGTGACCTGCAGTGAGATTATGGCGCAGAACGGTATCGCAGGCATAACCTTTCTGCCTACAGCAGAACCGGGATACAACAGACATATGCCGCTTGCGGAGCAGTGCTTTACGATAGCGCACGAGTACGCCCACGCAAAGGGAGTGATGAGAGAAAACGAGGCGGACGTCGTCGCTACTTACGCGCTATTGCGCAGCGAAGACGACTATCTCAAGTATTGCGCTTACGTCGACGCAATAAGCGGCTTTTCGCATTTCGTCAACTCGGAAGAATGGGCGGCGATAGAGTTCAACGCGGGATATTTTGCGGAGCGAAGATATTCTTACGAATATTGGAAAGACAAAGATATGTTTGCAAAAATAGGCGAGTTCTTCAACGATCTCTATCTCAAATTCAACGGTCAGGACGACGGAGTGGGATCGTATGACGAACTGCCCTCGGGAGATCGCGTAGATACCGGTGAAGTCGACGAAAACGGCAATCCGATATTTGATTTCGTCGTTACGGAATATACCAAAATGGACAGAATGATCGTCGGCTACTATTTCGATAAACTCGTATAACGCGCAAAAGGTAGAAACGCGCAAAAGGTAGAAAAATCCATAAAATTTTTTAAATTTGATATTGAAAATTTGTGCGGTAAATAGTATTATATTATATATTATCCTTTAAATCATCGCGCAGAACTATGCGCACGGTATCGGGAGAGCAATGAACGCTTATATTGTCGTCATCTTCATCTTAGCGCTTGCCTATACGTTCTATATGGGCTTTTCCGACGGTGCAAACGCCGTCGCTACTTGCGTTGCGACGAGAGCGATCAAACCTCAGTACGCGCTCGTCATCTCGGGCGCCGTCAAACTCATCGCGCCGATAATCATCTGCTATCTGATGCGAAGCGACAGCGTTGCGCGCACGGTCGGCAGTCTTATCAAAAGTTCGGCTTTGGAGGGGATAAGCGGCAAAGAGGGATTTATCTTCCTGCTGTCGACTATGCTCGCCACTTTGACGTGGTCGCTGGTCAGCGTGCTTACTTCCGTGCCCAACAGCACTTCGCACACGCTGCTCGGAGGGCTTGTGGGAGCGGGATTGGCAAGCTTCGGATTCGCAAGCGTGGACTGGACGATGGTGGGTATAAGAGTTATACTTATGGTATTCGCCACTCCCGTACTGTGCATAGCGGTGGGCTTTGCGCTCAGCAAGATCTTTACCGCGATATGCCGCAGAATGGACAGAGGAGTCAAGAAGGCGTTTAAGGCGGCGCAGGTCTTCAACGTGACGCTGTTAAGCACTTCTATATCGATAAACAACGTGCAGAAATCTATGGGTATATTTCTGCTTGCCGCGGTGGTCTGCGGAGGCGCGGACGCGGAAACTTTTACGTTTGATTTTTGGACGGTCGCGGTGCTGTCCGTCGCAATAATGCTGGGACTTCTGCTCGGCGGTTACAAACTGATATATACGGTGGGCAAAAAGATATATCCGCTCGGCACGCTTCAATCCGTCGTGGCTCAGCTGTCGACGGCTTCGGTAGCGCTGACCTGCTCGTTTACCGGTATCCCCGTCAGCACGGGACAGGTGGTCTCTTCGAGCATCATCGGAGTGGGTATGGCAAATAGGATCAACGCGGTGCGCTGGGGAAGAGCGCGCAAGATATTCACAAGCTGGATACTTACTTTCCCGATCGCTATGGCGGTGGGCGCGCTGATCTGTCTTGTATTGAGAGCGATATTTATTTGATAAAACACGGAGGCGGTATGAAAATTTTTAGAAAGAAAGTAAATTTTTTCGAGTTGCTTGACAGGCAATGCGAGATCATGAAGAGGGGTATGGAAGCCCTCTATAATTACTGCAAAAGCACGGGCGATCCCGATCACGAGAGCTACGGCGATATGGTCATTGCCATAGAGGACGAGGGGGATATGGCGCGTCGCGTGCTTATCGATGAGCTCAACCGTACTTTTATTACGCCTATGGAGCGCAACGATATTTTCGATCTGTCGCGTCAGCTCGACGAAATATTGGACTATGCAAAGACGGCGGTCGACGAAATGCGCCTCTTTGGTATAACTCCCAACGAAGATATGCAGAAGATGGTCGCGATACTTTTCGATATCACAGTCCATATCCAAAAAGCCGTATCCAATATGGAAAAACATAAAAATATCGCCAAGGACGAGGCGATAAAGGTCAAGGGACTGGAAAATAAAATGGGCGCGCACTATTATAAATCGTTGGCGACGCTCTTCGAGGGCGACGATCTCAAGGCTACTTTCAAATACCGCGAGGTCTATCGGCATCTTAATACCACCGCGGACGAAGCGGACGTCGCTATGGACTATCTGCTCGATATACTCAATTCTTTCTGATATATCGCCGCTTAAAGTTGTCGTAAAAACGCTTGACAAAGGTAAAGATATATAGTATACTTCATACAACTCAATATCAAAGACTGAGAAAAGGAATATTAACTTTCGAGTCCGTCAAGAGAGCTGTCGGTCGGTGCGAGACAGCCGGATCAAAAAGCCAACTCGCCTTCGAGTCGCCTCTTTGAATAATTATGTAGAAGAGAGTCGGGTAAGCCCGTTACAGCGTCAAAGGTATCGTAAATCGGTGTCAGCCGTAGATACGAAATAGAGTGGTACCACGGATATGTTCGTCTCTTGCTTTTTGCGGGAGACGATTTTTATTTGCAACAGCGTCGGCTTGCCGACCCAGTATATATACATTAAAGGAGATAGGTATGAAAAACGTAGAAAAATACGCGAGAGGTTATTTTATGCCTCCGTTCGAGTGCAACGACTGGACGAAGAAAGAATATATCGACAAAGCGCCGATATGGTGCAGCGTAGACCTTAGAGACGGAAATCAGGCTTTGGTTATCCCGATGAGTCTCGAGCAGAAATTGGAGTTTTTTACTTATCTTTGCAAGCTTGGATTCAAGGAGATAGAGGTGGGATTTCCCGCCGCAAGCGAGACCGAATACGACTTTTTGAGAGCGCTCATAGAGAGAAATCTTATACCCGACGACGTGACTATACAGGTGCTCACTCAGTCGAGAGAACATATCATCGCAAAGACTTTCGAGGCTTTGAGAGGCGTAAAAAGAGCCATCGTGCATCTGTATAACTCCACGTCGCTCGCTCAGCGTCAGCAGGTATTTAGGAAGTCCAAAGAGGAGATAATCGAGATAGCCAAGTTCGGAGCGAGACTCTTCAACGAGTACGCCGCAAAGACGGAAGGCGAGTTTATATTCGAGTATTCTCCCGAGTCCTTTACAGGTACCGAGATGGAATTTGCAAGAGATATCTGCAACGAGGTCATCAAGATATGGAAGCCTACCGCGGATAGGAAAGTGATAATCAATCTGCCCGTCACCGTGTCGATGTCTATGCCGCACGTGTACGCCGCTCAGGTGGAGTTTATGTGCAAGTCGCTCATCAACAGAGAAAATCTTATCATTTCTCTCCATCCGCACAACGACAGAGGCTGCGCAATCGCGGACAGCGAATTGGGTATTTTGGCAGGCGGCGATAGAATTGAAGGAACGCTTTTCGGCAACGGCGAGCGCACCGGCAACGTGGATATCATCACGCTTGCGCTCAATATGTATTCGCACGGAGTTGATCCCAATCTCGATTTTTCGGACATAACCCGCACCGTCGCGGAATACGAAAAGGCTACCGGTATGAAAGTCTACGAGAGACAGCCGTACGCGGGCAGACTTGTCTTTGCGGCTTTCTCGGGATCGCATCAGGACGCTATCGCAAAAGGTATGAAATGGAGAGAGGAGACCAAGCCCGAGCATTGGAGCGTGCCTTATCTCGCTATCGATCCTATGGACGTGGGCAGAGAGTATGAGGGCGACGTGATTCGTATCAATTCCCAATCGGGCAAAGGCGGTATCGGCTATCTTATGGAACAGCGTTACGGAATATCTATACCCGCCAAAATGAGAGAGGATTTCGGATATGCGGTCAAGAGCGTTTCCGATCATGCGCATAAGGAACTTCAACCCGAAGAAGTATATAAGGTATTCGAGCAGAGATACGTCAATATCAATTCGCCGCTCGATATCGCAGAACATCATTACAAGCAGATAGACGGCATACAGACTGCTGTCACCGTAGAGTACGGCGGAGAGCGAAAAGTCGTCGAAGCGCAGGGCAACGGCAGACTCGACGCTGTCAGCAACGCCGTCAAAAAAGTCATATCCGAGGACTACCATATCGTCGAGTATCAAGAGCACGCTCTTTCCAAGACGTCGAAGTCTCAAGCAGTCGCTTACGTGTGCATAGAAGACGCAAAGGGCGGCAAGCATTGGGGAGTGGGTATCCACAACGATATTATCGAGGCGAGCGTCAAAGCTCTCGTGTCTGCGATCAACTCTATGATTAAATAACCGTATATTCGGTTGTCTAGGCGGAAGGGCGATGTCTTTCCGCCGTTTTTTATAAAAGGCAGGTAGAAGCGATTGCAAAATGCGTTAGGGACGCGTATAGTATAAGGATGAGGAGATTATATGGACGACGCGCAAGTCAGATCGCCGTTATTGACAAAAAGTCCGTTCAAGGCGATCTTGAGTTTTTCTATACCGCTGATAATAGGCGATTTTGCTCAACAGCTTTACAATGCCGTTGACAGTATCGTCGCCGGCAGATTTATCGGAACTACCGCGCTTGCGGCGCTTGGATCGGCAAGTCCTATAATGAACATAATCATCTTCCTTCTTATCGGTTTCGCTATGGGCAGCGGAGTGATAATGTCCAGATATTTCGGCGGCAACAATTATGACGCGCTCAAACGCGTGATGGGCAGCGCGCTTGTGATAGGCGTGATATTCACCTTTGTACTGTCCGCCTTCAGCATAGGTCTTTCGAGACCCTTTCTCAAATTGCTCAATACTCAAGAGTCGCTTCTGGGCGGCGCGGACAACTATCTGAAGATAGTTTTTGCAGGAGCGATATTTACTTATCTGTACAACTTTTATTGCTTTGCGGTCAGAGCGATAGGCGACAGCTATACGCCGTTGCTTTTCCTCTTTGTTTCGGTCGTCCTCAACGGATTGCTAGACGTGCTTTTCGTCGTAGCCTTCAAGTGGGGAGTGGAAGGCACGGCGCTCGCGACGGTATTGGCGCAGGCGCTTTCCTCTCTGCTGTGTACGGTCTATACTCACAAAAAGTTTTTGCTTTTGCGACTGACGAAAGCCGATCTCAAGGTGGATAGAAAAATCGTCTGGGAGATCACTTCTTATTCACTGTCCATGTCGATCCAGCAAGTTTTTGTTTACGTGGGCAGGATCGCTATACAGGGACTTGTCAATACTTATCCCGAGAACGTAGTCGCGGGAGTCAATTCGGGCACGCGTCTCGACGCGCTGTTGCAGACGCCTATGCGAGGATATACGAACGCTCTGACCACGTATACCGCGCAGAATTTCGGAGCAAAAAAATACAAACGGGTGATAGAGGGATATAAGGCAAGCTGGATAGCCGTAGCCGCAGTCGGCGTATTGTCCACGCTGTTCACAGTATTCGCGGCGGAAGCGATGGTGTCGCTGTTTGACGACAACGCCGAGGTGATCGCGGCAGGCAAGGGATATCTGGCGGATATCGGTTGGGGCTATATGCTGATGTGCATTATCGTGCAGAGCCAGTCGGTATTTAAGGGCTTGGGAATGCTCAAGACTTTTGTAGTGTCAACGCTTATTTCAATAATTTTCCGAATAGGATTTTCCTATCTTTTCGAGTATTATTACGGTCTTGACGGAATGTTTTGGGCGCCTGCGGCAAGTTGGGTGATCGGCTCGTCTTACTGTCTTGTATTTATGATGATAGCTTACTTTAAAATACTTCGTCCGCTTGCCGCCGCACAGCCTTACGACGATGATTTTGCACAAAAAGAAGCCGACGTCTCGGCATTGAAGTAAAAAGCCGTAATTTTGACGAGTGTCGTCGGGATACAATTATTGCGCGGCGAGATAAAAAATCTGCTTGCGCTTACGCGCGTTTTATAGTAATATATAGTTATACAAAATAATCGGGCGCGTTTGCGCGGCTCGGTCGGAGCGGATATGAAAAAATTGAGAGTAGATCTCGGCGAAAACAGTTACGATATACTTATCGGTTCAAAGACGTTGCATACCGTCGGCGACTATTTGACGAGTAAAGGCGGCAAAGTATTTATACTCAGCGACACAAACGTCGCGCCTATTTTCGCCAATACGGTTACGGACAGTCTTATCGCCAAGGGATACGACTGCAAACTTATGGTCTTGCCGGCAGGAGAACCTACCAAGAGTATCGATTCTATAGTTCCGATCTATTCTTCTATGTTGGAATTTAATCTCACGCGAAAAGATCTCGTCGTGACGCTTGGCGGCGGAGTGATAGGAGATCTGGGCGGATTCGTCGCGTCGACTTATCTGCGCGGAGTGGATTTTGTGCAGATACCCACTTCGCTTCTGGCTCAAGTCGACAGTTCGGTAGGCGGTAAAGTGGCGGTGGATCTTCCCGAGGGAAAGAATCTTGTAGGAAGTTTTTATCAGCCTAAGTTGGTATTTATAGATACGGACGTGTTGGAGGATCTTCCCGACGCTTACTATATAGACGGTATGGCGGAAGTTATCAAGTACGGCTGTATAAAAGACGAAAAGCTGTTTTCTCTTCTCGAGAGCATAAACTCGCGCGAGGAGTTTATGAAGCGCGTCGAAGATATTGTATATATCTGTTGCGATATAAAGCGCAAAGTCGTAGAAGCCGACGAGAGAGACAACGGCGAGAGAATGTTGCTCAATTTCGGACATACTTACGGGCACGCGATCGAGAAATATTACAGATTCACTGGATATTCGCACGGACAAGCCGTCGCTATAGGAATGGTATTTATCACGGCTATCAGCGAGAGATTGGGACAGACGGAAAAGGGAACGGCGCAGAGAATAGCGTCGATATTGCGCAAGTACGGTTTGCCTACAGACGATAAAGTTGCGCCGGAGGAAGTAATCTCGGCTATTCTCAACGACAAAAAGAATTTCGGGAAAAAACTGCACGTCGTGCTATTGAAAAAGATAGGAGAGAGTTTTACCTATCCTACCGACGCGCAATATTTTCTCAAATAATATACGGGGATTGATATGGAAAGATTGAGGATCACGCCGACGAAACTGAGCGGCGATATAGTTGTGCCGCCGTCAAAGAGTATGGCGCATAGAGCGATAATATGCGCTTCTCTCGCCGACGGCAAAAGCAGGATAACAAACGTATCTTACAGCGACGATATACGCGCAACGATAGACTGTATGCGCTTGTTGGGCGCGGATATTCAAGAGGTGGGCGATACGCTCGAGATATGCGGATCGTCGCGCAAAATATGTAAAGATCTAACGTTCGACTGCAAGGAGTCCGGATCAACTCTCAGATTTATATTGCCGATCGCGCTTGCGCTGAATTCGGGCGAAAACAGATTTATAGGCAGAGGCAAACTCGGATCGAGACCTTTGGAAGTATACGAAGAGATATGCAAGGAGCGTAATATAGAGTACGTCAACGACAAAGGCGAAGACGGCAGATTGGATCTCCGCGTGAAAGGCAAATTGAGCGGCGGAGAATTCAAGGTGGACGGAGCGGTAAGTTCGCAGTTTGTCACGGGACTGTTATACGCGCTTCCTCTTCTCGAAGACGGCGGAAAAATAACCGTGGTAGGGAAACTTCAATCGTCGGGCTACGTCGATCTTACGGCGTCGGCGATGAGCAGATTCGGCGTAGAAGTCGTATGCAAAAAATATAAGGAATTCTATATCGAAGGCAATGGAAAATTCCATCCTTGCGATTATAATGTGGAAGGCGACTGGTCGCAAGCCGCGTTCTTCGAAGTAGCGCGTTTTTTGGGCAACGACGTACGCGTTAAAGGCGTAGATAAAGACTCTCTTCAGGGAGACTGCGTTATACTCGAATTCCTTGACAGGCTGACTACCGCGTGCGACGGAGAAAGTCTTGTATTCGACGGGTCCGACTGTCCCGATATAATACCGGTATTCGCTCTGGCTTGCTGTCTGAGAAGAGGAGAGACGAATATAGTCAATATCTCGAGATTGAGAATAAAGGAATGCGACAGGCTGGAAGCCACCGCTACCGAACTCGCCAAACTCGGCGCGGATATAAATGCGGACGGAGACAGTCTTATCATTCGCGGAAAGAAATATCTTGTCGGCGGAGAAGTCTCTTCCCGCAACGATCACAGAATGGCGATGACGTTGGCTATAGCGAGTACGGCGGCGCGCGGCGAAGTTGCGCTTGACGATTGGCAGTGCGTGTCTAAATCGTACCCCGACTTTTTCGACGTGTTTGAAAGATCGGGCGGAAAAATATCCAAGGGATAAATATATTGCGGAGGTGCCGTATGGGCGCAGTATGGGGTAATAAAATAAAATTGAGTATATTCGGAGAATCGCACAGCGCGGCTATAGGAGTCTCGATCGACGGCTTGCCGGCGGGGTTCGAGCCGGATATGGAAGAGATACGTCGCGAAATGGCGAGAAGAGCGCCGGACGGCGGAGAGTTTTCCACGCCCAGAAAAGAGGCGGACGAAATAGAGATCGTAAGCGGATATTTCCAAGGAAAGACTACGGGAACGCCGCTTTGCGCTATCATACGCAATACCAATACGCGTTCAGGCGATTATTCGCAATTCAAAGACGTTTTCAGACCGGGTCACAGCGATTACGGCTATTTTCTCAAGAGCGGCGGCAACAACGATTATAGAGGCGGAGGACATTCCTCGGGCAGATTGACCGCGCCGATAGTATTTTGCGGAGCGATATGTAAACAACTCTTGAAAGAAAAAGGCGTGACTATCGGATCGCATATTTTGTCGATAGCGGACGTCAAGGACGACGTATTTGCCGTCGATCCGTATAGCGCAATGCTTGAAAGATTATCGCGCAGCCGTTTCCCGCTTCTAGACGAGAGCAAATACCAAGAGATGCGAGCGCGCATACTTGCCGCAAGAGAAGAGGGAGATAGTGTGGGAGGAACGATACAGTGCGCGATCGCGGGATTGGACGGCGGTATCGGAGACCCCTTCTTCGACAGTATCGAATCGAGACTTGCGTCGCTTTTATTCAGCGTACCTGCGGTAAAGGGCGTGCAATTCGGCAAGGGATACGAACTTGCAAATATGAAAGGCAGCGAAGCCAACGACGCGTTTAGATATTCCGACGGCAAGATCGTCACGGCTACCAACAACAACGGAGGAATACTCGGCGGCATTTCAACCGGTATGCCTATAGTATTCGACGTCGCGATCAAGCCCACCGCGTCTATATTCAAAGAGCAGGACAGCATCGACGTAAGTACGGGAGAGAATACAAAACTCACGGTCAAAGGAAGACACGATCCATGTATCGTAGTCAGAGCAGTACCGGTGATCGAGGCGGTTGCCGCGATAGCGATTTATGATTTTATACGGTGAGAGAGAATAAGTATGGACAGACTTGAAGAATTGCGCAAGGGAATAGACGCCGTCGACAAAGAAATAATAAGGCTTTTTGAAGAGCGTATGGAATTGGTGCTCGGAGTGGCGGAATACAAGAAGACGCACGCAACGGGCGTATTGCAGACTTCGCGCGAAGAGCAGGTGCTTGCAAAGGCGGTTGACAATCTCCGCAACAAAGAATACGCAGACGCGGCGCGTCAGCTTATGAGCGAAATGATGGGACTGAGCAAGGACCTACAGCGCAGAAAGATAGCCTCTCCGTCCGCAGTCGGAAGGTATGAGAGAAGACCTCTTGATCTTTGCGCGCCCAAGGGATATTACGGCGACAAGGGATCTAATTCCGAGAGAGCGATGATAGAATTTTTCAAAGACGACAAAGGAGTCAATTTTTCCACGTTCAAAGAAGTCTTCGAGGCGTTGAGAGAGGGAAAGATAGAGTACGGAGTTTTGCCGATAGAAAATTCATCTACGGGCGCGATAGCGGAGGTCTACGATCTTTTGAGAAAATACGACTATTTCATTGTGGGCGAGCAATGGGTGGGAATAGACCACTGTCTGCTTGGGGTGAAAGGAAGCCGCTTAGAGGATATCCGCGAGGTATATTCTCATCCTCAGGCTATCACGCAGAGCGACGGTTTTCTTGCGGACGGCAAGTGGAAGATCGTGCCGTATAAATCTACCTCTTCCTCGGCAAAATACGTGGCGTCAGAGGGCGATAAGAGCAAGGCGGCGATAGCGTCGGCTCGCAACGCCGAATTGTACGGGCTGGATATTCTCGCGTCGGGAATACAGTCGCAATCGTGCAATTATACGCGTTTTATCGTTATTTCCAAGTATATGCTTGACAGCGACGACAGCGATAAGACGAGCATAGTCTTTGCGCTCAATTCCACGCCTGGCGCATTATTTAACGCGTTGAAGTATTTTGCGAAAAACAGTATAAACCTTATAAATATAGAGTCGAGACCGGTGGAGAATTCTCCCGAGAGCTATTATTTCTATACCGATCTGGAGTGTCCGTGTTCGTCGGCAAAACTCAACGAGGCGCTTGAATACGTCAGAGAGATATCCGACTTTTTCCAGATCGTGGGCGAATATAAGAAAGGATGTATACGGAAGGGGGCGAGTATATGAAATATTGCGTGATAGGCGAAAAACTCACTCATTCGATGTCGCCTCAAATACATAAGGCGTATTTCGATTATTATAATTCGGACGGTAGTTACGAGATACGTCAGATACCGATGGAAGATATGCTAAACGGGTGTAAGGACACGCTTTCGGAGTACGACGGACTTAACGTCACGGTGCCGTACAAAGAGAAAGTGATGAAGTATCTATCGGGTATATCTGCGGAGGCAAAGGCTATCGGCGCGGTCAACACGGTTGTCAACGACAACGGATCTCTGTACGGATACAACACCGACCCGTATGGTTTTGAAAGTCTTCTGTCCGTAAACGAAATAGCGATAAAGAATAAGTCGTTTGTAGTATTGGGCAGCGGCGGCGCAAGTAAGTCTGTATGCTATATTCTAAAAAAACGCGGCGCGAAATCGGTGCTTGTTGCGACGCGAGACGAAAAAAAGAGCGGAGAAAGCGGATATATATCATACTCGGCGCTTGAAGGATATAAGGGCGATACGCTTGTCAATACTACTCCCGTGGGTATGTATCCGAATACTGACGCGTCTCCGGTTGACGACGGTATAATAGCGGGATTCGACGCGGTCGTAGATATAGTATACAATCCCGTATATACCAAGTTGTTGCAATCGGCGGTAAGAATGGGAAAGAAAGCCGTGGGCGGACTGTATATGCTCGTTGCGCAAGCGATGAAGTCTCAGGAAATATGGACAAATAATACTCCCGACGACAAACTGACCAAGAGTATATACAACTCGCTTATGAAAGAGTACTTTGTCAAAAACGGCGGCAATATATACCTCACGGGTATTATGTCGTGCGGTAAGACGGTCAAAGGAAGAAAGGCGGCAAAGAAACTCGGCTGGGAATTCGTAGACGCCGACGCTTATATTGAAGAGATATCGGGACACGGTATATCCGAATTGTTTGCTCAGGGCGAAGACGTATTCCGCGATTGGGAAAGCGAGGCGATGTACAGACTTTCGCAAAAAAAGAATATTGTCGTGGCGACGGGCGGCGGCGCGGTGCTTCGCGACGTAAACGTCTGCGCAATGCGATTGAGCGGTATCACGGTGCTGATAGAAAGGGATATCGACGATATTATCAAGAATGTCAGAACTGATACCAGACCGCTTCTCAAAGACGGCGCTGATAAACTGCGCGCGATATACGATAGCCGCAAAGACAGATATTATTCAGCGTGTGACGCAGTCGTCAAGAGCTATGAATTCGAGATATACAAAACGGTCAACGATATAATAAAAGCGGCGAGATAGAGGTGTATATGAAGAAAATAACGGTTATCAACGGCGTAAATCTCAATATGCTGGGAATAAGGGAAAAAAGCGTCTACGGCGAGCAGACGTATCAGGGACTTTGCGAGTATATCAAGGAAAATATCCGCGATCTAAACGTCGCAATAGAATTTTTTCAGTCCAATCACGAGGGCGCGATAGTAGACAAGTTGCAGGAATGTTATTTCGGCGGCTGTAGCGGAATAGTATTGAATCCCGGCGCGCATACGCATTACAGTTATGCTCTGTACGACGCTATAAAGTCTATATCGCCCGTACCTGTAGTGGAAGTTCATATCTCCGACATCTCCGCGAGAGAGGAGTTTCGCAGAGTTTCAGTCACCGCGCCTGCCTGTATAGCGCAAATATCGGGCAAAGGTTTCGACGGCTACGTCGAGGCAATACGCTTGCTTTGCGAGCAAAAACAGATATAGGTATTTTATGAATAAAGACAGTATAATCACTATCGTAGGTCTGGGAGTTGTAGGCGGCTCGTACGCTATCGCGCTGTCAAAAAGAGGATATACCGTATATGGCGTAAACAGATCGGCGGAAAGCCTTGACGCCGCGCTCGAGAGCGGCGCGATAGCGCGTGGATCTCATACTCCCGAGGAATTCTTTTCTCAAAGCGATTTGATAATCCTTGCGCTCTATCCCAATCAAATCGTCGATTATCTTCGCAAATACGGAAAGTATATCAAAAAAGGCTGTCTGATAAGCGACGTAGCCGGTATAAAAGGCATATTTGTAGAGGAGATCGAGGACGTAACGCCAGAAGGCTGCGAATTCCTTTTCTGTCACCCTATGGCGGGCAGAGAGAAGAGGGGATTTAAATATGCGGACGACAAGGTGCTTCAGGGCGCGAATTTCCTCATAGTGGGCACAGATCGCAATACTTCGAGCGCTATAGAGACTATGAGCGATATTGCTTTGGAGATAGGCTTCGGACGCGTGAGGATAATAGACGCGGCTACGCACGACAAGGTTATAGCATATACGTCTCAGCTTCCGCACGCGATAGCCGTCGCGCTGATAAACAGCGACGACGAGGACAGCGAGACCGCCGATTATATAGGCGACAGCTACAGAGACCTCACGCGTATCGCCAATATAAACGAGGATTTGTGGAGCGAGCTTTTTATCGGAAATAAGCAAAATCTTATCTCTTCGATCACTTCGTTCGAGCGTCAGCTATTGATGATAAAAACGGCGGTGGAGGAGGAAGACGGCGATCTGCTCAAAAAGATGTTTATAAAGTCTACCGTCAGAAGAATAGGATTGGAAAAGAAGAAATAATCGTATTGAACGACGTTCAATATCTATTGACAAAAATTCATTATCGGCGGCGCAGGCTATTTGCGCCGCCTTTTGTATTTGTTGACGCGCAGAAGTCCTGATTTTGTATTTGCGTTATATTTATATCAGCGTTTAAAAGGAAAACGGCGATATGTGTCGATAAACAGTATATTGAACAATGTTCAATATGCAAATTTCGGAAAACAAGTTCTGTCAAATATCGATATTTTTTCTTATCATTCGTCATATTGCGAGTATTTTAGCATAAAAATTGTAAGTATCGATAAAGTAAAATGCGCACGCAAATATATTTGACATAAAATTTCCGTTATGATATTATGTATGTGCTATTTATTTTAGAAGTTATATATTAAGTGAAGGATATAGTAATGGCAGGAAAGAAAAAAGTTACAGACAACGGACAAATGACTATTTTCGATTTGCAGAAAGAAAGCGATCGTCCGTCTGATATTGTCGCGGATAAGGCGAAGACCGATATCGCGGCAGACGGCGCCGCGGATATAGATCAGGCTAAGTCGGGAGCGGAAGGCTCTGCGGCTACGAAGACTATTATCGTCAAAAGGACGATGAGAGTGCCGGTAAAGGCGGAAGACGGTTCGGACACGGGAGAGACGGTGCTCAAGACGGTCACCGTGCGTAAAGTCGTGCCGATAGATTACGTGCCGCCGCAGAAGAGCGACGCGGACAAAGGGCAGGTGAATTCTGCCGATAATGCGGAAGCATCCGTCAAAGAAAGCGCGGTCAAGTCTGCGGACGTTGTCGCGGATAAAGGTCAATCAAAATCCGTCGACGGCGAAGATAAGTCTGCTCAAATTGCCGATGCTCAGCCGGAGGCAGGCTCCGCAGATAAAAAAAGTTCTGCAAAAAAAGTCAAGACGGCTGAGACCGAGATCGCGGAGACGGTAGCGGAGAAAGCCGATGACGGCGAGAAATCCGAAGAAGAGAAGAAAAAGAAAGAAGAGGAGCAAAAACGCCTCGAAGAAGAGCGTAGGATAAAAGAAGAGAAGGAAAAAGAGAAACAAGAGGCTCAGCGCAAAAAGCTCGAAGAAGAGCAGAGACTGAAAGAAGAAAAAGAGAAGAAGCGTCTCGAGGCGCGTCAAAAGAAACAGGAAGAGAAAGAGCAAAAAAAGGCTGAGAAGCAAAAAGAGAAGCAGGCGGCTCTGTCTCAGAAAAACGAATACAAGGAAAAACTTAAGACTCTCAAGACCACTCCGTTCGAGAATTTTCTTTCCACGGCGGAAGAAGGTCTAAACGACGCTCAGGTAGAAGAAAGGGAGATCAGAGGACTTACCAACGCGGTCGACAATTCGATATCCAAGTCTTATCTCAAGATTTTTACGACGAATATATTTACGTTGTTCAACTTGCTCAATATATTCTTGGCGTGCCTGATAATCATCTTCAACGGTCAGGTCAAGAATATGCTGTTTGCGATCATTGCACTAGTCAACTTGGTCATAGGTATATTTCAGGAGATTAGATCCAAAAAGGCGTTGGATAAACTCTCGCTTGTTTCCGCGCCGTCTATAGAGGCGGTCAGAAACGGGCAAGTGATAGAAATATCCACCGATCAGATAGTTATCGACGACGTTATCATCCTCAAGCAGGGAAGTCAAGTGCCTACCGACTGCATAGTTGTCGGCGGCGAGTGCGAGGCCAACGAGTCTCTTCTTACCGGCGAGCAGGACGATATACACAAAGGCGACGGCGACAGGCTGATGTCGGGAAGTTTTGTCCAGTCGGGCACTTGCCGCGCAAGAGTTATCGCAGTCGGCGAAGATACTTACGCTTCCAAACTTATGAACGAAGCGAAGAAATTCAAGAAGTCCAAGTCGGAACTGATGCGTTCGATAAATTGGATCATAAGGATCGCGACGATCATAATCTTCCCGCTCGGAATTCTGATGTTTTTCACGAATATGAAACACGCGGACAGCATTTCCGGCGCGGTGACGAGCACGGTATCTTCTGTCATAGGTATGATACCCGAGGGACTGGTAATGCTTACGTCTATCGCTCTTGCGCTCGGTATCATAAGACTTGCCAAGAGGCGCACGCTCGTACAGGATCTTTATTCGATAGAAGCTCTTGCCAGAGTAGACGTGCTGTGTCTCGATAAGACGGGTACGATCACGGAAGGCTCGATGCAGGTCGAAAGCGTGCACGTATATTCCTCAAAGTTCGGTTCGCCCGACGATATAATGGCGAATATGGTCAAGGCTTTGGGCGCAAACAACGCTACATTTGAAGCGTGCGCGGAGTATTTCTCTTCCAACGAGACTTATCACGTGTCCAAGCTAATGCCGTTTTCATCGGCGAGAAAGTGGAGCGGAACAACCTTTAAAGACGTAGGTACGTTCATAGTCGGCGCGCCCGAATTCGTACTCAGAGACAGATATTCTATCGTCGAAAGAAACGTCAACGAGTACGCAATGCAAGGTTATAGAGTATTGGTATTGGTGACCACTCCCGAGCAACTCAAAGACGAGCAGATGGATACTTCTAAGATGGAATTGATCGCTTTGATAGTGCTCAGCGATAAGATAAGAAGCACCGCGGCGGCTACGTTTGAATATTTCGAACAGCAGGGCGTGGAATTGAAGGTTATATCGGGCGACAATCCGCTTACCGTATCCAAAGTTGCGGAAAGAGCGGGAATGAAAAATGCGGAAAAGTATATCGACGCGTCCGTAGATCTCGATACCCCGGATAAGATATACGAAGCGGCGGAAAAATACACCGTATTCGGCAGAGTTTCGCCAAGTCAGAAAAAACAGCTTGTCGCCGCTCTCAAAGCGCACGGACATACGGTAGGTATGACGGGCGACGGCGTAAACGACGTAATGGCGCTCAAAGAATCGGACTGTTCTATAGCTATGGCGAGCGGTTCGGAGGCGAGCAGAAACGTGGCTCAGCTGGTACTGTTGGACAGCGACTTTTCCGCGTTGCCCAGCGTCGTCAGCGAGGGCAGAAGAGTTATTAATAATATAGAAAGAGCTTCCTCGCTTTTCTTAGTCAAGACGACTTTTAGCGCGGTGCTGTCGCTGTTGTTGATAATATTCCAGTTCTCTACGTATCCGTTCGAACCGATACAGTTGACGCTTATCAACGCGCTCTTTGTAGGCGTTCCGTCATTCATTCTCGCGCTTGAACCCAACGACAGACGAGTCAAAGGCAATTTCCTGAGCAAGGTCTTCAAACGAGCCTTACCGGCGGGACTTACCGTCGCCTTTGCGATACTATTGGTATGTTGGCAGTTCAACGACATCAACAGTACTTTCGACGTATCGCCGCAGATATCCACGATGAGCGTATTTATCACCGCGACCGTATCTTATATCGTATTGGTACAGGTATGTATGCCGTATACAAAAGACAAGGTATTTATGCTCGCATTGCTGTTGGTCGCGTTCATATTCGTAGTAAGCAGTCCATTCCTCAGCGAGAAATTCTCGTTGGTTACGCTCTATCCGAAGATGACTGTATCGTTGGCGATAATAATCGTCTGCATAATTCCTATAATGGCGTTTATGCGCGTAGAAATAGAAGCGTTTAAAGCGCTGTTCAAAGAGACGGGCGGATTTATAAAGAGAGAAAAAGATAAGGCGAGAGAATTCTTCAATCGCTTCGATAATAAGCGCTAACGAAAAAATATAAAGCAACACAGATAAAATAAAGGAGTATTTGTTCATGACAAACGAGAAAGTGCTGGTAATTGACTTCGGCGGTCAATACAATCAACTTATCGCAAGACGCGTAAGAGAACTCAACGTATACTGCGAAATGTATCCTTATACGATAAGCCTGGAGAAAATCAAAAGTCTCAATCCCATCGGAATAATATTTACCGGCGGTCCGAGCAGCGTGACAGACGAAGGCGCGCCGAGGATCGACAGAGGTATATTCGAATTGGGAATTCCCGTTCTCGGTATCTGCTACGGCGCTCAGCTTATCGCCTATACGCTCGACGGCAAGGTAGAAAAAGCCAAGTCTAGAGAGTATGGCAGAAGAGAGGCGACTTACGATACTTCCAGCCTGCTTTTCAAGGGCTTAAAAAACAAGGGCGTATGCTGGATGAGCCATACTTATCAAGTTACTCAGTTGCCTCAGGGCTTCAAGTCGATAGGAAGCACCGACACTTGCGCTGTGGCTGCGTTTGAGAATGAGGCAAAGGGAATATACGGTATGCAGTATCATCCCGAGGTCATGCACACCGAGCAGGGCTTGGATATGCTCAAAAACTTCCTTTATAACGTTGTCCGCGCAAAAGGCGATTGGACGATGTCTAATTTCGTCAGCAGGTCGGTTGCCGAACTCAAAGAAAAGATCGGCGACAAGAAAGTGCTCTGCGCGTTCAGCGGCGGTGTCGATTCGGCTGTGGCGGCTACGCTTATACACAGAGCAGTCGGCGATCAGCTGACCTGTATATTCGTCGATCACGGTCTTTTGAGAAAGAACGAAGCGAAAGAGGTAATGAAAGTCTTCAAGGAAGATATGGGTATGAACGTAATACTCGCAGACGCTTCGTCTAGATTCCTTAAGAAGTTGCAGGGCGTGAGAGAACCCGAGAAGAAGAGAAAGATCATCGGCAAAGAATTCATCGACGTATTCGAAGTAGAAGCGAAGAAGATCGGCGCGGTAGATTATCTCGTTCAGGGCACTATTTATCCCGACGTCATAGAATCGGGACTTGGCAGCAGCGCGGTCATCAAATCCCACCACAACGTAGGCGGACTTCCCAGCGTAGTCAATTTCAAAGAGATAGTAGAGCCGTTGAGAGATCTGTTCAAAGACGAAGTGCGCAAGGTAGGATTTGAACTCGGCTTGCCTCACGACGTTGTAATGCGTCAGCCTTTCCCCGGTCCCGGACTTGCTATCAGAATAATAGGCAACATCACGAGAAAGAAACTCGATATTCTGCGCGACGCGGATTATATATTCAGAGAGGAAATAAAATTAAACGGCTTGTCCGAAGAGATATGGCAGTATTTTGCCGTGCTTACAAATATGCGCAGCGTAGGCGTAATGGGCGACTGCCGTACTTACGACTATACTTTGGTATTGAGAGCGGTCACTTCGGTAGACGCTATGACGGCGGACTGGGCGAGAATACCCGCCGAGGTACTCGAAAAGATATCCACGAGGATAGTCAACGAAGTCAGACATATCAACAGGGTGGTCTACGATATTACGTCCAAGCCGCCGGCAACGATAGAGTGGGAATGATCCTATCTATTATAAATTAATCAATATAAAGTTTATTCGCAAAAGCGGAAGGAGTATAGAATGTTAACAGCAATAGTAGGCATCAACTGGGGCGACGAGGGTAAAGGAAGAATGGTCGATCTCGTGTCCAGCGATTACGACGTCGTCGTCAGATATCAGGGCGGCAACAACGCGGGACATACGGTCATCAATCACCTCGGCAAGTTTATTCTCAATCTCATACCGTCGGGAATTCTTCGTCCCGAAGTAGTCAACGTAATGGGCAACGGAATGGTAATCGATATGCAGCACTTGGTTGGCGAAATGGGCAGACTTACCGAGAAAGGCGTCAAGATCACTCCCGAAAATCTCAAGATAAGTTCGAGAGCGGTCATCTGCCTGCCTTATCACGTCAGACAGGACTGTCTCGAAGAGGACAGGCTGGGCGACGCGAAGTACGGTTCTACAAGAAGAGGCATTGCTCCCGTCTACGGCGACAAGTATCTCAAAAAGGTCATTATGATGGGCGATCTGTTTTATCCAGAAGCATTGAGGAAGAGAATAGAGGGCATCGTCGAGTGGAAGAATTTGTTTATAGAAAAAGCTTACGGATCCAATAAGATAGAAGTCGACGAGATAATGAATTGGCTTGAGGAGTACGGCAATAAACTCAAACCGTTTGTGTGCAACACGGGCGAGTTTTTGGACGAGAGCCTCAAGGCGGGCAAAAAGGTCGTGTTCGAGGCTCAGTTGGGCGCGTTGAGAGATATCGATTTCGGTATCAATCCCTATACTTCGTCGTCGAATACGATAGCGGCATATGCTCCTATCGGCGCGGGTATTCCCAAGTACAGACTTGACAACGTATTCGGAATTATGAAGGCTTACAGCTCTTGCGTTGGCGAAGGTCCGTTCACCGTTGAGATGTTCGGCGAGGAAGCCGAAGAGTTGAGACAGGCGGGCGGCGAGTACGGAGCGGCTACCGGCAGACCGAGAAGGGTAGGCGCGTTTGACGTCGTGGCTTCCAAATACGGAGTAGAGATGCAGGGCGCGAGCGAGTTGGCGCTCACTAAGCTCGACGTATTGTCGTATATGAAAAAGATCCCCGTATGCACCGCATATAAGGTGGGAGATAAGACTACTGCGTCTTTCCCGAGCGGCGAGGAATTGAGGATCGCTACGCCTGTGATAGAATATATGGACGGCTGGAATTGCGATATTTCTTCTTGCAGAAAGCCTTCCGATCTTCCCAAAGAAGCGCTTGAATATATCGCTTATATAGAAAAGGCGGTCGGATGTCCGATCACGTACGTTTCCGTAGGCGCGGAGAGAGAAGAATACGTAGTAATGAAAGAAAGCAAAATCAAATAAATTCGCGTTATTATTTAATCGAATAATAATACGCGTTGCAGACAAGAGGTAAGAGATATGAAGATAAATACCAATTTTCTCGATTTAAAAGACAGCTATCTGTTTTCTACGGTAGCAAAGAAAGTAAAGGCTTTTCAGGAGAGCAATCCCGATAAGGAGATATACAGGCTGGGTATAGGCGACGTTACGCTTCCGCTCGTGCCCGCCGTCGTCAAGGCTATTCACGACGCGACCGACGAGATGAGTAAAAAAGGTTCTTTCAGAGGATACGGTCCCGAACAGGGATACGACTTCCTCAGAGAGGGAATAGCGGCGTATTATTCCCGTAAAGGAGTAAAACTCGATAAGGACGAGATCTTTGTCAGCGACGGAGCAAAGAGCGATCTGGGTAATATACTGGACATACTCCATCCCGACAATAAGGTTTTGATCCCCGATCCCGTATATCCCGCTTACGTCGATACAAACGTTATGGCAGGCAGAAAGATAGACACGGCGCAGGGCAATCAGTCTAACTCTTTCAAGCCTATGCCCGACAAGAATTATAAGGCTGACATAATCTATATCTGCTCGCCCAATAATCCTACCGGCGCGGTATATACTTACGACGAACTTAAGGAATGGGTGGATTACGCAAATTCCTGCAAGGCTTTGATACTTTTCGATTCTGCGTACGAGGCTTTTGTAGGGGACGATGATCTTCCGGGAAGCATATTCGAGATAGAGGGCGCGAGAACTTGCGCTATCGAATTCTGTTCGCTGTCCAAGACGGCAGGATTTACGGGTACAAGATGCGGCTATACGGTCGTACCGTCCGAACTGGAATTCGACGGAGTAAAGATGAATTCGCTTTGGAACAGAAGACAGTGCACCAAGTTCAACGGCGTGCCTTACATAATTCAGCGCGGCGCGCAGGCGGTCTTCTCCGAAGAGGGACTTGCGCAGATAAAGGCCAACATAGCTTATTATAAAGAAAACGCGCGTATGATCCACGAGGGATTGGAGAAGAAGGGCATATGGCATATCGGCGGTGTCAATTCTCCGTATATATGGCTCAAGTGTCCCGACGGTATGACTTCTTGGGAATACTTTGATCATCTGCTTACCAACGCTCAGGTTGTCGGCACTCCGGGCGCGGGCTTCGGAGCAATGGGCGAGGGTTATTTCAGACTTACCGCGTTCGGCGACAGAGAAAAGACTGCGGAGGCGGTCAGACGCATAGTCGCGCTGTCTTAAAAGACGGTATATTGAAATCGGATTAAATATTTGTCGGCGCGTTGTATCAGTGCGCCGTCAATGCTGTAAAAATGCAGCGAGCAACGATAGATAACGACGGAAATACAATGGCAAAAGTTTTTGAAAGAGAGGAAATAACGCAGATATTGGCGGGACTGGAGGCTATGCATCCCAATGCGGTGTGCGAGTTGAATTACAGCACTCCGTTCGAACTTTTGGTCGCGGTGATACTTTCCGCGCAGTGTACCGACAAGCGCGTCAATCAAGTCACTGAAAAACTTTTCAAGGTATACAACGCGCCGTTGCAGTACGCTCAACTCAGCGAAGAGGAATTGCGTCCGTACATATATTCGTGCGGCTTTTACCGCAACAAAGCTGCCAACATAATCTCGGCGAGCGCCGACATAGTCGCAAAATTCGGCGGCGAAGTACCGAGAGATATCGACTCGCTTATGACGCTTGCGGGAGTGGGAAAGAAGACTGCCAATGTAGTATATTCCGTCGCGTTCGGCGGACAGGCCATCGCGGTCGACACCCACGTCTTGAGACTGAGCGGCAGAATAGGATTCAGCGATAGCAAAGATCCTCTCAAAGTAGAGAAAGATCTTATGGAGATAATACCCAAAGACGAGTGGGCGCATGCCCATCATTTGCTGATACATCACGGCAGGTATACCTGTACGGCGAGAAATCCGCAGTGCGGAGATTGCCTGATATGCGGGTACTGCAGATATTTTAACGGAAAATAAATTTTATCGGGAGAATAAAAATGAACGAACTTTTGAAGATTTACGAAGTAGCTCCTAAAGTAAAAAAATACGTAGTGCATACGCCTACGGTGGCAAAGCACTGTCTTCCCGGACAGTTTGTCATAGTAATAGTCGAGGAGGGCGGCGAGAGAGTGCCGTTTACTATCTGCGACTATGACAGAGAGCAGGAGACGATAACTCTTCTCGTGCAGGAAGTAGGATATTCCACTCACAAAATGGCTCAACTCAAAGAAGGCGACAGCCTTCACGCGCTCGTAGGACCTTTGGGCAACGCCACCGATCTCGACGAGTATGAAAATCTCGTGCTTGTCGGCGGAGGAATAGGTTGCGCGGTCATCTATCCGCAGGCGAAATTGCGCAAGCAAAAAGGATTGAAGAGCGACGTAATAATGGGCGCGAGGACAAAAGAGCTACTCTTCGATATAGACGAGTTTAAAGCCAACAGCGAGCACGTCTATATCTCCACGGACGACGGATCGTTGGGTACCAAGGGATTTGTCACTACCGTATTGCAGGAGAGGATCGACGCGGGCGATAAGATCGATTGCGTACTCGTCGTAGGACCTATGATAATGATGAAAAACGTCAGCGAACTCACGCGCAAGTACAATATACCTACGGTCGTATCTATGAATACTATTATGGTCGACGGTACCGGTATGTGCGGCGGTTGCAGACTGACGGTCGGCGGAGAGACCAAATACGCGTGCGTCGACGGTCCCGAATTCGACGGTCATGCGGTCAACTTCGAAGAAGCTATGACCAGATCCAAGTTCTATCGCGAACACGAGCAAAAATGTAATTTGAGAGGTTGAGATAATGAACAATTCACCTAGAAACAAGACGTTGCACCAATCGGCGCAGGAAAGAATAAACAATTTTAAAGAAGTAAATCTCGGATTTGACGACGCTCTTATGATGGAGGAAGCAAGCAGGTGTATCAACTGCAAAAACGCTCCTTGCCGCACGGGCTGTCCGGTGGGAATAAATATACCCGCGTTTATCCAATGTCTTACTCAAAACGATAAGGACGGAGCGTTGGACGTCATCAGTCAATCATCGCTTTTGCCGGCTATATGCGGCAGAGTTTGCCCGCAGGAAAACCAGTGCGAGGGCAAGTGCGTGCGCAAGGCGAAACTCGGCGGCAGCGTAGCGATAGGCGCGCTTGAGAGATACGTGGGAGATTACGGACTCAAGAAGGGAACGGGCAATCTCAAGGCTCCCGAGTGGAACGGCAAAAAAGTAGCCGTAGTCGGCAGCGGTCCCGCGGGACTTGCATGCGCGGCCGATTGCGCTCAGAGCGGATTTAAAGTCACGGTATTCGAGGCTTTCCACAAGGCGGGCGGAGTATTGGTGTACGGTATCCCCGAGTTCAGACTTCCCAAGGACGACGTAGTCGAGAAGGAAATAGACAAACTCAAGGCGCTCGGCGTGGAGTTCAGACTTAATACCGTAGTAGGCAAAGCCGTTACTTTCGAGGAACTGCAAGAGGAGTACGACGCTATATTTATCGGTACGGGCGCGGGACTTCCTATGTTTATGAATATCGAGGGAGAGAATCTCAACGGAGTTTCTTCCGCCAACGAGCTTCTTACAAGAGCCAATCTTATGCAGGCTTATAAAGACGACGCTATCACGCCGATATACTGCGGCAAGGCTGTCGCTGTAATAGGCGCGGGCAACGTCGCAATGGACGCGGCGCGTACGGCAAAGAGAATAGGCGGCGGAGAAGTGTACATAATATACCGCAGAGGCAGGGAAGAGATGCCGGCAAGAGCGGAAGAGATAGATCACGCGGTCGAAGAGGGTATCAAACTCGTTTTGCTCACCAATCCCGTGGAGATATTGGGAAAAGACGGCAAGGTGTGCGGTATCAAGTGCGTCAAGATGCA
The DNA here is from genome assembly GCA_948471525.1 of uncultured Clostridia bacterium. Lineage (GTDB taxonomy): Bacteria > Bacillota > Clostridia > Christensenellales > UBA3700 > RACS-045. Next base: position 39,408 of record CAOKSY010000010.1, on the reverse strand, counting down.
GCTCGGCGAACCCGACGCGTCCGGTCGCAGAAGACCGGAGCCTGTCGAAGGAAGCGAATTTGTCATCGACGTGGATCAGGTGATAGTTGCTTTGGGTACCAGTCCCAATCCGTTGGTGCGCAGATCCTGTCCCGATATGGAGTTTTCCAAGAGAGGAACTATCATAGTCGACGAGGAGACTATGGCAACAGGCGTAGAGGGAATATATTCCGGCGGAGATGCGGTCACAGGCGCGGCTACGGTAATTTTGGCAATGGGCGCGGGACGCAAAGCGGCAAAGGCGATAATAGAGAAATTCGGCGGTAAATAATCCTTAACTATTGCCGCATAAAATCGCCGCGCATAAGCTCGGCAAAGGAACAACTTATGTTTTTGGATATAGCGACTATTTTTGTAAAAGCGGGCAACGGCGGCGACGGCGTCATATCTTTTCACACGGAGAAGTATGTTGCGCAGGGCGGTCCCGACGGCGGCGACGGCGGCAACGGCGGCGATATTATATTCGTCGTCAATAAGAACGCGTCTACGCTTATGGATTTTAAATTCGCAAAGCATTTCCGAGCGGAGAGCGGAGAAAACGGCGGAGCGAAGAACGCCAAGGGCAAGAGCGGAAAGCCGCTGTATATAAAAGTACCTAAGGGCACTGTAATCAAGGAAAAGAGCAGCGGCAACGTGCTTGCCGATATGTTTTACGACGACAGCGAATTTCTTCTTCAGAAAGGCGGTCTGGGCGGCAAGGGCAACGCAAGGTTTGCCACCGCTCAGCGTAAGGCTCCGAGATTCAGTCAAAAGGGCGAGAAAACGCAGGAAGTAGAACTTACGTTGGAGCTCAAGACGATAGCCGACGTAGGTCTCGTAGGTTTTCCCAACGTAGGCAAGTCCACTATACTCTCGGTCGTATCTTCGGCTAAACCTAAGATAGCCAATTATCATTTTACGACGCTTACGCCCAATCTTGGAGTAGTGAGATATTACGACAGAGATTTCGTAGTTGCGGACATTCCGGGGCTTATTGAGGGCGCCAGCGAAGGCGCGGGATTGGGACATAACTTTTTGAGACATATTGAGAGAGTGCGCCTTATCGTCCATGTAGTGGATATATCGGGTATAGAGGGCAGAGACCCTTATGAAGATTATCTTACTATAAATAAGGAGCTCGAAGGATATTCGGAAAAACTTGCGTCGCTTCCTCAAATAGTGGTGGCAAATAAGTGCGATCTCATCCAAGACGACGAGGCGATCGAGGAATTTGAAAAGAAACTCGGTCAGAAAGTGATTCGCATCTCGGCTATCGCCAACGACGGTACGTCGAAGATGCTCGACGAGATAAGCCGCAGACTGGAGACTTTGCCTCAGTCGGAGCCGTTGGAGACGGTTGCTTTTGACGAAAACCGTAACGACAGCACGTCCTATATCGTGACGATCGACGAGGACGGAGTGTTCGAGGTGCACGGCGGACTTATAAATATGCTTATCAGAAACGTAGTGTTGGACGATTACGAATCTTTTAGATATTTTCAAAAGACGCTCAAAGACAGAGGCGTTATCAAAGCTCTGTATAAAAACGGTTGCAAGGAAGGCGATACCGTGCGCATAGGCGATATAGAATTCGATTTCGTCGATTAAATAAGGAGATAATAATGAACAGCAGCGAAAGAGCAAAACTCAGGTCTTTGGCGATGAATATCGAGCCGACGACGCATATAGGAAAGAACGGTATCTCCGATACCTTGATAAAGCAGGTGGACGAACAGCTTGAGACGAGGGAACTCGTCAAGATAGCCGTCTTGCGCAACGCGGACGTATCCGCTAAGGAAATCGCGCAGGAGATAGCCGACGCGAGCGCGGCGCAGGTAGTTCAGGTAATGGGTAGCAAGATCACTCTGTACAGAGTATCGCGCAAGGACGGCGTAAAACACGTGCTAGGCGTTTGATCGGATACGCATTCGATTATCAATCAAGCAATGAGGCTAAGGGCGATTGCAGGACGCTTAGAGCGCAATTCAACGCCGTATAAAGCTTGCTATCAGGCAACTTGCCGAAAGCGCCAGATTTATCGCGGCGAGCGTGATGTAGTAATTGCGAAAGGGAGTGAAAAAACTTATCGCAAGCAACAGTACGCTTATTCCGGCGAAGCGGAAACCGTTTTTACGGTTAAACGCGCTTTGAAAAATAAGTTTTAGCAGTTGAGCCGTCGGGACTTTTTCTTTTATGTCCGACGGCAGTTTATTTTGTTTTTTAAGAGATCTGTATACTTGTTTGAACGTCGAGAAAGACAGGGATACGTCGCCGAAACTCTTGACGAAAGCCATGGTCTTTTTGTCGCAGTTGGTGGATAAGATATAGGCTTGCGATACCTCGTCTTTTTTGCAAGCGCGGTAGAATCTCACGACGGTATCGGGAGAGACCGCGCCGTATTTTGTCCACAGGAACACGGCTTTTCCGTCGATTAGGACGTATTCGCCTCTGTCTTCAAAACGCGCGGCGCCGCATAGGTCGCGCAGAAGAGTTTTTGCAGTATCTTCTCCTTGCCATATCAGATATGTAACGAACTTTCGATACTTGATATTTTGACTGCTGTTTTTGAGCATTATCTTTTTTATCAGAGTTATCGCGACTATCGTGATGAGCGCGCTGCAAATCAGATTGAACGCAAGTCCCATCGAAAGGAAAGACAGCATTATATAGGATCCCAGATATATTATTATAGTCAAAAGTATAAGATCGAGTAAAATTGCCATACGGCGATTATTGCCCTTTTTGTCGAATATATACCGCCTTGGGCGACTATATTGTTGCTAAAATCATCAATATTGTGTACAATATCTATATGGCAGGTTTGAAAATAATATTCGGCGGAGCATTCAACCCCGTACACAGAGAACATATCAATATGATCAAGAGTCTGCTTTCTCTCTACGAAGTGGAGAAAGTCATACTGCTGCCGTCCGACAATCCGCCTCATAAGAGATGCGAGACGGCGTACGACAGCCGATTGGAGATGCTTAAAATAGCGACGCGCGATTTGGAGAACGTGGAAATATGCGAGTATGAGCGCGGAAGCAAAGGCAAGAGCTATACCTGCGAAGTGTTGCCCAAACTCAAAGCGATATACGGAGACGTGGCGTTTGCGATAGGCGGCGACAGCCTCGTGGATCTTGACAAGTGGAAGAAGCCCCAAGATATAATAAGACTTTGTCCTATTTATATCTTCTCAAGAGGAGATAAGACGGAATTTACCCGTGCGCTGGATCATTGGAGAGAGCGCGGGGGCGATCTCAGGGTATGCGATTACGAGCCGAGCGGAGTATCTTCGACGGTAGTCAGATGCGATGCAAAACTCGGCGTATACGCCGATCTTGACGGCGAAGTCGCAGATTATATAAAACGCAACGGATTATACGGCGAATTCAGCCGGCTGTTGGCAAAACTAGAGGCGGATATCCCGTCAAATACTTACGCTCACTGTATAAGGACGGGTATGTATGCGGCGAGAGTAAATTATGCGCTTTCGTTGGGATTGGACAACGATAAGATCTTGCTTGCAGGCGCGCTTCACGACTGCGCAAAGGCGCTGTGCAAAGGTCCTCACGACACGTCGTCGGCTCCGTCCGACAGCGTAGGCACTCCCGTCGAACATCAATTTATTGGCGCGACGACAGCGCGTGAAATATACGGGATAGAGGACAAAGAGGTACTTGAGGCGATAAAATATCATACTACGGGAAAACGCGGTATGAGCGTTTTGCAAAAACTTATATTTTGCAGCGATATGCTCGAGAGCGGTCGCGATTATCCCGAGGCGGATTATTTGCGCGGCTGTATGAAAACGTCGCTGGATTACTGTTATGAAGAATGCGCGCTTGCGCAGTATGAATTTTTACTCGGCAAGGGCGGAGAGATATATCCGCTGACGCTGGAAGCAATAGAGGAGATAAAAGAGCTGCGTAACTGACCGTCATGACGGATATGACTAAGGCGGAGATTGACAAATCTTGCGGTTTTTGGTATTATTACATAGAATAAAATATGGAGAAATATATGGAAAAAGTTGAATTGATATGCAAATTGCTCGACGAGAAGAAGGCGAAGGACATCGTTATCGTCGATATAGGCAAACTCACCGTAATAGCCGATCACTTCGTTATATGTTCGGGAAGATCAAATACGCAGGTCAAGGCGCTCGTGGATATCGTAGACGAGGGAATGTCCAAGGAAGGATACGAGCCGTTGCGTACGGAAGGCAAACAGGAAGGCAGATGGGCGGTACTCGATTACGGCGACGTTATTGTGCATATCTTCTATGAGGAGACGAGAAATCTTTATTCGTTGGAAAACCTTTGGTCGGACGGCGCAAACGTCACTCATTACGGTATTGAGGAATGAGCGAAACGCCGAAATTCGAGGATATGGCAGCTTTTAGGAACTGGCTTGCCGAAAATCGCCGCGCGGGCGGATGGCTTTATACTGTAAAGAAAACTTACGCTAAGGCTTATTTAGATAGCAAGACGGATGACGGACGGCAATAGACGACGCTTGGACGGTAGATCGTCTTCTATAAAAGTTTAAAACCTGTGAAAGATACGCGACCGAGAGGCCGCGTATCGTCGTATTTGCCCTATACGGGTAATTTTTCGTTTAAAGCGTATATAATGTTAAAATCTATGAGCGACGGACTTTTACCGAATAAAATAGAGCGGCAACGTCTTTATCGTCTGCATTGCTTGTCTTATTGAGCTTACTTATTTCGTATATGACATCCATATCGAAAGATATCAGCGCCTCTTCAAATCCGTACTCGTTCAGAATTGCCTGCTTTATGCTCTCTTCCAATTGTGTGCGCTGAGTTCTCGAAAAAAGCGGTTTGGATATCAATCCAACCAATACTCGGTTTTTCCATACGTAAGCAGTGCAATATTCCACCAAATCGTTGCTTGAGACTATGCTTTCTATGTCCTGTCTGACTTGAGATTCGGTTACGGAATTCACCGCGTTGCAATAATCCGTGTTGATATTTATCATATAAACTTCCTCCGTGGTACGTTTATATTTTTTCCTATCGACGGATTTTTATTCGGTTTGTCGATAAAAATACGCTATTGAGCTTCTACGTTTTTCGCCTTGCCTGCGCCGTTATTGCGTTTGAAAACGTATCTCTCCAACGGTTTTGCTATGAATACCGCAATTACCGATATGACGGCGCATTTGAGGAACGTAAAGGGCATATTGAATATCGCAAGTATTTCCCATAGTCCGTCGGACGACGGTCTTATTTTTTGATACATCGCAATTATCTGTTCCATAGGTATCATAAATTTGCCGTAAAGAGGATATATTACAAGCGCGTTGAATAGCAGTCCGGATAGTATTCCCGAAGTAAGCGAACCTATGCTCAGTCCCAATATAAGTCCTTTGATATTGGGAAATTTCTTATAAATAAACCCTGACGGGATTATTACGCATAGGCAAGTGAATAGATCTGCCAAATCTCCCACGCCGCCGGTAGAACCGATTCCTTTTATAAGAAGATGGATAATTTCCTTGATCACGGTGACTGCAATCCCGCTGAGAGGACCCAGAGCGATATTTCCTATTATGCAGGGCACTAGGGAAAAATCAAGTTTGATAAATGCGGGCATAAGCGGTACGGGGAGTCCCCAAAACATAAGTACGCTTGCCATTGCTGACAAAAGAGCGGTGGTTGCGAGCCACTTGCTTCTTGATAAAGTATTATACATATATTAATCCTTTTCCTATCCAGACTGTACTGTCGGCGCAAGAATTTCGCTTGCTCGGCGCCGCATAAAAGATTTACGGCGTTTGTGGGCTATACCACCGGTGAGGAATTTCACCTACCCTCAAAGAATTATTTGATTAGCGATATTATAAATCTATTGCAAAAATTTGTCAAGTGTAATATAATGAAAATATTGACAAAATCAGTCAAAATATACAGAGTAATTTATATGGACGATATGACAAATTCCAAAAATATAAAAATCGAATATTTGTCTCAATGCATAGAAGATACTTATTTGCTTGCGGAAAAGCTGGCAGAGAAGTTGAAGGGCGGAGAGGTCATATTGCTCAACGGAGATCTTGGGGCGGGAAAGACGACTTTCACCAAAGGGCTTGCAAAGTTTTTGGGAGTAGAGGATATCGTGACAAGTCCTACGTTTACGTTTATGAAAGAATACGAGGGGAGATTGCGACTGTATCATTTCGATATGTACAGAGCTCAAGACGAAGACGAGTTATATGAGTTGGGACTTAACGATTACTTAGACGCGGGCGGCGTGTGTGTGATCGAATGGAATAAATTTGAAGACGTAAAGGATCCTATAGTTATCGATATACAGACTTTGTCCGAAGATATGAGATTATTCACAATAAGCGGAGCAGACTTGGATATATGCGAGTTGAGCCGCGATTGAATATAGATGCGATAATCTAAGATCGGCTATTCGATAAATCGGGGGAATTATATGGATTCGCGGAAATATGAGACGATGCTTTCACTATTTTATACGTAAGACAATATACTTATTATGTCGGCGAGCGGTATGCATATAGCGGTTAAGCCGATAATTAATGGTGATCAAGCGCAAATAGTCTTCTCAATTAGAGCAACTTACTTCTTAATTAGCGCGATTTTTAGAATTATTCTATAAAATCAAGCAAAATAGAACAAATTTAGACAAAATAATGCTATATAGGTGTGATATGAAAATTTTGGTCGTAGATACGGCGTCGGAAAATATGGTGATAGGATTATCGAGCGAAGATAAGATATACTCTTTTATCGGCGGCTCGGAGAGCAAACTGCATAATTCGCAGATAGTTCCGTCGATAGACAGGGTGCTCGGCGAAGCGGGAATAAATATTAAAGACGTCGATTATTTTGCTTGCGTCGCAGGTCCTGGATCTTTTACCGGAATAAGGATAGGCGTGTCGAGTGTCAAAGCTTTGGCGTTTGCATGCGGCAAAAAATGCGTTTCGATAAACGCGCTTGAAGAATTGGCTTTCGGAACAAATGAAAATGAATTCTATGCGGCGATAGACTGCAGACACGACAGTTTTTATTACGCCGCATTCAGGGGCTCTTATGAGAATATGGTGGCGATAGGCGAGATGACGCGCGCCGATCTCGAGAAGAAAACTTGCGTCGTATATAAGAGCGGCGCGTCAAATCCCCGAACGCTGATAGAGATCGCAAAGCGAAAAATCGCGGCGGGAGATTTTACCGATCTCTCTCCGATCTATCTTAAGAAGTCGCAAGCGGAGCGCGAATATGAATTGAAAAATATGGATAAAACGGTATAATTTGAATGTGCGAAATTAAATTTGAAAATTTATCCGACAAATATGTCGAACAGGTTTTTGCGATAGAACGGGATAGTATTCCCGAGTTTTGGAGTATGGAGCAGATATCGGCGTTGACTTCTAATCCAAATGCGTTGGCTAGGATCGGTTTGATCGACGGCGACGCGATATGTTATTACAGTATGAACGTAGTGGCTGGCGAAGGATATATCAATAATCTTGCGGTAAAAGAGGCGTTTAGAGGAAAAGGCATAGGCAGCGCGCTTATTCGGGATATTATAACTGCCGCGCGCGATAGTGGTATAACCGCGCTTACGCTCGAAGTTAATGAAAATAATACGCCTGCGATTGCATTGTATAATAAGTTCGGCTTTTGCGTCGAGGGCAGGAGACCTAAATTTTATGCCGGCAAAGACGCCGCGCTGATAATGTGGAAGCGCGATATTCGCTGAAAAATAAGTATAAAAGTTTGAGTAAGTCGCCGAAAGGCGGCTTTTTTAAATGGATTTTTGAAATTTAAGCGGTTTTTTGCCGTAATTTGTAATTTTTCTTAGACTTTTTTCATATCTAATATTATATTGCGACAAATTTCGCGCTTGCTTGATCTTATCGACTGTCGATATCAAGCCGCGCGGCGAGGTGGATCATTCTTAATCATATTATCGAGGGCGAAGGTCAAGATATCATATTTTTGCACGGCTGGGGCGGAAGCATAGACAGTTTTCGCGGAGTATTCGACGTCTTCAGCAAAAAATACCGCTGTACGGCGGTGGATTTTTACGGATTCGGAGCGAGCGAGTTGCCGCGCGCCCTTAATTTGAGCGACTATGCGGACGGCGTGCGCGAGTTGATAGAGCTGTATTCTATGCGCGACGTGATACTTGTCGGACATTCTTTCGGCGGTAGAGTCGCGATCTACGAAGCGGCGCGCTCAAGCAATATAAAGAGTATTGTTTTGGTCGACAGCGCGGGATTGAAACCTAGATTTTCTCTCAAGAAAAGTATCAAAAAAATGACATATAGGTTGAAAAAACGCTTTAAAATGGACGTATCTAAATGCGGTTCGGCGGATTATAGGGCGCTTAGCGGCGATATGCGCGAGACGTTTAAAAATATCGTAAACTTTCATCTCGACGACCTTTTGGGCGATATAAAGTGCGACACGCTGATAATTTGGGGCGACCGCGATAAGGATACGCCGCCGTATATGGCAAAGAGGTTGCATAGAGGCATATATAATAGTGGATTGATTTTTTTGCAAGGAGGACATTATAGCTATCTTGATTGTTACGGTCAGTTTTTGGCAATTTTAGACAGCTATTTCGGCAATATATGCAAATAGGCGTTATAGCGGCGACGGGAGTCGTTTTTTGGATCTTGGCGATCGTACTGTCTCTCAGGATCGTAAATTTGGTGCAGTTGGAAGGGTATAAATTGGTAAATTCCCGCAAAATGAAGAGTATCAAGCTCAAATTGTGGGGTTCTGCCGTTTGTATTACGCTTTGCAATGCTATTTTTTGTTTTATATCTATAGCGATAGGCAGTTTTTACGTGCAGATGGTCGTTCAAGGGCTATATGCGGTAGTGCTTTTGGTGAGTCTTGCGGACGATAGGGATAAATGTATTCATCAGCCTTTGGTATATACTCCGAGAGCCAAAAGGCTTATCGTTATGTATTCCGCGCTTATATTTCTATTGCTCGGGGCGGCGTTGGCTGTCGGAAGCGTAATAAAAATCAAGTCCGTAAGGCTTAGTTTTATATTCGTGCCGATAATTTTTGCGTTGCTTCCTCAAATAGTAGCTCTTTCGATCGCGTTTGCCGCGCCAAATGAACGCAGGATAGCCCATAAGTTTATAAATAAGTGCAAGACGGAACTTCAAAATAGAGATAAGTTGATAAAGATAGGCATCACGGGCAGTTTTGCCAAGACGACTACGAAGAATATCTTGACGACTATATTGAATAAAGGATACAAGGCTTACTGTACGCCGAGCAATTTCAATACGCCGCTCGGGATATGCAGGGCGGTGAACGGTCTGCCCGAGGATTGCGAAGTGTTTGTCGCTGAGATGGGGGCGAGAAAAGAAGGAGATATATCCGAGCTGTGCGATATCGTCAAGCCGGCGTACGGCATTATTACGGGAGTAGGAACGCAGCATCTCGCAACGTTCAAAAGCAGAGAAAATATCTATAAGACCAAGAAAGAACTGTCCGATTATATTGAGAGTGTGGCAGGCGGCACCGTGATTTACGGCGCGGACAACGATATGACTGTGAAGATGTATGAGGAGAGTTTAGTCTCCAATCCAATAGCTATCTCGGCGGATAAATATGCTTCGCGTATAGATGGAGATTTAGGTATAAAAGCAAACAATATCGAGTGCGACAGCAGTGGGCTGAAGTTTGATCTAACGATCGGCGAGGAGACGAAGCCTTGCGTATGCAAGTTGATAGGCAGACATAATCTGAACAACATTCTGCTTTGCGTGGCGATGGCGGTCAGGCTTGGATTGAACATTGTTCAAATAGTCGGGGGCATAGGAGAAGTTCAACCGATTGAACATAGATTGCAGACGATAGAACTTCCGACCGGAATAACGATCGTCGATGACAGTTACAACAGCAACGTAGAGGGCGCTCATCTTGCCATAGAGACGTTAAAACTATTTAAAGGCAGAAAAATCGTTGCGACGCAAGGACTTGTAGAGATGGGGGCAGGGCAGGAAAAAGCCAATTTTGAATTGGGAGAGAGTATTGCGGGGACGGCTGATATTGCTATTTTGATAGGAATAAACAAGGAAAACATAAGGCTCGGAATGCTTTCGGAGGGCTTTTGCGACAAGAATATCTATCTGGTCGAGCATTTGGATAACGCAAAAGAGCTGTTTTCCGCAATGCTTAAGAAGGGAGACGTGCTGCTTTTGCAAAACGATCTGCCGGATAACTATTGAACATTGTTCAGTCATTTAAGAATCAACGTTTGAACGGAGGTATAAATGAAAAATCTAGCGGTAATTTACGGCGGCAATTCGTGCGAGAGAGACATATCAATCATCACGGCTATGCAGGCTCTAGAGAATGTCGACAGAAAAAAATATAATGTTTTTCCGATATTTTGGGCTGATAAATTTTATCTTCCCGACGAATGGTCGGATCTGAATAAATATACTCAATCGAATAAAGAAATGGGCAGAGAAGCGGTGTTTGTCGGCAAGGATCTTTTTGTATTGAAAAAGAACAAACTCAAAAAACTTGCGTCGGTGGATTGCGTTTTGCTCTGCACTCACGGCGGAAACGGCGAGAACGGCGCACTTCAAGGATTTATGGAAGTGCACGATATTCCTTATACGTCGGCCGGCGTGCTTGCGAGCGCGATAGGTATGGATAAAGCGATGTGCAAGTCTTTCTGCAAGAGACTGTCGTTGCCCGTGCTTCCCTACGGAGCGGTATTCGAAGACGACGGGGAAGAGGCTGTGCAGAAGATCGTCGCTCGGATAGGTTTTCCGCTCATAGTAAAACCCGCTAAGCAAGGTTCGTCGATAGGCATATCTGTATGCAAGGACGAGATTGAGCTGAGAGAGAATCTGAAAGTAGCTTTTATCTATGATAAAAAAGTCGTGATAGAAAAGGCTCTTACCGACTTTAAGGAGATAAATTGCGCCTGTATCAAGAGCAAGGACAAAGTTTATCCTTCTACGCTCGAAGAGCCTGTCGGTTGGCAGGAATTCCTGACGTTTGAGGATAAATACATGTCGGGAGGCGGAAAGGCGACAAAGTCGTCTGCGCGGAGGATCTTTCCCGCAGAATTGAGCGAGGCGGAGAGCAAAAAGATACAGAATATGACGCAGAAACTCTATTGCGCTCTCGAATGTAAGGGAATAGTGCGCTGCGATTTTCTCGTCGATAAGGAGAGCGGAGAAATATATCTCAACGAGATCAATACCGTGCCGGGATCGCTTGCCGGCTATCTCTACGAAGACAGAGATCTCAAGCTCAGGCAGATCATAGATATAATAGTGGAAGAGGCTATAAGAGATTACGACAATAGGAAAGTGTGCGGATATTCGTCGAAAGTTCTTCAGTATTATGCCAAAAATAATGCAAACGCTTGCAAACTTTCGATAAAAAATGTATAATTTAAAAAGATAAATTAAAGGCGGAAGACGTCGCGCAAAAGCACTTTTATATCGCCCGTATCGAAAATTTTGTCGAATATATGTCGATAAATGCGATAATAAGTCGAATAAATGGCTTTGCAAGAGCAAAATATGCGCGGCGTCTTGCCTCAAAAATTTTTGGAGTGTGCACTATGGAAAAGATCAAGATGACTACGCCGATAGTAGAACTGGACGGCGATGAAATGACCAGACATATATGGGCTTGGATAAAAGAAATACTTATCGAGCCGTACGTAGAACTCAAAAGCGAGTATTACGATCTGGGGTTGGTCAACAGAGAAAAGACCGCGGACAGGATCACCGTCGACGCCGCCAACGCTATAAAAAAGTACGGAGTAGGCGTAAAATGCGCTACGATCACACCCAACGCTCAGCGCGTAAAGGAGTATAATCTCACTCAGATGTGGAAGAGTCCCAACGGCACGGTCAGAGCGATACTCGACGGCACGGTGTTCAGGGCTCCGATCATGGTAGACGGGATCACTCCGTATATTCCTACCTGGACAAGTCCTATCACAATCGCGCGTCACGCCTACGGCGATATCTATAAAGACGTAGAGGCGTACGTAAAAAAAGACGGAAAGGCTACGCTTGTAGTCGACGATTGCGACGGTCGCAGGGAGATCGAGATATTCGATTATTCCAAGTCGGGCGGGGTAGTAATGGGTATGCACAATACAGATAAGAGCATTTCTTCGTTTGCGAGAAGCTGTTTTAACTATGCGCTCGATACCCGTCAGCCTCTTTGGTTTGCGGCAAAGGATACTATTTCCAAGACGTACGACCATAGATTTAAGGATATTTTCAACGAAATTTTCGAGGCGGAATATAAAGATAAATTTGCGGAGGCAGGCATAGAGTATTTTTACACGCTTATCGACGACGCGGTCGCGAGAGTAATCCGCTCCAACGGCGGCATGATATGGGCGTGCAAGAATTACGACGGCGACGTAATGAGCGATATGGTGGCAACGGCTTTCGGCTCGCTGGCTATGATGACGTCGGTTCTTGTGTCTCCCGAAGGCAATTACGAGTACGAGGCCGCGCACGGCACTGTGACCAGACATTATTACAAGTACTTGAAAGGCGAAAAGACTTCTACCAATCCCGTAGCGACCATATATGCTTGGACGGGCGGATTGAGAAAGAGAGGTCAACTCGACGGAATCGACGGTCTGATCGACTTTGCCGATAGATTGGAAAAGGCTACTGTAAAGACGATCGAGAGCGGATATATGACCGGCGATCTGGCGGCTATATACAAAGGCGGCGCGGCGGTCGTAAAACTGGATACGGTCGACTTTTTGAAAAAGATAGCGGAAAAAATGAATTGACACGGCAATGAAAGCGGCGCAAAATTTGCGTCGCTTTTTACTATATTGTCCATATTTTTCGACTGAATGACAAAAATCTTCTTACCTCAAACCGACACTAAGCGATAAAAATCAGATACATTTGTCTGTGGATAACCTAAGATTAATGTGGATAACTATGTGGACAACTCGTATAATTGTCGATATTACGGAGTTTTTGCGGGTGTGGATAAGATTTTGACGGCAAAAACCGTATCGTCTATATTTTTGCACAGCAGTGCGAAAGGGCGGCGTAAAAAATATTATCGAAATAAGCAGAAAAAGAGATTATCCTTTCTCAAAACTCTTGCAATCGGTATTTTGAATATGCTAATATATCAGTGTAGTTATTTATATTTATTTTTTTCTAAGGAGAAAGTGTTAAAATGCCGAAAGTTGCAATTATCATGGGAAGCGTAAGCGACCTCGAAGTAGTAAAACCAGCTGTCGATATTCTCAAAAAGTTTGACGTAGAGACGGAAGTCAGAGTAATTTCCGCTCACCGCACTCCGCAGGCGGCGCACGAGTTTGCCGAAAACGCGATAGAGAACAATATCGAAGTCATCATCTGCGCGGCGGGCAAAGCGGCGCATTTGGGCGGAGTTATAGCGGCGTATACGCCGTTGCCAGTAATAGGGCTGCCGGTCAAGAGTTCGACTATGGACGGATTGGATTCGTTGCTGTCGATGGTGCAGATGCCTTCCGGCATACCGGTGGCGTGCGTGGCGATCAACGGCGGACTCAACGCGGGTCTTTTGGCGATACAGATACTTTCCGTCAAATATCCCAACCTTATGAAAAAAATGCAGGATTATAAGATAAGCATGGCAGAAAAAATCAAAAGCGACGACGAAAAATTACAAAAGGAGTTAAATTGACAATTATGGAAAAGACCGTTCAACTTTACGAAGGCAAGGCAAAAAGAGTTTACGCGACCACAGATCCCGATATCGTAATGGTATCTTACAAAGACGACGCTACGGCGTTCAACGGACTTAAGAAGGGCACGATCCTCGGAAAGGGAGTTGTAAACAACGTATGCAGCAATCATATGTTCAGACTTTTGGAGAAGAACGGAGTGCCCACGCACTACGTAGAAGAGATCAACGAGAGGGAGACCTACGTCAAAAAGGTAGAGATAGTTCCGCTCGAAGTAATCATCCGCAACAGAGCCGCGGGATCTTTCTCCAAGAGATACGGGGTAGCGGAAGGCACGGATCTTTCGACGACCGTTATCGAATTCAGTTATAAAAACGACGACTTGGGCGATCCGCTTATCAACGACTATCACGCGCTTGCGCTCAACCTTGCTACGGCGGAGGAGATAGAGAAGATAAAGACATTGGCTTTTAAGGTCAACGACTTTATGAAGAAGTACTTTGCAGAGATAGGCGTGGAGCTCATCGACTTCAAGCTCGAATTCGGAAGATTTAAGGGCGATATCATTCTCGCAGACGAAATTTCTCCCGATACCTGCCGTTTCTGGGACGCTAAGACGGGCGAGAAGCTGGACAAGGACAGATTCAGAAGAGATATGGACGACGTAGACAAGGGCTACAGAGAGATGATGAAGAGAATGGGACTTTCCAAGTGATTTCCCCGTTATTGAGAATAGGAGAATAAAAATGGCAATAGATTACAAGTCCGCCGGCGTAGACGTAGAGGCGGGATATAAAGCGGTCAAATTGATGAAAGAATACGTCAAGACTACCTACAACGACAGCGTATTGGGCGATTTGGGAAGTTTCGGCGGATTTTATGCTTTGGATGACAAAGAGGACGGAGACTGTCTTGTCGCAGGCACGGACGGAGTAGGTACGAAGCTGAAATACGCTTTCGTGTTGGACAAGCACGACACCATAGGAATCGACGCGGTGGCTATGTGCGTCAACGATATCGTATGTCAGGGCGCAAAGCCGTTGATATTCCTCGATTATATCGCGCTTTCCAAACTCGTTCCCGAAAAGGTAGCGGAGATTGTCAAGGGCGTGAGCGAAGGCTGCCGTCAGGCAGGTTGCGCGCTCATAGGCGGAGAGACAGCGGAGATGCCCGGTTTCTATGCTCGGGACGAATACGATATAGCGGGATTTTCCGTGGGTATCGTCAAGAGGAATAAAATAATCAACGGAAAGTCGATAAAGGTAGGGGACAGCCTTATCGGTATCGCTTCGAGCGGCATACACAGCAACGGTTATTCGCTTGTCAGAAAGCTTTTCGGCGAAGATAGGGAAAGCCTCAATAAGTATAACGATACTCTCGGCTGTACTCCTGCGGAACTCGTTTTGACTCCGACGAAGATATATGTCAAGACGATACTGTCGCTTATAGAAAAGTATGAGATAAAAGGCATAGCGCATATCACGGGCGGCGGCTTTATCGAGAACGTGCCGAGAATCATTCCCGCAGGAATGGGCGTGAAGATAGACCGTTCGAGTTATCCGCTTCCGAGGATATTCAAGGCTTTGCAGGAGATCGCGGGAATAGACGATCGCAAAATGTGCAATACGTTCAATATGGGCATAGGAATGGTGCTCGCGGTAGACAAATCTATAGCGAAAGACGTGGTCAAGGCTCTTGAGGAGTTGGGCGAAAAAGCGTACGTCATAGGCGAAGTGACCGATAAAGCGGGCGAAGTAGAACTTTGATATTATTCGGATATCCCTTGCGAGGGGTATCCGTTTTATCGTTATAAAGGTTGATATGAAGAAGAAAATAGCGATTTTTGCGTCGGGCGGCGGCAGCGATATGCAGTCTGTCGTAGACGCTTGCGAGCGCGGGGAGATCGAAGGAGAAGTAGTCGCGCTTGTCACCAACAAGGACGGTATCGGCGCGATCGGGAGGGCCGACAGGCACGGTATACGACACGCCGTGTTCGCGCTCAAGGCTTACGGCGACGCGGAGGCGCGCGATAGGGCGATAGCCGATTATCTCGAAGGATACGGGATCGATCTTATAGTGCTTGCGGGCTATCTTGCGATAGTTACGCCCGTTTTGGTAGACAGATACGAGGGCAGGATGATAAACATACATCCTTCGCTTATCCCCAGACACTGCGGCGTGGGAATGTACGGACTCAACGTGCATAAGTCGGTCATAGCAAGCGGCGACGTCGAAAGCGGATGTACCGTTCATTTCGTCGACAGAGGCGCAGACACGGGTAAGATTATAGAGCAGAGAAGGGTTCCCGTCATTGACGGAGATACTCCCGAAACTTTGCAGGCGAGAGTGCTGAAAGAGGAGCATAGATTGCTTCCCCAAGTAGTAGCACGTCTGTGCGCAGACAAATAATTTAGGATAAATATTTTTAAGATTAGGAGAATATACAATGGCAAAGAAAGCGCTTATCAGCGTATCCGACAAGACGGGTATAGTGGAGTTGGCAAAAAACCTTATCGATTGCGGTTATGAGATAATCTCGACAGGCGGCACCTTGAAGGTGCTCAACGAATCGGGAGTAAAGGCCGTGGACATCACGTCCGTTACGGGCTTTCCCGAGTGTTTGGACGGCAGAGTAAAGACGTTGCATCCCAAGGTCCACGCGGGACTTTTGGCTATGAGAGACAACGCCGAACATATGGATTTTCTCAAGAGTATGAATATCGATCCGATAGACATAGTCGTAGTCAATCTCTATCCTTTTAAAGAGACGGTCAAGAAGCCGAATATAGATCTGCAGACGGCTATCGAGAATATCGATATCGGCGGACCTACCATGTTGAGAAGCGCGGCAAAGAATTATCAGGACGTAGCGGTAATAGTAGATCCCGCGGATTATGCAAAAGCGCTTGAGGAACTTAAAAACGGCGGCATTACCAAAGAGACGAAGTTCTATCTTATGTACAAGGTATATCAGCATACTTCCTACTACGATACTCTTATCGCCAACTATCTGAGAAAGAAACTGGGAATAGAATTCCCCGATCAGTTTACTATGGCGTTCGATAAGGCTCAGGATATGAGATACGGCGAAAATCCCCATCAGAATGCAGTGTTCTATAAAGAAGCGTTTGACGTAGCGGGATCTTTGGCTGTAGCGGAGCAGTTGCACGGCAAGGAACTTTCCTATAACAATATAAACGACACAAACGGCGCGCTCGATCTTTTGAGAGAATTTACCGAGCCGACGATAGTCGCGGTAAAGCATGCGAATCCTTGCGGAGTGGCTACCGCGGACACGATAAGCGAAGCGTTTTTCAAAGCCAACGCCGCGGATCCGACTTCCATTTTCGGAGGTATCGTAGCGTCCAACAGAACTATAGACAAGGCTACGGCGGAGCAGATACACAATATCTTTATCGAGATAGTAGTGGCTCCCGATTTCACGGACGATGCGCTTGCTATTCTTAAGCAAAAGGCAAATATCAGACTTCTCAAATTGCCTTCGATAATGAACGCCGTTCCCGCCGACTGCTACGATATGAAGAAGGTATTGGGAGGACTATTGGTGCAGGAATTCGACAGAAAGGTGGTCGATCTCGACAAGTGCGTCACGGTCACAAAACTTGCTCCCACGCAGGCGCAGATGGACGATATGATTTTTGCGATGAAAGTCGTCAAGCATACTAAGTCGAATGCTATAGTCGTAGCCAAAGACAAGACTATACTCGGCATAGGCGGCGGACAGGTCAATAGGATCAGAGCGACCAAGCAGGCGATAGAACACTCCCTCAGCGATACGAAAGGAGCGGTCTTGGCGTCCGACGCTTTCTTCCCGTTCGACGATTGCGTAGAGGCGGCGAACGCGGGCGGAATAGCGGCTATATTGCAGCCGGGCGGCAGCGTGAGAGATCAGCTCTCGATAGACGCTTGCGACAAGTTCGGAATAGCTATGGTATTCTCTGGCGACCGCCATTTCAAACACTGATCGGGAGGGTAGTATGAACGTACTCGTTATTGGAAGCGGCGGCAGAGAGCATACGATATGCTGGGCGTTGTCGAAAAGTAAAAACGCGGATAAGATATACTGTCTTCCGGGCAACGGAGGTATAAGCGAGATAGCGGAATGCGTGCCGATAAACGTAATGGATTTCGACGCGATAATCAAATTTGTCGAGGATCATAAAGACATCGAACTGACCGTTGTCGCGCCCGACGATCCGCTTGCGGCAGGTCTTGTAGACAGATTGGAAGAGCGCGGACACAGGGCGTTTGGTCCCAAAGCCAACGCCGCTATAATAGAAGCCAGCAAAGCCTTTTCAAAACAGCTTATGAAAAAATACGGTATACCTACCGCAGATTATGAGGAATTCGACGATTATTCCAAAGCTGTAGAATATCTGAAAAAGGCAAAGTACCCGCTCGTCGTCAAGGCGGACGGACTTGCGCTCGGCAAAGGCGTGATAATCTGCAACAACAAGGAAGAAGGTCTGCTTGCCGCAAAAGAGATGATGGTCGACAGCAAGTTTAAAGACGCAGGAAAAACGGTGATAGTCGAAGAATTTATGACGGGACAGGAAGTCTCGATACTGTCGTTCTGCGACGGAAAGACCGTTGTTCCTATGGTCAACGCAAGAGACCATAAGCGCGCTTACGACAATGACGAAGGTCTCAATACCGGCGGTATGGGCACGTTCTCTCCGTCGGCAATATATACTCCCGAGATCGAGCGCGAGGTGATGGAGAAGATAATACTTCCCACCGTCGACGCGATGAACAAAGAGGGCAGACCGTTCAAGGGAGTGCTGTACTTCGGACTTATGCTCACGGATTCCGGCGCAAAGGTAGTGGAGTACAACGCGAGATTCGGAGATCCCGAAACTCAGGTAGTATTGCCCAGACTCAAGACGGATATTCTGGATATTTTCAACGCCGTGGCGGACGGTACGCTCGACAAGATAGATATTCAATGGAATGATAACGCGTGCGTATGCGTGGTTATGGCGAGCGGCGGTTATCCCGAAAGTTACGAAAAGGGAAAAGAGATCGCAATAGGAGACGTAGATAAAGATATCCTGCTTTTCCACGCGGGTACCAAATACGTCGACGGAAAACTCGTCACTAGCGGCGGCAGAGTGCTTGGCGTGACGGCTATGGGAAAAAATATAAGCGAAGCGAGAGAAAAGGCGTATGCAAACGTCAAGAAGATATCTTTCGACGGAGCGTTTTACAGAAGCGATATAGGAATAAAGAAATAATATTATTATAGATAAATATAAGGAAAGAACAATGGTAAAGAGAATTTTCGTAGAGAAGAAAGAGGGGTATAACGTATCGGCAAAAAAACTTGCTTCCGATATCAAAAACGTGCTTGCGATAGCCGTTGACGACGTGAGAGAGTTTATTAGATACGACGTGGAGGATATTGCCGACGACGTATTCGAGAGCGCGAAGACGACTATATTCAGCGAACTTCCGGTGGACAGACTGTATGAAGAACTTCCCGATCTCGGCGGTTATAGAGTGCTGGCGGTAGAGTATCTGCCGGGGCAGTACGACCAGAGAGCTGACAGCGCGATGCAATGCGTGCAGTTGATGTCTATGGCAAAGAGACCGCTTATCAAGTGCGCGAAGATATATGCGTTTAAAGGCGCGGACGACGGCGAGTTCGAGCGAATAAAGAAATACGTGATCAATCCGGTAGAGAGCCGCGAAGGATCTATGGAATTGCCCGATACGCTTGCGCAGGCAGTAGAGCAGAACCTCACCGTACCTGTGCTCGACGGATTTATTTCTATGAGCGACGCGGAAGTTGCCGCTTATCACAAGAAGACGGGATTTGCTATGAGCGAAAAGGATCTTATCTTCGTACGCGACTATTTCAAGAGCGAAGACAGAAATCCCACAGAGAGCGAGATCAAGGTCATAGATACCTATTGGTCGGATCATTGCCGTCATACTACTTTTGCTACGGAACTCACAAAGATAGATATCGAGAGCAACAATTCTCATATCGGCAAAGCGCTCTCGCTGTACAGAGATCTTTATGAAGAATTCAATTCCAAAAGAGAAGATAAATATCCGTGTCTTATGGATATAGCCACGATCGCCGTCAAGAAACTTAAGAAGTCGGGCAAACTCGACAATCTCGACGTAAGCGACGAGATAAACGCATGCTCGGTAGAGGTCGACGTAGACAACGACGGCAAGACGGAGAAGTGGCTGATAATGTTCAAAAACGAGACGCATAACCATCCGACGGAAATAGAGCCTTTCGGCGGCGCGGCGACATGTCTCGGAGGAGCGATAAGAGATCCGCTTTCCGGCAGAACTTACGTATATCAGGCGATGAGAGTTACTGGTTGCGGCGATCCTACGGCGGATATTTCTACCACGCTCAAGGGCAAACTTCCGCAGAGAGTGATCACAAAGACGGCTGCGGCGGGATATTCCAGCTACGGCAATCAGATAGGACTTTCCACCGGACTGGTAGCCGAGATGTATCACGAGGATTATAAGGCAAAACGTCTCGAGACGGGATATGTAATCGCCGGCGCTCCCAAGGAGAACGTCGTCAGAAGAAGACCCGTCAAAGGCGACGTGATAGTGCTTCTCGGCGGCGAAACGGGCAGAGACGGCTGTGGCGGAGCTACGGGATCGTCCAAAGCGCATACCGAAAAATCCGTAGAAGTGTGCGGCGCGGAAGTTCAGAAGGGCAATCCGCCTACCGAAAGAAAGATACAGAGACTGTTCAGGAACAAAGACGTATCCACGCTTATCGTCAAATGCAACGACTTCGGCGCCGGCGGCGTGAGCGTCGCTATAGGCGAACTTGCGGACAGTCTGGACATATATCTCGACAAAGTACCCAAGAAATACGAGGGCTTGAGCGGTACGGAACTGGCTATTTCCGAATCGCAGGAAAGAATGGCGGTCGTGCTCGACAAGAACGACGTGGATAAATTCGTCGCTTACGCCAAGGAAGAAAACCTTGCCGCTACCGCGGTCGCAGAAGTGACCGACAACGGCAGAATGAGAATGTTCTACGCAGGCAATTGCATAGTAGATCTCAAGAGAGAGTTCCTCGATACCAACGGAGTAAAGCAGTTGCAGGACGCGCGCATTCGCGACAACGTCACCGACTATTTCGATCGCGTGGACGAGACTTCGCAAAAATATTTTGACAAAGGCGAATTCGACAAAGCCGTGCTCAACGAACTCTCCAGACTCAACGTATGTTCCACCAAGGGACTGGGCGAGATGTTCGACGGTACAATAGGCGCGGCAAGCGTGCTTATGCCTTTCGGAGGAAAGTATCAGCTTACGCCCGCTATAGCGATGGCGTGCAAGCCGCCGACAAGCGGATATACAGACACGGCTACGGTTTCTACGTACGGCTGTTCGCCTCAACTTATGAGCGCGTCTCCGTTCACCGGAGCGATATACTCG
Organism: uncultured Clostridia bacterium; assembly: GCA_948471525.1. Lineage (GTDB taxonomy): Bacteria > Bacillota > Clostridia > Christensenellales > UBA3700 > RACS-045. The sequence continues at coordinate 18,229 of CAOKSY010000010.1, read as the reverse complement.
ATATTACTTTCGTTGTCAAAGCAAGTCGCTTGCGGTATTTCGATAGATACGGTCAGACTTTCGCTGCAGGAATTCTTTAAGAGACTCAATCAGGACGCAGACAGATGGGGACAGCCTCTGTCCGCATTGCTCGGCGCGCTGTACGCTCAGATAGGCTTCGGAGTAGGCGCGATAGGCGGAAAGGACAGTATGAGCGGAACTTTTGAGCATATAGACGTACCGCCTACGCTGATATCTTTTGCTATGGGTATAGGCAAGGCAAGCAAGATCGTCACGAATACGTTTGCGGAGAAGAAGGGCGCGAAGGACATCTATCACGTATCCATTCCGCGCGACGGAGAAAATATCCCCGATTTTGCAAAGACTCTCGAGCTTTACGCGGCGATGGTCAAGGCGATCGACGGCGGCAAGATCAAGGCGTGCAACGTAGTAGAGGAAGGCGGCGTCATAGCAAGTGTATTCAAGGCTTGTATGGGCAACAAACTCGGCACGACTTGGAATGATCTGTCTGCGGATATGCTGTCCGCTAAGTTCGGCGACTTCGTCATACTCGCCGACGATGTGAGCGATCTCGACGGATTTGACGTGGAGAAGGTCGCGTACCTCAACGGAACGTATACCGCAGATCTCTGCGGCGCCTCTTTGAAGATGGACGACGCGGCAAAGGCTTTTGAAGGCAAACTTGAAAAGGTATTCCCGACGACCGCGCCTGCGGAAGGGGAAGTGAAAAATCTTATATGCTGCGCGAGAAAGGCAGACAAAGCGGCTCGCAATATAGTCAGACCGAGAGTTTTGATACCAGTATTTCCGGGTACGAACTGCGAATACGATACCGCGAGAGCGTTTGAGCGCGCGGGCGCTAAAGCGGAAGTGCTTATAGTTAAGAATCAGTCTGCGAGCGATATCGAAGAGACTGCAAAAGCCATTGTCAAGGCATTGCAGAACAGTCAGATACTCGCGTTTCCGGGCGGCTTCAGCGGCGGCGACGAGCCTGACGGAAGCGGTAAGTTTATTGCCACTACTTTCAAAAATCCGCGCATAGCGGAGCAGGTGATGAAACTGCTTTACGAGAGAGACGGACTTGCTTTGGGCATATGCAACGGTTTCCAAGCGTTGATAAAACTCGGTCTTGTGCCTTACGGAGATATCAGAGAACAGAAAGCGGACGCTCCGACTTTGACGTTCAACAACATCTCGAGACACGTGTCCACGATCGTCAACGTCAGGGTTGCGACCAACAAATCTCCTTGGCTTAACAAAGTGCACGTAGACGACGTATTCTCAGTACCTGTAAGTCACGGCGAAGGAAGATTCGTGTCCGGCGCGCAGGAACTCGACAAACTCATCAAAGGCGGACAGGTCGCTACCCAGTACGTGGATATGACGGGCAGCGCGACGATGCAGTCTCCTTTTAATCCCAACGGCAGTATGTACGCTATCGAGGGAATAATCTCTCCCGACGGCAGAGTATTGGGCAAGATGGGTCACAGCGAACGTATCGACAGGGATCTCTACAAGAACGTAGAAGGCAACTACGATATGAAGATATTCGAGAGCGGCACGGAATATTTTAAATAGTACGTCGCTTAAAGCAACGCGAATGCGCAGGGCGCGGAAAATCGGCGCTTTGCGCATTTTTGAATAAAGAGGGCATTATGGCATTTTTACCGATCACAAGGGCAGAAGTCGGAGAGCGGAGGGTAGACGTAGTTTACGTTATAGGAGAAGCGTACGTCGATCATCCGTCTTTCGGTCACGCGATAGTTTCGCGGCTGTTGCAGTCGCTGGGTATCGACGTGGCTATAATACCTCAGCCGCAGTGCGACGCGGATTATATGCGTTTCGGTATGCCGAAGTACGGGTTTATGGTTTCGGGCGGAGTGGTCGACAGTATGGTCAACAATTATACTGTCGCAAAGATACGCCGTACGCGCGACGTCTACAGCGAGGGCGGAGACGTAGGCAAGCGTCCAGACAGATGCGTGGACGTATACTGCAAAGCGCTCAAGAGACTGTATCCCGACGCACCTGTCATTATAGGCGGTATAGAGGCTTCGCTGAGACGATTTGCCCATTACGACTATTGGGACGACTGCGTGCTGCCCAGCATACTCGTATCGTCGGGAGCCGATCTGCTGATATACGGCATGGGAGAGCGTCCGATAAAAGAGATTTTCGCGTTGGCGAAAAAGGGCGTTCCGTTGGACAGAATACGCGACGTGAGAGGAACTTGTTATATAGAACGTTTTGACAGTCTGTCCGCAAAACTCAAAAAGTCGATAGAGGAACATACGGCGGAATTCTCACCGTCTTACGAACAGGTCTGTTTGGATAAAAAGCAGTACGTTCAGGCGTTTAATATCCAGTATTCCAACAACGATCCTTATCGCGGCAGAACGCTTTTGCAAAAGCACGGAGACAGATACGTCGTGCAAAATCCTATGCAGTATCCGCTTACGGTCAAAGAGATGGACGAGGTATACGCGTTGCCGTACGAGCGCAATTACCATCCGTCGTATACCAGAGGCGTGCCGGCTATAGAAGAGGTCAAGTATTCGCTCACTTCCGTGCGCGGTTGTTTCGGCGCGTGCAATTATTGCGCCATCGCTTTCCATCAGGGCAGAATAGTTCAGAAGAGAAGCAAGGAAAGTATTGTCTGCGAAGCGGAGGCTTTTACGAGAGACAGGGACTTTAAGGGATATATACACGACGTCGGCGGACCGACGGCAAACTTCCGAGATCCCGCTTGCAAGAAACAAAACGATAAGGGAGTATGCAAAGATAGATCGTGTATCGGTTACAAACCCTGTCCTGCTATGGAGGTGGATCACAGCGAATATCTCGATCTGCTCCGTACGCTGAGAAAGATTGAGGGCATAAAGAAAGTATTTATCCGTTCGGGTATCAGATTCGACTACGTGCTGTACGATAAGAATCCCGAGTTTTTGTACGAACTTATAAAGCACCACGTAAGCGGACAGCTTAAGGTCGCGCCCGAACATATCTCCGACAAAGTATTGGAGGCTATGAACAAGCCGTCTTTTTCCGTATATTTGGAATTCAAAAGAAGATACGACGAGATAAATAAAAAGCTCGGCAAGAAGCAATATCTTGTGCCATATTTGATATCGTCGCACCCGGGATGTACGCTCAAAGACGCAATAAGGCTTGCGCAGTATCTCAAGTCGATTGGATATATGCCCGAGCAGGTGCAGGATTTTTATCCCACGCCGTCTACCAAATCTACGTGTATGTATTACACCGGTATCGATCCCGATACGATGAAACCGATATACGTGGCAAAGACGAAGAGAGAGAAGACTTTGCAGCGCGCTCTTATGCAGTATCGCAAGAAGAGCAATTATCCGCTTGTCGCAGAGGCTCTGAAAGAAGCGGGCAGAGAAGATCTGATAGGATTCGGCGAGGAGTGTCTTATCAAACCTACGAAGGAACTTGCGATCGAGCGCAACAAAGCCGATATCGCCGCCGCGCGTACTTCCAAGTCTTCTTCGGGCAAGAGCGGCGGCAGACGGGCTTTTGAAAAGGTCGATTCGAACGCGCGGGGAAATAAAAGACGGAACGACAGAGGCGCGCGCAGATGAAGATAACGGACATCACTTTGCAATCAAAGAATATAGACAGAGTCAATCTGTTTCTCGACGGCAAGTTTTATGCGGGCGTGAGCAGGATAGCGGTATACAATCACAGGCTTGAAGTGGGCGGGGAGATAACCGAGCAGGAACTCGACAAACTCATATTCGACAGCGATAAGGACAAGGCCTTCGATTACGCTCTCACTTATATCGCAAAGTATACTCCTACCGCTAAGGCGTTGAGAGGGAAACTGTACGACAAAGGATACGGCAAGATCATAGTCGACTACACTGTGGAGAAGTGCGAAAAGTACGGATATATCAACGACCAAGAGTATGCGCGTTCGTATATAGCGTTTAACTGTACCGTAAAAGGCAAGAAAAGAATAAGACAGGAGTTGAAGAACAAGGGCATCTCCGACGCTGTCATAGACAGAGAACTTTCCAAGATGCAGCCCAACGGATCTTGTGCGGAACTGGCAAAAAAGAAGAGCGGCGGTATGGATCTGTCCGACCCGAAGAATAGGGCGAAGATCATAAGATTTCTTCAATACAGAGGGTATGTGTGGGAGGACATCTCTCAGGCGCTTGCTACTCTTAAGGTAGTAGACGACGATTTCAACTGAACGTATGGATATATGAGCATACGATAAGCGGAGGTAACAGGTATATGAAAATAGCTTTGACGCCCGCCGAGATGGCTTATTGCGACAGGACGACTATAGGCGGCGGAGTGCCGTCCGTAGAACTTATGCGCAGAGTGGCGCGGGCTGTTTACGATTCGCGAGAGTGGCGGGGAAGCGTCTATATAATTTGCGGCAAGGGAAATAACGGCGGCGACGGACTTGCGCTCGCCGATATAATGGAGGCTGACGGAATTCATCCGAAAGTGTTTCTTGTCGAGTCTCCGACGTCGACGGACGCGCTGTATTATCTCAACAAACTCCGAGAGGGGGGCTTTTCCGAAATATATGACGCGGACGGTTGCGATTACGACTGCGATATTTTGGTCGACTGTATTTTCGGGACGGGATTCAAAGGCTCTCCCGACGGCAGATACGCGGACGCGATCAAAAAGATAAATTCAAGCCGCGCTTACACCGTCTGCGTAGATATTCCGAGCGGTCTTGACGGCGCAAACGGACTTTTCGACGTATGCGTAAAGGGGGACGAGACTCTCACCGTGCAGTATCCCAAGTGCGGGCTGTATCTCAACGACGGCAAGGATATGACGGGTAAACTCACCGTCGTCCGCGTGGGGATCGGATTGCATGCCGACGGTTGCGAAATAGTAGAGGAGAGCGACGTAGCCAAACTTTTTCCAAAACGCAGAAACAATTCTCACAAGGGTAGTTACGGTAAGAGTGCGATAATGGGCGGTTGCGACAGTTATATGGGCGCAGTCAAGTTGGCGGCGGCAGGGTTATGCGCGCTGCGCAGCGGCGGCGGATTGAATATGCTGATAGTGCCGTCGTCTCATATAAAATCCGCGGCTCAGACGGCGGTCGAAACGACGGTGTTCGGAATGAGCGAAAAAGACGGCGCGATGGTATTCGATAGGGCGGCAATAGATTGCGCTTTGAAAAGCGTAGACGCGATAGCGATAGGTATGGGCATAGGCGGCGGATATGAAGAGACGTTGAAGATCATCAGATATATCGTAGCGGAGTATCCTATAAAAGTACTGATAGACGCGGACGGACTCAACGCGCTTTCGTTGGATCTCGGCGCGCTTGAAAATTGCAAAGCGCAGGTGATTCTCACTCCGCATATCAAGGAGATGTCGAGACTTTGCGGCAAGTCTGTCGAAGAGATAAAGTCCGATCCGATAAATACGTCAAAAGAGTTTGCGGAAAAGCATAATGTTACGGTATTGCTCAAAGGCGCGAGCAGCGTGATCAGCGACGGCAAAAGAGTGTGTATGATGATAGACGGCGGAGCGGAACTGTCAAAGGGCGGAAGCGGCGATACGCTCAGCGGCGTAACATTAGGACTGCTGTCGCAGGGCAACGGAGCGTATGAGAGCGCATACGCCGCGGCGTATATTACCGCAAGAACAGCGAGAAAGCTTGCGGACGAATACAGTGAATACGGAGTTCTTCCCAGCGACGTTTCAAGAGAATTGGCAAGAATAATAAAAGAAAACAACGACTATAAAAAGGAGAATATAAGATAATGAAAGTATTACTCATCAACGGCAGCGCTAATAAAGACGGTTGTACAAACAGAGCTTTGCAAGAGATAGCGAATACGCTTGCGGAAGAGGGGATCGACAGCGAGATATTTCAAATAGGCGCGGAACCTATCAGAGATTGCATAGGCTGTCTTCAGTGCGCAAAGACGCTCAAAAACAACACATGCGTTTTCGGCGACGACGTCGTCAATTCGCTTATAGCCAAAGCTAAGGAATGCGACGGCTTCGTATTCGGCACTCCCGTATATTACGCTCATCCGAGCGGTAGGATACTCGCGCTTTTGGACAGAGTATTCTATGCCGGTAGCAGAGTGTTCAAGCACAAACCGGCTTTTGCCGTAGCAAGCGCGCGTAGGGCGGGAACTACCGCGTCTTTGGACGTGCTCAACAAGTATTTTACTTTTGCGCAGATGCCTATAGCTTCTTCAAGCTATTGGTCTATGGTGCACGGCAATACCAAAGAGCAGGTAGAGCAGGATCTCGAAGGACTTCAGACGATGCGCAACGGGGCGAGAAATCTCGCTTGGCTTATCAAATGTATAGAAAAGGGCAGAGAGAACGGAATCGATATTCCCAAAAACGAAAGCGGAATGCGCACCAATTTTATTCGATAATTTTACCCGATCTTTCGATATATAAAAAACGCCGTCCCCTAGAGAACGGCGTTTTGAATTCTCAATAGAATCCCAGGCTGATCATCAGCGCTTGATTTATCTTTTGCATAGTATCGATAGGTACTTCGCCTATTTTATCTTTTAATCGCTTTTTATCCAAAGTGCGAATTTGTTCCAGCAAAACGACAGAATCCTTTTGAAGTCCGTATTCTTTGGCAGAAAGTTCTATATGAGTAGGCAATTTGGCCTTGTTTATTTGACTTGTAACGGCAGCCGCTATGATTGTGGGGCTGTACTTGTTGCCTACATCGTTTTGGACTACGAGCACGGGACGTATGCCGCCTTGTTCGCTGCCTACTACTGGACTAAGGTCTGCGTAATATAGTTCTCCTCTTTTTATCATAGTTGTCTCCACAAATCGTTAGTCCCAATAAATAGTATGCCATTTATCAGGCGATTGATATTGTTGACAAAGACGGGCGATATTATGCGCGGCAACATAATATTTGATCTGCGAAGAAAAATATAGACAAAATATTTGCATTTATCGGCAAAATTTATGTACAAAATTTGCAGATTTGTCGCTTTGGGATTACTTACATTAATACATTATGTAAAAAATTATATTTTAATAATTATTTTATAAAAGGTCATTGACCCGACACTTAAATTATGTTATCATATTTATATTGCAAATTACTATTTTTGTCAGGGAAAGAAAATTATGGCTTCAATCAACGAAAACATGCTTCTTCGCAAAATGCTCGGCACAGATCCGGCAAAGAAAGAAGAAATGCAACCCAAAGAAGTTTTGTCCTATTCCGTCGCAGGTCTCGGTCAGAACATAATCTGTCAACTTGTCACTACGTTCTTTATGGTATATATGACCAACGTCGCGGGCGTCAGCGCTCTGTGGCTGTCGTGGATGTTCCTCGCGGCAAGACTTTTCGACGCTTTCAACGATCCTATAATGGGTACCATAGTCGACAAGACGCGCAGCAAGTGGGGTAAGATGCGTCCCTATCTCGCGTTCTCGCCGATACCTATCGCAGTGCTTACGATCTTGTTGTTTACGACTTTCGATTGGTCTGCGCAAGGCAAGTTTATCTATTCAACGGTTATCTATTTGCTTTGGGGTATAGCGTATACTTCGGTAGACGTTCCGTATTGGGGACTTGCGTCTTCGATGACTTCGGATACCGACAAGAGAAATACGCTTTTGACGATCGCACGTCTTTTCTCTACGATAGGAAGCGGTATAGTATCGATAGCGATACCTATCGTCACCGATACCAAAAACGTGAGCAGCGATCACCTCTGGTGGATATACATAGTTTGCGCAGTTGTCTGCGTGCTTATGGCAGTGCCTACGTTTTGGTTGGGATTTAAAAATACCAAAGAGAGATTTTACGAGGATAAGGACTCGGGTTCGTTGGGCGATAACCTCAAACTTTTGTTTAAGAACAAGCCTGTCCTTATAATGATATTAGTAGGCGTATTGGGCGGTCTTCGTACGATCTATATGACTACGGCTCTGTACTATGCTCAGTTCAATCTTAGAAATCAGAGTTTGGCGGCAGTAATATTCCTGCTCGTAGTTCCCGGCGGCTTGGCTGCTACTTTGCTTACGCCTGTGCTTTCCAAAAAATTGGGCAAGAAAAATCTATTTATATGGTCGCATATCATCGGCGGAATACTGCTTGTACTACTTTACTTTATCGGACTTCCGTCCCACGGTACGAGTAAAACTGCTCAGATATTCTTCTATATAATAATTATACTTGCGGGTATACCTTCCGGATTCAGTAATATACTTACGTATTCTATGATAGCCGATTCTATAGATTATCTGGAAGACAAGACGGGCAAGAGAGCAGAAGGTATATGCTTCTCAATGCAGACGCTCATATCCAAGATAGGTATGGCTTTGACGGCGTTCGTTACTTTGCAGGTACTTGACGAGTACGGCTACGACAGCAAGTTTGCAAAGATGGAGATATCCGACGAGTTGTTCTATAGCGACGGCTTCCAGAAGATGATTTCAGGCAACTGGATGGCGACCACGCTCCTGTGCGGACTGTCTATGGCGGCTTGCGCGATACCGTTGTTCTTCTATACGTTTACCGAGAAGAGACAGGTAGAGGCTGTGGCGAGAGTGCTTGCGAGAAAGAAAGCGTCGGGAGTAATGAACGAAGCGGAAGCAGGCGAGTTTGTCGAACAGCTTAAGAACGTCGAGTCCAAGACTCAGGAGAAGACTTATACTCAAATCGCGGAGATACTCGGATGGGAGAATGCCGACAGCGTAAGAGAATTTATACGCGTGTCTGACGAAGAAGCCCGTTTGGCAGAGGAAAATCAGCCTATCTACGAGAGTATCGTCAATGAAGAGGATAAGGCGGAGACTGAAAATAAAGATGATTCCGACGATCTCAATTTCTAAGATCCAAAGAATTATCACTGCGTGTAAAACGCGCAAATAATGATATAATTTATAAAGGCTATCTTTCCGATAGCCTTTGAAGGTATAAAAAGGTAATGGCTTACACATCGCTTTACAGAAAATACAGACCCGATACGTTCGACAAAATGTTGGGGCAGAAACACATTATCAAGACGTTGGCAAACGCAGTACTCGGCGGAAAGATCTCGCACGCGTATTTGTTTACCGGAACTCGCGGCACGGGCAAAACTTCGACCGCGAAGATTTTTGCCAAAGCGATAAATTGCCTTTCGCCGCTCGAGGACGGTTCGCCGTGCGGTAAATGCGAGGTATGCCGCGCTCTTGCAGGCGCCAACAATATGGACATTCTCGAGATGGACGCGGCGTCCAACAACAGTGTAGACGACGTAAGAGATCTGATAGAGAAGGTCAAATACGTACCGGCGTCTTGCAAATATAAGGTTTATATCATTGACGAAGTGCACATGCTTACTATGCAAGCGTTCAACGCATTGCTCAAGACGCTCGAAGAGCCGCCGTCCCACACGGTGTTTATACTCGCTACTACAGAAGTCCATAAACTTCCGCAGACGATACTTTCGAGATGTATGCGCTTTGACTTCCGACTTCTTTCTACGGCGGAACTTGCCGATTATCTTGCAAAGATACTTGATAAAGAGGGCAGAGAATATCAGAGCGAAGCGGTTAGAGCGATCGCAGAGGCGGGCGACGGAAGCGTGAGAGATATGCTGTCGGTCGCAGATATGTGTCTGTCTTATACAAACGATGCGTTGACTTATGACGACGTGTTGGAGGTGTTGGGCGCAAGTTCGCCTAAAATGGTATTGGAGTTATGCTCCGCAATAGTCGATCACGACGCCAAGAAAGCATTGGAAACTACCGACAGAATTCTTTCTCTTGGCAAGAGCATAGGACTTTTGGCTAAAGATTTGGCAAAAATGATGCGCAATATGCTCTATATACTCAATTGCGGCAATGCAAACAGATTTCTCGCTTTACCCAAGGATATATACGATTCGCTGTCGGAAATTGCTGGTCGTACCGACAACGACAATCTTGTGCGTATGATAGAGATATTCGTCAATATCGAGAATATGCTCAGAGCGTCTTCGTCTCCTGCGGTTATGTTGGAAATGAGCGTCGTCAAGGCCTGCGATTTGACGATTGATCTAGACGGAGAAGCGGTGCTGAGACGTCTAAGAGACGTGGAATCCAAGGTGAGGACGATTGCGGCGCATTACGGAGACATCGACGAGTCGCTCAAACTCGACCTCGGCGAAGTATGGGGATATTTGCTCAATACTTTGAGAAGTTCGGCAAGTTCTCAACAGGCGTATGCTTGCGCCGCTGCGATTACGTCGGAAGACCTTGTATTCAGCGACGGAGTTTTGACTATAAAAGTAGACAATGAAAAGAACCTTCCCGCGATCAAGCAGTATTTACAACTCTTTGAGAATACGGCAAAGAAGAGATATTTTGAGATTACTTCTTTAAAGATAGATTATTTTAATAAGGAAGAAGCTCTCAACAAAGACATAAAAGCAGTGCAGAACCTCTTTGACGAAGAAATGGTGAATATCACCGATTCGTCGGGCGGAATAAATAAAAAATAAATCCAAAAGGAGAATATATATATGGCAAAATTCGGCGGATTCGGCGGAATGGGAAATATGCAACAACTCATGCGCCAGGCTCAGAAAATGCAACAGGAAATGATGGACGCGCAGGAAGAACTCAAGACTATCGAAGTGACGGGCACCAGCGGCGGCGGTCTCGTAGAGGTTACTATGACGTGCGAGAAGCAAGTCGTATCTTTGAGTATCAAACCTGAGGCGGTAGATCCCGACGATATAGAAATGCTTGAGGATCTTATAGTAGCGTCTTTTAACGACGCCGTATCCAAGGCGGAAGAGATAAGAGAAGAGAAGATTGGCAAATTTGCCGGTATGGGTCTGTAATATGTCGTATTATCAACCTTTGGCAAGGCTTGTAGCGCAGTTTTCTAAGTTGCCGGGCGTGGGCGCCAAGACGGCTCAGCGTTATGCGTACAAACTTATAAATATGAGCGAAGAAGAGGTTGCGGAATTTGCGCAGGCGATGATCGAGACCAAGAAAAACGTTCATTACTGTTCCGTATGCGGCAACTATACCGAAGACGACGTATGCGATATATGCAAGACGAGAGACAGATCTATCGTTTGCGTCGTAAAAGAGCCCAAGGACATAATCGCCTTTGAGAAGATCAAGGACTTCGGCGGAGTTTATCACGTATTGCAGGGTACGCTTAATCCCATGCAGGGTATCGGAGTAGACGATATAAGGATAAAGGAACTTATGTCCCGCCTTGTCGGAGTAAAAGAAGTCATTATGGCGACCAACCCCGACATTGACGGAGAAGCGACGGCGACTTATATCGCAAGATTGATAAAGCCTATGGGCATCAAGGTCACCAGACTTGCCAGCGGTATATCTATGGGCAGCGATATAGAATACGCCGACGAGGTTACGCTCTCCAGAGCGCTTGCCGACAGAAAAGAATATTGATTAATAAAAAGTGAAGTTAAAAAGATGCCGTTTGGATAACAAACGGCATCTTTTTGTGATAAATATACGGGATAGGGCGATCGCCTTATCCCGTTATAAGTTTTTATCAAAGTTCTTTGAGTCCCAAGCCCTGCGTCATAAATTTGTCGAACGCGCTTTGACCTTGTTCGTCGTTTTTGAATACGGCGGTGCACTCGAGAATTTGTTCGCAAGCGTCGTTTACATAGTCCGTAACGACTCTGTCAGCATAGACTCTGTCGCGCGAATTTCCGTGATCGTTGACAAGTTGAAGTATGGTCGGAGCGTGTTTGAACATCGGATTTTCCGAATTATTCAATTCTTTGAAATCGATATTTTTATTGCCGGTGATATAATCTTTTATACATTCGAGTTCGCTCTTGAGTCTGCCGGGGAGTATAAACAATCCCATTACTTCGATTATGCCGATACCTTCTTTTTTGATATTGTGCAATTTTTCTTCGGGATGGAAAATTCCGTAAGGATGAGCGTCGTCGGTGCGGTTGTTTCTGAGGATCATATCTATGATATACGTATCTCCTTCTTTACGCGCGATAGGCGTGACGGCGTTATGCTGTTCGCTTGTCTTGCAGATCACGTTTACGCTTTCGTCGCTCCATTTCGCCCATGTCTCTAGCACGTCGGTGGCTATCTCGTGGACTTCGAATTTGTTTTTACCGCTCACTCTGACTACGCTGTTGTACCAATCGGCGACATATACTTCTACATCTTTGTATTTGCTTCCGCCGTACTGTTTTCTCGTGCCTACTTCAAACATAGGCAATACCTTTGCGCCGCCTTGGTAATGGTCGTGAGTAAGTATGCTTCCGCCTACTATGGGCAATGCGGCGTTGGAACCTATAAAATAGTGGGGGAACAAGTCTACGAAATCAAGAAGTCGGAATAAAGTGTCGCTGTTGACAGCCATAGGTCTGTGCTCGTTGGACAGCGCGATTATATGCTCGCGGTAATATTGATATGGAGAGTATTGTATAGACCAGCTTTCTCCGCCCAATTTTATAGGGATTATTCTCAAGGTTTGGCGCGCGGGGTGATTGAGAGTGCCCGCAAAGCCTACGTTTTCGGTACAGAGCAGACACGCAGGATAGCCTGATTTGGGAAGCAGTTTTGCCGCGGCGATCTGTTTTGGATCTTTTTCGGGTTTGGACAGATTTATGGTTATACCGATCTTACCGAATTTGCCAGTGTGTTCCCACTTAATATTTTTGTTTATATCGACGCAGCGGATATAGTTATTTGCTTTACTCAGATTGAAGAGCCAGTCTGTCGCGGATCTTATGCCTGTATTGGACACGAGAATATCGAACTTGTCTATGATAGAAGACGGGGAAGGCGTCAGTAAGCCGAGAAGTTTTGTCTCGAATAAGATGTTTTCCTCTTCTTTTGCCATGCCGTTCTCTATCGCGTAGGCGACTATCGGATCGACGATTTCGCTTTGAAAGTCGCCGTAATTTTCCACTCCCGTCGCAGGAGCGCTCAAATTGAACATAGCGAGCAGTCCGTTGGTGACATAACTCTCGTCTTCTTCTCTTAGAGAGAGGTTGTCTTTTGCGTAATTCACGAGTTGCGCGAGTTTGATTTTCAGTTCTTCAGATGTCATAAATCCTCACATAAATTTGTAATCTTTTTAAAATTATTGAACTTAGTTCATCTACATATTTCGACAGATTTGAACATTGTTCAACAAAAATCACCTTAAAAATATCGGTTTTTCACCGAGTTCTTACGAATTTATTATATAATATTTGATTGAAATTTGCAATACTAACAGACGATTTTATTTAAGTTTATTATAAGTAAATTTTCTCTATACTTATTTACTTTGACGCGCGCGGTGTGATATAATGATTTAGGGTCGGACGACCCGTATGATTGCGGAGGCTATATGGCAGACAGAAAATTTGTTGCGAATTTGGCGAACGACGCCGATTTTGCGGAAAAAGTAAAGATCCTTTACGGAGAAGATAAATTGGACTATCAGGCGGGAAGATATCTCGCTATATACGACTTGCACAGCAAGAAATTCGGGGAGGGCGGAACGTTCTATTCCTCTCCCGGCAGAATTGAAGTGTGCGGAAATCATACCGACCACAACAACGGCAAGGTGCTTTGCGCGTCTATCACGGTTGACACGGTGGCTTGCGTCACTCCGTGCGAGGGCAAGATAATAGTCGAATCGGTGGGTTTTTCTCCCGTCGAAGTGAGTCTTGACGATCTGGAAGCGAGAAAGGAAGAATACGGCAACGCCGTCGCTTTGGTGAGAGGAGTATGCTCTTATTTCAAGCAGAACGGTCTTGCGCTCGGAGGCTTCTGCGCCACGACCACGAGCGACGTGTTCAGAGGAGCGGGAGTTTCTTCGTCGGCGTGCTTTGAGGTGCTTATATGCGAGATACTCAACGATATGTACAACGGCGGCAAGATAGACAAAGTCACCAAAGCCAAAGCGTCGCAGTATGCGGAGAACGTCTATTTCGGCAAGCCCTGCGGACTGTTGGATCAGAGCGCGATAGCTTTGGGAGGCGTGAGTTATATAGATTTCAAGTCGATCAAAAATCTCAAAATACAGACGATAGATTGGAATTTCGAAGATTTGAGAATAGTATTGATGAATACTGGCGGCGATCACAGCGATTTGACCGATCAATATGCCGCTATAAGAGAAGAGATGGAAGGAGTCGCTTCATTGTTCGGAGTAAAAAAACTCAGACGCGTAAAAGAAGATGATTTCTATGCTCAAATTTCCGAGGTGCAGAAAAAGACGTCGGGCAGAGCGATAATGCGCGCAATGCATTATTTTGATGAAAACAAGAGAGTCGACGCGTGCGCAAAGGCTGTCAAAAACGTCAATGAAAAGAAATTTTGCGCTTTGATAAACGAGTCGGGAATGAGCTCCTATCTTATGTTGCAGAACTGCTATCCGATAGGCGATCTAGAGCAGAGGATTCCGTTGGGAATCAATCTCAGCAAACGATCTGACGGGGTAAAGGCAGTGAGAGTCCACGGAGGCGGATTTGCTGGCACGATAATAGCGTACGTCGGCAAGGATAAATGCGAAGACTACGTGCGTAATATGAGCGCCGTTTTCGGCGGAGAAAACGTATTCGTCATAGGCGTGCGTAACGAAGGCACGTGCAAAGTCTTTTGACGAGGGGTAATAGAATTGCAGAATATGTTGATCGCGCTTGACAATATCGCGTTCAGGCTTCCGGGCGGAAGACCTGTGTATTGGTACGGAATTATAATCACTTGCGGTATAATACTAAGTTTCCTGCTATATCTTTTGCTTGCAAAAAAACGCAACGTTGATTTGGATTTTTCTCTTGAGCTGTTTATTTGGGTAGTGCCGATGGCGGTTGTATTTTGCCGCGTTTTCTACGTAGTGCCCAGGCTTGGAGACGAATATTCGCTGTCGTCGTGGGAAGGATTTGTCGACGCCATAGATATTAGTAGCGGTGGTTTGACTATAATCGGCGGAATTTTCGGCGGCGCGTTGGGAATATTTTTGTGCTGTCTGCGCAACCGCAAATACTCTATGATGCGTGTGGCGGATTGCGTGGTAATCGCGCTTTTACTCGGTCAGATAATAGGTCGATGGGGCAACTTTTTCAATCAGGAGCTTTATGGGATCGAGGTGACCAATCCCGCGCTTCAGCGTTTTCCGTTCGCAGTGTTTATAGATAGGACGAATTCGTGGCACTACGCTTCGTTTTTCTATGAGGGAGTGCTCAATGCGATAGGACTTACGATAGCGCTTTTGATGTTTTATCTTCCCAAGAAACCGCTCAAAAACGGTACTTTCGGTATATTTTATCTCAGTTGGTACGGCTTTGTGAGAGGCACGCTGGAATTTTTGAAGGGTACGGATCCCGTAACTATCGGCAATTCAAACGTCAAAGCGGTACAGCTTATATGTTATATAATGTGTATCGTTACGATAGTTTTGCAAGTACTTCTTCAACTCGGCAAGATAAGTCTCGAGACTAAGTGGTTTGCAAGAATGTGTGAAAAGCGTCAACTTGCGCTTGCGCAAAAGACTGCGGCAAAGAGCGGGGCGGAAGTCGATTGCGCCAGAGCGGAAGCGGCTTTGCAAGACAACGTAAAATGCGATGAGGAAGATCCTCAGAATTTATCGGACGAAAAGCAGGAAGAGGAAAAGAACGGGGAAAATCAAGACAAATAAAGCTTTTTTATTCGGAGCTGATATATTTATATTATAATATTATATACAATATAAATAATTGTCAAAAACGCTTCGACATTTATTGACAAATCCGTTTAGTTGAGGCATATTAGATACTGACGAAAAAATACGACCGGCAAATGGGTAATGGACAAGCCGTCCAGCCTCTCCGAAATTTATACTGTTTCGGCATAGAAATATCAATAGGAGTAGTATGAGAAACTTAACTTTACTTACAGACTTGTATCAGCTGACGATGATGTACGGTTACAGCAAGAACACGCAGATGAACGAAGTCGCGGTATTTGATGTTTTTTACAGAGGCGTAGGCAATAATTATGCGGTAGCCTGCGGACTCGAGCAGGTCGTAGACTATATTTTAGGCTTGAATTTTACTGACGAAGACATCGAATATTTGCGTTCGCTCAACACTTTCGACGAGGAATTTTTATCTCTTCTCAAAGATTTCAAGTTTACGGGAGATATTTACGCGGTTCCCGAAGGCACGGTGATCTTTCCGCAAGAACCTATTCTTACGGTAAGAGCAAGGATGTTTGAGGCTCAGTTTATAGAGACTGCGATACTTTGTATTCTCAATCATCAGACGCTTATCGCGACCAAGACCGCAAAGGTAGTGTATGCGGCAAAGGGTAGCGCGATTGCAGAATTCGGACTGAGAAGAGCGCAGGGACCCGACGCGGGTATTTACGGCGCGAGAGCGGCTATAATAGCGGGTTGTGCGTCCACGTCAAACGTGCTTGCAGGAAAGATGTTCGACGTGCCGGTATCGGGTACTCACGCTCACAGTTGGGTCATGAGTTTTCCGAGCGAGTTGGACGCTTTTAGAGCGTATGCGGATATTTATCCCGCCAAATGCTTGCTTCTTTGCGATACTTACGATACTTTGGGTAGCGGAGTTCCCAATGCGATAACGGTATTCAAGGAATTGAGAGCAAAGGGATATGAGCCTATCGGAATTCGTCTCGACAGCGGTGATTTGGCTTATTTGTCGAGAGAGGCGAGAAAAATGCTCGACGATGCGGGATTTCCCAACGCCAAGATATGCGCCAGCGGCGATATAGATGAAAACGTTCTTCAATCTCTTGCGACTCAGAATGCGGCAATCGATACGTACGGCATAGGTACAAAACTTATCACGAGTATGGACTGCCCGTCGCTCGGAGGAGTATATAAACTTGCAGGGATCGAGATAGACGGCGTCCTTGTGCCAAAAATGAAAATGAGCGACACTCCCGCAAAGATCACCAATCCGGGTTTTAAAAAGATAGTCAGACTTTATGATAGAAATACAAACAAAGCTATTGCAGATCTCATTGCGTTGCAGGAAGAGACATTTGACGGAGTAGATGAATTGGAGATATTCCATCCCGATTTTTCTTGGAAGAGAAAGAAGATCACCAATTTTTACGTCAAGGAACTCGGCAGACAGATTATCTGCTCGGGTAAATTGGTCTACGACTTGCCTTCCGTCAAGGAAATAGCGGCTTATCACAAGGCAAGCTACGGCGAGTTCTGGAATGAGTACAAGCGTATGCTCAATCCGCATATATATAAGGTCGATCTTTCTCAAAAACTTTTTGATCTCAAACAGAGCCTTATCAAGGCGAATAAAGCGGATAAGTAATTCGTTTTTTACTTTTTGTTTTGATTTTCGACATAAAAACAGGTTATTGCCGACGCAGTAGCCTGATTTTTTTAGTTATAATGTACTTACTTAGAAGCAATACGGAGAAATAAAAAAATAAATAGATATCAGTTAAATATAAATAAAGGAGTATCGTATTATGAATTTTGCAACTTCCAGAAAAGGTTATGATAAAGCGCAGGTGCAGGAATATATAAACGCGCAGACGGACAAATACGAAAAGACTATTCTCGCATTGAGAGACAGAGTAGAAGGATTGACAAGAGAAAACCAAGAGTTGGCGCATAAGGTTGATTCGCTCAAGCGTGAGCAGGACAGTATAAATTTGGCGCTTACTCAGGCAATAGACAAAGCAAAGAATATAGAGTATTCGTCCAAAGTAAAATTTGCTCTTGAGGGAGAACGTCTTAAGATTTTTTCTGGTAAGTGGGAATCGTATTGCAAAGCCAATATAAATACCGTCGATCGCGCCCAACGCGACGGAGTAAAGGACAAGCTGAAAGAATTTGAAGACGAACTTGTCGAACTTATGAGCAAAGAACTAAATATTTCCGATTTTGTCAACGAGGCAGATCAGGATTATTATTCGGAGAAAAAGAGAGTAAGTTCTATCAGACGGGATATATAATTTGTTTGATAGGAATAAATAGCGGAGTAGAGAGATCTATTCCGTTATTTTTATTTTCACATTTAAAGATACTGAGTAATCCGGTTATCTCGACCGAAGCGGAGAGGTCTAACCCTTGTATAAACGGATATAGACCCGTTCGACTGCGCATATGCTCCGCTCAGGGTGACGATTATTTTTTTGTCATCTCGACCGCAGTGGAGAGATCTCAACCTATTAAAATAACCTAAAAAAGCATATTTCTTATCATAACCTTTATTTATCTCACTTAAAATTATGTAAAATTAAAAACAAAAATGTCGACATATCT
>CAOKSY010000009.1 GCA_948471525.1 uncultured Clostridia bacterium | reverse complement strand
GAACCCGAGCCGGAGCCCGAACCCGAGCCGGAGCCCGAACCCGAGCCGGAGCCTGAACCCGAGCCGGAGCCTGAACCTGAGCCGGAGCCCGAACCCGAACCGGAGCCCGAACCCGAACCGGAGCCTGTCGTAGCGGTAGTCGAACCCGAGGAAGAAGAGGACGACGAAGACGAAGAGGAAGAGGAGGAAGAAATTTCACTCAAGAGCGTAAAGCCGAGATACGATTACGCCACCAAAATGAAACTTGCGAGCGACGATATCAAAGCTTTCTATACGGAAATTAAAAACGAATTCTTCTCTTACGGCATTAAGAGCAGGATAAGCAAGACGAAGGAGAACTTCAATAAGGGCAGAGAGACGATTGCGAGAATAGTCATCAATGGAAAGACTATGAAAGTATACTTCGCTCTCGATCCCAACAGTCTCGATCCAAAGCGTTTCCGTCATAAGGATATGAGCGACAGGAAAGCTGTCGCAGAGATACCGACAATGTTGCCGGTGCGTTCCAAGCAAGCCGTGGCAAGGGCTAAGGAACTCATAGCAATGCTTGCGGAAAAAGCAGAACTTGCCAAGAAGCCGAGATACAAGGACAAGGATTTCAGCGAGGATCTGTCGGCGGCAGATTTGACGTTGACGCAAAGAAGAGGTTACGGATATCTTGTCCGTGACGAGATCAAACTCGAGGACGTCGAGATGATGCCCGATGAATTCGCGGAAGTACTTGCAGACGTATCTACAGACGAATCGAAGTCTATGAGATTTATCAAGACTACGGTCACGCTCGAAGAAATTGCAGTTCATTTCGACGACGGCGACGTCATTACGATCGATACAGTGAGAGAATGCGGCATCGGCGCGACCAACGCGAATTACCTTATCGTCGAAGAGAGCGCGTCTCTCAACAAGAAGTTCAAAGTATACGTAGACGAGATCACTCCCAATGCGCTCAAGATGATCGCGCTTGCAGGCGGAGAAGTATACAAGATCTGGCGTAAGATGTGATGTTCGGCGGAAAAGCAGACTGAGCGAAAGTAAAACAGCATCTTTGCCGCCAAAACGGCATAACAAAAAAGTCGACTCGTACGGCAAGTACGAGCGATTTTTTCTTATATCGCCTTGACGGCAAATCTACAATTTTCTTTTTCGCTCAGCTGCCTTCCCGCCTCACTTGGGGCGAATTAGTAGTAAGACATTATGAATATTTAAAATTGTCATCTCGGCCGTAGCGGAGAGATCTAATCCTATCATAAAGTTGACTGCTCTCCCTCTCCGCGCAGTATTCCGTTTTCTACTCGCGGCAGACGCGCGATACTCGCTTTCCGCCTCACGAGAATTAATTAAGTAATTTTTCGCCAAAACGGCATAACAAAAAGTCGACTCGTACGGCAAGTACGAGCGATTTTTTATATCTATGACTGCAGACTTTGGAGAGCGGTGTGGATTTTGTTTTGGCGGAAGTATCCTAGCCATAAGTGTACTTGCCGTACACGGTGAGCGACGGATATCTTTCGATCAAGCGAAAGGCGCGCCGTTATACGAAGTTGTCTCTCAGACGGGAAATCTATATTTATCTTTTTCGCTCAGCTGCCTTCCCGCCTCACTTGGGGCGAATTAGCAGTAAGACATTATGAATATTTAAAATTGTCATCTCGGCCGTAGCGGAGATATCTGATCCTTTTAAATATTACCATTCTAATTCAATCGGGCTAAGCTTGAATTGATCGCAAATATTTGATAGAATAAAATTATGGAATTGTGCAATTTATGTCCGAGAAAATGCAATGCGGACAGACAAAACGAATTTGGATACTGTCGCGAAAAGGCGATCCGAGTGGCGCGCGTATCTCTGCATAGATGGGAAGAGCCGCCGATCTCAGGCGAGCGCGGGAGCGGAACTATATTCTTCAGCGGCTGTAATTTAAAATGCGTATACTGTCAGAATTACGGCATATCGCGAGGAAAAGGAAAAGAGATAACGCCAAGCCGTCTTGCCGATATATTTAAAAGGTTGGAGGATGCGGGAGCGCACAATATCAATCTGGTCACTCCCACGCATTTTACGGACGGAATTATTCAAGCGGTCGAAATATACAAACCGTCTCTGCCTATCGTATATAATTGCGGAGGTTACGAGAGCGTGGAAACTCTTGAAAGGCTGAGGGGGATCGCAGACGTTTTTTTGCCCGATTTTAAATACGCAGACAATGCGCTTGCGCGCAAATACAGCAATTGTTCCGACTATTTTGAAGTATGTTCCCAAGCCATAGCCAAGATGCGGGAATTGCAGCCTATCGACGTTTTCGACAACGGTATAATGCAGAAGGGTATGATAATAAGACATTTGGTGCTGCCCAATAGTCTTGAAAACACCAAAAAAGTATTGGATAAAATTTCCGTTACCGTATCTTGCGACGCGTACGTTTCGCTTATGGGTCAGTACGTGCCCTTCGGCCGTTCGCTCGAATATCCCGAACTTGCGCGACCTCTTCTTCCGCTCGAGTACAAAATAGCGGTATCTTATGCGGAAAAGGCGGGATTCTCAAACGCTTTTGTGCAAGATCTGTCCAGCGCCTCTCAAGAATATATCCCCGATTTTGACGAAAGTCCGATAGAAGTCTGAGTTTAGACGATAAAAAATGCTCCTGCGACGTCGCAGGAGCGCTATGTTTTTGTAATGTCTTATTTCATCAGCGATTGCTTGACTTCGTCGGGGACTACCATAATTTTGATATCTTCTTTGTTGTAAGTAAATGCCTGATTATAGAAATTCTCGCTTGCTCCTTGCAATTTGAGCGAAGTGGGCAACAGCGTTGCTTCCCATCTGTTTATGTTGATATAACTCTTGACGAGACCGCACTCCCAGATCTCTATGGTAAGACGTTTTTTAGCGTACTTGAATATATCGGTACCCGAACTCTGTTTCATGCTCTTGATAGAAAGATCGAGTATTCTCTCGTCTTCGCAGTTGACTTCGCATTCGAGCGTATAGATGCCGTTTGCCTCGTCGTACGTCAATTTTCCGCTTGTGATGGGCGTAAGATTTTCGTCGTCGAGATTGTCGGTCGTGAATTCCTTGAAGCTGTGACGGTAGTGGTTTTCCTCGATATAAGTGTCTACGTCGGTCTTTTGAGCCTTGGGCTTCTTATACTCGATAGCGTCGAGCGAGGGGAATTTTATGAGCGATTCCGAGTCGGCTTTTCCTTCTTTGGATTTGTAGAAAGTCTCGCCGTCGGGGGAGTAAACTCTTTCGGTATAATTGAGTACGCCGCTTATTAAGGATACCAAGCTGTCGGGTACGCCGCCCTTAGAGCCGTTTTCTTTGAGAGTATATCCGCCTACTACAAGACCGTAGGAATCGAAGAAGTACTCGCCGTTGTCGTACATACGCCATTCTCTGATATCCATATTTCCCACGATGTTTTGACCTGTAAATCTGATCTTGGCTTCGCCCGTTCCGTAAGCCGCCGCCGCAAAGAAGTCGCAATCGATATTATTCTGATTGGACAGTTTGAGCAGATATTCTATAGAGTCGAGCACTGCTTGATCGGTAGTCTCTTCCGAACTTAGAGTGATCTTGCTTGCGTCTACCGGAGTAGAATTCGCCGCCGCTTGCGCGTTGGGTCTTGAACCGAGATTGTCAAAGTCGAGCGATGCCTCCGTAGATTGTACCTTAGGTCCGCAAGCGCACATCAGTACCGCAGAAAGAGCGAGTACGATAACTATAAGCGTAATGGATATTTTTTTCATAATTTCCTCCGTTTTACTATAACAATTATAAAGGAACGGCGGCAAATATGTCAATACCCAAAAAATTTTAGCGCCTTTATTGGGAAATAATTACAATCAAAAGAACCTCTAATTTTTTTGCGATCGCGCGCAAATTCATCCATAAGTTACGATAAATTATAATTTTCCGTGCTTTATCGACACATATCGGCAAAAAATGCGCTTTTTATTTACATTTTGAATTGATATCAAAAAGTTGTGCAATTTTACGTTTTATGTTAAAATAATGGCAAAGGGAAGAGGAAGTGAATATGGCGTGGAAAATAATATCGGTCATAGCGGCTTATCTTGTAGGCGCGATCAATATGGCGACGATAATAGGAAAAGTCAAAGGGAAGAATATCAAAAAACTCGGCAGCGGCAATCCCGGTACTATGAACGTTATGCGCAGTATAGGCAAACTTTGGGGTGCGTTGACGTTTGCTTTTGATTGCGCAAAAGGCGCGGCGTTTGCTCTTATCGGCAGATTTGCGATAGGTTCTACAAATTGGATGTTTATTTTGGGCGCGGTCGCAGTCATCGGTCATATTTTCCCGATCTATACCAAATTTAAAGGCGGAAAGGGAGTCGCGACTTCTTTGGGAATGTTTATGGTGACGACCCCGATAGTCGGACCTTGCGTATTCGCCGGATTGATAATATATCTGCTCGTATGCAAAATAGGCTTTATAGGCTCTTATCTCGCGGTGACGGCTTTGACGGTGGTCAATTGCGTAAAATATCGCTCGAGCGTCGCGGCAATAGTATGCAGCCTTTTGATATGGGTATTTGTGATATACAGACACAAAGACAACGTGATAAGATTTTTCCACGGCAAAGAAAATACTTTGAGCATAGTGGGAAAAAACCAAGTCAAACAGCTCGACGGGGAGGATACGGACGATGTTCAAGATCCTCAAGCCGAAGCAAAAGAAAACGAATGATTTGAGAGGTAGAAAATGAAACTCGGTGTCGTAGGACTTCCCAACGTGGGAAAGAGCACTCTATTCAACGCTATCACGCAGGCGGGAGCGGAAAGCGCCAACTATCCGTTCTGCACGATAGAACCCAACGTAGGAGTGGTAGCCGTACCTGACGATAGGCTCGACAAACTCGCCGCGCTGTACAACAGCAAAAAGGTCACGCCGACGGCGCTCGAATTCGTCGACATAGCCGGACTGGTCAAAGGCGCGTCCAAAGGCGAGGGACTGGGCAATAAATTTCTCTCGCATATAAGAGAGGTCGACGCGATAGTGCACGTGGTGAGATGTTTCGACGACGCAAACATCACTCACGTAGACGGTTCGGTAGATCCGCTGAGAGATATCGAGACTATAGAATTCGAACTCATTTTCGCCGATATGGAGAGCGTACAAAAGCGCGCCAACAGAGCAAGGACGTCCGCAAAGGGCGGAGATAAAAAATATATTGTCGAAGCAGAGCTTATGGACAGGCTGTATGCCGAGTTGGAGAAAGGTATCCCCGCTAGGCTTATAGATATGAGCGAAGAGGAAAAAGAGATGGCGAGAGATCTCTTCCTGCTTACGGCAAAACCCGTTATTTACGCCGCCAACATAAGCGAGGACGACGTAGCGGCGGGAGACAACGAGTATGTCGCCAAGGTGAGGGATTTCGCGCAGAAGCAAGGCGCAAAGACGATAGTGCTGTGCGCTAAATTGGAAGAAGAACTCGCGTCTATGGACAGCGACGACAAGGCAATGTTTCAACAGGAATACGGAATAGACAAGAGCGGCTTGGACAAGCTTGTATCGGCTTGTTACGACCTCTTGGGACTTATAAGTTATCTTACCGCCGGCGAGAAAGAGACGAGAGCGTGGACGATCGCCAAGGGTACGAAAGCGCCGCAGGCGGCAGGCAAGATACACAGCGATTTCGAGAGAGGATTTATTCGCGCAGAGATCGTAGATTGGCAGATATTGCTCGAGTGCGGTTCTTACGTAGCGGCAAAGGAAAAAGGCAAAGTCAGATCCGAAGGCAAGGAGTACGTCATCAAGGACGGCGACGTAGTGCTTTTCAGATTCAACGTATAAAACCGCGTACGGCGGTCATCGGAGAAAATATGGATTACAAGCAGCTGATAATTGACAGTATAAATATCGAAGGGTTTGACGCGCAGAGTCTCTACGGACTTGTCGCGGCGCCGAAAGACAGCGGTATGGGAGATCTCTGCATACCGTGTTTTAAACTTGCAAAAGAGATGAGGAAGTCTCCCGCCGCAATCGCGCAGGAAATAGCGGCAAAAGTAAAGGTAGGCGGCATCATAAAGGACGTGCAGGCAGTGGCGGGATTCGTCAATTTCACGCTTGACAATATGCTTTATTCCAAGCAAGTTCTCGACAGAGTGCTTGGCGAAGGCAGCGCTTACGGCGCAAGCAACGAGGGAGAAGGCAAGACGGTATGTATCGACTATTCGTCTGTCAATATCGCAAAGCCATTCCATATGGGACACTTGCTCAACACCGCTTTGGGCGGAGCTATATACAGGATACATAAGGCGCTTGGCTATAACGTCGTCGGTATAAATCATCTCGGAGATTGGGGTACGCAATTCGGCAAGCTTATCGTGGCATACAAACTCTGGGGCGACAGAAAAGAGATAGACGAAAGAGGCGTGAGAGCGCTCGTAGATATATACGTGCGTTTTCATAAGGAAGAAGAGACGGATCCTTCTCTTGCCGACGAAGCAAGAAAGTGGTTTAAAGCCATAGAAGACGGCGATAAAGAAGCGCTCCAACTCTTTGAATATTTCAAGGCGATCACGCTCAAGGAAGTCAAAAAAATATATGAGAGACTGAATATAGAGTTTGACAGCTATGCGGGCGAATCTTTTTACAACGACAAGATGCAACCCGTGTTGGACGAGTTGACTAAGCAGGGACTTCTCGAGGAAAGCGACGGCGCGAAAGTCGTCAAGTTCGTCGACGACTCTATGCCTCCGTGTCTTTTGCAAAGATCAGACGGCGCGACGCTGTATGCGACGAGAGATATGGCGGCGGCTTTCTACAGAAAGAATACTTACGATTTCTATAAGTGCCTTTACGTCGTTGCTTATCAGCAAAACCTGCATTTCCGCCAAGTATTCAAAGTGCTCGAGATGATGGGCTGCGAATGGTCCCAGGATATGATACACGTAGCGCACGGAATGGTATCCTTGGAAAACGGATCTATGTCCACGCGCGACGGCAACGTCGTATTTCTCGAGGACGTGCTCAATACGGCGGTAGCTAAGGCTAAAGCCGTAATTGACGAAAAAAATCCCGATCTCGAGGGCAAAGAAGAGATAGCCGAGCAAGTGGGAGTCGGAGCGGTTCTCTTCGGAGTGCTGTACAACGGCAGGATAAAAGATATTGTCTTTTCGTTTGACAAAGTGCTCAATTTCGAGGGAGAGACGGGACCTTACGTGCAGTATACTTATGCGAGATGCAACAGTCTTTTTGAAAAGTGCGGCGAAGTCGGCGAGGAGATAGATTACGCGGGATTGGACAGCGATTCCTGCAAAGCCATAGTATCGCTTTTGGAAAAGTATCCCGAGATACTCAAAGAGAGCGCGAGAAAGTACGAGCCCAGCATAGTCACGAGATTTGCGGTCGATCTGTCGCAGGCGTTCAACAAGTTCTATTTCGAGCACAAGATAAATACCGAGCGCGAGGGTATAAAAAACGCCCGTCTTCTCTTGACGAAAGCCACCAGACAGGTGCTGAAAAACGCGCTGTCCCTTCTCGGTATAGCAACTCCGTACAAGATGTGACGGCAGGCGGCGCGGTCAATATTCTCAAATCGGTTGACAAAAACGACCGCGTTACATATAATACAAATATAAAAGACAATACGGCAATAAGCGATCAAGAGTAGTTATTTTGCTTTAGTACAGAGAAAAAGGCCGTCGGCTGAAAGCCTTTTCGACAGAGAATAACGAAGTGCGGTTCGCTTGCCCGCGGGGGAAATACCGCGCGTTCTGGTCGCGTTAAGACCTATGAGAGGAATGTATAACATTCAATCAAAGTGGAACCGCGAGCAATCGTCTTTGAAGACGGGTGCTCTTTTTATTTATAATATTAGCCATAAAATGAGGTGGGTATGGGAAAGATAAAGATGGACTTGCAGGCGGCTTTGGACAAAGATCCCGCGGCAAGAAATAAATTTGAAATATTTTTTACGTACGGCGGCTTCAAGGCTTTGTACAGACATAGATTCGCGCATTGGTTTTACAATCACGGTATGAAATATCTGGCAAAACTCATTGCAGGCGGCACGAGACG
Source organism: uncultured Clostridia bacterium (assembly GCA_948471525.1). Lineage (GTDB taxonomy): Bacteria > Bacillota > Clostridia > Christensenellales > UBA3700 > RACS-045. Next base: position 64,733 of record CAOKSY010000009.1, on the reverse strand, counting down.
TAAGACGGGAATAGACATACATCCCGCCGCAAAGATCGCGGGCGGAGTGTTTATCGATCACGGCGTGGGAGTGGTAATCGGAGAGACGGTGGAGATAGGCACCAACGTGCTGATATATCAAGGCGTGACCTTGGGCGGCACGGGAAAAGATACGGGAAAAAGACATCCGACTATAGAAGACAACGTGATGATCTCGGCGGGCGCAAAGGTACTCGGTCCGATAGTCGTCGGACACAATTCCAAGATAGGCGCGGGCAGCGTAGTACTCAAGGACGTGCCGCCCAATTCGACGGTCGTCGGAGTGCCGGGAAGAGTGGTGAAATTCAACGACGTGCGCGTCGACGATATAGATCAAAAACTTCCCGATCCGATACTCGAAGAATTTGCGCGTCTCAACAGGAGAATAGAAAAACTCGAGGATGCGTTGAGAATAAAATCCTGCAAGTATTCTATCACTCAGGAGAACTCCGTCGAGGATAGCGGAAAGGAAAACGCGATCGAGCGCGAGATAGTCGAACTGGAAGATAAGATCGACGTCGAAAAAGAAAATCTAAACAAAGACTGACAATAATTATATCGGAGTTTATATATGTTGAAAATCTACAATACTTTGACAAGACAAAAGGAAGAATTCTCGCCGTTGAAAGAGGGCAAGGCGACGATGTACAGCTGCGGACCGACGGTGTACAGCTATGCGCACATAGGTAATCTTCGCACTTATATCTTTATGGATATATTCCGCCGCGTGCTCAAATACGACGGTTACAAACTCAAGGGAGTAATGAACATCACCGACGTAGGACATCTTCTTTCTGACGGAGACGAGGGCGAGGACAAGATGGCAAAGGCGGCGAGAGAACAGCAGAAAACGCCGTGGGAGATAGCCGAATTCTACACTAATTATTTTTTTGAAGATTTCAAGAAACTCAATATCGGCAAGCCGGAAGTCATCTCTAAGGCTACCGATCATATCAATGAAATGATAAAGGACGTGCAGACTCTGCTCGATAAAGGATACGCTTACGAGATCGACGACGGCATATATTACGATATTTCCAAGTTTCCCGAATACGGCAAACTTTCGAGACTGAGTCTCGAAGATCAGCAGGCGGGCGCGAGAGTGGAAGTCAACGGACAGAAGAGACATCCCGCGGATTTCGCCGTCTGGAAAAAAGCCGATCCTCAGCATATAATGCAGTGGGAAAGTCCGTGGGGAATGGGCTATCCGGGCTGGCATATAGAATGTTCGACGATGAGCAGAAAATATCTCGGCGATCACTTCGACATCCATACAGGCGGCGTAGACGCCATACCCGTCCATCACGAAAACGAAATAGCGCAGAACGAGGCGCTGGAGGGACATAAGACCGTCAACTACTGGGTACACAGCGAGTTTATGCTCGTCAACAACGGCAAGATGTCAAAAAGTCTCGGCAACGTATACAGAATAAGCCAGCTCGAAGATATGGGATACCGCGCGCTCGATTACAGATATTTCTGTCTCAACGCTCATTACAGAAAAAAACTCAACTTTACTTTTGAGGGAATGGACGGCGCAAAGACTTCATACTTGAGACTTCTCAACGCGCTCTATCAACACAAAGTAAGTTCCGTTGCGACCGACGCGGCAAAACTCGCCGAATATAAAAAGCAGTTTGACGAGGCTGTAAACGACGATCTCAATATACCGCTTGCTCTCGGCGTTGTATGGACTATGGTAAAAGAGCCCAAGAGCAAGGATATCTACGCGCTTGCGTTGGAATTCGATAAAGTGCTCGGTCTTTCTTTGGATAATGCTCAGCCTTCGGAAGAAGCGCAAGAGGATATCCCCGAAGAGATAAAGAAACTCGCGGAAGAGAGATTCGAGGCGAAAAAACGCAAGGACTTTGCCGTCGCGGACGCATTGAGGGCAAAACTCTACGAAAGCGGTTATTCTGTGCTAGATTCCAAAGACGGATATAAAATAGTAAAAAATTAATCGCTATAAATAATGAAAACAAGCAATGAAAGCAAGCGTCTGTCGGCGCTTGCTTTTTTGCGCGGTCTGAAGAATATAAATTACTCGAAAGTGAATAATCACATCAGGGAGGGACAATATGGAAAAAAAGAAAATCGCGGTAGTCACCGGAGCGAGCAGCGGCATAGGAAGAGAGTTTGCGCGTCTGCTGTCAAAGAAAAAGGGGATAGAAGAGATATGGTGTTTGGGTCGCAATATAGGCAGGCTAAACGAATTAAAGGCGGAGATAGGCGATCGGGCGCGCACGTTTTCTATGGATCTAACCGATAGAAATAATTTCGGCGTCATAAGCGATATGTTTGAAGAAGAACAGCCGCAAATCACGTGGCTAGTCAATTGCGCCGGATTTGCCAAATTTTGCGATTATGCGGATATAGATCTGACGACTTCGTTGAATATGATCGACCTCAACGTCTGCGCGCTCACGGCTATGGGATTGCTGTGTCTGCCCTATATGGAGAAGGGAGCGCATATAGTCAATATGGCTTCGCAGGCGGCTTTTCAGCCTCTGCCTTATCAAAATATTTACAGCTCGACAAAAGCGTTTGTCCGCAATTATACGCGAGCGCTCAACAGAGAATTGAGACCGCGCGGCATATGCGCGACGGCAGTGTGCGCGGGTTGGATGGAAACGCGGCTGATAGAGCGCGCGTCCATAGGCGCAAAAAAAGGTACGACGAAATTTCCTCACATCACCTCTCCCGACGTCGTCGCGAAAAAAGCTTTGAGAGACGCAAAAAAGAATAAGGATATGTCTATATACGGCGGATATGTCAAACTCGCTCATTTGCTTGCCAAATTTCTGCCGCAGAAGACAATGATGTCTATGTGGCTGTCGCAACAGGATATAAAATAGTTCGTATTATTTTCAACGGAGCGTGGGACGACGGCTAGCGCCTCGTTACATAAAAAATCTTTTTAATAAAAACATTTGAATTATCCCGCATTTCGGCTATTTATCGGCTTTTATCTTGCTTTTGACGGCAATATATGCTAAACTGGTAAAAATACTTTAAGGTGAACTACATAATGGATGAGAAAAACGCTGCGCAAGAGACGGCGCAAGAAGAGAATAACGCCGATTGTCGGGCAGTTTCCGACAACGTAGAAACGGCGGGCGGATCTGCTAAAAAACGCGGAGGATTTACAAGCAAGATAGGCTTTGTCCTTGCTGCGGCGGGTTCGGCTGTCGGTCTCGGAAATATATGGCGCTTTCCCTATCTTGCGGCAAAGTACGGCGGCGGAATATTCTTGCTGACTTATATAGTTTTGGCGATCACGTTCGGTTTTGTACTTATGACGGCTGAGATAGCTCTCGGAAGAAAGACGGGCGTCAGCGCGATAAATTCTTTTAAAAAACTCAACAAGAAATGGGCTTTTTTGGGCATACTCTGTTCGGCGATACCTATCATAATCCTGCCTTATTATTCGGTAATAGGCGGCTGGGTAGGCAAATATTTCTTTACCTATATTACAGGCGGCGGAACAAACGCGGCGCAAGACGGATTTTTTTCGTCGTTTATAGCGTCGCCGTGGCAGTCGCTGTTGTTTTTTGCGATATTCATTACGGTAGCGTTCGTCATAGTTTTGTTCGGAGTTGAGAAGGGAGTAGAGAAGACAAGCAAGTTTCTCATGCCCGCGCTGGTAATACTCACCGTCGGAGTTACGATATACACATTGACTATGCCCGGCGCGTGGGAGGGAGTAAAGTACTATTTAGTTCCCGATTTCAAGAAGTTTTCCATCAAGACGGTGCTTGCCGCGCTCGGACAGCTGTTCTATTCGATGTCGCTGGCAATGGGTATAATGATCACTTACGGATCTTATATGAAGAAAGAGACCAAGATAGAATCGTCCGTTCATCAGATAGAAATATTCGACACCGGCATAGCGATGCTTTCGGGACTTATGATCATCCCAGCGGCGTTTGCGTTTTCGGGCGGAAGTCCGGAGACTTTGGGACAGGGCCCCGGACTTATGTTTGTAGAACTTCCCAAGGTGTTCGCCACGTTCGGTAAGGTAGGAGGAGGAATACTCGGCGCGCTGTTTTTCGCGCTCGTGCTGTTTGCCGCGCTCACTTCCGCAATATCTTTATTGGAGACCGTGGTATCAATTATAAACGACAAATTCAAGTTGGGACGCAAAAAGTCGTCCGTCATCGCATATGCAGGCACGCTATTATTGGGTATTCCGTCCGCGCTCGGTTTCGGAGTACTCGGAAAAGTATCGATAAAGGGAATGACTATACTCGATATGTTCGATTTTCTCAGCAATTCGGTGCTTATGCCGATAGCGGCGTTTTTGACGTGCGTATTTATAGGATATATAGTACACTGCAAGACTATCACCGACGAGATAGAACTCAACGGCAGATTTGCAAAAAAGAAATTTTTCAACGTGATGATCAAGTATATATGTCCGATCTGCATAGCCGCGATATTGGTGACGTCGATACTCGACGTATGCGGAGTGTTTAAACTGTAAATATTTAAATTGATAAAAACCGTATTTATACGGCAATATAATAAAAGGAGAAGGATAAAATGAGCAAATACACCGGAACTCAGACCGAGAAAAATCTCGAAGCGGCTTTTGCGGGAGAATCGCAGGCAAGAAACAAATACACATATTTTGCGTCGGTAGCAAAAAAAGAGGGATTCGAACAGATATCTTCTATCTTTGCCAAGACTGCGGACAACGAGAAAGAACACGCAAAGATGTGGCTCAAGGAGTTGCAGGGCATAGGCAACACCGCAAGTAATCTGGCGCAGGCTGCAAACGGCGAAAATTACGAGTGGACGGATATGTACGAAGATTTTGCCAAGACTGCCGAGAAAGAGGGCTTTCCCGAACTTGCCGCAAAATTCCGCGCCGTAGGCGAAATAGAAAAACGTCACGAGGAGAGATATCGCGCTTTGTTGAAGAACGTCGAGACGGCATCCGTATTCGAGAAGAGCGAAATAAAGGTATGGGAATGCAGAAACTGCGGTCATATAGTCGTAGGCACGAAAGCTCCCGAAGAATGTCCCGTGTGCGCTCATCCGCAGAGTTATTTCGAGATACACGCGGACAATTATTGATACGCCGATATTCAGTTGCAAGACGGATCGTTGAGATCCGTCTTTTTATTTTGAATTTTAATAAACTTTTAATAATTTATGGATTATATATAATCTATATAAATTATAGTTAATTGTAAAATATTGGACTATACGGATTTATAATTTTTCCGGAATATTTATTTTTTGTAGAAAAATCACATTAATTGTAAAAAAAGCATATAAAAATTGTTGTCAAAATAAAAAAGTCGTGATAAAATATCCGCGAAGAAGATATGTATGTTATGTGTATTGCGCATATACTTACTTTGCATTTTAAATTACGGGAGGTCGGACACGGTGAAATTTCTCAAGAGACACAGCGGCGGAATATTCTTTTGCGTATCCTGCGTGCTTTTACTGCTGTCTTTGATGTTTTCGATATATTCGTTCGCCTCTTACGTATCGGGAATAGATCACGGCGGAGACTCTTCGGGAGTGGCTTCCATAAATTGCGGATTTTCTATAAACAAGGGAAAATTCGATTCGTTTATCAACGCGCCTTTTATTCAGCAGGTTACGGACAGTACGCGTCCCGTCCGTATGAATTCTTGGGCAGAATCGGTGATAAGCGTGGACAACAATGGAAAATCGGGATTGAAATACGAATACAGTTTTGTATTTTATCTGCCGGAGAATTTTGCTAAGAGTTCGATGATACAGTTGGTGGAACTCAAAGACGGGAATTACGTCTCGGGAGATATTTCCTCTGCAAGCAGAGCGAGCAGAATTTACCGTCTTGACGAAGCAACGGGCACACAGTTGGTCGAGACTGCCTCGACAGCGGACGGCATAGAGATAGAAAACGATTTTTCTTCTCTTGTAGACGGCGGAGAAGAACTTCGCATAGACACAGCGCGTTCTTCCGCTATTTTGTTGGACGGCTTGAATTTCAGTACGGTCAAATATACTTACGCCACTTATGCGGGCTCGGATAGTTCGGACAACGTAAATATGTTCGTGTGTCCCGTTGCATTCGAGACTGCCGCCGATATGAGATACTGCAGGATCACTGTAAACATAGCGCGCGAAGACAGCGGAAGGTACGTACTTGAAGAGGGGAAGACCCATCATTATTTGTTCAGGCTGGTTTTACGCGATACGCTCAGAGGAGACGATCTGTCGGCCGATTGGGCGGCTGACGGCTATTGGGAGAAGGACGATATTACCGGAGCGTTTACCTCGCCTCTGCAGACGCCGTCGATAGCTGACGAATACGAATGCAGATGGGCGATGGAATCCGGCGCGCCCGTCTTGGGAAAGGACGGCAATCCCATGCTTGAGATAAATGAAAACGGATCGGGAAATTGGAAAAGAGTGTCGATAAAGGACTGCGTAGGAGTTACCAGTCCGTGTAAGATAAATATGGTATTTACGCAGACTGCGTAGTTGAGAGGCGGGGAAGGTGAAAGCATCGCAACGGAATATGAATATGAAGAGAGGCGCGTTGGCGGCTTTATTGCTGGCGGCGGCTTTGCTTATATTCTCTTTGACGGTAATGCTCACCGACGCGAGATACGTCACGGAAGTCAACGGCGACGACAATTTTAATTACGAGACTCAAGCGCCGTGTTTCGTTTCCTCGCAGCAGGAGTTGTTCAACGCTATCAAAAGCGGTTACGGATACGTAAAACTGTCTGACGAACTGAAGGCTCCGATAATTATGACGGGCGACTCGCTCGATCTCAAACGCGACCTTACGATCGATCTCAACGGCAATGAAATAGAACGCAATAACCGCAACAGTTTGCTCAACGTGCCGGACGGCAGGTCTTTTACCGTAATAGATACGCGCGGAGGCGGAGGCCTCTACAATCCCATAGGCAGCGTGCTTACGGTAGCGGGCGGAGATCTCAACGTCTACGGCGGCATGTTCGAGAGCGGACCCCGTCCGACGGAATACTACAGCAATCTCGTTGCTGCAGGCGGATACAAAATCGATATCGGCAACGTAACCAAGGTAGAGACGGACGGTTCGTCGAGCCTTGCAGATAATATCATCATGCCGAGATTGCCTATGCGTACTTCGGGCGCGGCTACAGACAGCGCAAACGTATATTTTGACGTGGATATAGTCTACGGAGATAAGACTCTCATTAAGCGCGATACGTACTGTTTCGTGGTATTCAGCGGCGCGACCAACGACAGTTTTGACACCTACGACGTTCGCCAATCGAGTTTTGCATATACGTATTATATTGACGCATACGGCAATCCTACAGACGACATTTCGGCTGACGGCGTAAGACAGGCTATGCTCTTCGGATACGAAAACGATATAGCCTATTCGGTAGAGAGAACCGACGGCGCGACTACGATCGCCGCGCCCAACTATGCCGCGGTAAATATGACCTCAGGCAAACTCAACGTAAACGTTATCGGTACAAATTCGGATAAAGTTTCGAGATCGCGCAGCGAAGGAAGTTTTTATTCATATTTCGGCACTTGGCAGACTTCTTGCATATATATGACGGGCGGTACAATGACAATCAGTACGTCGGGAGAACTCAAGACCGTCGATCCTCAAGAACTTCCGGCAGTAGATACCGCCGTCGATACGGCGTCCAATTCCGCTAAATACAGCGAAGGCGCTTGCATACTGTGCGACGGCGGCACTTTGGATTTTAAAAAAGTGCATTCGGCGACTTCTTACAACGGCAGCGTAGTGTCCGTTAGCGGCGGAAACGTTACTATGGACAGCGTTAATATAACCAAAAACGCCACCGTGTCGCACGCCAACAGCCCTTTTGAGATTGCGGATATACAAAATGACGAAGGCGCGAGCGAGTTTCAGCGCGCAAGACAGTACCGCGACGCCGCTATTTTTGTCAACGGCGGATCTTTGGATATGTCGTCGAGCAAAATAGTAGTCAATAAAGATCTCAACGAGGAGCTTTCTCAAGTGGCGGAGCAGAGAGCATTTAAGACTACTTTCGGAATACTTTCGAGGGGCAGAAGCGACAGCGCTACAATAAGCAAACTTTCGGGATCGGGCACTACTATAGAGATGCACGGCGATCACAGTTACGGAGTGTTCGGCACTCGCGGCAAGATAGAATTGACCGACGGATGGATAACGCTCGACAGCGACAGCTATTGTTACGGAGTATATGCGATAAATAAGACTGCGGTATCGGAACGCGCGGTGGATATTGAGTTGAAAAAGACCGACATTACATTGGGCAACGCAACCGAAAGCGGAACTTACGTCGCGTCCAAACCCGCGTCGGATTGGGTGAATTCAAAAGGCGAAAAGGTATCAGCGGACGACGCCGACGCAAAGAGAGCGCTTTCTATAGGAGTATATCTCGATTCTTCCGAGTTCGGAGGCGGAATGGTCACGATGGACAGCTCCGAGATAAATTCCCAAGAGATGGGGGTTGCCGTCAACGAAGGAAATCTTATATTCAAGAACGGCGGCGCGATCTCCGCTTATAACGCGTCAGCTATATATCTCAACGGCGGAAATATATATTTTCAAAACGCTTATGACGGCAAAATCGAACATTACGACGTAACTTGCCGTATCAACCGTATGGGCAACGGCAGCGCGACTTGTTCTGCAACGGACGAAGAGGCGCTTGCGGCGGGCACTCACAGATATGCGACGTTTGTTCCGTGGCAATGGGAAACGGACGGCGGAAATATATCTGTAGGCGAATACGCCAACGAACACGGCGTTTTGGTCGAAGGCGGTAGTCTGGATGCGCAAGGCAAACTGCACGTCGATTTCACAGGTCTTTACAACAGATTCGACCAGTACCAAAGCACAGGTATAAATTACGATAAAATACTGATAAAGAGTTTTGCCATCGCCTGCGTTCAATCGTCTGACGCAAAAGATGAAAACAACTCCGCGAACATAAGCGTAAAATACGCGGATATCTCGACGTCGGTCGGCGGCGGAGTAAAAGTGCAGGGCGGCAGCGTAGTGCTGGGCGATGAGAATACGGCAGCCGACGATATAGTCGTCAATACCAAAGGATCGGTACACGGAAAGACGCCGTTCAACGTATCGGACAGACATACTGCGGACACTTGGAAATTCTACGCAAATTTGAGCGGAGGTCACGCCGTGATCGCTCGAGGCGGAAGCATGATAGTCTACAACGGCAAATACACCGCGTCTTACTGCAACGGCATCGCCGCGACAAACGACTCTTCACAGGCTACTAAGATAGATATTTACGACGGCGTTTTCACGGGCAATCTCACCCATAGCGCGGGCAACGTGCCGCAGTATGCTACGGGCAGCGGTCCGGCCAGCCATTACGGACTTAAAGTCATGGGCGGATCGTCGGTAAATATTTACGGCGGAACCTTCGACGGCAAAAACGGCGGAGCGTTTATCCGAGGCTCTTCTTCGACCGATCTTGCGCTTGTCAATATATATTCCGGATCGTTCGGAAAAGAGATAGAGACTTTGCAGACGGACGGACAGGACGGATTTAACGTATACGACTACAGCACCGTCAATTTCGGCGCTTATACCGACGCTCAGCTCACCGAAAGCGGATTTGCCGACAGCGCGTCGAGACAGAACGCGATCAAGGTCTATGCAAATCTATTCCCGATAGCGGTCAACCCGTTGCTCGCAGGCACCGCCGACAGTCCTTCGCAGGCGCACGTTACGGTGAGAGTGTATTACGGCAAGTATTTTATCCGTAATTCCACACGTAATGATCTGGGAATGGGAGCGATCGACGATACCATGGATTACGTCAATTTCAATATATACGGCGTAGGAGTCAACGTCTACGATCAGCCGCGCGGCGGTTGGACCAACGACGTGAGGGTCCGCGGAGGAAACGCCAACGCTCACGGCAGCAAGACGCTTTCGCGTACGCCGCAGTATTTCGCTCAAGCGTAAGCAACGCGTTCTAGCGTACGGAACAAAAGTCAAATACCGGTTTTGCCGGCAAATAAAAATTTTTCGAGGAGAAAAGAAAAATGGAAGAGAGAAAGTCTAACAAAAAGACCCGCAACATCATCATCGTCGCAATACTGTTATTGCTTCTTGCAATACTCTGTATCTGCGGCACAACGCTTGCCCGTTACATCACCAAGGCAAACGCTCCCGCTCAGCAGGCTACGGTAGCCAAGTGGGGATTTGTCGTAAACGCAAACGCGACCGATCTTTTCGGCGCCGAGTATAAGAACGGCGTCAAAGTCAATGCCGGCACAGACGGCGTAGACGTAAAAGCAAGCGCAAACGTAATCGCGCCCGGCACCAAGGGCAGCATGACTTTCAGCGTAGCGGGATCTGCGGAAGTAATGGCTCAGATCACTATCGCCGTACCGACCGGAGTAACGCTCAAAGACGTATCGCTTACAAAAGGCGCGGATGTCTACAATCCTCTCAAGTGGACGCTTAAGAGCGGTACGACTGCAGGAACATACGACACGGAAGTTGCAACCGGCACGCTCGCAGAAGTTATCGCAAAAGCTGCTAAGAGCGAGACCATCGCTCCCGGATCTTCGGCTGTAGCATATTATTACCAGCTGTCTTGGGAGTGGAAGCTTCACGTTGACGACGAGACCGACGTAAAAGATACGATATTGGGATTTGCGGCAACAGCTACCACGACCGAAGCTACCTACGGCAATTATAAAGTAGTAAAAGGAAGCGACGGCGTAATCACGGTTACCGATACCAAGGGTACGGAAGCTACCGATGACGACGAGACCTACACCGCGGTTATTGACGTAAACGTAGCGTTGAACATCGCAGTAGAACAGATTCAGGCTCCGGTTACAGCGGACTAAAAATTTCATTATTCTCTCCTCGACGCGCAATGCGCGGGAGAGAATAAAAGACAGATCAATATGGCAGATATTATCGAGTATAGCACAGTTTTGACCGAAGGGGAGTTTTCTCCGGAAAATTACCGTCGCGGGCGTAAAGCGCGCGTCGTTTGCGATGCTTTGGGAAAAACCGTATGCAGCGTATCCGATAAGTATTTGTTCGATCTTCGCGGCAATGAAATAGCCGAGCTGCGCTTCAAAGAAAAACGTCCAGATAAAGACGGCAACAAGACCGTCTACGCGGAATACGCTTCCGAGAGCAGGCTATTCCGTATTATCGGAGACAGACTGTACGAGGCGACAACGCCGCAAAAATATATCGGGTCGATAGTTCGCGATCGACGCAATATATTCAATATAGTAGTACTCAGCGCTCTCGCGCTGATAAATCCGCCTGCAAGCGAGACGGTTATACCCGTGATAGAAGTCAGCGATTCGGACGGCGAGTGGTCTACTCGCGAGATAGCCGTGTTCGACGGAAAGATACAGCCAGGCAGCTTCGGCGAATATCAGTTTGTACTCAACAATCCGCACGATTTGGAAATGGCGTATTCTTTTTATATCGAGCCGAAATACGAGGGAGAGATCATACCGGCTTTCCCGATTTTGTTCCGTATAAAAATGAACAACGTGATCTTGCAGACCGAAGAGTGGAGAACGGTAGATAAATTGGAATTTGAAGATTTGAATATCCTTCCTAATGCAAGGCAGAGCTTTACGCTCGAATGGAACTGGCCGTTTGAATCGGGAATGGACGGCAACGATACCGCTATCGGAAGCGACGGCGGAAAGATATCGATCGCGCTTTCACTGATCGCTCAAGCGAGGTAATTATGGGAAAACAAGAAGAAAAGAACGGCTTAAACGACGTCGCCGAAGCCGAAAACAATACGACGGCTGTCGGCAAGAATAAGAAAAGATCCGTTGCGAACACGGTGTCGACTTGCATAGGTCTTGTCGTAGTCTTGGTATTGTTTTTCGTAGTAGCTACGCTCGCGGTAGATAAGTTTGTAAAAAAATCCGCCGTGCCGTCGTTTTTCGGTACGTCTACGCTTATAGTCGCTACGGGAAGTATGTCGGGTACCATAGAAGAGGGCGACCTCATAGTCGTAAGAAAAGCGGACGAATATAAGGTAGGCGACGTAGTGACGTTTTTGATCGACGGAGACAAGATACCTACTACGCACAGAATAATCCGTATCAGCGGAGATAAATTCTACACCAAAGGCGACGCCAACAACGCCGAAGATCCGCGTTCCGTCACCCAAGACGAGATCGTGGGCAAAGTCACCGCGACGGTACCCAAGATAGGATTGTTTTTCAAATGGTTCAGAGAGGATTTCGGTTGGGCGTATTTGATCGCTATGATATTGGTGATCGCGGCGGGAGTCATACTGTTGAAACAATTTCCCAATAAGAAGAGAGGCTGACAATGTTGATATTTTCGACGACAAATCTTATATGCGCCGAGTGGGGCACAGCCGTCAAGGCGATCTTGATATCGATTGTCTCGGTGGTATTATGCGCCGTTCTCGCGCTGTTGGCGTCGGAATTGTTTTTCAAAAAACGCAGCGTTCGCGTTTGCGTCGAGCAATCTTGCGCGGAAGAGGCAGAATCTGCGCAGATCGCCGCGGATGAAGTCGTCGAACCTGAAATTATAGTGCCCGAGCAAGATGTCATAGAACCCGAGCAGGAGGTAATCGAGCCTGAGCAAGAGTCCGTCGAACCCGAAACCGTCCAATCGGAGACAATAGATAGGGACATTGAGGAAGAAGAGGTCTCCGCGAGCGGGGAGGTGGAACTCGACGACGCGGCTACGATAGAAGACGACGGCTCCGATACCGGCACTGTAGTGGTCGGCGACACAAGGATAAAGGTACGGTACAATCGCAGTTTTACCGCAGCAATCACTCAAGCCGACGATACCGTAAAACTGTATTACAACGAACTTTGCAACGAGTTGTTGCAATACGCGTTCAAGAGCCGTATGAGTTGGGGCAACGACTCTTGGTATTTTAAGCGCGTGACTTACGTAAAATTCGCGATAAGAGGCAAAAGTCTGTCGATGTATCTTGCGCTCGATCCGATACAGTTTGAAGAGACCAAGTACAAATTCAAGGACGCAAGCAACGTAGTCAAATACAACGACGTTCCTATGCAGTTGAGGATAAAGTCCGACCGCGCCGTAAAATGGGCGAAAGAACTGATAGCATTGATGGCGGAGAAGAACGGCATCGATCGCGTCGAGGCTGAGGAGAAGAATTTCAGTCCCGACTACAGGGATACCGTATCGCTTGTGCGCGACAAACTTATCAAACTCAGATATTTAGCGGCTTCGGGCAAGACAAAGCAGGAACTTGATATGGCGGCTGCCGAGGATATCAAGGCGAAAGACAGCAAGCCTTGCGATTTTGCGACCTATCTTATGCGCGCAGACAGTCATACCAAGGCGAGATACAGTTCCGTCAAAAACGAACTGTTGAGATACTCTCTGACATTCCGTATGCAGGATGAAAAGGAGATATGGAGTTATGAGAATATAGATCATGTCGAGCTGTCTATAGGCGACAAGGCTTTGATATTGAGTATTCAACTCGATCCCAAAGAGGTGGAGAATATAGCGGATATATTCCCAAATTCCTATTTCTTCGACGCCGCTCCTATGCGCGTAAAAATCAGATCGGACAAAGACGTAGTCGGTACGCTAAAGCTTTTGGCGGTATTGGCGGAAAAACGCGGATTGACTAGACTCGATCTCGAGGAGAAAGATTACCGCTATATCAAAAAGAAAAGAAACAAATAGAATTTATTATTAATGTTTTAATATTCTGCGATAGCGTTTGCGCGAATTGTATACGACTTTAAATTTATTTGGGTAAAAGTATTGACGGTTTTACAATTAAAAGCTATAATAAAACTGTTGGATAAAATTAAAGCCACTGCATTTCGGCTGAGGTAACGCAATTGAGATTTCACAAGAGGGTCGATCCGAATATTACCGTTGTATTAAAACACATAAGTTATTTCATGTGTACGTTGCCCTTTTGTCTATCCATAATGTCGATTTTTTTTATGCCAAAAAAAATACCTATACATTTTGATCAAAGCGGTTTAGCCGACAGATACTCGGTCAGCGCCGAATTCATCATAGTGGGCGTATTGTTTGGTTTGACAGCGCTTTTGATGACTTTTGCATTCGATAAGATAAATATGTCTTACAACTTAAAGACTTTCGGATTTGTCGTGTCGATCTCGACGTCGTTGATTTTTATGGCGGTGATTTCGGTTTTTATAAATAAAATATTCGAGTACGTTTCTCCGGTGAGGTTTGATAACGGAGGAGAGATATCGTCGTTTGTATGCGCTTTGGGAGCATTGATCATGCTTATAATCGGAGCGTTAAAATATTCTATATCTCCCGATTCTCTGAAAGCTTTGGCGTACTGTGTTTGCGGAACCGTAGTGGCGGTAAGCGCAGCAGTATTGAATAATTACGATATCTTGTTGGTCGCGGGTATGTCGGCGGTGTTGCTCAATATTTTCACGTATATCATCGGAGGGAGCAGACGGTCGAAAAAGCGTAAATCCAATTAATTTGCAACGATGGCATTTTGCGAAGGTAACGTTAAATTTTATAGTCAGACAGTATAACGCCGTCTCGGTGAAATGCACCCCAAAAGTTAGACAAACTAATGGAGGTGCATTTCATTATATATTTTAGAAAGTGTTATATCAAATCAAATATCTCTTGCAGGAAGTCTTTTACTTGCTTGAGCGTAAGATTTTCTACGTCGGTATAACTGTCAAGATCGGAAGGCATAGAAGATTTTACTTCCGGACAGTTTTCTACGGACGCGTCGAGATTGTGCACTATTTTTCCCTCTAAGTCAAGGTCTTTAAATTCATACTCAAAAGACATTCTCAATTTAGCGCCTTGGAAAGAGTTGGTCTCTTTGTCGGTGACTACGATAAAGTAACAAGCGGTGATACTAGCCATTTTGACAAAGTCTTCTCCAAAACTGAATTGGCTTGCATAGAAGTCGGCCATCATCTGCGCGCTGAAAGAAAACTTTGTGCGATTATATTTTCCGCTGTTGTCCACATAGGAGCTTATACGGGTGTATTTCTCCAACATTTGCTCGTACGAAATACCGCCTATTAACGAATTGATCTCTTCCACAGCGCCGTTGACGAATTGCGAACTTACGGATGTTACCGCCTTTTTAATCGCCGACGAGTTGAGAACGTCTTTGTCGGGAGTGTCAGGTGTAAATTTGATATTCATCGGCGTCTTGCCGAGATTGAGACTGGTATAGAGATCGCTGTCTTTTGCATACATTGACGCGTTTAAAGTCATTTTCTTGGAAGCTTCGCCTTCTGTCATTGAATAGAAGTTTTTTCCTACGATCGCCATCGAACTCAAATCGAAGAGAATAGCTCCGTTTGCTTCTACAATGCTGTCCAATTTTTCCGTAACACCGTTATCTACAGACGTCATCGAGAGTTCATTGACCAAGTTTATCTTCATGCCTTTCCAGCTTTTGAGTTCGGCGTCTTCAGATTTATCCGTCGACAGCACCGGCGCGAAAGTGTGCAAACTGTTCAGTGCGTGTTGCGCGCCGTCCCAGGCTGCTTGAGCTTGTTCTTGATGGCCGATTATCTCGTATTTACCGTCAAACATCGACTTGGATTTACATGCTGTGAATGACAGCGTCATTGCTATTACGAGAATTACGACTGCAAAAGCAACTAGTTTCTTTTTCATAATTTACCTCCTGAAATTTATTGTCATTATCATACTACTATCCAAGCGGCGATGTGTCAATATATTACCGCGAAATTTGTCGATAAAATTTCCTGTCAGTCAAAAATTTGGTTAAATATTTTTTTATATATTGATTTTACGAGATAGCTTTGTTATAATATAATACGGAATATGTAGGTAAAGTTAAAATAGATGTAGTTGAAGAAATTAAAAATAACTTAAGTACTACTATATTTACAATATCTACTGATATTGAATCCAATGAATTCAGAGACTATGTCTATACAGAAAACCGTCTTAATGTTGTAGAAGATACGCTTTGCGACATCTATACCTTTGCAGGAAATGAAAGAAAATTATCTTTTATTCCTCCCGAGAACGGCTTTTATACGTTTGAGACTTTTGGCAACGTAGCCAACGATTTTATTGATCAGTCCGATGGGAAAATAAACAAGCCTGACGGCATAAATCAAATGCTGAAAGTCTATTTGAAAAAAGGAGAGCTTTTTGAGTTTGATAGCAAAAATATATCTGGAGAAAAGGGTATATATCAAATAAAAGCGACGTTTACTCCGCAGGAGATAAAAATAGGAGAGCAAATGAACTATACGCTCAAGGCGGGAGAGAGCGAATTTTTGATTTTTAATAATTCGGACAGAATAGGATTTAATTATGCGCTGGACAAGACGGGCAACTTCTCCGTAAGCCTAATGGCAGAAGACCGTTTTAACCTCATTGAATCTTCTTCAATGAAGAATAAGAATGTCAACGCTATTGCAAAATGTGAAAACGACACGTATATCTTCAAGATCAGCAATGACGGCGACGTCGAAGAAAATGTGCAATTTATTTTATATCCTGCCGACACTATAGATATAGTCAACGGACAAGCCCGACAATTGGACGTCGGTCATAAAGTACTGTTTAAGATCGGTCAGCCTATGGCCAGCAATTTTATTAAATTTTTATTGCAGTCGAAAAATCCTATAAGACTAAGTCTTCTAGACGGACAATTCAACGATCTGGCAATCGGGGACGACGTGACTTACTTTGAAAAGTCTTTGATGATAGAAGAGGAAAAAGATTATTATTTGTATATTCAGAACGTCAATGAATTCAATGAAAAAGTCGATTTGACGATGTCATACGATCTGTGGAACGTCGTAATGGGAGAAAACAGGATCGCAGATAAAAAATATAAAAACGTAATGTATAATTTTTCGCTTATCAGCGACGCGTCGGTGACGTTTGAGACAACAAATTCTGTAGAGTTGTCGCTCTATGATATCGACTTAAATCTACTGTATCCGCAGGAAGGAAAATACAAAATCGAGAAAAATCGTAACTACATATTGTTGACAAGCGGAGAAGAAAACTCGTTTTTTATAAACGTTGATCTGGACTATTCGGAAGAGTTGAGCGGCAATATAGGATACGACGGTTATAGATATATCAAATTCCTGCCGCAAAAGACCGATCACTACGTCGTGACTGGCGTAGAGACCTTTGAGTGGTTTAACGATAGATTGGACACGTTCAGCGGAAAGTTTGACGAGGGCGCAACGTATTATTTGAAGATATACGGTGAAAGCAATGCGTCTTACGATATCGACGTAACGAGAAAAACTGTCGAGATAGAATTGCGGTCATATTTGAATTTGCGCGTGGGGTATTACTCAATAAATATCGAGGAGTCAGGCGCATATGTGTTTACTTCGGCGGTGTCCAACGGAGTGACTGCGCATTATTCGATAGAAGATGACGAACATAATTTTATATGTCAAAGCAGAAACGGCGGCGAAAAGTATAACGTACATCTCGACAGCGGCAGATATTATATCGATATAGAGACCGACGAAGATATGGGATTGTTGATAAATATGCTCAACGCCGATAATACGCAATTAAACAATACGCTCAACGCAGGCATAAATCACAACGAGGTATCTGAAGTAAATTCCGACAACAGATATGTTTTCAACGCCAACGAAACAAGCGAGTATTATCTCAAGATAATGTATGCCGGCGACAGGCTAATTGTCAATATTGCAGTTACGGATTCCGATCTCAACGAAATAAATCTCGAAGACTTGCAGCTTGAACAAGGCGAGCAAGGCAAGAGATACGGCGTAAGAATGAATTTGGAGAAAGGTAAAGATTATTATATCAATATCTATTATTCATCTTCCAATTTACAGAAGATGCCTGCGGAAGTTTTATTGCACATTCCTGTAAAGATCCAAGACGCATATTTGAAGTCAAGCAGCGGCGAACAAAATATACAGATATTGAGAGACAGAAAAGAAGTTCAGTATTTGCCAGTGATCAGTATGGGAAGATATTATACACTCGAAACTCCGGGCGCGGACAATATCACGTGGAAACTGTCGGAATCGACATCGGCGACGGCGACGATCAGCGGCAATAGAATTTGCGCCGATCCCGAACCCAATTATGATCAAGACATTATAAGGATCAAATTAAAAGACGACTTAGGCGAACTTGAGATAGACTTGATATTGGAATTGCCGTATAGCATAACAACGACTTGCGATAGCTATGCAAGCGTGTTTAGAGCGGAGTTACAAGACTTGAGCCAATTGCATTATAATACGGACGCATTCATCAAAAAGATGACGATTGCCATCGGAAACAATCAGATAGAGATAAGCGAAAACGAGATTTCGTATTATGACCTTTACAAAAAAGGTTTGGACATATTCGCAAACGGAGTTACACTAAGAATTATTGTATGTATCGAATTTTACGAAAGCAAAAAAAGCTATGAGTTGACGAATAACTCTATACCGCTTAGGTTTTTGAGCTTGGACAGTTTGAACACGTCTGCTTTAAGAAACGAAATATTTATCGATACAAGAAATACAAACGTGCAAAATAAGCTTTTTGAAATATCGGCATCGGTCAACTTAATGATGTTGATAGGCAGTCAAAGCCAAACTCTGTCGGGGATCAGTTTCAAGTTTGCCGCGCAAGACCAAATTTCCCTGTATTTGAGCAATTACAAGGTGTCTTCCAACAAGGCTGTAGCTCTTGATTTTAGCGAAATAGGCTCTGCAAACTTGTATTTGCACGGAGAGAACAGAATAGACGGCAAAGGAGATCTGGACGGTAAATTCACAGGTTATTTGATCAGAGCCAAATCAATTAAATTTTGCTTAGACGGAAGCTTGGATGTTATCGGCGCCGACGGCGACAACGGAGCGCAAGGAGCAAGCGCAGGTTCGAGCGGTTATGCAGGCAGCGACGGAGGATCAGGCAGTAGGGGAGAAGATGGCGAAGGCGGCACCAGCGCTCTGTTTTGTCAATCGATAAGCAAGGACGGCTCGGGATCGATAAAATTGCGCGGCGGCAACGGAGGCAATGGCGGCAACGGTAGAAACGGCGGCGCCGGAGGCAGAGTTGCTTCCAACAATTATAATAACAGAGTAAGCGGCGGCGACGGCGGAAACGGCGGCAGAGGCGGTGACGGCGGTCGGCAAGGTGTAGGCTGTTCGATACAAGTATCGCTTGATATTGTCGTAGAGAACGGCGATGGCGGTTGCGGAGGAAGCGGAGGCAACGGCGGTCGCGGAGGCGACGGAGCACATGCGTATGCAAGCGGTTCCGGTAGTAATCTTGTAGTCCAGTTATCTTCTGCAGGCGGCAATGGCGGCTATGGAGGTTTTGCCGGTTATTGCGCTAGATATTGTACCAATTGCCTACAGCCTAGAGGCGGTCACGGAGGTGACGGAGGCTATGGAGGATCGGGAGACTCAATCCAAGACGGTAAAAATTACGTCTATGACATAGCTATGTACGGTGGCAATGGCGGCAATGGCGGAAGCGGATATTTCGGCGGCAACGGCGGTAGAGGCGGTAGCGGCGGCGACGGTGCAGATGGTAAAAATGCTACTTTTACTTCTAGCGGCGGAGACGGACATTCTGGCAAGGACGGCGGTAAAGGCGGTAACGGCGGAAGTTCATGGAATAAAGCAGGAACTCCCGGACAAGCAGGTCAAGGCGGCGTAGGCGGCTGGGGCGGCGCAGGCGGCGCTAATAAAGGAGCATTTAAAGGCGGCGTAAAAGGAGCGGACGGTATTGACGGCGTTGGCGGCACAGCAGGAACATATGTAGAAACCACTTATGGCGATCCTGTTGAAATCGAAGGTTGCATAGCCGACGGTACGTTGATCACTCTCGCAGACGGAAGGCAGGTGGCGGTCGAAACTCTCAAGGGCGATGAATATCTGCTGGTTTGGAATATGTTTACAGGAAAATTCGACGTTGCGCCCATACTTTTCATAGATAAGGAAGACGCGAAGGAATATCAGGTGATCAATCTTTATTTCTCTGACGGAACTTGCGTAAAAGTGATTTCCGAGCATGGATTTTGGGATTTTGATCTCAACGAGTACGTATTCTTGCGAGACGACGCTGCAAAATATATAGGGCACAGCTTTAACAAGCAAAGCTTCGATGCAGACGGCAATATGGTATATCAGAAAGTAAAACTCGTCAACGTCGAAGTGACTACGGAGTTTACTTCTGCTTGGAGCCCCGTGACGTATTCGCATCTGTGCTATTACGTCAACGGTATGTTGTCTATGCCCGGCGCGACGACCGGTTTGATAAACATCTTCGACGTCGATCCCGAGACAATGCGTATTGACGAGACGGGTTATCTTAGAGATATAGAGAGTTACGGCTTGTTTACTTATGAAGAATTTGCCGGTATGTATCCGATACCTCAAGAGATCTTCGACGCGTTCGGCGGTAAGTATCTCAAGGTCGCTCTCGGCAAAGGCTTGATCACACCGCAGGAACTCGGAACTCTTATAGAAAGGTATTCCGAATTTTGGGAAATAGCTTAACAATAAAATCAGAGGGGCATTTCGCCCCTCTGTTCAATATAAAAGGATGAGATTTCTTGACGTTGCTCGAAATGACGGGATTATGTGCAAATTATATACAATCGTCATCTCGACTGAAGCGGAGAGATCTAATCGGTCAAAAAACTAAAGACCTACAGTTAGTAGGTCTTTATGAAATGGTGCTAGACGTCGGGACTTGTAAGGGGCGAAGCATTGGTGTAGCGAGCAAGCAGAAGCGTCTTGTGCGAGCGACATTATTTCTATAATCCCGCACTTCGCATCGCAAAACATAAGGCTCACTTTCGTGAGCCTTACTAATATTGTGTTCAATGAACAAAAAGGATTTTTTTAAGG
This sequence comes from uncultured Clostridia bacterium, assembly GCA_948471525.1. Classification (GTDB taxonomy): domain Bacteria; phylum Bacillota; class Clostridia; order Christensenellales; family UBA3700; genus RACS-045. The sequence goes on along the minus strand of CAOKSY010000009.1, from coordinate 43,823 downwards.
CATACCAGAAGGCGGGACTCGAACCCCTTGCCCATAGCAGAAGGCGGGACTTGAACCTATACATAATAGGAACTCATTTTTCGATGAAAATTATTCTTCGGTTTTAAGAGATTATTTTGTGATTTTTTCAATGTGTGTTATAATTTAATAATTTTATTTAATTAAAATTTGGGAGAACTAGTTGTAAAAAGAAACGACATAAATTTGCTTTATTTATAGCATTCATTTACACATTTTTGTCATTAGCCGCATATTTGCGTGGTGCTTGTATATGTTTTTATCGAGAGGATTATACTAATATAATGAAAATGATAAAAGATGAACGGATGATAAGGAGAGAATTCTATGACAGCATCGGAACAAATTTGCAATGAAATTGGAGCAAAGTTTTTTAGTAAAGATTTTGTTTATGAAAATTTAAAATTTTATAATGAAAGTAATAAAAGAGTTGAGTTGTGTGATGCCTTATTTGAATATGCATCGATATATGTACCTATACAAATTAAGGAACGATCAAAAAATAAAGGTAACAAAACAGAAAAGTCTTGGTTAGATGAAATTGTTTATGGAGAAGCGTTTAATCAAATTAAAGCCACAATTAAAGCCATTAGAATGAATAACATTGAGGTAAATGATTTATATCATCAAAGGGTTAAATTATGCAAAGATAATTTAATCTTTCCAATGATAGTATTTGACAATCCCAATGTTAATGATTATAAGAGAATTATTAAAGAAGGGGAACTCACAATCAATGTGTTCAAATTAGATGATTATGAATCTATGATGCAAGCAATAATACACCCATATGACATCATATATTATCTACAAGAGAGAGCTAATTGGATACAAGATAATAATTTGCCTAATGTAGTAATTGGAGAGGGAGAGCATAGTACAATCTTTGCTTCAATTAAAACTGAGCAAGATTTTGCTATGTTTTTTATGCAATATATTTATGAGGGGCAAAGTAATAAGCAAAGAGAGGCATTGCGGCATCTTGGTTTGATTAATACATTTAGAGATCGGTTAATAAAGAAAGTCCCAAATTATAAAGTTATATTAAATATTTTGGAATTAATCGAACCGAGAAATGCTGATGAATTTATGAAAAGGTTTGATTATGCTTGGAAATGTGCTTGTGACGATAAGTTTGATTTTACAAAATCAATCCAAGTATTATACAATGGTAATATTGGAGAAAAACAATATTCTTTTATCCACATTATGGCTTTTTATGATCTGATTACTTTCGATATGATAAGTAAAGATATAAAAAGAAAGAAACTATATTTTGTGTATGATAGACTGGGAGAGAAAGCAAAAGAATTAATGATTAGGAAATTGTATTGTTAAATATTAATATTTCGAATATTAAATATTGACCAAATATAATTAGTGATTGATTATTCAAATACCGTCTATCACATAAATAATTATTATTAAGGTATAAAAAATTTTAGAAGTGTACTTATTGTTATTGAAAACTAAGTATAAGTATGATAAAATTATTCTGTAAACTTAAAGTTATTATGGGATAATGAGAAGCGCGAATGGATAAAGATACGAAGAAATCTTTAAATGAAATATTGGCGAGAGTTAGACAAGGGGATGAGGAGAGTATATCACATCTCTATAAACTTATATCTCCGACTATTCGTTATATTGCCTTGAAATATTTCAAAAATGAAAGCGAGGCTGATGATTTAGTTCAAGATTTTTGGGCTGATATAAAGAAATATGCGAATGGGTTTTTGTTACATAAAAACGGATATGGTTATTTATGCAAAGTTATGAATAGGCTAGCAATAAATAAATGTAAAAAAATAAATCGTGAAAATAATAGGAACGATGGATTTGTCAATTATTTAGAAATTGAAAATTATGAGTCAAAAGATGAATTGGATGCAGTAGTATTAATAGATGATATAAATAAAGCAATCCTTAAATTATCCAAGTTGCAGCAAATAATTATACAAGAAACATATTTTGAGGACAAGACAATAAGGCAAATTGCCAAAGATTTAGGAATATCTAAATCACAAGTTGGCAGAGAGAAAATAGAGGCTATAGATATTTTGAAGACGGAATTAAGCAAAAAAGGTTGGGACAAAAATGACATTTAGATTGTTATATATATGGAGGATAGAAAAATGAATAAAAAATTAAATGTCATTATAATGGTTGCAATTATAGTAGTTTCGTCATTTTGTATAACAACTATTGGCGTTAAAAATAAATGCGAAGCAACTATCGTATCATATTCAGATGATATACTTTACTCAGCAACGGCTGTGCAAAGTATCGATTCTGAGACTATTAATTACAACCGGAAAGAAATCATTTCATATAAAATAAATGAGTCATTTCCTGATTACTATAACACGAATACATCAATAAATAATACTTGTGCCAATGTTGCAGGAGCGAATATTATAGGTTTTTATGATAGGTACTATGATGATTTGATACCTAATTATACTACAGGAATACAGCGAGCAAATGGATATACATACTATCCAATGACTTTGAATGCAGATAAGAAACAATCAGTAATTAACATTCTTTATAATACTATGGAAACAAATACGAAAAGTGATGGGACCTCGAAAGATGATTGCATAAAAGGATTAAGAAATTATGTACAAGTACAGGGAAGAAGTATAAATTATACATCTGTTATGGCAAATGGATTATTTAATCTAGATAAATTTGATAATGAGTTAAGAAATGGTAATCCCGTGATGTTTTTCTTGAGCGGATATAATTTTGTGTCCATCACCGATACTGGAAGTCAAGCAATAATTGATAAAAGTATTTATATGGGGAATCATATAGTTGTAGCTTATGGGTATCAAAAAATTAACTATTATAATACAAATAATAATTTAGTTAAATCAAATACATACATTGAAGTTTCTACGGGAATAAAGAATGTAAAAGGATATTATTTATTAAATAACGGAGGTAATATGGATGCGGCTGAAGCCGTAACAATCAATTAAAATGAAAGACGATAAGTTTGACAGATTAATGGAAAAGTATGTAAGTTCCACAAAGCGTGGAGCAGATGTAGACTTGCAAAAATTAAGAGAAAAAAGCCAAGAAGAAATTAAAAGCAAAAGAATAATGCCTAAATATGCATGGGTAGCATGTGCCGTGATTTTAGTTATTACAATCTCTTTATCAGTGGCACTTCCAATTTTGTTAAACAAAGAAGAAGGCCCGCAAAGTTTTTATTGTGACAGTTCACAAATTCAAGATATAGAAGTAAATGATATTGCGGAATTCAAAGATAAATATAATTTCGATTGTTTAATACCATCAATAGCATATTTAGATTCGATTTTGCAAGTTATGAACTATAAGGAGAATGATACGAACATTGGCATATTTATTGATTTGGCTGTATTTGACGAATATTTTGATAGTGTCACAATCAATGTAATTAAAAAACCATATGCCTTGATTGAGTTTAAACATTATGATAATTTTACAGACAAAGTTATGTGGAGAGAAACAATGGTAAGATATTTAATAAGCGATTATGACAATGATGGCTATTATTCTTATCAAATGACATTTACAATTGGAGAATATAATTATTTTATATATTTCGATAATTATAATACAATGAAAGTATCGGAGATATTGGATTTAATATATTAACTATAAATGTAAAATTTCAGAAAAAGAAAAGTTTTTTAGGCAAAGATGACTACACAAAATAGTCATCTTTGCCTATATTTATTAATAGGGACAAAAGTGTTATTTATTTTGTTATTAAAGTGAAAGGAGGTAAGATATATATATGTAGCAACTCATAATGCAAATACAAATATAGGAGGATAAGTTTATGAAGAAGGAAAAAGTTTTAAAAAGAGTTATTATAAGTGTAATTTTAGCAGTATTGCTCTTGTTAAATATAACAATTTTAGTAGGATGCAATTATTCTGACAAAGAAGTAGATTCTTTAAGAGAATGTGGGACAATGTTGTGTGACGACATTATGTCAAAAAAATTAGGTCAAACATTCAGAACAACTACAAATAAAGAGTTATATGACTTTACAAGGGAGTTTAATTATTTATTGTGCTACGACAAAGAATTGGATTGCTATGCAATTATTAATATGAATTCCGGTAGTATTATGGAAAGAAGTAGCGGAAATGTTTATGAAGGCTATTTAAACTATAAATGTTATTATGGTGGATTTAATTCTTATTTCTATGAAAATGACAATGATTTGTATAATATAGCAGACGGTTCACTTTTTACTTCAATTGATGAGGCTGTTGACATGTTCAAAGATTATAGTATAAATTTAATGGATATGTCTATTGAGGAAAGTAAATTTAAATGTAAAGAAGATATAAAAAATTATGTAGACACAGAGTTGAAACAAGATGGAATTGCAATCACGAAATTGGGGCGTGATAAGGCTAATTTTTCTGATGATGTTTTATATAATTCTTTTGTGCTTTGTAATTCAATGTATAGGGGACCAGTTTCAAATAATCCAACTTGTAATGTAGAGGGATATACAATAGGGTTTTCTGAATTTAATAAATATGATGGTAGCACCTATTATGATACTTTATTTCCAGTAAATAGAAATGGGACATGTGGTATAGTCGCAGCAACGATGCTTCTACAATATTATGAGCGCCATGAATTATTAAATACAGTTCCTGCCAGTATTTATAACCAAGCAAAAACATCTTTAAGAGATGGGGGATATTATTATACTTCAGATATTGTTTCAGAAATCGTTCATAATAAAATAGCAGCGCATCATTCCAATGGTGGGTCCGGTTCCACATATGTTTCGGTAAAGAGCGCAATAAATGATTATTTTAAAGAGTATGGTATAACTGGAATTAGTGCAACTTCTAGTGCAAGTTGGTGGGGGTTGAAATCGGCTATAGATGAAGGAGATCCTTGTATCATATTTGTGGGATTATGTAATTTGTATTATTTGAATAATGATTTAACTACATACCAAAAGGAATACCTAAATGGTGGGCATGCTATGTATACTTATGGATATACATTAAATGCTGTTAATGTAGTAGATGAATATATTTGTCATGCAGGTTGGACTAGCGACAGTCATTTCTATAGCATGACTTATGTTGCTAAAACTGCGATTGCAGGTAATGTTCGTATGTTATATTAAAAAGGAGGAGACATATGAATAAAAAAACTCGAAAAATTAATTTGATAAATATGATTGTTATTAGCATAATTTTCTTATTTGAACTTATGCCGGAAAGTGTGAAAATTGTCTTCAGTAATGGAGAAGGAAAGCCTCCGAGAGTTGAGTTTGCATCGTATTTGGCAGATTGTGAATTGCTTTTAGCAGGTTTGTCTATCTTGACTTTGATTATTGCTATATTTACGATTGCTATAATTATATTAAATTCAATAGTATTGATAGAGGACAGTGTTAAATTGACGATAGTTTCAACGGTTTTGACATCCATATGTCTTTTGGGAAGCGTAATATTAGTTGCATTAATAAGAAAATATGTAACTGTTCAGAATTTGATAATAATGATACTATTTTTAATAATTGTAACACTAAATAGTGTGAAGTTACATTTATTGTCAATGAGAGTTGAAAAAAACTAAATAATCGTTCATCATTAGATCCTCTTGTATATTATATAATGCGAGAGGATCTATGAATATTTGCTAAATTAAGATGACAAGCATACTCCATAAGTTGTTTTTACAATACGGATACATGTACATAAAACATTATAAGAAATATCATATTAGTTATAGTAATCATAGCATAATGACAGTATCAGATTAGTAGAATTTATTGCTATTTTAGGAATATTCTATATCATTGCAGTGCTATTTGACATAGTTTTTTATGGAATTTGTCGAATAATGGGACAAATATAAGGCTTAGATTGTTTATTTAATAGAGGAAATAGAATGCCAAATTCAAAAGAAATCAAACTAAAAAATTACTTAAATGTAATGAAAAACAGTTTTAAAGATAAAAGGACGAATATTCCAATTATCTATTTGCTGTCATTGACATTTTCGGTCTTGTCGATTTTTATAGCTTTGATTAGCAAGAATCTTGTTGACAATTTATTAAATCTAAATATAGATGGAATATTTAATATTGTTATAATATCTATCGGAGCGTATTTATTCGGAAGCTTGGTTGGATATTTTTCCTCATATTTTCAAAAATATGTTATTGATAGATTTAAAATGGATTTACAATTGTCTTTTTATGATAATATACAAAAATCACATTATTCTTTTATTTTAAACATCAGCTCTATCGCAGACACCAACAATACAATAAATATAAGACTTACTATATATGGGTATGCAAACGTCATGAAAACACAGGCAAAAGCAACTGCAGTGCGAAACCGTTGAAAGAAGAAGCAATCAAGCAAGCGTTTGTAAGGGCTGTGAACGGCTTGCTAAAAGATCGTGATAAAATACTCGATAGACTAACAAATGCGATTGTAGGGGAAATTACGGACGATTGTGACAATGATACGAAAGATATAGATGAGAGCATACAAATGGCTCAAGAACAAATCGTTCAAGTATTAAGACAATACCAACATGGGAATATGGAAAGCGTGGAATATGAACGAGCAACTAAGGAATTGAAGATGGAGATAGATGCATTGAACCTTAGAAAAGCAGAAATCTTGGATGAGCAGAGCAAGGTGCAGTTGGCGGAGTATCGAATCGATGCGGTAAAAGGTCTGTTGCAGAACGGCAAGATACTCGAAGAATTCGATAAGACAATATTTAAAAGTCTTGTGAAGAAAATGAAAGTCATTAATGAAAGTGAGATAGAGATAGAATTCGAGTGTGGAATCAAGGTAATAGAAACTACTAAATAAATAAACGGCTACAAACAAAATAGTAGCCGACTTTTAAATTACGATTAAATAAAATAATATAATATATAGGAAAATCCATTTTGTTAAATAGAAAGGTTAAAAAATCCTTATCGTTCAACACCAAATAGCAAAAAACCCTTTTTGTACAACGACAACCCATTTTTATAGAGAAAAGCAAGTTTAAGTGGAAAAAGAGATAGAGCAAGTAATAAAGAAAAAACAAATAAAAAGCCTTAAAATACATAAAAAACACACGCTTTCGGAGTAATTTGTACGCTCCTTTTGCGTGTGTCTGGGTGGTGCCGAAGGCGGGACTTGAACCCGCACGATGTCGCCATCACCGGATTTTGAGTCCGGCGCGTCTGCCAATTCCACCACTTCGGCGTATGTGTTTGTTAAAATACGCGGTTTTGCGTATTTGCTTTATTATATTAGCACACAATTTTTGGATTTGCAATCAAAAATTTCAAAAAATAATCAAAAAGGTATAGATTTATCGTTGTCGATGTTGTACAATGGAACTAAGTTAGACTGAATCATAAAGGAGTGGAATATGAATATCTGGCATGACTTAAGTAAAGACAGGATAAATCCCGAAGACTTCATAAGTTGTATCGAGATCCCGAAGGGGTGCAAGAACAAGTACGAAGTAGACAAACAGACGGGGATGCTTATCTTGGACAGAATACTTTATACGGCGACGCACTATCCTGCGAATTACGGATTTATTCCTCGCACGTACGCCGACGACGCGGATCCGTTGGACGTACTGGTAATATGCAGCGAAGAGATCGCTCCGCTTGCGTTGGTGAGATGTTATCCTATCGGACAGATAGCCATGATAGACGACGGAAGAGAGGATATTAAGATATTGGCGGTTCCGTTTAAAGATCCCAATTGGAACGGATACAAGGACGTCAATGAGTTGCCGCCGCACATAATCGACGAAATGAAGCATTTCTTCGGAGTATACAAGCAGTTGGAAGGCAAAAAGATGGAAGTACTGGAACTGTCCGGCAGGGAAGTTGCCGTCGAATCCATCACAAAGGCAATAAAACTGTATGAAGAGGTATTTTTGAAAGACTGATTTTTTGCGCAATATAATTTTTGCACAAAGTCGGTCGGAGTTTATAATTATTACACTAAAGAAGAATGAAAAGATTGTTTAATTTTAGGCTGATGCCTTTGCTTTTGGCGGGTATTGTCCTAGGTATTTGCACAATAACTTTTTGTCCCGAGTCACTAAAAATAATTTTTTGTATCACGGCGATAATTATATTGCTGTGCGCGGTATTCGTCAAACAAATGCGAAAGGCGCGCTTTAAGACGGTGTGCGCGGCGATCGTGTTTTTGCTTGCGATGGGAGTTACTTCGCTTGCTTATATGCGCGTCGAAAGCCGAGAGATTTTTTCTCAGGATTCCTTGATAGAGGGCAGGATCTGCATGCAGACGGAATGCGACGAGAACGGCGTTGTCATTACAGGCAAAGACAAGACGGTTTATCTCGATTCGCTTAAGGTTGACGGAAGGGAATTCGACGGAATAGCCGAGACTGTATTCGTCGACGGGTCATTGCTTGACGGCTTGAAGATAGGCGATACGGTCAAATTCAAGGCGGATATAAGTTCGACCAATCTAGTCGTAACGGACGCTTACAGCGTTTCGAAACACATAAACAAAATATATTACCGCGTTTACTGCCGCGAGAAAATAGGCGATGTCGACAGAGTTTTTTCCAAGATCGGCGAGCGGATAAAGATCATAGAAAGAATAAAGCTCAAGGTCAAAAGCGTATTATATTCCAACGTAGGGAGCGATACCGCGGGCTTTCTGTACGCAATGACATTCGGAGACAAATCGGGCTTGGAAGAGACGGTAAAGAGCAACTTTGCCGCGACGGGAACGGCGCACGTATTTGCAGTGTCGGGACTGCACGTAGGCATAATATCCGGAGCGCTGTTATTGATACTCAGAAAGCTAAGGATAAATAATTCTGTCGTAAGGCTTATCGTGCTTGCCGCATTTTTGATACCTTACTGCGCGCTGTGCGGTTTTTCCGCATCGACCGTCAGGGCGAGCGTGATGACTTTGGTCGCAATGACCGCGCGTTTACTTACGTACAGGAGCGACGCGCTGTCCAATATGTCTATTGCGGGTTGCGCGATATTGCTTATCGAGCCGATAGATCTGTTCAATCTAGGATTTTTACTCAGTTTTTTGGCGATATTCGGACTGATAATGCTTTCGTCTCCGCTTGCTCGCATATTCACAAAAATAATGCCGAAAAAGCTTGCGTCGGTTTTATCCGCCACGGTTGCGGTAAATATCTCTATTCTGCCTATAATGACTCTGTTTTTCGGAGGGCAGTCGCTTTCTTGTTTGATAGCGAATTTGGCGGTATTGCCGATAGTGGGCGTTATGTTTCCGATATATCTGTTTGTCGCCGCGCTATGCGCTTTACTTCCTTTTGCTGGAGTATTGATGAAGGCGGCGGGAGCGCCGTTTGCGTTGATGATAAGACTTGTCGGCGGTATAAGCGAGATCAAAAGTCCGATCGTCTATTTTGAATCGGGCATATTTCTTATTTTGTTCGGTATATTTTCGGTAGTATTCCTATCCGAATATTTTTTTGTCGCTGACAAAGCAAAGAAGATTTCCGCAGCTGTATTGAGCGTGTGTTTTTGCATTTCCGTAGCTGTTAATTCCCGTAGTTTAAACAGCGAATATCTCACCGTTTATTGTTTTGAAGACAAATATGAGTGTCAGTACGTTTTACTCGACAATGCGGGCGGCGGAAGTTATCTTGTGCTCAACGGCAGACTCAGCGGCGATACCGCCGAAGCGGTTGCGGCTTTTATGAAAAAGAAAGGATTTTCTTCTCTCGACGGCATTATTACGGTAGGCGACGGCATGGGCGAGAAAGCTGTGCGTTCTCTCGCCGAAAAGACGGGCGCCTCGCTGATATGTTCTTACGACCCGTTCAGATACGGCGACAGCTTCGCGCAATGCTCGGACTACCTGTCCGAGAGCAATTTCGACGTATATTTTACAGCCGCAGGCAACTTGAAAATAGTTGCCGCCGATACAAAGATCGCAGTGATGGCCGACGGCTATTATTCGTCCGGCGAAGAATGCGATATACTTGTCTCGTATTCTCCCTGCGACGATCCGTTTGCGGCGCAATATATAGTATGCGGATCGGGTTATACAAATTCTTTACAAAATTATCTGCCGCCGACGTTTACTTTTAGATTAAAAAATGGTAGAATACTTATGAATCCGAGTTGGAGATATTGATGCAGGCGTTACAGTTAAAACAAACTTTCAAGACCAACGTGTCAGATATTTACTCGCTCTTCGGCGACGACGAAGGGCTTATACTTTATGCGCTAGACAAGTTCTACGATCTTATTCCGTCGGATATGCGAGATTTCGCGGTGAGCAAGTTTGAGGGCAACGAAATTTCCTGCGACGATATGATCGCGTCGCTGTCATACGGATCGATGTTCGGAGACAGACGTCTCGTGATCGTAAGAGATTTCAATCGAAAACTTTCTGTGGACGAGACGGAAAAATGGCTGGATTACGTCAATAATATATACGAAGGCAACATTCTGATATTAGTCAATTCGCCGTCGATAAAGAATGCGATAAGTCAGTACGTCGTAGAGGTGGACTGCAACAGAATGAGCCTTGTGGATTACGTCAGCTATATAGAGACGCTTTTCAAGTTTTACAAGATAAAATACGACAAGTCCTCTCTCTCGGAGATAGTCCACAGATGCAATAAGGATTTCGGCAAGATAAACAACGAACTCAAGAAGATCATGCTTTATTGCGCGGACGGCGAGCAGGTCGATAAAAACCTCATAGAAGACATTGTCCCGACGGATACGGAAACGCAGGTATTCGAATTTATATTCGCGTTGCAGGACGGAGATTACGACAGGGCTATGAGCAGGATCGACATACTACTCGACAGAGGAGAGAAGCCGTCGATGATACTTGCCAATATAACGTTGACGTACAAGAGAATGTTTGCGATAATGACCAACGAGGGCGACGACGATTTTCTCGCCGAGAGATTGGGAATGAGAAAGCCCGCGCTCTTTATGGCAAAGAAAAAGATAGACGTCGCCAAAAGACGCACGCATGGCTTTTTGTCGAAACTCAAAAAGACAGTGTACTATCTTTATTCGCTGGAGTACGATTTTAAGAGCGGCAAGATCACGCAGGACAACGCGTTGGATCTTGCAATAACATATTTGATAGGAAAGACAAATGCAACAACCAAATTATAGACGGCAGATCATCGTGCCTGCCGTGCCGAAACTTCAGAACGACCACGTGACGCGATTGCTCAAGATCGCGCTGTTTTGCGGGATATTCTTCTCGATATATTACTCGACTTTCCCCAATTTCAACAGCATTTTTGCGTATATAATAGAGCCATCTTACGGCGCATCCTACGCTAAAATAATAGGTCAATCCATGCCTGAGTTATTGAGGACGGTGGGCGGCAACGTGTTGGTCGCAACTGTAAAAATATTTACGCCTTTGATCAGTGCAATAGTACTTTTTCTCCTGTATCACGTCTATGCGAGAATGTTCGCAAGATTGATATGCGGTCAGTACGCAGTGCTCAACGAACCTTTCGATATCCGCAAATTCAGGATATGCCTCGATTCTTCGTTCATACTTTTGACGGTGCTCAAAGGCGTTGCGCATATGATTTTCGTATACTATCCGCTTGCGCTCAATATGGGCGCGGCTATCGTCGATATTCTGTCGGCGGTGATAGCTTTTGCGGTATTCTTGATCGCGTTTTCCGCCAAGATGCCCAAGCGATTTTACGCTATACATTTTTATCTGTCGGCAATGCCGCTTACGGCTTTGCTGATATGCGTGTGAGGTGGGTATGAGAGAGGGCAGAAAAATATTTAAATCTATATGTCTTATACTGACTCTTGCGATCGTGACAGTCGGAGCGATGACTTTTGCGGGATGTTCTTCCGCCCGAGACGATTACGCGCCTCAAAAGGTGAGAGAAGATCTCGGCGTAACGGCGATGGATAATTTGCGTTATCTTGCGGCGAATCATCCCGACAGAACTATGGGCACGCAGGGCGAATACGACGCGGCGGCATATCTTGCCGACACGTTGAAATCATACGGATACGAGAGCAGATATGCTTATGACGGCAAAGAAGGACTGCAGGATTTCAAGTCCAATTTCACAAGATACGACGGCACGGCAGTCAACGAAGCCACGTCCTATAACGTCGTCTTTACAAAAAAATCTTCAAGATCAGAAGGCGAGATAATCCTCTCCGCTCAATACGACAATCTCTATTCCGAGAAGAAAGGCGAAGAATTGTGGAAAGCCGACGGAAGTTACGAGAGCGGAAGCGGCGCGTCGATATTGCTTACTTTGGCGGAGACTATGAAAGACAGAGAGTACGACTACGATATTACGTTCGTATTTTTTACAGGCGGCAGCTACCGTTGGAGAGGCTCGTATCATTACGCGTCTCAACTCAAAAACGCGGATTACGACAATATACGTTTGATGATCAATTTTTCTATGCTAGGCGGCGGAGATAACTTGTATCTTTACAGCGGCGAACGCGCCAATAATTACGGCAATTATCTGCGCGCGGCAAGCGAGGGATTGAGCAAGATTCCCAAAAATAAGAATTGCGCGGACTATACTATGGAGACGGACGCGGCGTATCCATATACTCATATAGGAATGTCGGGCAATCAATATCATTTCATTAACAGAGGAGTGCCGACCGCGAATTATCTGTCGCACAACTGGTCGCTCAACGACTATCCTATGTTGACGGAGATGGACGGGAAAAACAACGTATATCACACCGAGAGCGACACTTTGGAAAATATGATCGAACGCAAAGGAGAAGAGAATATAATAGCGCAGTTCGACGACGTCGTCAATTCCGTCTTGAGCGCGTTGGACGCATCCAACGGCGATACTTTCAAGTCGGTTTTGTCTACCGCCAAAAACGAAGTCGGTGCGGCAGGACAGAGCACGCGCGTTTCGACTGTACTTGAAGTGGTGTTGAAAATAGCGGCTATCGGCGCGGTATTCGGATTGGTCATGGCGGCAAAGCATTATATTATAAAACACCGTTCCGATTATCTTAAGCCGGCGGAAGAATCCAAAGAAGAGAGCGTCAAACCTTTTGATTTTCAGTCTTATCCCGATGAAAAATCGGACGGAGAGAGCGACGCGAGCGAGGAAAAAACTCCTTCCGACGATCCTTTTCTATAAAAAAATGAGAGATTTTGCCGAAAAGGTAATTATTTCTTGTCAAAATCACTTTATTTTTGAGAAAAAACATTATATTATATTAAAGGACTTCACATAGGAGATAGGAATTATGGCACATCCGGCTTGGGTAGTTGTAGATATTGCGATTACACTGTTTGTAGCGGCGCTTATGCTTGTTTTCTTCGCGAAGAGAAACAGTTATCGTATGGCGATCATTACCGCCATATACGCTGTCGTCTATATTACGGTTTTATTGCTCAACAAGACTTGGAGCAATATCGGTTACGTCGCATTGGACGTACTTAGATTTTTCAACGTATTCTGGATAGTAGTTACCGTCGAGGTATACCGTTCGGACTTGAAGATTTTTATGAGCAAACTTGCCAGAAGGCAAAAAGTCAAATACGGATATACCACTACCGACGAACAGTTGCTTATTTCCGCGACCGAGATCGTCAAGGCGTGTCAGAATATGGCGAAGAACGACGTCGGCGCGTTGATCATAATCGCTCCGACCGAAGTGCCGTCCCATATATTGGATACGGGCACGGCTTTGGACGCGACTATCTCCAGCGGACTTTTGGAGAGTATATTCAATACTAAGGCTCCGTTGCATGACGGCGCGGTAGTAGTGCTCGGCGACAGGATAATTTCCGCAGGCTGTTTCCTTCCCCTTTCGCAGGAAGTTACGCTTGCCAAGGATCTCGGCACGAGACACAGAGCGGCTATCGGCATCACCGAAGAAAGCGACGTCTTTGCTATCGTAGTCAGCGAAGAGAGCGGTATCATCAGTGTGGTTCAGGGCGGCACGATCAAGAGATATATGACGCCAGAGAAACTTCTCGAAGAGATAAAAGTAATCTACCGCATATCTTCTCAATCGGCGGCGGCAAGAAAAAAAGGTCATAAGAAATAATACCGGCGGCGCGGAATTTATACCGTCGCGACAAATTCAAATAAAATAACTTATATTTGGCGGGGAGCGCGGTTTGCGTTTCTCGCCAAACTCGAAAGGACAAAATATGCGCAATACGATAGCCGTACCCAAGATATTAATCCCCAAAGGATATATTGACAAAAGCAAGTGGAGCGTAATTGCCTGCGATCAGTTTACTTCGCAGGAAGATTATTGGGAAAAACTTTCCGAATTCGTCGGAGACGCTCCGTCTGCGCTGAATATTATTTTTCCCGAAGTTTATCTAGAAAAGAAAGGAAAACAGAATAGGATAAGTTCTATCAACTCCACAATGTTCAAATATCTCAAGGGCGGAGTATTCGACGAGTTTGAGGGATTTATATTGGTGGAAAGAACTACTCCGGACGGTCAGCGCAGGTTGGGACTCGTGATAGCCGTCGATCTGGAAGATTACGACTACACTCCCGAAAACGACGCTCTTATCAAAGCCACGGAAAAGACGGTAGTCGACAGACTTCCTCCGAGAATAGAAGTGCGCAAAGGCGCGTGTCTCGAGTCTCCGCATATAATGATGTTGATGGACGACAGAAAGGATCGGATAATCGAAAATCTATATGCAAGCAAAGATTATTTTGAAAAAGCGTACGATTTCGATCTCAATATGGGCGGCGGACATATAAAAGGATATAAGATCACCAACTGCGCGCCCGTTGTGGACAAACTCAATTCGCTGCTCGACAGAGATTCATTGATATCGAAATACGGATCGGACAAGCCGATACTGTTTGCGGTCGGCGACGGCAACCACTCGCTTGCGACGGCAAAAGAGTGTTGGAATAAAATAAAGAAGACTTTGACAAAAGCGGAGCGAAAATCGCACCCCGCGCGTTACGCTCTTTGCGAGCTTGTCAATTTGCACGACAGATCGTTGCAGTTTCAGCCCATACACAGAGTAGTCCTCAACGTATCGGAAGATTTTATAGAATATATGCACTCCAAGTTGGACGCTCTTAACGGCAAGGCGCAAGTCAAGGTCGTATATAGGGGAAAGTTATATTATTGGAAGGTGTCCGACAATCCGAGCGACGCGATCGCTGATATACAGCAGCTTATGGACGCATATGCGCGTAATCATAAAGAAATGGTGATAGATTACATACACGGCGACGCGCATTTGCAGGGCGTGGCAAAAGAAAAAGACGGCGTAGCCGTATTTATGCCTTGTCTTGAAAAGGACGGATTGTTCGATTACGTAGTGAGACGCGGAGTGTTGCCGAGAAAATCATTTTCGATGGGACATGCGGAAGACAAGAGATATTATCTTGAATGCAGATACATAGGCGAGCGCGATTAAGCGCCCGCCTTTTTTAAATTTTAAAAGATCATCATTTTATGACCATACGTAACATTACCGAAGCATACGCCGCCAGTAATATAGCCGTAAAAAGAATGCTCAAGCCGCTTATTATGATACCGGCAACCGCCAATCCTTTGCCGTTTCCGTCATAATCGTCTGCATTTCTGTATCCCATAATGGAGCATATAAGACCGCCCAAAGGGACGAAGAAGGACAATACGAAGCCCAAGAGCGCAAGCAAGTTGTTTGACGACGAAAAAATTTGATTCTGACCTGTAGCCTTTCCGCAATAAGGACATTTAGTAGTTTTATCTTCTAGAGGTTCTCCGCAATGAGGACAAAACGTATATATCACCCCCTTTTCTATTATATTACCATATATTCTATACACTGTCAATAGAGGATATGAGATTTTACAACATTTATTGATATAATATTTTAAGGTGGAATATATACAAATTGAAGAAAGAAAGCATATATTGAAAATAGTTTGTCAAAGAAATCGTCAAATAGGTTGCAAATCTTTGCGATTTTTGGAGAAAATATAAAGTATATCGATTTGCTTGCCAAATATCCGCAAGCAATGTAAAATATTTATAAATAAATATATTAAGAGGTATCGTATGTCAATCACGGTCGTTAAATTCGGCGGGACTTCAATGGCTGACGCCAAGGCGATCACACAGGTCGCAGAGATCATAAAGCAGGACGCGAAGCGCAGATACGTAGTCGTATCCGCTCCCGGCAAGAGATTTTCTCAAGATCATAAAGTCACGGATATGCTGTACGCCTGCTATCACGACTTGCAGATCAACGGAGAGTGCGCCGCTACTTTCGACAAAATCAGAGAAAGATTCAAGGGCATAGTCAAAGACCTCAAACTCGATCTCGATATCGACGCGTATCTTGACGAAGTAGAGCGAGATATGCTCAAGTATAATTCGGCGGAGTTCTGCGCGTCGAGAGGAGAATATCTTTCCGCCGTGATAGTGGCAAAGACTTTGGGCTATACATTCGTCGATGCAAAAGATATTATGGTATTCACCGACGGCGGCGATTTTGATTCCGAACGCACAAACGAAAAAGTCAAGAGCGTGCTTTCCAAGATCGACAGAGCGGTCGTACCCGGATTTTACGGCGGAGACGACGCCGGTATAGTGCATACTTTCAGCAGAGGCGGTTCGGACGTGTCCGGGGCGGTAATTGCCAGAGCCGTAGGCGCAAATCTTTACGAGAACTGGACGGACGTCAACGGTTTTATGTCCGCTGACCCGCGTATAGTCGACGATCCCCGCCCTATCGCAAAACTGTCTTATAAAGAATTGAGGGAACTCGCTTATATGGGCGCAAACGTGCTTCATCCCGAATCGATTTTCCCCGTCAGAGTAAGCAATATACCCATCAATATAAGAAATACATTCAATCCGTCCGCTCCCGGCACGATGATAGTCGCGGAACTCGACGAGAAGTCTCTCAGCGAAAGAGTTATCACAGGCATAGCGGGAAAGAAGGGTTACAGCATCATATATATCGAAAAATCTATGATGAACAGCGAACTCGGTTTTGTGCGCAAAGTCTTGGCTGTATTGGAGTATTACAATATTTCTTTCGAGCATCTTCCCACCGGCATAGATACAATGAGTATAGTGGTCGCGGAAAACGAGCTTGCAGGCAAAGAGGAAGTCGTGATAGAGCGTATAAAGAAAGTCGTCGCTCCCGATCATATCGAGATCAAGAGCGGTATTTCTCTTGTAGCGACGGTCGGACACGGTATGTCTTATAAACCCGGCACCGCTTCCGCGCTGTGCGGCGCATTGGCAAAAGAAAAGATCAACATCAGAATGATCGATCAAGGTTCGAGCGAACTCAATATCATAGTCGGTATATCCACTTCCGATTACGAACGCGCTATCAAAGCTATCTACAACGCTTTCAGCTGATAGACGTCAATTATTATATCAGACCTTCAAAATCGTTCCGTATATATAACGTACGGGCGATTTTTTCTTTAGCCGTTGTTTTTCGGCGGTCAATTATGGCATTTTTTTATTAATTTGTAAAAAAACTATACACGATTGGGATAGAAAAAGTTGTCAGTAGAAGAATATTGGGTTAAAATATTAAAAAACAAACACAAAAGAGGAAAAAATATGAGTAACAGAACAGATATACCGTTTACGCACAAGGAGTGGACGGCGTTGGTCGACAAAAGTTTGGACGAAAGACTTAATACGCTATTAAAGGATTATAATATATCCAAAGAAGATTTTCTTGCGATATCGATAAGATTGTTTTCCGAATACAAATCTATTTACGGAGTCAGACGATACGACAATAAGTGGTAATAGATGAACTTATATCGTTTTTATCAGTATGCGACAGTTCGCTTTCGCATACAGTATTTTTGCACTCATTTTTTTCGCGTACGGCGCGCGCAAATATAAAATATAGAATTTTATGTTAAGCACAGAAAAAACGCTTCTATAAATGTAATGATTCGATAAAATTTCTAAAAAAAGTACACTTTTCCTGACTGTAATTTTTTGTCGCATTTACCTATTTTCCGATGTGCTGACTGCGGCGATTGGCATTAAAACGAGCGCGGATTTCAGATCTACGGAAAAAAGCAGACGGGCGGAAAACTTATTACTCTTACAATAGACGGAATGGAGTGGAATGCAGTTTATCTGTCTACCAATAGAGATAAAGAACCTATACTTACGCTATGGCTTGCGAATTCAAGCGAGACGGCAGATTTTAATTATCACTCTGTCAATCAAAATTCTATTATTCCGTCAAATATGTACAGTACGAGTATGATAAGGACGGTGACGTTGAATAATGAAGGCACTTGGTATGAGACCGACACAGGCAACAATCCGCACAACGTAACGCCTAAGGCTGATCACAAATATGCGAAATTTACTATGACAGAGGAGCAAGGAGTCGCGGCAGACGCGCAGGCATTGGACGCGGCGAAGGAAATGATTGATCTGCGTGAAGATCAAATCGAGAGATATCAGGAGTATCTTAAGGAACAGAAAAGCATGAAGCGTTAAAATCTTTCATCTCGACAGAAGCGGAGAGATCTAATCGATTTAATTAAGCGTATGAGATTTCTCCGCTACACTGCGTTTCGGTCGAAATGACGGGAATGTATATAAGGAAGAGATTTCTCAATTACAGTCGTAAGGAGTGAAGCGACGGCATAGCGAGCAAGCAGTTGCGTCTCGTGCGAGCGTCAATGACGAAACTCCAATCGTCACCCTGAGCGGAGCGCAAGCGTAGTCGAACAGGTCTAAACAGTTTGAAAGTATTAGATTTTCGACGTTTCCAGAAATGAAAAATTTAATTGTTCAAAATATTATTACTACTAAATCGATATACAAATAATTATATCAAATTAAAAGCATAAAAAATCCGACAGTTGTGACTGCCGGATTTTAATGTATATCTGAAATTATTTGCCGAGGATCTCGTCTGCCTTGCCTGCGCAACCGAGTACGTTGACAAGTTTGTGCTTGACGATAGCTTTGATATTCGCTCTTGCGTCGCCGAGGTACTGTCTGGGATCGAAGTGATCGGGATGCTCTACGAAGTGCTTACGGATACCTGCGGTGCAAGCCATTCTCAAGTCGGAGTCGATATTGATCTTACATACAGCCATAGAAGCAGCCTGACGGAGCATTTCTTCGGGTACGCCGATAGCGTCGTTGAGTTTGCCGCCGTTCTCGTTGACGATCTTTACGAATTCTTGGGGTACGGAAGACGCGCCGTGCAATACGATCGGGAATTCGGGAAGTCTCTTGCTTACTTCTTCGAGTATATCGAAGCGAAGTTGCGGCTTGGTGCCCGGCTTGAATTTGAAAGCGCCGTGCGAAGTGCCGATAGCGATAGCCAAAGAGTCTACGCCCGTCTTGGTGACGAATTCTTCTACTTCTTCGGGTCTGGTGTAAGAGCTGTCTTCGGCGGAAACCTTTACGTCGTCCTCAACGCCTGCCAGACGTCCGAGTTCGCCTTCAACGGTTACGCCGTGGTCGTGAGCGTACTCTACGACTCTCTTAGTGAGTTCGATATTATCCTTGAAAGAGTGGTGGCTTCCGTCGATCATTACGGAGTTAAAACCGCCGTCGATACAGCTTTTGCAAAGCTCGAAAGTATCGCCGTGGTCGAGGTGAAGACAGATGGGAAGATGGCTTACTTCTTCAGCTGCTTCTACCATTTTGCGAAGATAAGTAGGATTAGCGTACTTTCTTGCGCCGGAAGATACCTGAAGGATAAGAGGAGCGTTTTCTTCTGTAGCGGCTTCTACTATTCCTTGGATGATTTCCATATTGTTTACGTTGAAAGCGCCGATGGCGTAATGTCCGGCATAGGCTTTCTTAAACATTTCTTTTGATGTTACAAGTGGCATAAAATTACCTCCAAATTTTTTTGTCAAATAGATTTTAACACACAAGAGGATAAATTGCAAGTAAATTAATCTCTTAGCATATAATGCAAATGGTATTCAATTCGCCGATTCAGCTGTGATTTGAGATAAAATAATAAGGTTTTGCCGTCAAAAAGCCGATAATCGGTTTTACAAAAGCCCGATAAAGGGCTATACTTATATACGAAAGTCGGATATTATCGCTTTTGATATTTGATCGACGAATAAATCTAATGCTTGGAGGGTAGAAATGCTGTCTGACGAAAGAATAAAAATACTTGCAAAAAATCTCATAAATTTTTCCTGCGAACTCAAGAAAGGGGAAAATATTCTCATAGAGGCGACGGGAGTGGATTATCAGCTCGTCAACGCGCTTGTAAAAGAGTCAAGGAAAGTAGGCGCATATCCCTTTGTGGAATTGTACGACAATAGAGTGCAGAGAGAACTGTTGATGGGAATGGACGGGGAATTTGCGGACAGAATGCGCGATTTCGCCTGTTATAGAATGGACAAGATGCAGGCTTATATAGGCATACGCGGCGGAGAGAACGCCTACGAACTAAGCGACGTTCCCGAAGAAAAACGCAACGCATACAACGTGCGTTACTCGCATCCCGTACACCATGAAAGACGCGTCGCTAATACCAAATGGTGCGTATTGAGATATCCCACGCAAGGAATGAGCCAGATGTCGGCAATGAGCACGGAAGCGTTTGAGGATCTGTATTTCGACGTATGCAATCTCGATTATTCCAAGATGGAAAAGGCAATGACTCCGCTTGTAGAGTTGATGAATCGCACGGATAAGGTGAGGATAACGGGCGAGGGAACCGATCTCACGTTTTCCATAAAAGGCATCGGCGGCGTCAAATGCGCGGGCAGACGCAATATTCCCGACGGAGAGGTGTATACCGCTCCCGTCAAAGACAGCGTCAACGGAGTTATCACGTACAACGTCCCGTCCGTCAGCAACGGAATAAAATTTGAAAATATAAGATTGGAGTTCAAAGACGGAAAGATAGTGCGCGCGACTGCCAATAAGACCGACGCGATAAACAAGATTTTCGATACCGACGAGGGCGCAAGATACGTGGGCGAGTTCGCCATGGGAGTAAATCCGTATATCAAGGACGCTATGGGAGATATTTTGTTTGACGAAAAGATCAGCGGTTCGATACACTTTACTCCCGGCGCGTGCTATGACGACGCGTTCAACGGCAATAATTCCGCTATACATTGGGATCTTGTGCTTGTTCAGACAAAGGAAATGGGCGGAGGAGAGATATATTTCGACGAAGTACTGATACGAAAAGACGGTTTGTTTGTGATAGATGAACTCAAATGTCTCAATCCGCAAAGCCTGAAATGACGTTTTTCAAGTTGCCAAATTATGTTATTGACATTTCGCAAAATGTGTAGTAATATTATAATACAAATTCTATATTTGACATAAAAAGAGGCAATTATATGAATAAAAAGGAAGAAAAAGGAAGAAAAAGCGCTAAAGACGAAAAGATGACGAAAAGCGGCGCGGCTACTCCGCCCGAACAGAGACCGTCATATTATTACAACGCTATGAACGGCGGAAGTACCGCCGGTCAAAGACCGTCTTATTATAACAACGGCGTAGGTCCTACCGCCGATCCGTTGGATAAAAAACATAGCGGTTCTTTGATGGAAGAAGAAAAAGATAAGAAGAAAAAGTCCAAGAAGGAAGAGGTCGAGAAGAGCGAAAACAACGGCAGATTCGTACCTCCCGTCGGCAGAAAAATGACGAAAAAGGAAAAGAAGATAGCCAAGAAGAGCGCCAAGTTTGACGAGATGGATCTGAGGAATTATCCGATGACCGTGGGCAAGTGGATAGGCACGTTCATAATTTTGGCATTGCCGCTTATCAACGTAATCGCTTGTATTTGTTGGTTCTTCGGAGTAGGCAACAGAAGCAGGACGGCTTTGGTGCGCGCTCAGGTCATAAGATTTTTGATCGTAATACTTTTGATAGGCATATTGGTGCTTGTCGGATGGCTTACGCTCAAGAAGTCGGCAGAAAACGCAGGCGCGGAGACGACCGGCGAAGTGATGTATTATGCAGTAGATAAGTTGGCTACTTTGCTCGAGGGCGTGATCGGACCGGATTATGCGAATATGCTGAGACAGATGGCGGCGGAAAAATTCGGAGTTCAAGGACCGCCGACGGATGACGGAAGCGGCAACGGCGACGGTAACGGCGGAGAAATATCCGGCGGGCAGGAAAACGAAGGCGAAGGCGAATTCCAAGCCGCTTGAATTTAAAGACTTAAATATGTAAATCAAGCCGTCATAGCGCGGCTTGATTTTTCATTGCTCGATTTTTGCAAAAATACGCTCTAAAACAGGAATTTTTTAAAAAGTGCTTGCCAATAATTGGAATTGTTGATAAAATATATAATGTGCATACATATATGCGCGTCATATTTGATATTTATTTTTGGAGGACCAATATATTATGGCAAATGTAAAAGTTGCAATCAACGGTTTCGGCCGTATCGGTCGTCTCGCTTTCAGACAGATGTTTGACGCTGACGGTTATGACGTAGTAGCAATAAACGACTTGACAAGCCCCAAAATGCTTGCTCATCTTTTGAAGTACGATTCGGCTCAGGGTCGCTATAAGTACTGTGACAGCGTTGTTGCAGGCGAAGATTCCATCACCGTAAACGGCAAGACGATCAAGATCTATGCAAAGGCTAACGCGGCAGAACTTCCTTGGGGAGAGCTCGACGTAGACGTAGTTTTGGAGTGTACAGGTTTCTATACCTCTAAGGCAAAGGCTGAGGCTCATATCCAGGCAGGCGCAAAGAAAGTCGTTATTTCCGCTCCGGCAGGCAACGATCTTCCCACCGTTGTTTTCAACGTAAACCACAAGGTTCTGAAGGCAAGCGACACTGTTATTTCCGCTGCTTCCTGCACGACCAACTGCCTTGCTCCGATGGCAAACGCTTTGAACAAACTTGCCGCTATTAAGTCCGGTATCATGACGACCGTTCATGCTTACACTGGCGATCAGATGGTTCTCGACGGACCGCAGAGAAAGGGCGACCTCAGAAGAAGCCGTGCTGCGGCTTGCAATATCGTTCCCAACAGCACCGGCGCCGCAAAGGCTATCGGTCTCGTTATCCCCGAACTCAACGGCAAACTTATCGGTTCCGCTCAAAGAGTTCCCACTCCGACCGGTTCGACTACTATCCTTGTTGCAGTAGTTGAGGGCAACGTAACGAAAGAGCAGATCAATGCCGCTATGAAGGCTGCCGCTACCGAGTCTTTCGGCTACACCGAAGAAGAACTCGTATCCAGCGACGTTATCGGTATGACTTACGGTTCGCTCTTCGACGCTACTCAGACCATGGTTATCCCGATGGACAACGGATGCACTCAGGTTCAGGTAGTATCTTGGTACGACAACGAGAATTCTTACACCAGCCAGATGGTAAGAACTATCAAGTACTTTGCAGAGCTTAAGTAATCTTATAGATCGATAAAATCAATTTACCCGCCGGATATAATTCGACGGGTATTTTTTATTTTGCGAGGATTGAAATCAATTCGCATATTTTTGCACAGCGGACAGACGCGCGTAGATTATTTAAATTTATCTCCTACAAAAGAAAGGGAAGGCGATCGCCTTCCCTCGGAAATTTTGCCCATTAAAGTGCGTATACCGGTTTATTCAATAGCGTATTTATATACCAAGCTATAGGCAAAATAGGTCTTGTTGCCATCGGCGTCGGTAGCCGTAATATATGTATAATCTCCGACGGTTGTCGTTCTTGCGTTTTTGCAAGTCAAGATAAGTTTGCCGTCGTACTTGCTATATACCTTCATATCGCCGTCGTTGTTTTCTACTGCGAATACCGTATTTCCTAAGTTACGGTAAGTACCGTCGTATATCGTAGTTTTTCCGGTATTTTCGTCATATGATTTAAACAGTACGCTGTATCCGTCGTTTTCCGTGTAATAGACTATACCGTTGGATAGCGCATTTTCGTCGACAAGGGTCATATCTTTATTTACCGAGAATTTGAGCTTACCGGTAAGATCGTAGAACGCCGTCGGTTTGCCGTTGACTCGGTGCAATAACAGTCCGTTGGGCAGAAGTCTTATATTTTCGTTGGAGTAACTGTCGATAAGATTGCCTTTTGAATCGAAGACATAATTGACGCTGTCGTCGCTTATTATAAATTTCTCTCCGTCTATAGGCAGGAAGTTTTTTGCGTTGTTGACGAAATCGTTGAGTTTTGCTTTAATATTCAGTATTGAATCGGTGATGATAAGCTCGTAGTCTTCTTCGCTTTTTATTCTCTTGTGTTCGGATATGCCTACCGTTGTAAGAGCTACGTATTTCGAGTCGTTTGACAGGACGGACGTCTCCAATATAACGTAGTCAAAGTCTATCGGTGTTAAGGCTTTTGTCTCGTAATTATATATATACGTCTGCATAAGTATGTAGTTGTTGTCTTCGTCTATAAAAGTAAATCCGCCTTCCGCTTCCAATTCGGTGAGATTGATATAAGTTTGAATTACGCATCTGCCGTCGATCAACTCTAAACGTATAAAGTCTTGGGTATCTACAAGAGAAGAAATCTTATTTCTATACATAAAACTTCCGTTTGGATAGAATACGAAGAAGGTATCGTTGTCGTCGGGATAAGATACTCTTACGTTGCCGTTCATATTGGATTTATTCTCGTAATCGTAATAATTGACGTCGAGCGAAGGCGAGATCACTTTTGCGCCGGATCGCGTGGAGACTATCGTAACGCCGGCGGGTAAATAGATTTTGTTGTTTCTAATTACGTATTCGTCATTATTAACGGTGCTCAGCACAGTGCCGTCTGAGTTATAAAAGATCGTTACGTCTGCTGTCGTCGTAGAAAATACGTCGCTCATTACGTGTAAGAAAGGGGATTCGGAAGTCTTTACGATACTGTTGCGCTCTGTGTTGAACAAAACGTATTGCGTGATTCCGTCGACTTTTCGCGTTGCAGTTACCGCATTTTCGTAGAATTTGACGCTGCCGGATCCGTTCAAAGCCGACAATTCCTTAACGTCGGAAATCGGATAGTCCAAATCGTCGTAGAGAGAAGCCAATATTTCCGAATCTGTTGCTTTCTTTTGACAGCCGGCAAACGAACAGACAAGCACAGCCGCAACGAGCAAAATAATTAATAGTTTTTTCATTGTTTTCCTCCTTATGTTTTTATTAATTATAGTGTAAGATATATCTTATAGTCAAGCATTCTATGTAAAATAAATCTTACAATAATCATATGAAAAACTTATTTCCTCAAAGATTAACCGAATTACTGAAAACTAATAATATTTCAAAAAGAAAACTTGCAAAAGAAATCGGCGTTTCTGCAATGAGCGTTTCCGACTGGTCTACCGGAAAAGTTCAGCCTACCGCAGACAACATCTATATGGTAGCTGTATTCTTTAATGAATCTGCCGACTATCTTTTGGGGCTTGAAGATTAAATTTCGGCGAATAGTTCATACATTTCTCCTTTGGTTTTTTGGTTGCGATAACTTATTATATCGTAGATTAGAATGAACCTCTTCTTTTTATTAACTGGTTGCACTTGATAGTATAATTCACCTCGTATAAAAAGAGGCGAGAAATATATTCCCGCCTTTCGCGTAATTTTACATATTATTTATCAGTATATTTTTTATCGATAAGACGTATGAGTTCGTTGACTACTTCATATCCTTTTTCGAGAGTATCGAGATTTAAGTTATCGAGACCGTCTTTGGTGGTGTGATAGTAATCGGTGGGGCGGGGATCCTGCGCGTTGATAGTAACCGTCTTGAAGCCTGCTCTCGCAAATGCCGTCGAATCGCTGCCGCCTATTGGATTTTCTATCAGATGCGACTCTAAGTTGCAATTATCGATCGCTTGACGCGACAGTTCTATCAGTTCCTTATCGAAAGGCACAAACTGAAGCGAGTCTTTGCATACGACGTTGAAGTTATCGTAATCTCTGAAAGAATCGAGATTGAGTACATAGGTATCGTCGTTGAGCAGTTCCTTATTGTCTTTGTGCTTTTTGACAAACGCGAGCGCGCCCACAAGACCGCTTTCTTCCGCGCCGGTGCCTACTACTATAAAGCGCGCGTCTTTAGCCGTATCAGTATCTTCTTCGGCGAAGTGTTTTGCTACTTTTATCGCCGTCGCTACTCCGCTGAGATTGTCCATAGCGCCGGGAGCGGCTTTTTCTTTGCTGTAAGAGAGATATTGTGAGAGGAAGTAAAATCCGGGGAGACAGAGTAGCGGCAGGCAGTAAAATACGAGTATAGCTACTTCAATGCCCACTTTGTTTCCCTCCGCAAGATTTGTCACTATGTCCTTAAGTGCCATAAAGGATACGGACAGTCCCGCCTTTGCCTCGAGTATCAACGTTATCAGCGAAACCACAAGCAGTATAAGCGCGCTTAGCACGCCTATCGCCACTTTTATTATCATAGTGTTTGCATTGTGCAGAGAGTGCAGCCAGCACCAACTGCTGTCGATATGGGCGGTGAGCATAATATTGTATTTTGCGTTGCCCGATTTGGGAGGTATAACTCCGTATACGTTCTGCGATACGTCTTTCTTGAAAAGAGGATCGAGCATATGACTGTAGTAGAATATGTGCGTCAGAGCGAAAAACAGCAAAAACGCAGTGCCTGCAAGCGCCGCCGCAGGCGACAGATAGAACAGGCAGAATGACAGAAAACATCCCCATCCCAACCAAGGTATCGCGCTTATGCAAGCGTGCCGCGGAGTTTTGAATTCTTCGGTTATAGGTTGAGTATTCAACTCGCGCTTGATCTGATCGGCTACGATTTTCGCGCCGATTTTTTCTTCTTCGCTGCCGGGGAGTCTAGGACCTGTGACGTCTATGACTTCTTTGACAAGATCATAAATGTACTGTCCGTTTTTGAATTGGGGATTTTCCATAAAAGCCTCTTTGAATTTGATATTTTCATTATAGCATATCCGACCGTCCAAATACAAGAAAAACTTTTTAATTCACAAAAAAAGTCACTTTGTAAAATATTGTATATTTTCTGGACAGGTGTCGATTAAAATTGCCTGCGACTTTGCAAAACTTTGCAAAAATTTTATATAAATAATATATGTATGCAAAAATTCGTTATTGACAATTATCTATTAAGTATGGTAAAATTTAATAGTAAAACTTTGGAGAAAAGTTTGAGCATAAGGAGGCTAGTATGAAAGTAACTTACACAGAACTGCCGGGCAAGGCAGAAGCAGGCTACGGTATAACCCGTTGGGCAAACGCGCAGGAGATCAATCAGAGTCTGAAAGAACTTACCGATAAGAATATCTATTCTATTCCGGAAGAGAAATATAAAGAAATTTGTTCCACTTATTACGATGAGCAATGCAAGGGCTCCAAGGAGATCACCGCGGAAGCGAAGAAGTACATCCCCGGCGGCGTACAGCACAATTTGGCTTTCAACAAACCTTTCCCTATGTGTATGGTCAAGGCTGAAGGCGCTTATCTCGAAGATATAGACGGCAACAAATATATCGACTTTCTGCAGGCTGGCGGTCCGACTATATTGGGAAGCAATTATAAAGACGTTCAGGACGAGGCTATAAAACTTATCAAGGATTGCGGACCCGTAACGGGACTTTTCCACGAAGCTGAATTGCTTATCGCAAAAGAGATAAACAAGCATATGCCCAACGTGGAGATGTTCAGAATGTTGGGATCTGGTACCGAATCCGTTATGGCGGCTTTGCGTATCGCAAGATGCCAGACCAAAAACAAGAGAATAATAAAGATCGGCGGAGCATATCACGGCTGGTCGGATCAGATGGTATACGGACTCAAAGTTCCCGGCACGAGACAGTTCCTCGAGTCGCACGGTATACCCAACAATATTTTCTCTGTAATAGACGAAGTGAGACCCAACGATCTCAATATGCTCGAGGATTATCTCAAGATCAATAGAAGAAGAGGCGGCACGGCGGCTGTTATCGTAGAGCCGGTAGGACCCGAGTCGGGTACCCGTCCCGTAGATTTCGACTACAACGCCAAGGCTTTGGAACTTGCTCATAAATACGGCGCGTTGTTTATTTTCGACGAAGTCGTAACGGGATTCAGAGTAGGTCTCGGCGGCGCGCAAGGTTTCTTCAACGTCAAGCCCGACCTCACGATTTTCGGTAAGATCGTTGCCGGCGGATATCCCGCGGCGGGCGGCGTAGGCGGCAAGAGAGAGTACGTATCTCTTCTCGCGGCAGGCGTTGCGGGCGGCGCTAAGAAGGCGTACTGCGGCGGTACTTTGGCGGCAAATCCGCTGTCGGCTATGGCAGGTTACGTTGCTATCAAGAAGATCGCAGAGACGAATGCTTGCGTAAAAGCAGGCTTGGCTGGCAACAAACTCACCGACGGTCTCGTAGATCTTATCAAGAAGTACGATCTGCCGTACGTAGCGTACAACCAAGGTTCGATAGTTCACCTCGAGTGCACGGGCGCGATGAGCTACGACTTCTCTTCCAAGAGTCTTCTCACTCTTCTCAAGGTATTGAAGAAGCAGGATATGATCATGGTAAGAAAGGTGGCTATGGAGCATATGGGCGCGGCTTATATGGCAAACGGTATCGTTACTCTCGCAGGTTCGAGACTTTATACATCTATGGCTGACACCGACGAGGTAATCGACGATGCGCTCAACAGATTCGACGACGTATTCGCTATGGTCAAAGAAAGGACCGAGCCTATGGATAAGCAGGTTGCAAAATACAAGATGAACAAGTATAAGGGCGTCAACGACAAGAAGTACGCAAAAGCGGAAAAGATGCTCGCAAAGGCAGAAGCTGCGGAAAAGAAAGCCAATAAATAAAGACAGACTGCGCAAGGCGGGACTAATATAGGCTCGCCTTTTGCGCATTTACGGATAAGTTTATCCGCATATATCTAGATAAGAGGTAAATATGAAATACATAATGGCGCACGATATGGGTACCAGTTCGGACAAGGCGGTGCTTATAGACTTCGAAGGCAATATAGTCGCTTCAAAAGCCGTGCCGTATCCCACGTATTATCCCGCGCCCGCTTTCGTCGAGCAAGATCCCGACGAATATTGGGAAGCGGTATGTCTTGCGTCGAAGACGATAGTCGAGCAGACGGGAATAGATCCGCACGACGTCGAGGGCGTTATATTCTCCACGCAGGCGATGGGTATCATCCCCGTGGACGAGAACGGCAGAGTTCTGCACCCCAATATCACTTGGGTAGACGGCAGAGCGGAAAAACAAGCTCAGACGCTTATGAAAAAAGTCGGCGGCAAGAGACTCTTCACTCTTGTGTCGGGTACTCCGATAATGGGCAAGGACGTAGTGTCCAAAATACAGTGGCTTAGAGAAGAGCGTCCCGACGTATACAACAATACCAAGTATTTTCTCGACGTCAACGGCTTTTTGAAATACAAATGCACGGGAGAAATGGTAGCCGAACTTTCCGGCGCGTCCAGTTACGGTCTCGACCTCAAGAAAAAGACTTGGATGAGCGCGCTCAAACTGATAGGCATAGATATGTCAAAACTTCCTCCGCTTGTCAAGAGCACCGACAAGATCGGCACAGGTCTTACGGAAGAAGCGGCCGAGAAGATGGGACTGTGCGAAGGCACGGCTGTATTCGGAGGATGCGACGATACGCAGGCTGCGGCGATCGGCAGCGGTATGAACGGCGACGGCGAAATACATATATATCTCGGCACGTCGGCATGGGTAGCCGCGTCGAGCAGGACCAAGACCAAGTTCAAGCACGGAGCGGCGGCGATACAGTCTGCCGATCCCGAAATGAATCTCATATGCGGCATCACGGAAGCGGCTGGCAGCAATATCCAGTGGATATGCGACCAGTTTTTCGCTACCGAACAAAAGGAGTTGGGCGACGGAATATACGCGTATATGGATAAGGTCATAGAGTCGATACCGGCGGGATCGGATTATCTGATATGCACGCCTTGGATGCTGGGCGAGAGATGCCCCGTATCTTCCACGACTACGAGAGCTACGCTTTGGAACGTGACCCCCAACCATACCCGAGAGCACATAATGCGCGCTCTTTACGAAGGAATAGGTTACAATATCAGATGGATACTCGAAAACTTCCGCAGAGATTACAAATTCCACAGCAGACAGTTTAGGATAATCGGCGGCGGCGCGTTGGACGACGCGTGGATGCAGATCATCGCGGACATCACGGGAAGCGAGTTTGCGATAGTGCAGAATCCGCGTAATGCGGGCGCATTGGGCGCGGCGATAATAGCATTGATAGGACTTGGGGAACTCAAGAGTTTTGCCGAAGCGAAGAAGTTTGTAGTAGAAAGCAAAAAATACAGACCCAATCCCAAAAACAAATATATCTACGACGAACTCTTTAAGAGTTATAAGCAGATATATTACAGTCTGGAAAAGACATATAGAAAAGCGAATTCCAAGAGATTCGAAGGAGAGGAATAATGAATAAGATCGTTCAGACCATTTTAGAATACGCTAAAAAACTCGCGGACGAAAAGGTCGTCGGCGAAAGCGATATGATCAGTATGAGGACGGAACTCAACTTTATGTATATCACCAAGGCGGGAGTAAAACTCTGCGATCTCGGCGAAGAAGACGTGCTGAAAATGAATATCTTCAAGGTTGAGCCCGAGTACAAATATCATGCCCAGATATACAAAGAGAGAGAGGATATCAATGCGATCTGTCAGTGTTATCCCAAGTGGGTTGTGCCTATTGCCAAAGCGGGCGTGACTATACCCGCGGTACTCGACGATATGGCGCAGATAGTAGGACCGACCTGCAAGACGTCGGCTGACGATATCGCGTCGATAGTCAAGACGCTCAAGGGAAGGAACTCCTGTCTCGTAAAGGATAAGGGATGTATCACTTCGGGACGTACGCTCGACGAAGCGTATACCTGCGTGCTCGTGCTTGATAAGGCGAGCCACTGCTTTATAGCAAGCAGCGTTATCGGCGAGAATAAGGTCATCAACGGCTTTGAGGCAAGATTGATGAGATTCATCTACAAGACTAAATACAGCAAGAAAAATCAAGAAAATCTCTCTGCGAAAGAAGAGGGCGAAATCAGCGGCGAAGAGACTTCCGTAAAGGAAGAGAGCGAGGTGTAATATGGCATGGGATAAAGAAACGGAACTTAGATTGAGACAGGTCATCAAAGACAGCGGCGTCGCGCTTTTGGCGGAAAATCTGGTACAGGGTACCTGGGGCAATACCGCGGTGAGACTGGACGAAGATCATATGCTCGTCACTCCCACGGGATTGGATTATATCGCGCTTACTCCCGAGGATATGCCGGTCGTTCAAATCAGCGATCCGTCTATATGGAGCGACGGCAAGAAACCTACCAGCGAGAGAAAGATCCACGCCGCAATAATGCAGGCGAGACCTGAGATCAACGCGACTATCCATTCGCATCCGATATACTGTTCTATACTTGCTTCGGCAAGGATCGAATTGCCCGTGATGAGCGACGAAATGCAAAAACTCGTCGGTGGCGCGTGCAGAGTGGGAGCGTACGGACTTCCGGGAACTAAAAAACTCAAGCAAGGCACAGTAGCGGCTATGGAGGGAAGAAACGCTTGCTTTATGGCAAATCACGGAGTATTCTGCGCAGGCAAGGATATGGACGAGGCTTTTGAGATCATAAGAGTTATGGAAAAGAGCTGTTATGAATATATCCAGCAATGTACTCTAAAAGCTACGGGACAGCAGACGTACAGCGACGAATTGCTTTTCGATTATTTCGTAGCTCAGAAGACTGCTCCCAAAGGCAAGAAGAAATAAAGAGGCGGCAATGGACGATATTCCGAGGATAGCGGATAGATTGGAAGAAAAACAGGCGCGAGAGTTAAACCCTCTCGTGCTTGCCTATATCGGAGACGCCGTACATACTCTATACGTGCGTACAAAGGTCAGCAGAAACGCTACTTGCAAGGCTGACAAACTTCACAAATCGGTCACGTCGCAGGTAAAAGCCGAAGCGCAGGCGAGGAATCTCGAAGAGATACGTCATCTGTTCTACGAGGACGAAGAAGATATTTTTTTACGAGCGCGCAACAGCCGTCAGCATTCCGTGGCAAAAAATGCTTCTATTGCCGACTATAAGGCGGCTACGGGATATGAAGCGGTGATCGGCTATCTATATCTATGCGGCAGGTATGAAAGACTGAATTTTCTTCTCTCTTATATGCCGCCCGTAAAAGATTGACAAAACATATATTATCCGTTAAACTGAAAAAAAGTTATCGGACTACGTAGGAGGAAATTATGCCACAAGTCAAACCGAGCGTAAAGTTGCTCGAATATACCCCAAATCCCGAACGAACAGTAGCTTTGGCGGCAAAGTTGTGTTATAGCGACGCGACTATAGAAAATCTGCAGGAAGGTCTCGACAAGGGCGACGTCAATAAGTTTATCGAGAGACTTAGATCTTTCGGACACGCGTCTCCGTTCGAGCACGCGAGTTTTACTTTCGGCATAGAAGGCGTATCCAGAAGTTTGCTTGCGCAGATTACCAGACACAGGATCGCTTCCTACAGCGTCAAATCTCAGAGATACGTCGCCGCAAACAAGGGCGAGGATACGTTTAATTACGTTATTCCGCAAGCGATAGAAGAACTCGGAGAAGATAAAATAGAAAAGTTCAAGGCACAGATGGCGCAGATGCACGAGTGGTACACCGAATGGCAGACCTTGCTCGGCGGAGCTTGCGAAAAATCCAACGAGGACGCAAGATTCGTATTGCCTAACGCCGCCGAGACGAAGATGGTCGTCACTATGAACGCTAGATCTCTTATGAACTTCTTCAATTTGAGATGTTGCAACAGAGCGCAATGGGAGATACGCGAAGTGGCATGGCAGATGCTCGCGCTCGTATTGGAAGTGGCTCCGAGCATATTCGGCAACTGCGGAGCGTCTTGTGTGGCCGGTCCTTGCAGCGAAGGAAAGATGTCGTGCGGCAAAATGCTTGAGGTCAGAGCAAAGCAAAAAGCTTTGGTAGAAAAGACGGTTCGCGGATGAATGAGGTAGAACTGATACAGAGATTTCGCGGCGGAGATAAGCAGGCGGCGGAAATATTGATGGAAGAATACAAGGGCGCAGTCAACAGGCTCGCCCGCGCGTTTTATATCAAGGGCGCGGACAGAGACGACGTAGTGCAAGAGGGGATGATAGGTCTTTACAACGCGATAGTGACTTATGATCTCGACGGAAGCGCGGCTTTTACCACCTATGCTACCGAGTGTATAAAAAACCGTATTCTCGACTGTATAAGAAGCGGAAACAGATTGAAAAACAAAGCGCTTTCCGACAGTCTGCCCATATCGTCGCTCGACGATACCAAAGTGTCGGGGCAGTCCCCCGAAGACATAGCGATCAGCGCGGAAGAGATAGATACGTTGAGGACTTTCATCTGCGAAAACTTTTCCGAGACCGAGAGTAAATTGCTCGATATGTATTACGAAGGTTGCAGTTATGCCGAGATAGCAGACGCATTGGGCAAAAACACAAAGTACGTGGACAACGCTCTTCAAAGAATAAGAAAGAAGATAAAAGCCAATTTGCGCTGATAGCTCTGTAATTATTAAAATAAAATCCGTCCAAAGAGGACGGATTTGTTTTGTTTATGAAGGTTAATTTCTCTGCCTTACGGTTTCGTAGCAAATAATGCCGCACGCTACCGAAGCGTTGAGAGAATTGACTTTTCCGTATTGCGGTATGGACAGTGTGCCGGAGCAAAGTTTTTGAGTGAGAGGTTTGACTCCGTTTCCCTCATTGCCGATCACTATAGCGATATCTTCTTCGAGGCGGCAGGAAGTTATATCTTTGCCGTTCATATCGGCGGCGTACACGTTGATAAAACTGTCTGTCAGCAGACGTATCGTATCGTTTATATTGCCCGCCATTGCGACCTTTATATGGTTTGCCGCGCCTGCGGAAGTACGCAGAACCGTCGCGTTGACTGATGCGCTTCTTCTCGATGGGATGACGACGCCGTGCGCTCCCATGCATTCCGCGACTCTGAGTATGCTTCCCAGATTGTGGGGATCTTCTATGCCGTCAAGTATAAGCATAAACAGTTTTTCGTTTTTGCTCTTTGCCAAAGTCAGAATATCTTCTACGGAGCAGTATGCATAGTCTTCGGCAATCGCTATTACGCCTTGATGTCTCTTGCTCTCGCTCATCTTATCCAGTACGGTTTTGTCGACGAAGTCCACGCGTATATGCGCCGATCTTGCGGCGTTTACGATAGGCTGAAGATCGTGCGCCGTCTTAGATACGTATAGTTTGGAGATTTTTTTATCCGAATCAAGCGCTTCCTTGACGGGATTCTTGCCTTCTATGTTCATATCAGTTTTTGTTGCTGTGCAGAGGAGCGGGGATCCTTCCGCCTCTCGCAATGAATTTTGCGGGACTGTATTTATTTATATTCATTATCGGCGCTCGTCCGAGCAGTCCGCCGAATTCCGCATATTCGCCCGCCTTCTTGCCGTATACGGGTATTACTCTGACGGCTGTAGTCTTGGTATTCACCACGCCGATAGCTATCTCGTCTGCGATTATTCCCGATATCACGTCCGCAGTCGTATCTCCCGGTATGGCTATCATATCGAGACCGACGGAGCAGACCGCCGTCATTGCCTCCAATTTTTCGAGATTGAGCGCGCCGATTTCAGCGGCTTTTATCATACCGGCGTCTTCGGATACGGGAATAAACGCGCCCGACAGTCCGCCTACGCTCGAGCAAGCCATTATGCCGCCCTTCTTGACCGCGTCGTTGAGCATTGCGAGACACGCAGTCGTACCGTACGCGCCTACGCTCTCCAATCCTATTTCTTCTAGGATATGAGCTACAGAATCTCCCACGACGGGGGTAGGAGCGAGCGACAGGTCTACTATGCCGAAACTCGCGCCCAAACGCTTGCTTGCTTCTTTTGCCACGAGTTGACCTACGCGCGTGATCTTGAACGCCGTCTGCTTTATGCACTCGGCGACTTCTGTGAGATCTCCGTTTACTTTTTCAAGCGCGGTCTTTACGACTCCGGGACCGGAAACGCCCACGTTGACTACGGTATCGTCTTCTCCCGCGCCCAAGAATGCGCCCGCCATAAAGGGATTGTCCTCGACCGCGTTTGCGAATACTACGAGTTTTGCGCAGGCGAGAGAGTCGCTGTCTTTCGTGCGATAAGCGCAATCCTTGACGATCTTGCCCATAAGCGCGACCGCGTCCATATTTATGCCCGCCTTAGACGTCGCCACATTGACGGAAGAACATATTTTATTCGTAGTCGACAGGGCTTCGGGGATGGACAGCAAAAATTCTCTTTCGTACGGCGTCATAGCCTTATGCACGAGAGCGGAATAGCCTCCGAGGAAATCTATGCCTGTCTCGTCCGCTATCTTGTCCAGAGTGCGGATTATTTCGAGATGTCCCTTGCTTGCCGCCGAGATCAAACTCACGGGAGTGACAGAAATACGCTTGTTGACGATAGGTACTCCTATCTCGCTGGATATGTCGTCGCCGATCTTTACAAGATTGCCGGCTTTGGACATTATCTTGTCGTAAATCTTATCGCAGGTGCGCTGTTTGCTGTCGGTGATACAGTCGAACAAAGATATTCCCAACGTGATAGTGCGTACGTCGAGGTGCTGTTGGGATATCATATTTATAGTTTCTATGATTTCGTTGCTGGAATACATATCACAACTCCTTTTGGGAAGTGTCGAGTCGGTGCATACTGTCGAATATGCTTTGGAGCTGAATATGTATCTCCAGTCCCATTTGTTCGGCAAGCGAGTTGAGCTTGTCCTTTACCGCGTCGAATTTGAGACCGCAGTCAGTCGCGTCTACCGCCATTATCATAGTGAAGTAATCCTGCATTATCGTCTGGGATATGTTTTCGATATTGATGTTCATATCGAAAAGACAGTTGGATACTTTTGCTATTATGCCTTTTTTGTCTTTGCCGACAACAGATACTATTGCTTTCATAATCGCTCCTTGCAAATTTATCTTTTATATGATTCTTATTACTTTTCCCATCACCGTGCTTTCGTCGAGCGGTCCGTAAATATGCGAATCTTTGGAGACGTACACTCCCGGCATATTTCTATTGTCTCCCAATACGAAGAGACATCCTTGAGGAATGAGCATTCCCTTGCCGAAGAACTCCGACGTGCTCGAAGAGAAATAATTTTCGCTGTATATTCCGTCGAAATACGCGCTTTCGTCGACGGGTTCGCCGTTGCGCGTCCACTGCATCAGTTCTTTGTCAAAACCTATCAGATCTCCGCTCTTGCCGATTATTCGTTTTACCGCGGCGTGCTCGTCCTGTTCGCGATGGAAGACGACGATATCGCCGTAATCTAATTTGTATCCCCATTTGAGCAGTATGAGCCTGTCTCCGTCTTGGACGTTGGGGATCATACTTTCGCCTATTACGCGTATGGAAGTGACCGTAGTGGAAAAGATGATGAGCAAGATTATCAAAAGAACGATTATCACCGTCAATATGATATTGACAATGCCCAGTCTTTTGGACTTTTTCCCGTCGTCTATATAATTGTACTTTTCATCGAATTCCATCTGGCTTTCCCGTGATCAATTATTTTGTTCCAATATGTATTTTACGGATTTTTTTACGCTCTCGCTGGGCAGTATCACCGTGTGCAAACAGCCTTTGCATTGAAGTTTAAAATCAGCTCCGGTATGCAAAACCACCCATTGATCGTTTCCGCACGGGTGATTTTTTTTGGTAACGACGACGTCGCCGGTCTTTATATCGCTCAGTTTGAATTGCGTTATACCCATATTATATGTCCGATAAGCGTATCGTTTATGTTGAGATATGACAGTTTTTTGACCTTTGCCCAGTCTTTCAAAGGCACGAGATCTTTGGTCTTGAAATCGTTGTGCGAAAGGGCGATCTTCTGCCATTCGCCGCCGTTGAGTTTGACTTCCGCTCTGTAGTATTCATATTTGAACAGAGAAGTCTCCACGCACATTTCCACGGTCAAAGATCTGCTTTGTTCGCAATAGCAGTCGAATTGGAACAGACTGTTTTCGTTGTTTTCAAAAACCTTGTCGCTTATGCTGTAAGTAGACAGATTGCCTTTTTGAGCGGTCACGCCGGTGATCTCAAAAGCTCCTGTCTTGAATTCGGGCAGGAAGTATTCTCCCTTATTGTTGTCCACTACCCATGCGTTTATGCCGTGTTTGCGTTCGTAGATTATATGCGACCGTTTGAACGGAGTGCGCGTGAGATCCTTGTCTTTGAGATCTATCATCACGGGAAGGGAAGAGTAAAACTGACCGTCTGCATAATATACCGAAGCAAAGGCAAAAATTCTCTTGTCGCCGTCGCGGACCGGTATTTCTACAGATGAATTGTCGGAAGTTACGGCGTTTCTGTTCCACTGTCTGAGTTCGCTGTTGATCTCGTCGTAACAGTGGTATATCATAAGGCGGTTGATCTCTAGGGATCTGTCATAGTCCATGCTGACGGACAACTTACCGTCTTTAATATCGAAATTTACGGTCGGAGCGTTTGATATCGGTTTGTTTTCGAGCACGTTGTCAAGCCATATCGACATAGAGTTCATTGCGCCGGCGTTCATAGTGTTTGCCAGATTCGCGCAAAGACACGCTCTCGTCGCGGGATGTCCCGAAGTGAGCGACAGCGTTTTTTCCACTCGGTCTATGCTTGTGAGAGTGGAATTGGTGCCCGATATGAACAGGATCGGACAAGTGACGAACTTAGCGTACGATTGGGGAGAACAAGCGCTCATCCATTTGAGCTTTTCGTCGGGGAAGTTGTATTCTTCGGCGCTTGCGTCGAATCTGAACAAACCTCTGCATTCCGCCCATCCCGCGTTATCCGCGGCAATTATGCCGTCCACGCGTCTGTCTGTTCCCGCGACTTGCCATAGTATATTGCCGCCCTCGAGAGAAGAACGCATATAGATCTTATTGTCGTCTCCGAGCAGTTTTTTTACAAAAGTTATCACGTTGCGACAGATTTTGCTCCAAATAAACACGCAAGAATCTTTGGGAGATTTGTCAAAACCCTCAAGATGTTTTCCGCTGCGGATATAGTTGGCGTAATCGAGTTGCGGGGGATATATGGTATGTTTCGGCTTAGGAGAATCTCCCATATAGTCGAAGAAGACCACGCCGTAACCTTTGGGCAGATAAGTATCTATGATCTCCGTACTTTTATCGGTTTGATAGCCGGTGATATAGATCAAAGTAGCATTTTTGCTGTTTTGTTTAGGAATTTTGCCGTAACAGTACGCGAGGATAGGAGCGTTGCCGTCGGTTTCCTCACAACTGAGATAAACTTCAAAATCAACAACTCCGTTTTCGTCGGTATCGTATTTTAAGAAATTCGATTTCAGTCTTACGGCGTCTGCGTCGTAATTTGCCCAAAGCTGACTGGGCGACATAAAATTATTTTCCATATAGATAATTATAATCAATATTTCGTCAAATTGCAACCGACATAATGATAATTTGCTATATTTTAAGCAAAGTGTGTCATAATGCGGACACTTGAGCCATAAATTATTATAAATCGACGCTTTGGAGGGCAAATTATGCAGGAAAACGAATTCGATATGATAGCCGACGACGAAAAAATATCGCTTATGCAGAAAGAATACGAGGCGTTGGGCGTGGGTAAGAAGATATCTAAGTCAAAGGCGTTTTCCTATCCGCTTCCTATATATATGACGGGCGCGTGCGAGGATTTTTGCAAATGTTCCAATGCTATGGTGGGAATAATATCGGGTTTGGATAAGATGTTTGTCTCGCGCAATAAAAAGACTATGGACTTTATACTCGGCGCGATTGTAAAAAACCGTATCTTGATCTCTATGAAAAGCAATCTCAACGGCGAGATATTCGTTCCGGTCGACAGAATGCCGCTCAAGCAGTCGATGTACAGACTTCTCGAATTGCATAATTCTATGAGCATTATTCTCTCCGAACTCACCGTCTATGACAACAGCGCTCAACATCAGGAGATAGTGTTGCGGCACGTATTACTGGGAAGCGTATTGCACGGGTTGTGTATTTAGTTCGGCGGAAAGGCAGACTGAGCGAAAGTAAAACAGTATCTTTGCCGCCAAAACGGCATAACAAAAAAGTCGACTCGTACGGCAAGTACGAGCGATTTTTTCTTATATCGCCTTGACGGCAAATCTACAATTTTCTTTTTCGCTCAGCTGCCTTCCCGCCTCACTTGGGGCGAATTAGTAGTAATGACATTATGAATATTTAAAATTGTCATCTCGACCGCAGTGGAGAGATCTAATCCTTTTAAATATCAATATCTTTTAGTATTTCAGTCTATCGTTAAGTTGTTTGAGATTTTCGCAATCGACCTTGATTTGCTGTCTATCATAGGTGACTATGCCGTTGGTTTCGTCCTGAACGTCGGAGAGTTGGGTATATATCGCGGCGCAAAGTCCCTGTTCTTTTGCGGGTATGATTTCTTTTGTCCAAAGTTTTGTCAACGCGGCGTTCAGCGCGGATTTATTCTTGAATTTTGCGTAACCGAAAGTCTTGTTCGAATAAGTGTGATTATACAGAGAAAGGCTGTATCCGCCGTATTCCGTAAGTATCACGGGGCGGCTTTCTTTTTTAGGCATTCTAAAGGGCACGAAATACTTGTGTATACTTCTGAATTCGCCGCCTTGGTCGCTCCAACCGCTTGCATGATCTATCAAACGCGTATCGTCTAGAGAACGCAGTATATCGCAGGTTTTGAGGCTGTCGAATTGTCCCCAACCTTCGTTGAAAGGCGTCCACAAAGCTATGCACGGACAGTTGTATAGAGTATCGACGGTTT
This sequence comes from uncultured Clostridia bacterium, assembly GCA_948471525.1. Classification (GTDB taxonomy): domain Bacteria; phylum Bacillota; class Clostridia; order Christensenellales; family UBA3700; genus RACS-045. The sequence continues at coordinate 4,002 of CAOKSY010000009.1, read as the reverse complement.
CGCGCATTTCCCGATAATGAAGTTGACGTCCGTTTTCGTCTTTTCTTGAATAAAAACCGTAATTGTCGTCTTTTATATTTATCCCGATATTGGGGAGTAAAAGTATCGCCGATTTTTTGTATTTGCCGCCGCCGTTGACGAAGTCCTGCCATACGATCATCCCCAGTCTGTCGCAGTGATAATACCACCGCAGAGGCTCGACTTTGATATGTTTGCGCAGAGTGTTGAAACCGCACTTTTTCGCGAGATAGATATCGTATACCATAGCCTCGTCGCAGGGCGCGGTATACAGTCCGTCCGACCAGTAGCCTTGATCGAGCAGTCCCGTCATAAAATACGGTCGATTGTTGAGCATGAAACAGGGCTTTCCGTCCTCGCGTTTGCCTACCGAAAATTTTCTCATCGCAAAATAACTTCTTACCTCGTCGTCGCCGCACTTTGCCGTAAAACAGTAGAGGTAGGGGTTTTCCGGAGTCCAAGGTATTGCTTGGGGCAAACGGATCGTAATTTTGCCGTCTTGAGCCGAGTATTTTTCTCCGTTGTCCATTATGATATCGAATGAAGTTTCGCCGTCATTGGAGATCATGGATATATCTACGCTCAGACTGTCGAGATCGGGTTTTATCCTCAACGATTTTATATATGTTTTGGGCAGGTATTCCAGCCATACGCTCTGCCATATTCCCGAGGTGGGAGTATACCATATGCCGCCGTTTTTGATCTTTTGTTTGCCTCGGCTTATAGGTTGCGTATCCGACGGATCGGAGACGAGAACGCGCAATTCGTTGACGTCTTTTAAAAAGTCGGTCGTATCTAACTCAAACGGGGTATATCCGCCGATATGTCCGCCTACGTACGCGCCGTTGATAAAAATTTTACATTCGTAATCCACCGCGCCGAAGTGTAACAGAGCTATCTTATCTTTTTCTTTTCTTAGGAACGTCGTGCGGTATACAAGCGTTTCCGACGGCGTCGTCATACGGTTTATTCCCGACAGAGGACTTTCTGGAGAAAACGGCACGCGGATCTTTTTATCGAAAATTACGTCTTCAGCGCGTACGGAAGCGATATTGTCGTTGACGAAAGCGCAGTCCCATTCTCCGTCGAGCGACTGCCATTCCCGTCTTTGCATTTGCGGACGTGGATATTCGCATGCGTTTGAGCTGTCTGACCAGGGAGTTTTTAGAAATTTCATAATCGCACCTCTTATTTATTATACCTTATCTAGGAGGCGTATTGCAATAGCGCATTTAAATATTATATATAATATAGTTCAATACTGTATACTAGGTCATACCTTTTATATATTCAAGTTACTATTGACAAAAGCCGTCGTTGGAGATATAATAAAGGCAAATCGTAAATTCGAAAAAGTTTCGGATCGAGGTTTTGAAGGAGTTAAATATATATGAGCAAAATGGTATACGCGCTACCCGCTAGGAGATGGAAAGAGGCTTTGCCGCTCGGCAACGGTTCTTTGGCGGCAATGGTATACGGAGGAGTAAACAAAGAGAGGATCGCGCTCAACGACGTCACTCTTTGGTCGGGTTATCCCAAGAATTACGCCAATCCTTTGAGCGCAAAATCGCTTGATCAGGCGAGAAAACTTATTTTCCAAGGAAAATATTTCGAGGCTCAGGAATTCGTGCAGGAAAATATGAAAGGAGATTATTCCGAATCTTATCTTCCGCTCGGCGATATAGTGATCAAGTGCAAGTCGTCGAAAAAAGAGAATTACAAGCGTATGCTCGATTTGCCGCATGGTTTGTTTTCTATGGTCAACGGCGAAGACTCCCGAGAAGCGTTTGCGTCGTATTCCGACAATGCGCTTTATTATAAAATGAATTTTTCCCAAAAGACTGACGTGTCGATAAACTTTGCTTGCGCTATGAAGTCCAAGTCGCAGGTATCTGACGGATTTCTCGTGCTTGGCGGATACGCTCCCGATCACGTCGTTCCGCATTATATAAAAAATTGTTTCTTTCCTGTAAAATATAAAGAGAATAAGGGTATGGCTTTCGTTGCGGCGGCAGGCGTGGAGACTGACGGAGAGGTCAGAGCAAAAAGCGGCTGTATCAAAATTTTCGGAGCCAGCGACGTGGTTATCAAGGTCGTTACTCAGACCGGTTTTGCGGGATACGACAAAATGCCCTCCAGAGATCTGGCGGAGATAAAAAAGATCGCAGTAGACAGACTTGCTTCGCTTACCGAAGATTATTCGGGTGCGAAAACAAATCATATAGAGGAATTTTCGGCTATTTTCAACCGTCAGAAATTCACTATAGACGACAGCGAAGAATACAACGTTGTCGACTTGATTAAGTTGGCGAAAACAGGCGAGATAAACAACGGACTCGTCAATCTTCTCTACGATTACGGCAAATATCTTATACTGTCGGGCAGCAGAGACAGTCAGCCTCTGAATTTGCAGGGACAGTGGAATCGCGCTATGCGTCCGCCGTGGAGCAGTAACCTTACGGTCAATATCAATTTTGAGATGAACTACTGGCCGGTCGCTTCGTGCAATATGGAAGAGTGTATGCCCGCGTTTAGAAAAGCCGTCAAAGAGATAGCCGCGTCGGGCAAAACAACGGCGCGCGTCAATTACAGCGCGAGAGGATTTGCCTGCAATCACAACGTAGATATATGGAGAATGACCACGCCGGTTCAGGGAAGTCCGTCCTATATGTTCGCTCCGCTTTGCGGAATGTGGATTGCCAACGAATTGTTTTCGAGCGAATTGACTTTGTACGGCAAACCTCTTGCCGAGACGGTCGCTATTTGCGAAGAAGCCACAAGATTTGCGTTGGATTATCTAGTCGAAAAAGACGGCGCGCTCGTAACGTGTCCTTCTTCGTCTCCCGAAGCTGAGTTTTTCCACGGCGGAAAAAGATGCTCTCTCGACTATGCGTCGGCGTTCGATATGGGCGTAATAAGAGAATGCCTTATAAATTGCTTTAACTGTACCAAGGACGAGGAGCTTAAAGTCGTAGTCAAGTCTTCTTTGCAGAGACTTATAGGTTATCAGACAACGTCTACCGGTATAAACGAATGGCACGGAGAGAAAAATATAGTAGAAAAAGGTCACAGGCATTTCTCGCCTCTCTATGCGCTTTATCCGGGACATACGATCAAGTATTATTCCACGCCCGAGACGCATGCGTTGGCAAGACAGCTATTTGCATACCGTATGTCAAATGCAAACAACAGTATCGGTTGGAGTGCGGCTTGGGCTATATGTCTTTACGGCAGACTTCACGACGGAGAGGGCGCGATGCGCATAATCAAAAAGATGTTTGCCAATTCTCTCTATCCCAATCTCTTCGATTTCCATCCGCCGGCATATTTCCAGATAGATGGCAATCTGGGTTTTGTCGCGGGCATAAACGAAATGCTTTTCTATGAAGAGAACGGCGTTATCGACGTGCTTCCCGCATGCCCGATAGAGTGGAAGAGCGGAAGTATTGTCGGTCAGAAGATCAACGGAACAACCGTTTCTATGCATTGGAAGGACGGCAAAGCAATAAGTATTTCCGCCGATAAGCCTATCAGCGTGAACAAACTCAATGTCGTCGCTGACGCGCAATTGGAAAACGTAACTTTGGTATAAAATTTTTGAATTTCCAATATATTAAAAGCGAGTGTCCATTCTTTGGGAATGGCATTCGTTTTTTTTATTCGGTTGTACTGATTTGAGTCATTGTTGTTGATTATAGTTTGTTTGCAATCTTTGTCAGTCATCTCGACCGAAGTCCATCGTCATCTCGACCTAAGTGGAGAGATCTAATCCGATATTTTGTCATTGACGCTCGCACTAGACGCATCTGCTTGCTCGCTATACCGTCGCTTCGCTCCTTACGACCAACGTGGAGAAATCTAAACCTATTAAAAAATACTATTTATATAATTATATTATCATAACTCTTATTTATCTCACTTACAATTATGTAAAATTAAAAATAAAAATGTCGACATATCTCGATAATTTCCAAGAAATGTATA
>CAOKSY010000008.1 GCA_948471525.1 uncultured Clostridia bacterium | reverse complement strand
TTATAAGCAAAAATTTACAAGAATTCCAAAAAAAGTACACTTTTACTGACCTTAATTTTTTATTATTTTTAGCCCAATTTTAAGAAATTAATCCAATATAATTATATATTAACGGCCAGAATATTGCAATATTTAAGGTCAGTAAAAGTGTACTTTTCCCGACCTAGGTCATAGAGGAAAGAATGAGGGTAGAAAAGAGAAGATTTGGTGGATATTTTTTCTTAATCATGACTATAATGCTGTGCTTTATAATTGCGAGTACGGTATGTCTGTATGCGCCTAGAAACAGCGCAGACGCAGTGTCTTCAGAAACACAAACGACAGATATAAAGAATATATTATTAAAAGATTACGAAAGCAGAGACAAAAAATTTAACGGCAATCAATTGGATATTTTATATTCACAGATAACGGGAATAGCAAACGCGACGTACGCGGACGTAGTTACTGCCGCAGGTGCGATAAAGACAAGCGCGGATTTCAGAGATACAAATAATACTCAAACTGGCGGTAAGCTTATAACATTAGACTTTGGTACAGATAATGCCGATAATTCATTAGAATGGAACGCAATGTATCTATCTACCAATAGAGCAGGCGAGCCTATACTTACTTTGTGGCTTGCAAGTTCGACAGAAACGGCAAAATGGAATTATCATTCTGTAGACACCAATACAAGTATACCTTCAAATATGTACAGCACAAGTATGATAAGAACCGAGTCTCTGAACAATGCCGGCACTTGGTATGAGACAAATACTGGCGGAAATCCGCATCCATATACTCCAAGCGCAGATCATAAATATGCTAAGTTTACTATGACAAAGGAGCAAGGTGTAACTGGTAGTTTAACAGAATTTATAGAAAAACCTGTCAACGTGGCATGGCAGGAAAGACAAATTTCGCATTTGCATAATGAATACGCATACGATTTTAACAACGACGCATGGGGTGACGTAGGCGCGGGCGGCGGAGCTAATGCTAATTGGCATAGCAGTATTGTTAACTTTTATGACAAAACTGATTATTCGGATTGGAAGGAAGATTGTCTTTGGTTACCGTCGATGGCGGAAGCCGGATGGTACGAGGGCTCATATATTGCAAAGGGTATATGGGATACATCAGCTGCTGAAAGGGGCAATGCCTCTGGCGTTGACTCTTGGCTGCGTTCGGCGGTTCAGAATGATTACTACTGCGCAAAAACGCTCGCTGCGAACGGCTCGGTTAACTACCCTAGGTCGACCACCGACTCGTATGCTGTCCGTCCCGCGTTCCACTTAAACTTAAAGAAAGCGGAAGATAGTTCTGCAAGAACTTTGGCTGATCCTCAAGACTGCCGAAAGACGTATACAGGCGAAGAACTTACTCCCGATGGAGAGAGTTGGTATTCTGCCGTTAAGAAAGCAATAGACGACGGATTTGTCACAGAGACATACTATAGCGGAAGTACGGAATTGTTATCTGCGCCGATCAATGCAGGAACGTATACTATCAAATACGAGATAAAAGCCAAGGCTCCGTATATGTGGTCGGATCAGAGTACCGGCGAGAAGACTATAACCTTCACCGTAGACAAGAAATCATTGCCGTATCCGTCCATAAGCGGCTTGTCGACAGCGACGTATAACGGCGGGCAGATACCGTTCTATTTCAACGACTATGATGAAAATACAATGAGCGTTGCATTTAAGTCCAACTATGAAGAGGTGAGCGTTGCGGACAGCAGCGCGCTCATATTCAGCGTAAGCGCAAAGAATGCGGGAACGTATGAGTTGGAAGCTACGTTAAAAGATCAAGACAATTACATATGGCAGTCGCAACCAAAGATGGAGATAAAGATCAATCCAGCCAAGATAATGATCGAGAGCATAGGCGGAAGCGGAGTATTGGAGTCTACGTACGGAGAAGATAAGTACGTGGACGTGGAAATCGACGCAATAAACGGCGACGGAGTGATGAAAGACGACGTCGTATCGCTAAGCATATACATAGTATTCAACGGCAAAGACGTAATACTGAACGATCCCAACGACAGCGAGGGAATAATAGAGTTGAGGTCCGGGGTATATGACGGGTATAAGAATAGGAAGTTGAAGACAGGGATATTGCCGCAGAACACAACGCATACGCTGAAAGTCAAGACGGAGAACGGCAATTATACTGTGGAGACAGACGGGGAAATAACGCTGAGCGTAATGCCCGAGGGAAAGATAACGAACTTGCAATGGACGTTGAAAGACGGCAAGGATACATTGGAAAGAAAAACTGTAGAACTGTCCGACAGCGAGGATAAGAGATTTGACGGGAAGTACGTATACAGCGGAAGAGAATATACGGTAGAGGCGCGTTATCCTGATGCGTATACGTTGGATGAAAGTTACGGCAACAACGGCGGTTATTTGCTCGAGAAGGTGAGCGGAGAAGGAAACGAAAACGGCAAGGATGCAGGAACGTATAGGACGTCTATAAAACTGAGCAACGGACAGATATACGGAATAGTATGGACGATAGACAAGGCGAAGTTCAACCTATCCGACGTCAAGTGGGAATATGAGGATATGGAACTTCCGTTTACTGTAGGGGGAATATCCGCGGTATTGAAAGAGGACACGATACCGGAGGGATTAAAGGTAACGTATCTGTACGGATCGAAAGGCAATCAGGTGGGCAACAGCGTAGAGGAAGAAGCGGTGTTCGACCTTGAGGGAAGTTATGCATACAATTACGTTAAACCTACAAAAGATGATGTAAATTCGTATATAGGCGAATTCAAATGGGGAGGCACGTGGACGGTCGTCAAAGCGAAGATAGAAGTCAAGTGGACGGAAGAGGTCAGAGAGATAGACGGGATAACGTGCAGAGTAAGAGTACTGGATATAGATGAAAAGTATAGGAACTTGATACAGTACAGATATTACGAGGTAAACTCTAAAGATGAGATAACCGAGGATACGCCGTTTGTAAGAGAGTTGAGCGTAGAGGCGAACAAAGTAAAGACGTATATAGCGATGGCGGAATTCAGTTCGGACAACGGAGAGCGGTACGAATTAGTCGGGGACGCGTATTCGTTGAAGTTTGAAATAGGAAGCTATAGCGAAGAAGTGCAGATAACTTTGGAGAAGAGCGAGTTGACGTACAACGGCAACGCACAGGAAGTAGCGATCAAGGTGACTAAGGGATCGGCGAGCGCAAGCGTATTTGATATAGAGTACTACGATAGAGGCGGAGTTGTTGCAATGGAGAGCGCGCCGAGCGCGGTGGGCAAGTACACCGTAAGGATAAAGATCAAGGACGGAGTCGAGGGATATTATCTTAGCGGCGAGAACGTGGAAGACGGGATCGCGGTGATCGACTATGAGATTAAGCAGGTGGAGATAAATGGGGGCGTATGGAATACGCAGCATAATCCGCCGTCGTTGAAAGTAACAGCGAGCGAGATGAAGGGGATAAGGCACGAGTATGCGGACGAGAACGGAAATCCTATAAGTTTTTCCGACTTGAAGCCGGGCGGGAAGTATAAAGTAAGAGCGGTGATAACGGACAGGAACAGCTATATCTTTGCAGACGGAAGCACTGAGACGGAGTGGGTAGAATTTGAGGTAGGAGCGAACGAGCAGTTGTACGATCCGGACGATCCGAATAATCCGTTCTACCCGAGCGACGGAGACGGCGAACCTGGAGATAAAGACGACGACGGGAATCCCGGCTTTGACAAAGCAGTGGACATGCTTAAGCAGTGGTGGCAGGTGATAGTCAGCGCAGTCAGTATTATATTGATACTTGTATTTATAGGTAAGGCTATTTCCTACGACGCAAAACGCAGGAAAGCAAAAAAAGAGATCAGCGAAAGATACTCGACTTATTATGCGGCAGGATTATTCGGGCTGTCGATGACGAAGTGGACGGTGATAGCGGGCTGCTTGGCAGGCGGCGCGGTATTGAGTCTTGCGCTTATGATAATATCCAAAGTTAGATACAACAAGGCTGTTACGGAACTGGGCAAGAGCAAGGATGAGAACGATCGCAAGAAAGAAGAAGAAATGAAGATGATGTTCATGAGAATGATGAACGGAGGCAATATGAACGGCGGACAGGCGCAGGGAGGATACGGATATGCGCAAGCCGGAATAGGAGCGGAAGAGATACGCGGAATAGTATCTGATACTATGACGGCGATGTTGCCGAATATGCAACAGTACTTACCTCAGCAGGCGTCTGCAAACGACGAACTCGTGCAGCGATTGATCGAACAAAATGAAATGCTTATGCAGAAACTGTCGGAACAGTCTGCGGAGAAGCAGGTTGCGGCAACTTCTGTCGATGAGGAATCGATAGTAAGAATAATAGATAAATTGACGGAAAAGAGCAGGGTAGTAGAAAAGCCCGCAGAGAAGATAGTAGAAGTCAATAAGAGCGACGATAGGATAGAGCAACTAATGCGTAATCAAGAGATATTGATGAGGCAGATGGAAGAACTTAAGTCCAATATACCGATAGAGAAACAGGTGGTAGAGAAAGTCATTGAAGTGCCTGTGGAAAAAGTCGTAGAAAAGATCGTCGAGAAGCCTGTCGAGAGGATAATAGAAAAGCAAGTGCGAGTGGAAGTGCCGGTCGAAGCGGAGAAGATAGTAGAGAAAGAAGTCAAAGTCGAAGTGCCGGTAGAAAAGGCCGTTGCAGTACCTGCGGCTAAGCCTGCTGCACCAAAGAAAACGGTCGCGCCTAGACTTACACTTGACGAAGCGTACGCGAAATTGAGCAAGGAACAGAAAAAGTATTTCGATACTCTCAAGGCTTATGCAATGGGCAAAGATAAGTGCAAAGAGAAGAAGTCTACGTATTATATCTTGCTTGGACAGTCTTCTGTAAATCCTTTGGTCAAGTTGACGATAAAGAAAGATACTACGGTAGCGCTCTTTAAGATGGAAGACGAGTACTTTAAGGATATCCGCCGCAATGCGGGATCAGACGGAACAAAGATAAAAGTCAAGGAGACGGAGTTGATCGTCGGCGACGCTCAGGCATTGGACGCGGCAAAGGAGATGATCGATTTAAGAGAGGATCAGATCGAGAGGTATCAGGAGTATTTGAAGGAACAAAAATCGATGAAGCGTTAAGGTCGACCGCGGAGAATGGCGCTTGGCGTTCACCACGACCTATACGGTCACTATAGGAATTTGCAAATTCCTATAGTGACAAAAGACGGTCGAGTTCGCGCCCTAATTCCGACCAGTCGAAAATACTACGTATGCACTCCGTATTTTGTCGGACTCTCAACGGTGGATTATTGACTTTGATCTCTCCACTGCGGTCGAGATGACGGAGTTGTGTCGTGTGCGGCAAGTACGCTTGACGTCGCCGCTCGCTCTGGCTAAAGCGAAAATCACGCCGTTCTCCGCGGTCGAGAGGGGCTAGGGGGAAGCGGATGAGATTTCTCGACTACGCTCGAAATGACGAAAATTCCGACCGGTCGAAAATACTGCGTGTACACTCCGTATTTTGTCGGACTCTCAACGGTGGATTATTGACTTTGATCTCTCCGCTTCGGTCGAGATGACGGAGTTGCGTCGTGTGCGGCAAGTACACTTGACGCCGCCGCTCGCTCTGGCTAAAGCGAAAATCGAACTACTCTCCGCGGTTGAGAGGGACGGGGATAATCGGTTGAGATTTCTCCATTTCGTTTACGCTTCAGTCGAAATGACGAATAAATAGGCGGATAGTTATAAATTAAAGTCGAAATGACAGGACGGCGGTTTAGAATGGGGCGCAGTCGAGTTGACGGTACGGCAGTGAAATGGCGAAATAGGGCGAGCATTTGTGCTTGCCTTTTTGTTTACATTTGAAAATACATATAGTATAATAATATGGAAAATTGCATAACAATACAGGAGATTATGGAAAATTCCATATAATATAGGAGCGGTTATGAAAGATAAATTTTATATTACTACACCGATATATTATCCGAGCGGCAAATGGCATATAGGCACGTGCTATACGACGATCATTTGCGACGCTTTGGCGAGATACAAGAGAATGCAGGGCTACGACGTATTTTATCTGACCGGCACCGACGAACACGGACAGAAGATACAGAAGGTCGCCGCCGCGGCGAATACCGACGTAAAGACGTATATTGATTCAGTGGTGGGAGAACTCAAAAGACTTTGGGAACTGTTGGACATATCTTACGACAAATTCATTCGCACCACGGACGAAGAGCACGAAAAAGCCGTGCAGAAGATATTCAAGAAGCTCTACGACAAGGGCGATATTTACAAGAGCGAATACGAGGGCTGGTATTGCACTCCATGCGAGGCGTTTTGGACCAAGACGCAGCTTGTCGACGGCAAATGTCCCGACTGCGGAAGAGCAGTGGATCTGACGAAAGAGGAGAGTTATTTCTTCCGTCTGAGCAAGTATCAGCAGCGTATAGAAAAACTCATAGCCGAGGACAAGGAGTTTCTTCAGCCGACTACCAGACAGAATGAAATGCTCAACAATTTTATCCGTCCCGGTCTTCAGGATCTGTGCGTATCGCGTACGTCTTTCGATTGGGGCGTGAAAGTTCCGTTCGATCCCAAGCACGTCGTATACGTGTGGATAGACGCGTTGGTCAACTATATCACCGCGCTGGGTTATGCGGGCGAGGACGAAACGCTGTTTAGAAAATACTGGCCTGCCGACGTGCATATGATGGGCAAGGAGATAATCAGATTCCATTCGATAATTTGGCCGGCTATACTTATGGCGCTCGATCTGCCTCTTCCCAAGAAAGTCTACGGACACGGTTGGCTTATGTTCAACAACGACAAGATGAGCAAGTCCAAGGGAAATATAGTCGATCCGTTTATACTGTGCGATAGATACGGCGTAGACGCTTTGAGATACTATATGCTCAGAGAAGTTCCGTTCGGTCAAGACGGCAACTTTACAAACGAGATCTTTCTCAAATTGCATAACAGCGATCTTGCAAACGACCTGGGAAATCTCGTGTCGAGAGTTACGGCAATGGTAACGCAGTATTTTGACGGAGTTATACCGGAAGCGGGCGAGGAGACGGAAATAGACGCGCAGTTGAAAGCTATGGCGCAAGAGATGTATCCGTCCGTCACGGCAAGCATGGACAAGATGTACGTGCCTGACGCGCTCGAGACTATATTCAAAGTCATACAGAGAGCCAACAAGTATATCGACGAATGCACGCCTTGGATACTCGCAAAGAGCGACGAGGGCAGAGAAAGGCTCAAGAGCGTGATGTACAATCTCTGCGAGACGATAAGAATGTCGGCGGTAATACTTCAGCCATTCCTTACCAAGACTCCCGCAAAGATATTTGCAAAGCTTGGAATTGAAGAGGGCGCGTTGACGTCGTTTGAGTCATTGAAAAAATTCGGGGCGGATATATCCGGACTTAAAGTCGATAAAGGCGAACAGCTCTTCCAAAGAATCGATATAGACAAGGAACTCAAGATAATGGACTCGATACTCGAAGAACAGAAAAAACTCGCTCGGAAAGAAAACGAAAAGGCGGAAAACACCGTGGATATAAAAGAGATAACGATAGACGATTTTGCAAAGATAGCGCTCAAGATAGGCACTGTCTTAGAATGTAAGAAAGTGGAGAAGGCCGACAAGTTGCTGTGCAGTAAGATAGATCTCGGCGAGGACGAACCGCGCACTATAGTAAGCGGCATCGCCAAGTACTATACTCCCGAGGAAATGATCGGCAAGCAGGTCGTAGTAGTCACTAATCTTAAGCCCGTTAAACTGAGAGGAATAGAGTCTCAGGGAATGGTGCTTTGCGCGAGCGACGAGGACGGAAACCTTGCGTTGATATCTCCGATCAAGTCAATGAAATCGGGCTGCGAAGTAGGATGATAATAGATTCGCACGCTCATTTGAGCGATGAAAGACTTGCGCCGAGAATCGACGAGATAGTCTCCGAATTGCAAGCAAACGGGATAGAGAGCGTATTCGAAGTAGGATATTCTCTCGCGTCGTCTGAAAAGGCAGTCGATTTGAGCGAAAAGTACGAAAATATATACGCGACAGTCGGGGTGCATCCGCACGACGCGAAGACTTACGGCGACGATTGCGAGAGATATTTCAGCGAGGCGGCAAATAAGGCGAAAACGCTGGCAATAGGCGAGATCGGTCTGGATTATTATTACGATTTGTCTGCGCGAGACGTTCAGCGAGACGTATTTGCAAGACAGATAGAGTTGGCGCACGAGTTGGGGCTTCCGATAGTATTGCATATCCGCGACGCATACGCAGACGCGTACGATATACTTTCGGCGCACAGATCAAGACTCGATAAGGGAGTGCTGATACACTGTTATTCGTCGAGCGCTGAGATGATAAAACAATTCGGTAAATTCGATTGTTATTATTCGCTGGGAGGCGCGATAACCTTTAAAAATGCAAAAAAAGACGACGTTATAAAGGCAATCCCCGACGATAGACTGCTTGTCGAGACGGACAGCCCGTATATGGCGCCCGTTCCGTATAGAGGAAGAGCCAACGAGCCGAAATACGTAAACCAAGTGATAGATAAAATCGCCGAAGTCAAAGGAAATGACAGGCAGAGCGTGATTGACGCGACTAACGCCAATACAAAGAGGTTGTTTTTTAAATACTGCCGCTAGGAGGTGCAATATGCAGGATAAGGAAAAGTACGTCTACGTAGTAGACAAAAATATTTATATAAATCTCACAAACCGCTGTTCAAACCGCTGTGAATTTTGCGTGCGCTATTACGATAAGCCTATTTACGGAGACCTTTGGATAAAGGAAGAGCCGTCAGCGGAAGATATAATTGATATACTCGAGAACCGTTACGATCTGTCAAAGTACGGAGAAGTCGTATTTTGCGGTTACGGAGAGCCTACGTACAGGTTTGACGCAATAGAAACGATCTCCGCTTACGTGCGCTCTAAAGGTAGCAAGACGAGAATAAACACAAACGGACAGGGCAGCGAGATATTGGGCGAAGACATTACGTCTCGTATCGTAAAGTGCATAGATACAATAAATATATCGCTTAACGCAACCGACGCTTTCAAATACGATAAGATATGTCACAGCGTATACGGCGAAAAGGCGTTCGATATAATGCTCGAGTTTGCGCGCGAGTGCGTCAAAAAGGGCGGAAACGTAGTGCTGAGCGTTGTCGACGTCATAGGCGAGGACGAAATAGCCAAGGCGCAGGCTATCGCTCAAAGCGTCGGCGCAAAAATCAGAGTGAGGCAGTTACTTTAAGAATATGAGCGACGTAAAAAAGGTCTTGAGCGATCATAACTTCAGGTTTAACAAACAGTTCGGACAGAATTTTATCACCGATACGAATTTGCTGCAGGCTATGGTCAGAGACAGCGGAATAACCGCGGACGACGTCGTCGTGGAGATAGGCGCGGGAGCGGGTACGCTGACGAGAGAGATCGCGGCAGTTGCCGACAGGACTTACGCTTTTGAGATTGACAGAAATCTGATCCCAGTGCTGTCGGAGACGTTGAAAGGATACGACGATAAAGTCGAGGTCATATTCAAAGATATACAAAAAGTGAGCGACGAAGAGCTGGACGGGATACTCGGCGGAAGAAATTATAAAGTCGTGGCAAATCTGCCGTACTATATAACAACTCCGATAATAATGCGCTTTTTGGAGCGCAAACGCAAACCTAGTTCCGTCACGGTGATGATACAGAAGGAAGTGGGAGAGAGGCTGACTTCGCAGGCGAACAGCGCGGAGTACGGAGTGATAACGCTTGCGATAGCGCTCGAGGGAAAGGCAAAGATTATGCGCGAAGTGCCGCGCAGAATGTTTACGCCTCAGCCTAAAGTGGACAGCTGTATAGTGCGAATAGACCTTGACGGCACGTATTCTCATATAGATAAAGATGCGGTGAAGAAGGTGATAAAATCTGCTTTTGCGATGCGTAGAAAGACGTTGGTCAACAATTTGGTCAACGGACTCGGAATCGATAGAACAAGCGCGGAAGCTGCGCTTAGCTCCTTGGGAATAGATATAAGAGCGAGAGGGGAGACTCTGACGTTGGACGATTTTGTGCGGCTCAGCGAAAAAATACAAAGTAAATAAACAGGAAGAGAACGTATTATTATGTCGAGAAAAAATAGAGGCGGCGATTCGTCGTCAACGATCTTTCTTATCGTAGCGATCGTGGCAATAATAATTTCACTCGGAGTAATTGCAGTCGGAATTATGTACGCCGTCGATTCGGCTAAAGTAACAAAAGAATATACGGAAATCCAAGCTACCGTGATTGATATAGTCGAAGTAAGAGTAAGAGATAGCGAATACGGCGGATATAAAACGCTGTATTCGGAAGTCGTAGAGTATACCGTAGACGGCGAAACTTATACGAAGCAAAACACGTCGGCAAGTAACGCTCCGAAAAGTATAGGTTCAAAGATAAAGGTACTTTACAACCCCGATAATCCCGACGAATGCGAATTTAAAGGAGGCGTCGTGTTGGCTCCCATTTTAATGTTTGTATTGGGAGGTATTTTCGGTATAGTCGGAGTCGTCGTGTTGCGCAACTATATAAAAAGCAGAGCAGCATAGCAGATAATATCTTGACATCGTATTTCATTCGGGAACGAAAAAACGCGAACTGTCGGACTTGGGCGATATTTACATTTTAAAATTTACCAAAGAAAGAAGCTCTCCGACACGGTCGGGGAGCTTTGTGTATCTTCTTGAAAATCGTTATAGAGATTTTTATATTTTTATTCGAAAGAAAAGCGTATGAACACAATTGTTATTTTCTCTTTATTGCCTTCAAAGTCTTTTCTACTATATCGTCGACGGTGAGATGGAATTTTTCCGCGAGATAGGGCATCTTGCCGACTTCGCCGAATTCGTCGGCTACCGCTACGCTTTCCATAGGAACCGGTCGGTTGGCGACAACGACTTCCGCTACTGCAGAGTAAAGACCGTTGCGGATATTGTGGTTTTCCGCTACGACGATCGCGCCTGTCTTTTCAGCCGCTTCTATTATTGCCGCTTCGTCTATAGGTTTCCAGGTGAAAGTATTGACTACGGCTACGTCGTAACCCTTTTCTTTTAAGATATTGCGCGCTTCTACCGCTTTGGCTACCATAATGCCCGAGGCTATTATAGTCGCGTCTTTTCCCGAGTACACCTTCTTGGCTTTGAACAGGTCGAAGTCGTCGCCGTCATTGTATACGGTCTCGGCTTTTTTTCTTTGCAGTCTTATATAAGTCGCGCCGTTGTATGCGATGATCTGCGGCATAAGTTTTTTGAGCATTGCGCTGTCGGTAGGTTCTACGCACAGCATATGAGGAACGCCGCGCATTATGCCCATATCTTCGAGCGGCATATGCGTGCCGCCGTTGATCTCCGCGCAGATGCCTGGGTCGGTGCCGACGATCTTGACGTTTTGTCTGCTGTAAGCGACGCTGATAAATACCTGATCAAAACATCTTCTTGTTGCGAAAGTGCCGAAAGAAGAGCAGAAGGGGATCTTGCCGCAAGTCGCGAGACCTGCTGACACTCCGACCATATTGGCTTCGGCTATGCCTACGTTGAAAAATCTGTCGGGATAGGCTTTTTTGAAAGGGCCCGTCTTGATGCAGTTCATAAGATCCGCTTCGACTACGACGATTCTTTCGTCCGTCGCCGCCGCTTCGACAAGGGAGTTGCAATATACTTCTCTCATTTCCAATTTATCAGTCATATCAGTCCTTCTCCTTACCGCAGAATTCGCGCCACTGTTCTTCGCTTATAGACATAGAATGGCAACCGAAACCTTTCTCGGATACCCAGTCTACGCCGTAGCCTTTTATTGTGTCGAGCACTATGAGCGAGCATTGACCTTTTGCGTCAAGCGCTTTGTTTACCGCATTCTCGACGGTCTCCAGATCGTGTCCGTCTATGCGTTGCGTATGCAAGTTGAACGCCGCGCCTTTTGCGTCGAGCGGTTCTATAGAATTTATGTCCGAAGTCATTCCGTCTATTTGCATGCCGTTGTTGTCGATAAAGATGACAAGGTTGTCCAACTTCATATTGCCGGCGTACATAAGCGCTTCCCATACCTGACCTTCCTGAGATTCTCCGTCGCCGAGTATGCAGAATACCTTGTAATCCTTCTTGTCTATCTTGGCTGCGAGAGCCATTCCTATCGCGCAACTGAGTCCCTGTCCGAGAGAGCCTGCGGTCATATCTATTCCGACTGTCTTGTTCATATCGCAGTGAGAGGGAAGATTGGTGCCGGGTTTGTTGAGCGTCTTTATCTCGTCGATAGGGAAGTATCCCTTGTCTGCGAGCACGCTGTACAATGCCGGACCGGCATGGCCTTTGCTCATTATGATCCTGTCTCTGTCGGGATTTTTGGGATCGTTGGGATCTACTTTTGCGATATCGTAATACAGTACCGTCAATAGATCTACGATGCTCAGCGCGCCGCCGATGTGACCGACGCCCAGTCTGCCTATCATCTCAACCGTCAGCTTGCGTATGTCGAGGGCTTTCGATTGAAGATATTCCAACTTTTGCATGTCCATAAATTCTCCTTAAATAGTTTGTGATAAAAACTTTTTATAAAGTAATATTTAAGCATAATCATTTTAACACTAAATCAAATAAATAAAAAGTGTTTTTCGACATAATTTTTAAATATGTTTTGCAAAGGCGACGCGCCGTGAAGTCTTGCGCGTAAAACTCCGTCATTTGCGCTCGGCGGGGCGGCAGGGCGGCCGTAACGAGGCAATATAAGCATATCGAAAGGGCTTTTGAGTAAAAAATATTACGGCGACTATGTTATTTTTTTATCAATGAATACAAATTGAAAAGACCGTGTGATAAAAAATTCTATAATGTCAATACTAACCATAGTAATAATACGGAGGTAAATATGAATCCATTTGAATTAAAACCTAAGACTCTCGACCAATGTTTTTGCGACTGGTCGTGTCTCAATTCCAAACCTTACGATAAGGAAGAGATCAGTCCTTATACAAAACTCAGAATAGTGCTTATGAACGGCACGGAGTATGAGTCCGTCAATTTCTTGCACCGTTTTTCACGCAACTGCGACAACAACGATATCCGCAGAAGCATTGCCGGCGTGAGAAGAGTGGAGCAGCAACAGCAGAAGCGTATTGCAAATCTCAAGCCGCTCAACGAAAATATTCTCGAGCATACTATCGCGTACGAACATCTTGCGGTCGATCTTACGGCGCTTCTCGCTCAGCGCGAAAAGAACGGATACGTCAAGCAGGCGCTTGATTTTGCGCTTCTTGAAGACTTTGACCATTTGTACAGATATGCGGATCTTCTCGAGATGGAGCAGGGAGTCAAGGCGCAGAGACTCGTAGGCGAGTACGCGGAGATAATGCCCGGCCGTCCCACCATATCCGAGCACAGACATCCTTACGACAGTATTAGATACCATATCGACAGCAAAAACAGCGATATGCTCACCGTGCTCAATACGATGATCATCACTGCCGCAGAACAGCAGACGATGAATTATTATATGAACCAAGGAGCGTTCTACGATCAATCTACTTTGGGCAGACAGCTCTATACCGAGATCGCTATGATTGAGGAACAGCACGTCACTCAGTACGGTTCGCTTTTGGATACGAACTGCACTTGGCTGGAAAATAATCTTATGCACGAATATTGCGAGGCGTACCTGTATTATTCTTGCTATATGGACGAGAGCGACAAGCGTATCAAAGCTATGTGGGAATGTCTTTTCGAACAGGAAGTAAGTCATTTGCACGCGGCTAAAGAAATGCTCAAGAGATACGAGAAAAAGGATTGGGAAAGCGTTATCCCCGTAGGAGAATTCCCCGAACTTCTGTCTTTCCATTCTTGCAAAGACTATGTGCGTCAACAGCTTGAATCAGTATCGCTCACAGCGGACCGCGAAAACTACGTCGATATAAAAGAAGTGCCTAAAAATTCCGACTTCTTCACCTATCAGAGCATAGTTAATCCCAAGGCGGCGGACGTGGCTTCGCACAGAGTTATCGACGACTATATCGATAAGAAAGGCATCGATTACCGCTATCAGATAGCGGAGCATCCTATCGCTGAATTGCGTAACAGACACAAAGATAATATTTCTGTGGGTAGGTAAGTTTGTGTTCGGCGGAAAGCGAGGCTGAATAAAAGTAAATAGGCATCTTTTCCGCCGATACACTGTAATAAAAAGTCGACTCGTACCTCCAGTACGGGCGATTTTTTCTTACAGCGTCTCAACGAAAAATCTACCCATTCCTTTCTTATTCATCTCGCTTTCCGCCTCACGAGAATTAATTAAGTAATTTTGCCGCCAAAACGGCATAACAGAAAAAGTCGCCATATCCAGTATGGGCGATTTTTTTCTATATTTTAGATACAGACTTTGGAGAGCGGTGTGGATTTCGTTTTAGCGAAAGGCGCGCCGTTATACAAAGTCGTCTCTCAGACGGCAAATCTACATTTGTCTTTTTCGCTCAGCTAGCAATGAGATTTCTCGACTTCGCTCCTTACGACCGTATCGGAGAGATCTAATACCGTTTAAACAACCGGAAGAGATTTCTCCATTTCGCTTACGCTCCAGTCGAAATGACGAATTAAACTAAGCTGTCATATTTCGACCTCATTCCTTTTACTTGCCATAAATCATCTATTTTGACCGATAAATATCAATATAAAATATCGATATTATATAGTTATATTGTCTTATGCCGTCGCATACATTATCGTGTATGGAGGTATATTATGGTTATCTTGAAAAAAATAGTGATAATGACGGAGCACGGAAAAAGCAACTGCTCGGGAATAGTCAAATTTGAAAACTTTGCGGGCAGGACAAGTTGTTTTGTACGGATATTGGGGCTGAAAGGCGACGGCGTTATTTGCATAAAATGCGCTGACGAAATTATGTATTGCGGAGCGGCGTTTGAGGGCGAACACAAGTTCAACGCTCTTTACGATCTCAACAAGCGTATCAGGATAGCCGCCGTGCGCGACGGAGAGATAGTCAGCCTCGGCAGCAGCAAGGGGAAGTTTTTGCCCAATGAAATTTTGCCTGATATTCACAGATATTTTGCAGGTATCGCCGAAACTCAACAACAGACTGAAACTCAAACGGTTGTCGCCGATAATATTATGCGATCCGTTGAGGTCGAGGCAGTGGCTGAAGATATCGCGGATGTCAAAAACGAGCCTGAAGTCATAGCGGAAGTTGCAGCAGAGGAAGAAACTATCGCCGTAGAGGAAGCAGTTCAGTCCAAGCCTGCGCCTGTAAAAAAGACCAAATCCGTATCGGCGGTCAAGGTGAAAGCACAGCCGCAAGAGCCGTTCTATAAAAAGATAGAGGATAATATGCAACAGCTTTTTGAAAAGAACGACCCCGACGAGGAACTCGCTTTGCTTATGCCCGGCAGTAAATGGGCGAGAGTGTCGCTCGGCGACGACGGATATTACGTCGTGGGAATCATTTATAATGAAGATGTTCCTGAAATCATTTGCTACGGCGTGCCCGATAAAGACGGAAGCAATCCGCCGCAAAACGAGGAGAATTGCCGTCAGTGGATGGAGATAGAAAAGGGCGGAAGAGGATATTGGATGATGTATCAGTCCGCTAAGACAGGGGAGACTCTTACCGATAGATAACAATTAAATCATTTAAAATTACGGTATATTGCATAGAGGATAAATGACCTTAAAAGCAATATGCCGTTTTTCTATGTAAATTATTGATAAGCGGATTAGATCTCTTCGCTTCGGTCGAGATGACGAGGAGCGGCTGAGAAGACAATATTAATTTGATAAATCAATTTATAAAATAATAAGGATGAGATATGCGTTGGGATTTGGCGATGTCTCTTTTTTGTTTTATCGTAATAATAAAAGCAGGTGCGAAATTGGGCGTTTTGGCTCAAAAGCAAAAGGTAATATAAAGGAAAGATTTTCCTAATTGACAAAAAATTTGCATAAAAGCTATTGACTTTTGGCGATAATGTAGTATAATGAATTTAGCAGTCAAGGGTGTCGAGTGCTAACAAGCGGTTAAATTGATTGCCAACGAGGGTGAAAATGGACGAAAATCTTACCGAAAGAAAGAAAAAAGTCTTACAGGCGTTGATAGACAGTTATATTACCAGCGTCGAGCCTATTTCGTCGGGAGATATACAGGCAAAGTATTTGCCGGAGGTGTCGACCGCTACTATCAGAAGCGAACTGTCGCATCTCGAAGAGATGGGATATTTGATAAAGCCGCATATAAGCGCGGGCAGGGTTCCGTCTTCCAAAGCGTACAGATATTACGTAGAAAACTTTGTGGGCGACGAGGATATAGATCTCGAACAGCTGAGGAGAAATATATCCAAGAAGTACGACAGCGTGGCGGAGATAGTGAGGGACGGAGCAAAGATCGTAAGCGACGTGACTAATTATACTTCTATGCTGATGATCGCCAACAGCGATACACTGACGATAAAAGATATAAAGCTCCTCGATATGTACGACGGCAACGCTTTGGTACTCATAATTACCGACAGCGGAGTAATCAAGGACAAAGAGATACGTCTGCCGAAGATCGAAGACAACTATATAGAGGTCGCCAACGGACTGCTGTCGAAGAGTTTTGCAGGAAAGACGCTGTCTCAGATACTGAGCGCGCAAGTAGATCTTGACGCGGAACTCGAAGAGTTTAAACAGATATTCGAAAACGTAATAGATCTGCTGAGCGAATATAAAAAGACGAGAGAAGGACAGTTATTCGTCGAGGGCGCGGATAAGATATTCCAATACCCCGAAGCAAAAAATTACGACAATATCAAAAATTTTATGACGATAGTCGGCAAGAAGGAAAAGCTCAAGAAACTTATGAGCGACGACGGAGATATAGAATTTTCGATAAAAATAGGCGCGGAAGAGGGCGAAGGATTGGAAAATATGGCGCTTGTGAGCGCTAAGTATCATATAAAAGGCAAAGAAGTCGGTCAACTCGGAGTTATAGGCCCCGAAAGAATGGACTATAAGAAAGTGTTGAGCGTACTGAGACAGCTTGGAAAAATAATAGACAATCTCGACGATTGAACGGAGGATACGATGTCAAAGATCAAACAAAAGGCCGCGGAAGAAGAAGTACTTGAATTCAAACCTGCCAAGCCGCAGGGAGACGCCGAAGTAAGTATTGAGGGCGGAGACGACAAATATACCGCTTTGCAGGCGCAGTATATCAGGTTGCAAGCGGATTTCGAAAATTTTAAAAAGAGAAATATGTCCACTGCAAGCACTATGTATGCAAGCGGCATAAGCGACGTAATAATCGAAATCTTGCCCGTTATGGATTACTTAGATATGGCTATAATGGCGCAGAGAGACGAGGAGCAGCGCAAGGGCATAGAACTTGTCAAAAACGCTTTCACCTCGGCTTTGGAAAAATTCGGCGTGAGCGAGATGGATCCGTACGAGGAACAGTTTGATCCCAATCTGCACGAGGCGGTGATGAAAGTCGAAGTCGAAGGCAAATCGGGACTTGTCGTGGAAGTCGTCAAAAAAGGATATCAAAAGGACGGAAAGATACTCCGTCATCCGACGGTAGTAGTCGCGGAATAGACTGACGGTTACATAATAAATACCGTAAGAAAAAGTAAACAGCGCCCCAAGGGGCGGTATATAAACGAAAAAAAAAGTTTTTTAAGGAGATATATCAATGAGTAAGATTATAGGTATCGATTTGGGCACTACCAACTCCTGCGTAGCCATTATGGAAGGCGGAGAAGCTACGGTCATAACTAATCCCGAAGGATCGAGAACGACTCCGTCGGTAGTAGGCTTTACAAAAGAAGGCGAAAGATTGGTCGGCCAGGTCGCAAAAAGACAGGCTGTCGCAAACGCCGACAGAACGGTCGCGTCAATCAAAAGACATATGGGTACGAATTATAAGGCAACCATCGGCGACAAGTCGTACAGCCCGCAGGAAATCAGCGCGATGATACTCACCAAGCTCAAGCAGGACGCGGAAGCTTATATCGGCGAAAAGGTGACACAAGCCGTCATTACGGTTCCGGCTTACTTTACCGACTCCCAGAGACAGGCTACTAAAGACGCGGGTAAGATCGCCGGTCTCGAAGTATTGAGAATAATAAACGAGCCTACCGCGGCGGCGCTCGCTTACGGTCTCGACAAGGGCAATAACAAAGGACAGAAAGTCCTTATATACGACCTCGGAGGCGGTACGTTCGACGTATCCGTACTCGAGATAGAAGACGGAGTATTCGAAGTGCTTGCAACCAGCGGCGACAATATGCTGGGCGGCGACGATTTCGATAAAAAGATAATGGATTATATCGTGGCGGACTTCAAGGCTAAAGAAGGTATCGACCTCTCCAAGGACAACGCTACGATGCAGAGAATAAAGGAAGCTGCGGAAAAGGCAAAGATAGAGTTGTCCGGTATGACGAAGACGGCTATCAATATCCCTTATATCACTATGGTAGAGGGCGTGCCCAAGCACGTGGATATGGAATTGACGAAAGCTAAGTTCGATTCGCTGACCAGCGATCTTGTATCCAGAACGCTTATACCGCTCAAGAAGGCTCTCTCCGACGCAGGTCTCGAAGCTAAAGATCTGTCCAAGGTTATACTCGTAGGCGGTTCGACCAGAATTCCTGCAGTCGTAGATTCGGTGAGAAACGTGACCGGCAAAGAGCCGTTTAAGGGTATCAATCCCGACGAATGCGTTGCGCTCGGCGCGGCTATCCAAGGCGGCGTGCTCGCAGGAGAAGTCAAGGACGTAGTCTTGCTCGACGTAACGCCTCTTTCTCTCGGTATCGAGACCATGGGCGGCGTCTTTACCAAACTCATAGAGAGAAATACGACGATCCCGACTTCCAAGTCTCAGGTATTCTCGACTGCGGCGAACAACCAGACTGCCGTAGACATAAGAGTATTGCAGGGCGAGAGATCTATGGCCAACGACAATAAGGAACTCGGAAGATTCCAGCTCGACGGAATTCCTCCGGCACCGAGAGGTATCCCGCAGATCGAAGTTACTTTCGATATAGACGCCAACGGCATCGTAAACGTCACCGCGGTAGACAAGGGCACGGGCAAGAAGCAGTCTGTAACGATCACTTCTTCGACAAACCTTTCTGAAGATCAGATCAACGCGGCTGTCAAAGAAGCTGAAAAGTATGCGGAAGAAGACAAGAAACGCAAGGATCTCGTAGACGCTAAAAACGACGCGGATCAGATGATCTTCGCAAGCGAAAAGGCTATTGAAGAGAGCGGCGACAAACTGAGCGAAGAGGATAAGAAGACGCTCGAAGACGCTTTGAAAAAAGCAAAAGAGGATCTTGCCGCGGCTACCGACGCCGATACGATAAGAAATATTATCGACGAGATGACAAAGTCCAACGCGCCTATATTTACAAAACTTTATCAGGCGGCTCAGGAAGAGGCTCAGCAGGGCGATCCGAATTCCGGCGACGACGGTATCAATCCCGACGATATCATTATCGACAACTGATAATACTACAATTTGAAATTCAACTTACCGCAATACCGTTAGCCTGTTCAGGTTAGCGGTATAAGCAGGTAAAGCAAAGGAATATTTATGGCAAAAGATTTATACGAAATATTGGGCGTGCCCAAGACTGCAAGCGACGAGGATATCAAAAAGGCATACAGAAAACTAGCGATCTCGTTGCACCCCGACAGATTTGCTACCGCAAGCGAAAGCGAGAAGAAGCAGGCGGAAGTGAAATTCAAAGAGATAAACCACGCATACGAAGTGTTGAGCGACAAGCAGAAGCGCGCTAATTACGACCAGTTCGGCAACGAAGACGGCCCGCAGGGATTTGCCGGCGCAGGCGGCGGAGAAGGAGCCGGATTCGGCGGCTTCGAAGACATTCTCTCATCTTTCTTCGGAGGAAGTTTCGGCGGCAGAAAAAATCCAAACGCGCCGCGTCAGGGAGATGACATCAACGTCAAGATCAATCTTACGTTTGAAGAGGCTTATTCGGGCGTGAGCAAGACGCTGAGACTCAACCGCGACGAGATGTGCGCTACTTGCGGAGGCAGCGGAGCTAAGGACGCGAATTCTATCAAGACGTGTCCGTATTGTAAAGGTGCCGGTACTGTGCAGAAGACGCAACAGTCTATATTCGGTCAGCAGGTCGTGCAGACCGTATGTACCAACTGCGGCGGAAAGGGTAAGATCGTAGAGGAGAAGTGCGTGGTATGCCGCGGCAACGGATATTCGCGTAAAGAGGCAAGCGTGAAGATCAACGTGCCGGCAGGCGTGGATAACGGAATGACGATGACCGTGCGCAATGAAGGACATTGCGGAAGAAACGGCGGAGCAAGAGGCAATCTCGTGATCGCGGTCGGGGTAGCGTTGAGCAATAAATTCAAAAGAGTCGGCAACGATCTGTATTATGATCTCGCGATAGGTTATTACGACGCGGCTTGCGGAGGAGATATAGTCATAGAGACTATGAAAGGCGAGGCTAAGTGCAAAATACCCGAAGGCACTCAGTCGGGCACGAAGATAAGACTGAAAGGCTACGGAATGAAAGTCCTCAAAAAGGATACATACGGCGATCTATACGTAATTGTAAAGGTAGAGACTCCTAAGGGTTTGAGCAATAAACAGATGAAACTGCTCAAGGAATTCGAGGACAGTCTGTCCGACAGCCAATATCCGCAGATAAAGAGATTTAAGAAAACGGGGAGATTCGGCAAGTGAACAGACCCGTCGTTTTGGAAAAACATTTTTAAACGATGTAAATAGCGGAAAAGTATAATAAAAGCGCGCGGCTATTGACCGCGCGCTTTTATAAGCGGAAGATACGTCACGCTATCGCGGTATTGTTGTTGAGACCGCTGAGGAACGCGAGCAACAGACAGAGCATACCTGCGTTGCCGAACGCGCCGTTGTTGTTGCATCCGCATGAATTGCGATTGCAGTTATTGCCGCATCCGCAGTTGTTGCAGCCGTCGCAGTTGTTGCATCCGCAACCGCAGCCGTTGTTATTACAGCCGCATCCGGAATTGTTGTTGTAGCTCAAAAGCGCGACCAAAAGTAAGAGACTTGTACAATTATTGTTCATATATACCTCCTTATTGCCAAAATGCCTTATCATTCTACAATATGTATCAAAATATAAAAAGGTGATCGATATATAATGTAGGAAAGGAGAAATTTCTTATGATATGTCTTACCGTCAACGAAGAGCAGGAAAAGTTTGTCAGAGACTGTCTGCCGCCCAACGGAGTGCTCAGAGGAACTGCGGATTATTTCTGTATATTCGCCGATTCCACCAGATTGAAGATACTGTGCGCTTTGTGCTCGCTTGAACTGTGCGTGGGTGATTTGAGTTATATACTCAATCTCAATCAGACTACGATATCCCATCAGTTGAAGATACTCAGAGACAATCGCATAGTCGGATGCAGGAGATACGGCAAAATAGTGTTCTATAGAATTATCGATCCCAACGTGGAGAAGACTTTGACTTTGGGCATAGAGAGCGCGGTGGGATGAGCCGAACGCCGCATTGGATCGCGGTAAGTCAAAACGCTTGCGGCGGCGCGCGCGGCGGTGGTATAATTTTATTATGGATAAAATCAGGGAAAAACTAAAAGATCTGACGCAGGAGAGCGGCGTATATATAATGAAGTCGGCAAGCGGTCAGATACTGTACGTCGGCAAGGCGAGAAATCTCAAAAAGCGCGTCAACCAATATTTTGCCAATTCTGCGAATAAGACGGAAAAGACCATCAAACTGGTTTCGCATATCGACGATTTCGAGTATATTATCACCGCCAACGAGATTGAAGCGCTCGTACTCGAAAACAATCTTATCAAAAAACATAAGCCGCCGTATAACATACTTCTCAAGGACGACAAATCCTATCCATTTGTCAGAATAGATATAAAACAGGCTTTTCCCAGAGTTGAGGTCGTGAGAAAACTCAAAAACGACGGAGCTAAATATTTCGGTCCTTATATGCAGGGCATAACGAGCAAAGATATACTCGAACTTGTCGAGAGCGCGTTTTGTCTCAGATCGTGCAAGCACGATTTTTCAAAACTTCCGAAGGGTCACAGACCTTGTCTGAATTACCATATAAAGAGATGTCTTGCGCCGTGCGCAGAGAAGTGCGGCAGAGAAGAATATGCAAAACAGATAGATGAGGTCGTCTCTTTTCTTTCGGGCAACGATAAGAAAGTGCAGTCGTTATTGCAGAGCAAAATGAACGAAGCGGCGGAAAACGAGGATTTTGAGTTGGCGATTTTTTACCGTAAAAAACTGGAGATATTGGATAAACTCGTCAGGCGGCAGATTACCGCGTTGCCGAAGGATTTTGACATAGATATCTTTGCGGTGGCGTCGAACGGTCTCAATACCGTCGTAAGCGTGCTCTTTGTAAGAGGCGGAAAACTCGTGGGCGGAGACAAACAGACCGTCAACGATCTCGCGCTCTCCGACGAAGTTACGCTGTCCAACTTTATACTCGCGTACTATGATAAAGTCAACTATATCGCTCACGAAGTTGTGGTCGCAAGCGCGTGCGACGAGAGCGAAACTTTGGGACAGTACCTTACTCAGAAAAAGGGAAGTAAGGTAAACGTCATTCTTCCGCACCAGGGCATAAGACGTCAGCTTGCGGATATGGCGCTCAACAACGCGACGGATTATCTCGAGAAATCGCTTTCGCTCAAAGAACGCGAAGACAATATGACGGTCGGCGCGATAATTCAGTTGCAGGAATATCTCAAATTGGATAAGATGCCGATCCGTATGGAGTGCTACGACATATCGCACGTGCAGGGCACGGATAAAGTTGCGTCGATGGTCGTCTTTAGAAACGGCGCTCCCGATAAGTCGCAGTACCGCAAGTTTAAGATGAAATACGCGCTCGGCAACGACGATTTTGCAGGATTGCAGGAGGCTTTGACAAGAAGACTGGACGAGCTTGCCAAGAGAGAAGATGAGAGTTTCGGCGCGCTTCCCGATCTGTTGGTGATCGACGGAGGAAAGGGACAGTTGAGCAGCGTGGTGGAAATACTGCAGAGCAAAGGATTGGACGGCATTGCCGTCATCGGTCTTGCAAAGAGAGAGGAAGAAGTCTTTTTGCCTTTCAGATCTCAGCCCGTCATATTGCCGCGCAACAGTTATGCGCTGAAGGTATTGCAGAGAATAAGAGACGAAGCGCATAGATTTGCGATAACTTTCCATAGAGATCTCAGACAGAAAAGACAGACTCACAGCAAATTGCTGGTTATCGACGGCGTGGGAGAAAAGAGGGTGAAAGCTCTGTTCGATACCTTTAAAAACTTGGAAAATATCAAAAACGCGTCCGTGGAAGATCTGTTGCTTGTAAAGGAAATAGACAGACGCGCCGCGGAAAATATATTCAGGCACTTTCATCCCGAAGAGGATAATATATAAAATCAGACTAAAGTTTTGAGGGATTTAATCAAGAAATCAATAAATATAGGCGTTTTCAAAATAAGTGTACTTTTTTTGAAAGTCGAAATTTGTCCGATTTAAACAAGGTTATTTTACATTATTATACCATTTGACAATTATAATTTCAAGTATTTATTTTCAAAAAAAGTACACTTTTACTGACCTGAATTTCGAGATATGGGGCGATTAAACGGTAAATGAGGAGAAGATAAAATACTATGAAAAGAAAGATTTGCGTGATAGCATTGGTATTGACGATAGTGTGCTCGATTTTTGTATTTGCAGCATGCGTCTGTATCTGGTGGGAATTACCGAGCGGAGACGGTTTGCAGAGCGGCGGTCATATATCAAGCGGCGGTCATATATCAAGCGGGGATTATATATCAAGCGGAGATTATATATCAAGCGGGGATTATATATCAAGCGGCGATAATATATCAAGCGGCGATAATATATCAAGCGGCGATAATATATCAAGCGGCGATAATATGTCGAGCGGCGATAACATATCGAGCGGCGACAGAAAAAGATTATTCTGACGGCAATAAAAACAACGAAAACGAAGGATATGCCTAAAAAAAATAAAAGCAGACGAATAATGTTACGCCCCCAAAAAGTTGGATACAACTTGAGGAGGTGCATTTCATAACAAGCGTCTGCTTTTATTGTTATCGCCCCCAGATAGTCTGGGGTTCAAAAGAGGTTTACCGATGAGTAAAAAAAGCAAAATAAAACGGCGCAATCGATTTTTAAATTTGTAGATATTAATATCAAGTGTGACGGAGTAAAATGCGGCGGAAGGAAAGGCGAAGCGGCAAAACGCTTTACTTTTTGCCGTAGTTATATTAATATTAAAATATGAAATACAAGGCGATATTTTGCGATTTCGACGGTACGATCTATAGAGACGACCATACGATCTCGCAGGTCAACAAAGAAGCAATAAGAAAGTATACGCAAGCGGGCGGCAAATTTGTCGTGTCGACGGGCAGGCTATTTTCTGCCATTTATCCCAAGACGCAGGAATTGGGACTTGACGGAGACGTGATTGTCTATCAGGGCGCGGGAGTGTATGATATCAAGACAAAAAAACAAGTTTTCGGTCAATACTTTAAGAGAGAGGACGCGGCAAAGGCTCTTGAGTATATAGAGGATATGGGCGACGGATACGTTCCGCTTGTCTATATAAACGATACCTGTCACGCTCAAGCGGCAAACGAATATGTCGACGCTTTTGTAAGCATATGCAACGTGGATTATAAGACTACGGGAATACCGCTGTCAAAGTACGTGCTGGAATGCGAGGATATGCCTGTCAAAGTGCTTGTATTGATGCAAGGAGAACTTTGCGACGAATTCGTGAAAAAAGGCGGGGAGATATTTCCGCAGTTGGCGTTTATGCGATCGCATACTTTTGTCGTGGAGATTATCACCAAGGGCATAAATAAGGGGCTTGCGGTGAAATGGCTGTGCGATAAATACGGGATCGACGTCGGCGATACTATTGCTTTGGGAGACAGCGAAAACGATATTGCTATGATAGAAACTGCGGGGCTTGGCGTGGCTATGGGTAACGCGATGCCTAAAGTCAAGGCGGCGGCAGATTATATCGCGGATACCAA
The DNA here is from genome assembly GCA_948471525.1 of uncultured Clostridia bacterium. GTDB lineage: Bacteria > Bacillota > Clostridia > Christensenellales > UBA3700 > RACS-045. Next base: position 50,767 of record CAOKSY010000008.1, on the reverse strand, counting down.
CGACAATGACGGAGTGGCTAAAGTCATATATAAATTCTGTCTTTCCGAAGCGTAGAGAGTTTAGAGATAAATCGGTTGAGATTTCTCCGCTTCGGTCGTAAGGAGCGAAGCGACGGTATAGCGAGCAAGCAGATGCGTCTCGTGCGAGCGTCAATGACGAATGATCTAATTAGCTTTCTCCACTTCGGTCGAGATGACAGGTGGCAAGGAGAAAAGCACTTTGCGGAGATAGATGAAGTTGCGGCGCGCAAGAGAATATATCTGGAAAGAAACGCTATAAAATGCAAAAATCAGAAAAGGTGATTGAATGAACAAATACGACGAATTTATAGGCGAAGCCGTAGAAGAGACAGTCAAACTCGGAGATATGTGCAGAGAGTGCGATCTCAAGATACTTTTGGGCAATGAAGACGACGATATTACTTTTAAGTCGGTGTTGGTCAACAGACCCGGATTACTTTTTGCGGGCTTTGAGGATTATTTCGGACAGAGCAGGGTTCAGGTAGTCGGTAACGCCGAATACTATTATCTCGAGACGCTTGACGACAACGGCAGAACAAAGGCTTTGAACAGACTGTACGATCAGAAGATACCTTGCGTAATTTATACCAGAGGGATAATGCCGTCGAATCTCGAAATGGAGATAGCGTCCAAACACGGCATCCCTATACTTATGTCGCAGATGACGACGACCTGGCTGATGCACGAGGTGAGCAATTATCTCGACAATCTGCTCGCGCCTACTGAAATGGTGCACGGATCGCTGTTGGATATAAACGGCGTGGGAGTTTTGCTTACAGGATCGAGCGGTCTGGGAAAGAGCGAGACGGCGATAGAACTTATCAACAGAGGACACCGTATCATAGCGGACGACGCCGTGATTGTGAGGCGCGTGCGTAATCAGCTTGTCGGCAAGGCTCCCGACAGGATAAAAGACTTTATAGAGGTCAGAGGTCTCGGAATAATCGATATAAGAAGTATGTACGGCGTCGGCGCTGTGCTTGAAAGCGAATATATAGATCTTGTCATACATTTGGATAAGATATCCAATCTCGAGGAATATGACAGATTGGGATCTAAAGATATAACTTGCGAGATATTGGGAGTGGCGTTGCCGCAAATAAACGTGCCTGTGCTTGCGGGAAGAAACGTCGCTGTAATTGTAGAGGTGGCGACGAGAAATTACAGGCTCAAGCAGCTAGGGTGCAATGCGCTTGACGAATTGAAAAAGAGGACTAATCTGGAATAATGAATAATTATGAAAAAATGAAGCTCGCTCAGAAATTTGACGAAGATTGCGAGGGAATGTACGAGGACGAGGACCTTTTGGCGGCGCAGGAGTTTGAGAGCGACAGCGAGGCTTTTAAGAGAAAATATAAAGAATTCTATACCGATATAAAGATAGACAGACACGAAGATTGGTGATTGGGATTGATAAAGCAGACGGATAAGATCTTTCCGCTTCGGTCGAGATGACAATAGACTTTTGCAGAGATGACAGATATTATAAACCGCCATATTGATCGGAGCATAGTGAGGTCGAAATATCTATCTGATCAATATATAATATTTGAACTTTAAAATCAGTCGATCAAATTTTCTAAAATAAATTCATAGAGAGTGGACGCTTTGTCACTCCAGTTTTTGAAAAGCCATTTGGCTTTGGTACGGTTTTGTACGACGAGTTTGAGATCCATAAGCGGAGTAGTAGCGCTTTCGATCTTGAGGACTACGGTATAAGTGCCGTCGCTGTTTTTGAAATAATCGGAAGAGTAGTCTTGTTTTTTTCTGTATTTGATCTTATTGAGTTTGATAACCTCGGCGATATTTTCTCTCAGACTGGACGGAATATTGACGAAATAATGCTTTAATCCTTCGCGCGAATCGCTGGTGATAGCGTAGCGGGGATTACAGCCTTTGGTAGCGACGTTGGTGATCATATTGTTTTTGATCAGATCGGTAAGGGCTACCTTGCAGTCCATATAGCTGAGCCAATCGTTTTCCGTGACCATATCCAAAATGACGCTCTCTTGAAGAGCGACTTCCATTTTGTCAAGCGCGTATAACAGTATCAACTTGTTGAGAGTGGTATCTTCGAGCATAGGATCAGTTGCAGATATATTTTGATATGGCATTGATAAGATCGTCGCACTCTTCGGCGTGCACTTCGAGCACTACCGGACGGTTGAGATCCAAAGAGAAGATGCCGAGTATGGATTTGGCGTCTACGACGTATCTGCCGCATCTGAGATCCATATCGAAGTCGTAACGGGATACGACGTTGACGAAAGTCTTGACGCTTTCGGTGGTGTTGAGCAACAAAGTAATAGATTTCATACAAACTCCTGTATTTAACTAATGACGGGTCTTGCGGACGCACGCCGTAAGATCATCGCTGTGACGCAAAAATTGCGCGACAGTATAATTATTATATATCAATAAAAAGGTTTTTTCAAGCGACTCGGAGATATTTTTAAATTTATTAGTCGCTTGATATTTTTTCCGCGCTATAGTATAATAATAAAAAACCGCACCGGAGATGAAACTATGATTGAGTTATCGCCTCAAAAAGCATATAACATTTTTTTGGATTACTGTGACGAAATGGCAAGGTCGACGTATATACTGTCTACGACCGCAATAAAAAATCTGCTGAGATTTCTTGCCAACACTCCGTGTATGTACAACTATATCGCAAAATGCAACGAAAGCATAAGATTTAGAGAGGAGAGAGAAAAGTTTTTGGGCGAAAACTCTATAAATATCCCGTCAAATCCTATGGCGGTAGTGTCTATGGTCAGCGCGCTGCTGTTCGACTTTGACAGAAATACGGTGGACATAGATAAGTTTTTGCTCAAATATTACAGATATGAAGACTACGGAGCTTGCTATCAGCAATTCTGTAACTCCGTATTGGTAGCGTATGCGAGAGCGTTTGCAAACGTGGTGGACTATAAGGAAAAAGTCATAGAGGCGGTCGAGGAAAAGCCTGTGGACAACGCAGTTAAAGAGAGCGCTATGCCTTACGTCAATAAGATGATGCGTATCGTCGAAGAAGATCAAAACATCTCCGACGAGATGAGAGACGAGCTGTTGACATTGTTGGACGGATTGAATTATTCGTTCGATCTGCCTAGAGCGAAGATGATCAAAGCGGTGTGGATAGGGCTAAATCTCGCCGTCAAAAAATACAGACCTGTCCAGTCGTATATGCGCGACGTCAAAAATATACTGGAAGATTTTGCGCTGATTTAGAATATGAAAATAGATAACGGAATAAATGCGATCAAGACTATAAATAAAGTCGCGATCGTAACGATAGTAGTAAATCTCTTGCTGTCGATAGGCAAGTTTGCCGCAGGCGCGATAGGAAAAAGCAACGCTATGATATCGGACGCGGTTCACTCGGCGAGTGACGTCGCCTCTACGGTCATCGTGCTTATCGGTGCGAGGATCGCGGTAAAAAACGAGGATAAGGACCATAATTACGGTCACGATAAGTTTGAGAGCATAGCGTCGATTATATTGGCGATGATGTTGTTTGCGACCGCGCTTATGTTGGGATACGCAGGCATAAAAGATATAGCCGGGGCGGCAAAAGGCGAATACGTCAAGCCGTCGTACATCGCTCTTATTGCCGCGGTCGTCTCGATAGCAGTAAAAGAAGGGATGTATTGGTACACGATATATTATGCAAAAAAGCTGGATTCGCAGGCTCTGAAAGCCGACGCGTGGCATCACCGATCGGACGCCTTTTCGTCTATAGCCGGCTTTGCGGGAATATTGGGCGCGATACTGGGAGTATACGTGCTCGAGGGAATCGCGACGGTGCTTATCGCGCTGCTTATAATAAAGGTGTCTTACGATATAGTGAAGGTTGTGATAAAACAGTTGACCGATCACGCGGCGTCGGACGAACTCTACGGACAGATCTATAAGACGATAAACGAGGACAATGAAGTAAAAAATATTGATCTTTTGAAGACAAGGATGTCGGGCTCGATAATTTACGTCGAGGCGGAGATCGCGGTGGACAGTACGCTGAATATCGTCGAGGCGCATGCGATAGCGCAGAGAGTGCACGACTGTATAGAGGAAAGGTTTGAGGAAGTGCGGCATATTGTGATACACGTTAATCCTTATACTCAAGAAGAAAATCAAGAGAATAGAGAAGTCTTTGATAGCGGTGAAGTAGAAGAGAGCAAGGAATTAAAGGACAGCGAAGAAGCCTTAAATTGAATAATATTATATAGATAAAAATCGCCTCGGCATGTGTCGCGGCGATTTTTAATTTCAATAGATCGATAGAAACGTCTTATCAAAGGATAGTCCAGCCGTCGGGAATAAAAAGTTCGCTGAAAACTCGTACGCAGTATCTGTCCGTGAAAGAGGAGATATAGTCGCATACTACGCGATCTGCGGGATAATTATCGAGCAGCGAGCGGTAGAATTCGGGGAGTTTGTCGAGATGTTTGAGATAATACTCAAAAATCAGTTCTATCATTTTGACGGCTTTTGCTTCCTGAGCTTTGGCTTTGGAATTCAGATAAACTCTGTCAAACATAAACTGATGCAATTTTTCCGTCGCTTTTTTGAAAGCGGGCGACTGCACTACGGTCGGAGTATCCCAACTTGCCGTGACCGTATCGACGATAAGATTGTTGATACGCTCGGACTTTGTGGATCCGAGAACGCCTATGCAATCGGTCGGGAGATCGGAGTTGGAGATAACGCCGCCTCGGATAGCGTCCTCTATGTCGTGATTTATATAAGCGAATCTGTCGGCGAATTTGACGATCTCGCCTTCTAAAGTGGCGGGTTTGTCATCGTATTTGTGATTGGCGATGCCGTCGCGCACCTCAAACGTGAGATTGAGACCTTTTCCGTTGTTTTCGAGCAGATCGACTACGCGCTGACTTTGATGTGAATGTACAAAACCGCCGTCCACCAATTCGTTGAGTTTGCGTTCTCCTGCGTGACCGAACGGGGTGTGCCCGAGATCGTGTCCCAAGGCGATGGCTTCTACAAGATCTTCGTTAAGTCGGAGCGCCCGAGCCATTGTGCGGCCTATCTGAGAGACTTCTAAAGTATGCGTCAATCGCGTGCGATAATGGTCGCCCTCGGGGGAGAGGAATACCTGCGTCTTGTGCTTGAGTCTGCGAAAAGATTTGCAATGCAGTATCTTGTCGCGGTCGCGCTGAAACTCGCTGCGCAATTCGCAAGGCTTGCACTCGCGCTGTCTGCCGCGTGAATTTTGAGATAGCGTCGCGTAAGGAGATAATGTCAGTCGCTCGATAGAGCAGATATGTTGTTTGACGTTTTCCATAATTATACCGTTTGATTTAAAAGTTTATTTTATTATAATACAGTTTTATATATTATGTCAATATTTGAGTAAAGTCTTTGAGACTCATACGCTTATGCGAATATAATGAAAATTAGTTAAATTGACTTAGATATTACGACTTCATTTCGTTATGCTCAATATGACGATTGAGATTTTGTAATCTTTCCGTCCAATCTGTCGTCTCGACTACGCTCGAAATGACATTTAAGTTCGAGATTAAGATATTATTGTAAGCATTCAGTATATGGTTTAAATAAATATTATACTATTTTAAATTGACGGCGTCGTTGGCGATAGAATGGAATAATGTCAGAAATATATTAAAAAATTTTATACCAACGTAAGATATAGGAAAATATTTGATATTGGCGCGCTCTGCGGGAGCGCTATTTAAAAGAGTTTATTGACTGAACCGGAAAAAAGTGGTACAATTATCCTATGTACGGAGTCTACGGAGATATAATTGACGCGGCGAAAAAAGCGCTGGGTTGTTTGGAAGAGACCAAGGAACTTTTGGAATATCCCGAGGTGCAGGCGGATAAGGCTTATTATCTGTCTGTTCTGTCCAAGTACAACGATCTTAAGTCGATAGAAGACAAGTTGGGCGCGCTGATTTCGGCGCTCGAAGACGAGAAAGTCTATTTTGAAATGCTGTCCGATTCCAAGTCGGAAGAGGAACGCGCAGCCGTCTATCGGGAGATATCCAATCTTAAAAGAACGGTGTCCAACGTGGCGGCGATGTTATCCAACGCTTTGGGCTGTAAACATATTGAAGAACGAGCGTATTGCAGATTTAAACTGCAGGCGGGGTCTGCAAAATTCGGGCTGGCGCTGTCTTATCTGATCAAGTCCGATCTGATATCGCGCGGGGCCGTAATAGAAGAGGAAAATACCGACGTCGCAAAGAGCGGACATATACAGGAAATATCGTTTGTCGCGCAAGGCATAGACGTGATAACGCGTCTTGAGCCGCTTGTAGGTGCGCATAAGGTCTATATTGCGCAGGGCAGGTGCGAGGAATTGTGTTTTGCGATCACTCCGTCCGCAAGTACGGTTAAAATATCCGATAGCGATCTCAAGATAGACGTCTTTCACTCGCACGGCGCGGGCGGACAGAATATAAACAAAGTGGAAACTGCGGTGAGGATCACGCACTTGCCGACGGGGCTGAGCGTAGTCTGTCAAGACGAGAGATCGCAGTTGAAAAACAAGAAGCGGGCCTTGGAGACGATAGCAAAGAGATTGAAGGAAATCAACGAACAGGCAGAGAAAAAACGTATAGAAGCGGATATATTTGCGCAATATTCCAAAAAGAATACGCCCGTAACTTTTGACGCGGCAAGCGGTACAATGAGCGATACGCGTCTCAAGGCGTTTTTGAAAATTCCCTTTCCGCTTACGGAAGAACAGCTCTCTTCGTATATGGACGGACTTATGGCACTATGATACAAAATTTTATATTAGACACTAAGAATATCGCGCTGTCTTCCGTCCGTACTGCGTATAAGACGGAGGGATTCGTCACGCTGACGCGCAAGATGATCGCCATAGACGCATTTATTTCACGGATGGCGGAGGCGTTGTTTAAAGAAAATACGTTGCTCGTCGGAGAATGTTTTACCGCGCAGACGGAAGATAAAAGATATACGCTTTTTTTCAAACAGATGCGAGGAGATAAAAGACTCGAGGACGGGGATATTGTATTTTATAAATTTTTGTGCGCCGATCCTTCGGAAGGCGGCACGGACAGACGTCTGAGCGAATATATGTCTGCTCGGGACGGGATAGGTTTTTCAGTCCGCCGCACGGACGACGCCGTCGCTCAAGAGGATCTTACAAGACTGTATCTTGTGTCGGGCGCGGATGGGATCGTCAATTTTCCATATCTCAACGAAACTCAACGAAAGATCGTCGAAACGGAAGACGCCAATATGCTTGTGCAGGGCATTGCCGGAAGCGGTAAGACCAACGTGTGCGTGGAAAAGATAGTCTACTGCGCTTGCAGAAATTATCGCGGAGCGGCGTTATATACGACGTTTTCGCGGGGATTGCTGAGCGAAACGCGCGAGAGGGTGGAACTCTTTTCCAGAAATATCGATACTTTTGTCGCCGCTTACGAAAACAAAAACGTGGTTTTTCTCGACGGCAATCATAAAAAGGCGGTGGAAAATAAGCTGGGCATAATTTTTTCGGTAGACGACGACGGGGAAATAGTAAATTCGCTCAAGCGTATTTCCGCCTATCTGAAAGAAAAAGTGCGCTATCTTTTGATAGAGGATATTTATAAGGAACGCTTTGAAGCCAAGCGCGTGGCAAGCGAAAGCGTATTCTTAAAAGAATATTTGGGGGCGGGAAAGAACTACCGTCTTTCGGGGGCGCTTGAGAAGATAAAGCACATTGCGCCCGAGATAATCTATAAAGAGATATACGGAATGATATTCGGCAAGTACGAACTCGATTCGCCGCGCGATATGATGGGAAGAGAGGAGTACGCAGAGGCAAGGATAGACAGCTTTACGCGAAGAGAATGCGATATAATTTATTCGGTCGCCGTCGATTACGCCGAGTTTTTGAAAAAACGAGGATATACCGACAACAATATTATGAGCCGCGAGATCATCGATAAGGTCTCCGCGCCCGAGTATTCCGTGGGAGTGATCGACGAGGTGCAGGATTTTACGCAGGTCAATCTCTGTCTTATGAAAAAACTGTGCAGAAAGATGTTCTGCGTAGGCGACGCGCTGCAGATGATAAATCCGTCGTATTTTAATTTCGGATACCTCAAGCGTTTGATGTACGGCGACGTGACCGGAGTCGACGAACTTAGACACAACTACCGCAGTACCGAAAGGATAGAGAAAATCGCCGAAAAACTCGGCGAGATGAATATGCGCAGATTCGGTACGCACAGCTTTGTCTTGAAAGGAGAAAGCGTAGCGTCGCCGCTGCCGTCTGCCGCGGTATTGGTAAAGGATAGAAGTTTTGTCTATTCGTTGGGAGAAAAGAGATTTGAAAACGCAACTATCGTCGTGGCGTCCGGAAAAAAGAAGGAAGAACTTAAAAAACGTCTTGGCAAGATAGAGATACTTACCGTAGCCGAAGCAAAGGGATTGGAGCGCAATACGGTCATACTTGCGGACGTGTTGAGCGATAACGCGGACAAATGGAGATATCTCGACGGTATGTCTCTCAATAGAAAGACCGCCGATGAAAATTCCGTATTCAGATATTATTTCAATCTATTCTACGTGGGTATTTCGCGCGCGAAACAATATCTATTCGTCGCGGAATCCGATCCTCCGCATACGTTCGACCAACTTTTTAAAGAGTGTTTTGAGATCAAAAACAAGGACGGTGCGCTCGCTTATCTGAGAGATATAGCGGGACGGATAGAAATAGACGACGACGAATTTATCGAACGTATCGAAAAGTTTTGCTCGCTCGAGCAGTATGAGAACGCGAGAAATACTGCGGACAGGCTGTCGTCAGACGAGTTGCGAAGAAAAAAATTGGTATATATTTCCGTACACGAAAAGTATTTGCGATACGGCAAGATTCGCGACGCGGGAGTAGAGTACTGGCGGCAGGGTATGGACGCGGAGGCGCGCGAAATGTTTGTGCGTTCGGGCGATCAAAAGCTGTTCCCGTTGATGGACGCTTGCGCGAAGGGCGGCGGAGCGTTGGATCCCGAAATAGCGCGTTTTTATACTTTGGTCGAGGATAACGACGTTGCAAAGAATATTATACTGGATACGCTAAATAAAGACTGCAATGAAATAGCGGCTAACTTCAAAGCCGTAAACGCTAATATAAAGAGGAAAAGACAATGAGTGAAAAAATCAGCGAAAATTCTATCAAGGAACTAATAGACAGCTTTATCTCATACCGCAATCTAATCGCGCCTTTGCAAGACAGTTTGCATGCGGTGAGTAAGTCGTACGAAGAGATCAGAAACGATCTGGATAATCTCAATAAAAGTTTTTCCGGCAACGCTTCCAATCAACTCGAGAAGGTGCACGCGACAATAAGCGCGCAGGCAAAGAGCGGACAGGAACTTGGAAGAAAGATCGAAGAATACGCGGCTTCGAGCGAGAAGTACGCGCAGGCGGTCAACGATATGTCTTCGAGATTTTCCGACGTGGCGAACAGAATAGATTCGCTGGAGAAAATAGAGAAAAGCGCGCAAAGTCAGCTTGCGCAGATCGATAATATAATAAACGAAAAGCGATCGTCTTACAATCTCAAGGAATTGCAGAAGTCGCTGGACGGATATAACAAGAACGTCGAAAAGATAAGCGACTTTATAAACAGAGACATTGCTGCCGTGTTGAAACAGAACGCGGATAAGATAGAGACTATCCGTAAAGAAAATCAAGAACTCTCCGCCGCGGTAGCAGAGCAGGGAAAGGATATAACCTTGCTGATATCCGAGTTTACCCAGACGTCCGCGCTATTGAAAAGACTGGTCGAGGGCAGCACTGTCAACGAGGAGTATTTGTTTGACGCGTTCGACAAGTGGGCGGCAGACAGAAAGGTGAAGACAAAGAAGAAATAACAGTGTATTGAGAAGATGATGCGATCGATAGAAGAGAGCTTGTTGAGAGCTATAAAGAAAGACGACGCCAAAGCGTTTGGCGCTTTGATGGAACAAACTCAGTTGGGCGGAGCGTGCCGACTGGGTAGATTTCCGCTGCTGTCGCTTATGTATCTCTATAGATCGCGTAAGTTGATCTCGATATACGAGGAGAAATTTCTCAACGCGGCGACGTATAAAGAGTTGGGCGAGCCGATGGAGATCTCCGCCAAATTCGCCTCAAAAGCGGGCAAATGTCTGAGACTGTATTGGAGCGAGACGGTATCTCCTCTCGAAATGCTTTTGATACTGGACAAGACAAGACGTCTCAAGCGGATATTCCCGACTGTCAAAACAGTCACGTCGTCCGTCAAAGGAAGGCTTAAGACGATATATTATATCAAGTATTCGCTGAGCGTAAAATACGAGGGCAGCGGAATAGTATTGGAAAAGCGGCCCTTGAGTCATCGCGAAAAGAAAAATATCGCCGTTGCCTGTCTGTGTATAATTTTGGCGGTCGCCGTCATTGTCGGCGCGCCCGTCGCGACGGTATCGCTTATGCCAAAGCCGATCGAGGGAGAGGCGACTAAGCTGAGTCATATCGACTTTTCGTCTTCCAAAGTCTATACGCTCAAACGCGATATCGCTCTTCCCAAAAATTATTCGGTGGATAAGATGAACTGCACGATAGTCGGCGAGGGGAACAAACTCATCTTCGGCAAAGGCGCGAGCATAGGGGAACTCAACGGCAAACTGTCAGATATGACGATAGAGAGTTCGGGAGGCGCATTGTTTAAAACCGTCGCCGAAAACGCGGTGATAGAGAATTTGACCGTAAACGTAAACGCGGATATAGACTCAAAAGAGGAAGGCGCATTCGTAGCGTTGACGAATTACGGAACAATACAGAATATAAAGGTGAACGTAAGCGGAAAGTTGAGCGCGAGCGCTCCGTCCGCGCAGGTATCCGACGAACTTACTTTCGGCGGAATAGTCGCCAATAACATATCTAAATACGTTGCGGCGTCGCAAAAGGTGTATAACGGCAATATCAAAAACTGTACTGTCGATTATGCGCAGTTTGAACTGTCGGGCGAGGCGAGCGCGAACGCGGCTTTCGGCGGCGTGGCGGGAGTCAACGACGCGTACGTGCGCGACTGCACCGTCACGGGATCTATAAAATCCGATACCTTCGATATAGCGGGAATATGTTCGGTCAATAACGGTTTGCTTTCGGGCAACGTAAACGAAGCCGAACTTTCGCAGACTTCTTCCGATACGGGATGGAATCCCATTGTCTGCGGCATAGTTATGAATAACGCGTACGCGGTCGAGAAGTGCGTAAACAAGGGCAAACTTTCGTCGGCGTCGAATTGCGAAAAGTTTGAGGTAGAAGAAAATACCGATCCGTCCGCGGCGGCTTCGGGTATAGCGTATATAAGCAGAAGTTCGAGATCGTCGACTTTTATAAAGGATTGCGAGAACTACGGAAATATAGACATCAGAGCGGAATACAGAAACGTCTACGGCGCGGGTATTTGTCTGTCGTCCAACGGAACGATAGTCAACAGTAAAAACGCAGGCGCAATAAACGTCAAATCGTCCGCCGGTTTTGAGATCAACGTCGGAGGTATCGCCGCGCTGGCTTACGGAGATATGAATAAGTGCGTCAACGAGGGCGCAATATCCGCGGAGGGTGGCGGAGAAGTCTATGCGGGAGGAATAGCCGCGCAGACGGTATCTATGCTTTCGTATTGCATATCCGGCGGAGATATCTCCGTGATAGGCAAGGACGTATACGTCGGCGGAATATTGGGAATGAGCGACGTGACGAGTTACGGCAATTACGTATATTTCGGCAGCGCAGATTACTGTATAAGTCAATGTAAGATAAGCGCGGCTTCGACAGACGGCGGACCTGTCTATGCCGGAGGTATTGCGGGATACGTGAAAGAGGAAAGATTCGAGAGCGCGAGTTCCGTACAATACTTCGGAGGATGCGTCACAAACAGTTACTTTATCGGAGAGACCGCGAGCGATATATCCTATTTCGGAAGTATAGTCGGAGTATGCGGCGCAAAGATATACGAAAGCAATTCTTTCGGTTCGGGCGAGGATCTGTATAATAATTTTGACGGCAACTATTATTCGGATGATTTTTCAAACGCCTTCGGCGCGACTGTGACGAACGGCGACGAGTTTGTCGCTGTCGAGGATAAGGGAGCGACGGGCGCGTCGATAGAGCAGATAAAGAATTCGGCAGGATATAAGCTTATACTGTCCAAATTTGAAAATTAAATATTTATACGTAGGTAATCAAATTAGGAGAGGCGTTATAGGCGCGACACGCAGATAGAAAAAAGTCCCGAAACGGCATCGCCGGCGGGACTTTGATTTTTTATTATCGATTATTGCGTTTAAGCCAACAGGTCGCGCATGTTGTACTTTCCGTTTTTCTTGGAGGAGATGAAGATGGCGGCGCGTATCGCTCCTTGCGCGAAGACCGCGCGGGACTGCGCTTCGTGGGCGATAGTGATCACTTCGTCTTTGCCTATAAACATAACGTCGTGTTTGCCTACTATAGTGCCGCCTCTTACCGCGTGAATGCCGATCTCCTCTTTGGTGCGGCGGCAGTTTTTGTCATGTCTGCCGTATACGAATTCTTTGGAGTTGTCAAACTCCTCGTTGATAGCGTTGGCTATAGAAATAGCCGTGCCCGACGGAGAGTCGACTTTTTGATCGTGATGCTGTTCGATTATCTCTATCTCGTAATTTGCTCCGAGGAAATCCGCGGCTTTGCGGCATAACTCTATGAGAAGATTTACGCCCAAGGACATATTGCTCGATTGGAATACGGGTATCTTCTCGGACGCTTCGTCGATAGCTTTCTGCTGCTCGGGGGAGTAGCCCGTCGTGGCGAGCATAATTCCCGTGTTGCGGGAAAGGGCGTATTCGAGTATTTCTTCAAGCGCATCGGGACGCGAAAAGTCTATAATCACGTCGGCGTCGATATTAACGTCTTTGCCTGATGCAAATACGGGAACGTCGAATTTTGCCGGATCGGCAAATCTGTCTACGCCGCCTACCGCTTGAATACCGTCGAAAGCGGACAAGCCGTCGAGAACGTTGCCGCCCATTTTTCCGCCGACGCCCCATATCAAAACTTTTATCATAGTCACACCTTTTATTAGATTATTTGCAGTCTCTGCATTTCCTCGCGCAGAATTTGCGCTTTGGCTTCGCTCATAGGAGTGAGCGGCAAGCGGAGGATATTTTTGCAAAGACCGAGTTGAGCGCACGCATATTTGATCGGAATGGGATTGACTTCGCTGAAAAGCAAGTCAACAAACCTGTCGTACTTGGAGTACAGAGCGTCTGCCTTGTCGAATTCGCCGTTGCCCGCGAACGCCATCAAACGTGAAAACTCCGAAGGAAGAGCGTTGCTCGCGACGGAGATCAGGGTAGTGCCGCCCAGACGGGCTATGTCCACCGCCAACTTGTCGTCGCCGCTCATAAGCTGAAGTTGCGTGCCGGCAATCGCTTTTGCAGTCTCGGCGATCTGCTCGAGATTTCCGCACGCTTCTTTTATGCCCACGATAGACGGGATGGAGCGCGCAAGCCTGCCTGCCGTCTCGGGGAGTATGTTGACTCCCGTTCTGCCCGGCACGTTGTAGATTATCATAGGAAGGGAGCATTTGTCGGCGATAGCCTTGTAATGCAGATACAGTCCTTCCTGCGTGCATTTGTTGTAATAGGGAGATACGACGAGAATGCCGTCCGCGCCTTCTTTCTGCGCCTGAACGGAGTTTTCGACCGCGGTGGCGGTGCAGTTGCAACCCGTGCCGAATATGACGGGCACGCGACCGTTGACCTGTCTGAGAGCGAACGCGCGCAGTTCGCGCTTTTCGTCGGACGTCATTGTCGCAGGTTCTCCCGTCGTGCCTATGAAGACCAATCCGTTTATTCCGCCCGCAATCTGGCTCTCTATCAGCTTTTCAAAACTTTGATAATCTACTCCCGTCTCGCCGAACGGCGTGATTATCGCGGTATAAGTACCTTCAAACATATTTATTCTCCGAATCAAATCTTTCCGTTTTCGATCATATATTCAGCAATCTGGACGGCGTTGCTTGCTGCGCCTTTGCGGATGTTGTCGGCGACTACCCACAGATTGCAGCCGCTCTCTACCGTGTCGTCTATACGGATACGTCCTACGTATACCTCGTCGTGACCCGTCGTATCCTTGGGCATGGGATATACGTTGTTGGAGACGTCGTCCATAACTACGACGCCTTTCTGCGCTTTGAGCGCGTCGATAATGCCTTGCTTGTCGCAGGGTTTTTCAAACTCAATATTGATAGATTCCGAGTGAGAGTTGAGTACGGGAACTCTTACCGTAGTAGCGGTGACTTTGATCTTGTCGTCGCCTAAGATCTTCTTGGTCTCCTTGATCATCTTCTCTTCTTCCTTGGTATAACCGTTGTCGAGGAAAACGTCGATGTGGGGGAGACAGTTGTTGGCGATCTGGTAGGGGAACTTCTTAGTGGAATATTCCTCTCCGTTTACGAAAGCCTTGAGACCGTCGAGCAGGTCGTTGTAGCCTGCGACGCCAGCGCCGCTTACCGCTTGATAGGTGCTGTAGATAACTCTCTTGATTCCGTACTTATCGTACAAAGGCTTGAGAGCTACCATAGCCTGTATGGTAGAGCAGTTGGGGTTGGCGATAATGCCGTTGTTCCAGTCGATGTCCTGCGGATTTACCTCGGGGACTACCAACGGAACGGACGGATCCATTCTCCACTGGCTGGAATTGTCTATTACGACCGCGCCGCAGGATGCGAATACGGGAGCAAATTTGGCGCTCGTCGAGCCGCCCGCGCTGAACAGCGCAATGTCTACCTTGTGCGCTTTTACGTTTTCTTCGGTCAACTCTATAACGGTATGGGGCTTGCCCATAAAGTCTATTACTTTGCCCGCGCTCTTTGCGGAAGCGAAAAGATAATAGTTTTCGACGGGAAGTTGTTTCTCGGTGAGAACTTCCAAGAATTTGTTGCCGACCATGCCGGTAGCGCCGACGACGGCTACGTTGTATTTTTTCATATTTATCTCCTTGTGAGTATGTACTCAAAATTAATTTCTCATAATTTACAGATAAAAAACGCTCTGCACGGGGTAGCAAAGCGTTCAATGACAAATCATAACTATTGTCGTTTAAGCGCTTCACCTCCCGCTCGAGGTGACAGTCACAGGGTTATTCACCGTAGCGACCAACCGTATATCCGTCAAGACTTATGATACGATTTCGGCAAAATATCCTTTCTCGGGGGCTTCTTGACGCCTCAATCCCGATACTTATATATCCTGCGCCTCTGTAAACTTAAAAATATAATATCATATTAATTTTATGCTGTAAAGCAAAAATTGTTAAATAAGAGCAAATTTATTGATTTATAGAAAAGATTGGGGTATAATGATAAAGAATCATATATGCGGAGTTGCTATGAGTACTACAAACAACCTTTCACAGAAGCTTACGGTAAAAAGAGATCTTTCTCCCGAAGGCAGAAATTTTTTCTATAAGGGCAGAATCGGCGAGGCGATGCGAGTCATTTCGGAGAATATGCTCAAGCTCGTTATTCTCAACCTTATAATGATAGTCGCGTGCGTGCCTCTCATCGTAATGGTGCTTTATTATCAGCGTCAAGAGGAAGCCGCCGCTATAGCCGGTATGAATTTCAGTACCGGAATAGGCATCGGATTCGGGGTGCGGGACGATACCGTCGCGGCGCTTGCGAATATATACGACGTGAGACTCAAGGTCTACGGACTGACGATCTTTCCGACATGTCTTTTGTTCGGTCTGTTTGCGTCGGGACTCTTTTACTGCTGCAGAAATATGCTGTGGAAGACAAAAGTCAAGGTTTTTAAGCATTTCTTCAGAGGCATAAAGGCGCATTGGTATAAATATATGCTGTCGTTTGCTTGGCTGGGCGCGTTGGCGACGGGTTTTGCCTGCGGTCTTATTATGATTTTGAAAGGCAACGCCGTCAACGGAAGCGCGAACGCGGGTTGGTGGGTGCTTGTCGTGGCGACGGGCTTGCTCGCATTGCTCAGCGCTATGTATATGATGATAGGCAACTCTATGTACGTGTGCTATAAGTATAAGATGTCCGAGTATATAAAAAATACATGTGTACTTGTGCTGATGATGATATTGCCTACTCTTATGGTGACATTGTTCTTTACAGGCGCGATGGCGCTGTCTTTCGTAAGCTTTATAGGAGTATTTATACTCGTGATAATGGCTTTGATAGGTTTCAGCGCGCTTGCGGTCTTCAATCTTGCTTTCGGTCAGTATGCGTGTGATAATATAATCGGTTTTATGTACGAAGAGAATATGAAGATACAGATGAAGGAACAGGAAAAACAGAACAAGGCGCGTAAAAAACAAAAACAGAATTCCTCGAGACCGAATAATAAAAGGAAGAGATGAGCGCGTACAGTGTCCTTGCAAAGTATTACGACAGGCTGATGGGAGACTTCGATTATGAAGGTTATTTGAGGTTTGTCGAGGATTGGCTCGTCGGAGAGGGCGTAGATCTCGCTTGCGGATCGGGAGCGATGACTATAGCTTTGGCAAAACTCGGCAGGAAAATGTGCGGGATAGACATAAGCGGCGAAATGCTCAACGAGGCTACCGTCAAGGCGAAAAAAGAGGGCGTCTGCGTAAAGTGGGTACTGCAGGATATGACGGAGTTTGAACTCGCGCATAAGGTCGATTTTATAATTTGCGCCTGCGACGGAGTAAATTATATACCCAAGGACAAGTTGAAAGACTTCTTTGCCAGAGTGAAGACATTCTTGAAAAAAGGCGGCAGATTTATATTTGACGTGTCTTCGGAATATAAACTCAGGCGCGTGATCGCGGATAATCTTTTTTGCGAAGATTACGACGACGTGACTTATATTTGGTTAAACGATATCCAGGGCGATCGCGTGGATATGGAAATAGATTTTTTTGAAAGGATAGAAGGGGACAATTATAGAAGAATAGGCGAAAGCCACAGTCAGTATATACACACTGCTGAAGAACTCGAAGACGCGTTGAGCGGCTGGGAGTATGAGATATACGACGGAGAAAATTATTCGGACGTTTGCGAAAAGTCCAAAAGATTGCTTTTTGCGGCGACTTCCTTATAAGTAATTTATAGATCTGGATAACGGTATTTTATAATTTTATTTTCCGATATTTAAGATTATAAATATTTTATACACTTGTTTGCCGTACGATGCGGCGGAGGAAATATGATCAAAAGAGCAATACTTTTCGGCGGTAAAGCCATTGTGAGCGTATTGGATACGACAGATACTGTCAATAAGGCTATTGACATTCACAATTTTTCGCAACCTGTCGCGCGCGCCATGGGAAAGGCATTGACCATGACGGCTTTTATGAGCGGCAATTTTAAAGGTCAAGGCAACAAGCTCACTATAATCATAGACGGCAACGGAAAGGGCGGCAAGGCCGTGCTTTGCGGGGATTGCGGAGCGAAAGTCAGAGGATATATAGAAAATCCCAAGGCTTGCGCCGAGCGCGACGCGAGCGTGTCGGAAATTATCGGAAAGGAAGGTTCGCTCAACGTCATAAAGGATTTCGGGCTCAAAGAACCGTATAACGGGCTGTCTCAGTTGGTAAACGGGAATATCGACGAAGATTTTGCATATTATTTTACTGCTTCGGAACAACTGCCTTCCGCAGTTGCGCTGGGAGTTAAAACCGAGGGCGGACGGTGCGTTAAGGCAGGCGGAATAATAGTTCAGCCTATGCCAAACTGTTCGGAAGAAGAGATATTCGTATTGCAAGATATTGTGCGTAATTTTACGGACGTGGGAGAGTTGCTGTGCGAAAAGAGCGCGGATGAAATAATGGAATTTTATTTCGGACATTTCGAGATAAGCAGATTGCCCGATATTTATGAGGACTACGTTTGTTCGTGTTCGAGAGAGAGGATAGAAGAGATGCTGATTGCGCTCGGCAAGGAAGAATTGCTGGCGATAATCAAAACAAGAGGCGCGATAGAGGTGGGTTGCGAATTTTGCAATAAGAAGTACGTCTTTGAGACAGAAGACGTAAAAGGATTGTTCGATGGAAATTAAGTTCCCCCAAAACATTGACGGTTATACGTTGGGCAAACTTTGGAGAGACGGGGTAGACGAAGGCGTGGCAAGACGGCTGCTTTTTTCCCTAAACGAAGTTGACGACGAAGAGGAAATGGCGAAGAGAAAGCTCTATCTCGCGTATTTTTACTATTCGAGAGAAGACTATGATCTCGCCGCAAATCTGTGCAGACAGCTTGTGCTCGAAGAGTATGAGCTGAAAAACGCGCTCACGCTGCTTCAGCACTGTTCTATGAAATACAACGATTACATAGGATTGAGCGAGACGATAATGGCGGTCAAGTCGCTGTTTCCCGACGACAACGCGTGGTTTGTGGAAAACGTCGACGAAAGCGAACTGGCCGATCCGACCGATAACCCCGAAATGCGCAGAAAAGACGTTAACGTCGAATATAAAGACGGATGGGTAGAGTATTATAAAAACGGCAAAATGATATTCAAGCATTTCGACAACGATTACGGCGCGTTTAATAAAGACAACGAGGCGAGACTGCTGCTCAAGAACGGAAAAGCGGAAGAGGCTTTGGACGTGCTGAACAGCATAAATCTCAAATTTTTGAAAAAAGATACTCTTATGCTGTGCAAGCAGTCTTACGTCGCCGTCTACGCCGCGATGGGCGATTGGATGAAGGCGTACGCGGAATGCGAATTCTTCTTTAAAGACGACTTGTATATGAGCGAAATGCTGCAGATAATGGTCGGATTGAAATTGGAAAAACGCGAAGAAGAATTCAATCGCTTAAGAGATTATCTGCTTACGCTCAAAGGTTATGAGATAGATCATATGACGGACTTTTTTGCATATTCCGAGACGTTCGGCGACAGAAAATTCTGGGAGAAATTAATCGAGGACAATCCGCTGAGCAAACTGAGAGAAAGCGACGAAAGGCTATGTCTCGAAGGATGCGTACACGAGAGCGACGGAGAAGGAGAGGAAGCGGAAAAATGTTGGAAGAGATCGGTCGCGATCTACGGACAATTCAGTAAAGCCAAATATTATTTGGAATATCCGCAAATCTATAGAGAAGGTCTGAAAAGACTCAAGGCGATGTACCCAAAAATCAGATCGTTCAGCAGTTATCTCGATAAAGAACACTTCGATCTTTGCGTGCAGATATTGATGGAAAAGATGACGAGACCTTTAAAAGACGGCGAGAATAAAAGACTCTGCATAAACGAAAAACTCGGCGCGTTCGGCATTGCGATGTCTGATATGGACGTAGACGTGAAAAATTTGTCGGAAAATATCAACAAACTGTATAAACAAGGACTTTTGCCGGCAAGGAGCGAAATCTTAAGATACGCCGTCAACTACGAAGAAGGCGCTATCAACCGCGCTATATGTTTTGCCAATTACCTTATGTACAGCGGGAAAAAATACGTCTTCTTCAACGGAGAACTGAGAGAAAATCTTATACTCGAGCTGAAGGGTAACAATGAGCAGGTCAAGTACGGGGTGGCAATCTTCCTCTCGCACTGTTTTGTCGCTTTTGAAGCCAACGGGGACAATTTGCGCAGGCTTTATTTGGAAACGAAAAAAGTGTACAATGCGGTGGATTGGGATAAATATAAAGGTATAAAAGCGTATACGGTATACATATTCTTCTTGAGATATCTTACAGGAGAGAGGATACCGAAGGAGAGACTTAACAGAGAGATCATAAACGATATGGAGCCGTTTAGAGACGCTTTCTATAATGCGTCGATGCAGGACGGAGTCAATCAAAACAAGCTCGCGAAAATAGCGACGGTGTTGGAAAGTATGAGAGTGTGTTATTGAGAAAGAGGACGGTCCGCCGTCCTTTTTTGTAACGGCGGCATACGTCGGGATACGGGGAAAGGCAGAGCGGTCTTCTCGACGCGGCTGCGAATAACGCATTGCGTCGCGGCATAGTCTATACTATGAAAATATTCAAATGTCTTCAGATATCGTTTATATATATCGGCGCGATAATAGGCGCGGGATTTGCGACCGGCAGAGAAGTGATGCTGTATTTCGGCGACAGCGGCGTTGCGAGCGGTATAGTCGCCGGCTTGCTGATGGGCGCGCTGTGCGCGCTGTTTCTGTGCGCCGCAAAAAGCTATCGCAGAATGAAATACAGCAAAAATAAAGCCGTCGCTTTGCTTTACGGACTCATCAAAACCGTACTGTGGCTGTGCACGCTTGTCAGCTTTGTATGTATGGTAAGCGGTTGCGAGGAGATAATAGAGAACTGTTACGGAATAAAGAACGCGGGACTTTGGACCGGCGTATTCGTCAGCGTGCTGGGCGTATGCGAAATGAACGTGATGAGAAAACTTAACGCGGTGATAGTACCCATGATAATGACGCTTCTTTTCGTGCTTTCGTCGCAGAGAGACTTTGCGCTGTACGGAGGGTTTTCGGCTTTCGACACGCTGGGTTATTGCGGTATGAACATAATGATGGGCGGGTATATAATTGCGGAACAGGAAGAGGATTTTTCGCCTAAACAAATAGCTTTTATAGGCGCGGTAACGGCGGTATTCTTTGCGATATCGATAGCGCTCGTCTATTCGGTGTCGGTGGATTTTAAGAATTTTTCAATGCCGATATTCGAGTTTTCAAAACTGCATTATATGAAGTCTGTGAGCGGTCTGATAATTTATCTCGCGATATTCAGCACTCTTATCGGCTGCGCTAAGCTGATATGTCAGGAGAATTCAAGCGTAAAGATACCGAGATGTTTCAGCGTGGCGATGCTGTGCGTATTTACGTTGATTTCGCTGAAATTCGATTTCTATACGCTGGTCGCGTACTGCTATCCTATAATAGGGTACGCGGGCATTGGATATACTCTGTTTACGCTTGCGTTGCCGATAGTTCCGGCAATAAAAGACGGGAGAAAAAGGCAAGGGCGAGAAGTCGCGGAAAAAGCGTCTGAGAATATAGATTTGGCGGAGAGACGCGCAGTGCGTTATCCTCAGGTCGGAGGCGCGTTTGTGAGACAGATTAAAAAGATAATGAGGGGCGGAAAGCGAGCGCGAAGAAAGAGGAAAGAAGATACTCGGATATAAAAGCGCTTCCCGCGGAAGACCGCGGAAAGCAATATATATTCACGCCGCAAAAGAGCGACGGGGTTATTCTATATTGAGTTTTTTGCTGACGAATTTTTGCAGCAACGCGACCAGATAGTACATTATTCCCGCAAGGAAGCAGAGTATGACGGTACTGGTCATTACCAGATCGAGTTTGAAGACCTGACCGCCGTAGATTATGAGATATCCCAAGCCTGCGCGCGATACCAGATATTCGCCCATGATAGTTCCTACCCAGCACATTCCGACGTTGATCTTGAGAGCGTCGATTATGTTGGGTATATTTGAGGGCAGGACGAGTTTTGTCAGCGTCTGCCATTTGCTTGCGCCCAGCGTCTGCATAAGCATAAGTTTGCTTTTTTCCACGCTTAGAAAACCGCTCAGTGTGCCGAGTATCGTCACAAAAAGCGATATTGCCAGAGCCATAGTGATTATCGCCGACTGACCGGTACCCATCCAGATTATTATGATAGGTCCGAGCGCGATCTTGGGCAGCGCGTTGAGGATGACTATATAAGGCTCCAGTACCTTTCTTATCCCTTCGCACCACCACAGCAGTATCGCTATCAGCGTGCCCAGT
Source organism: uncultured Clostridia bacterium (assembly GCA_948471525.1). Taxonomy (GTDB): domain Bacteria; phylum Bacillota; class Clostridia; order Christensenellales; family UBA3700; genus RACS-045. The sequence goes on along the minus strand of CAOKSY010000008.1, from coordinate 29,032 downwards.
ACGGTCGCAATAAAAAAGCTGGCGACCGTCTCTCCCAGCGTGATGCCGACGTGCTTTGCCAGTTCTCCGCCTTTGACGAGTTCGACAAAACAAACCGCCATTTTCGACGGACTGGACGATATAAAACTGTCGATAACGTTAAACCTCGCGAGAAGTTCCCATAATAACAGAAAAATCAAGAGAAGTCCCACTCTCGAAAGCGTGATCGCAACGCTTTTTTTGCGCTGTTTCTTTAAGTATCCGATATGCTCGGGAGAGTAGGTCTTCGTAAGATCTTTTTTAAGTCGTTTGTGTTTCATCGCTTTTCTCCTTGGTAGTTTGCAGGTTGCTCCATATACGGTCGAAGTATTCGCCGAAACGCGGATGTTCGCGCCTCTCGAGCGGAGTGCAGTGCCCGAGCGGAGTCAGGTCTATCATCTCTTTGACCGTGCTGGGTCTTTGCGAAAGCACGGCGACTCTGTCGCACATCGATATTGCTTCGCTGATGTCGTGAGTGACGAATACCGCGCTCTTGCCCTCGCTCTTGAGTATACCGTATACGTCCTCGACGACGTTGAGCCTCGTCTGAAAGTCCAACGCCGAAAAGGGTTCGTCCAAAAGCAAAAGTTTGGGTTCGAGAACGAGCGTCCTTATCAAAGCGACCCGCTGTTTCATTCCGCCCGAAAGTTGATTGGGGTAGAAGTCTTTAAAGTCGTAAAGATTGTATTTTTTGAGCAATTCTTCAGCGTATTTCTCCTTGTCGGGAGTCTTGCGCTTTTTTATCTCCAGTCCCAACAGGACGTTGCTCATAATACTGCGCCAAGGCAGCAGTTCGTCTTTTTGCAACATATATCCCGTAAGTCCCGATTGACAGTTCGCCCTTTCGCCGTTGAGTAAGACTTCGCCCTGAGAGGGTGTGAGTATTCCCGACAAAAGAGAGAGTATCGTCGTCTTTCCGCATCCGCTCGGACCTACTATACCCAACAGTTCGCCCTCGTAACTTTCCAAAGACAGATCTTTGATCGCAACGGTTTCGTTTTTGAGAGTATGGTAGGTCAAGCCGACCTTTCGCATTTGTAAGAGTGTGTTCATTTTTTACCTCGTGAAATTTATTTCTTGAGTACAGCTTGAGCTATCGACGGATCGAATAATTTTGAAAAATCCGCGCGCTTGGTCATTACGCCCGCATCGATTATTACGTCCTGCAAAAGCTCGAAATCGGCTTTCTCCATTATGGGAGTAGAGCAGTACGCGTCGATGTCTTTGTATGATTGTATGGCTGTCGTCAACGTCGCTACGTCTGTGCCTGCAAACGACGGAGCAAGTATCTCCGCTATCTCTTTGGCAGAATGGGCGTTGACGTAATCCATGGCTTTGACGAGCGCTCTCGTGAATTTCTCCACTTTCTCCGAATTGTCGTTGACGTAGCTCTTGGTAGCCATAAACGCGGTGAAAGGCATATTGCCCGACTGTTCGCCGACCGCGGCTACGATGTAGCCCATACCGGCTTTTTGCATATTGGAAGCGGCAGGCTCGAACATCGTACAGAAGTCGCCGGTTCCGCTTTCAAACGCCGCGCCTATCAGATCGAACTGTACGTCGAAGTTGAGCGTGTAATCGACGCCGTCTTTAAGTCCGGCTTTCTTGATGCCGTATTCGAGCGCCATTGCGGGCACGCCGCCCTTTCTTCCGCCGATAACTTCCTTGCCGGCGATGCTGCTCCAAGAGAAGTTGTCGTCAGGATTTCTCGCCATAAGGAAAGAGCCGTCCTTTTTCGTCAGCTGAGCGAATATTACGGGATAATCGCTCCTGCCTTCGTTGTAGATGTATATAGCGGCTTCGGGTCCCATAAGTCCTATGTCTGCTTGACCGGCTATGATCGAAGTCATGCATTTGTCGGCGCCTCCGCCGTTGGAAAGATCTATTTTAAGTCCTTCTTCCTCGAAATATCCGCCGTCAATCGCCACGTAAAGAGGAGCGTAGAATACGGAATGGGTTACTTCAATAAGTTTGATCGTGTTCTCGTCTTTGGGTTGACAGCCGCACATCAATCCTGCGCAGGCAACCGCAATAATTGCGACGGTCAACACGACCGTTGTTAATTTTTTCATTTTTACCTCCTGATTTTGGTCAATACAGTATATGTGAGAGACGGTTGGAGAGTTAAAGCAAATTTGCAGGATATCCGATACTTGACGGTTTATTACGCGTAAGATATAATATAACTGAATATAAACAAGGCGGATAGGCGGAGGAGAAAAGTCTATGGCAAAAGAAATTAACCGAGGATATGACAAATATCGGATAAAGTACAACGGAGTTATATATCTGATAAACGGCGACGGGACTGCCACGGTGAGCAGACATTACGAGCACGACATAGAAAGCTACGTCAAAATCGAATGTGAAGTGCGAGACGAACTGGGCAGAGTATGCAGGGTAAAAAAGGTGGGCGAAAGCGCCTTTTCTTCTTGCAATAATTTGAAGATCGTCGAAATTTCCGAGGGAATAGAAGAGATCGAGGACTGGGCGATGTCTAGCGACAGTCTGGAGACAGTCAAACTGCCTAAAAGTTTGAAAGAGATAAAGCACGCCGCTTTTTATGAGAGCAATAGTCTTAGCTCTATCGTTATTCCCGATTCGGTGACAAAGATAGGCGACAGCGCGTTTTACGGATGTAAGGCTCTGCGCGATATCATACTTCCCGAATCGTTGGTCAGCATAGGTTCCGACGCTTTCAAAGGTTGCGGCGTATCGAATACGTTATATATTTCATCGTCTGTAACCGAAATAGGAGACCGCGCTTTTGATAATTGCGACGCGCTGAGAGGGATCGTCGTGGATCCGGAAAATGCGTACTACCACAGCGACGGCGAAAGTATGTCTGAAATGCTGATAGAAAGTCATACCGACAGAGTGTTGTGGAAGGTCAAATCGTCCGCGCCGGACGCGTCCTATGAGACGGAGTGGACGCCAAATGACACGGAGAAAACTTTTATGGACGGCAAAGACGTCAAGGGGTTTACGATTATAGATCCCTTCACTTATTTTTTAGGACACGACTATACTGCCGCGATAGTCAAATTTTCCGCTGACGTCAAGGTGCCGAAACATTTGACCATACCTTCGCAATTAGATGACGGAGACAGTCGTGTCTACAGGATAACGGAGTTATACGGCAGTATGTTTTTTTGCGAAAAAAGATTGGAAGAGGCGGATATTGCCGAAGGCATAGAGGTGATCGGCGATAATATATTTTCGCAGTGCGAGAATCTTAAAAGAGTGGCGCTGCCGTCGTCGTTGCGAAAGCTGGGAGCCAGAGCTTTTACGGGCTGTAAAAATCTCAGCGAAATCAATACGGATATCAAGATAGAGAAGATAGAGAAAGATACATTTTTCGGATGCGATAAACTTGTGCGCTTCGCAGTCCCCGATTGCGTCGAGACAATAGGAGAAAGCGCGTTTGGATTATGTAAAGGATTGATATCTGTCACACTGCCGTATTCTCTCAGGAAGATAGAAAAAATGGCGTTTGTACATTGCAATAACTTGACTAGTATTTATATCCCCTCCGCAGTCAGGGAGATAAGCGGCGACGCGTTCAACGGATGCAATAGTTTGGAGAGCATAACGGTAGATCCGGAAAACTCCAAATTCTACAGCAGCGGGAATTGCATTATAGAAAAGTATACAGAAATTTTGCGGGTGGGATGTCAGCAGAGTATCATACCGGAAGGCGTCGTCGAGATAGGGGATCGCGCATTCTGCGGCAGAATGCAATTGAACGCTATCGAACTGCCGTCGGGTACCGTCAGGATAGGAGACGGCGCTTTTTCCGACTGCTACGGGCTTAAGGAAATATATATCCCCGACAGCGTTACGGAGATAGGCGAGGGCGCGTTCTATAATTGCTACGGAGTAAGGCTTAGATGCCAGGCGAAGTCGAGACCTCAAGGCTGGTCTAAATATATGGGAGTGAGGGACGACGCGATAGAGTACGGATGCCGTCGGCGTCCGATCAGCCCGCAAGCGGAAAAAAAAGAAAGTTTTTTGAGAAAGCTTTTAAGATTTTTTAAGGGAAACGGTTAAATAAAGGAGCTGTTTTTCAATATTCGGGCTAGGATAAGGTCAATATCAAGGACAGCGCGGATATAATCGGCGGCCGGGGCTTTATATAGGTAAATTTATTGCAATTATATATTAGGTGTGGTATAATAAATTGCAAAATAATTTTTTGAGAGGTTGTTATGGAATTTAAAAAGGAGGAATTGTTCACTATTCCGAACATACTGACTTATATTAGACTGATATGCGTCCCCGTATTCGTATGGCTTATGGCGGAGTTTTGCGTACACAAGACCGACGTTTATATGTGGGCGAGTTTCGGAGTGTTCCTATTTGCGGAAATAACCGATATTTGCGACGGATATATAGCGAGAAATTTTAATCAGATCTCCGATATAGGCAAGGTGCTTGATCCGATAGCGGATAAGCTGTTGCAATGCGTGGCGGTGCTCATGCTTTGTATCAGCGCCAATATACATTGGGCTTTCGCTATCGTTATCATTGTAAAAGAAGTCTATATGGGAGTTACGTCCAAGTATTGGATGAGGGCGAGCAAGAGACAGGTGGAGCAGAAGTCGATCAAGATAGGCAAGGCGGGAGCTACGATATATTTTATAGGCATACTGCTGTCCTTCTTTACTTTCAAGAACGATATTGTCAAATGGATAGATTTTGCTATACTCGTCATAGCCAGCGTGCTGGCTGTCGCGGCGGCTGCCGTATATACGGCTATATACGCAAAGCAGCTCAAAGCGCTCAAAGAGAGCGGAATACTCGATACTTTGGACAGATACGGCAGACCGCTGCCTAATGTCGAAGAAATCGGCGAGAGAATAATCCGAGACGGCGATCAAAGCGAGTCGGAGCAAGTCGAAGATACTCAGGAGAGGTAATAGGCGTGAGCGTTCTGTATTACTTGGCGGCGTTTACCTTTCATTGGAAAAGGCTTCTGCATCCGGCGGTGATAGCGGGTATAGTCATTATGATCATAGGACTTGTCTTGAATTTCTGCAGTAAGAAGATCGCCGATGCGATAGGGAAAAAACGCGCGGCAAAGGGAGACGAGCCCAATACGCTGATGTTGCAGGTGACGTTTCAGTTTTTATCGGTGGGCGTTGCGCTTGCCGGCATGCTGGTCGCGATAATGTGCATAAACTGGGCAAACTGAGAAGTCGGGAAAAACAAAATTTTTAAATCAACAGTAGGGATATATTAAGAAAGAGGATAGATATATGGAAATGGCAAAGACGTACGATCCGAAATCGTTTGAGAATAAATTGTACGAAGAATGGATGGAAAAGGGTTATTTTAAGGCTGAGACGGACGGTAAGAAAGATCCGTTTACGATAGTTATACCGCCGCCCAATATCACCGGACAGCTTCATATCGGGCACGCGCTCAACGATACTATTCAGGACGTGATAGTGAGATTTAAAAGAATGCAGGGATTCAGCACGCTGTGGCTTCCCGGCACCGACCATGCGTCTATAGCTACGGAAGTCAAGATCGTCGAGAAGATGAAAAACGAAGAGGGATTGACGAAGAAAGACGTAGGTAGAGACGGCTTTTTGGAAAGAGCGTGGGCTTGGAAAGAAAAGTACGGCGGAAGAATTGTAGAACAGCTCAAAAAACTCGGCGCGTCTTGCGATTGGTCGAGAGAGACTTTTACAATGGACGAAAAGTGTTCTAGGGCCGTAAACGAAGTATTTGTCAACCTCTATGAGAAAGGGCTGATATATAAGGGCGACAGAATAATCAACTGGTGTCCGTGCTGTAAGACGGCGCTAAGCGACGCCGAAGTGGAATATAAAGAACAGGACAGTCATCTGTGGCATATCAGATATCCGCTTGCCGACGGCAGCGGAGAGATAGTCGTGGCTACGACGCGTCCCGAAACTATGCTGGGAGATACCGCCGTAGCGGTGAATCCCGACGACGTGAGATATACGGATATGGTAGGAAAGACGCTTGTCCTTCCTCTTATGAACAAACTTATTCCCGTGGTTGCAGACGAATACGTAGAAAAGGATTTCGGAAGCGGCGCGGTCAAGATCACGCCTGCGCACGATCCCAACGACTTTGAAGTGGGACTGAGACATAATCTGGAAGTCATCAGAATAATGAACGACGACGGCTCGATGAACGAAAACGCGGGAGCATATAAGGGACTTGACAGAGTAGAAGCGAGAAGGCGCATATGCGAGGATTTGCAGGCGCAGGGATATATGGTCGAGATCGAGGATTATAAGCACAACGTCGGAGAATGTTATCGCTGTCACTCGACGGTCGAGCCTATCGTGAGCAAGCAGTGGTTTGTCAAGATGGAGCCGTTGGCGAAGCCGGCTATAGACGTGGTCAAAAAGAAGAAAGTGGAATTCATTCCGTCCAGATTTTCCAAGGTGTATTTCAACTGGATGGAGAACATAAAGGACTGGTGTATTTCCCGTCAGCTCTGGTGGGGACACAGAATACCTGCGTACTATTGCGGAGATTGCGGAGAGACGACGGTGTCCAAGACAAACGTGGAGATATGTCCCAAGTGCGGCGGCAGACATATAAAACAGGACGAAGACGTATTGGATACTTGGTTTTCCAGCGCACTTTGGCCGTTCTCGACTTTGGGCTATCCCGATAAGACGGACGATCTGAAATATTTCTATCCCAATTCTCTGCTTGTCACGGCTTACGACATCATCTTCTTCTGGGTGGCGAGAATGATTTTCTCGGGTCTCGAGCATATGGGAGAAATACCTTTCCCCGAAGTTCTTATACACGGAATAGTAAGAGATTCTCAAGGCAGGAAGATGAGCAAGTCGCTCGGCAACGGAATAGATCCGCTGGAGATCATAGACAACTACGGAGCGGACAGTCTTAGATTTTCTCTCGTGCAGGGACTTGCTCCCGGAAACGATACGAGATATACAGATCAAAAGACGGAATTCTCAAGAAACTTTATGAACAAACTGTGGAACGCGTCCAGATTCGTACTCCTCAATCTCAAAGGCGTGAGAGTAAAGGAGATGGGATCGTTCAGGCTTACCAACGCGGACAAATGGATACTGTCGAGACTCAACCGCGCGATAAAAGACATTACGGCAAATCTTGAAAAATACGAACTCGGCAACGCCGCGGCTAAGTTATACGATTTTGTTTGGACGGAATTCTGCGACTGGTACATAGAGCTTGCAAAAGTTTCGCTTTACGGCGATTCGGAGGACAAGAAGACCAATACTTTGACGGTGTTGGTATACGTACTCGAAAATATCCTCAAACTTATGCATCCGTTTGTTCCGTTCATCACTGAAGAGATTTATAAAAATCTGCCTACGGCGAAGAACAGTATAGTCATATCCAACTGGCCGACGGTCAATAAAAAATACAACTATACGAAAGAGAGCGCGGAATTTGAAAAGGTTATGGACGCAGTAAAGGCTATCCGCAATATGAAAGCGGAAAAGGGCGTGGCTCCGTCCAAGAAGATAAAGGCATATTTTGTCGCAAGCAGCGTAAACGCCAAGGACGTAAGCTATATTCTCAAACTTGCGAGTGTCGAAAACATAGAATTTGTCGACAATAAAAACGGTATCGAAGAAAAACTCGTTTCGCTGTTCGGAGATTTCGGAGAGATAGCCGTTCCGCTCGGAGATCTCGTCGACGCGGACAAAGAGATAGCAAGGCTCAAGGGAGAATACGACGTCGCGATGAGCGAGATACTGAGAAGCGAAAAGATGCTTGCCAACGCGGGATTTGTGGCGAAAGCGCCCAAGGCGCTCATTGACAAAGAGAAGGAAAAACTCATAAACTATCGCGAGAAAGCAAATAAACTCAAGACCGAGATAGACGCGCTCGCAGGTTGCTGAAGAGTTGTGTAACTTATATGAAATACGTATTTTTCGATTTTGACGGCACGATAAGCAATACTTACGACGGCGTGTGCGATATACTGAAAAGAACCTTTGACAAGTTCGGCGTAGACGTGGACGAGACCTTGTATTCAAAGTTTATAGGTCCGCCGCTTTCGGAGACTTTTGAGAAATATATAGGAAAGGACAGAGCGTATGAAGCGGTCGGTTATTTCCGCGAACTCTACGTCGGTGAAAAGGCCATCTATAAGAGCAAACTATATGACGGAGTAAAGGAAATGCTTGCCGAGTGCAACGCTATGAGCGGAGTGACGACGGGAGTAGCGACGTGCAAAAAACACGAAGAGGCAGATCATCTTTTGGAATGGTTCGGCGTGCGCGACAGCATAGAGATACTGTCGGGACTCGTATACAACGTCAGAGAGACGAAGGCGCAAGTGCTGCGCTACGCGCTAGATAAGTATTCTATCCAACCGCAGGACTGCGTGATGGTGGGAGATACTGTCTATGACGTCGAAGGCGCGGAAGAGTTGGGGATCGACTGCATACTCTGTATGTGGGGATTCGGAGATTATCAAACTATCAACAATAAAAACGTCGTTTTCAGAGCCGATACTCCTTACGACGTGATCAAATTCGTCAAAGACAATTATGCGGAGAAGCGACCGCATCGGGAGAAATGAGATGAACATTTACTCTAATTCGACACTAAAATATATGGGAAAGAATTTTCTCAAAAGTATGGGTATTCTGTTTATACCTTCGGTTTTGCTGGGCATTTTTCTAGAGCCGTTGAGTTTGCTCGATATAATAGTGAGCATAGGCAGAAAAGAACATACTTACAATTCTTTCCTCGGAATATTCAAAAAGATAAACGGATATGCGGGATTCGGAAGACTCGTAATTATTTTATTTATTGTGCTGTTGACTATCGTCACCGTGAGCATAGTTTCGGGATATAACAGACAGAATATGCGTTACGGCGCAATGAGCGGCGGCAAACTGAAAAGCGTGGTATCATATTTGAACGATAATTTTATTCCCGTGCTCAAATATGCGCTGTTTTTATTCGTGTCGGTCGAGATAGTGGCGGTGCTCCTGTCTACGTTTATGTATACGGCGGTAAAGATGTTTGCCAACGCGTTGCCCGCCTGTATAGTGCTGGCGGTAATATTCTTGCTGTTGGAGCTTTATCTTGTGTCAATATCGCTGCTTGCAATTCCCAATATGACTATGAAAGGTTACGGACTTTTTAAATCGTTGGGGCAGTCGGTATACGAGTTGAGCGCAAAGAGCATCAAATTGTTTTTCAGTATTCTTTGGATTATACTGCTGTTGATGTTGCCGACGATGTTTGTGATAATTTTTCCGTTTAAAAATGCAAAGTATTTGCTTGCGGTGCTGTCATGTATTTTTTACTGGGTGTTTATATCTTATTTAAGCGTAATGACTTACGTCGTTTATTTTGACGTCGAGGAACTAGAAAGGGAGGACTTAAAAGTATGATTACAAAAGATTCTTTCAGTATTCTGATATCTAAATTTTCGCTTGTATATCAAATCGTGCTCGCGCTTTTGATCGCGCTGTTGGTATTCGGCATAATAGGATATGCGGTGCTTGCGCCTACGCTGAGCGGCTATATGAGCGATATAAAAGATCTGGAGATCGGAAGAGCAGTCAAGGATTATCTCACTTCCATATTCGGCGGAGTGGATCTCGACGACGGTATAAATCAGGGCGGTATGACTGCGGAATACCAAAATCTGGTGTCTACGATAAAAGAAGTCGCCGTAGTCACGAGAAATCACCTCGGCGCGATCTGGGGCGGTATCATAGCGGTGATTTTGATACTGGTTATGTTCAGCGTGTATTTCAATATGTGTATCTATACGGTGACCGATACGCTGCATACGTTTATGTCGTCTGACGGAGAGTACGGATTTACATCCAATTTTATCGCAAACGTGGGTAAATCGATCAAGTTTTCGCTTGCTCACGTGGGATTGAATATTGCCTGTTTGATCCTTATCGTCGGATTCAGCCTCGGATTGGGGCTTCTTGTGGGAGCATGGAATAATTTTATAGGAACTACTTTCGGATATTTTGTAGCAATATTGCTATTTGCGATACGCAGATCGCTTTTTGCGGGATGGATGCCTGCGTACGTAGTGTCGGATATGACGGTAAAAGAAAGTCTCGTCGCCAACTTTAAGGTCGCAGGAAAGTATTTCAGGGATATGCTCGGAGTTTACTTTGTCTTCTATCTCGCGGAGATATTGCTTGCCGTGGCGGTGGGCGCGTTCACTCTCGGCTTTGGAATATTTATAGTCGTCGGCGTAGCGAAAGTGCTCGGACAGGCGTACGATACCGTGACGTATTATCATTACTGCGGAAAGAAATATTATAGGGATTCTCAGCACGTCGTCGATCCTACTAAAAAGTATAAAGACGCGGTAAAGTGATGAAACCGACAGTCTCTGCGGATATAAGCATGGAAGGCCTTTGCGGCGATAGAAATCCTTAAAATTATAATAAAAAACGAATTCGGAAATAAAATCGGCAGACGGGAAAACGTCTGCCGATTTTCTAGGTACACAAGCGAGAGCAATTCTGAACCCGCTTTGTAGCAGGTGGGTACCCTGTGAAAAACATTTGTAATCCTTCAACCGCAAGCGGTAAGGCGCGCCAGCCGAATTCCAACTCCGGATTCCCTATTCAAGAGTGCGGTACAATGTGCATCCCGTTTGTGTACCTTTATTATACTATACGGTAAATACAAAATCAATAGCGAATTTGTAAAATTTATTTTATTGCGCTAAAAAATGTCGGGCGAAAGAAGTTTTTGGGGATATGTGACGGTTTTGGATAATAAATGCACGGTTGTAAATATTTGTAATCAGTTGTGCGCGAACGAATGCGTCATATATTTTTATTATATATAATAAAATATTTTATCATTTATCGGAAAAAGTTTGTATTTTGATCTTTTGTATGTTATACTCTAATAAATTAATTTTGGCGAGGCTGATATGAGCGCGATTACACTGAAAGAATTGGCTACTAATTATGAAAAATACGCAGATATGACCGTAGAGACGTGCGGTTGGGTGAGGACGATCAGAGACAGTAAAAACTTTGCTTTTATCGAACTCAGCGACGGTACGTATTTTAAGACTACGCAGATCATTGCCGACAGCGACTTGGATAACTATAAAACCGTTATTTCCCAAAACGTCGGCGCGGGCATAAGCGTAGTCGGAACTGTAGTGCTTACTCCGCAGATGAAACAGCCTTTTGAAATAAAAGCTCAAAAGATAGTGATCGAGGCCACTTCGACTCCGTCGTATCCTTTGCAGAAAAAGAGACATACTATGGAGTATCTGAGAGAGATCGCTCACCTAAGACCCAGGGCAAACACCTTCCAAGCGGTGTTCAAGGTTCGTTCGGTCGCGGCTCAGGCGATACACGCGTTCTTTGCTTCGAGAAACTTCGTCTACGTCAACACGCCGTTGATCACTACGAGCGACTGCGAGGGCGCGGGCGAAATGTTTAAGGTAACTACGCTCGATCTGAAGAATCCGCCGATGACCAAAGAGGGCGATATAGATTATTCTAAGGACTTTTTCGGAAAGTCTGCGGGATTGACGGTGAGCGGACAGCTCAACGCGGAGTGTTTTGCGCTTGCGTTTAAAAACGTATATACGTTCGGACCTACGTTTAGAGCGGAGAGAAGTTTTACCAACCGCCACGCGTCGGAATTCTGGATGATCGAGCCGGAAATAGCTTTTGCCGATCTGCAGGACGATATGGATCTTGCCCGCGATATGGTCAAGTACGTAATAAAAGACGTGCTGGAGAAATGTCCTGAAGAAATGGCTTTCTTCAATAACTTTATGGACAAGGGACTTATAGAGAGACTGCAGGGCATAGTAGACAGCGATTTTGCGACCGTGACTTATACTCAAGCAGTGGAAATGCTGGAGAAACATAAAGACGAATTCCAGTATCCGGTATTCTGGGGAGCGGATCTGCAGACGGAACACGAAAGATATCTTACCGAAAAGATATTCAAAAAACCTGTCTTTGTGACCAACTATCCCAAGGAGATCAAGGCTTTTTATATGCGTCTCAACGACGACGGAAAAACTGTAGCCGCTGTTGACCTTCTCGTGCCGGGAGTGGGCGAGATAATCGGCGGAAGCCAGAGAGAAGAGCGTCTCGATCTGCTTGTCGAGAGAATTAAAGAATTGGGATTGAGAGAAGAAGACTATTGGTGGTATCTCGATCTCCGCAGATACGGCGGCGTTAAGCACGCCGGATACGGATTGGGCTTTGAAAGACTTATAATGTATTTGACGGGTATGCAGAATATCAGAGACGTGATCCCGTTCTCGCGTACTACCGGAAACGCCGATTTCTAAAAATTTTTATAAATCGGTGCAAATGAGTTGCTAAAACTCTGAAGATTTATTATAATATATGCGATTTGATCGCATAATTCGCTACTGTGGCTCAGCAGGTAGAGCAGTTCACTCGTAATGAACAGGTCGCCAGTTCGAATCTGGCCAGTAGCTCCACTTACAGGACTCTTGTTACTAAGAGTCCTTGTTTTTATCGCTACTGTCTTAGAACGAAATCGTGACGCTCGCGGGCTCGCTATGCCGTCGCGTTGCTCCTTACGAATCTGGCCAGTAGCTCCATTTACAGGACTCTTGAAGAAACAAGAGTCCTTGTTTTTATCGCTACTGTCTTAGGACGAAATTGTGACGCTCGCGGGCTCGCTATTCAGTCGCGTTGCTCCTTACGAATCTGGCCAGCAACTGGGGATGCTGTCCTTATATCACAATGAAGCTTAAATTAGATTTTAAAGTACTAAGTTGTGTTTGTTGGTATAAATGATGTGGTGTGGTATTTTAACTATTAGCAAATTATATTGAGCTGTATACTTTCGATAATACTATAAATTACGAATGCGTTTTCTCGAAAAAAACAATTCGTATATGTATATTATTAAAAACTTACTTTATTTATTATATTGACAAAAAGAAATAAATATACTATAATAACTAAAATGGATTAAGAGGAATAAAAATGTACTTATCAAATAAACAACACTCAAAGCTTAGAACAGTTGTAATGGATTTCGAGATACCTTATCGAGCTTATGTTAGTACTGAAATATTGAATGCTTATCCAACAGCAATTGCATTTACAGACGCAATTGCCTCAAAAATTGGATTAGAAGATCAGTATATAGGTTTTAATTCTTTTTCTAGCGAATTTGGTAAAATTAAAGCTAATTCGGAAAAGATATATTCATTGTTAAAAGAAGTGAAATCTTCTATAGGAAAAACTATTCAAGAAGAGGAGATTAGTATTCCATTTGTGTCGCAAATCAACACACTCCTTTTAATATTTAATGAATTATTTCGAACTTATATTGATCGTTTTTATGACTTAAATTCGTTTTGGGAAAAAGCTAAAAAATTTCATTATGTTAGGAATAAGCTTTCTCATCCAGGATGCAAAACTTTAGAAAAAAATGATATGGAGATCGTCATTGAATTTATTAATATTTCCAATCAATTTTTAAAGAAACAGGATGGAGAGTTTTACTGGTTAGAAACGGCAGAAGGAATTGAAAAGCAGTTAGTTGCGTTGGAAACGATGCCTTTTGAAATTCCTATTGAAATTAATAACTTTGGTGAGATGCCGTTTTCTGAGACCAAATTAGTTAGACGAGAGAAAGAAATAGATGAATTAAAGAAGTTTATTTATGGTAAAGTCGGAGCTCTTCGTAAAAAGAACTCTTATTGTCTTTTTGGTTATGGCGGTGTAGGTAAAACTGTTTTGGTGTTAGAGACAATAAAAAGTGTTGTTCGAGATGTGATTGATGAAACAACAATAAATGGATATAGACCTTCATTTATATTGTTTTTTTCAGCTAAAAAAGTAGAATTAAGTATATCTAGTACTTCAGGAGTAATAGAGGAGGTTAAAATCAAGAATGCTTTTTCAGATTGTGACACATTAAAAAAGGCTATTTACTCTTATTTGGAAATTAGCGATTTTTCTAATTTTGAAAAACATGGATTGATAGTAATTGATAATTTTGAAACGTTAACTAATGAAGAACGAAACAAGATTAGGGAATTTATCGAGTACGAATCTCCGTCGCAGATACAATATATTATTACATCTCGAAATGAGGAAATGTTTGATGAGCGTAAGTATTTAAGCGGATTTAACGATATGGAAGGGTGTAGTCAGTTTATTTCGGAATATTTGGAAGAAAATGGCTTAAATTTACAGTTGTCGAAAGAAGAAATGAAAAATCTCCTTGATATTACCAAAGGAAATACGCTGGTATTAGTATTAAGTATAAAACGATTAGAGCAGAAATTTGATACAATTCGTGGATTGACGGCGGATTTGTCTCGTGTTGCGACAGTGAAAAAAATTGGACACGAGCTTCAATCGCTACCTGCCAATGGATATGAAATAATTAGTGAGTATATGTTTAAAAATACATTTGAGGAGGTAGAAAAAGTATTTGAAGAGTCAGCTGCGACTATGTATGCTCTGTTAAAAATTTTAGCAGTGTATCCAAGTAATTTTGTTGACATATATACTTTAGGAATGTTGTCAAAATGTTCTTATCAGGAAATAGAACCAATTTTAACTATGCTTTGCAAATATTTAATCATTGAAAAGAAAAACAATGAATACGGATTAAATGAATTTGCGGAAAAATATATTATTTTTAGATTTTTACCTGACAAAGAAAGTTATTTAATTTTGTCTAACGAAATAGCATCTAGTACAAGACAAATAAAAACCGAATTGAGGAATTTACAGGATCAAATTGAAAACAATAAAGGTTTGCGTAACATAATTTCGGACTGGGCGATTAATACAGAAGGCGACAGAATTGCTGCCGCAAAAATTTATAAACTTTATGGTGAGACACGAATTGATTGTAATAAGGGAGGATTTTTTGTAAGGACGGCTTATGAACAAGTTATTAAAACTTTTGCAGAAATTGAACGGAGTACGATGCATCCATATGTAAAATATCAAAAAGCAAGAATATTAAGAATGTTAAGCGATACTAAGTCTTTGGAAGAAGATTTAGCAAGTGAAATTAAGAATGCGTATCAAGAATGTATTTGGATTATTAAAACAAATATTTTGTATTCAGCTATAAGAAGAACAAAAACTTACGCTTCTATTCTTTGGTTGTTTGGGATGCAGTTGCAAAGTCTTGAAGAAGATAGATTAGATGTTTCTAAATATTTTGAAGAAAGTTATGAGGTTTTTAACGATTTGAAAATACGTGATGATGAGTTTTATCAGTGTGTTTCATATATGGGGAGAAATTATTTAGAAATATACAAGGAGACAAAAATTGTTGCATATTTAAGACAGGCTCGAAAAATGAGTGAATTATTATTTAATGAGCGTCATAAATATAATAATACCGTTAAAGGATTTGCAACAGCTTTAAGAAATGAATTGAAACAATATATACCTAGTTTAGGCAAATAGTTCAGTGGGAAGAGAATTCAATGATACAAATGTTAAAATAATGTATTTATTTTGTAAATAGTTAATTTGCTTTATTAATTATTAAAATTTATATGATAATAAATAAGGATATATATGTAAGTTTTATTAAATATTGGTGCACTGAATTCATTATTGAGGATATGGGCGAAGAGAGTTGCCGCATGGCCATTAATAATCGTTATATAAATTATGATAAAACTATGTTTAATTCTGCTATGGTTATAGGCAACTAATATCGGATTAATTCAAGATGTTTTTAAATGGCGAAATGAACAGAATTAAAATTTTAAGCACAGTAGAATCAACATCATGTTTTATTTATGTCCAAAAGGCGCAAAACAATACGGGAACCTAGAGAAGATTACGATAGTCGATGGAAAAAGCAGGTAAAAGAAACGTATTATAATTTTAATTATATTATAATATAATTTGATTTATGTTCTACAGTTTGCTATGGGGCGCAGCATTGGAGTATGGCTTTAACTTAGAAAGAAACGATTTCTTTTTGTAATCAATGGCGTGTAGAAATGCAAGAAAATTAAAATGACAATTATGCTATAAAATCTTTACAGGACTCTTGTTACTAAGAGTCCTTGTTTTTATCGCTACTGTCTTGGAACGAAATTGTGACGCTCGCGGGTTCGCTATGCCGTCTTAATTTAATTGGGAATTATTTTTAGATAATAACGGGTTGGACTGTCAAGCTCTCGAAAACAGCTATATTGACTTTTTTGCAATCTTTTGATAAAATACAGTCATGGAAAATACTGCAAAAATGCAAACAAACTTATCACGCAAACGTAATTTGGACAGTATTATATATGAGATATCGTCAAATGACGAAAGGAGAATAAATATGAGAAAAACGGTGGCTATCGTAGGAGATAGCGTTATAGAGAAAGACAGCTTGAAATATAAGGTCGCGTTTGAGACGGGAAAGGCATTGGTGGACAACGGGTACAGGATACAGTCGGGAGGTCTCGGCGGAGTTATGGAGGCGGCGTTTGCAGGAGCTCGCGCGTCGGAAAAATACAGGGAGGGGGATACTATTGCTATCATACCGTCCTTTGACCGCACCAAGCGCAACGAATATGCGGACATAGTAATTTCTACGGGATTGGATATGATGAGAAATGCTCTCGTGGCAAATGCGGACGCTGTCGTCGCTATAGGCGGAGGAGCGGGAACGCTGTCGGAGATGGCTTTTGCGTGGCCGCTTATGAGATTGATAATGGCGTTCGATTGCGTGGACGGTTGGAGCGGTAAGATAGCGGGGCAGAGGCTCGATCAAAGAATAAGATATGAAGATATCCCCGAGGATAGAGTTTACGCCGTATCCGAGGCGGAAGACGTGATAGCGATATTGGATAAATATGCCGATAGATACAATAAGTTCCATACAGGCATAGTCATCTAAAAATTATGCAATGATCAGGCTAAATGGCGCGGCAAGGGAAAGTCCGCGCTATTTTTATGCATATAACAAATGCTCAAAATTTATCGTAGATAAAATTATTTCCATAACGAGTGCAAGTGAATAGTTAAAGAAAACGGATATTTTGAATTCAAATCGGTTATTGTATTTGATTGATAAAAACTTTCGGCTGTGGTAAAATATATGCGAAATAAAATTTCCGCGAAAGCGGCAGGAGTAATTATGTACAGCGTAAAAAAGATAAATAGCGATACTTATTGGGTGGGCGTCAACGATAGAAAGATCTCGTTGTTTGAGAACGTATATCCAGTGGATAGGGGAATGAGTTACAATTCCTATATTGTACTCGATGAAAAGACTGTGCTTCTGGATACGGTGGACGCGTCGTCGAGTTTGCAGTTTCTTGAAAACGTAGATCACGTACTGCAAGGAAGAACTCTCGACTATCTTATAGTCAATCATATGGAACCCGATCACTGCGCTAATATCGGCGCGATAGTAAGTAAATATCCGTCTGTCAAAATTGTAGGAAATGCAAAGACTTTTACTATGATGGGACAGTTTTTCGATTTTGACATAGAGGACAGAAAGATAGTAGTCAAGGAGGGAGATACTCTGAGCACGGGCAGACATGCGTTTACGTTCGCGCTTGCGCCTATGGTGCATTGGCCCGAGGCGATGGTGACTTACGACAGCTGCGATAAGATACTGTATTCTGCCGACGCGTTCGGTTCTTTCGGAGCGATGAGCGGAAACATCTTTGCGGACGAGTGCGACTTTGAAAATAAGTGGTTGGACGACGCAAGAAGATATTATACAAATATAGTAGGCAAATACGGAGTGCAGGTGCAGGCGCTTTTGAAAAAAGCATCGGCGCTCGAAATTTCAATGATATGTCCGCTTCACGGTCCTATATGGCGGAAAAACATAGGATTTTTTATAGATAAATACTCAAAATGGAGTACTTATACGCCTGAAAAGAAGAGTGCGCTTGTCATCTACGGATCGGTGCACGGACATACGGAAAACGCCGCGGAAATACTTGCGAATTTGCTTGGCGACAGAGGAGTGACGGATATATGCGTATTGAATGCGTCGACAAACCATTTCTCCGAAATCATAGCAAAGGCATTTGAATATTCGCATATCGTGTTTGCCTGCGCGACGTACAATATGGCGTTGTTTCCTCCGATACAGGTGGCGTTGCACGAGATAGCGGAGCATAATTTGCAGAACAGGACTTTTGCATTTATCGAAAACGGTACTTGGGCGCCCATTGCCGACAAACTTATGAGAGAAAGCATTGAAAAGCTAAAGAACAATAAGATCGTCGAGCAAAAAATTACGGTCAAATCCGCTCTCGACGGACAGAGCTTTGCAGAGTTGGAGAAGCTTGCCGACGATATTGCAAGCGACATAAACGCATAAAGATAAATACCGAATAAAAATGGGAGGCTGAACGTGAACAAATTGACATTTAAGATTCAAGGCTGGCTGGATAATAGGAAGAGAAAAGCAAAAGACAAAAAAGATACAAAAATAGTAAAGCAATATTTAAGTCGACAGCCGCGGTTGACTGCAAGAGATCTTGTGGCTCAAGATGCGGTAAATAATCAAGCGTATGCAAAATTTGTTGAGGCATTGCAAAAAGTACTTTGTTGCGGTCAAATAAATCCTGACGGATACACAAATTTTGAGTGGAACATGATTTCGCACTCCGTTATTACCGCCGTGACTGTTCGCGAATACTACGAAAAAACCGTGAGAATACTCTTGTTTGTAAATTGCTCCAGTAAGGACAAATTTAACGTTGTAACTGTATCGGTAGGATCCGACGTTGCGGATATACCTCTCGAGATACCCGATGAAGAAACAGACGCAAGTTTTATCTATAAGCTTGCGGCGAAGAAAGCAAACGAATATCTCGTCTCCAACGGATACAATCGCATAACCTTTTAAGATTTTGCGATCAATAGATCAAAAACATCGGCGAGTCGTCTGTGATCTACGTCGGATATTTCTCGGTCTATATTAAAAGCGTCTGAGAAGCCGAAGCGGTAAGGTTGAGAAAAATAGATATGTCGGATAAATTAAACAGCTCCTTGCGTTTGTGCGCAAGGAGCTGTATTTACACCGTGTACGTTTATTTTTTGAATACATAATTAGATTTTTCGGCTTCTACGCTGAGGCTGAAAGTATCTTTGCTTTCAAAAACAAGTTTCATTGTTTGTGATACAGGCACATACTCGGATTCTTTGCTTACGATAGTGAGAGTTTTGTCTTCCAATGTCCAAGTGCCCGTAAGAGCCATTTCTTCATTTTTCATTGGTACATATTTAAATGTTTTGTCTTCATAAATGTGGAAAACAAGCATTTCTTTGTCAAATTCCTCAGATTCGTTGACAGGCTTTCCGTCGATCAAGAGATCCTTGCCATCCATTGACCAGGAGTAGATATAATAAGTTCCGACGACGCTCTTTTCGGTAATTTTGTTACCGCAAGCGGCAAAGCAAATGCAAGTCGCGATCAAGATCAATGCAAGTGCTACAGTAGCAATAATTTTGTTGTGCTTCATTTTTTTTGTTCCTCCATACATCTAATGTGTACATTAGTTAATAAGTACAGTATATAATTTGTGAGTCTACATGTCAACTGTTTTGGATATATATAATGTAAGTATTATATAATGCAGAGGTGATATAAATGAAATTCAGAATACTGGAAATACTGAAAGAGAAGGGGAAGACAAAATATTGGTTGTATATTAGGTTGGGATTGAGTTATCAGAATTTTACAAATTTAGTAAACAATAAGACAAAAAGCATAAAGTTTGAGAATCTAAAATCCCTGTGTGATATTTTAGAATGCACTCCCAACGATCTTTTCGAAGATTATTGCAATTTATAGAATACTTATTCGGCAAGTATTTGACAAAAAAATCGAACATTGATATATTAAAAAATATGGAAGCGTTAGATAAAGATCAAAAGAATGAAATATTAGAGAAATTAAAAAACGTCCGCTTCAAGGTCTATACTACTTATGACGCAAGGATATTGGGCGCGGCTTTGTTTATGGCGTTTTTTATTTTTATATCCAGTTTGTTTGTCATCAATTCAAATCAGGGAAGCATCATCGAGTATTATAAACTTATTTTCAGCGAAGGCGGAAAGATGCTCAGAATATACATTTTTATTGACGTGCTTTTGCCGATGATATTTATCGCTATAGCGGCATTTCAGTACATACGAATCAATATATTAAATAAATGCTCATATTTTGAGTGTGAAAATGGCAGACAGGTCTTGATAATGAAGTATATGTTCCGCAAGATTTACGTCATATGCGGAAAGCAGTATGCAGTCAAAGACGGGAGCGCCGTCAAATTGACAAAGCCGAGAGAAAATGCATTCGCCAAGTTGATAAAGAATTTTAATAAGTCTGAGATACTGGAATCGCATAAAGGTAAAAAGACTGTCTATTCGACAAAACTTTTGGACGTCAAAAGCAGTTGGCTGGATATAGATCCGCCGTCTTCGATGCCGTCGAAATACGCAAGGTTTGTTTTAAAAGACGGAGAAATAAAGAAGGGGGTGTTGAGCGGTGCGCAGTGTCGATGCGAGACTTATTTTAGATTTGCGCCGTTGAATAAAAATATATGTCTGCCTGACTGCATAAAGGTAATCGCAGAGGCGGGGAGCATTTAATAAATAATAAGTAAAATAATGCGATAATTAATTGAGAAAAATATAGTTTAGAGATAACTATATTTACAATAAATGCATTGGCAATAAATTTAATTTGATTTAACTCAATTAATTTAAAAAGCAAATTATTTGGGCTTATATATAAAAGAGTAGATTATGTAGTTCATTTTACTATAAAAGGCATATATTTTGTGTTTTTTTTCATAAAAACAAGTTAAAATGATTGTTTTTTTATTTGTTTTCTGGTATAATTAACAAAAATAAAATAATAATTATATAATGTAATATAATATAATAAAATATGAAAGATAAAATAGCTAGGTGGGCCACAAATTTTTTTGACGATGCAAGTCTAAGTATTCGTCCTAGAATTCAATCGTATACGAATTTTGTATGTGAGATTGATAATCTTTTTATTGCGCAAAGCAAATTAGAAATTCTCAAAAATAAGTATAATGACATTATTGATACTAGAAACTCTCTCTCTGAGAGTTTGACGTTTGATGAGAACTTTGTATCAAAGGCTGTAGTTTATTTGGAAGCTATTGAGTCGTTCTTAAAAGAATATTTTGCATATAACGGAAATAAAAGTGAAATTGTAAGTAAGGGAATATTGCGACAAATCGTACAATTTGATTGTAATTTTGTTGATGAAGCGAAAGAAGAATTGGAAGTCGATTTTAGTAATCCGATTGTATTGGAGTCGTTATTGATTGCATATTATCAAAGTAAAGATTTGAAAGAAGAAATCGATAGAATTCACAATAGTATTTTAAGTCGGTTATATCAGGAATTATATAAGAATAAATTTGATAGACTGTTTAGAGATATAATATTATTGGTGAATAACGAGTTTTATAGAATTGTAGACGTCAACACTATAAATGATGAAAATGGCGACAATTTGATTGCTAAATCTTTTAAAGCAAAACGCGAAAATGACTTGTCGAGTATTGAATCTATCTCTGTTGCAAGATTGTATGAGAAAATTATTTTAAATTTAAAAGTTAAAGAAGAAGAAAAAAACCGTAGATATAAAATTCTATTGATAGGCGATTTGTGGGAAGATAAAGATATTCCAAATATGTCAGTATTAGCAGAAATGTTAGAATCGTCCCAATATAAGTTTGATATTACTAGGTGCGATAAGAACGGCATATATGAGTACAAAAAAACAGAAGAGGGTTGGATAGAACAAAGAAGTATTGATAAATTAGATACTTCTAGCAGTTTGCTTACGCCAAAAGGTATTGAAAATTGCATTAACGCTTATGACAAAGTTTTCATATTGGATTGTCCGGAAATTTATAGGGATATTGAACTTGTTGAAAAAAAGGATAAGTTTGAAATCTTGGAAAAAGCAGATAAATTTATTAAATCTAATAAGAGTTATGAAATTGATTGGGACAAATTTAAGAATAAAAATAGCTTTGCTTCAATTTATTATAGAACGCAAAACTATCTATTGGACAGTAATAAGAAAAATTCTCGCAAATGTCGCTATATCAATGAGCCGTTATTGGATTTTATTAAGACAGAAGTAGAGAAAAAAGAGAACGACGAAAAAGAAGTTTACGTTTACGTTTCCAATAATAAAGATTTTAGAACGGAAATGTATGATAAATATAATTTTGCTAGATTAGAACGGTATAACTCGAAAGATTGCAAAATTATAAAATTTAGTAAGCCGGAAGAATTGCCCGCTATTATAACGAATGAGTCTAGCATTATCATAACACTTTATAAATTATTAAAGATGTTATCTCCGTCCATGAGATTTCATGAATTTTTTGCCGCATTAAATGATGAAGAAGCTGCAGAAAAAGAAAATAAATACATTAGAATTGTTGAGATTGCACGAAAAGTCGATATTATCATTAATTATGCGCCGATTAAGATGCCTAAAGAAATGAATATGGACATAGTTATAAACATCCCAAACAATATTGAAACAAAAGAAAACGTTAAAAAGATAGTAGAATGTTTAGTATACGAAATGTTTAACTTTGAGAAGGCAGATGATCTAAAAGAGTCAAGGGCTAAAATAATAAAATATTGTTATAAGAAGGCGGTAGCTAATGTTTTTAGCGGCTGCGTAAGTAATTTTAACGATTGTTTATTTTATCATTTATATTTAAAGAAGATCATGGGGCATTATGTTTTTGACAAACCAATTAATTTTGATTTTAAGATAAATGATATAAAATTTACAGATGATGATGTGGTTAGAGATAAGCCGCATTACAACTATTCTTTTAAAAGATTGGCATATGATTTGATGGAAATTCTAGATGCTGATTATTATAGAGAAGATAAATTATATGAGCACATGTTCCAAGCAAGACTAAATAATAATGGTAATTCGAATAAAGGGTTGAATTATTATGTTGACGGAATATTGAATGCATGTGCAAATTTGAATTATACGTCTAGTTTATTGATGTATCGGTTAATGAAATATTATAAGTAAAAAAGAGGGGGGAAGTACAAATGAAAACTACTCACCATATAGTTTATTCTACAAAAGGAGGATGCGGAAAGACGGCATTTTCTCTTTTATTGGCGCATTGCGAACATGATTTTGATAATTTATTAAATACTAAATACGGACAAGACGAAAAAGATAAATTATTGGTAAACAATTGGTCCGAACCGGATAAAATTAAGGTTTCGAGAGAAAAAGATAAAGAAAAAGATAAAGATAAAGATAAAAAAAATATAAGAACGATAAATTGCTTTATAGATTTTGATTTGCTTAGTTCATCATTGACGTATTATTTGAAAGATGATGTAAATTTTAACAATAGCATAAAAAAAGAACATATTACGCTTCAGGATATATTTGAAAAGAATAATCAGCCAAATGAACTCAAATTTATGCGGTGTAATAGTAAAGGTAAGAATGGCTTGTTTATTATACCGGTTGACGCTCGTCAAAGAAGAAAAGAGATTTTTTACGTAAAACGAAATAATACGCCCTTATTGAGATATGAAGAGGTGACTATATTTTTAGAATATATTCAAAAATCAATTGAGGTGTATTTGTTGAGTAGAGGATTGGATGAAGATGACGAGTTGAATTTTATTTATGACTTGCCATTGAATTCAGACGGTTATACAGAAGCAATTCTAGATGAAATATTTAAACTGAATGAAAAAGATGGAGATAAGGATCGCGTGCGACTTTATTTGGTGGCAAATTGTAATCCTATGATGAAGTGTAATTTAGATTGGTTCGCTTCATTCATCAATACATTCCGGAAAAAAGAGTGTGAGGTTATTATTGTTTGTAACAATAATTTGGATTGCCTCAATTATGAAGAACGAATTGAGAGAACAAAATTAGAGTTAAAAGACGAAGTGAAAGTCGGTGTGAATGACGTCATTCATAAATTTGAATGTGGAGCGACACTTAAAAAAGAATATATTAAATATGTAGTCTACATAAAAAAAGACGGAATATCACTAGAAGAAGCTGATTGCGATCAATTGAAAGTTAATGGTAATTTAGAAATATACAATTTATAGGAAGGAAAATGAAAAAATTATTTAGCTTTAATAGGCGGGAAATGCAAGAGTATATTCAAAACTTTAATTATATAGACGTTAAGTATAGTCCGTTGCTGAATGAATGTGCTGATAATATAAAACCATTTTTAAAGAAAGCCTTTTGCGAATACGAAGCGAGTAAACCGCATACAATTTATAATAAAATTAATTATGCAAAGTTTAAAGATAAAATAAATTTGATTTATAGAGATGAACACGTTGCGCAAAATATGGTGTCTTGTTTTGATTTTGCTATAAGCGATTTAATTGATAGATTTTTGAATATCAGTACATTAAACAAATTGTTTAACGATCATTTTATTGAATTTGAGTGGTTGCAGCACGTTGAGTTGAATTTTGATCGAATAGATCTTAAATTTTATAGAGATCATTTTATTCATCAAATAAGAAATTGTTATATGATCTTAAAATTATTGGATAGTTCTGATGGTAAGACAGATGTAAATCTAATGAAAAAAATCCAACAAGTGTTAAAAAGTAAAAACTCAGAATTGGCAAAATATGCTTGTGTTTGTGTTGGGGAATATGAAAAATATATAAAAAGATACATAGATGAGATTTTTTCTGAGGAATGTAAAAGCGGAGGACTTGCTGACTATATCAAAAATGAAAATTCTTCCATAAGTAAAGAATCAATTTGTGCGCAAATGCATAAAAACGCTAAGGATTTTGCTTGGGAATATTTTATAAGAGGCAGTTTGGTCATAGCTTCGTTATTTCATGATATCGGATATCCTATTCAATATATAAAAACTTGTTCAGATATTCTTAATGACTTCATATCATCAATAGTACGTCAGGATAATTTTAATTTTGAGAGACTCAACGATGTCTTAGGCTCGTCGTTGTTATTTACTATAGTCGATAAAGAAGAATTGAGAAGAAGTTTCAATAAGCCTGAGCATGGGGCGTTGTCGGCGTTTGCATTGCTTTTACATTTTTATGAAACAGGTACGATACATTCGCTTAATCCTATCAAGAAAGCTATGGTAGAATTTGCCGCTTTAATGATTTTTGATCATACTATAGATTATACAAAAAATCCTACTAAAACAAAACCTTCGTTTGCAAAGAATCCATTGTCATATGCATTACGATTGGTGGATGATTTGCAAGAGTGGGATAGAGTATATTTTGAAATAAGACAAAACAGCGATTTGCGATATTGTGAAAATTGTAAAATGCCGATTGGACGATTGTGGAATAAAAAAATAGAGCATGAAATCTTAGATAAAATAAATACGACTATTAAGGAAAAGAGAGGAGATTCGGATCAAGATTATAACCGATTTATAGATAGTGAAGAAGATGAAAAACTCAATATGATGTTTCCGGATTCTCAGATGAAAAGAGTGTACGTTTGCGGATGTAATTTTAAAAATAAAAAGATTGATTTTACAAATTTGATAAAAGACGTTATGGGTTTTTCCTCCGGAATGTATGAAAACGGTTCGCTATTTCCTTATACCAAATTGAACTATACTATTATTAGTGATAACGTCTCAGTTATTAAAGAAAATGGCATAGAATTAATCAATACTAGCACTTGGGATAATAAAGGCGAAAAAATTGAACAAAAAGAATTTAGTAAGGTTTTAGTAGAAAATAATAATGCGGAATTTAATTTTGATAATAAATCGAAATTGATTTTCTATTTAGACTATGATCCGTTTAGAGAGCTGTATTTATTGATGATTAATCCGCAGGCGTTAGATTATCGTATGGGAGAATTGAATACTTTAAACAAGCAATTTGAGTTTCAACGCGACGTAGATTTCTCTATGAAAACTTTTATGACGAATAATCCCATAATGTTGAAATTGCGCATACTTATTCATTTTCTCTATGAGATTGGAGCGTATAAAATCGATAATGAGAATTTTAACCCAAAATATAAAAATATCATTGAGGTTGTTTCAGATGAAGATTTTGAATCTATAATTTGTTTTATAAACAGGTTACAGAAAAAAGCGCATTTATTGGTTTACGATTATTCATATGAATACGATAAAATAAATGTGGTAAATAAAGATAACTCAGATTTAAAAGAAAGTTTATCTAAATTAATGTGTAAAATACTTGAATTCATTATGAGTGGCAAAATTAAAATTAAGTATAAAACAAATTTAGGTAATACCATTAATTGTTATCTTGGATTAGCTTTTGCTGCAATTGAAGAAAAAAATAAAATTGAAGATGAATTTGATAGCATTTGTAATATTAAAGATTTTGGAAATGCAAAATTGAAATATACAACCGAATTTCTATTGAAAGACGTATTGAAACAGTTTTATTGTTTGAGAAAAGACGCTGATCTTAATAATTATTATAGCTCCATAGATAAAACCGATTACGGTAAAGTATTAAAAGAATCGATATCACTATTTATGGAAGATGATAATTATGATCCCGGCATAATTACACATAAAAATATTAACAATAAAAAGTTTACTTATATAGACTTGAAATCTGATTTATATCTTTTTAAGGAGATGTATAGATTTACCCGAGATAGTTATAATAGGAGACAGATAAGTAAGAAAATAACAGAAGATGAAAAAAATAAGGATCAAGTAACTAAGCCAAACAAAAATAATTGCGGATACGTGAATAAAGGCACAGAAGCGTAACTTCTGCCAGATATGCATAATCTACATAAGAAAGAGCGTTTTATTAAGTTTTTAATTTGTAGCATAGAATTAATGCAAATTAAATATATTTTCTAGTTGTTCAATATAAAAAGGCTTCGGCGAATTGCCGAAGCCGTTGTGTTTGTTGTGTATGAAGGTGGAGAGATTATCTCAAAGCTTCTTCTACTGCAACGGCGCAGGATACGGAAGCGCCTACCATCGGGTTGTTGCCCATGCCGATCAAGCCCATCATTTCTACGTGAGCGGGAACGGAGGAGGAGCCTGCGAACTGAGCGTCGGAGTGCATTCTGCCCATCGTATCGGTCATACCGTAGGAAGCAGGACCTGCCGCCATATTGTCGGGGTGGAGCGTACGTCCGGTGCCGCCGCCGGAAGCTACGGAGAAATACTTCTTGCCGCTCTCTACGCACTCTTTCTTATAAGTGCCTGCAACGGGATGCTGGAAGCGGGTGGGGTTGGTCGAGTTGCCGGTGATGGATACGTCGACTTTCTCGTGTTTCATTATAGCAACGCCTTCGACTACATCGTCTGCGCCGAATACTCTTACTTTGCTTCTCTCGCCGTCGGAGTAGGAGATCGTGTCAACTACCTTGAGTTCGCCGGTGAAATAATCGAGTTTGGTCTGCACGTAGGTAAATCCGTTGATACGGCTGATGATCTTTGCCGCGTCTTTACCCAAGCCGTTGAGGATGACCTGCAAAGGCTGTTTTCTGACCTTGTTGGCTTTCATAGCGATACCGATCGCGCCTTCCGCTGCCGCAAAGGATTCGTGTCCTGCGAGGAAAGCGAAGCACTTGGTCTCTTCTCTCAAAAGCATTGCCGCGAGATTGCCGTGTCCGAGACCGACCTTTCTCTGCTCGGCAACAGAACCGGGGATACAGAAGCTCTGAAGTCCGATACCGATAGCTTCCGCAGCGTCGGCTGCCTTCTTGCAACCTTTTTTGATTGCGATAGCGCAACCAACGGTGTATGCCCAAACCGCGTTTTCGAATGCGATGGGCTGAATGCCTTTTACTATAGCCTCGACGTCGATGCCTTTGTCAGTGCAGATCTGCTTTGCTTCTTCAAGGGAAGAAATGCCGTATTCAGAGAGGCACTTGGTGATCTTGTCTATTCTTCTAGAATAACTTTCAAATGTTACTGCCATTTATATGTACCTCCTATTATTCCTTTCTCGGGTCGATAACTTTTACCGCCTCTTTGTATCTGCCGTAGCTGTTGGTGAATTTGACCAAAGCGTCGTTTGCGGACATACCGTTTCTGATAGCTTCCATCATCTTGCCCAAGTTGACGAATTCATAACCTATGACTTGATCGTCTTTGTCAAGTCCGATATGAGTAACGTAACCTTCAGCCATTTCAAGATATCTTACGCCTTTTGCGCCGGTGGAGTACATCGTACCTACCTGAGAACGCAAACCTTTGCCCAAGTCCTCGAGACCCGCGCCGATAGGCAAACCGTTTTCGGAGAAAGCGGACTGTGTGCGTCCGTATACGATCTGAAGGAAGAGTTCCCTCATAGCGGTGTTGATAGCGTCGCAGACGAGGTCGGTGTTGAGCGCCTCGAGTATTGTCTTGCCCGGCAAGATCTCGGCTGCCATTGCAGCGGAGTGCGTCATACCGGAGCAACCTATCGTCTCGACCAACGCCTCTTCGATAACGCCGTCTTTGACGTTGAGAGTCAATTTGCACGCGCCTTGTTGCGGTGCGCACCAACCGATACCGTGCGTAAGTCCGCTGATATCGCTTATCTGCTTGGACTGAACCCACTTGCCTTCTTCGGGAATAGGAGCAGGACCGTGGTCTGTACCTTTGGCGACCTTGCACATATTCAGTACTTCATGTGAATATTCCATTAGGAAAACCTCCTTAAATTAATAAATTTAATACCATTGAAAATTATACAATATTATATTATAGCGTGTCAAGCGGAAATAGAGAAAGGGGAGAGATATCCAATGAGTTGTTGTGAATGGCATATGTGGACGTCTCGACTTGAAGTTGAATTGTACTTTTCCGGTCATATCGACCGAAGCGGAGAAATCTCAACCTATTGAAATAAACTAAAAAAACGCATTTGTTATCATAACCCTTATTTATCTCACTCAAAATTATGTAAAATTAAAAACAAAAATGTTGACATATCTCGATAATTTCCAAGAAATGTATAGTTTTCCTGACCTAAGAAATTTA
>CAOKSY010000007.1 GCA_948471525.1 uncultured Clostridia bacterium | reverse complement strand
TTCTGTTCCTTCAAATACTCCTGATACCTCTCGATCTGATCTTCCCTAAGATCTATCATTTCCTTCGCCGCGTCCAATGCCTGAGCGTCGCCGACGATCAACTCAGTCTCCTTGATTTTTATCTTCGTGCCGTCCGATCCCGCGTTGCGGCGGATATCCTTGAAGTACTCGTCTTCCATCTTAAAGAGTGCGACTGTCGTATCTTTCTTTACCGTAAGTTTGACCAAAGGATTTACAGAAGACTGTCCGAGCAAGATATAATACGTAGATTTCTTCTCTTTACACTTATCCTTGCCCATAGCATATGCTTTGAGTGTATCAAAAAACTTCTTCTGTTCCTTACTCAATTTCGCATACGCTTCGTCGAGTGTAAGTCTGGGAGCAACCGGCTTTTTCGGCGCAGTCGGTTTTGCCGCAGGCACTTCTACTTTGACTTCCTTCTCCACTATCTTCTCTACGACTTTTTCGACCTCTATAGGTACTTCTACGCGCACTTCCTTTTCGACGATTTGTCTTTCCACAGTCTTATTGGATTTGAGTTCCTCTATTTGCTTCATCAGCGTCTCTTGATTGCGCATAAGATTTTCGTTGGCTTTTATCAAGGCGTCAATCCTGTCGTCTTTCTTTTCTGCCGTCTCGACGACTTTATCCTGTCTCGAAAGTCTATCCATTATTTCGCGCTGTCCGTCAACGAGAGACCTTATTGTTTCGTCATTCGATATCACTACGTCTGACGCGACTTGCCTCTCTACTATTTTCTCGGTAGATTTCTCAGAAAGTTTCTCCAGTAATTTCTCTATTCTTTCTTCATTTCTATCGTTTTGCTCAATGAGCCTCTGTACCAATTCGTCGTTGGAAGACGCCTGTTGAGGCAAGTACTGTTGCATATTCGGCAACATAGCAGTCATCGTCTCGGATACTATTCCGCGTATCTCCTCTGCGCCCACCGTAGGTTGAGCGTATCCGTATCCGTTCTGCGCTTGACCGTTGCCGCCATTCATATTGCCTCCGCCAAGCATACTCATAAGTATCATCTTGAGATCTTCGTCTCTGTGTCTTTCCTTGGATTCTTCTCTATTGCGGTCATACTCTTCCTTGCTCTTAGAGAGTTCTGTCAAAGCCTTGTTGTATCTCGCTTTGGATATTATCATCAGCGCAAGACTCAATACCGCGCCGCCTGCCAAGCAGCCCGCTATCACCGTCCACTTCGTCATCGACAGCCCGAATAATCCTGCCGCATAATAAGTCGAGTATCTTTCGCTGATCTCTTTTTTTGCTTTCCTGCGTTTTGCATCGTAGGAAATAGCCTTACCTATAAATATAAGTATCAATATAATGCTGACTGCACTGACTATCACCTGCCACCATTCCTTGATGACTTTCAGTACCTTGTCGAAACTCGTATTGCCCTCTCCGTCTTTGTCTCCGTCCGGATCGCTTGGCTTATTGCCCTCTTCGGGATCGTTCTGAGGATAGTTGGGATTATTAGGACTGTTGGGATCAAATAACTGATCTCCATCTCTTACTTCAAAAGTCTCCCAGTCCGTCTCCGTACTTCCGTCTGCAAAGATATAGTTGCCGTCTTTGATCACCGCTCTTATCTCATAGCTGTTTCCTACCGTCAATTGGCTTATATCCTCTATAGCGTTGCCGTTCTTGTCTCTTATCTCGTACTTAACTCCGTTTATCTGTCCGTACTTCAAGTTAAGCACGTACGGCTTATAGTTCTTATTCCATTCCTTGCCCACTTGACTCTTCGTTATCTCGAATTCATATTGCGTCGTTCCGCTCAAGATCACGTTGGGATTGTTGGACGTTATTACAGCCAAGTACTTGCCCACTTCCGTCGGCGCGCCTTCAAGTCTGTTTGCTTCGTCTACTATATCTCCCTTGTAATACGTCACCGTCAAGTCGCTTTCTTTCGCGCTTCCCGTTATTACAAGTTTTACGTTCCTCGGCTTGCCGTTGTAGTACTCTATCTTGTCGCTGTCCAGCCTTACCTCTACTGCAGTCGAGCCGCCGCCTATCTCGAATACTGGAGAATATCTGTCTTTATCCGTCAAGCCGTCGGGGAACTTATAGTTGTTCTCAAATCCCGCCTTTATGCTCGGCACTGCTATATAATTCTTCTTCTCCGTTGCGGATACTGTTATGTCGCTGAGTTGCAAAGGCTTGGTTATATCTATGGGATTGCCGTTCCTGTCCGTCTCGTAGTATACGTACTCTACCACTCCTTCTGCTCTAGGATCGCTCAATACCTTGTATGAGAACGGATTTGCCTCGTCGCTGTTCTGCGCGTTCTTCCAGTCTCCCTTGCCTACTTTTATTATTGCTTGCGTTATCTCCCATTCCTTTTCCCATTCAAACGAGCCTATATACGCGTCCGGATTTGTACTGTCCGCTACTCCGTTCGTATACGTAGGTACGGGGATAATATAGTTGTTGGGATCATAGCCGCTTGCAAGTCCGAAGTGTACCGTTGCCGGTCCGTAACTGTCCACGTCTGTTCCCGTGTTTCTCTCATAGGACTGCGCTATTAATCCGTCGGGCAAGTTCTCAAGCGTTAGACTTACTTGGCTTCCCGTATACTCTATCTTGCCGTTGTTCTGCCACTTGACGTCGGATAGGTTGAACTTCGCCTTGTCTATCGTCCATACTATTCCGTATATCTGTCCGTTACTCAGTTTTATAGACGTCCTATACGTTCCTGCGTCCTTGCCGTTCTCGCTTCCTTCTCCGCTCATCTTCTCGAGCAAATAACCGTTGTTGCCGTAACTTTCATCCAACGTATACGTGTCCGGATACTGCACTCTGAATTCATATCCTTTCCCGTTGTATCCTATCTTCCCTCCGTACGTCTTGTCTTCGGTCTCCGTCAATTCAGTTATATACGAATCGTCCAACATATTTTCCCCTTCATACAGTTCCCACTGTATGTTGGTTATCTTGCCTTTAGGCATTATCTTTAACGTCGTTGTATTCTTCAACTCAACCGTATAGTTCTTGTTCAGCGACTTTACTTTCAATTCATACTCGCTGTCAGACGGCAACTGTCCCGTCTTGAGTTTCCTTCTCAAATAGTCGTATACTCTCGTCTTTAAATTTATCTCCCCTTCTTCTCCGTCTCCGTTGAGTACTATCTCGCTTCCGCTGTGCATTATATACACGTTTACGGCTACAACGTCGTCTCCTATTACCTTGTCCCCGTTTACCGCAGATAACTTGATATCTATATACTTATCCTGCTTAAACGTTGCCGTTATTACCTCTCCCTCGCCTATCCTGTCTATTAATATCTCCGCAGGAGTTATCTCTATCTTAAGTTCGGGTTGCGATTCCCATCGATAATTCTTTTCGTCCTTTAGCGTCGCTTTCAGATTGTACGTGCCTTGATACGTCGCTACCGCATTGAACATCAACGCTGTATCGTCCAGATATGCACCCTCGTACTCTTCCTCAAATTTCAATTCCATCAACTTAGAGTCGTAGTTATCGAAATAGAATTCTACTCCGTCTGCTCCGTTATATTTCTCGCTATAACTCCCCTGCACTTTGGGATAAGGTATAGCTTTCTTCTCTATGGAAAACGTGATAGTCTTCGCTCCCATACTTTGATCCGACCACATATACGGAGCGTTGGCATTTATTGTATATTTGATCGTGTACGTTCCCGCGTTGATAGGCGCAGACGATAATTCCGTATTATCTTTGTAATACGTCTCGGTAATATCCCCGTCCTCTATAGCTTTCTTTACTGCAGAGTACCAAGTCGCTTTTTCGGGAGTAAGGGGATTGCCTGTATAAGTATCTCGGCAGTCTTGAGGATTATTTAACGTCCTTGCAGAACTATCTTCCGCTTTCTTTAAATTCAAGTGAAACGCGGGGCGTACAGCAAACGAGTCGGTGGTCAGCTGACCCTTACCAACCGAGCCGTCCGCTAAAAGCGTTTGTGCGTAGCTGTAGCGATACTCATCGGCCGAACGCACCCAAGAGTCAACGCCGGAGGCGTTGCCCCTTTCCAATTCGGATGTCTGCCAAAGACCGGAATCGTTCTCGGTAGCGT
The DNA here is from genome assembly GCA_948471525.1 of uncultured Clostridia bacterium. Lineage (GTDB taxonomy): Bacteria > Bacillota > Clostridia > Christensenellales > UBA3700 > RACS-045. The sequence continues at coordinate 84,398 of CAOKSY010000007.1, read as the reverse complement.
TATGCCATCCTGCGTCTGCCATTCCAGGCAGCCACAGTTTATCATTCTGCCACGCAGAATAATCACCCTTTCCGTAATAGTTGACCATTCCGCTGCACCAGTTGGCGTTATTATCTCCGCCGTCCGAACCTACGTTGCCGTATGCGTCATTATTGAAATCATAAGGATAATCATTGTGCAAATGAGAGATAAGGTTTTCCTGCCACTCTACTTTGGCAGGTTCGTCTATAAATTCCGTTAAACTTCCCACCGCCGACGGCGACGTGAATTTTGCATATTTGTGAGTGCTTGTCTGCGTATAGGTAGTCGGGTCTTTACCGTTTCTATCCGCATAATACGTGCCGGTATTATTGAGTACCTCGGTACGGATATAACTGTTGCCGTACATATTGGACGGATATGTGCTGCTGCTACTAGGGTCAGAATACTTATTCCATTGCGCGGTCTCACTAGATTGAGCCATCCAAAGCGTAAGTATAGGATCTCCCGATTTGTTGGTCGACAGATAGACTGCGTTCCATACCATTGGATTGTCTTCATTATCCGTATCCGTACCGAACTCCAACGTAATGAGCTTTCCGCTTGTCTGTGTATTATTCGGATCTCTGAAATCCGCGCTTGTCTTTGTCGCTCCCGCGGCAGTAACTACGTCCGCGTACGTTGCATTTGCTATACCCGTTATCTGAGCGTATAGTTTATCCAACTGATTGCCGTTAAATTTTTTGTCTTTGCTCTCGTAATTATTTAATAATATATTGCCTATGCCTGTAGTCTGAGCGTCTGACGACACTGCGTCAGCGCTGTTTCTCGGCGCATAAAGACATGCCATACTTGTCGCTATCAAGCACACCATTAAGCCTACGGTCAAAAGAAAATATCCACCCTTTCTTCTCTTTCTTTCCATCTATTTTTACCTCTTTTTATCCTATGTCAGGAAAGGTATACATTTATTGACCGTTTATTATTGAATTCGACAGGGGCTTTGGAGTATACTTATTGTGTAGAATTATCGTTAAAAACTACGTATTTTGTATAAATTCCTTGGGTCAGGAAAACTATACATTTCTTGGAAATTATCGAGATATGTCGACATTTTTGTTTTTAATTTTACATAATTCTAAGTAAGATAAATATCGGTTATGATAAGAAATGTGCTTTTATTATATATTTTAATAGGTCGAGATTTCTCCACGTTGGTCGTAAGGAGCGAAGCGACGGCATAGCGAGCAAGCAGATGCGTCTCGTGCGAGCGTCAATGACAAAATATCGGATTATATCTCTCCGCTTCGGTCGAGATGACAACCGATGTTGGTCGAGATGACATATAATATGATAGAATAACAGATGAGAAATCAGAATTACAGAATTTAAATATCGTAATATTTATCTGGACATAATGAAAGTAAAAATAAACCGGCAAATAAAAAAGCCCTACGATCAAATAGATCTGTAGGACTTTCTGTAGATATCTTAATATATAATTTCGACGATATGAGACTACTCTTTTGTCGGAACTGCGAAATCGCTGGGTAAGCGGAAATCTCCTCTCGGCGAAAGCGAAACGCTGCCGACCTTCGGACCGTCCGGCATACAGGAGCGTTTGAACTGTTGGGCAAAAAATCTTCTGAAGAAATTGTCAAGCCATTTATCTATCTCTTCTTCGCTATACTTATCCGCAAAAGTCTCTTTGGCTATCCTCTGCACCTTTTCGCGCGGATATCCCCATCTAACGACGTAATATAGAAAATAGTCGTGAAGCTCGTACGGACCGACTATATTTTCCGTCTGTTGGGAGATTTCGTCTCCGTCCGCAGGAAGAAGTTCCGGACTTACGGGCGTATCGAGTATATCGTAAAGTGCCTTCTTGACATTCTTTTCTTCGCAGGTATCCGCATAATATTTTACCAAATATCTGACCAACGTCTTGGGGATGGAGGCATTTACTCCGTACATCGACATATGGTCTCCGTTGTAAGTAGCCCAACCCAAAGCAAGTTCGGACAGATCGCCTGTACCCACTACAAGCCCTCCGCATTTATTGGCGATATCCATAAGCACCTGCGTGCGTTCTCTCGCCTGCGCGTTCTCAAAAGTAACGTCCAGATCCTCCTTTGATTGACCTATATCCTCAAAATGTCTCTCAACTGAACGTGTAATATCCACTGTGCAAAAATCCGATCCAAGTCCGTTCGCCAATATCTCTGCGTTGGATTTCGTCCTCTTGGTGGTGCCGAAGCAAGGCATAGTCACAGCCAATATATCTTTGCGATCCCTGCCAAGCATATCGACGGCTTTTGTCATAACCAACAGAGCAAGCGCGCTGTCAAGACCGCCGGATAGACCGACGACGAGTTTTTTCGCCCTCGTATGCGCAATACGTTTTTTTAGTCCGCTCGACTGTATATTGAGTATCAACTCGCATCTTTCGCTCCTCTTACTCTCTTCCTCGGGCACGAAAGGCGACGGAGAAAACCGACGGGTGAGTTTGTCCGCCTGAAGTTTTTGATCGAAATATATCTTCATTATTCTATTACTGTACAGATCTGCGTTTTTCTTTCTTCTCTCGAAAGTAATTCTTTTGACGTCTATATCCGTCACCGCTGTCTCGTCTGTAAAGAGCTGGTTTTCCGCCAAAATATTGCCGCACTCGGCTATCAGATCGTGACCTGCAAATACCATATCAGTCGTAGACTCTCCGTATCCCGCGCCTGCATATATATATCCGCAATCCAGTTTTCCCGACTGCGCGATAATCAAATTGCGCCTATAATCGCACTTGCCTGCGATCTCGTCGCTTGCCGATATATTGACGATTATCCTAGCGCCGTTGACAGTCAGATCTACGGACGGAGACTGCGCCGCCCACAGATCTTCGCATATCTCAACTCCGAAAGAATAATCGCCTAAAAACGTATTTTCAAATATCATACTGCCGAAAGGTACCGCTACGCCGGCAAATTGAACCTCTCCGTCTTCGCCTGCGCCGGAAGCAAAGTATCTGCCTTCATAGAATTCTCCGTAATTGGGAATATTTATCTTTGGCACAATACCCAATATCTCGCCTTTGTAGATGACTACGGCGCAATTAAAAAGTTTATGCTCTCTTCTCACCGGCGCGCCAATAACCGCCGCCACGTCGATATGCTTCGTCTCCTTGAGAATATACTCGACCGCTTTTTCCGCCGAGTCAAGAAGCGAATCGTACAGCAACATATCTCCGCAGGTATAGCCGCACACGCACAGTTCGGGCAGCGCAAGAAGTTTTATCCCCTCTTTTGCCGCGCTATCGATCTTTTCGACTATTCTCTTTGCATTGGCGCAACAGTCCCCGACCGTGATCTCCACGGTAGCCGCGCCGCACTTTATAAATCCGTCTTTCATACTCAAAAAGTCCTTTTTTACCCTTTTCGGGCAACGTTTATAATATAATTATGTTTAATCTGTTGCATAATCATAAATGTGATTATATAATATTTTATATTAATTTATATCGATAGTCAATAAAGGAAAAGGAATTTATGTCAAATCTGTACAAATATCTCAAGAAGTACAAAAAACATCTTATCCTGGGACCTATATTCAAGCTGCTCGAAGCGATCTTTGAATTGATAGTACCCGTCGTGATGGCAAAGATTATCGACGTGGGCATAGCCAACGAAGACATCGGCTATATTTTCAAAATGGGCGGAGTCCTCGTCTTGCTCGCCGTAGTGGGACTGGCTGCCGCGCTATTCTGCCAATACGTAGCGTCAAGATGTTCGCAGGGCTTCGGCACGGAACTTCGCAACGTACTCTTTATGCACATAAATATGCTTTCGATGAGCGAAACGGATAAATTCGGCACGTCGTCTATGATAACTCGCTTTAACAGCGATATAAATCAAGTTCAGCTCGGCGTAGCGATGCTGATCCGTCTTGCGATACGCGCTCCCTTCTTGGTAATAGGTGCGACGGTATCGGCGATACTTCTCAAGCCGTCGATGAGCTGGATATTCCTCATAGCCGCTCCGTTGGTGGCTCTGGCGCTGTGGCTGATAATGAAGAAGACTATGCCTGCGTATACCAAAAATCAACGCAAGCTCGACAAAATCACGTCGATAGCGCGCGAGGATCTGAGCGGTATAAGAGTCGTGAGAGCATTTACCGAACAGGAACGCGAGCAAAAGAGATTTGAAGAAGCGACCGAAGATTATTCTTCGAGCGTAATCGCGATAAGCAGGATTTCAGCGCTTCTCAATCCTCTGACTTTTCTGATAATAAATTTTGCGATAGTCGCGCTTCTCTACTTCGGCGCTAAAAAGATCAACGTAGGCGGACTTACGCAGGGCGAACTGATCGCGTTTATCAATTATATGACACAGATCTCGCTCGCCTTGGTGGTGGTCGCAAATATGGCGGTGCTCTTCTCCAAGTCTTACGCTTCGGCAAAGCGAGTAAGCGAACTGCTTACCACTCAATCTAGCGTATCCGACGAAGGCAATACGGACGTCGAGCCAATCGAAGGCGCGAGCGCGATATCTTTCAAGAGCGTATCCTTCCAGTACGGCGGAGGCGGCTATGCGCTCAAAAATCTCACGGTCGATATAGCCAAAGGCGAGACGGTAGGCATAATCGGCGGTACGGGAAGCGGTAAATCCACGCTGATAAATCTCATTCCCCGTTTTTACGACGTAAGCGAAGGCGAACTTCTTATAAACGGCGAAGATATTAAAAAATATCCCCTGAGACAGCTTCGCTCCAAGATAGGTCTCGTGCCTCAGCAAGCAATGCTTTTCAGCGGAACTATAAGAAGCAATTTGCAGTGGCGCAAAAAAGACGCGAGCGACGATGAGATTTACGCCGCGCTCAAGACTGCACAGGCATATGATTTTGTCATGCAAAAGAGCGGCAAACTCGACGAGACCGTACAGCAAAAGGGCAAAAATTTCTCAGGCGGACAGAGACAGCGCCTCTCTATCGCGAGAGCGCTCGTCGGATCGCCGGAAATAATAATACTCGACGACAGTATGAGCGCGCTGGATTTTGCAACCGATCTGGCTCTCAGGCGCGCGCTCAATTCCGATCTGCCGAAAGATACTACCAAGATAATAATTTCGCAGAGAGCGACGTCGCTCAAAAACGCCGACAAGATTATCGTCCTAGATAAAGGAGAAGTAGCCGGCATAGGTTCGCACAGAGATCTGCTCGAGAAGTGCGAAGTATATCGAGAGATATATGAATCGCAACAAAAAACGCCTCAGGAAACGGCGGCGGCAAAGGAGGAAGACGTCAATGAAGAAGAATAGATCTACGCTTTTCAGACTGGTGTCATACACCAGACCTTACGCTCCCCTTGCGGTCGTCTCGATAATTTGCGCGATGGTTTCTGTAGCGGTATCGCTTTTGGTGCCTCTTTTGACGGGCTACGCGATAGACGATATGATAGAAGGCGGAGTTAAATTTGATAAAGTATTTAAATATATATATATACTGATTGCGATGATTGCAGTCGGAGCGCTCGCGCAGTGGCTTTTGACAGTATCTACAAACGCGCTGACTTTCAAGACGGTGCGTAATATCCGCAATCAACTTTTTGCGCATATAAACAAACTTCCGCTCAAGTATATCGATACCAAACAGCAAGGCGACATTATCGCAAGGATATCCAGCGATATAGATCAAGTATCCGAGGGACTTCTGCAGGGATTTACTCAGCTGTTCAGCGGAGTAATGACAATCGCGGCGACCATCGGAATGCTGTTCTATATAAATTGGATAATCGCTCTGTCAGTACTGGTACTCACTCCCCTGTCGCTGTTTGTCGCGTCTTTTATAACAAAGCGCTCGCACTCTACGTTTGCCGAACAGGCCGTAAAGAGGGGCGAAATAAGCGGATACGTAGAGGAAGTTTTTACCGGACATAAGTTGGTACAGGCGTTCTGCCGCGAGGAAGAACAGCAAACGGAATTCTCGGAACTCAACGCGCAACTCTATAAATGCGGATTCAGATCGCAGTTTTACGGCGCGCTGATCAATCCTTGTACCCGTTTTGTCAATAACTTGGTATACGCAAGCGTGGGAATCGTAGGAGCGTTGCTCTGCTTTAAGACGGGATTTTCCGCTCCTCTGCTCAAAGTGGGCGATCTGTCCGTCTGCCTGATGTACGCAAACCAATATACCAAACCTTTCAACGAGATAACAGGCGTCATAACGGAAATACAGTCGGCGGTCGCGGCGTCCAAGAGAATCTTTGCTCTGCTTGACGAAGAGGAAGAAAAAGACGATTCCGACAACGAAGTACTCGAACAGTGCGACGGAGCTCTCGATCTGTCGAGAGTAAAATTCAGGTACGTCGAAGACAAGCCGCTCATCGAAAATCTCAATCTCAACGTCAAAAAAGGTCAGAAGATCGCTATAGTCGGACCTACCGGCTGCGGAAAGACGACTTTGATCAATCTGCTTATGCGTTTTTACGACGTGACGGGCGGAAGCATAAGCGTGTCGGGCAAAGACGTTCGCTCTATCACGAGACACAGCCTGAGAGATAATTTCGGAATGGTGCTGCAGGAAAGCTGGCTGTTTGAGGGAACTATACGCGACAATATCGCCTACGGCAAAGCCGACGCTACGCAAGAAGAAATAATAACCGCCGCTCAGCTTGCAGGCGCGCACGACTTCATCGATAAATTCCCCGACAAGTACGATACTATGCTAGTCGAAAACGGAGACAACCTGTCGCAGGGACAGAAACAGTTGCTGTGTATAGCGCGCATAATGCTCACTCACCCGCCGATGCTGATACTCGACGAGGCAACATCCTCTATCGACACCCGTACGGAAATGAAGATACAGCAGACCTTCTATACGATAATGCAAGGCAGAACGTCGTTCATCGTCGCCCACAGACTGTCGACGATAAGAGAATGCGACGTGATACTGGTGATGAAAGACGGAAATATTATCGAACAAGGCAATCACGAAGAACTTATTGCAAAAAAGGGATTCTATCATCAACTCTACAATTCGCAATTCCAGAACGGCTGACGATCTAATTTAATCAAATCTATTGATTTTTGATCGATCCGAATGTATAATATTAACTATAGTCAACAAAGAGAGGAATAAAATGAAAAACGTAATTTCTATCGTAGTGAAAAACAATTCCAGCGTACTGGCGAGAATATCTTCGCTCTTCGGAAGAAGAGGCTTTAATATAGATTCTCTCTCCGTGAGTACTACAGACGACCCGCATATCTCAAGAATTACGGTAGTCGCGCAGAGCGACGAATCGGGACTTGCGCAGATTATAAGCCAGACTCAAAAACTCGAAGAAGTGGTCAGCGTACGCGCTCTTAAAGAAGGCCAAAGCGTTTACCGCGAGCTTTCTTTGGTAAAAATACTCACGACGGACGGAAATTTCTTTGATAAATTTGTCATCGAGCTGTCGGACAGATACGGCGCGATCGTTGTCGACGTGACTGAAAAGTCTATGATCTTTGAACTTACCGGCACGTCCGATAAGATCGACAGCTATATGAAGGAACTCGCCGATGCGCAGAAAGACAAACATTTTGCAATCTCAAAAGTCTGCCGTACCGGTATCACCGCAATCGAAAGAGGCGTATAATATATTCCGAATATATTAATTTAATATAACGACAAGCCGTCCCGATAGGACGGCTGTTTTTTACATAAAAATATGAACGATCGACTTTGAGACAGTCAATTTATCGAATACAAATACCGTAAGTCAAAATGTTTTCGGTTCACTCTTAAAAATATTGTTTTAAAAGATCGTCGAGTTGGAGCACGTTCTGCCCTATTTCTATCTCGCTCTTGCGGCGCTTTTTTTCGTCGATCAACTGTTGAAGTTCGCGCTTGACGGTGTCCATTTCGTCGATCTTCTTACCCTCTATGCCTGTATACGGTAAAAATTCCCTGCCCGACACTTCGACGGGTTCGCTCTTTTCTTCCGCCTTATCGCCGTCCGCGACCGTACGCTCGAGAATAACCGAACCGTCGCACTGCTCTGCCAAAAAGGTGGGAGATTGAATTCCGAGCACAACTTTCTTGCCCAGTTTCTTGAGCGCGTTTATCATAGCTATGCTGTCGAGTTCGCTGCAGATAATAAAGAAAGCGTCGACGTTCTTGTGCGTACAGGCAATGATAACGGCGTCAATTACCTGCCTTATATCCACTCTTACCTTCTTCCTGTTGCTGACAGGCAAAGCGACTTCTACGCCGTAAGTCTTGATAAAATTATTGAAATCGTTGTTCCTTTTGTTGTTGTAACCGTATAGTTTTGCATAGGCAATCTTGCCGTCTATCTGAGCAATAGCCTTGGAAAAACTGTCGTACGAAAGTCTCATACTGTTGAGATCTACCAGTACCGCATAATTCATTGTCTTTTCTCCTCATTCAGAATTTTGCTTCTTTGGTAAATCTTATTTTTATCCGCATTTGTATATTGAACATTGTTCAGTATTGATTTTTATTAGATATGGGTAGATTATTATGATTTTTGATATATTTACACATATCTAATCGTGTTGTCTTCTATATGATATTCGGATATATGATTCGACTCGATTTGCCATATTGAACAGTGTTCAATGTGGCAACAGTCTCAGTTTTCGCGCTTATTGTAAAACAAATACTGCTGAGCATATCCGGAATATTCTCCGTAGATCTCAATAAGTTTTTTACGTATCAGCGCATTGTTTCCCGCTCCGTCGCCTACGACGTCCTTATATACTTTCTTGATCCAAGTATCGACGGGAAATACGTCTTGCTTGTGATATCCGAACAGCAGTATGCAGTCCGCGACCTTTGGGCCTACGCCCAACAACGAGCACAGTCTCTTCCCTCCCTCTTTGCCGTCCATATCGGCTATAGCGTCGAGGTCGAACCCTTCGGCTACCGCGCGCGCAGTCGCCGCAAGATAAGGCGCTCTGTATCCCGCGCCTATTGACGCATAGAAATCCGCGTCTCGCTCCGCCATCTTTTCCGCAGTCGGAAACGCGTAATATCCGTCCATCCTCTCGCCAAGTCTCGTACAGAGCCTATCGATGATCCCCTTGATCCTTGGTATATGGTTGTTTGCCGAAATGATAAAACTTATCAGCATCTCCCATTTGTCTTGGTTGAGTATCCTTATACCGCCGCCGTACTCGATCGCTTCGCGCATAAACGGTCTGTCTCTCAAAGCGTCTTTGATCTGCGAGTAATCTCTGCCCAAGTCGAAAAAGCGGTAGAAGTAGTCGGCATCGTCGGTGATTATCTCCGCCTTGCCGTCCTTTTGAATCACGAGCGCGGTCTTATCTTTGGAATATACTCGATATTCCCCATCGCTCAATCTGTCAAAACGGAATATCTGTCCGCATTCGAGAATATGCTTTATATCGAAGCAACTCAACTCTGTTATAATTATACTATTCTTGCCGCTCATCTTAATTGCCGCCTTTTGTAAGATTATGTCTAATTTTATCACAAAACGCATATTTTTTCAACACTGCGGCGCATATTTATCGGCGTTGAGATATAAGGTATATTTTTTTGATAAGCGCGGTTTTTTAGTTGACTTTATATAAATATTTATGATAACATACATACTGAGCCGCATGAGTAGGGTAATAAAGCGTCTTACGACCACCCGTTTCAGCGAGACTGGTAAGAGGAGGTATGCAATGTACGCAATAGTTTTGACAGGCGGCAAACAATACAAGGTAGCCGAAAACGAAGTCTTCAAGGTAGAAAAACTTGACAGCGAAGTAGGCAGCAAAGTAGAACTTGATGTTGTTATGCTCAACAATGACGGCAAGATCGCTTGCGGCGACGAGGTAAAGAATTCCAAAGTCGTAGCGGAAGTTATCGCTCAGGACAAGGCAAAGAAGATAGTTGTTTTCAAATATAAGTCCAAGAAGAACGTCCGTAAGCGTCAAGGTCACAGACAGCCGTTCACCGCTTTGAAAGTAGTAGAGATCAAGGCATAATGACCAAAGTTAAGGTAACAAAGCACAACGACAGCATTGTCGAGATAGAATGCGACGGTCATACCGGTTACGGAGTATCGGGAGAAGATATAATTTGCTCCGCTCTTTCATCGGTAGTACAGACTGCTATACTGGGGCTTTTCAGAGTCGTCGGAGTCAACGTGGACTTCAAGACTGATGAAAAGAGAGGTTATCTCAAAGCAACTCTTCCCCGCGATCTCGACAAAGCGACAAGGCACGACTGCGACGTCATTCTCAACACAATGCTATTGGGCGTGGCGGATCTGCACGAAGGCTATTCTGATTTCATAGAATTGGAGGTAAAATAATATGTTTATAAATATTCAGTTGTTCGCTCACAAAAAGGGCGTAGGTAGCTCCAGAAACGGTAGAGATTCCGAATCCAAGAGACTCGGACCCAAGAGATCCGACGGTCAATTCGTATTGGCGGGCAATATTCTCGTAAGACAAAGAGGCACCAAGTTCCACGTAGGCAACAACGTTGGTATAGGTAAAGACGATACGCTCTATGCGCTGATTGACGGCGTCGTAAAATTTGAGCGTAAAGGTAAAGACAAAAAGCAAGTAAGCGTATACGCAAAAGAAGCGTAATCCCCTGCTTAAAAAAAGAAAGTATAAGCCGCGCAACAGCGCGGCTTATTTTATAGATAAAATCTTTTATGCAATACTATTGCAAATCTTCAGAAGACTAATAGAGCATCTTAGCATTTTCGGGAAGATCTATTATCGGACCGTGCAACACTTTGACTTCAAATTTTTCGATATGCAAATGCTCGTCAGCTGTGAGATAAATTCGCTTATCGCGCCATTCTCCGGCGCATTCCTTTTCTAAAAGCCTGTACGCGAAGATTTTATTGAATACTCCCGTCGCCACGTTGACAAGCACAGCCTTGTTGTCCTGACAGGCAAATACGTCGTTGAGATACATCTTTATCTTGCTTGCCATCACCTCGTCGGACAGAACGTAGCTGTCCCCGTTGCAATAAGGGCAAGGCTGAAGCATTACGCTCTCCAACATACTCCTCGTCTTCTTTCTCGTCAGTTCCACCAACCCCAGCGGAGTCATTCCCAAAAGCGTTGTCTTCGTCCTATCCATCGCCAACGCTTCCCTCAAGGTGTCCAACACTTCCTGCGAATGGTCAGAAGACTCCATATCTATAAAGTCCACGATGACTATACCGCCTATATTTCTCACCCTCAACTGTCTTGCGATCTCCTTTGCCGCTATGCAGTTGGTCTCGAAGACAGTCTGTTCGAGATTTTTTTCGCCTACGTATCTGCCCGTGTTGACATCTATGACCGTCAGCGCTTCCGTCCTGTCTATCACAAGATATCCGCCGTTGGCAAGCGTGACTTTGCGCTTGAGAAGGTCGGAAATCTGTCTGGTCAACCCGTATTTTTTGAGCAGTGGTTCTTTGCCGTCGTATAGAACGAACAGATCGGGGCGCTTTTCATCCAAAGACGCAAACGCGCTCTTGAAGTCCTCCAAAAGATGTCTGTCGTTGATCACAATATGTTCGACGTCGTCTCTGAGCATATCTCTGACCGCTCTTATCGCAACGCCTTCTTCTTTATATATCAGACTGCCCGACGGCTTGGTCAAATTGAGTTGTTTTATCTTATTCCATTTGTCGACCAATTCGTTTATCTCTTCGGCGATCTCTTCCTTCGTACAATCTATAGACTGCGTGCGAAGTATTACGCCCAGACCTGCAGGCTTGATAGAATTTACGAATTCGGAAAGTTCTCGCCTCTTTTCCTCGTCGGTTATCTTTCGGCTCACGCCGACGTAATCCAACTGAGGCATAAGCACTACGCTCCGTCCCGGCAAAGTGACGTTCATAGTAAGTCTCGCGCCCTTAGACCCGAATTGCTCCTTAGTCACCTGACACAGCACGTTATCGCCCGCGCGCAAATGCAATTTTTTATCCGTGACGTCTTTAAGTATCTCTCCGTATTCGAGAGTGTCGCCAGAATATAGAAATGCGTTTTTTTCCAGACCTATATTCACAAAAGCGGCTTCCATTCCGTTGAGCACGTTCTGCACTCTGCCTTTATATATATTGCCGACAAGACGGGAGATGTTCTTTCTCTCTACCCAAAATTCTACGAGTTCGCCGTTTTCCACGATACATACCTGAGTATCGCTTGGGTTTACGTTGATAAGTATGTCTTTCATCTCAGCAACTCCTCTGCATCTTGCAATTCTCCGTCGATATACGTCAACTGCGCCGTCCGCGTGACGTCGTTGACTTTTATATCGCAACCGAACTTACCGTTTATATGCGCGATAAAGCTGTCCGCCCTCAAATTCGCATTGCCGCTCGCAAGGCGCATATAGAGAGTATTGCCGTCAACCTTTAGATCGAATACAAGATCGGCTATATCTTTTTTCACCGCCTCGCCCTTTTTAAAGGTGTCTATGACATAGCTTTCGCAGTCCTTGATACTTTCTATTTCTTTAGGCAATTCGCGCGAGCAGACCGCCTTGTAATCGCTTGCCGCGACAGCCGCCGCCAAGTTGGGATTTTTCTGCAAAAAATATGCCGCGACAGCCCTCATACCCGTAGGCATTGCCGCATTGTATCTTCTCATCACTTCTTCGCAGTCGCATTCACTGCAATCTACGGTAAAATATTCCGCGAGAGACTGAACTCCCAGAGGTACGGGAGAAGAGGTATACGTCAACATATGCGGAACGTATCCCTGCGAATATCTGACGTCGATCTTGGCGCGCTTGAGTCCTCTTTGCAATACGCGTAGCGCGTCTTTGTGCGAAACGTAACTGACGTCGCCGACCTTAAGATGTTTGAGCACTATCATATCCTGCACCTCTCAAGTCTGTTGGCTCCGCAGCCGTTACATTTATTCAGACAGTTGGGAGTAGTCTCTCCCCTATATGCCTTATGCCTCTCGGCAAGAAGATACTTCTTGCTTACGCCGTTGTCGATAATATCCCAAGGCAGTTCTTCGTCCTCGGAAAATCCCTCGAGGAATTTGCGATAATCCGCGCCGCTTTCTTCAAACGCGCGCATCCACTTGTCGAAGTCGAAATTTTCGCTCCAACTGTCGAATACGCATCCGAGTTCGTAGGCTTTTACTATCGATTTGGCAAGCGATCTGTCGCCTCTTGCAAAAATCGCTTCGATAAGAGAAGACTGAGCGCCGTGCCAACTGTACTTGACGTTTTTCATACGCAAGTTGTCGCGCATAAATTCCTGTTTGTTTCGCATCTCTTCGATGGATATCTGTCTCTCCCACTGAAACGGAGTGAGCGGCTTGGGAATAAATATAGACGTGGAAACGGTGATATTGAGAAGTTTGGACGTACCGAACTGCCTGTGCAGATCTTTGACAAGCTTGACGATATCGACTATCCCCTTGAGGTCGTCTTCCGTCTCCGTGGGAAGGCCCATTATAAAATAAAGCTTTACGTTTTTGACTCCGTACTTCAAAGCGGCAGTCAGCGACGACACGACGTCTTCGTCGCTTATGTTTTTATTGATGACGTCGCGCAGTCTCTGCGTGCCCGCCTCGGGAGCGAAAGTCAGCGACGCTCCTTGCATCTCTTCATATATCTCCGCCTCAAAGCTGTCCAATCTAAGCGACGGCAACGCGAGTTTGACCTTGCGCGCGTCGGCTTCAGTCTTTATTCTGTCGACGAGTTCCTTAAGTTGCGAATAATCGCCAGTACTCAAAGACAGCAGCCCCAGTTCGTCATAGCCGGTATTATCCATCAACTCGCACGCCTGCCTCGTCAACGTATCTGCGCTTCGCTCTCTTATAGGTCTGTAATAAAACCCGGCCTGACAGAAACGGCAGCCGTTGGCGCATCCGCGGAAGAGTTCTATCGACGATCTGTCGTGAACTATGTCGCAGTTGGGCACCAAAATCTTCGTAGGATAATAAGCCTTGTCCAGATCTTTGACTACGGCTCTTTTGGTAGGATTGTTGAGCGAAGGAACGTATACTCCGTCAAGTCGGCTCGCCGCAGCCAAGAACTCGCTCTTGCTCATCTTTTTATCTCTGCACTGAATATGAAGAGCGACAAGTTCCGCCAAATTCTTTTCTCCCTCGCCTATGAGTACGGCGTCGAAAAAATCCGCAAACGGCATGGGATTGACTACGCACGGTCCGCCCGCGACGATCGGAGGGATATCTTCGCCTCTGTCATTGGCAAAATAAGGCACGCCCATAAGATCGAGCATATATGCGATATTGGTAAATTGAAGTTCGAACTGAACGGAAAATCCGACCAAATCAAAAGTCTTGATATCTCTCTTCGTCTCAATGGAAAACAGCGGCAAACCATGCTTTTTGAGAAGCTCCGCCATATCGAGATCGGGCGCGTAGGCGCGTTCGCAGACAACGCCGTCCGTGTCGTTGAGCATATGATAGAGTATCCTGGTGCCTATATTGCTCATACCGACTTCGTACTTGTCGCTGAAACAAAGACACACTCTCTCTTTGCAAGGCTTGTCCATATCGGGCAGGTTAAATTCGCCGCCGACATATCTGGCAGGCTTTTGTACCTGCTGTAAAATATCTTTTAGTTTGTCCCACATAAATATATATCTTCGCGTAAAAAATTATTTACATCACCAAAGCCGCCGCGCCCATGAATCCGGCGTTATTGCCGAGACTAGCGCCGACCACGTCGACATACGGATAAAACCCGTTGTTGTCGATATACTCGTTGAGTTTTTTCTTTATTGGCAATATCAGATCCGCGCCCTCGTTGGAAATGCCTCCGCCCAATACGAAAGCCTGAGGATGCAATACGTTGGCAAGACTGATAATGCCGTACGTAACGTATCCGATATATTTTTCTACGACGCTTTTAGCAGTCGCATCTCCCTCTCTCGCCGCCGCAAAAGCAGACTTGCCGCTCACTCCGTCGGCGCATATCTTGGCAAGCAGACTGTCGGGATTCTTTTCTACCGCTTCCGCCGTCTGTCTTACGAGAGCCGACGCGGATACATAACTCTCCCAACACCCTCTGTTGCCGCACGCGCAAACGTCGCCGCCGTCGTACATAATTCCCATATGCCCTGCTTCCGCTCCAGCGCAGCCAAGTCCTTCAAAAAGCTTTCCGTCCAGGATTATGCCCGAACCTATCCCCGTACCCAACGTGATGAATACGAGATTTTTAAAATTCTTTCCGCTGCCGAAACGCTGTTCGCCCAAAGCCGCGCAATTAGCGTCGTTGCATACTCTGCACGCTTTGCCGGTAAGATTGGTCACGTCGTTGGCGAGATCCACGCCCTTCCAGTTGAGATTTGCGCACGACATCACAAGCCCTGCGCGGGAATTGACGATACCCGGCACTCCTATGCCTATGCCCGAAAGCTCGTCGAATTCTATCCCGCTTTCTTCGCACATGGCCTTTATGTTTTCTATCACTTCGAGCAGGATAGCGTCGTATCCTCTCTCCATTCTCGTCTTATAAGCCATAGACGACGTAACGTTGCCGAAGTCGTCCACTATCCCCATCTTTGTGTTTTTGCCGCCAATATCCACTCCGGCATAATACATACCGCACAACCTCTCGCTTTTTCGATATAATTAAGTATAACAAAAATACCCTGCAAAAGCAAGGTATTTTGAAAAATTGAACCTTTATAAAGGATCGCTACTTTCGGCTTCCGTCTTTTTTTAAAGCGTCGAGAACCCCGACCGCGAGTTCGTTGTCCAGACAAAGCTGTCCGAATTTCTCTTCGCTCAGTTCGCACACGCTTGCCCCGTTGCCGTCGACTATGACAAATCTGCATATCTCGTCCTTGTTGAGATAGCGAAGCAATCTGAAAAGCTGACTGTCCTGAGATATATACACGCGCTTCTCATTCAGTCCGTGCGAAAAGTCTTTGACGAAAGGACGGCTTCTTGCGATATGAAAATAAGTCTGCCTTTTACTCGTAAAGATACCGCCGGCAAAGAGGAAAAGC
This sequence comes from uncultured Clostridia bacterium, assembly GCA_948471525.1. GTDB lineage: Bacteria > Bacillota > Clostridia > Christensenellales > UBA3700 > RACS-045. The sequence continues at coordinate 68,461 of CAOKSY010000007.1, read as the reverse complement.
CCGAATATAGGCACGGTGATGTTTTTGGTAAAAAAGACGGACGCTACTCCCGCAACAAAAATAATACCGCCCGCGCACAGCGTCGCTATCTTCAAGCCTTTGATCGCTTTGAGTTTATCCTTGACGAGACTGCTCACCACGCGGCTTCCGTCGAGAGGATACAGCGGAAGAAGATTGACTACTCCGAGAGAGAGATTTGCGAGACATATACCCTGAGTATAATTGTATATTTCCGGCATCACCCACCACAGCGCTACGATAAACGTAGCCACCGTCAAATTGAAAAAGGGCGCGGCGAGCGCGATCAGTATATTGTCCGCGTCGTTGTAATCGTCGCCGCAGTCAACTACTCCGCCGTAAGGCATAAGCGTGATCGTGCCGGTCGAATAGCCTCTGAGTTTCGCCATACGGTTGTGCGCGATCTCGTGCGCGACAATACCTACCAAATAACCGCAAAGCAGTTCAAATCTGCCCGTGACGATAAAATACCCTGCGAGCAGATAGAACAGCGGATGAAATTTTATCTTCAAGCCGTCTTTATCAGAATCCCATCTGAATTATTCTCGAAATCATTACGCCGCAGCTTATTCCCACGCAAATAAGCGCCTGCACGATGAATATATCCAAAGCGTTGATCTTCTTTTTCTTAACCGCCGCCTTGCGCGTAACGTTTTGATTGGGAAAGCTCACGCTCTCGGTAATTTTGCAATCGTCGTATTTCATAATTAACTCCTTTAATCCAAGATTAGTATATCTTATTGGAGCGCGCGTCGGATTATGACTGCAAAATAAAAAAACTTTATACTATCTGCGGAGCGTTGATATTATTGGCTTTGACGGAGATATTTATCTGATATTCTCCGCTGTCCAACACGTCTATATTTACGCTGGGACTGTCGCTGAGCGTCATATAATATCCAAGCAGAAGTTTTATATCTCCCTCAAGCGCTTTGGTAAGCCCCTCGTAAGCCACTATCTTATCCTGCAGCAAAACTCTCTTGAGACGCTTTGCCATCATCTTGCTTTCGTTCATATATTATATCCTCGAAGTCATCAGTCTTTTTAATTTACCGATCAGCCCGCGATGCCCCTTTGTGACGTCGTAAAGCCTGTACGTATTGTCTACTATATTGCCGGCTATCATATCTATCGCGTCGCGCGACGCGGATCGGTTCATACCTATCCTGCCGAGTTGGGAATACACGGTCACGGCGTCGTCTTCCGGCACCGTGCCTATGAGCGGACATCTGAGCACGTTGGATATTTCACCGCCGCTCATCATCTTGCCGCTTACGACAAAATCTCCTCTGATACGGTTGACGATAAGATTGATAGAATTGAGTTTATAACTTCTCAAGATCGCCAATACTTTGTCGCCGTCTCTGATCGCCGGTATATGAGGCGTAGTCACCAACAGCGCCTCGTCGCAACAGCTCACTGCCCTATGGAATCCGCCGTCGATGCCCGCGGGACAGTCGATAAGTATAAAGTCGAACATATTCTCTATCCTGCCGATAAGTTCCCTGAACGACGCCGACGTAATCCTCTCGCTGCTGTACGCATGCGCGGACGGAAGAAGATAGAGACTGCTCCCCTCTTCCTGAAGAAGCGCCTGATTGATATGGCACTTGCCGTCTATTGCGTCCGCCATATCGAATACGACGCGGCTTTCCATACCCATGACCACATCCAGATTATTGAGACCCACGTCGCCGTCGATCATAAGCACGTTTTTGCCCTTAGCCGCAAGACATATCCCTAGGCTTGCAAGTACGCTCGTCTTGCCCACGCCGCCCTTACCGGAGGTGACGACTATCTTTCTTGCCATAATCCGCTCCTTTTGCAAATGGTAGGGATATTATAAAATATCGACGGCAGTGAGAAATAAGAGAATTTGTCGCTCAAAAGATTTTTTTGTCAAAAACAAAAGATAAACGCCCTTCGGATAAAGGACGTTTAATAATTCTGTAAATATAAATACGCTTGGATCTACGCGACCTGCTCGACCGTGCAATCCCGACAAAGCGGATACGTATCCAAAAAATCGGATACCTTGTCTCTCATCTCCTCATAGGATTCGCCGTAGAAGAAGAGCAACATATCGGTATCGCCGTGCCAATAAGTATACAGCACTTTTTCTTCTCCGAGTATCTTCATCAATTCGTCGACCACGTAATCCGAAGTGCAGCTTTTGTATATCTCGTCGGGAAGTTCGGTGCCGTTGAGCCTTATTCCCATACACTCGAGTTTTCCCACTTCTATCTCCTTCTCCTCTTTTCCGTCCTCACCGTATACCGTGATCCTACTGCCTTTTGCAAGCGGTATAATACTCAAGAGATTGATGAGTTTGTTGAGTTTTCGTCTGGGGCATTCGAAGGAAAGTTCGCAACACTCCACGCCGTTTTCCTTGGTCATCATAGACTCACCGCCTACCAACTTGCCAAGCCTGTATTTTTTGAGCACCGGAGAGATTGTATCCTCGTAATACCAATACCTGTGTTCGGGTATAAGTCTCTCGTTTATATACAACACGAGAGATACTATACTTTTATTTACAGCTTTTTCCGCTGCGCTTTCTTTTTTCTTAAACAACCCGTCGCGCCCCCTTATTATTTATAATTGATTACGTTGAGTATCTTTGCAAAATCGGCGTTCGTCTCCAAAAAATACATACCGCCTCTAGATACTACCGTGGTGGGATCGTCTGCTCTGACGACTTTCATCTTCATAAACTTGGATATATATTCCGCAAGTCCGCTGAGGTTGGCTCCTCCGCCGCAAAGCACAATGCCTTCCTGACATATATCGTCGGCAAGCGTGTCGGGGATCTGAAAAGACATATTGTATATTATCTCCAGAAGATCGATGACGTGCGGCTGTATGATCGCGCGGATCTCCCTCGAATTGACGAGTTCGCTCTCCACGCGCTGATTGCCCACCTTGCGCACGTTGACGCGCATAGACATATTGTTGTTTTCATACAAAGTGCCGAGATCTTTCTTTATCTTTTCCGCAAGAGAAAAAGATATCGTACTGCTCATATTCATTACCATATAATCGGCGATAGACTTGGTCATCTTATCTCCGCCGATATCCACCGTACAGCCCGAGACTATGCCGTCTCTGCCAACTATAGCTATCTCCGTCTTGGAACTTCCTATATCTACGATAAAATGTCCTTTGCCGAAGCCCAACGCTCCCGCTACGGAAACCGGCGATTCGATGAGCGTCACGTCGTGGATACCCGCTTTTGAAAATATTTTTTCGAGTTCCTTTTTGTCGGCGTAACTCATTCCCATACTCACCGACGCCAATGCTTTTATCCTCGGCTTTATTATCGCGTTGCCGGGCAGACATCTAGAAACGTAATCTTTGAGCATACAAATCGCCGCGCGTTCGTTGGTCACCGCTCCGCCGTCGACGACGTTGACGACCTGATATCCCTGCACGGGTTTTTTCAAGTACTTCTCCACGCCTTTGCCGCTCTCAATCAAAGTCATTCCGTTGTTTTTTGTCTCGACGACTACTCTCGATTCGTCGTTGACGATAAGACCGCTGCCGACCTTGTGAACGGACGTCTTCGTGCTTCCCAGATCTATTGACAATTCTATCGCTTTCATATAATCTCCGTACGATCTTTTAAAATCGACTTTAAATTTTCTCTCAATTTTTCCATAGGCAGTCCCACTATGTTGGTATAACTGCCTTCATAACTTTCTACGACCGCTTCATCCTGTATCCCGTAAGCGCCCGCCTTGTCCATAGGACTTCCGCTTGCTATATAAGACAGCTTATCTTCCTCGCCGAGATCTTTGAATTTAACCGTGGATCTGTCGTAAAAAGTATATATCTTTCCCTGCCAATATATCGCTACTCCGGTATAGACAAAGTGTTTTCTGCCGCTGAGTTCATCCAAAAATCTCTTGGCTTGCGCCGCGTCCTTGGGTTTTCCGTAAACCTTACCGTCCATATATACCACTGTATCTGCGGAAATTATCAACGCGTCGGGGCGCTTTGACGGAAGGTCTCCCAACTTGATTTTCGCAATATGTCTGACGATCCTGTCCGCTCTTCTGTACTCGCATTTTTCTTCAACGTCCCGACTCAATACCTCGAAGCCGTCGAATATATCCTTGAGCAACTGCTTGCGGCGCGGCGATCGGGATGCCAAAATTACTTCCATATTTTGATTTTAACACAAATTCTTGTTTCAATCAAGCGGTTTTAAAAGATACCGTCGACGAAAGCGAAAAGACTACGGTTTGCGTATAAACGCGTCGTAATGAAAAACGGAGCGGTCATAAATCCGCCCCGTCTGATCTTTGACGATATTATTATTTGTCGTACTTGAATTCGACTACCATTTCCATATATCGGATGACGTCTGCCTTGAGTACCAAAGACGTATCGACGTTGTTATTTTTGGTGTAATAAGAGATAATTCCCTCATTGTATATCTCCAAAGAATTGATCCTGTTTTTACCCTTTGAGTAAAGCACCGTCAGTCTGTTATTGTTCATAGCGTAGACGTTGTTCCAATTATAGGTAATGTCGTCGCCAAAGTTATTCCAATACTTCTTGACTTCCTTTCCGTCCTTTGTCTCTACGGACGCGTCGTTGATATCTCTTGTGACGGCGATACCGTCCGCGCCCCAAACTATTCTGGATTCTATTCTCATAAAATGAGTGTAAATCCTGAAATTATCGCTCGCGCCGACGCCGTTCGTCCTCAAAACCTCTTTGTTCGTATTGGATTTTATTATAGAAATCGGATCGACGTAGAGCTCTCCGCTCTCAACTCCGTCCTTGTACGTATATTCGAGTTGCTCTTTGACGGTGAATTTTTCTCTGTAATTCTTCTTGGAGATATTCTTGATATAATCGCCTTTCTCTACCTCTTCGAACACAGTGGTCTTGATAGTATAGTCATCTTTGGAATTATAGTCCACGTCAAACGCTGCAAAAGTCACATATTCGTCGGTAGAATTCTTTTCGGTATAATCGTCCTTGACAACTTCCTTGACCGGCCAGCCCGCTTCTTCTTTGCTGCCCCTCTTTATGGGATTTTCAATTACGAATTTTTCCTCTCGGCCGTCTTTATACTTCCTCTCCACGCTTGTCTTGTAATAAGTAGTAGCGAGTACGAACGACGATGTCCAAGATTTGTTGAATACCTCGTCCGTGAGAGAAGCAAGTCTTTCCGTAGACGCCTCGACCGTAGCCGCGCACTTGTCGTAATATTCTTTTTCTTTCTCCGCCGCACTCTTGCAACCGACGAGAGCGGTAAACATCACTCCTATTATAAGGATTATCGATGTGACGACAAATATTTTTCTCTTCATTTTATTCGCCCTCCTTTTCGACCGGTTCTTGCGCCGCAGACTCTGCGACCGACTTGGCGGTGGCCTGTTCTTCCGCAAGTTCCGCTTCGTATTCCTTCTCCGCTACTACGGAATATATATCCGCTTCGCCTTTTACTTCGGCGTCTACCAATCCCTCGAGTCTCTTGGCGTCTTCAAGACGTTTTACCGACAGTCTGCCCTGTATCTCAGCCATCTTCTTACCGCTGAGTTTATAGAACAGTATCGGTACTATGGAGATAAGATTGAGTACCGCTGGGATTATCGTGTAGATCGCGAAAATACCGAATTTGGTAAAGTCGGACTGTATCGGAGTATGGTCGTTGAGGAAAGGCAGCGCCTGCGAGAATCCGAAGAATACGAGCAGATAACTCATCGTATAGTCCTTGAGACCCGAAGATACTTTGGATCTCAAACTCATAAGCGAGAAAGTGATTCCTTCGCATCTGTCACCCGTCTTGTCTTCCCAATAATCAAGCGTATCGGTCGCCATAAGGTGCGGTATAACGTTGAGGATACCGACGGGAATCATAGCAACGAACATCAAAAAGGCTACCAACCACCATGCCGTACCGCCGATTATGTATACAAAGAATATAAGCGCAAGCGCGGCAGAGTGCCAAATAGTGGCGAATATAAACAGTCTCTTACTGTCCATTTTCTTTCGCATCTTGGGCGCTATCATCATACCTATCATAGACGCGACCGCGCCGGGTAGCGAGAATATGATCTGCAAAGATCCCCTGCTGTAAATATACGATACGACGTATATTATCATTGCCGATACGAAGTTTCTGAAGAAAGTAAGCAAGTTGGAGAGAATAAGCAATAGGAACTGCTTATTTCTAAACATATACTTAAAGCCTTCCAACACGTTGGGCGTGCGCTCCGTCGGTTCGAGTCTTTCCTTGACGAATTTTGCTCCGAGTACCATGAAGACCGGTCCGAGTATACCGATAATTAAAGCCATCAACATATACGAATTCGTATAATTGTCGTTGGTGATAAGCAGGAACAGCGTCAAAAGTACCAATGCCGACTGCTCGCCTACACTTCCTAGAATACGGCTGATAGAAATGATCTTCGCTCTCTCGTCCGTATTGGGCGAAGCAACTGCGGGAAGTCCGTTGAGCGGCACGCCGACAGCCGTACCCAATATCGAGTACAAAAGATAGGTGATCCACATAAACGCTATCTTGGCGGTATTCGTCGCCATAGACGTGTAGATACTGGGCATAAACATAATGATAGTAAGTATGCCCCACGGGATAGCCGCGCCGAAAAGATACGGTCGCATCTTGCCCCATTTTGTTCTCGTACGGTCGACTATTACGCCCATTATAGGGTCGTTCAAACCGTCGAAAATCTTCGACACGAGAAACATCGTGCCTACTGCCGCAGCGGGAATACTCACGCAGACGGTATAGAAATAGAGTAAGTAACCCTGAACGAGACCCGTTACCGCGCTCGACGCAAACTGCGCCAGCGAGAAGAACACGTAGTCTTTCTTCTTGAGATACTTTTTGTTGGCGAGATCTTCTCCCGCCGACTGATCGGAGGACGGCTCTTCCATGATCGGCATAGCCTCTTCCGCTTGCATAACATTCTCTTCCACTCAAAAACCTCCCCTTGCATAAAGCAAATTTAAATAACGTCGGGCGTACGCCCGTTTTGACCGCAATACGGTTATGATCCGCAAAGTTTCGTCGCTATATTATAAATTATAACAAAATCCGTGCGACAATACAATGCACATTTCGATACAAGATATGCACAATTTGTACATATCTAAATACCTTATTTTTCCAAACGCTTGGTAAAGAAATCGCCGGCGGGATAACTGAGCACAAACGCGCCGGTACTGCTCCAAGCCTGAAGCATGGATCCGTCGGGATGAATGGGACTGAAGAACTCTATGGGAGTGTAGTTGCCCTTTTCGATATTGTACTCAAACCATCTCGTCAGCGGATATTTATAGTCCATGCCGTACATAAGTTTTGCATAAGCGTATACGCAAGACAGATACGGCCAGTCTCCGCCGTTGTGATAATAATAAGGCAATGAAGACTTCTGAACGATGTCCTTCGTATTCTTATAGAAAGGATAAACGGACAGCGTGCCGAAGTCTCCGGCTTGTTGTTCGGTATTGTTTTTGCTCTCGAGAAGCGCTTGCATATTCTCGAGCATTCTCTTGATCCTCGATTCGTCGGACAGTCCGTACAGCGCGATAACGACCGTATCTATGGACAGATTGTCTTCGGTAAAGCCGTCGCCCTTATAGTTGACAAACCAACCCTTTTCCTCGTCCCAAAGCAAATCGTTGATGGATTTTACGACCTGAGCGTACTTATCGGCATATGCTTTGGACTTGACCTCGTCGCCGTAACATATCCTGTATATTTCGCTCATAGCGTAAAGCGCTCTCGCATAAAGCGCTTCGTCGTAAGTAACGTAAGTCGATCTGAAGACGTTGTCGCACCAGTCGCGTCTGTTGTACTCTCCGCCCTTGACCAAGAGTCCCGTGGAATCGGTCTCTTTCATAAGTCTTTGAAGTACGAGATTTGCGCTGTTGATAACTTTGCCCGCCTTGACTTTTTCTTCCAGTATACCGAAGTCCTTGGTATGCACGAGGTAGTCGTAGAGCATAAGCACGAAGAAAGACGGAGAATCGTAATGGTCTCCCCAATAGTTTTTGAAATTAAACTTGACCGCCGACGGACATTCTCCCTTTTTGTTAATGCCGTTGGCAAGAGTGACGATCTCGTTGCGGACGAGGTCGGGACGTACGGGAAGCACGCTCAGCACCGTCCAGTATGCGTCTCTGTAATACGTTCTCGCAGGGAATTGATAGACTATGCCCGCCAAAAATCCTTTAAACTTACCCAATTCCTTATAATTGGAAAGCGAAGCATTGAGAAGCGACTTGTAATACGCATTGAGGAAATCTCCTTCGATCGCGACGGGACATCTGAGCGAATCCGCGTACTGATCGCAGTTGAGCAAAGCGTTGTCGAAATTCCTCAAAGCGACCTTGACGTCGCAGAAGGTGAAGTCGTCGCGAGTACCCGCGCTGATGACGTATCTAAACGCTTTCGTCTCGCCTTTCTTGACTTCGCCGCCGTATTGGAACTGATTGTGCAAACCTCTCTCGTGCTCCAATCCTGCGGCTTTGCAGTTGAAAGCAATGTCGATATAAAAATCGCCCATTACCTCGCCGCGTATGTAAGTAGTGCCTTCGAGTTCTTTGACTTCTCTCTTTTTCTTCTTGAGCAATCCGCCTATTATTCTGGAAATGTTGCCTGCCGAAAGTCTGTTGGCGAGAAGCTGCTGTACGTAAGATTCGAAATTGATTCCGAAATTGGTGACGTTGTCGAATAACAAATCCTCTTTTGCAGTCACTTTATTTTCTACGTAAATACAGTTGTGGACTGTATCGAGGAACTGCGTAACCGTTATCTGCGCGTTCTTTTCCTCAAACTTCGTCACCTGCTTTTTGCCAAGCATTTCCACTGTCTTGTCGCACATATATTCGAGCGGTCTGCCGTCTATGCTAAACAGCGGATAGAATGCGGTGAATACTGAAAATTTATTCATTACCGCATACTTGGATATGCCTCCGCGACCGTCGAACTGCGCGCTGATAAGATTATTTGCCACATCGAAACATACTTTTTTATGAAACTTTTCACTTGCGATTATCTCGCCGTTTTTTCCGTAAGTTACCGCCATAATTCTTTACCCCTGAGATTTATTTTACGCCGTTTGTCTTTTCTTCGGCAATCCTTTTCTGAAGCTCTTCGTAATACAGATCTTCAAATCCTTCTTCCTGCGGACTGACTGTCCTGCCCAGCCATGCGGAAAGATGGATAGCGTTTGAGAACGAAAGTCCGTTGAGACCTTCCTCATAGTTGCCGATAAGATTTTTCTCTTTGCCCGATACTACCTGAGAGAAGTTGCGTATGACGTTGATATGCTGTCCCTTGTCGACCAAAAGTCCCTTTATTATTTCGTGAGGCATAAACTTGACGACTTTTTTCTTCGTGCCGGGTTTGCCCATAAAGACTGTATTGGTCTTGGAAAACTCCGGTTCGAGCGTATTGAGTTTTGTAAATTCCAATTTCATCGTGAAGTCGGCTCCGCCCGAAATTACTATCTTGCCGCCGTCTCCCGAGATCTCCAGTCTGTTGGTGCCGGGAGCCTCGTGCGTAGAAGTGATGAATACTCCCGTCGCGCCGTTCTCGAAAGTACAGGTAGCGGTGACGTCGTTCTCTACGTTGATCTGTCTGCCCACCGTCCTCGCTATCGCGTTGACGCCGGTTATCTTACTGCCTGCGAGCCAAGTAAAAAGATCGAGCTGGTGAGGATCCTGATTGATCAGCACTCCGCCGCCTTCGCCAGCCCAAGTGCCTCTCCAACCGCCTTGAGAATAATAAGCTTGCGGTCTGTACCAGTTGGTGATAATCCAGACTATCCTCTTGAGATTGCCCAGTTCTCCCGAATCGATCAAAGCCTTTGCCGCCTTATATATCTTGCTTGTCCTCTGATTGTATAAAAGTCCGAACTTGACTTCGGGTCTCTCGCTCTTCGCGTACTCCGCCACTTCTCTCACTGCCTTGGTATATACGCCAGCAGGCTTATCGCTGAGAGTATGGATCTTTGCCTCGAGCGCCTTTCTCGCTATCACGGGATGCGCGTAGTGCGGAGTATCTATCAACACCGCGTCAATAAGTCCGCTCGCAAACATATCCTCGTAATTTTCAAATACTTTGACCTTGTCTCCGAACTTATTTTTCGCCCACTCGCGTCTGTCTTCCGCTATATCGCAGACCGCCGTCAAAACTCCGTTCTTGTCCATGCCCGCAAAGAGCTGTCCCGCGTATCTGCTTCCCTGTTTTCCTATTCCTACAATTCCGTATCTGACTTTTGCCATTGCCGTTAAGCCTCCTTTTCCGCCTTTTCTATCATTTCTTTAAGTCCGTAATACTGCCAATCCATCATCTGACGTCTCGACACTTTTTCCGTATGCTTAAGACCTTTTGCCTTGTCTATATCGTGGAAAATCTTTCTCCACTTGTTGATATGCTCAAAACCTATGCCGAAAAGCAACCATCCGAAATAGTGGAAGCTCTTTTTGTGATCGGCATACTTGCCGGTATGCGGCTCGAGCGTCATAAATCCGTCGTAACCTCTCTTGACCAAATCGTCTATCATATTCTGATAATCGCCTATGCCGAGACCGACCGGCACTTCCACTTTCTCCTTGGAGCAATCTTTGATATGATAATACACTGTGACGTCCTTGAGTTTTTGATACGCGGACGGCACGTCCACTCCGCACTGTACGTAATTTGAAGCGTCGAAACACAGTTGGAATAGCGGGTCGTTTATCTCTTGATAAAGTCTGATTACTCTCTCGGGAGTATCCGCCCATATCCTCTTTTCGTTCTCGTGCAAAAGCGCTACTCCGCTATCTCTTACGATATCCAAAAATCCTTTTATCTTCTTGACGACCTCGGGCAGATCTTTCTCATAATCGCCGCTGAGTCCTCTGAATGAAAACATACGAATATACTTGCAATCCATAATTCGACATATTTTTACGAGTTCCGCCAATTTCTTACATTGCGCGGCGTACTTTTCTTCATCGTAAAGACCTATCTTGCCTATAGGCGAACCTATCGACGAAAATTTTACGCCGTACTCGTCGAGCATAGGCTTGACGTCCCTCTCAAACTCTTCCGCAGTATAATCGGCTATGTTCTTGCCGTTGATCTTTCTCGGACAGAGATAACTCTCTCCGTAAGATTTTATCGTCTCGAGCTGCGTCTTGAGATCGCCGCTAACTTCATCGTAAAATCCAGAAATCTTTATATTTGACATAATTCCCTCCGCTAAATAATTTATCCTTTTATATTTTTTTCTTCTTTTATTTTCTCTGCCAGCATATCCGCGTACCTATCGCAGTCCGCAGGCATCGTCACCGACTCGCCAAGCCACGCCGACCTATTCATTGCGTTGATCAACGAAAGTCCGTTGAGCCCCTCTTCGGCGCGCGCTATTAACATATCCCTGTCGCTGTTCTCTATCGCGCTGGCAAAATTCTTCAATATCCTCGCCTGCTGTCCGTAAATCCCGTCGAATATCAGTCTAGACAGACCGTATCTATAAGTGCGCGAGACCGTCTTCTTGTCTTGCGAATTGCCGTAATCGCGCGTTGCTCTCGCATTGACTTCGCGTTCGCTCATCTTGTTGCGAACGTAACGCATACTGTATTTGCCTATAGATAACTTACCTCTGTCTCCCGCTATTTCGAGCAGTCTGGTGCCCGGAAGTTCGTGAGTGGAAGCGGTAAATACGCAATCGAAATTTTTATATCTCATCACTGCGGTGACGTCGTTTTCCGTCGTTATATCTCTGTCGACCGTTCGGCAAAATGCAGTAATATTTTCGGGCATACCTATAAGCCACTGCAATATATCCAGTTGATGTACGCATTGATTTATCAGCGTGCCGCCGCCTTCGCCCGACCAACTCGCTCTCCAGCCGCCCATATCGTAATAGAATTGCGTGCGGTACCAGTCGGTGACTGTGAAATTGACTCTCTGTATATCTCCCAAAGCGCCGCCCTCTATCAGCTGCTTTGCTTTGCGATAAAGACGGTTGGTGCGTTGATTAAACATAATTGCGGCGATCAATCGAGGTTTTTCAGCGAGCGCGTCTGTCAGCCTACACGCCTCTTTTACCGTCACGCTTATGGGCTTTTCCACCAATATATTTACGTCCCGCTCCACGCAGTCCAATGCGATAGACACGTGCGAATAATGCGGAGTGGCTATTATAACGCCGTCGGGTCTGACCTCTTCTATCATCTTGATATGATCGGCGAAACCTGCGACTTTATATCTGTCGCAGAACTCCGACAGCCTGTCCCCGTCGGTATCGCAGACAGCGACGAGACGGGCGTTTTTTACAACGCCTTTTATCAAGTTGCGCGCATGTCTGCCGCCCATTCTTCCTATACCGACTACAGCAAGTTTTATCATAATTCTCCAGACCGCGCATTTCGCGGCATAAACTTCAGCTCTCCAAAATTTCTCTTACCTTCAAAGGCTTGTTGGTAGTGATATTGCCGTCGATCTTCTTGGCGTACTTCTTCATTATTTCCTCGTTGTCGACGGTGAATACGCTAAGTCTCAGTCCGTGCTTTTTGCATTCTTCCAAAAACTTATCGTTTATCTTCGCATAGTTGAGATTGAGCCCTGCAAAATGCGGATTGCGATAACTGTCAATCAACGCTTTAAGTTTCGGCACGTTTTTCGCCGTATACTTTATCCCCATAGAATTGAACCACGCTTCCCCGCAGTCTATAAATTTACCGTCGGAGAGTTTTGCGCAGCCGGTATATATCAACAGATCCTCTACTCCCACTTCTTTTGCAAGCGCGATCACGTCCCGTATAATGCCGTTCATTTTGAGATCGCAGTTTATCTTTATACGCTTTTCTTTTACCACCTCGAAAGCGTATCTCAAGGTCAATTTTTTCTTATATCCGAACAGCGACGGCAAGTGCGAAAGATAGAGCGTGTCGCCTCTCTTCCATATATCCACTTCTATCGCGTCGGCGTTATATTTGTCGATATTGTCGAAATATGCCTGCGTATTTCTTCCCGTGCCCATTGCTCCGCCGTGCGCAGTTATCATAATTTCTCCTCCTTTACGTATATCGGACTTGTGATGAATATATCCGATAACCTGCCCTGTACTTTTCCTCTTCCTTCTATTCTCAGATATCCGTCGTCCGCCGCATTGACTTCTACGTCGAATACCGTCTCCTTACCGTCGTAACGACACACCGTCTCTTCGCATACGTTACCCGTAATGACAATGCTTTCCAATACGCTGTCAAAGGGATAGTCGGCTGTCTTATCGCACATTATTCTGACTTTGTATATACCCGAACAGATATCCTCGCCAACGGTATATATTTGACCGTCTCTCTCGAGACTTACCTCGACGCAATATCCCATAGTGACATACGTTCTTCCTCGCTTTACCGCGTCGACTATAGAATCTTGCGAAAGTACGCCGTCTATACCGAGATATGTATACGCATAACACGGTCCGCCCTCGTCGGGAGCGTGCCAGTCGTAGCCGTACAGCGCGCTCAATCTGTATCCTCTGTCGAGAAGGCTTATCCACTCGCTTTTCGCAAGCAAATTCGCCGGCGACACGCTCGGGTCGTAATGCGACCACACTTCGTATCCGGATAAGTTTTCCCATCTCTTTATATCCAAGAGATTGTGACATCCCGCGCACAGCGGCGAGCCTATCCGCTTGGGATGCGCAAGCGTGACTACGTCTCCGAGTTCGCGCGCCCGCGCTATACATTTATCTATATTATCAGGCGCGATGTCCGTCCATATCACGTCGCTTTTGCCGCCTATGACGGTCAAGTGTCCCCAAAAAGTAGTCCATTCGATACCGCCCGCTGCGATAAGTCCGTATTTCTCGGCGCAACGCTTTACTTCTTCGACGTTGCTGACCGTATTATGATCGGTAAGACAGATTGCCTTATATCCGCGTTTTATCGCATTCTGCACCAATTCCTCGGGTTGCATATCCCCGTCTGAAGCCACCGTATGACAGTGCATCTCCACTCTCTGCCAAGTGAGCTTGCCTATCTCGGAATCGTTGGAGATCGCAAGACTTCCGTAATCCCGAGGCTCGGGCGCCGTCGGATAATCCCCGTATCCCTTTACCGAAATCTCTACGTCGATATGATCGGTGACGATACTGTTGACGCTGACTGTCAACGTCCATTCTCCGCCTTTGATCTGCGTCCTGATAAATCCGTTGGACGAATATATCTCGCTGATAATATGCGTTTGATCGGGTCTGTGCCTATGCTCGGTTCCCAACCTCTTTTCGCTGTCGTCCAACGACCATGCGATATGATTGGCAAGCGGCACGCATCTGCGCTTTTCCTGATAGCCGAGCGGTCTTGCAAGTTGTTGGCGGCTAAGCCCCTCGTCTATCTTTTTTATACATTTTTCTTCGTCGTATTCGTATTTTGGCGAATATACGGTGGATACCGTAAGACATTTTAGTCCGTCGGGCACCGAGAATTTCACCTGTATATGAGACTTGTTGTCGCTCGGCAACAGCCTCAACGTCGAAGAAAATATATCCATAATATTATTCCCTTATGTCGGGGATCTCGCTCATCTCGACAGTTCTGCCGCCCTCGCGTCTGGATATCTCCGCGGCGGTCACTATCCTATGGCTTTCTACCGTATCGGCGATCCAACTGTATTGCATATTCGGATCGGAATCGCCCTTCATCATACCTACCGTAGCTTTGACGACTCCTTCGTCTCCGCCGAAATGTCCTTTGATCACCGGTATTATATTGACGACTATCTTCTTTGTCTTTTTGCCGAAAAGTTTGAGCGTTATGACGCTGCCGCGATCGTCGGCAATAAGTATTCCCTTGCTTCCGCGTATCTCGGTGTGTCTATGATCCTGCTCGTTGAAAGCGTTGGCGGTCATCATTATCTTGACGCCGTTCTCCATCTCCATATTCACGGTCTGACAATCGGCAACGTCGTTGTCGCAGGCGAATACGCATCTTGCCCACAACTTGGCGCGGTCGTCTGTCTTGAGCGCGTTGAGCACGTCCTTTTTCTTTGACGACGTACAGAAAGCGTACGTACCCCACAGAAATTTCTTTTTACCTCTGCCTATTATCTTCTTTCTGCCGAGATACTGATGTTCGACCTCGAAGTTGCAAGTGTTGCGGTGAGGACAGTCAAAGCAGTTGTCTGCGGCGTTTTCGGGCTTGTGCTCTTTATTGAAATATGTCAGCCCGCCGTACGAGTTCAGGCTCTTGCACTTACTTCCCGTAAACCAATACATGAGATCCATATCGTGACAGCACTTGGCAAGCAGCATAGGCGACGTCTCGTCTTCGCGCCTCCAGTTGCCTCTCACGTAAGAGTGGCAGAAATGCCAGTAAGACACGTTTTCGTCATGCTTGATAAGTTGGATCTCCCCGAGCACGCCCGCGTCTATCATCTCTTTTATCTTTCTGTAATAACTCGCATATCTCAATACGTGACAGACAAGCACCTTTCTGCCGTGCTTTCTCGCATATTCCTCAATATCCAGACATTCTTCGATATTGGGCGAAAGAGGTTTTTCCACCAAAAGATCGTAGCCGAGTTCCAAAGCCTTCATTGCGTGAGCGTAATGATCTCTGTCCTGCGTGGCGATAAGCATACAGTCGGCTACCTTTCCCAGCGCGAAAAAATCTTTTTCATCTGTAAAACACATTTTGTCGGGTACTTTCCAAAGCGTCTTGACGTTGTCTATCTTAGACTGATATTTGTCGCATATCGCGACTATTTCCACGTCGCCTCTCTTGGCCAAGTGAGTACCGTAATTTTTACCGCGACTGCCAAGTCCTATCACCGCTATCTTCAACATAATTCTTCCTATTTTTATTCTAATTATATTACACTCCGGAGTATGCCGAGAAACCTCCGTCGATCGGCACTACTATTCCCGTTACGAATCCCGACTTGTCGTTGTCGGACAGCCACATCACCGTACCGAGAAGTTCTTCCGCTTCTCCGAATCTGTTCATCGGCGTGCCGGCGAGTATCTTTTTGGTTCTCGCGGTAGGATTGCCGTCCGCGTCGAAAAGCAACGCTTTATTCTGATTGGTGACAAAGAATCCCGGCGCTATAGCGTTGACTCTTATTCCCTCTTTTGCAAAATGCACCGCAAGCCACTGAGTAAAGTTGGATACGCTCGCCTTTGCTCCAGAGTATGCGGGGATCTTGGTAAGTGGTCTAAAGGCGTTCATACTCGAAATATTGATTATTACTCCGCCTCTGCCTATCATATCCTTTGCGAATACCTGCGTGGTGAGGAACGTCGCCAAAAAGTTGAGTTTGAATACGAAGTCAACTCCCTTTTCGTCAAGATCGAAGAAAGATATCTTGCTCTCGTCGTCCACGTCCGCCGCGTCGAAATATTCTCCGCTGGTCGTGCCCTTGGGATGATTGCCGCCCGCGCCGTTGACGAGAATATCGCATGCGCCGAGCTGTCTTTCGATTTCTTCGCGAGCCTTCTCCATCGTAGCCTTTTCCAGACAGTTGACGGCGTACGCCTTGGCTATTCCGCCCTCTTTGACTATCTCGTCGGCTACCGCCTGAGCACTCTCCAATTTGAGATCCAAAAGCGCAACTTTCGCTCCCTCTCTTGCATATGCTTTCGCTATCGTGGAACAGAGCACTCCGCCCGCTCCCGTAATTACAACAACTTTATCTTTCATACTTCTGCCCTCTTTATAATTTTATTATATCAATATAATCGGTATTTGTCGAGACCGAATTTTTCAGTGGCGGCAAACCGATATGCGCCGCAGACGATATCCATCAGGACTTCCCTACGGCTTCTATTATTCCTTGAAGATACATCGCGCCCAAAGCTCTGTCGTAGAGACCGTATCCGCCTCTGCCTGTCTCGCCCCATATCATCCTGCCGTGATCGGGTCTCACGTATCCGTCGAAGCCGTCTTCATGCAAAGCCTTGATTATTGCATACATATCAAGACTGCCTTCGCTCGACAGATGACCGCTCTCCTCGAAGCAATGATCGCCTGTAATCTTGATATTTCTCAAATGCACAAACGGTATTCTGCCCTTGCAGGTATGTATCATCTTGACGAGATCATTGTCGGGAGCAACGCCGAGCGAACCCGTACAGAACGTAACTCCGTTGGACGGACTGTCGACAATGGAAAGAAATCTCTTTAGATTTTTCTCGCAGGTGATGACTCTGGGAAGCCCGAATATTCCCCATGGCGGATCGTCGGGATGTATCGCCATCTTTACTCCGCTCTCCTCGGCTACCGGTATAACTTCTCTGAGGAATACCGACATATTTTCCCACAGTTTTTCCTCGTCGATATCTTTATATTGATTGAGAAGATCTTTTAATCCCTCCTTGGTATAACTCGCGTCCCAACCGGGAAGAGACAGCTCGCTTGTCAAAGGATTGAGATCAAGCACCGTCCTGTGATCATAAGCCAAAGCATTGGAGCCGTCGGCGAGCGGTTGCGCCAGATTGCTTCTCAGCCAATCGAATACCGGCATAAAATTATAGCATATACATTTTACCCCCGCTTTGCCGAGGCGTCTGACGTTTTCTTTATAATTCTCTATCAGTCTCGCCGCGTTTGCGTTGCCGAGTTTTATATCCTCGTGTACAGGCACGCTCTCGACTACTTCAAAAGTAAGTCCCGCGTCTTCTATCTGTTTCTTCATAGCGTATATGGATTCGTTGCTCCACACTTCGCCTACGGGAGTATCGTATATCGCCGATACTATTCCGACCACGCTCGGTATCTGTCTGATCTGACCGAGAGTGACCTTGTCCGATTCTCCGTACCAACGGAAAGTCATTTTAAAACTCATTTGTTTCCCTCCACAAGTTTTTTTGCATTGCCGTAACAAAGCGCCTTCGCCACCTCTACGGCGTAAATATCGTCGTCGCTCTGCATAAGACCTCCCAAGAAGTCGCAGACGATCTGTCTGTAATAGTCGTGTCTGGTATAGGAAAGAAAACTCCTGCTGTCCGTCAGCATTCCCACCAACGAAGAGATATGACTGAGTTCCGACAGCGTCTCGAGCGTATCGTACATACCTCTCCTGTGATCGCAGAACCACCAACTTATACCTATCGTCACATCTCTGAACGCTCCGCACATCGTGACCAGCGGATAGTACATCGTGGGATTGAGCGTATAGACTATCGTCTTTGGAAGCGCGCCCTGTGAATTCATCGTATCTATGACATATTTGATACGGCTCACTTCCAAAGCGTCTCCTACGCAGTCAAATCCGGAATCTCTGCCGCATTTATTCAACATTACCGTATTGGAGTTGCGCGTGACCGCCAGATGCAACTGCATTACCATTCCGCGTTCAGCGTAAGCCTTACCCAAAAATACGTACAGATATCCGCGCAACGCGTCGCGCTCTTCTTCCGAAGTATTCTTGCCTGATAGGATCGCCTTGAACGTTTTGTCGGCATGAGAAAAATCGGCTATGCTCTCGGGAAAGCCCGCTACTCCCACGTCGGAGAACTTACAGCCCATAGCGACAAAATGATCCATTCTCGCAACTATCGCGCTCTGCAAAGACGTAAGATCCTTTATATCTATGCCGCTCGCCGAAGACAGTCTCGAGATATACTCTCCGTATCCCGAATCGTCTACCGAAACTATATTGTCCACTCTGAAAGACGGAACGACTTTTGCCTTGAGCATTCCCTGTTCCGCTATCGCCTTGTGATAAGCAAGATCGTCGCAAGGATCGTCGGTAGTCGCTATATATTCCACTTTTGCCATTTCGATAAGTTTGCGCGGAGAAAGTTTTTCACGTGCGATAACCGAATTGGCTTGCTCCCATATTTCTTCCGCGGTCGCTTCGTTGAAAGGAGTTTTTATACCGAAGAAAAATTCCAGTTCCAACGCAACCCAATCCTTTATCGGATTGCCGTACGCGCTTCCCGCCGCCTTTGCAAAGGCGAGAAACTTCTCTCTGTAGTCGGCGTCGCCCGTGATATATCTTTCGTCAATTCCGTAAGCTCTCATCAGTCTCCACTTGTAGTGGTCGCCCGAAAGCCACATCTCGCCTATATTGCCGAACTGTCTATCCTCATATATCTCCTTGGGAGAGAGATGACAGTGATAGTCGATTATCGGAAGATCCTTGACCTCTCCGTACAGGCGCTCCGCATATTTTGTCTTGAGCAGATTTACCGCCCTATCTCTGCACTCTGCCACTTCCGTCGCCTCCCGCAAGTTTGTTTACTTCGTCTACCGACACTATATTGAAATCGCCCTCGACGGTATGTTTGAGACAGGATGCCGCGGCCGCAAATTCGATCGTCTTCTGTCCGCCCAGATTATTTATCAGTCCGTATATCAATCCCGCGCCGAAACTATCGCCGCCGCCCACTCTGTCGACTATATCGATAGAATATTTTTTGGAATTAAATACGTCTTTGCCGTCTGTAAGTATCGCCGACCATCCGTTGCGCGACGCGGAGATCGACTCTCTGAGCGTAAACGCAACATATTTGAGCGAAGGAAATTTCGCCATAAGTTTTTTTGCTATGCCGGCATATCCGTCCGCCGAGATCTTTCCGCTGTTTATATCGGTGTTCTCCGCCTCTATGCCGAATACGTCTTTGCTGTCCTCTTCGTTGGAAATAAGCACGTCCACGTACTTGACGAGATCGCTCATAACTTCGTTGGCTTTTTGTCTGCTCCAAAGTTTTTTGCGATAATTGAGATCGCAAGACACCGTGATATTTCTCTTCTTCGCCTCAATAAGCACTGCTTTCATTATCTCTGCGGTCTTGTCCGATATGGCGGGAGTTATACCCGTCCAGTGCAGCCACTTGACTCCGTCCAACGCAGACGGTATATCGAAATCGTTTATCTCCGCCTCGGCTATCGCACTGCCCGCTCTGTCGTATATGACGTTGCTTCCGCGCTGCGAACACCCCTTCTCACAGAAATATATTCCCATTCTGTCGCCGCCTCTTGCGATAAGAGAAGTGTTCACTCCCCAGCCTCTGAGTTCCCTGACGCATTTATCCGCGATAGCGTTGGAGGGCAATTTTGTCATAAACGCCACTTCCTCTCCGAACTGCGCGAGAGATACTGCAACGTTGGCTTCTCCTCCGCCGAATACTATATCAAAACTTTCCGCCTGCATAAAACGCTTGTATCCGCTCGGTTGCAAGCGCATCATTATTTCGCCTACCGTAACGATCTTCGCCATTACTTTCTTCCTCCGATTATAGAACGTACTTTTTCGACAAAAGCTCTGCAAGTGCTTTCGACTTTGGCATAGTCGCCCGTCTTTGCGTCTTTTGTAAGGAACGAGCCTGCGCCTACGGCATACGCTCCCGCCTTGAACCACTCTTCCACGTTGTCGCCGCTGACTCCGCCGGTCGGCATTATATTGGCGTTGGGGAAAGGTCCCTTGAGCGCCTTGATGCCCGCGGGCTTAGCAATATCTCCGGGGAAAAGTTTGAGTATATCCACGCCGTATTCCATAGCCGTCTGCGCTTCGGTCGGAGTCATAACTCCGCTCATAACAGCCACTCCGTAACGGTTGCACGTCTTGATCGTCTCGACGTTGAGCGAAGGACTGACTATGAATTTTGCTCCCGCAAGTATAGCTATGCGCGCCGTCTGCGGATCGAGCACCGTGCCTGCGCCTATAACCATATCGGTACCTGCGTACTTCTCGCTAAGACGCGCGATTATCTTATCCGCGCCCGGAACGGTAAACGTAACTTCTATGATCTTTATTCCGCCTCTGTAACAAGCGTCGACGGTCTTTATCGCCTCTTCTATTCCGTCGCCTCTCACGACCACAACTATGCCTTGCTCTTTTATTGCCTTGTAAATACGGTATTTCTCCATAAAAACTCCTCCGGGTCAGCTCCTTCAAAGAGAGCTTCCCCATGCTTTTTGCATTTACATAATAATTATAATATAGGAAAATAAAAAAAACAATACTATTTTTGTTGAAAAATTATGGACAAAATAGGCAAGACAGTGTATAATGAAGACAGTTAAACATTTATGTTAAGACGGAGGAAATTATGCCTGTAATAAATTATATCGGAAAAAACATGAAGACTTATGACGTAAAACAGCATAAGCATAACTTTTGGGAGATTATCTACTGCACAAACGGTTCGGGGAAAATAATATTCGAAAACGCAAAGCCGCTCGAATATTCACAAAACGAAATAGTAGTCATTCCGCCGCACACTTTGCACAGCAATTCGTCGCACAGCGGATTCCGCAATATACATATGACTGTGGCCGGCTGGACGCCGAGTTTTAAAAACGCGATCGTCGTGAAAGACAATCAGCAAAAAGATCTTTATACAACGATGAATATGTGTTTCCGACACTTTTCCGCGACGAAAAGCTGCTCTTCCAACATCATAATGTCGTTTACCGATCTGATACTCGGCTTTATAACGCAGTTTGACGGCACGTTGCAGACAAGCCACCATATCGAGATCATCGCCAATGCGATAATAGAGAATTTCTCCGATTCCAATTTCAGCATAGATTCTATTTATAACGAATTCGATCTGTCCAAAGACTATATCAGAAGACAGTTTATCAAAGAAAAGGGCATCTCCCCTCTTCAGTTCCTCAACAATACTCGTATCAATTCCGCGCAGAAGTTGCTCTTATCGAGAAACATCAACAATCTTAAGATATACGAGATCGCGGAGAGATGCGGATTCAGCGATCAGCTGTACTTCTCGAGAGTATTCAAAAAGATCGTCGGAGTAAGTCCAAAGGAATATATCGGCGAACCTACCAACGAAATCGGCAACTATTCCATCTCCGCAGACGGCGAATAAGAAAGCAGTCTCCAACAATCAAGTTCAATGACAAAGCCGCGCGGCTTTTTAGGTCGCGCGGCTTTATTTTATAGAGACATCTCAATTTAATTTTTATTCGCAAAAGAGAACAAAATTGTCTTCATCTCGTATGGAGAGAATTCATATTCGTTGCTTGCGCGCTCTGCCCTGTCGCGTTCCAACATATTGCAATCGAATATCTTGCCGTGATCGAACTTAGGCTTAAGAACAGCCTTGCAAGTTTTTCCCTTTCGTTCGTATATTCTGACTACTATACCGCTTGCGTCGTCGGCAATCTTGACCGTCTCGACGATGACGTCTCCGTCCAAATCAAACATCGCGTCTATATTCGGAGTGCGCTCGCCGACTATCAGCGCGTTGTTGTAACAATACGCCCTGTTCACCACGTCGCTCTCGCGCCATTCTCCGGTATGCGGATAGAATGCGTATGCAAAATGATGTTCTCCCATATCGCAGTCGGGATCGGGATATTTGGGCGAACGCAATAAGTTGAGCGATATAAGCCCGTCTTTGACTCTGTAGCCGTATTTGCAGTCGTTGAGAAGAGCGACGCCGTAGCCGTCTTTGTCTACGTTGACGAACTTATGCGCACATATCTCAAACTGCGCTTTGCGAATAGGATCGTCTTCGAGCGTGCTTCTATCGACGTTGCCGAACTGAATGTCGCAATTTACTGTGTCGCCGTATACAGACGGACGGAAATCCGCCCTCAGCATTTTATGCGCTTCGCGCCAGTCTACCCGAGTGACGAAGTCGACCAGCATATCGCCTTCAGTAAGTATGACCTTCTGCGTGAGCGCGCTGTCTCTGTACGTATACACGCTCTCGCGCACTACCTGTTTTCCGTCGACATAAGTCTTGGACGAGAGTATCTTGAACCTACTCTTCTTGAGTTTTGGATAATTTATATCGATATCCCAAGCGTCGTAATATGACTTGGGATCGGAATAGACCGTCAGCCTGTTGAGATAATCTCCGCACAGTTCTTTGCCAGATTTCTTATCTATCATAGAGCAAATACTGCCGTCTTTAGCAAACGTCACCTTGAGAAGCGAGTTTTCGATAAAACCGTCTCCAAAGGAAAATTCCTTGCTCCCGTCGACTGCAATTAGCTTTGTCGAAGAATATGCCTTTACGTCCGCGAGATACCAATTCTCCCCCGACTTGACGTACTCTTTTCTGTCAAAACCTATCGGATTGATAGCTCCGAGCCCCACTTCTCCGTCGAGTTTGGAGACAATATCGGCGCAAGCGTCAAGCACCTCCGCATACATTATCTTATATCTCTCGACCGATTCATCGTAAACTCTCTTTATCGACGATCCCGGAATGATGTCGTGGAACTGATACAGTAGCACCTCTTTCCAAATACTTTCGTACTTGGGGAAATCGTAAGTTATCCCTTTGACCTTTGCAAGCGACATCAGCCATTCGAGATTGTGCAGTTGCTGTTCCATCAATCTATTGTAGAGTTTGTTCTGCGCCTGAGACGTATAGGTACCCTGATGCTTTTCAAGATACAATTCGCCGTCGTACTCGGGCGCCGCGTCTATATATTGATTTTCTATATCTTCAAACAACTCGACCGCATGTCTTCTCACCACTTTGGACAGTCCTTTGTTGTCTTGCTGTCTGTCAAGCAGTTCGAGAGGAGCTTCCCCGGGGCCGCCGCCTCCGTCGCCTATTCCGTATATCAAAAGCGCTTTTGCAATATCGTCTTTGTGAGGATTGCCTCTGTCAGAATTGACTATCGCCATCGGCGTCGCGGTAGAATTGTAAGTTCCCTGCGGAGCCATATGCGAAAGCACTTTGCTGCCGTCTATTCCCTTCCATACAAACGTCTTGTACGGGAATTTATTCTGCATATTCCAAGTGAGCTTGATCGTCATAAAATAATCTCTGCCGCACTTGCGTATGATCTGCGGCAAAGACGCCGGATAACCGAATACGTCGGGAAGCCATACTACTTTGCAATGTTTTGAAAATTCGTCTTCAAAAAACTTCTCGCCGTACAAAAACTGACGTATAAGCGATTCTCCGCAAGGGATATTGCAATCGTTTTCCGTCCACATACCGCCCTGTAATTCCATCCTGCCGTCTGCCACTGCGTCCTTTACTCTCGCGTAAAGATCCGGCGCTTCTTCCTTTATCCATTGAAATAACTGAGCCTGCGAAGCGCCGAATTTATATTCGGGATACTTATCTATATTGTTGAGCGCGGTCGCAAAAGTGCGCACTCCCTTTCGCTTCGTTTCCCTTATCGGCCACAGCCAAGCGAGATCGATATGAGCGTGTCCTATGGCGGTATACTCGGTGCAGTCCGCGTCGTTGGGAACAGCTATGATCTTCGCAAGTTCTTCGTGGGCGTCAACATAACTCTTCTTGGATATCCTATAACTGCGGGAAAGCGCCTTTCCTATTTGCGCAAACCGCTCTTTTGTCAAATTGACGTTCTTGCCGTAAGTCAACAGCATACAGAAAAGCTGGAGATAATCGTAATAATAAGTAAGGATCTCGTCGTTGCAGACGGCAATGTCTTTGCGGGCGAGTTTGACTTGATAACCGGGCTTTTTCCTTTTTCCGTTATATCCACCGTCGACAAGCAATTCTACTTTTTCTCCGCCCTCTGCGCACTGAAAAAGATCGACGACCTGCTTGCCTTTAGCCGACTGCACGAGATCTATCCCGTCCAATACCTGCGTAATGCCTTGCTTTATCTTCCCGTCCGCGCCGTACACTACTCCTTCGCCTTGGATATTGATCAGCGCGACAACGTGTTTGCCCTTGCAACTCTCCGGCACATAGCCCTTGAATCTAAACCAACCGCAGTCAAAATCGCTGCCCCATACGTCTCCGGTAAAAATAGGAGCAAATTTAGCCTTGTCCAACATATTCTTGGGAATAGGCTCCTTACTCAAAGCCGCCTCGCAAGACATATCTCCCACAGTCTTGTAAATCTTACTTCTCAACGAAATAAGACGGCGGACGTGCGTAGGATATAAAGCCACTCGTTCTATCATACTTTTCCTCAAATACTATCGATAAATTACGATAAAATTTTTTATTATACCTTAATTATAACCCATTATATGTGCTGTGTCAATAGCGAGTCGCCTCGCAATTACGCCCATTTTATCCATAAAATTTTTATATCAAACATAAATATGGAAATCAAAAGAATAATAATCGTAAAAATCAATTTTTTTTAATATAAAATTTTTTCAAAGGTATTGACTTTTGATATATACAAACTTTATACTGAACTTAACAATACACAGTTAAAGGGAGTGAAATTATGAAAAAAGTATTGACAACAATCGCAGTTATGCTTGTGGCATTGACGATTTGCATAAGTTTTGTAGCCTGCAACGGCGGAAGTCAAAACGGAGAGATCATAGACGTAGATTTCGGAACCGTACTGAAAGACTACCTTGCATATCCCGACGCGGTAAACGTAGACAGTATAGAAAACGGACGCGAGGGAGCGAAAGAAACGCCTGTCAACGTATCCGCTATCTATGAAAACGAGTCGCTCGGCACAGCCGATAAGATCGCAAAGATGGTATACGGCGCGACGATAAACGAGATTGCGTGCGACCATTTCGCTTACTTTACTCATAAAGTAGGTACTACCAATCTCGGAAGCAATCAAGGCACGCTCGTATATCAAAGACTGAGAAGACAGAGCGACGAGATAAAAGACGACATTACGATCAAACTTCCCGTCAATCACAACTTCAATTCCATCGCCGCAAACTTCGTTACCAGCGCAGATATAAGATATATTGCCGACGGTCTTTATAGCAGAATGAACAATGACAGCCCTATTACATATAATTTCAAAACGGGTCTGTTGGAAGTAAAAGAATGGAAGATACAAAAGCGCGGCAATTGGAATTCGCCTCAGGAAGCGTCAGGCTCGAGAAGTTATGACGAAGCCAAAAAAGTGGACATCAACTGGACGGCTAAAGATATCGTATCCGAAGAAGGCGCAAAGATAGAAGTCAAAGAAGAGGGCGACAAAAAGTATTATGAACTTACCTTCTCCATCGACGTAGAAGTTGCCAACAACGATAAGCTGACTATCGAATGGCTGGAAAACGACAACGGCGGAAGCAATATGAAATACGAATATTGCAGAATGACCGTTCAAATATGGGAATGCGGTCTTGCGAAGAGATACGACATCGAAGAGAGCTGGAACGGCAAGATCCAAATGTTCTCCGGCGCGGCTCAGAATAAACAGATAACTGTGTTCAGTTATTCGGAAGCCGATATGGACTACTCGCAAAGCAAAAAGATAAAAGATTCCCTCAAATAACAAGTAATCCAATCCAAATCATTTTACAAAAGTCGCGTCGGTCTATTCGCCGCGGCTTTTTTATACAATTAATCTTCCTAAGCGGGATTAAACGCGTTGCTATAGATGACGAAAAATATATTTTACAAAGTTCGTCTATTTGTTTGACATAGCGAACTATATCGTATATATTTATGGTATAAAATAAAATATTCGCCGTGGGTGCTTTAAAAAGCTGAGATCATACCACTTGAATCGGACAAGGTAATGCTTGAACGAAAGAGCTTAAAAAGTATGTTGCACTCCGTCATTTTGTTCGGGGGCATTTTTATTTTTTGTCGGCGAAAAGGAGTCAACAATGAACAATCTCTTGATGCTGACAGCCGTCAAGACTTGGGGCGGCGACGAATTGCCCGATCTTGTCTTTTGGCCTATACTTGCATTATTCCTGACGTTATTTTTATTTATGTTTTTGATGTTTATAAAAAAACGCTCGCCTCAAAAGATACGTATACTCATATATATAGCCATCGCGCTTTGCATTGCAGCGGCTATAGTCTGCGTATCTCTAATAGGCAAATACTACGTCGACAACATTAAAGACGACGGATATTATTCGCCTTTCCTCAAGAAAGCTCCGCTGTATATCAGCATGTTTGTACTGACCGGCGCGATCTTGACGCTTACGCTTTTACTGGGCAGAAATGAAAACTTTAAATTCGATTCCCGTACAGTTGCTTTTGGAGCGATTTGCGTGGCAATGAGCTTTGCCCTCTCTTATATAAGACTGTTCAAAATGCCTCAGGGCGGAAGCGTTACGCCCGCGTCGTTGCTGCCGCTGTTGATATTCTCTTATATATTCGGTATAAAAAAAGGATTCTTACTGGGCATAGTATACGGCGTCTTGCAAGCCATTCAAGATCCGTATATAATCCACCCCGCTCAATTTCTTTTGGATTATCCGATAGCTTTTTCGGCAATAGGACTGGGGGGAATTTTCTCAAAAATCAAAGTCTTTAATAAGTGTCCGCAAGTCTCTCTGCTGCTCGGCGGCATCGCTGCAGGCGCATTTAGATTTACGGCTCACTTTCTTTCCGGAGTATTCGCCTTCGGCACATACGCAAACGATTCCGGCGCGAGCAATATATATATCTATAGTCTGGCATACAACTCTTTTGTATTCGTAGACATCGCGATAGCCCTCGCTGTGGGAGTAATTCTATTCTCTTCCAAAGCGTTTGTCCGAGAGGTAGTATATAAACAGCGGGCAAAAATTTCTTGATTATTTAAGGTAAATTAAACGTCATTTCGACTGTAATGCGGAAATATAATTCAATTTGATTGGATTTCTCGACTACGCTCGAAATGACAGATTTAATCTAGATCAAAATTACCAAATAATACAAACGTGAGGCGGAAAGCGAGTATCGCGCGTCTGCCGCAAGTAAAATGATTAATCGGCGTAATTTTTTAGCACAAACTAAACGTCGTGAGGCGGAATGCGAGATGAATAAAAAAGATAGATGTAGATTTTTTGTCTGAGAGACGACTTTGTATAACGGCGCGCCTTTCGCTTGATCAAAAGATATCCGTCGCTCACCGTGTACGGCAAAGTACACTTGTGGCTAGGATACTTCCGCTAAAACGAAATCCGCACCGCTCTCCAAAGTCTGCAATCATAGATATAGAAAAAAATCGCATGTACTGGATTATACATGGCGACTTTTTTATTACGGTGTATCGGCGGAAACTCTTTCTAAAGACAAAATAAAACTTTGTGAGGCGGGAAGGCAGCTGAGCGAAAAAGAAAATTGTAGATTTGCCGTCAAGGCGATATAAGAAAAAATCGCTCGTACTTGCCGTACGAGTCGACTTTTTTGTTATGCCGTTTTGGCGGCAAAGATGCTGTTTTACTTTCGCTCAGTCTGCTTTTCCGCCGAACACCTACTAAAGGATCTGAAGATTCTTTTTATACGCGCGTCTGAAATCTTGAACGGCTGTCATAGCGTCTTTTATCTCGAGAGAACAATCCTGTCCTTCGCTGTCCGTCTTCATTATAACGCTGTCGCCGAGTACGTCGCAGTCTATGCTTTTTATCACGCTGGACATACTTCTGTCAAAACTTTCCGCTATCCTGACAATAACGCCGAGTTTCAGTATTGCGTCAAAGTCTTCTTCCGTAAGCATATCTTTATAGCGCATAAATTCGACCGTATTTATATCTCCCTTTCTATGCATAGAAGCGATAAACGCCGCCATTATGAGATCGGTGTGCGAAATGCCGTAAAGATTGGAATTGAGAATAACGTAACTGGAATGCTTGTGATGATCGTAGTACTTTATTCTGTTGCCGGTATCGTGAAGCATTGCCGCGGTACGCAAAACCTTGACGTACGCTCTGGGAAGTTTATGTAATACCTTGAGCTGTTTGAACAACTGTATAGACAGATTATATACCTGCTCCGCGTGAGGAATATTCTCTCCGAAGAAATTCAACAGCGAGTAGATGCTGTGTCCGAGCACGTCGGATATCGGCTTTTCATTTGTCGAGGGAACTGCGTATCTAAACATCGCGCCCTCTCTGAGTCCGCTGCCGGAAATGACTATCTCCTCTGCGCCTACGGCGTTTATTATAGAATTGATAGCCGCCAAAGCCGCAGGAAAAATATCCGCGCGGACGCTCGACAATCCTCTGATCTTCATAGTCTTATCGAGTTCTAGCGAACGTATATTGCCGTATATGCTGGAAAATTCACTCTTGCCTACGACATAGTTATGAGCCATAGAAAGAGGATATTTCTTCAACATACGGCTTATCTTGCCTATGTTTCTGAACGATCCGCCTACGCCGATAAGTTTGGTATCCGGAAGTATATCCTTGAGCCATTCTAGCTTGTCCAATTCTTCCGATACGTACTTCTCTATCATACGGGACTTGTCCTCGGGAGAAAGTCCTTCCTGCTTGACCATATCAGTCAGCACTACCGAACCGAACGGCAACGTGACCGTATTGAGAATACTCTTTCTGTTGTAATAAATCATCTGCGTGCTTCCGCCGCCGATATCCACTATAATTCCTCTGGGTATATCCATAGAGTTGATCACGCCCTGATATACGAGCTGAGCCTCTTCGTCGCTGTTGAGCACCTTGAGTTCGATACCCGTGCAAGCGTGTACTTCGTCGAGAAAACTGCGTTGGTTCTTTGCTCTTCTCACCGCCGCAGTAGCGTAAGCGTATATATGCGATACGTTGTTCGCATCGCAAAGACGTCTAAACATCTTCAAAGTCTTTATTGTCTGAGCTATCCTATTGGACTGCAAAAAACCGTCGACTTCCATGTCCTGAGCCAGTCTTACGGTCTCCTTTATATCGTCGACTACCTGAAAATATCCCCCTTTGAGAATATCTACGAGCACTAATCGAGTCGAGTTTGATCCCAAGTCGATTATTGCAATTTTATCCATATCTTTTTCCATAATTTACTTCCTCAAAATTATAAGTATCGTTGTCCGTTGACATTATAACACACTATCCGCCCTTTTTCAATACCCCTTTGAAAAACTTTTATAAAATGTTAAGATTTTTTTCGTAAAATATCTTCTTTAAGTTTTTGCGCGTAAGCAGTCAAATAACTTTTGATAACGTCCATCGCCGCATAGTATTTATCCTGATCTTTTATCAGCACCGGATCGGGTATGGGCACGTATTCTCCCAAAGCAAGTTCGGACAGAAGTCTGAATTTTTTGCGGCAAAAATAAGGCAGAAAAAGTTTGTTGGATCGGGTCATACCGATTATTATATCGCACTCTTTAAAATACTTCCTGCCCTTGCCCCATTTAAACGTCGGCTCGTGCGCAGAGATCGCCGCCTCGTCAAATCCCTCGCGCATAAGCGCAAGGCGCGCCTTGCCGTTTATAACAAAAGACTTATTGAACACCGCCGAACTCTTTGTCCATTCTATTTCAGCCGACAAAACTTCGTCTTTGGAAACTATGTCTTTGAATACGTATTCGCAATAAGGACTGCGACATATATTGGACATACAAATAAACAATATTTTCATCGTAGATATTATAGCATAAAAATTACCTTCGCACAATAGGGGTAATGAAAATACAAGAAATTAAATGCAATACGTGACGATTCTTGCTATTGCAAAAATTTAAGTGCGTGTGATATAATTTAAAAAAGGAAAAAATCTGTATGAAAAACAATGAAAAAAAACATTTAAGAAGACTGCTCTACGTCGGAATGGCTACGCTTGGTATAACGTCGCTGGTTTCATTTATCGGAATGATCTTGTCGCTGTTTAAAATAGGCGATTACATCAACGTCGCTTCCTCGGTATTCGTAGCGTCGGTAAGTTCTATACTGACCATAGTCGCGCTTCTTTTCACCGTAGAATTCAACAACAGACAAATGTCCGCGCAATCGCAAAAATCCCTCAACGATCTGCGCTATTCCCTATCTTTGGAAAAGGTGGAAATAAACAAATATTTGCAGCCTAAAACTATAACTAGAAAAAACAAAAATATCGACAACGATAAAAGAAATAATATGCGCATAGTCCTGCATTTTAAGACGAAGGACATAAGCGAATTGAGCAATATAGCTTTGCGAAAATTCTGTCTTGAATCGCTATACGAATGCAATAACAAAAATAAATTATACATAAAATTGACTGACGACAACGTATTGCTCTCTCCGATAGAAAGCAACGGCAACAACGATTTCTTATACGAAATTATAACAAACGTAGCAGAACAGCCATATAAGCACTTCCTTTGGGAAATGAAAAAATACGGCAGACAAAAAATAAGCGTTAAAATAGGTCTTGTTGTACAAAACAACTATCAAGAACTCGCGGAATGGAACAGATCGAAAAAGAAGGAACTTATCTTTCAATCAAACAACTGCGATCCTGATCAAGAGATATTTGTATTTGAAAAGCTTTTATAAAACCGTATTTGAAACTAATTAAACGACACCTGCGGAATAGCAAGCGTCGTTTGTTGTTATCTATTATTGCAAAACTCTTTGAGTATAGATACTATTTCGTCAAGAAGCTCATTGATACGGCGCCTGTCTTCATCAGAACATTTTTGCGCTATACAGAGAGTCGTCTCGCCCTTAAACGTCGTAGCGGTCAACTGTATATACGGCTTGAACTTGGTAGCTCCCGTGACAAACGCATCCACGCATTCGCAGCCGCCGAAAGTCACTCCCTCCTCGGAAATGATACCTATATTTGACATGCCGATGAGAGGATTTTCATAGCCTATCTTTATCGCCAATTCTGCTATAGAAAAGGGAAATACTTTAAATGCCAAAGCCATAAGCGGCAATCCGTAAAGTCCGCAGAATTTATCCTCTTTTGACTGTCTATTCTTTTCCGCAACCGTCTTTAGCGTATCCGAAAAATCGCCCTCTACTCTATCGAGCACACAGGGCATAAATCCGGTAAGATTTGTCATATCTTCGGACTCTCCACCCTCGATATGATCGCGCAGATTCTTCATACTGGTGACGACTATCCTTTCGTCGTCCGTCTCGGCAAGACGCGAGGAGATAGCGCGTGCATACGCGGCGATAAATACGTCGTTAAGAGTCGCGCCGTACTCTTTACCTTTGCGCTTGAGCGACTGCACGGTATCGCTAGAGAGTTTTCTTAAATTGAAACACGTTGTGCAATCGGTATCTTTTGTAAAAGCAAATCGATTTTTTATTCCCGTACGCGAAACGTTTTTATACAGTCCCTTTGCCTTTTCCGCGTCCTCTTCGCTCATATTTTTATATATCTGTTCCGCTCCGCGCTCGCCCGTTTTGAGCGAAAGCGTTGAAATATCCCCGCCGTCGAGAAGGATATTGTATCCCTCGACTATCTTGGAAATAAAGTACTTAAAATCTGTGCCGTCCATACACATATGATTAACTATAAGCGAGACAGCGGTTTTGCCGTCGCAATAATGCGCGGTCAATTTGAACTGAAATTTTGAATCGGCGCTTATCTCCTCGGCGAGCGAAGTATGCACGCTCTTGACGAGATCGTCGCAAACTATCCTCTCCGCCATTTCTTCCTCGCAAAAATCCTCGTTGACCTTCCAGTGCGGATTTATCGAGCTATGCTCGAAGGACGACCTGAGCACAGGATATTTTTCCACTATATAAAAAAGCGATTTTCTCAAAAGAGCCAAATCTATTTCGCCGTTATAATATCCGGCAAAATGAATCATTCTGTCATAATAATTTCTAAAGATATACTGGACCTTGTCCCATATCTGAGCGTGTAATTTCATCTAATCCCTACCTACGTTTTATCCATATAAATTTCCCGGATCTATACGGATATCTGTAATAAAATTATACAAAACCTAAAAAGCCGCTGTCAAGATAATCTCTATGTACAATATAGGTAATGTATGCAGATTTTACATGATAAAATTCCTGCAAAATCAGCAGTTACGATGCATAATGATTATTGAATACAAAAAAATTTTTATAATACAACAAAGGCAGATAAAAACATAATTGTTTAATATTAATAATAAAAAACGACACGTATATTCCGCGCCGCCGATAAATTAAGTTATTTACCGTTTGTCATTACGACAGATGTCTTATAAGTTATCACGGTCATCTTCGCAGACTTATTGAGCATACGCTTTTGCGGACGGATTCTCCACCGCCCCGCGAGGAACTATAAATCTTATAGCCTTCTCCAGTATCTCCGCTTGGAACCTGTCGCCCTCTATGACTTCTCCGTCGAGACTGATCGCAAAATTCTTCTGTCCCGCTATGATCTCAACTTTTTTGCATCTCTTATATTGCAAGAACTTTTTCACGTTCTCTATCTCGAGATAGCTGCCGTCCTTGTAATGTTTCATAAACTTAAGAAATCTGAATATAGAAATGGGTCTTACGCAGCACACTTCCATATAACCGTCGTTGTTACTAGAATACGGAGCGCATTTGTAAGAACTGCCGACATGGCTTCCGTTGACCGCCGTGCAGAGCAGTATCCGTTCGCCGTTGAGATGTTCTCCGTCTCCGTAAACTTTGCACTTTGTCTTCGTAGCAGTTAAAAGCGCATACAACACGCCGGTGTTATATGCGTTTCTTCCGCCGACGATCTTCTTGTGACGAACTTCGTTCATCTTCTTCGCGACCGCGCTGTCAAGTCCGAAATGACATGCGTTTACGGCATATCTGTCGCCTACCTTAATTATATCTATCTTTGTTTCCGTTCCGTTTATCAGATTATCTATATCAAGAAAGACTTCTTTCCCGCCGTAATACTTGACGTAATCGTTGCCGCTTCCGCATGGATATACAGCCAACACCGCATTTGAGTGTCCGACGCATCCGCTCGCGACTTCGTTGAGCGTACCGTCTCCGCCGCACGAGTAAAATACTATGTCTTCGTCGCATTCTTCGCACTTTTTCGCAACGTATTCGGTTGCGTCGCCTTTATGCTCTGTGACGTATATCTCGTATTCAAAATCCTCTTTGCTTGCCAAAATCGCCTTTATGCTTTCGAGAGCGTTCTCTCTTCCCGCATAAGGGTTTACGATAAAAACATTTTTCATAACACCTTTCCATACCCGTGAACGGTAAAACCGCCGTATCAATTATGCGCTTTTTGAGCGTACAAGTCAACCGTATAAGTATACTTTGAGCCAATTTACAAAACAATGATCTTCCTATCGAAAAATTATGGAAATTTATTTTCCTTCTTTTTCAGCATCGATAGCAAGCACGACCATTAAAGCCAAAAGCGCGTCTTTGGGATCGACGACGTCTATCGCATAGGTATCCGTAAGGTTCAAAAGCTGTTTGCTTACCGTAGCCACAGTCTTGGAATCTGCGGACATTATTTTATAATTCCATTCCCAAATATTACCGTCTACGCGCCACCCATTGCAATCCACTTCAAACTTTGGACTGAGGAATGTAAATTTCTTTTTGACGCAACCCGCTTCTCTATCACCGATATAAAGTCTGAAAGTTGGCAAAATATCAAATACTTTGGCTTTGAGTTCCGCAAGAAAATTGCCTTTGGCGTCGTATATTTCATAGCGTTTGGGTATCGATACTCTGCCCAAGATCATATAAACTACGTTGCCCTTCGAATCGTATATCTCATACTTGCCAGCCAAGGACACGAATTTTTGTTTGAATAATAATTGCATAATTTCCCCCTTGCAATATTATTTTATTCCCAAACGCGAAGCGGTATATCTGTCGAGATCGACTTTCACGCTGCCCATCTGCACGTTTCTGTTGGCGCCGTGATAGTCCGTGCCCCCCGTCGCCATAAGCGAATAACGTCTCGCCAGCGAATACAGTTCGTCCACCGCCGCCTTGTCGTGCGCGGGATAGTATACTTCTAGTCCTTCCAATCCCAAAGGTTTCAATCCCTCAATGAGTAATTTCAATTTATGGCTCTTAAGCAAACGCAGCGGATGCGCTATCACGGGATAGCCGTGCGCCTGCTTTATAAGTTCCACCGCCTGCATAGGCGTGACGCGCTTGGACGGACAGTAAGCCTTGCCGTTTACTCCGAGATATCTGTCAAAAGCCTCGGGTACCGATTCTGCGTAACCTTCGTCGACCATAAGTCTGGCTATGTGCAGTCTGCCGACGCTTGCGCTTCCGTCGGGAAGTCTGTCTCTGTCGAGCTTTATCCCTAGGTCAAAAAGCCTGTCCAATATAGTGATCGCTCTCTCCTTGCGCTTGGTCTCGAACCAATCCAATTTTTCGCATAGCGCGGCATTATCTGCGTCGAAACAATAGCCCAGTATATGTATCTCGGTGAGAGAATACGCCGACAGTTCCACTCCGTTGATAAAGCCAACTTTCTGCTCGCGCGCATAATCCGAGACGTCTTTGATAGCTTTGACGCAATCGTGATCGGTGATAGAAACGTACTCTATCCCCTCGCGCTTGGCTATGTCTATGATCTCGCGCGGGGTATCGGTACCGTCGCTGAGCACACTGTGTATATGAAGATCTGTTTTCATTCTTCCTCCGTCGTTACTGTCTCGTCCGCTGCGATCAGTCTTTCGCCGTCGCCTTCGGGCAAATCGCCGCTGACCTTGGACAGTCTTTGATTTATCAGCGTGTTGCGCCTCTCTACTTCCTCTATAGTCGTCACGACCGTAGTCGCATTCTTTTTTACCTTGCCGATGAGATCGGTATACTTCAAGAAATCTTTTCTAAACTTGCCGAGTTCCTTTACTATATCTCCGCTACGCTTCTGTATCTTGAGAGTGGTAAAGCCCACTTGCAGACTGTTGAGCAGCGCGGTTATAGTGGTAGGTCCGCAAACTGTGACGGAAAATTCGTTCTGCAATCTAGACGTGAGCACGCTGTCCTTGGCTATCTCTGCATACAGTCCTTCCGTAGGCACGTACATCACGGCAAAATTGGTCGTGAGCGGAACCTTTATGTATTTTGCGCAAATGCTTCTCGCCTCTCTCTTGACCTCTTCGACGAGCGACTTGCGCGCGATTTCTATCTTTTCGCTATCGCCCTCTTCGCTCGCTTCGACCAGTCTCACGTATTTATCCAACGGGAACTTTGAGTCTATCGGAAGATATACCGTATCTCCGTTCTGTCCTGGCATAACCACGACGAAATCAACTGCTTCCTGCGAACCTTTGCCAAGCCTGAACTGCTTTGCGTACTGTTCGGGAGAGAGTATCTGATCGAGCAGACTTTCGAGCGCAACTTCGCCCCATCCGCCTCTCGTCTTGACGTTTGAAAACATCTTGTTGAGATTAGTAACCTTGGTGGACAAACTCTGCATTTCGCCAAAACCGCGCTGAACTTTATCAAGTCGCTCGTTTACCATCTCGAAAGCGTTCTTTATTCGAGTATCCAAAGTGCCGGACAGTTTCTCGTCGACCGTCTCGCGCATCTTCTCGAGTTGTTTTTCATTGTCTTCCTTGACGCCCGTCAATTGCTTTTGATTGTCCTCGCGCATTTCTTTGAGCGAACTCTTTATATCTGCGTTCATCTTATCCAAAGATTCGGATATATCAGACTTTAACGTCTTGAGAGATCTGTCTATCGCGGCGTTCATTTCCGCAAGCGAAGCTTTCGTCTTCTCCTGCATTCTCTCCAACGAATCGGACGTCTCTCCTCGCATAAGACGCGTCGCGCAGGTCATCTCTTCTCTTATCTCTTTGAGTTGACGGTCTACCGTATCCAGATTCTTTCCCAACGTCTCTTTGAAAGAATTCATATATCTGTCCAACATATCAATCAACGTGGCATTGGACGAGTTGAACGCCGTCACTATGCTCTCCTTTTCCTTGGAGATATGCTCGTTGACCATATTCTTGACTTCGTTGAGACTGTCGTTTAAATTATCCAATCCGTCGCTCAACGTTCCGTCCGCGCTTTGATTGCCGCCGCGTTTTTTCGACGCAAGCAAGCATACGACCATACTCACGGCCGCACATACCGCTGCTATAACAGTACATATTAATATCGCTTTATCCATTATCTTTCGCCTTTTCTTTTTCCAATGAATTTTTTAATCTGCGCGCTACTTTAAGTAACGCTTGTTTTTCGTTGACAACGCAATTTCTCAACGCCATATCCCATATTATATTAAGAGCTGTTCCTATATCTCTGCCGTCGATACCTATGCTCTTTAGATCGTTGCCGTCGATATTAAGTTGTTTGAGCGTCATAGGCACTTTCTCGTCAAGCATCCGGGAATATATGCGTTCCGCCTTTTCCGCCGTACGAGATTTTATATCGTAACCTGTGCCTATACAGTCGGCTTTGAACAGATCTATAACGTCGTCGATGATATCAAGATTCCTCGCAATAAATCTTCTGTACTTACATTCGCGCGCATTGCCGTTGACGTCAAACATATGCTCTTGCACGAGCCTGACCGTCCTGTCGATCATTTTGACGGGATACTTCAGCCTCGTCATTATTTCGCGCGTCATCTCTGCGCCGACAGTATTGTGCAAATATGAATTGCCGTCTTTTCGCATACAGACGCCCTTGCCCACGTCGTGCAGAAGTCCCGCAAGCCTGATTTTCGTAGGACAGTTCTCCGCAACTTTAAAACAGTGCTCCAACACGTCGTACTTATGATACTCGGGTTTTTGCGCCACATTGTCATTGGACGCGACTTCGGGCAGAATAATCTCAAGCGCTCCTATCTCTTTCATAAGCTTTAAAGCGTTATAACAGTTGTCGCCTGCGAGTAGTTTGTCAAGTTCATCCCTTATTCTCTCCACGCTTATATCGCGCAGACCGCCCGCCAACTTTTTGGCGCTCTGCATAGTTTCCTTTTCTACGCTATACCCCAAAGTAGACACAAAGCGCACAAGCCGCATTATCCTCAATCCGTCCTGAGAAAGCACGGTATCGGGAGATACGACGGTGGATAAAATGCGATTTTCTATATCTTGAACTCCGCCGAGCGGATCGCAAAGTCTATCGTCAAATATATCGTAATATACCGCGTTGCACTTGAAATCGCGCCTTCTCGCATCTTCCTCTATATCTTCTGTAAAAACCACTCGATCGGGAGTATGTACGCCGCTTCCCTCGGGATAGCTGTCCGTCCTGAACGTAGTATACTCGTAGGCGTACTCGCCTTTTATTATCATCGTGCCCAATCTCGGCGACGCGGGACAGACTTTAAACCCGCTTGCCGAAAGTAACTCCGTCAAATCGGCGGGAGTCGCCGCGCCGGCAAGATCGACGTCGTAACACCGTCTGCCTTGCAACGCGTCTCTCACGCAGCCGCCTACCGCGTACAATCGTTTATTCGACGGGAAAAATCCGCTCAATTTTTTCAGTTCATCTCTGTATCTTTCCGCCAACCGATCCATCTCAGTCCTCTTCCAATACTCCGACGTACGGCAAGTATCTGTATTTGCCCGAGCAATCAAGCCCGTATCCTACGATTATTCCGTCTTCTACCGTGAATCCCGTATAATCGGCCTCGTAATCTGTCTTGCGCCCTGCCGGCTTGTCCAAAAAAGCGCATACTTTCACGCTTGCCGCGCCTCTTTCTTTCAATAGTTTAGTCAGCGTCTTCATCGTCAGACCGCTGTCTATAATATCTTCGACGATTATTACGTCCTCGCCTTTTATATCGCAAGTCATATCCTTGACTATATTCACTACTCCGCTGGACTTCTTGCCCATTCCGTAGCTGGATACAGCCATAGTATCAAATCTCATATCGAGATCTATATTGCGCGCCAAATCGGAGAAAAATACAATCGCGCCCGTAAGAATACACGCCAGTATCGGTCTCTTGCCAGCATAATCGCGCTCTACTGCCTTGCCTATCTCGGCAACGCGCGCCGCAATCGCGTCTTTAGATATGATCTCGCGTACTCTGCTCATATCAACGATTCTCCTTTTTGACAACGCTCACGTACGCCTTGCGGACGGTATCTTCGTCCACCTTGACGCAATCGGCTATTTCGTATTCGGGAAGAAGACAAACTACATTACCCTTGGCTACGACTATCACTCCGTCGCGGAGTCTGTTGGGGATCTTTATATCCGTAAAATAGTCGCCCAAACTCTTATTCCCGCCTTTGTATCTGCGGAATTTATCGCCCTGCCGTCTGTTGCGTATCTCGCAACCTATGAGTTTGTCGAGATCGCAGACTAGCCCGTCATTTTCTTCACTAGAGAGTATCAAAATTTTATTGCCTAGATCGTACTCGCCGTATCCGCCTATCCTTCCCGCATATTCGCACTTTTGACCGAACGCCAACGCTATGCAGTCGCTCTGTCTGTAGGCTTTAAGAGAAAAAGGAAGATCTATGCTCGCGCCGCTCGATTTGTCTTTGAGCGCGCGTATCGCGGCGATATGCTTGCTGGTCAGGTCTACTCTCGTCGTAATCGTGTCGACAGCATTGATTACCGTCTGCGAAACGACGGCGTCCGGCTTTTTAAACGCCGCAAGCGGTATGCAGATCGCGCCGTCTTTCTCTTGAAAATCACGGCAATACGTATCGAGAAATTCCCCTATCTCCGCCGCCCTTTCCGACAGTCGCGAAATATTGTTGTCCAATCCCCCGTATACGCTTTTGATAAGCGGGATTATCTCTCGGCGCACTCTATTGCGCGTATAATCCACGCATAGATTCGTACTGTCCTCAACGTAAGGAATTTCGTTGTCGACTATAAATCCGTCGATATCCTCGCGGGTGCATTCGAGCATGGGTCGCAACAATACGCCGTCGTCTATGTTCATTCCGCAAAGACCTTTGAGTCCGCTGCCTCTGAATACGTGCATCAAAATACTTTCGACGTTATCGGATAGATGATGCGCGGTGACGACGCGTTCGGCTTTGCAGTCGGACACCAGAGATTTGAAAATTTCTCTTCTGCGCAAACGCGCGCCCTGTTCTACAGTGTATCCGGCTTGCGCGCAAAAAGCGGGGATATCCTCTTCATATACGATACATTCGATACCGTTTTCTTTGCAGTAACCGACGACGAAATCTCTGTCGCGCCGCCCCTCGTCTCCACGCAAATTGTGATGTACCGTGACTACAAAAAAACTGTCGACGTCCATAGTCTCACGTAAAGCGTGCAATAAAGCCATAGAATCCTTGCCCCCGCTCACCGCAAGCGCGAGTTTTTTAAAACGCTTTACAACACCGTACGCAAATCCGTTTAACATACTTATATTATAAAGTAATATACAAAATAAATCAAGCCGTTTGAGTTTTGTAAAATCCTAGGAATTTTTTAAGCAAACTAAATATTATTGTCGTAAGCCGTGCGATATCCGCTGTAGATCCGCTCTTCGTTGCCGTCCAAATTGAGCTGATACATTTTAAAGACTACGTCTATATCCTTGGGCTGCCACCGCTCATTGTACGAATATGCATATTTCATACCCAATCTTTTCATCACCTCTCCGCTGCGGGGATTTTCTACGTCGTGCGTCGCGGTGACAAACGGCAATCCGTCCTCGGCAAGTCGATCTATTACGGCGCGACACACTTCCGTTGCAATGCCCTTGCCCCAATATTCTTTGGCGATCGCATAGCCGAGATCGTTTGCGCCTCCTATATCGTGAAGATGGACGTAGCCGACTAGTTCGCCGTTCTGCGCATACTGTATTGCATAATTATACGACGCTTCGCCGTCATAACACGGAAGGATCTTCTCATAGAGATAACTCTCCGCTTGCGACAAGTCTTCTAAAGGAAACCAAGGCAAAAACCTGTTGACCTCCCTATCGCCGTACAGGCGCAATATTCCTTCGACATCGTTTTTATTGAATCTCCTGAGAATAAGTCTCTCGGTGCGGATCTCGGGAGTATTTAGAAAATTAAGAGCGCGAGCCTCGCCCGAATAACGCTCGACAAAATCCGACTTCGCCTGCGTATAGCCGTCTCTGTCAAACTCGTATTCCTTCCAAAGTTTTAACTTCAAGGCTTCGTATTCTTTTGCGACGGCAGGGTCGAAATTAAGACGGTCGCGGAAAATGATTTCTCTGCAATCTCCAAAGCGTCTGAGGTGGAGATGGAATACTCTATCCGCAAAGCCTTCTTCCGTATACCCCTTGCAAAGAGATACCCTGCTTTGGGAAGACGACATTACCGTGTATCCGTCGTCAGTCAAACTATCCGCCAATGTATGCATATTTTCCTTCCAAGGAAGTTCGACTAATATATCTACAATATTTTTCGCCATAATACCTTTTACGGCAGTGCTGCCGATATGGTAAATACTGCTGCCGAGCGGCAACTTTTTTCCAAGCGCGCTTTTCTCTTGCGCATAGTATTCCGCCCAACATTCTCTATGCGGAACAAGACTTATCGGAAAAAGTCTCCAAAGTTCTTGCAACGTCATTTCACAAAGTTTTTTGCCCATAACCGCTCCATCTATAAGATTTATGCGTATATTATATCATCTGATTTATATCAAAATCAATTCTTATTCATATCTTAAAAGAATAGCACTTGTATGGATGTATGTGTTATAATTCAAATATAGGAGATTTCTCGACAATGAAAAAGCAAATTAACAAATCCTTGACCATTATCGTGATCGCAGTAATAATATTTTGGCTTGCGATCATAATTTCTTTTGCTTTTTTCGTTGACAACAAAACGATAGACTTCGACGAAACTGTATTGGAGCACAACATAGGTAAAAACGTAGAAATAAAGATAGCGCATTTATCCGATATGCATTTCCCCAAAATAAAAGTCGATACGGCAAAAATGATCGACGCGCTCGAAAATTTGGATATCGATATCGTGGCTATAACTGGAGATCTCATAGACGCGTCTGCGCACGTCGACAGTTGCGGCGTAAGCGAATTTATTTCTTCAATAACGCAAATCGCACCCGTATATTTTGTAAACGGAAATCACGAAAAATCCAATCGTGAAAGCCAAAGACTTTACGATATGCTGAATAAACAAGGCGTAAATATACTTGATAATAAAAATACCGTCTTTGAGAAAGACGGCGTTAAGATCTCTATAATAGGAATAGACGACAACGAAAATTATTATTATAACAGATATATCGACGAAATCATACCGGATTATAGGATTTTACTCGCCCACCGTCCGGATCATCAAAGAAACAAAACATACTATTACTGTCAAAACGATGAACTTTTGTGGAAATTTCCGAATTTGGTAT
Organism: uncultured Clostridia bacterium; assembly: GCA_948471525.1. Lineage (GTDB taxonomy): Bacteria > Bacillota > Clostridia > Christensenellales > UBA3700 > RACS-045. The sequence goes on along the minus strand of CAOKSY010000007.1, from coordinate 26,637 downwards.
TGAGCGGACACGCTCACGGCGGGCAGTTTAGATTTTTCGGGAAAGGCTTGATCGCCCCCGACCAAGGATTATTTCCCGAATACGACGACGGCATATACCGATTGAGCGACCGTACGCATATGTCGGTATCAAGGGGACTAGGCAACAGCATAATCCCAATACGGTTTAACAACAAACCGCATTTGCCGATAATTACGGTTAAATTTTGATATTACTTCTTGGTCGGCGCGGGAACTTCCGCTATTTCTTTAGAAGCAAAGACCTCTTTCAACTGAGAATACCCGGTGACGTTTACCATCTTTATATGATCGATATTGCCCATTATTCCGGCACTCTCAACTTTATTCAAATAAACGGTTACCGTTGCAGTTCCTTTAGCAGCGTTTTCTACCGCGGAATAACCTTTGACCTCGCTCCACAGCGCCTCAAAATACGAATCCGTATTTCCTGCCGTGAAATATACGCCGCTGTCATTGGTGAAAAAGATAAGATTTTTCACTTCCCATTTGATATCGGTGCGCTTACCTACTATCATTACTGCCAAAGTCGCCAATATTCCGATAACAAGAATCGCTATGCCGGCAATCATTACGCCTGTCGCCTTTGAGCTTGCCCCGATATAAGTCACGATAAGACCTGCGATCAAAAAAATCAAGCAAGGCAGCGTTATTACAATTCTCTTTATTCCGCCTGATTTGCTCTGCCAAGAAGATTGATTGTTTTCCATAATATTCTCCTTTTACAATAAATATTATATGATTGGATTATAACATACTGCAATTATTATGTCAATATATTACAACTTTTACTAAAAATCATATCAAAATCATTGCTGCCGACATAACTAATTGTCGAATAAATGATTTGTTAATATCCATTCAAATTATATAAATAAAGTACATTTTGTTTGATATCAGTATTTTAAACCGCCTTATTTCAATGCGACAACCTTCGTAAAATTATGTATTGTCTATAATAAATCTTCCTATTCGGCGAGGACGAACAAGGACTTTAAGTATACAGCCTTTGGGCGGCGGCACGTTTCCGACAATGTAACCGACAGACCGTTTTCCGTCAATAGTCGCAACGACGCGAAATTTTTTGAAAACGATATGATCGCGGGATAACTCTCCAATTTGAAATCTCCCTTCCGATTCAAATACGCAAATTTTGACTCTCGCCAATTTCTTCTCGCTGAATTTCCCGAATTTAACCAAACTTTTAACATACATATTGTATATGAACTTCAAAAACAATCCTCCGAAAGCAAAGGTAAACATACCGCAAAAAATACCGAATACGCCCATCTTAAACACAGTCCAAAACAGCACGATCAAACCCAGCAATATTAAATTGAGAATAATGTTTTGCGCTACAGTAAAACTTTTTAACCTGTCCAGAATACGGTTGCCCCACACTTTCCCTTCTCCGACCATACGTTTTGGATCATATTCGGGCAATTTGCTCAATTCGTCCGCCTTTGCTTCATATTTTGCCGTCTCGTCGCTTAGATCGTCGGGAGACACCATTGCTTTTTCATAGTCATATGCAATGTCAAAAAAAGTACGTTTTTTAAGTACAAAAAAGTGTAGGAAGAATACGCCCGCCGATAAAAACGCAACTCCTCCGACGGTGACGAGAATGTCCGTCTTACCGTAGGTGGCTATTTGTTTTTTACTGTTTATAAGTACTTTCGTCTGAAGACCTTCATAATACGTCAATCGTCCGTCTTTATATTCCAAATCGGTTATAAACCCCGTTGTATAATAATTATCGTTTAATTGAAAATCTACTACCACTCTCATTACTCTTTCATCATAAAAGCAATCGACCGAGTAAACAGTTGCGTCTACTTCCTTTGCGCCTTTGTATTGAGCAAGTCTTACAAATCCGAAAATAGCCATGCCCAAGCCTACTATTATGAATAAAGTAAAAAATATTCCGTATATGCGTTTTATTTGTTTCATAATTTTTACACGCTTCTATATCTTAATAAAATGACAAAATCGAGAATAAACTTTTAAAAGATTAATTCCGGATATTGTGTAACGGATTAGGCAGTATCTAAAAATATTTTTACGTTTTTCAAATACGACCGATTTCTATTTTTTCAATGCTCTTTAGGCATTTTAAAATTTTATTTATAATTCAACGGTTTCGACCTTCAAATCGCAATAGTATTCGGCTATTCTACACGTGAATTTCAATACGCAATAATCAGGATCGGTTACGCCTTGTCTATAGAAAAGTTTATCTCCAAAACGCCAAAGTTCGTCTTTAGTCGCTTGATCTGTGCAGACTTGCATCTCACCTAATATTGTTACGCCTTGATACTTAAATCTTCCTCGCTTATAGAAATAGACGCATGCTCTATTGTTTGCCAAATACTGTTTGACTTTATTGGACGATGTGTTGGTAGAAAAATAAATTTCGTTCCCGTCTACTTTACGCGGAGCAAGCATTGCCCTAACAACGGGATATCCCTGTTCATTGACTGAAGCAATAAAAGCCGTCTTTTGGTCGGATATAAATTCAAATATCTGTGTTTTATCCATTATGTATTTCCTGCGCTAAATGTTTTTATTATAAATAATTATATCAAAATTAAAGTATTTGTTCAAGTGAATAGAGAAATAGAAAATAATTATATCTCACTTTTCTGTTTCTCACCTAAATTTTACACTATCACATAAGTAAATAAGCACAAGTACTGCAACGATTTATTTACATATAAGAAAATGCAGTTGTTGCTTAAACTAAAAAATACTGCATATAACGCATTCGGCTGGCGGAAGCGGAGGGATTCGCAAGGAGCATAGCGACGGAATAGCGAGGTCTACCCGAGCGTCACTATTTCGGTATCCCGAGGCTGGAGCTACGAAAAGAAGTCGCCATAAATGCAGAGTGATAGAAAAAGTGAGGTGCAAAACACCTCACTTTCTATTACTCGCCAAGAGCGACTTCTTGGCTGTGGCGGAGAGGTTACTTGTTTGTACAAACACAAATCGGCATTTGTTTTGCCGTTTACTTTTGCGAGAACTGTGCTACAACAGCCACCACGAAAGGCAAAATCACGGAGACTCCCGAACTGCAAAAAGTAGTTGCTCCGCACAAAAAAATGACTGACAAGATAGTTAGTCTTATCAGCCATTCTACGCTAAATTGAAATTTAACAGTTTTTACATATTATAAGTGCGCAATCTTTTTCAAAACGAAAATTCGCCCATTTCCTTCCTATTTGTCGTACAAAATAGTTTTCATCGTTTGGGAATATCTGTTTAGTCATAAATCTTAACAGATTTAACGCATCGGCAGACTCTTTCAACACGATTTCGCGCGTACTCCAACCGTCTGTAACGGGCGAATATATTTCGTGAATCATATCATAAAACAACTCTTTTCCGTTGATTGGTATTTTTCTTATTAAGTCCGCCCTTCTGTCGCAATTCAGCATGCTCTTTAACAAGTTATATTGTTTGGCGTCAAGCGTTATTTCACATATTTCCATTTTACGCTCCTTATTTGACCAATTTATTTAACAATGAAACCAACTTTTTATAAGTAATATCATACTCTTCCAATATGCCAGCTTTCAAATCTTCGTACAAAGCCGCGCCATCTTCATCTGTTTGTTTATCTAAATCCGCCTTTGATTTAATGCCGTGGCTTTGTAAAATATCTATGACGGCTTGTTTCAGCGGTACGGACTTATTGAGAACTTTTTTGTAAATTTCGGGATAAGCGGAAATCGCGTCTTTATTCCCTTTTTTCTTATATTCGATTAAAATATTTAAAACCGTTTGCAAATTTTCACGGTTCGCATTTTCTGCAAAGTTCAAAAGCGGCGATAGTTTTGTATCTTGCTGAATATTCAAAAACCAAATGTTTGTTAATATACTTTCGATAGTCCAATAATCGGTTTCGGTAAAAAGTTCGTTTAATAAAAACAAAAAACCCTTTTCGTCAAAATTATTACTCAATATTTTTGCATATATAAACCGAGCGTCTCTACGCAATTCACGTTCCCCGTCGCTTTCGCCGCGGTGCTCGTCGATAATCTGTTCCAATACAGGCAATAATGCAGTATCGCTTAATTTTTCCGCTTCACGCCTTGCTTTCCAAGATTCCATCTCCCGACTAACCTTGATTTCGGGTTCAAACGGAGTGTTCATTCTTTTAATCAAATTTTCCAACTGCGTTTTATTCATAATTTTTCCGAATTTACGTTCCCGCTATTTCTTTCTTTTTACGATAACGAGTTTTCAGCCGCATAGTCTTTAAATGCCAAATTGCTGCGAATTGAAATTCATTTAATAGAAATCGTGCGATTTAATCCCCGTCTGCCGACAACGATTTTATGTACTCCAAATAATCCGTTTCGCCCGAATGACATCCGAAATCCATTTGTAGATACGTTGCTATCTTTTCTTCAAAGGGCAATTCGTCCTCTGCCTCAAAAGGAATTACGTACAGTTTTTCAAACCCGTGTTCTTTCCAAAAGCCTTCCTGCCGTAAGTTGCATAATACGCCCGCCATTAAGTAACGGAACATAGCGCGTTCTTGGTCGAAGTTTTCCTCAAAGACTTTGCTGTTTTCTTCAAACCAATCGACAGCTTCCTTACTTAATAAATCGTCATAGTTATAGTATACAGTGCAGTAGTAAAGACTGTTCTGCATTAAAAATTTTTGCAGCTTTTTGAATGCCTTAGTATCGGCGGAAACCACGTCCCACTCGGCATAAGGCTCGAAGCGGTAATACGATTTTTCATCTTCCGCGCAGTCTTTGATTTGTTTGCGGTATTCTTCTTCCGTATTGAAGTACAGGTAAGTTTCAAAGTCTTCTTCGTATACAAACTGTACGAGGTTGCCTATTTCAAAAGAAACGCCGTATATGGTTTGCCCCTTATGTTTTTCAACGAATTTCGGAAAAAAGTCAACAACCGCTTCGCGGAATAATGCGATGAATTGGGCGACGACATCCGGCGTTAATAAAATTCCCGTATCGTCTTTTTTATATTGTTTTAACAATTGTTTTGCAATCTGCTCGTCTGTCATAATAGTTAATCTTTTAAATATTTTTCTCCGATTTTTTCTTTACGGCATATAGCGCATAAAATTTATAACACGGTCAGTTTTCCATATCGGAAAACGGAATTTTTCCGTGAAGCTCGATAGCGCGCCGCCCCGTCGGCGTTCCGTCGTCATTGATTTCCATTAGGCGCATCTTTTTTATTTTTGAACAATCTATCTCGTCAAACACGTCTGCGCATTCTGCGGACTCCTGGTCGCCGAGTTGGTACAAAATGCACTCGACGGCTTCCTGAACTCTTTCATACGCAAACTTTTCTATGCTTTCTATCGAAGCGCCTTCTTTTATCAGCGCGGATACTTCGGGAAACCTTTCGTCAAGGACGCCTTGCTCTATGTATTTTTTTATCATATTTGCAAAACCGCCCCTATGAAATTCAAGGTGGTCGCTAATCGGCTTCAAAAAGCGGAAAGAAGGAAGAACGGCAAAATATTCGTTTTCCAAGTTCAATTCCCATTTCGCCCATTCTTTTTGAAGTCCTAATTTTTTCATTACGTTCAACTTTTCTTCAAAAGTCATTTCTTTATCTTTCATTGTCGTTCTCCTTTTTGCGACGCTAAATTTCAATTTAGCGCACATAAAAAGCCGAGAGGTCAGTAGGTCTCACGGCTTTTATTTTATTCAAAACTATATTCAAGGCAACCTTTCTGCAAAATATGATTTTCGACTTTTTTGAGAAAGTGTTTTTTTCGCTTATTCGCAGATAGGTCTATCGAGCAGTCCAACGCATAAACCGTGATGCGATATTTATGCGTCTTACCACGAGGCGGTTTCGGACCGGCGTATTTGTGCATACCGTATGCTACGCCTTGTGTTGCGCCTATATCCGAAACGTATTTACCTTTCGAGATTGCCTTTCCGATTTTGCTTGCCGCAGGAATATTCCAAATTACCCAATGCGTAAAGTCTTTTATCGGGTGGCTTATATCTTCCAAAGTAACTGCAAGCGTTTTGGCTTTTTCGGATAGATTTTCAATTACAATTTCGGGCGATAAATCTTTTCCTCTGCCTGTGTATTCGATAGGAAATTTATCGCCGATTGTAAAATCGGGTAAAGAAAATATCAACTGTTCCATAATTCAACTCCGTTTAGATATTTTACAGCCATACCGCCCAATCGCCGTAATCGAATGTTCCTGCGCCGTGATGCAATTTGCCTTGCACTTTCAGTTCTCGAAACGCATCTCTTATTCTTACTGCAATTTCGGGCTGTATATCGAGCGAGTGATGAGCGGGAAATAATCTTTTTGACGGTAACGCCGCTATCGTTTCAAGCGATTGTAAATATGCTTCGGGGTTGGTAGACGGATAATAGGCGAACAAAGTATCTTTGTAAATCAAGTCGCCCGTAAACACATAACTCCGTTCTTGTTCCCAAAAGCAAAGGTGTCCGGGCGAATGCCCTGCGGTATGTAACACTTGGATTTTTCTGCCGCCTAAATCTATGATTTCACCGCCGTGCAAAACCATTATCGGCGTTCCTTGAAAAATCTCATACTTGCTAACGTCAAAGCCTTCGGGTAAATCGCAACGGTCAACAACCATATCACGGACGGTTTGAATAGAAAGCGGAAACTTGCCGTTCAACCAATCTAACTCGGCTTTGTGGACATAAAAATCGGGAAAATATTTGTGTCCACCTATGTGATCCCAATGGATATGTGTTGCAACGGCAGTAACGGACATATCCGTCAGTTTGCGTACTTGCTCGTAAATGTTGCAAATTCCAAGCCCCGTATCAATCAAAAGACAACGCTCGCTGCCGATTAAAAGATAGCAGTGCGTTTCTTCCCAATGTCGGTATTCGCTGATTATATAAGTTTGTTCGTCTATTTTATCTATCGTAAACCAATCTTTCATTTTTTGTATTCGTTTTTTATAATATCGATGGTTTTGCCGCCGATACCGAAGTTTTTATCGGGCAATTCCGTAATGGTAGTCGTAAAGAACTCTTGCGGAATATTCATAATTTCCGAAGATACTTCGGTTACGCGCTTTATAAGCAACGTTTTTTGTTCGTCGGTCAATTTTCCGCTTTCTATTTTTATATAAGGCATTAGTTACTCCTTTCTGTTTAGTGGCGCACAGCCGTTTCAAAATTATTTGTCAAATGAATTTTTCAAGGTCGAACATTCCGTCCTTATAAGACAAATCTCCGTTTTTATGTTCGTAACCTAATTTGCGATAGAACGGTATAGCCGATATTGCCGAATGTATTTCTATTCGTTTCGCTCTTTTGGCATATTCGTCGTTTTCCAAACGTTCTATAATTTTCTTGCCGATTCCTTTACGTTGATATGACGGCTCGACGAAAATTGTGTTTATCCAACTTTCCGTCAAACTATCCCAATATGCGCCGATACAGCCGCATCCGATAATTTTGCCGTTTTCTTTGACAACATAAAAATGTCCGTATTCGGCTTTTTGCTTTATTTCGTCATACGGAATCGAAAAGTATTTCGGCTGCTTCGGATAGAACTCGGCAAATACCGAATTTTTACACGCGCGAGCTACCATATCGCAAGTTTCTTTTATTTCGACTTCCTTTATAAGTTCTATCGTCATTCGTTACAGTCTCCTACATTCTCGGCATAGCGGCATTGTAAAAGCCGAGTTTGTGAAAGTCGTACCAACCTTTGATTTGCTCGTCGCTTGCAATAGACAACGCTTTCAATATTTCCCGTGCAAATTCAAGAGTTGCCGTTCCGTTTGCCGTAATAACATTATTGTCCGAAACCGCTTGCCTATGTATGAAGTCTTGCTCGTTGGTATATACAGTGTACTGTTTTAATTCGTTCAAATCGTTAGCAGTATGCTTTGTATGATTCAATGCACCGATAGAGCCCAAAAACCTGCAAGCGTCGCAAATTGCGCCTAACGCTTTGCCGTTCTTTATGCAAGCGTCTATTAGCGGTTTAATTTGCATAGCGTTTTCATTGTGCCAAGCCATACCGCCTATAAGTATTAAAGCGTCGTAGTCCGACGGTGCGCTTTGTAAATCATAGTCGGGTAAGCACTTGACGCCGCCGATAGAAGTAACGGCATCTTTTGTGAGCGATAACGTTTTGTTCTCAAATTTTCCGCCGCCGAGCATATTGACCGCCGACGAAATATAGGCAAGTTCCCAATCCGCCCATTGTTCCAAGATAACATATAGAATTTTTTTCATTCGTTATAACCTCCGACACACGCTTTCGCCCAATTTATTAAAAGCTCCGACATTTCTTCAAACTTTATGTCTACGCCGTTCTTTAAGTTTAGTGCCGTCGTAAGAACGGCGGACGGCGGAACAATTGCGTTTTGCAATTCGGTTTTAGACTTTATGTACTTGCCCGTTTCGTAAAACCATACTGCTTGTATCACAAACACTGCCGATTTGTAAAGCGAGCGAAGTATATCTTCACTTTTTTCGTGTACGAAGTTATGCACGCAAGCGTGATAAATATTGCACGCACCGATTTTTATAGCCCGTTTGACTGCTTTTATATCTATCTTTTCGAGCAAGCAATCGAGAGTTCCTTTAATGGGCGTGGTGTCATAATAGAATTGAAAAAGGTCGCTCGTTTCCCAATTCAAAAGTTCGTCCTTGCCCGAAATAAAACCGCAAATAAGTTCTCTGTTCGACAGTGTATCGAGCATATCACGATAGACTTTCAAATCGTCTATACGCAATTCGTCGAGAATAAAAACTACGTCAATATCGCTTGTTTCCGTTGCTTCGCCTCTGCCGTAACTGCCTTGCAAACCTATAAACCATACACGGTTAGAAAAAGTTTGCTCAACCTTGTTTGTAAAATCCTTTACCCAAGTTTTAATGTCAATCATAAATACTCCTTTTGCATTTATAAAGTATAGCATAATTTTAATCGTTTTTCAAGTAACGACAGGGTGCTATTGAAATTCAATCAACACAAAAAAAGCCGAGAATCCGTAAGGACTCCCAGCTTTGACTTTGTATTCGGTTAAACAGTCTGTGTTTTATCGGGTATGTAGATTTTGTCGGCAACCTTTACGGCTTTATACGTTACGCCGTTTATCGTCTGGGTAACGTATTCGGGCTTGCCGTCGGCGTTCGCCCGTAAGAATATCTTTTCGGCGTTCTCGTCTATGCGGTCAATGTTGCCGTCTATAAACTTGCTGTCGGTACCGACTTCCAAGACTTTCAAACCTTTTTGCAGTAGGTATGAACTGAATTGCCAAAGTTTCTCGAACATTCCGTAGCAGTCCATAATAAAGCAAAAGTCCTCTTTTTCGCAGTAACCTGTAATTCTGTAATAGTTGTTCATATAATTTACTCCTTTGCATTTTCTAAACCTCCGTGATTTTATTAGCCTTTCGGCAGGGGCAAAGTAGCACTGTTCGGGTGTGATAAGGCTTTGATTTGGCGAGGCCGCGAAAGTAAACGACAGGTCTTTATCTGCGTTCCGTTACCAAAAAATAAGTGCGTTATTTGCATAACAAAAAAGCCCGACGTTTTCCGTCAGGCTATAAAGTCAATATTGAGATTTTAAGTGCTTATTTTTTGCCGTTTACTTTTGCGAGAACTGTGCTACAACAGCCACCACGAAAGGCAAAATCACGGAGACTCTCGAACTGCAAAAAGTAGTCGCTCGACACAAAAAAATGACTGACAAGATAGTTAGTCTTATCAGCCATTCGACGCTAAATTGAAATTTATCTTATAATAGTTATTTTATTGCTATGTACAAATAGCAATGCGCTTTACCGTCTTTGGTATATTCGGCGGGTACGGTGCTTTCGTAGTCGATAGTAAATGCACGTTTAATTTCGCCGCTCGCGGTAAGCCCCCAAACTTTCGACCACGCTTTATTTGCGCATTCGGCAATCGTTTCGCCGCTCTCGTCTATTTTGATGTATTTTCTTTGTGCGACCAATTCTTCCATTTTTGCAAAGAAATCTACGGTTACGGTCATAACGGATAAATTGTATTTGCCTTTTTCGTCGCTCTCGTAATCGCTGTATGCCGATATAGGCGACAGACCTTTTACAGGTACGCCGTTTTCTATAAAGTCAAGCGGAATTTTGCCCATCATAATATCCGCCCAAAGTTCGTTGATTTTTGCCATTCCGCTCTCGGAATTGTCTGTGCGTATCGTTACGCTCTTTAATGAATATGACATAGTGTTTCTCCTCTAAATTACTGTTTATCGTACAATTATTATAGCAAAACCAAAATACTTAATCAAGCAAACAGTAAGGCACTCCGAGATTCCTCTCAAAGTGCCTTTATCGCTATTTTGTAAAGTTGCCGTTCTCATCACGCTTTTGTGTTTTCCACGCTGTCGGTGTAGGCGGTTCCACGACGCTAAATTCATTCCAACGCAAACGCCGAAGTAATCTCTTTCAAAGAATAATACAAACTCACTTTGGCGTGGGTTCGTATTATTCACTAATGGCGGAAGCGGAGGGATTCGTAAGGAGCGCAGCGACGGAATAGCGAGGTCTGCCCGAGCGTCACTATTTCGATAGCCCGAGGCTGGAGCTACGAAAAGAAGTCGCCATAAATGCAGAGTGATAGAAAAAGTGAGGTGCAAAACACCTCACTTTCTATTACTCGCCAAGAGCGACTTCTTGGCTGTGGCGGAAGCGGAGGGATTCGAACCCTCGAGCCGATTACTCGGCTACTTGATTTCGAGTCAAGCCCGTTATGACCACTTCGATACGCTTCCGTATGACAATAAAGAGTATAACACAATCATTTTGAGATATCAAACAGAATTCGCCACTTTTTCAAATAAAAATGTCATACTCGGATCATCGATACTATCGCATATTCTTCAATACTCGGATATATTCGGCGATCTCCTTTTTTGCGCCGTCCAAATCGTGCTCGCGATAATTTCCGCACTCTTTGGGCTTTGTTCCCGGAACAGTATCGAGCGTCAGACACTTCTCAAGACATTCGATAGTTATTTCTCTTGCGCGATCTTCCTCGATACCGAAAAGCAGCAAATAACATCCCGTACGGCAACCCATAGGTCCGAAATATACGACCTTGTCCTTTATTTCGCTATTGCGGATAACTACGGCAAAAAGATGCTCTATCGAATGGAGCGCGGCGTACGAGATATAATCTCCCTTATTGGGATACTTGAATCTCATATCGTACGTGTATACTCCGTTGGCGTGTCCTAGACAGTAGAATCCGGGAATCATCAAGTCGTGATCGAGTTCAAAAGATTTTATATTGTCCATAATATCTTCCTGTGTCCTTTAAATTTTTAACAATATCTATTTATAGACTTTGTATTTGTTTTAACCAAAAAAATTGTAACACGAAACAAAAGGCTGTGTCAAACTCTAAAACTACAGACTTAATCTCTAAAATAAGATTATATTTTCAAACGGGTATTGACATACGCGTCAAGCGCCTATATAATAATATCAATATAATATTTACTGTCTTATAAAACGCAAAACGCACTATGCCGAAAAAAATCGCCTGCGATAAAGATCGGCGAATTTATCGTATATTACAATATACAATGCGCGATCAAAGGGGAATTATGACTGAAGATATCCAAAACCAAAATAATACGGCAACAGCAAACGATTCAAAAATGTCAAAGCTAGAGAGATGGGCATACGGCGCGGGAGAAATCTACGGCGGAGGTTACGCCGCTTTGCTGGGCGTAGTGCTCACCTTCTTTCTTACCAATCTCATATTGGTGGGCATACCCAATGCGGAACTGTATGCGGCGATAATAATCGTCGTATCCAAAGTATGGGACGCGATATCCGACCCGCTTATGGGAGTAATATCCGACAATACCCGTACCAAGCTGGGACGCAGACGTCCGTGGATAATTATAGGCGGCGCGCTTGTACCGGTGGCATTTGCGATAATGTTTCTGCCTTGGGCAAAAAATATTCAAAGCCCCGCTTTGAGAATAACTTATGCCTGCGTAGGATATTTTCTGCTGTGCACCGTAAACACGATATCGCAAGTGCCGTACGCTTCGCTGAGCGCGGAGATTTCCGGCGACTTTAAAGAACGCAATAAAGCCAACTCGGTCAAACTTATCTATTCCATACTTGCGTCGGGCGCATTCTACTTGATCCCCGCCGCGGCTACGGAAGCATATTCAGCTTATATAAACAACAAACAGTCTATGTTCGGTTCGACAAACGAAACGGGATTTTTCCTCACCGTAGCGATACTCTGCGGCGTGATCTTCGGAATAGCGACCGTTATTGCGGGAATATTCAGCAAAGAGCGCATACCTTACGACAAGACTAAAAAAAGCAAATTCTCTTTTAAAAGTTATGCCGTACCTCTCAAAAACAAATCCTATAGATATCATTTGATAATGTACATAACCGCATTCGGATGCTACGACTTTATATCTGCTCTGGTATTGTATTACGTTACGGCGGTCGTGCCCGACATAACGATATTCGGAATGAAGATGAGTTCTCTATTTATCGTCGCTCCGATGATGGTAATGGCGGCGGTGACGTATCCGCTGAATATGAAACTCAAGACTACCAAAGGCAAACAATTTGCTTTCCGTTGGGGACTTCCCTGCTACATACTCGGCGCGATAGGTCTCGCGGTATTCCCCAATACTACCAACGCAAACATCAGTTGGCTTCTGCTCCTCTGCTCGGCGGTAATGGGCACGGGTTTCGGCGGCGCGCAGATGATGCCGTGGCTGATATTCGCGGATACTCAGGACGTAGCCGAACTCAAGACGGGCGTAAAAGACACCGGAAGTTACAGCGGACTGATGACCTTTACGAGAAAAATCGGAACGGCGATCGCGCAAAGCACCGTCCTCATAGTACTCGCCTGCGTAGGATACAGCAAATATACCAATGAAATTTTGCAAAACAACGCGCTTATAGCGGAAGCCGAAAAAGCAGGTCAGACGATCGACACGTCGTCAATGTTGCTATCCTATCCCGCAAAAGTAACGATCGCTATAAGGATACTTTTCGCCGCAGTCGTGGTCGTAATGATCTCGATGGCGATATGGGCGTCTTTGAAATATAAAGTCAACGACCAAAAACTTACCCGCATTAAATATTATCTTGAAAAACAGCGCGCCGGCGAAAACGACACCTTGACCGAAGAAGAAAAAGCGGAAAGAGCCGCGCTTTTGGAGGAACTCGGCTAATGGACGAATTCAATAAGATCCCTCTTCAAGGTTTGAGCGGCGCTATATGCAAACTCATGGACGTACCGGCGCCCGATCAAAGCGAAGGAACAATGACTGAATTGGTAAATGCCGTTCTAGATAAGACGAACGGCGAAAAGATAGACCGCGTTCTGATGTTCAATCCCGACGCTATAGGTCAAAATACCTGTCTGAGATACGCCGATAAATTCAAATCCGTGCGAGAAATTGCTCCCATAGAATTGGCGATAAAGACGGTGGTACCTCCAAAAACGCCCGTTTGTTTCGGCACCATGTATACTGGCGCAAGTCCGACAGTACACGGTATTCAAAGATATACCAAACCCGTAATCAAGATCGACAGTATTTTCGACGCAATGATACGAGCCGGTAAAAAGCCCTGCATTGTCGCGGTAAAGAATTCGAGTATGTCCAAGATCTTCAACGAACGCGAAATGGATTACTATCTCGAAGACTACGACGGCTGCGTTGTGCAAAAAGCCGCCGAACTCATCAAAGAAGATAAATACGACCTTATATGCGTATACAATCAGGAATTTGACGACGTGATGCACCGCTCTCACCCAAACTCAAAACGCTCGCAAAGAGCGATAGATAATTACAATCGATCGTTCGATATGCTTGCGGATCAAATACGCAAATATTGGACAGATCACAATACTCTGCTCGGATACGCGCCCGACCACGGAACGCATAGAGAATGGTATCTGTTGGGCAATCACGGCAAGAACATACCGGCAGATATGAATATCTTCCATTATTACGGAGTATTCCCAAAAAAGATTTGAAAACTTTGAATATCCGTTGCAACGGATATAGACTGCTATCTTAAAAAACAAACCTTCAAGGAGCCTAAAAGCATCCGATCTCAATTATCGATTTGATATAAATCGCTATTGACTTTTTAAAATATAAGGGGAAAAAATATGTCGGCGATACTGTATATTTTGATTGCGATATGCCTGATCTTGGGCGCGCTCAAAGCACACTCGGGGATCAAAAAGAATTTCGATCTCGAATTGCTTGCAAAGACCGTCGGCGCGCTTACGTTCGTATGTCTCGGCGTGCTTGCATATTATCTCGCCGATCCTGCCGGCGGAGAGAGAAGCTACGGTCTTACGGTATTGGTCGCGCTCGTACTTGGAATGTTGGGGGACATTTTCCTATGCCTTAACGGAGCGAACGAACACCCTCAAAGAAAAAATCTTCTCCAGTCTATAGGCGTTATGTTCTTCTTCTTGGGACATATTTGCTATATGTTCAATATGGTGACTTTGGAGAATTTTAAACTCTATCTGTTGCCTACCCTGATAATTTTCCCGATAATTTATATAATCCTTGCTGCAAAAAAAGTACTTACGACTTCGATAGCGCAAAACATACCTCTGGCTATTTATTTCCTCGCGCTCAATATAATACTTACGTCAGCGATAAATATAGTTATCGTACGCGGAGCGACGGTCTTCTCAATGTTATTGCTTGCGGCAAGCATACTGTTTATTTCTTCGGATATGGTATTGGGACTGTCGTGGTTTGCGCCAAAAGCCAAATTACATAAAAATCACGACTACTACATTATATTGAGCTATTTTGCGGCGCAGTGTCTGTTTGCCCTATCTGTATATTTTTATTGACAAACCTGATTCGCATCATTTTCACCGTACGAAATTCTATTCGGCATCATAATAACGATATAACAAAAAATCCTCTGCTTGGGAGGATTTTTTACATTGTCCTATTATAATAAAGTCTCTTTCAAATGGCATTATCTCATGACGAATACTCTATAAAATAAACCGCATCCGACGCATAGACGACATATACTTGTTTGACTTCGCCGCCGACGGTATACTCTCCGCGATAGACGACGGTGTTCCCGTGCATTTCGGTATTGTCATACGAAATAAATATTTGATATTTATATTCAAATCCGACCAAGTTTCCGTCGATAAAGACCGTTACTTCTATCTCTTTACCGTCCTTCAAATAAGTCTGCCTAAAACCGTTTTCACTCTGCGTGATCTGCGAACCGATCAACGTCCAGCCGTCTTCGATAACAGGCAAAACGGAAGTTATACCGCTCTGCTCGCAAAATGACGTCATACTCAGATCTGTCTCGTCGAAAGAAATATAATAGTTGTTGCTAAAATACCAAGAATCTCTGTGATCGATATATAGAGCGCCGTCCTTATCTCCGCTTTGGAAAGAACGCAAGAAAATAGAGCCGCTTATCACGCAAACGAGAATGACCGCGATACTGCAGGCAATAGCCGTCAAAGCGCGGATCTTTCTGCGCTTCTCGCTAATCATTTTCCGTTGCTCCGCCTCGAAATCGCGCTGGAATTCGCCGCCGAAAGCCTTCTTGCTCTCGATCTTCTCGAGCAAGCGATCTTTGTCCGGTCGGGCAAGACTATCAAACGCGTCTCTCAGTTTTTTCTTTTTATCCATACTCTCCTCTGTAATTAATACACCTTAATATATCTTATTGTATCGCCTGTCACAGATATTTTTTCAGCTCGCTCATCGCTCTCGCATAAATTCTCTGCGTTGCGCCCAAACTTCTTCCGGTATGCTCCGCTATCGCACGGAACGTCATATCCAAATAGAATTTGCAGTACACAACCTCGTATTCCTCGCTATCCAACTTTTTCAAGCCTTCTTTGACGTCCATCTGAGCGATCTTCTCGTCTATACCGTCGCGCGTCGCCGCGATCTCTTCTTTAAGTTGGGAATAATTACGCAACTTAGAAGATCTGACAGTATTGAGATACTTATTCTTTATTATCTTGGAAAGAAAATTAAATCCGTTCTGCCCGTCGCGGTAATGCGACGCAATATATCCGATATTCGCAAAGACTTCTGCAACCAGATCTTCCGCAAGATTTCTCTCGAGACAATAACGGTATGCCACCGCATACAGTCTGGAATACGCGATATCGAAAAGCATGGCTGCGCCTTCTCCGTCTCCCGAAGAAATCGCTGTAAGCAATTCGTTGATTTTTGCGCAAAGCGCATTATCGTTATACCGCATAATACGATTATTACATACCTTTATATATTTGTCAACAATCGATTTTGAAATCAAAAGTTAAAATTTTTTTCTGATACGGCGATACAAACGCCAACCTTAGAGTGTAGTATATTGTGAAAACCGACTTAGAGGTGAAATTATGAAAAAGAATACTTTATCGATAGTCGCAACGGCAGCTTTGATAACGATACTGTGCGTATGCTTTATGACAGGCTGTAACGGCGGTCATCCGGACAAAGGAGGCGTAATGCCGCCTATCGGACTTCCCAATTTAGATAGTGCATATTCAGAAGGAGAAGTCGGCGACATTATAGAAAATCCCGTGATCTCGACAGACGTACAGAACGATATGTACCTTTCTTTGGATCCGCATACGGCGAATTATACGCTTATGAAAGACTTTATTAAAAAAGGACGCAGTATCGAGTCGATAAGAAACGTAATAAGCATAGACCATATGCTCAACTATTTCGATCACGATCTGCCGTCGCCTCAAGACGACGAATTGCTGGCGATGAAAGCGTCCGTATTCGACTGCCCTTACAACGAAAGCAAAAAATTACTTTCGATAGGACTTAAAGCCAAGGAGGTAGAAACCAAAACTCTCGCCAACAATATAGTTATGCTTTTGGACGTATCGGGATCTATGAGCGGCGATGACAAGATCGAACTTATGAAAAAATCTATGATCCTTATGGCTGAAAACCTCAATCCCGACGACACTCTGTCGATAGTCACCTACAGCAACAAAACGCGCACGGTGCTCGACGGCGCAAGGATCGGCGACAATATGAACAAAATAAAAAGAGCAATAAACGATTTGCGCGCAGACGGCGGAACAAACGGCTCGGACGGAATACAGACGGCATACGAAGTCGCGAAGTCTCATTTTATAAATGACGGCAACAACCGCGTGATACTGGCGTCCGACGGAGATTTTAATATAGGTATATCCGACGTCGGCGAACTCAAAGAATTCATATCCGAAAAAAGAGACGGCGGCATATATCTCACATGTATAGGTCTGGGAAATATAGGAGATTATTCGATATCTACTATGGAAGCGTTGGCGCGCTCGGGCAACGGCTATTGGGGATTTATACGCAATATGGACGACGCTCGGAAAATGCTTGTAGAAGACCTCTCCTCATCGATAATCACCGTAGCGAGAGACGTAAAAGCCAAGATAAAATTCTCAACCGAGACTGTCAAGAACTTCCGATTGCTTGGATTCGAACGCAGCATAATCTCCGAAAACGACTATGAGGAAAACGATACCGACGCGGGAGAACTGGGCAGCAACTTCGAGATGATAGTGTGCTTTGAGATAGAGTTGAAAGAGGGCGTCGACGTATCCGCCGACGAAGCTATAACTCTCGCGCAAATAGATATAAGATACAAGTCCCCTCAAGCGACGAGCGAGGACGAGTCTCAGGAACTCAACCTTCCTATATCCTCCGACGTTTACTCAGCCGAGCCGTCCGATAACGATATGTTTGTAAGCGGAGTGATAGAATTCGCGCTGGTAGCTCTCAACTCCAAATACAAAGCCCAAGCGGATATAGACGAAGTTATAGAGAGACTGCAGATTTTGCCCGCCGAAGACAAGTACAAACTCGAATTCCTTGAACTGGTAAAAACTTATAAAGATCTTCTGAATAACATACCTACAGAATAATACACCTAAAAACCTCAGAAAGTCTTTATACGCAAGAGAAGAGCCGATATGACTCTTCTCTTTTTTATACTTTTGACTGCGTATGAAATTATACTGTCTTTATTCCGCTTATTGCCGATATCCATAGACTTTCGTCCCAACCTCCCGCGTTGGCAGGCGAAGTGGACGGCAGATAGTTGAACTCCAAATCGGGATACGCCTTCCTTGCAGTGTCGAAAGATTTACGTCCGTTGCAATATATCCCCTGCATATCTTTGGCAACGCTCAAGACTCTTGTCAAGTCGTTGGGCACTATATCGCGTATTTCGCTGTCCAGAGATCCGCTACGATTGCACGAATAGATTATATCCATCAGAGCGATATTGTTATCCAGCAGCCATTTCTTTCTTGCCTCTATGCCGTCCGGCACAGGTTCTCCCAACGCCTTGGAAAGCGTACTCCAAAAGCGGTTGCGCGGATGCATATAGTAAAAGCCTTTTTCCAAAGACTTTACGGACGCCATGCTTCCCAGTATCAAAATGCGACTGCGCCCGTCGAAGATAGGTTCAAACGAGTATATCATTTGCTGACGAAAATCTTTGTGCTGGGAGCTTGTCCGCCGAGCACTTCTGCAATAGAGAATTTGGGATTTGCGATATATACCTGCGTACCGTTTTTGAGCGGATCTTTGATAAATTCGAGTTTGGCGTTGGCTCCGTTTGCGCCCTGTCTGGACGCGCCCTCGCATTTTTTCTGCGCCTCGCATACGGCGTCGATCAGTTCGTAAGTATTCTTGCCTGTGATCTCAGTTATCAAAGTATTTTCATCGGCAGGATCGGAATATATGCCGAGTGTAGACGTATAAATCAAAAGCGTCTTGCATTTGACCAGACACGCTATCTGCGACGCGGTCTCGTCATTGTCCGTGCAATGTACGATATCCGATCTGTTCTTTGCAAGTTCCTGCAATTCCAACTTGTCTATCTCGTCGGACGAGAGCGGATCGTTATAGTTGACGATAGGAATAGCGTTCTGCGCGGGACATCTGAGCAGAAGTTTCTTAAGCATCTCTTTCTTTGCAGGATCGTTGAAATGTCTATGCTCGACCAGTATCTGCCTTACGCTGTATTTGGTATCGATATATCTTCGATAATTATTCATAAGGATAGTCTGTCCCTGAGCGGCGTAGTCCATCTTGCGCTCGTTATAATCGCCGTCGAGTTCGCGCCCGTTGCGTCTTATATAGTCCAGTCTGCCGATCTCGGTCGCGCCGCTGGATACCCAAATACAGCCCGGCCTCAATTCTCTGCTTATCCTCGATATTGCGTTGTAATCTATGTCGCCCCAAGCCTTATTGACAAGCGCCATAGACCCTACTTTACCTACCAGTTCAATGTCGAAATTCATTTGTTCTATCCTCTTTTTCTATTGTTTATGCGGCTATAGAGTCGCAATCATACGTCTGTCTTTTTGAAAATATCGCCGCCGTCTCAACCGCGCCCGATATGTCGGAACTATCCCCTTCGTACGGGGTGCCCGTAGTGGTATTCTTTGTCGCGTCGTCTTCGCTTATCAAATTCATCACTCCGCGTTCGTCTACCTGAACCGTCACGGTTCCGTCCTTATCCGTGCGATATACCTGAGCATATCCGTTATAGTCGTCGTCCGGTACGGGATCGCGATACTTTTCCAATCTTTCCAAAACTTCGGGAGTAGGATGACCGTAATCGTTGTCCGCTCCGCACGAAATGATCGCGTATTCGCAATCGATCTTATTCAAGAATTCATTGCTTGTAGACGATCTGGATCCGTGGTGTCCTACCTTGAGCACGTCGGCGTCGACGCTGTCGAAATATCCCTTGCCTATCAGATACTCTTCCGACTTTTCATTAGAGTCGCCAGTGAGCACAACCGTTCTTCCCGCATATTCGAGCAGACATGTCGGCGATACAGCATTCTTAAGCTCCGCCGAAGATTTCTTGTTTATATCCGGATAATCTTTCTCGTCGAAAGAATAACACTTCATTGTCCAGTTTTTCCCGACGATCTCGTACGATCCGATGTTCTCGCGATATTCGGATTTCTTTATCTCGCCGTTTTCTAAATATGTCTCCGCCCTAGCGGCTTCATACGCCTTCTTCCAAGTCTCGGTCGTATCTAAATCGGCGCGTGGAAAATAAAACTTCTTTATCTGATAATTTTCTATAAGTTTTTTTGCGTCCCTTATGTGGTCGTAATCTGTATGCGTGAGGAATAGATAGTCTATAGTCTCGATATCCAACTCTTTAAGATCGCCGTCGATCACGTTCCAAGGCGACGTCGTGCCGAATTCGCTTCCGATATCCATCACCATCGTCTTCCCGTCGGGAAACAGTATGAGTATGCAATCTCCCTGACCTATATCAAGCATCCGCACTTCCAGCACGTCGCCCTGGAGTTTTGCAGTGCCAGCAGGTATCGACGGTCTCTCGTCCTCAGTTCCGAGAAGAGACTTGACGTAGTCGATTATTCCGCCCCATAACCCCTTGACGCTTATGAATATTATGGCGGCAATGAGAAGTATTATAAGGAAAACCACCAAAGCGGCAATAAACTTATTGTTGCGCTTTTGCTTTCTTTTTGGCGCGGAACGTCCGCGCGCATTGCCTTTTTTCGCAGTGGAATTCTTTGATCCTGCCATTGCCTCACCTTGTTATAGATCAATCCTCGTCGGAGAAATATTCAAGTATTTTTTTCTTCTTTTCAGGCTTATTGTCGCCGTGCTTTATAAATACGGTCGTGACGAGCGCCAAAGCTATAAACACAGACGCGTAAATAAATACGCTGCTGCGAGATACGCTAGTCATAAATATGCCCGCAAAAGCCGGAGTGACAGCCTGAGCCGACATTGAAAACGCGTAGTAATATCCCGTATATTTTCCGACGGTGCTTCCCTTGGAAAGTTCTGTGACCATAGGCAAAGTATTGACGTTGACGCATACCATGCCGAATCCCGCAAGAAGGAAACATAGCGGGAAAAGTATCTTGACCGCAGGAGTATTGGGCGTCATAAAGAAGCAAGGTATAAACGCCAACGCAGCGACCAGTATGCCTATAATTATCGTCTTTTTTCTTCCCAATTTGCTTGCCATCAGCGATACCGGCAACAGCGCAATCGCGCCGCCTGCGCCGTTGAGTATCGAGATTGTTCCGACAAAGCCCTGCTCAAAAAGCAACGTCTTAGTTGCATAGGTCGAAAGATGCGACTTGACGGCATTGTATCCCATAAACCATAGGAAGACGGTCATAAGTATCAAGAAAAGCGATATTATCTTTTCTTTGGGCAATTTCTCGCCGCCCCCTATCTCCTCTTCGTCGACTACTCCGTATTTTTTCTCCTCTTCCATTCTCTTGTCTACGAATTTCTTTTCTTTTACCGTAAACATATACGCTACGAGAATGACAAGCAATACTATCGCCGTGACCACAAACAGCCCTATATAATTCTGCGTAGAACTCTTTGCAAAGATCTTATATAATACGATCGCTACGAGACCGCCCGCGCCGCCCATAAACGTGATTAGCGCGTTGGCTTGCGAACGCAAAGGTTTTGGCGTAATATCCGGCATAAGCGATACTGCCGGCGAACGGTAGGACGACATAGCCACCAAGAGCAATAGAAGCGATACGATAAACATTATTATTATCCATATATTGTCCTTTGCTACGACGCCGCCCAGTGTGATCTGCGCGTCCTTAATGCTCTGAACTATCTCCGAAGCCAATACTCCTTGATCAGCCGTCAGACCTTGAAGTTTGCCAAGCGCCATCAACGATTCATAACTGATATCGACGTTGTGCGCGCCGAACATTGCGACTACGTCTTCTCTTGCAAGAAGTTCTTTCAACGGCTGATACGTCTCTATCAACACGTTGAGATCTTTATAGCCCGCGTCCATTATCTTTGTGAATTGTAAAAATTCAAATACGCCCAATATTATCAGCGATACCGCCGCCGCCAGCGTACCCCAAAAGATAAACCGCGTACGTCTGCCTCTCTTTGCGTCAACCGCTTTATCGGACAGCGAACCGAACAGCGGCAAAAGGAATATTGCAAGCAAGTTGTCCAGACCCATTATCAGACCGTATTGCCACTCGTTGAGACCGAATCTCATATTGAGGATCAACGGCATTATGTAGTCGTACACTTCCCAGAAGCACATTATTCCGAAAAAAGCGAAACCTACTAGAATGGTTCGCTTATAATCGAGTCTGAGAATATCGTCAGTATTTTTCTTCATAGTTCCCCTTCTTGCAGATCGCTTAAAATTTTATAATATGAGTATACCACAGCGCAAGACAAAAGGCAAGATTAATTTATCAAAAAGACCTGCACGCCACGCGCGGTATAGTACTCATTAAAAGAACATGAAAAAGTATGAGTCTCAAACGCTTAATAAAAGTATTACCCTAACTTTAAAAAAGCCGTCTTAAGTCAGTACAGTATCAAAGTTGCAATCGTAATGTCAATAAATTTGATATAAATATTATATTACGCGCATAGCGAAAATATTTACTTTATTTATACGGCACTTAAAAGCCGTCTTAAGTCAGTTTAAAATTTTTTTTGAAAATAAAGAATAAAAAAAATACTCCGTCGCATAATAAGAACGTAACCGAAAGGTTGCAAAACACAGGAGGAGATTATGACAAGAACAAGCAAGTCACAAAGCAGCCAGTCTAATTCTCAAAGAAGTAAGACTTCCGGCTCTGCAAAATCGCAGACCAAAAATTGCGGCTGCAACGGCTGCGGTAGCGGAAATTGCAATAAGTAATCGACGCTAACTGCCAATCGCAAACGCGGAGGAATATCATTATTCTAAAATGTAATCATATTTCTCCTCAAAAAATTAAAAGGTCGACGGCTCTGCCGTCGGCTTTTTAATATAATTGATTCAATGCTATTATAAATTCAATTTTTATTCCCAGAACTGCTTTCCGCCGTACATCATAAAATATTGCGAAAGCTTCGCCATCTCCTCCGGCGATTCGACAAATCCGTCGAATACCCATTTTTCCAAAAGTGCGTTTATGCCCGCTACGAGATATACGCTGAAATAATCGCAGTTGCGGGAGTCGTCGTCCTTGGCGCGAACGATCCAAGAATCAAAACAAAACTTTTCGAGCGACTGCTTGAGATGACGTCCGAAGCCGCTGTCGCAGTTGGGACTGAAAAGTATATATGCGATATCGTAATTTTCTTTTACGAATTTATATAGATTGACAAAACTCTTGGACGGATTGAAACTCTCGTTGTCTTTTATCAATATAGTCTTCATATTTTCGATAAACTCGTTACCGATCTGCTCCAGCATATCGTACGGATCGCGATAATGCAGATAGAACGTCGCGCGGTTTACGTCGGCAAGCTCCGCCAATTCCCTTACCGATATATTGACTATGCTCTTTGTATTGATGAGTTCCTTGAGCGCGCACAAAAGCTGTTGCTGCGTACGCTTGAATCTCCTGTCCTTCTTTGTCTTATCCATTATTTCCCCTCCCGATATATCCTCGACATTTTTCTTGTAAATTGATACAAAGTATCGATTGTTAACTGAATATAAACTCACTGTTAACTAATTGTTAAGCACCAACAATTTGCCAAAAATACGGTATAATAATCGACTTTTCAAATATAAATGTTGAATATCATACATTTCAAGCCTAAATGGACTAGTTTTGTTGGTTGATAAAAATAACAATTTATCTTATAATAATGATAGAGAAATAATTGATAAAAGTCAATTACTTTTCCAAAATTGCACATTGATATAACTAAAAGGCGACCGCTTCTTGAATTTGTACATAGACAAACCGACACATATCGGACAAATTTAAGGAGAACAGATGACAAAAAAGGTTTTGTTGACATATTTTGAATCGGGAATGGGTCACATAACTTCGATTGAGTCGATAAAAGACAGTTTGAGCAAATATCCGCAGATAGAGTTGATCGAATCGCGGGTAATGCGCGAAGGCAACAACAAGAAAATGATAAAGTACGAAAACTTTATTATCAAGAATACCCAACTGACTAATTCGCTCAGAGGATACGGAAATATGTGGTTTGCCCTGCTCGGAGCTTTCGGTCTCAAATTCTTCAGACTGTTGCACAAGACTACGTTTGGGAAAGCGACAAAAGGCGTCTTGGATTATTTTAAGAGCCAAAGACCCGACGTAATCGTCAGCACTCACTACTATATGACGTACTGCGGACTGGAATACAAGAAGATAGACCCACACGTAGAAATAGTCACATATAATCCCGACAACAACGTGCATATGTGGTGGGACAACCGAGAAGGAGCGTTTTTCGTCAACAACGACAGCGCTTATCGGGAGGCATTAAAAAAGCATTTTGACGAAAACAAATTATTCAAAGTGCCATACACCGCAAGAAAGCGAATACTCGAGAGCAAAGACGACAAGATCTATTATCGCAACAAATTCGGACTGCCGACCGATAAATTCACCGTCATAATAGCCGACGGAGCGTATGCCAAAGCCAAGTCCGATACGGTAACGAGTTATTTGATAAATACCGACAGACAGGTCAGCGTGATTTTTGTCGCGGGGAAAAACAAAAGACTCTACGACAAATACAGCGAAATCGCAAAACGACTGCCCGATAACGTGTCGCTCACGGTACTGCCCTTTACGGCGGATATACACGAATATTACTGCGCAAGCGACGTGTTTGTCTGCAAAGGCGGTCCCAACGCCGTCCTCGACTGCGTGTATATGCACACACCTGTGCTGATAGATTATTACGCGCACCCTATCGAGAAAGCGACGGTAAATTTATTCGTAAACGATCTCGGCTGCGGAAAAGCGATCTACAGTCCGATGAAAATAAAAGAACAGATAGAAGAATGGATCGACGATCCGCAACTATTGAAAGGCTATATCGAGAATACCTACAAGCTCGACAAACGCCGTAACGGCGCCGACCAAATAGCATCATATATCTTAAACTGTTGAGGTAAGCACTATGGCAAAAATCACTCAAAAAGAATACGATCAAATGCATGCCCAGTACGCAAGAATGGAGGCATTCGACCAATGGACCACTCCTTTTACCGAAGACAACGCGATCACGGTAGACAAGGATTATCAGTTCCAACCAAAAACTCGCACTTTCAAAGCGGGTAGATTTGTCGTAAAGAGTATGTTGCGCACAATGCTTCCTATCGCCAATAAACTTCTCTTCGATCTCAAAATCGAAGGCAAAGACAATCTCAAGCAGGTAGACAACGCTATCAGAGTATCCAATCACGTAATGTTGCTCGATACAATGATAAACTTTCAGGTGGCTTTCGGTCACAGACACTATATGACTGGAGCGGCGTTCCAGCTCAAAAAGGGATTTTCCAGCAAGTTTTTCAGAGCCGGCGGATTTTTGCCTCTTGCAAGTTCGATAAAGGCGATGAGCAATCTCGACAAGTGTATATCTGAAATATTCGAAAACGGCAATTCCGTAGTCACCTTCTATGCAGAGCAGGCGATGTGGGAAAAATACGAAAACTCCCGCCCCCTCAAAAAAGGCGCTTTCCATTATGCGGTAAAGAACAACGTGCCTGTCGTAATGACGGTAATATTGTTCAGACAGCCCAATTGGATAAGAAGAAAACTGGGCGTCAAGAAAGACTGCACTGTCAAGATCTGCCCCGCCGTATATCCCCAACAGGGACTTAGCGTAAAAGAAAATATCGAATATATGCAAAAGGCTACGCAGGAAGCGTACGACCGCGCCGTATGCGAATTCTATGGATACGACTACGATAAATACGATATGAGACTTACCCCGCTCGAAAACAAACTTGTAGCGGAAGGTAAACTCGACAAAGCTCAAGCTCTCGCGTCAAAGCCCAACGACAGTGCGCTGAGACAAAAGATAAAGAAAGACGAAGAAGAGATCGCCGCAATACAGCAACAGCCTATATTCGAGGAAGAACTTCCCCAAGAAGATCTGTTGGGATACTACGATTTCGACGACGTATACGGAGACGATCTCGCAAGAGAACACTCAATTTGACATAATAACATCCTATAAATAATTTTTCACTTCCACAATTTCGGAATCCCCCGAAACGACGGCGGACGCGGATATATCTGCGTCCGTCGTTGTCTTCAATGTAAATTTGATCTACATTATATTCTCAGTAATTTGCCATCATGTATAATCTGTGATAAGAAATCACAACCTTTTATTTAAATCGATTAGATCTCTCCGCTTCGGTCGAGATGACGATTCTGTTTTCCATGTATTCTCCAGCCCGTCATGTCAAGCGCAGTAGAGAAATCTCTACATTTTATTAATCCGATCGAGATATTTCGACTTCACTTCGTTCCGATCAATATGACCAGATTTAAATCAATAGTCTATCGTTGAGAGTCCGACAAAATACGGAGTGTATACGCAGTATTTTCGACCGGTCGAATTAGGTCGCAGTGAGCGCCCAAGAGTGCGGAGAGTAGTTCGATTTTCGCTTTAGCCAGAGCGAGCAGCGGCGTCAAGTGTACTAATATAAATCCGCTTATTACCTCGTCGCTCTCGACCGCGGAGAACGGTGTGATTTTCGCTTTAGCTAGAGCGAGCGGCGACGTCAAGTGTACTTGCCGCACACGACACAACTCCGTCATCTCGACCGAAGTGGAG
>CAOKSY010000006.1 GCA_948471525.1 uncultured Clostridia bacterium | reverse complement strand
CCTCAACAGGCGTCTTCCAACGACGAACTTGTACAGAAACTTATAGAGCAGAATGAAAAACTAATGCAGAAACTGTCGGAACAACCTGTAGAAAAAGTCGTCGAGCGAGAAGTGGCGGCTACGACAGTCAATGACGAGACGGTAAAAGAATTGCAGAAGACGTTGAAAGAGATGCGCAAGACGTCGAATAATAATAGCGAAGATATAGTCAATGCGTTGAAAGAAAGTCTTAAAGATCTCAAATTGCAGACGTCTTCGGCTGATGACGAGACGATCCGCAGACTTGCCGCAGGGCAGGAACTCTTGCTGAAGAAGTTGAGCGAACAGCAGACGGTTCAGACTGTAGGAACGGTTTCCGACAACAGCAGGATAGAAAGACTGCTGGAGAAGTTGATAGAACTATCTGAAAATAATAAGTCTCAACCGCAAGTGATCGAAAAGATTGTAGAGAAGCCTGTCGAGAAAATCGTCGAAGTACCGATCGAGGTCGAAAAAGTCGTAGAGAAGATAGTGGAGAAAGAAGTCAAAGTAGAAGTGCCAGTAGAAAAGGTCGTTGCAGTACCTGCGGCAAAACCGACTGCGCCCAAGAAAGCGGTCGCTCCCAGACTTACACTTGATGAAGCATATGCGAAATTGAGCAAGGAACAGAAAAAGTATTTTGATACTCTCAAGGCTTATGCTATGGGCAAAGATAAGTGCAAAGAGAAAAAGTCTACGTATTATATCTTGCTCGGACAGTCTTCGGTAAATCCGCTTGTCAAGTTGACGATAAAGAAAGATACTACGGTAGCGCTCTTTAAGATGGAAGACGAATACTTTAAGGATATTCGCCGCAACGCGGGATCGGACGGAACAAAGATAAAAGTCAAGGAGACGGAGTTGATCGTCGGCGACGCGCAGGCATTGGACGCGGCGAAGGAGATGATTGATCTGAGGGAGGATCAAATTGAGAGGTATCAGGAGTATCTTAAGGAACAGAAAAGTATGAAGCGTTAAAATCTGTCATCTCGACCATATCTAAGATATTAATAAAACAAAGCGACGGATAATATCCGTCGCTTTGTTTATATATCAATAAATATGATCAATCGAATAAGTTCTTATCACCTTTTTCTTCGGGAACTTTACAGGGGTATTTGCCGGTAAAGCAACCCTTACAGAAAGTCACGGTAGAATCGGGAGCGATCTGGTCTATCGTGTTTTTATCGAGGAAAGCAAGCGAATCCGCGCCTATTCTTTCTCTCAACTCTTCCATAGTATACTTATTGCAAGCGAGATCTTTTCTCGACGGTATATCCGTACCGAAGAAACACGGATAGATAAACGGCGGGGAAGATATCCTGATATGAACCTCGAGCGCGCCTGCTTTCTTGAGAAGTTTGACTATATTTGCGAGTGTAGTGCCTCTTACAATAGAGTCGTCGACCATAACTATTCTTTTGCCTTCTACGTTGGCTTTTAGCGTATTGAGTTTGAGCGCAACGCTTCTCTCGCGCATTTCCTGAGTAGGTTGGATAAAAGTTCTGCCGATATATCTGTTTTTGATAAGACCTACGCCGTAGGGAATTTTACTTTCATGTGAGTAGCCTATAGCTGCAGGAAGTCCGCTGTCGGGTACGCCTATTACGAGATCGGCGTCGACGGGAGCTTTTTTGGCGAGCATTTTACCTGCGTTGACTCTCGCCTCGTTTACGCTTTGTCCGTCGATCACACTGTCGGGACGCGCGTTGTAGATATGTTCGAATATACAAAGTCCGCCTTTATTTCCGCAAAACTTCTTGTTGCTGACTATTCCGTCGTCGGTAACTACTACCATTTCTCCCGGCAAAAGATCTCTATCGAAATCCGCTCCGATAGTCTCGAAACCGCAGCTTTCGCTGGAGAAGATGACGTTTTCTTTGAGTTTGCCCATACACAGCGGTCGTATGCCGTATCTGTCTCTCACTGCGATAAGTTTTCTCGGGCTCATTATAAGCAGAGAGAAGGCGCCTTGAAGCATCGGGAAAACCTTCTCGACAGCTTCTTCTATACTCTTGGACTTAAGTCTTTGATTGGCGATAAGATAGGAGATTACTTCGCTGTCGCTTGTCGTGTGGAATATCGCGCCTTTTGATTCGAGTTTTTCTCTCAATTCCTTTGCGTTGGTGATATTTCCGTTGTGCGAAACGGTGAGGTTGCCTTTTGCGTATTTTACGCTTATCGGCTGAGCGTTCTCGGCAGTATTATTGCCGGTAGTCGAGTATCTTACGTGACCGATGGCGATCTCGCCTTGCAAATGAGCCAGATTGTTGTCGTTGAATACCTCGCTTACAAGTCCGAGATTTTTGATCA
This sequence comes from uncultured Clostridia bacterium, assembly GCA_948471525.1. Lineage (GTDB taxonomy): Bacteria > Bacillota > Clostridia > Christensenellales > UBA3700 > RACS-045. The sequence continues at coordinate 97,496 of CAOKSY010000006.1, read as the reverse complement.
AAGTGATCTCTCTGTCCTTGTTTACTGCGATACCCGCGGCTTCCTGTCCTCTGTGCTGAAGAGCGAAGAGACCGAAATAGACTTGGTTTGCGATATTTCCGATATTCGATTTGTCGTATATTCCGAAAATGCCGCACTCTTCTTTGATGTTATCCGACATAATGTACCTACCTTTTTGATTTATTTCCAAAATCAATTTTATTATATCAAATATCGCCTTTATAATCAAATACTTGATACAAAAAATCTTGATTTTTTCAACAAATTTTGGAAAAAGTTTTCGCGCGTACGCGTAAAGTTATAAATATATAAAAATCAATATTATATGGAACGTTGCGAAGAGAATAGGCTCTCCTTTAACGAAGAGCCTATTTGTCGGTTAGTCGTCTTGAAGAGCGTCGTAACCTCTTTCGCCTGTTCTTACTTTGACGGCGTCTTCAACGCTATATACGAAGATTTTGCCATCGCCGTAGTTGCCTGTATACAAAGCTGACTTAGCTACGTTGATTACGGTTTCTACAGGTACTTTAGATACGACAACCTCTACTTTTATCTTTGGCAAGAGGTGAGAATCAATCTTTGCGCCTCTATAATATTTTGTGTTGCCTTTTTGCATACCGCACCCTTGTACGCTCGTCATTGTCATACCGGTGATACCTATTTCGTCGAGAGCACTCTTCAAGTTTACAAATTTATCGGGACGGGTGACTATGCTTATCTTTGTAAGTTTTGGAGTACCCTCAGGGAGAGTTGGCGTCAAATCGTTGATCTCTACAGCTTTATCTATAGCTACTTCGCCTTTTGAAGCAGAAGTTTCTACGCTTGGCGTTATGATAGCGTGAGACGGTTCAAAGTCGGCGTAAGACGATACGAGATTGTGTTCCATCAAGTCAAGTCCCAACAGTTCTTCTTCTTTGCTTGCTCTTAGACCGATAGTCTTTTTAATTAAGAGGAATATTACGAGGCTTGTAGCTACCGCCCAAAGGGCTACGACCACGACTCCGAGGACTTGAATGCCGAAAAATCTGCAAGATTGAGCGAAGGTAAGACTGTCGCCGTTGAGAATATGTCCCGATATTAGTCCTTGCTTTTCGTCAAAGATACCCACTAACAGCGTACCTACAGCTCCGCACATACCGTGTACGCCTATTGCGCCAACAGGGTCATCGATATGGCATTTCTGGTCGATAAATTCAATGCCGAATACTACTACGAATGCCGAGATAAGACCTATAAAGAACGCGCCTGTGGGCGATACGTTGTTACAACCTGCCGTCACAGCTACAAGTCCTGCCAAAGAGCCGTTGAGCGTCATTGATACGTCAGGCTTTTTGTATTTAATCCAAGTGATTATCATTACAGCTACGGTAGCGGTTGCGGCCGCAATGGTCGTAGTAGTAAAAATTTTAGCGGCATTATTTACGGATGAAGCCGCCGCGCCGTTGAAACCGTACCAAGCAAACCATAGTATGAATACGCCCAATGCTCCCAATGTGAGCGAGTGTCCCGGGATAGCCTTTGACACAGTCTTACCGTTTTTATCTTTGGTATATTTGCCAATTCTCGGTCCAAGTATTATAGCGCCTACCAAAGCCATAAGACCGCCTACCATATGTACCGCCGTAGAGCCTGCGAAGTCTACGAAACCGAGTTTTGCAAGCCAACCGCCGTCGCCCCAAATCCAGTGAGCGGATATAGGGTATACTATCATACTTATGATAAGCGAATATATGCAGTACGAAAGGAATTTAGTTCTCTCCGCCATTGCGCCAGATACGATTGTTGCCGCCGTTGCGCAGAATACCATGTTGAACATAAATGCGGGGAAGATGTCTTCGCTCATCTTAAAGGGGTTGATAGGCGTGCCTATAAATCCTCCCACGCTGTCGCCGAGAATAAGTCCAGCGCCGAAAAGCCAGAATACTACGGCTCCCAATGCAAAGTCCATTAAGTTCTTCATAATGATATTGCCGGCGTTCTTTGCTCTTGTGAATCCGGTTTCTACCATAGCAAAACCTGCTTGCATGAAAAATACGAGAGCTACGCCGATTAAACACCAAAGCCCTAATGCCATATCGCTAGCCTCGGCAGTGGCTTTGGCAATCGCGTCTAATATGTTTTCCATATTATATATACCTCCAAAAATTTTTTACTTAGTTAATGACAAAGGCGCATAACCCGTCTGGGTTACACGCCTTTGTGTCTAATGTACAAACCTTATATTATTTACTGTCAGTCTTTGATCGAGAAGAGGATCGCGCCGTAAGTGGGGAAGGGCCAATATTTGTCGGCGGTATTCACTTCCATTTCGTCCGCGTATTTTCTCAGTTCTTCCATAGCGGGCAATACGTCCGTGCGGTAGAACATCGCTTTCTTCTCGGTATTGGTCAATTTTTCGGCTTCATGCACTTTTTCTCCGAGAGTTTCTACGCTCTTTGCGCTTGCGTCGTATAGTTTTGTCAGTTTCTTTGCCGCGGCTGAATGAGCCGACGAAGCGATTCCCAGTTCCTTAGTCGCAAGAGCGGTCTTTGCCAGTTCTCCGATATAAGTGGTCACTGCCGGCAGAATCTGCTTGTTTGCCATATCTATCATCGTCAATGCTTCTATATTCATCACCTTGGAATAGTTTTCAAGCATTATGTCCGTTCTCGATTCTACTTCCAATGCGGAGAAAATGCCGTGTTTTTCAAAGAGAGCTACGTTCTTTTTATTCTTGAAATAAGGCAATGCTTCGGGCGCGGATTCGAGATTGAGAAGACCTCTGTTCTTGGCTTCCTTTACCCATTCGTCGGAATAGCCGTTGCCGTTGAAAATAATTCGCTTGTGCTCGATATAGGTTTTCTTGACAAGGGCTTTGACCGCGGACATAAGATCCGCGCAACCTTCGAGTTCGTCGGCAAACTGATCGAGTGATTCCGCAACGATAGTATTGAGTATAATGTTGGGGCCGGAAATGGAGAATGTCGAGCCCAACATTCTAAATTCGAATTTATTACCAGTGAACGCAAACGGGGAAGTACGGTTTCTGTCCGTCGTGTCTTTGGTGAACTTTGGAAGAGCGCTTACGCCTATCTCGTACTCGCATTTTGCTCTCTTGCTGTACGTTCTGTCTTCGGCTATAGCGTTGAGTATTCCGTCCAGCTCTTCGCCAAGGAACATCGATACTATCGCAGGGGGAGCTTCGTTTGCGCCCAGCCTGTGATCGTTGCCCGCGCTGGCTACGCTGAGTCTCAATAGATCCTGATAATCATCCACCGCTTTGATCACAGCCGCAAGGAAGAGCAGGAATTGCGCGTTGTCTTCGGGAGTGTCGCCGGGTTCCAACAGATTTTCGCCCTTGTCGGTGCTCATAGACCAGTTGTTGTGTTTTCCGCTGCCGTTTACGCCCGCGAACGGTTTTTCGTGGAGGAGACAGACCATATTATGACGGCTTGCGATTTTCTTCATCATTTCCATAGTCAACTGGTTGGCGTCGGAAGCTACGTTTGATTGAGAGAAGATCGGAGCAAGCTCGTGCTGAGCGGGCGCCACTTCGTTGTGTTTTGTCTTTGCAAGTACTCCCAATTTCCACAGCTCGGTATCGAGATCTGCCATATATTTCACCACTCTCTGCTTTATAGTGCCGAAATAGTGGTCCTCGAGTTCCTGTCCTTTGGGAGCGGGAGCGCCGAAGAGCGTTCTGCCCGTATATATCAAATCTTTTCTCTTTTCATATACCGATTTATCTATAAGGAAGTATTCCTGTTCCGGACCTACCGTGGTGACTACCTTGTCAACGTTTTTGCCGAAAAGCTTGAGAATTCTGCATGCCTTGGTGCTCAACGCTTCCATAGATTTGAGAAGAGGAGTCTTTTTGTCAAGCACCTCGCCTGTATAAGAGACGAATGCGGTAGGTATGCAGAGCGTTCCGTCTTTTACAAAAGCGTAAGACGTGGGATCCCAAGCGGTGTAGCCTCTTGCTTCAAACGTGGCGCGTATGCCTCCCGACGGGAAGGAAGACGCGTCTGGTTCGCCCTTGATAAGTTCCTTGCCGCTGAATTCCATTATGACTTTGCCGTCCGCCGTAGGCTGTATGAAAGCGTCGTGCTTTTCGGCCGTGATGCCCGTCATCGGCTGGAACCAGTGAGTAAAGTGGGTGCAACCCTTCTCTATAGCCCAATCCTTCATTGCGTTGGCGATGACCGTCGCGCAACTGAGCGGAATGGGGTCTCCTTTTGCGATACATGACTTGAGTTCCTTATAGGTGTATTTCGGAAGTCTCTCTTGCATAACGGTTTCGTTGAAAACGAGAGAACCGAAAATTTCTGACATTACCATATATTTCTCCTCGATAAAAGTATTTGCTATATTAATCAAAAAAAGCGCCAAACAAGAAAATCTTGATTAGCGCCTTTGCTACGATACCAGTATATATTGCGCCGATTTTTTTGTCAAACGAATTAACGCAGAATTTAAAAAATTTGTTGAGCAATGGCGAAAAGTTATTCGACGCCGCGTCGGGCGGGTGCAAAATATTACGCGCGCCAAACTAAATTAATAATCTATCATATTTATGGATAAAACGGATTAGAAGTAAGCGTGCGGTTTAATTTAATATAAATTCTAGATCATCAATTATAGTCGGCAAATATTGCGATAATGTTAATTATAATGCTATATAAAGAATATAATATTCTATTATTAAAAATTTTGCTAACATGATAAAAATTATTTTACATTTAATTGACAAGGACGATTTGGTAGTATTATAATGCAAAAAAGACATCGAAATTCGCGATAGAAAAGAGCGCGAATAAGTGTGTCGAGGAGGCGGCTATGCCGAGAGAAGGAGAAGTGAGGATCCCGTCCGGATGCGCAATATCCGGAATTATTTCAAAAAGCGGGCGACTTACGAACGGAGAGAAAATAATTGCGTCTATAGCGACGATGCACGACCGATCCAACGGTCTGGGAGGAGGTTTTGCGGGTTACGGCATATATCCGCAATATGCGGATTTTTATGCTCTACATATATTTTACGACGACAATGAGATAAGAAAGGAGGCGGAAAATTTTCTTTACCGCAATTTCTTTATCGTCAATATGTCTATGATACCGATACGTAAGACCAAAAACATTTCCGACGAACCTTTGATACTCAGATATTTCGTAAAGCCGCTCGACGCGAGACTTCACGAGACGAATCTGGACGAAAAAGAATTCGTCTCGCGAATGGTGATCAAGGTCAATACGACTATGAAAGGCGCATACATATTTTCCAGCGGCAAGAATATGGGTATATTCAAGGCTGTCGGCTATCCCGAGGACGTAGGTGAATATTATAGGCTCGAAGAATACGACGCGTACTGCTGGACGGCACACGGAAGATATCCTACCAATACGCCGGGATGGTGGGGAGGCGCGCATCCATTCGGCATGTTGGATTATTCCGTTGTGCACAACGGCGAAATATCCTCTTACGACGCAAACAGGCGATATATAGAGATGTTCGGATATAAATGTACGCTAATGACCGATACGGAAGTTATTGCTTACGTGATAGATTTTCTCTGCCGCCGTCAGGGGCTTAGCATGAGCGAAGCGGCGCAGGTCATAGCGGCTCCGTTTTGGAGCACTATAGAGAAAAAGCCGCCAGAAGAAAAGGCTCTCGCAGAGTATTTGAGAAACACTTTTTCGTCGTTGCTCATCACCGGACCTTTCAGTATAATGGTGGGCTTCGAAAACGGACTTATGGCTCTAAACGACAGGCTAAAACTCAGAAGTATGGTTGTGGGCGAAAAAGACGATATGACGTATATTGCGAGCGAAGAATGCGCGATAAGAGTTATTGAGCCGCATCTCGACAGGATATGGTCGCCTATGGGCGGCGAACCCGTCATTGTCACCGTAAACGGCAAGGAGGATAAATAACATGGCGATCAATTATATTTATCCCGAATACGAAGTAGTACGAAGCGATTCCAGATGTGTAAACTGCAAAATATGCGTAGCGCAATGCGCCAACGGAGTGCATAAGTTCGACGAAAAAAGAGGCGTTATGCTTGCCGACGACACAAAGTGCGTCAACTGTCACCGTTGCGTTGCAATGTGTCCCACGCGCGCTTTGAAAATCGTCAAGTCGGACAATACTTATAAGGAAAACGCCAACTGGTCGGCAGATTCTATGAAAGAGATCTACAGGCAGGCGGAAAGCGGCGGAGTGCTGCTGTCTTCGATGGGAAATCCGCGGCCTTTGCCGGTATATTGGGATAAAATACTCATAAATGCTTCGCAGGTCACCAATCCTTCGATTGATCCGCTGAGAGAGCCAATGGAAACGACGGTTTTCTTGGGAAGCAAACCCGATAGGATAGTCCGCGACGGGCGCGGAAAGATCGTCGACAATCTTGCTCCGCAATTAAAACTTTCTACTCCGATAATGTTCTCCGCGATGAGCTACGGATCTATAAGCTATAACGCTCATGCGGCTTTAGCTATGGCGGCGGAAAAACTCGGGATATTATACAATACCGGAGAGGGCGGTCTGCATGAGGATTTTTATAGGTACGGCAAAAATACAATAGTGCAGGTTGCGTCGGGAAGATTCGGCGTGTATAAAGACTATCTCGAGGCGGGCGCTTGTATCGAAATCAAAATCGGACAGGGCGCAAAACCCGGCATAGGAGGACATCTTCCGGGTGCGAAGATAGTAGGCGATATATCCAAGACCAGAATGATACCTGTCGGCAGCGACGCTATATCGCCCGCTCCGCACCACGATATTTACTCTATCGAGGATCTGAGACAGCTTGTCTATTCGCTAAAAGAGGCTACCGGATACAGAAAGCCCGTCGCCGTAAAAGTCGCGGCGGTGCACAACGTGGCAGCTGTCGCCAGCGGCATAGCGAGAAGCGGCGCGGACATAATCGTCATAGACGGTTTTCGAGGCGGTACGGGCGCGGCTCCCACGAGGATCAGGGATAACGTGGGGATACCTGTGGAACTCGCTTTGGCGAGCGTGGACAAGAGACTGCGCGACGAGGGTATAAGAGGCAACGTGTCTTTGGTTGCGGGCGGTTCGATCCGCAACAGCGCGGACGTGGTAAAGGCGATCGCATTGGGAGCTGATGCGTGCAATATCGCGACGGCGGCGCTAATGGCTATGGGCTGTCATCTCTGTAGGAGCTGTCATTTGGGAAAATGTAACTGGGGCATAGCCACGCAGATACCGGAATTGGTTAAGCGTCTGGATCCCGAAGAGGGCAGCGCAAGGCTTGTCAATCTCGTCAACGCTTGGACGCACGAGATCAAAGAGATGATGGGCGGCATGGGCATAAATTCGATTGAAGCGCTGAAGGGCAACAGGCTTATGCTGCGAGGCGTCGGACTGAACGTCAAGGAATTGGAAATACTGGGGATCAAGCATGCTGGCGAATAGCCGCTGGAAGATGCATGCGCCGTACCGTTGCGACGGCGGCGCGGGAGGTAATATGTTGAGAATAGATTGCGAAGGCAAGCATTTTTCCGAAATAGGAAAAGCCGTCAGAGAGAGCTGCGAGATTGACATAATAATTGACAACTGTCTCGGACACAGATATATAGCGTCGGGAGCGTGCGGAAAGAATATAGTAATAAACGGCACTCCCGGCAACGCGCTCGGCGCCTATCTCGACGGGTGCAGAATAGAAGTCAACGGCAGCGCTCAGGACGCCGTAGGCGATACTATGAACGACGGCGTGATCATCATTCGCGGAAACGCCGGAGACGCAGCCGGATATTCTATGAGAGGCGGAAAAATTTTCGTCCGAGGAGACGCGGGATACCGCGCCGGAATACATATGAAAGCATATGAGGATAAATTCCCCGTGCTTGTCATAGGCGGCAAAGCGGGAAGTTTTCTCGGGGAATATCAGGCGGGCGGAATAATTCTCGTGCTCGGACTTAATACTGACAGCAAGACAAACGTCGGATATTTCACGGGCAACGGGATGCACGGCGGCAAAATAATCCTCGGCAGCGAGGAACTGCCGGATCTCCCTCCGCAGATAATTTCAAGAAAAGCGAATCCCGACGATATGGCGGAGATAAGAAAATATGTCGAGGAATATTGCTCATATTTCGGTGGACGCGCGGAAGATATTGTCGCAAAGAACTTCTTTGTGCTCACCGCCGATTCGGCTAATCCGTACAAACAGTTATATACGTCATTGTAAAAATCGCCGTCTTGCGACGGCTTTTTTCATGCCGTTCGTCAATCGTGGAAGAAGTGAAAAAATGTATTATTTTATTTACGCAAAACTTGATATTTAACTATATCCTATGTTATAATAATAAAAATATTGCGGAGTACTCTAACGGATCATGAGTCAGACTATCAAAGAAGTTTTGGATTTTGTAAAAGACAACGACGTCAAATTTGTAAAATTGACCTTTTGCGACTCTTTCGGAAATATCAAAAATATATCTATCGTTGCCGACGAACTGCAGGATGCATTCGAAAAAGGCGTGTCGTTCGAGGCCTATTCATTGGACGGTTTCGTCGACCCGCAGGAAAGCGATCTGTTGCTTTATCCCGAAGCCTCAACTATTCAACTGTTGCCTTGGAGACCCCAGCACGGAAGCGTAGTGAGGTTTTTTTGTAAGATAAGACGCACCGACGGCAGCGCGTTCGACGGAGACGGCAGAGGATTGCTGGCGGCGGCTCAGAATAAGCTGGCGCAGATGGGCTATACCTGTCAGATAGGCGGCGACTGCGAGTTTTATCTTTTCAAACTCGACGAGTCGGGAATGCCTACCCTCGTGCCGCACGACCGCGCGGGTTATCTCGACGTGGCTCCTTACGACAAGGGCGAGAACGTGAGGAGAGATATATGCCTTACGTTGGAAAGAATGGGCATACAGCCGCTCAGTTCCCATCACGAGAGGGGACCGGGACAGAACGAAATATGTTTTAAAAACAACGATCCGTTGCTTGCTGCGGACGATCTGCTGACGTTTAAGACGGTCGTCAAAGCGGCGGCGGCGATGAACGGATTGCACGCTTCTTTTATGCCCAAGCCGCTCAAGGACGAGATAGGCAGCGGATTGCACGTCAATCTGTCGCTTTTTAAGGACGGGGTAAATATCTTTGCGTCCGAACTGAATGGCGACGCGCAGAGTTTTGTCGCCGGCGTATTGGCAAGAGCCGCGGAAATGGCGGTATTTCTCAATCCTACAGTCAATTCATACGAACGTCTTGAGAACAACGAGGCTATCGAAGCTTATAATAAAATAGCTTGGTCGTATTCCAACGGTTCGCAGCTTATCCGTATAAAACAGGACGGTTGCGCCAAGATGCAACTGCGTTCGGCAGATCCTTCCTGTAATCCGTATATAGCATATGCGCTCATACTTTTTGCGGGAGCGGAGGGCATAGAAAAGAATATGAAACTGAGCTCGGAGGCGGATATCTCGGCGTTGCAGTACGCGGAAACTCTGCCCGAAGATCTTATGTCGGCAATAGAGGTGGCTAAGACCAGCGAATTCGTCTCCCGATATATTCCGGCAAAGACGCTCGAGAAGTTTTTTGAATACAAGAGCGCGGAATACAGAAATTATTCGCTGTCCAAGGTCAAGGACGAATTCGTCACGAAGTTGTACTTCTCCAAAATATGAGAAAATTGTAAAAATCACTCGAAAAATATTTTGAAGTAAGAGCAAACTATAGTATAATCAATGGAGAATGTTTGATGGCAAGCGCCTTAATAGTGTCGACAACCGAATACGCAGCCAAGTTTTCCGACGTATTGGCACGCGCCGGGTACGATAGCGTAAGACAGGCTTATTCCGGTATCGAGGCGAGAAGGATGCTCGGCGAATACGATTTTGCGCTTGTGATAGTCAATGCGCCTTTGGCGGACGAATTCGGATACGAACTGGCTATATACGCGGTAGAAAACACGACTTCGGGCGCGCTTATATTGGTGAGATCGGATATATGCGAGGCTATCGAGAACAAAGTCGAGGATTACGGAGCGGTGGTCATGACCAAGCCCGTATCGCAGGAAGGATTGTTTAAGACGCTCAAAGCGTTGCGCGCAAATCACAACAGGCTAAACAATATTATCCTCAGCAATAGAAAACTGCAGGATAAGATAGAGGAACTCAAACTCGTTGACAGGGCTAAATGCATACTGATCGAGCTTGAGGGATTGAGCGAGGAAGACGCTCACAAATATATAGAAAGAACGGCTATGGATATGAGATTATCCAAAAAACAAGTAGCTTTGAAAATCATATCTTTAAAACAACACGACTAGGAAAAAGAGGTATTATGAAAAAAGTTTATCTTATTCTTGAAAACGGCAAAGTTTTCGAAGGCGAGTCGATAGGCGCCGAGGGCGAAGTTATCGGCGAAGTAGTCTTCACCACTGCAATGACGGGTTATCTCGAGACGCTGACAGATCCGAGTTATTACGGACAGATAGTTTGTCAGACATTTCCGCTCATAGGCAATTACGGAGTGATAGAAGAGGATTTCGAGAGTCCGAGCAGTTTTGTCAAAGGATATATCGTCAGAGATATATGCGATACTCCTTCGAATTTCAGAAGTCAGGGCAAACTCGACGATATGCTCAAGAAGCTGGGCGTGATCGGTATTTGCGGTATAGACACCAGAGAACTCACCAAGATCGTCAGAGAGAGCGGCGTACTCAACGGTATCATCACCGATTCTCCGACTCTTACTGCGGATAAGAAAAAACAGCTCGATTCCTACGTCATCAAAGACGCGGTGGCAAGCGTGTCTTGCAAGCAAAAGAGAGTTATGGTCACCGCGGACAAGCCGACCAAGAAAGTCGCGCTTCTCGATTACGGTATAAAGAGAAACATAATAGAAAAACTTATGAGACGCAGTTGCGAGGTGACGGTATTCCCGCACGATACTTCCGCGGAAGAGATCATCAAATTCAAGCCGGACGGCATAATGCTTTCCAACGGACCCGGCGATCCCAAAGAAAACGTATTTGAAATAGAACAGATAAAGAAGTTGGTCGACAGCGGTATTCCTATGTTCGGAATATGTATAGGACACCAGTTGCTCGCGCTTTCGCAGGGCGCAAAGACTTACAAACTCAAGTACGGACACAGAGGCGGCAACCAGCCGGTCAAGGACGTAAGTACGGGAAGAGTCTACGTGTCCACTCAAAATCACGGCTATGCGGTCGACAACGGCACCGTGCCTAAGAACGCTAAGGTGAGCTTCGTCAACGTCAACGACGGTACCTGCGAGGGAATAGATTACGCAGATTCCAAAGTATTCTCCGTACAGTTTCATCCGGAAGCGTGCGCGGGACCGCTCGATACGGGATATTTGTTTGACAGATTTATAGAGAACATGGAGGGAAGAAAATAATGCCACTCAATAAGAATTTACAAAAGGTAATGGTCATCGGTTCCGGTCCTATCGTAATAGGTCAGGCGGCGGAATTCGATTATGCCGGCACGCAGGCGTGCAGGGCGCTCAAAGAAGCCGGTCTCGAAGTAGTGCTTGTCAATTCAAATCCCGCTACTATAATGACGGACAACGCCGTAGCGGACAGGATATATATAGAGCCTCTTACGCTGACGACGGTCAAGAGAATAATCGAGAAAGAAAGACCCGATTCTCTTCTTTCCACTCTCGGCGGACAGACGGGACTTACGCTAAGTATGCAGCTCGCAAAAGACGGATTTTTGGAAAAGATGGGCGTGACGCTTCTCGGCGCAAGACCCGATACGATAGATAAAGCGGAAGACAGACAGATATTCAAGGATACGCTCGCTGAAATCAACGAGCCGACTATACCTTCGGAGGTCGTCAACGATATAGAAAACGCTCTTCGCGTCGCCGATGAGATAGGACTTCCCGTCATCATAAGACCCGCGTTTACTCTGGGCGGCAGCGGCGGCGGAATAGCATACACTCAGGACGAATTCCTGGAGATTGCGGAAAACGGATTGCGCACGTCGCCTATACATCAGATATTGGTAGAAAAGTGTATAAGCGGTTGGAAAGAGATAGAGTTTGAAGTCATCAGAGACAGCAAGGGCAACGCTATCACGGTCTGCAGTATGGAAAACTTTGACCCTGTCGGAGTGCATACCGGCGACAGTATAGTTATAGCACCCGCGGTGACCCTTGCGGACAAGGAGTACCAGATGCTCAGAAGCGCGGCATTGAAGATAGTCGAAGCGCTGAAAGTCGAAGGCGGCTGCAACTGCCAGTTCGCTCTCAATCCCGACTCTTTCGAGTATGCGGTCATAGAAGTAAATCCCCGCGTAAGCAGAAGTTCCGCGCTCGCTTCCAAGGCGACGGGCTACCCGATAGCAAAAGTTGCTACGAAGATAGCGATAGGATACACGTTGGACGAGATCAAGAATGCGGTCACGGGCAACACCTACGCATGCTTCGAGCCGTCTATAGATTACGTAGTCGTCAAGTTCCCCAAGTGGCCGTTTGACAAATTCTTCTATGCGAGCAGAAAACTCGGCACGCAGATGAAAGCGACGGGCGAGGTTATGGCAATAGGCGTAACTTTCGAGCAGGCTATAATGAAAGCGGTCAGAGGCGCGGAGATATCCCACAACACTCTCGACGATAAAAAATTCGCTCAGTTCTCCGACGAGAGACTTCTCGAAAAACTTCACGACGTCGACGACGAAAGAATTTTCGTTATCTACGAGGCTTTGAAGAGAGGAGTGAGCGCGGATACGATATTCGATATCACAAAGATAGACAGATGGTTTTTGAACAAACTCAACAAGCTCATCGCTATGCAGAATACGCTCAGAAGCGAAAAACTTACGGACGAACTGTATCTCAAGGCGAAGAAGATGGGCTTCCTCGATTCCACTATCGAAGAGATCAGCGGTCAGAAGATAAAGAACGTCAGATACGCTTCGTACAAAATGGTCGATACCTGCGCGGCGGAATTTGCGGCAATGACCCCTTATTTCTATTCGACTTTCGACGACGAAAACGAGGCGAGAGAATTTATCGACAACAAAAAGAGCGATAAGAAGAAAGTAATAGTATTCGGTTCCGGACCGATACGTATCGGACAGGGCATAGAATTCGACTATGCGTCGGTGCACTGCGTATGGGCGCTCAAGCGCAAAGGCTATGAGGTCGTGATCGTCAACAACAATCCCGAGACCGTCTCCACCGATTTCGATACCGCGGACAGACTTTATTTCGAGCCGCTTACCAACGAAGACGTCATGTCGATAATCAAGACGGAAGATCCTTACGGCGTAGTAGTCGCTTTCGGCGGTCAGACGGCAATCAAACTTACCAAGATGCTCAGAGAAAAGAACATCAGAATTCTCGGTACTCAGGCGGAATACATCGATATGGCGGAGGACAGAGAAAAGTTTGACGAACTTCTCGAGAGGCTGCAGATCAAGAGACCGAAAGGCTTTACGATAATGACGAAAGAAGAAGCGATCAAAGTAGCCAACGAGATAGGCTATCCCACGCTTTTGAGACCGTCTTACGTGCTTGGCGGACAGAATATGACGGTATGCTATTCCGACGCTGACGTCATCGAATATATGGACGTCATACTTGCGCAGAAGATAGAGAATCCCGTCCTTATCGACAAGTATCTTATGGGAATAGAGATAGAAGTCGACGCGATATGCGACGGCGAAGATATACTTATCCCCGGAGTAATGCAGCATATAGAACGTACGGGCGTTCACTCGGGAGACTCAATCGCGGTATATCCGTCTTGGAATATAGGAGACGAAATGCTTGCGAGAATAGAAGAGTGCTCCAAGCAGCTCGCCGTCAATCTGCATACGGTAGGTCTTGTAAACATACAGTACCTTATCTACGACAACGAACTCTACGTGATCGAAGTCAATCCCAGAAGTTCGCGTACGATACCTTATATAAGCAAGGTCACGGGCGTGCCGATGGTAGATCTCGCAACGAGAGCAATTCTCGGGGAGAAACTTGCGGATATGGGTTACGGCACGGGTATATATCCCAGTTCGCCTTACGTGGCGGTTAAAGTACCCGTATTCTCGTTTGAAAAACTTACCAACGTAGACACTCAGCTTGGACCGGAGATGAAATCCACGGGCGAAGTATTGGGCGTGGCAACTACGCTCGAAGAGGCTCTGTATAAGGGACTTGTCGCGGCAAATTACAAGATGAAGAAAAAGGGCGGAATATTTATCTCCGTCAGAAACCAGGATAAAGACGAGATAGGCGAGATAGGACAGAAGTTCGAGGATCTCGGCTATACGCTTTACGCTACGGCAGGTACGGCGGAAGTACTCAGAAATATAGGTCTCGACGTCGTAGAAGTAAATAAGATACATCAGAACTCCAAAGACAATACTATAAGCCTTATCGAAAGCGGTAAAGTGGATTATATCATCTCCACTTCTTCCAAAGGCAAACTGCCTTCGAGAGACAGCGTCAAGATAAGAAGAAAAGCCGTGGAGAGGGCGATCCCCTGTCTCACGTCGATTGATACCGCAAACGCAGTCGCAAATTCTCTGCTCAGCAGATATTCGGAATTCAATACCGAACTGATAGATATCAACAGGCTGCGCGAGGGAAGAAGCATACGAAAATTTACCAAGATGCAGGGCACGGGCAACGATTACGTTTATTTCAACTGTATCGACAATCCGATAGTCAATCCCGAAGGTCTTGCCGTCAGACTGTCCGATAGACACCTCGGAGTGGGCGCGGACGGTATAATCCTGATATGCGACAGCCAAAAAGCCGACGTCAGAATGAGAATGTTCAACGCCGACGGCAGCGAAGGCAAGATGTGCGGCAACGGTATTCGCTGCGTTGCCAAGTACTGTTACGACAACGCTATCGTCAACAAAAAGGAAATGACTATAGAGACGAAGAGCGGAGTTAAGAAGATAAAGATCGCTACGCAGAACGGCATGGCAAAATCGATAACGGTGGATATGGGCAAGGCGGAGCTTTCTCCCGCAAAAGTTCCCGTCAAACTTGCGGGCGACAGCATTATATCCAAGAAATGCAAGATAGGCGATAAGGAATACGATATAACGTGCGTATCTATGGGCAATCCGCACTGCGTAGTATTTATGCCGCACGTTGAAAATATCGATATCGAACATATCGGACCGCAATTCGAAGAGAGTCCGCTTTTCCCCGAGGGAGTGAACGTGGAATTCGTCAAGATAGTCGACAGACATACGCTCAAGATGAGAGTGTGGGAAAGAGGATCGGGCGAGACGTGGGCGTGCGGCACAGGAGCGTGCGCGGTCGCGGTCGCGGCGGTACTCAACGGACATTGCGATAAGAATAAAGACGTTACGGTCAAACTTCTCGGAGGAGATCTCAAGATCAGATATACCGACGAGGGAGTATTTATGACGGGCGACGCGGTAAAAGTATACGACGGAGAGGTGGAAGTATGACAAAGTATATATTCGTAACGGGAGGCGTAGTTTCCGGTCTCGGCAAAGGTATAACGATGGCGTGTCTGGGCAGATTGCTCAAGTCAAGAGGTCTTAAAGTAATGGCTCAGAAACTCGATCCGTACATAAACGTCGACCCCGGCACAATGAATCCTTACGAGCACGGCGAAGTATATGTCACCGAAGACGGAGCGGAGACCGATCTCGATCTCGGACACTACGAGAGATTTATAGATATCGAGCTCAATAAGTTTTCCAATCTTACGACGGGCAAAGTATATTGGAACGTGTTGAACAAAGAACGTCGCGGAGATTATCTCGGCAAGACGGTTCAGGTAATACCGCATATCACCAACGAGATAAAGGAATTCGTATACAGCGTAGGCAAGAAGTCCAATGCGGACGTCGTGCTGACCGAGATAGGCGGTACGATCGGAGATATCGAAAGTCAGCCTTTCTTGGAGGCGATAAGACAGATATCGCACGAGGTAGGCAGAGGCAACTGTCTGTTCGTTCACGTTACGCTCGTGCCGTATATAAAATCGAGCGGCGAGCAGAAGTCCAAACCCACTCAGCACTCGTGCAAGGAACTTATGGGCTTGGGTATCAATCCCGATATAATAGTATGCCGCTGCGATATGCCTTTGGACAGAAGCGTGCTTGATAAGATTGCGCTGTTCTGTAACGTCGCGCCCGATTGCGTAGTAGAAAATCTTACCGTCGACGTGCTGTACGAAGCTCCGCTCATGCTTGAGAAGAGCAAACTCAGCGAAGTCGTGTGCAGAGAGCTTAATCTTGATATTTCCAAGCCCGATATGAAGGAATGGATCGATATGATAGACCGTATCAAATCGAGAAAGGACGAGATAAAGATCGCTATCGTCGGCAAGTATGTCAAACTTCACGACGCGTACCTCTCGGTAGCCGAGGCGCTAAGACACGGCGGTTACGAGAATTCCTGCATAGTGGATATCGATTGGATAGAAGCGGAAGATCTTACCGACGAAAAGACTTGCGCAAGACTTCTCAAGAACGCTGACGGAATACTCGTTCCCGGCGGTTTCGGAGACAGAGGCGTCGAAGGCAAGATACTCGCCTGCAAGTATGCGAGAGAAAACGACGTGCCTTATTTCGGTATTTGTCTGGGTATGCAGATAGCGGTCATAGAATATGCGCGCAACGTACTTGGATATAAGGACGCTACAAGCAGCGAATTCGATCCCGACAGCAAGCATTGCGTGATAGACCTTATGCCCGACCAGCACGGCAATATTCCCAAGGGCGGCACGATGAGATTGGGCGCTTATCCCTGTAAGATCGCAAAAGACAGCCTCATGCGCAAGGCTTACGGCGAAGATCTTATACAAGAAAGACACCGCCACAGATACGAATTCAACAACGTCTATCGCGAGGAATTGGAAAAAGCGGGACTGCGCGTGACGGGTACTTCTCCCGACGACAGACTTGTCGAAGCGGTGGAGATCCCTGCAAACGATTTCTTTATAGCAGTGCAGTATCACCCCGAATTCAAATCGAGACCCAACAGAGCACATGCGATATTCAGAGAATTCGTCAAGAGCTCTTTGGCAAAAAAGAAAAGCCGCTGAATTTAAATATCAACGCGCAATAAATTAATCAAATATACACAAGCGGCATATCTCGGATATGCCGCTTGTGTTATGATTGAGCGATTATTCGCTCAGTTTATATTGTCTTTTTATACTCGCGCTTGATTTGACAATCCTTTTTTTCTGCGTTATACTTTCTCTATGGAAAATCTATTATCGATTCAACGGGAATACTTTTCTAGCGGAGCTACGCTGCCTGTAAGCGCGCGTATCGGAGCGCTCAAGAAACTGCGCGATGTTATTGAGAGCCGCGCGGAGGATATATCGGCGGCGCTTTACAGCGATCTGGGAAAAAGTTCTTTCGAAAGCTATATGAGCGAGATCGGAATGGTATTTTCGGAAATCAATTATATGCTCAGGCATATCAAAAAGTATTCGCGTATAAAGAGAGTCAAGACGCCGTTGGCGCAATTTCTCGCAAAAAGTTACGTGAAAAAATCTCCTTACGGATGCGTTCTCATTATGAGTCCTTGGAACTATCCGTTTATGCTCGCAATGGAGCCGCTTGTCGACGCGATCGCCGCAGGTAATTGCGCGATAGTCAAGCCTTCGGCATATTCTCCCGCTACGGGTAAATTGATCGAAGATATCGTTTCCGATACGTTTTTGCCGCAATACGTCAAGGTAGTGACGGGCGGCAGAAAAGAAAACCAAGCGCTGTTGGATATGCCGTTTGACAAAATATTTTTTACCGGCAGTTACGAAGTTGGCAAGACGGTGATGCGCAAAGCGGCGGAACGTCTTACTCCGGTGACGTTGGAGTTGGGCGGAAAAAGCCCCTGTGTCATCGATAAAAGCGCAAAGATAAAACTTGCCGCAAAGCGCATCGTATTCGGAAAGTTTCTCAACTGCGGACAGACCTGCGTCGCGCCCGATTACGTACTCGTGCATAAATCGGTAGAGCAAGAGTTTTTGAGCGCTCTTCGCGAGGAAATAAATGCGCAATTCGGCGAACAGCCGCTTGTCAATCCCGACTACGGGAAAATAATTAATCAAAAACATTTCGAGCGTCTTTGCGCGCTGATCGACAGGGATAAGGTATATTTAGGAGGTCAGACGGACGAGACTCAAATGAAGATCGCGCCGACCGTGCTTTCCGATGTAAGTTGGGACGACGAATGTATGAAGAGAGAATTGTTCGGACCCGTATTGCCGGTCATTGCATTTTCCGACAGGGACGAGGCGTTGAAGCAGATCAATAGCCGCGCTAAATCTCTTGCGCTGTATGTCTTCGCCGAGGATAAGAAAGTAGCCGATACGTTTATTTCAAACTGCGCTTTCGGCGGCGGATGCGTCAACGACGTAGTCATCCATATCGCCACTTCGGAAATGGGCTTCGGAGGTTTCGGCGATAGCGGTATGGGATCTTATCACGGAAAGAAAGGCTTCGACTGTTTTACTCACGAAAAAAGCATAGTGGATAAATCCACCAAGTTCGATCTGCCTATAAGATATCAGCCCTATAGCAAGAAAAAAGAGAAGCTGTTGAAACTGTTTATGAAATAGCGTATTATCGCGTTAAATACGACATGTTTTATATTTTTTACGTATACAAAAACGGGACTGTCTTGGGCAGTCCCGTTTGATCGTTCAAGCGATTATTTCTGCGCGTTTACCGCAAAGCTCAGACGTTCTATATCCTCGTTACTTCCGCCTATTACGAGTATGTCGTCTACGTTGAGTACTGTGTCGCCCGACGGGGTAGTGATGACTTCGTCGTTGGCGCGTATGATGATAAGGACGTTGACCGCGTACTGATTACGAAGAGCCAGTTCTCCGAGACTTTTTTCCGCCCATTTATCCGCTATGTTTATCTCGGCGATAGAGTATCCCGATACGATTTCCATATGGTTCTGTATATTCGGATTTATCAGTTTTGTCGCGACTTTGACAGCCATTGCCGCTTCGGGATAAATGACGTTGTTTACTCCTATCTTGGAGAGAACTTTGCCGTGTTTGTCGTTGTGTGCTTTGGCGATGATATTGGGCACGCCCATTTCTTTGCATATGAGCGCGGTGATTATAGACGCCTGCATATTGTTGCCTATGGCTATTATAACGGTGTCGAAGCTGTCTATCGCTATCGATTTAAGTGTGCTTTCTTCCGATACGTCCGCGACTATCGAGTGCGTGCAGAAATTGGATACTTCGTTGATTTTTTCTTCGTCCACGTCTATCGCCAGCACCTCGTAGCCGTAGTTGTAGAGAGCTTTGGTTATCTCCATTCCGAATCTTCCCAGTCCCAGTACGGCGAACTGCTGTTTTTTATAGTGCTTGAATTTTTTCATTGTATCTCTCCTTTTTAGGATATAGTCTTATACGTTTATATTTGCTTCGGGGTATTTGATCTTCGATATCTGTTTGCTCGAACGGGCGAAAGACATAAAGAACGTGAACGCGCCTATACGTCCGAGGTACATATCTATCACGATCACCAGTTTGCTAGTCACGGACAGCGAAGGAGTTATTCCCATCGAAAGTCCGCACGTAGAATATGCGCTGACCTGTTCGAATAGCAGGGAAGTAAGCGCTGTGTCGCTACGGTTATTTTCCGCGATAAGGATTATAAGCATACTTATGATAAGTACGCACACGGCAAGAAGAAGCGTGCTAATCGCTTTTGCTAAGGTATTTGCGCCGATCGCCTTTTTATCGACTACGTATTCTTTCTTTTGCTGAAGCGTAGCGATTACGTGCGCGAAGAGAATATATATAGTCGTCACTTTTATACCGCCTCCGGTAGAGCCGGGCGCAACGCCGATAAACATCAGCAAGATCGTAAGCGCGGTCGAAAGATCGGATAGTTTTGAGGTGTTTATACACGCAAATCCCGCTGTACGGCAGGACACCGATTGGAAGTAACAGTTGACCCATTGTCCGAAAAGAGACATATTACCTATAGTTTCGGGATTGCTTCTCTCCGCTATCCAGAATACGAATGCGCCGCCGAATACGAGTATCAGCGACATTATCACTACTATTTTGGTATGGAGCGACCATTTGGAAAAACGTTTGTGTTCGGATATATCCACAAGCACAATAAAGCCCATGCCGCCTATGCTTATCAAAAGCGCAAGCGTGATCAGTATAAGATAGTTGTCGTTTATGCCGGTCAGCGACGCTCCCGTAAACGACACGATGTCGAATCCCGCGTTGCAGAAAGAGGATATGCTGTGGAAGAGTCCGAACCACAGCGATCTTCCGAAAGAGTATCCCTCTATGCAAAAGCCTATCGTGAGGAAGATCGTGCCCAATATCTCCGCGCCGAGCGCAATGACGACGATCTTTATCGCTATGGATTTAAGTCCGCTCATATTGGTCTGCGCCATATCCTCTCTCATGCTGAGCCTTCTTCTGAGAGTAAGTTTTTTGCTCAGCATAGAATAGAAAAACGACGTTATGGTCATGAAGCCCAAGCCGCCGATCTGAATAAGCAATAATATTACAATTTGTCCGAATACGGAAAAAGTCGCGGCCGTCGGTGTGACCGCCAAACCTACTACGCACGTAGCGGAAGTCGCGGTAAACAGCGCGTCCATAAAACTTATGCTGACGCCTTTTTTTGTGGAAAACGGCAACAAAAGCAACAGCGTGCCTACCATTATTATGATAAAAAATCCCAAAAGCAACAGTCTTGCCGTAGTAAGGGATTTGAATATTTTGTTTTTCTTAGAGCGCGTCAAAATGGACTCGCTCAAACTCATGCGTTCTCTCATAAATTCAGCGCGGACTTTTTCAGTCCGCAAATATTATATATCAAATTACGATTTTTTGCAATGATTTTGACGTTAATGGAAGGGAAGCGGGGAGAAATCGGACAAATTCTAAATATTTACAATTATTTACAGCGCAAAATCCCTAAAAACGGTTGCTTTTTGCAAACAATACTAATATTATATAATTATTAAGTATACGCACGTATTTTTTGCGCGCAAACGGGGATAAGGTGAAGTATGTCCAAGAAGCAAGTGAGAAAAGTCGATATAGATAAAGACATGAAGGCGATCAAGCGCAAACGTCGCAAGAAAATCGCAGGCAAGGTATTTGCGTCGGTTTTCGTATTGCTTTTTGCGCTTTCTATAGTAGGAGTCTCGGTATTTGCGTACAAGACTGCGGAGAGCGCTTGGGATAATTACGTAGGAATAGAGGCGGGCGTAAAGTTCGGCGAGCTTCCTTCGATCATAAAAGGAGTTATGGACGCCGACGAAGAAAAGATCGTCACCAATTCTTATACGGAGAGCGATCTGACGGATTTTTATTCCAATATAAAGAATAAGATGTATCTGTCCCAAGATTACGATCTGGATATCCTCAAGATCGTTTCCGAAGTTATGGGCGGCGAAAGTCAGGGATCGCAGACGGGAGACGTTACTCTCAGCACTCGCGGAACTTACGGATACGATCATGTATACGTATATACTTTTGCCGACGGCAGAGTGGTGGAGAGCGCTGAAGAACTTTCCAAGGAAGAGTTGGACGATCTATCCGTCGAAGACGGCGAACAGCCGAACGGAGAAGGAACGACCGGCACGGGCAATTCCGCTCTCGACGATCTTCTCAAGGAGATCGAATTCGATTTCTCCTCTTTGGAGAATTACGAGGGAGGTAAAAACGTACTCGAAATATCCGACAGACAGCTTGCCGCATTTGTCGACGAGATGTTTGCTGCTCTTCCCGATTATTTCCCTTCTGTAAAAGATATGGAGAAGCAGCTCGGATGCAATCTTGTCGATACGCTCGAGATAAAGCAGATAATCATCTCGGGAGATATACTCAAGCCCGAAAGCGTAGGTCTGAAGATGACTCTCAACGTCAAACTCAGAGATATGATGAGCGGTATCGTAGACGCAAAAAAACTGCCGGCTATCCTCAAGAGCGTCATGCCCAAGAATATTTACGCGTCGGCTACGGTATATCCGTGCGACAGAGCGCGCGGAATACAGGTTGCGCTCAACGCCGCGGGCGAGGCGGAATTGGATAAGGTAGTGCGCATCGCCGACGTAATAATGAAAAAATCGGGAGCGGGAAAGTCGCTGTCGGATATGCTTATCGACGTCAACGCAAAGGTAGTGGACGTAATAGAGAAAGCGCAGAGCAAAATACCTCTCGCGTTTGTCGCGAGCGGCAGCGTGGATATGTATCCTATAGAAACGCTTATGAATACAATGAAGATCGAAGTGAGCGAAGAGGCTTTCCTCTATATGCTGAGGGATATCAAACTCCCGACAGAGCAGTCGCTCGGCTTCGACGTATTTACGCCTGAAATAAAGTTGCGCGATACCCAAGAATTTATCGGAGAGATAAGCTCCAAGTACGGCATTGACAATTCCGACAACAAGATCACCGCGGAGAACACTATCGCCGACGTAATGAATTTTGCGCAGGGACAGGACGTGCTCAACAAAGTCGATCTGAAAGCTATCGATTATTCGGGCGAATACGACGAGAAGAGACTCAAAGTAGCGTCGACTTTCCAGGCGATGTCCAATATGCTTTCTACGTACGTGAATTCTCAGCAGATGCTCGGTGATCTCAAGGCGGAGATAGTCAATATGTCATACGTTCCTTCCAAATCGCTGCTCAATATAGATATAAAAGTCGACGTTGCGCATATGCTCGGTATGAACAAGGACGACGCGATGTCTCATCTCATATCCCAGCTTATACCGCAGAGCATATTCGTTACGGCGGGTATCTGCGTGGATAAAAATCTCGACGTAGCCACCACCGTGGAAATAAATAAAGCCGGCGTGCAAAATTCGCAAAAACATCTCGAGACGCTTATGTCTATTGCCAAGTCTTTCTCTATGAACGTGTCGTCGCTCGACTATTCTTCGCTTTGTCAAAAAGTCGACGACGGTATCAAACAGGGACTTGCCAAGGTGGAGGAACAGATTGGCTGCGCGCTGACTTTCGACGAAAGAGGGGCGTATCTGCCCAGTCTTTACGAGGTCGTAAGCGGCAATTCGCTCGTCAACGGCGATCTTGCCGAAGGCGATCATTATTTCAGTCCTGGCGAGATACGTATGCTTTTAAAAAATCTCTATACCTATTCATTTGACGAAAACGCGGACGGCTATCAGCCTGCCGAGAATATGGAAGGATTTATCGATCAGCTTTACGACAAATACTTTATCAGCGATTCTTACAGAGAACGTCTCAGGACGGCTATGACCAATAATACGATACTCGATTCGTTTATGAGTATCGGAGGCGAAAACTTCGATATGTCGCAAGTGCGTCTCGAAGATATTTACGATCCGGAGAGCGGCGCGCTCGTTTCGCGCGGACTTAAATCCAGGTTTAACGTGACGGATATATCTTCCGTAGGCGAGGACGGAGTGGAACTCGATCGTATAATGGCAGAGATAACAGAGAAATTCAATCCCGTGCTTTCGGTAGAGGAGTTGGGATATCTGCTCGGCACTCAAGTCAATTTTGTTCAAAACCTGTCTTTTATGAGCGACGCTAAAGTTGTGTTTGCCAAAAATTACAACGCGGGCGACAGCGACTATCTAGAACTTAAGATCAAGGGCAAGGGATCGATCTCCAACGCAAACGCGGCTTCGCTATTGCCCGAGTATCTGTATATCGACGTCAAAGTGGATCTGGGCAAAGTGACGTCCGACGGACTGCGCAGCGATATGAGCGTATTCTATATGGACGTCAACGCGGTGTCTTACGATCGCGACGGAGCGGCGGAAGGCAAGGATCAGGAACTTCAGCTTTTGCTTATGCTTGTCGACAGAATAAACGGAAAATCGTCCTCATCAGCTCCCGAAGGCGATCAGCTGCCGCAGGAACCGCAACCGTCGCAGACTTATTCTTTGGATAAGATAATATCCGATATAGAGGTAAAACTCAACGGCAAGAAAGACGGCGCGGGCAACGTAATCGCGGGAGAAGAGGGCTTTAAGGATAAGATACACAACAGCGTATTCACAGTAACGTTTGTTGACGGCGGCGGATTTAGGATAGATCAGACGGTATATCAGGTCGCTCTCAATTCTATTTACGGCGCAGACGCGAGAGGCATTGTCAAGGACGGCGAGAGCGTAGACGATTCGATACCGAGCGAGATCGATTTCAGAAACGCTATATGTAAGGTAAACAATATGCCCGACGCGGTTGAAGTGAACGGCAAAAGCATAAGTCTTACCGAGAGCAACAAACTTGACGCTAAGAACGCAGTCGACGAAATAAACGAGAAATACGCGCTCAACGAATCGAGCAAACTCAATGCCGACGATCTTACTGCGGTGTTGAGCGATATAGGCAACAAAGTCTCCGATTACGCCAATGCAATAGACGGCGCAAAACTCACTTCCGACTTTGCGGACGGAACAAAGAAGACTTTGGAAAATATGCGTCCCGAAGTATTGGAAGGAGAACTCCTCAATTTCTTGGAGAACAGCGTCAAGATAACTGCCGAAGGATATCAGGATACTCAGATGCTGGGACTGTATATCGTCGATGAGAATGATATGACGATGGTGTATAAAAGCAAGATAAAGTCGTCGGGCGGCAAGTATTCCGCGCTGTTGCCAAGCGATATAGCTATGCTTGTAAATATAGATATATCCAAGCTAGTAGGCGAAGACGTCTGCACCGAGATAAACATCAACGATCTAAGACATAGCGAGGTATCCGCATTGGATGCCGTGCGCGTAAAGATAGGCGGAGATCAGCAGGCTCCGGGAGCGGGCGGACTGGATCAGTCCAACGCGCAGTGTTCCGACAGCGTCAAGAATACGCTCAAGTCTCTTACCGACAATATGGAACTGACCTTCCGTACTGACGGAGACAAGGGCGGCAGAATGGTGATGGACGGAATATATGAAGTGGCGGCAGACAAGATCAATGCAGGCGCGCAGAGCGGCGTAAACGCGCAGGGTATAAAAGATACTCTCGAATCGCTGTTTGCGGGACTTGATTTACACGGCTATACTGGAGCAAGCAAGGATATCACCGTAACTCCGCTCGAAAGTCAGGCGGCGGATTACAACCTCTGTACAGACTTGGGCGCAGGCACAGTTACAGGCGCGATCGGCGACGGAAATATATCCGCAAAGATAGACGCGAATGCGCTCAGATCCAATATGGGCATTTCTTCGTCCGATCCTAACGCTCTTAGAGTAGCACAGTCGGCGTTGGTAAGCGCGGGAGAGAGTTCTTTCGACGCGTTGAGAAAGTCGCTGGGCTACGTCGACGGACAAAGAGAAAGACTGAACGGCGGACGCAACTATTATCTGCTTACGCTTGAAGCAAAGATGCAGGCGGCGATAGGCGCGTCTATGACGATGTTGCCCGAGAGCGTTTATATCACGGTGATTGTCGATATGGACAGCGCGGACAACGAGTTGCAAATAGTATACAATGCGCTTTCCGACGAGCAGATCGCCACGCTTTCAAAACTTATGAACGCAAACGCGGACGGGGCTTCGAGTTTTACGGATCCGAGCAATTTGGATAAGGTGAAGACTCAGATTCTCGATACCGCGCTTATATCGGGCACAAGCCTGACTCTCGGCAGACTTTTCAATGCTATGAGTTCATCCGACGGATCGGTTGCAGCTATCCCGATAGGCAACGTAAGCGGTAAGAATGACGGTGTGGTCGTCGGCGTCGGCGCGCTCAATATCAACGTGGGATTGAACTGACGGATACGCGGTATATGCGCAAAATATATTACAAACTCGACAAAGGAGAATTATATGAAAAAACATTACGATACTTTGACTATAGGACACATATCGCTTGATTACAATATAGATTATCTCGATCATCAGATAATAGAAGTAGGCGGCGCGGTGATCTATTCGTCGGCGTCTGCCTATGCGGGCGGATACAAAGTGGGAGTAGTGACAAAAGTCGCGCCTCAAGATAAGGACAGACTGGATACTTTCGTCATTGATAAGGAAGACGTGTTCTACGTCCCGAGCAAGGAATCCACTTCGATACGCAACAAATATCACACGGCTGACAAAGAGCGCAGGACGTGCACCTGCATAGGTCAAGGCGATCCCTTTACCGCCGCCGATATACCCGACGTAGACTGTGACGTATACCATTTTGCGGGATTGATATACGGAGATTTCGACGGGCAGCTGATGATAGATATGTCAAAGAAGGGCAAGATAGCCGTCGACGTGCAGGCGTTGCTTCGCCACGCCGACAGACGGACGGGAGAAATGTATTTCGAGGACTGGAAAGATAAGAAGGAGATCTTGCCGTATATAGATTATCTCAAGACTGATACGGCGGAGGCAGAGATACTTACGGGACAGACGGATAGATTCGTCGCGGCGAAGATGCTGCATGAATGGGGCGCTAAAGAGGTAGTGATCACCAATTCCGCTGAAGTATTGGCTTACGACGGCAATCAGATGTACACCTGTCCGATAAAGGCGCGCAATCTGTCGGGCAGAAGCGGACGCGGCGATACTACTTTTGCGGCGTATATCACGGAGAGACAGCGCAAGAGCATGTCCGAGGCTCTGCTTTGGGCGACTGCGACCGTGTCTGCGAAAATGGAAGCTCCCGGACCTTACAAGGGCGGCAGAAAGGACATAGAAGACTACATAGAATTGATGTACGGCAAGGATTTCGCGCCCAAGCGCATGCTGTGAGCGTAAAGGAGAAAAAATGCGTTATGAGTTTAAGCCGAGCGGAGTATGCTCGCGAAATATAAGTTTTGACGTCGAAGACGGCGTCGTCAAAAACGTCGTCTATACAGGAGGATGCAACGGCAATCTCCAGGGTATAGGAAAACTCGTCGAAGGTATGAAAGTCGACGAAGTGATAGCAAGACTGGATGGGATAAAATGCGGAGTGCGCTCTACGTCATGTCCCGACCAACTGGCAAAGGCTCTTCGCAAGTCTATAGGCGAATAGTAATCGCCGTGACGGACAGGCTCTACTGTGCGTAAAAACCGCATTTTACTAATTTTGATTATAAAAGGCGTATTTTTGCGGTCAAAAGCATTAATGCTAAGAATTTTTTTAAATTTATTTTAATCATTATAATTTTTAGTATTGACAAAAAGAGACATTTTTATTATAATGGAGAAAATGCGGTCTTTTGATCGCGCTCTATTTCGGAGGTAAAGGTTGTGGAAGACCAAAGATTAAGTTTCGCCGACCGCGCTCAGGTCATGGGCGGCGACGTTTTGCGATATTATACCCAACTCAGCGATTACTTGCTGACTTATAAAAAAGTAAAATTGAGATTGAGCAACAGATGCGCCAGTTATAGGATAAACGGCGATTTGATTTGCAAGATCGCTATAGGCGGCAAGACGTTGAAGATATGCTTGGCGGTCGATCCTTCCAGAGATGACGTCGCGGCGAAGAGACTTCATTTCAGAGATCTGTCGTCGTCTCCTTCGTATGCGGAAGTTCCGGCAATGATCCCTATCAAATCGGACCTCTGCGTAAAGAAAGTCACGGAAGTCATAGATATTATGATGAAAGACAGAGGAATATCCAAGAGCAAATAAAAAAATCTCAACAAAAGTTGAGATTTTTTTATTTACAGTCCGTTGTCCTCGTCTTTGAGAGACATTTTCATATTGTCGAGATCTATCTGTCTCATCTTTACCCGTCTGTCGGATATTTTTTGAGTTTTGATTTTTTGAATATTCTTTTTCTGCATACGGCTCTCCTTTGTAATTATTATTGATAAAATATATATTATTATACAATATAGATAACTTCCGTCGCTCGGTTTGACTTTTGCCGTCGGACGGCTTAAAATATCAGTATGAAAGCAAGAGATAAAATAACCGTAGAAATAACTTCGGTCGGTATGAACGGCGAGGGCGTTGCGAAAGTTGACGGAATGGTAGTGTTTGTTCCGTATACTCTTCAGGGAGAACGGGCGATCGTAGAGATCACGCAGGTAAAGAAAGCGTATGCGTTCGGAAAAGTCATCAAACTCCTGCGCGCGAGCGAAGACAGGGCCCGGCCGCTATGCAAACTGTGTTTTAAATGCGGCGGTTGCGAAATGCAGCATATAAAGTACGATACCCAACTCGCTATAAAGCGCAATACGGTAAAGAATTGCATAGACAGGGAGTGCGGTATAGATTTCCCCGTCGATTCTACGGTTCCGTCCCCCGATATTTACGGGTATCGAAACAAGATCCAATTGCCTATTTCCAAAGTCGACGGAAAGATAGTAGGCGGCTATTTTGCGTCCAATACGCATAAGGCTGTCGCCAACAGCGTTCAAGGCGAGGGCGGCGGTTGCGCGTTGAACGCCGAGGGGATACAGCTGATAGTAGACTGTTTTTTGGATCATATACAGCGATTTGGCATAGAAGTATACGACGAGACTTCCCATTCGGGATTGATTAGACATCTCGTCGTGCGCAAAGTAGGAGATAAGTTTTCCGTCTGCGCAGTAATCAACGGCGACGGCCTGCCCGAATACAAGGCTTTTGCGCGCAAACTGGAAGAAGCGGGAGTGAATTTCTCGCTATATATTTCGTCCAATAAAAAACGCACCAACGTGATAATGGGCGATACCGTGAGACTTCTTGTCGGCAACGAGCGCGTCGAGGGCGATGCTATGGGCGTCAAATACTCTGTGTCGCCGCAATCTTTTATGCAAGTCAACGACAAAGTGCGCGATCTGATATATTCCCGAGTGGGCGAGATCATAAAGGAGAGCGGCATCTCCAATGTTATCGACGCTTACAGCGGCATAGGAATAATGAGCAATATCTTTGCCGCGTATTGCGACAGAGTATATGCGATAGAGATAGTCGAGCAGGCTGTCGAGGACGCGCGCCGTCTGGCAAAACTCAACGGCAATGGCGATAAGATCGTCAATATTTGCGGCGACTGCGCTCAAAGACTTCCCGAGTTGATCGCTCGGATGGACGGATCCGCCGTAGTACTCGATCCTCCGCGCAAAGGTTGCGATACGCGCGTATTGGAGAGTTTGCTCAAAGCGAAGCCCGACAGAATTATCTATATCTCATGCAATCCCGCGACGCTCGCAAGGGATATGAAATATCTTTTGTCGGAATACGAGCCCGTTTCTATTACGCCGTACGATATGTTTCCGCATACAAAACATATAGAGACTTTGGTCTGTCTCAAACGCAAACAATAGCAATAAACGTTTGTATCGAGCAATATTTAAAAATTACGAAACGATTGCTTTTATATTTAATAAATTGAGGGAAAAATAAACAGCGAAATTATACTCGATTACTTATCCGATCTTTCTGCAAACAACGATCGCGAATGATATCACGGGCACAAGAAAGAAAACAAAGAGGCAACCGCTGTCTTTGAGCAACTTGTGCAGGAACTTATCTACGGAATAGGCGAATTCGATCCGAGCGTATTGCACAACGTCCCCAAGGAGTTGACTTTCAAACTTGTGCGCGATACGAGATTCAGCCACGACAAATCTCCGTACAATCCGTCGTTCAGGGCGCATATTTCTTCGCTGGGCAAACTTCCTATCCCCGTAGGATATTATTTAATGATAAAGCCAAATGACGGCACGTTTTTAGGAGGCGGATTGTTTGCGGATATGTTTTCAAACGCTACTGCTATGGTGCGCGATTACATAGTCGAGCATCCCGACGAATGGCAGGGTATAATATCCGACGCGGAATTCAAGAAATATTTTGCTGTAAAGGGAACCGCTTTGAAAAACGTTCCGTCGGGATATGACAAAGAACATCCCCAAGCAGAATATTTGAAATACAAATCGTGGTATCTGGAATATTTTATGTCGGGCGAAGAAGTCCGCGACAGCGAGCGTTTCTTGAAAAAGTCCGTCGAAATATTCAAGGCAATGAAACCGTTCAACGATTATTTGAATAGGGCTTTGAAAGGTTTTAAGATGCCAGCGCGCTAAATAATATTATATAATATGAAATAAGGCGCAGACAAAAGCGCGGAAATAAAGACTTTTCGGTATCAATTGTGATTTTCGGGTTTTTTATGCGCTCTTCTGTAATATTGAGACGGTTATTGTCTTAATTAAAGACCGACCGTCTCAAATGCGTTTAACCTATATATAAATATACTATTATTGATATTTTCGACGACATTCGTCAATTTCTTAATCAAAGTTTTACATTATTTACCTTTATAAAAATTCGAACACATATTGACATGCAATTTGTCTAATGATAAAATATCATTGACTTATAATAAATATTTTCTTTTGGGAGGAAAATTTATGAAATCAATTATAAGAAAAAGGATAACGGCGATTTCTGTCGTGGCGGTGATGCTGATAGCGTCTATAATTACCGCTTGCGTGTTTGTTTCGCCTTTGTCCGAAAAATATGATAAAACCGATACTCCGACGAGTAATCTTAATTATAACTCGGAGACCGGAAAAAAATACGGGATGTCGGCGATAGGAGCGTATACCAACGACAATTCCAGAGTAGCTATTATCGCTACTCCCGACAACGACGATTCGCACTATGTCGCTATATGGTATCCTACAAGCATAGTATTGGATATATCCGAGTCGCTTCAGGACGTCGGTTATTATTTCCATTATACCGGTTGGTTCAGGGAAAATGAATTAAACAAATCCGCCGGCGAGATAGGTAAGGTAATTATGTACAATACCACGCTGGGATATTACGGAACAACCGCAAAATCTTCATTCAGCGCTTACGGCGAAGATAACGATTTAGTCAAATTGGCAAAAAACTATGAGTCCAACGGATCTATGGCTATGGTTGACACCTTTAATGCTTCCGGCAATTCTTACGGACTGTATTCCGAAGACAGAGGTATTGGCAGAGAGGGACAGAACGACTCTAACTCTTGGACTCCCAGCGGTTATTTGACAAACGGCAACGTAGTCGCCGGCAATAGAGCGTGGGATTACGGCTTTACGATGCCGATGCGCGGAAAAGCTACGAAAACGGCAGATAACGTAAAATTCTCGCCTATGTGTGATTCAAAGGCTCCGCTTATTGCTACGCAAATAGGCAACAGAGTTGATAAAGGTTTTTTTGGCGGAGGTTGGAAGAGCGAATATGCGGATGCCGAAGTCGTGGCTTCATTTAAGACGGAAAATCTCCCCGAGACTGTTTCGATTAACGGTGATCGAGTCGGCAATGCCACTACGGACGCGACAGACGATAATTACAGCGGCACATTTGTCATCAATTCTTCCGCAGGTATGACGATCAATATAATGATCTATGATAAAAGCAATCTGTATTCCGCAAAAGAAGATCTTCTAAAAGTATATAACGATCTGAAAGACAGAGTTACTTTTACGAATATCGACGAATACAACGCTCTTATGGCAAAAGTAAACGATATGCTTTCAAGCAGAGAGAAAACTTCCGACGGCACGGCAGTCAATCAAACCAATATAGACGCTTGCGAGCAGGAGATAAAGAATTTCAAACTCAAGATCGGAAGTCCCAATCCGAGTATACCCAACAGAGTCTATGGGGAAAAAGAATCTTACGGACCGGCTGATTTTTGGAGCGGATATCACGAGTCTTATTTTGACGCAACTCCCAAATCGGGCAATACCGCGCTTAATTCGTGGAACGATATCTACGACGTAAGCAACAGATATATAATACAGTTTACTATAAAAGACGAGAAATCTTCTGTGATCGAGTGGGAAGACGCAACTCCGAAGAACGTAAGATTGCAGATAACTCCTGCGGATATGATAGTAAATACGCCTCAGTTGTCGGCTGTGACCAAGCCGTATACGGGCGCAATTCAGGATTTTGCTCTCGACCCGGGGGCCTACGTAACCCTTAAAGGTCGAATGGCGGGCACACAGGCGACTGCCGCGCAGGTATATATGAGTGCTCAGGAAGGGGTATTCCCCTCATCTCCGAGCGCGGTAAGTTTTGAAGAAGTAGGCAAATATACCGTATATTATAAAGTAAGCGCCGCAAATCACAACGACGCAACGGGTTCGTTTGAGGTCGAAGTGAGCAAGGCGGACGTTACGGTGACTTTCGACGCGATACAGAGACGCTTCGGCGACAGCGTGCTTTCTTCGGACGCAATAGCGGCTACGTTGAAAGAGATCAACGGCAACGGATTGTTTGACGGAATGTCTTTGGACGCCGCGCGCGCTGAAGTAGCAAAATACTTTACGTTTGCGCCCGTCAACAGCACCAACGAAGTACTGATCGGTATTCTTACGTCCGTAGGAAATTATACCGTGAATATAAGCGCAAAGACTTTCAACGACGGCGAGAGCGAGCGTCCATGGTCGGATAGAATAAATCTTGCCGTCGCTAATAACGGCGACATCGCGAGCAACGAGGGCGCATACGTTATCGCTCCGAAAGCGATAACGGTAGATTGGGACGATCCTTCCGACAGCGGCAAGATCTACTACGACGGTCATGTCGGACACAGACCCAAAGTTACTTTCGATACGGCTCAACTCGTAACGGGCGACGCCGCCGATATAAACGTAACGGTGGGTATAGAAGGAAAAGGTATTCTGAACGGACAGGAGATAGAACTCGACGCGTCCGGCAACGCGGTAAACGCGGCTACGTATACCGCCAAAGCTACGCTTTCCAGCGCAAACTACGTAATTTCCAACGACAGCGAGGAATTTACGATCTCCGCCCGTCCCATCGAGGTCACTATACTCGACAGAACGAGAACTTACGGAGCAGTATACAGCGACAATTCCAAGGGCGCTGCGGCAATAAGAAGATACTATCAGCAGTTGTTTGAGACACAGCCTGCCAGCGTCTATTCGGTAATTACAAATGTAACGGACGGTTACGGAGCGATCGTTGCAGGGGATAGCGTGGCGAGCGTTTTCGGAGTGGAGATAATCGGTACGACAACTTCGACCAACGGCGCTTCGGACGACTTCTTTACGGCGGGAGAGCATACTCTTTCTATGACCGTGCCCGACGCGCTCAATACCAACTATGATATAGTAAAACATCAGAACGGTAAGTTTACGGTAAATGCCGCGCCGATAGATATCACTTTGCAACAGTTTAACGCAAGATATAAGGGAGCAGAGCAGACTTTTGCTCTCAGCGACAGCAATATCACCGGAATTTCCGGCTATGAGGCGGAACACAGAGATACCGAAGTTAAGGTAGAATACAGCAAAGACGGTATTGCTTGGGGCGTTGATCCCGTCGGTTTTAAAGACGTAGGTACGCACACTCTGTACGTCAGAGTTACCGCTGCCAACCACGTTAACGTTCAATCCAAGACGCTAAGCGTAATGATCGATATCGCTCACGTGCATTTCGATTTGACGGCAAACAAGTCGGCTTCGACTTACGGCGACGGCGTTCCGTCTTCCGCAGAAATCGTCGACAGACTTTCCGTTCAGACCGTATTCGATAAGGAAGAGGATAGATTCGAAGTGTTGAATTATATAGAATTCTATCTTATAGACGATGAGGGACTGTCTTTGACGGCGGGCAACGCCGATGCCGGCGACTATACGGTGCGCGCAAGGATCAAAGACGGAGTAGACGACTCTATTGAAAATTACAATATTAACTACAACGAATCGTGCAACGTCAACGCTTACGGAATAGCTCCCAAGGCGTTGAGAGTAGATTGGACGCAGAGTGCAGATGGTTGGGACGGAGACAACTTTACCTATAATGCCGCAAATCCCACCGTTCAGCCTAAAGCAAATGCGGAAGACGTAGTTGCGGGCGACACCATAGTTCTCGCGCCGATCACTTTGAGCGGTTCCAACGTCGGAGATTATCAGGTTGCGACAAGCGGGCTTACGAATCCCAAAAATCAACGCAACTACTATATTGTAGAATCGGATCTTTCGCATACCTATCATATCGTTGCGCGCAACGTTACGATAGAGATACTTCCCAAGACTGCGACTTACGGCAGCGCTAAGGACGTTGCCCTCGGATTGCTCGTATCTCAGGGCTCTCCCGCCGCAAACTGGAAGTATGCGGAAGGCAGCAAAAACTTTATAGGCGATCATTTTGCCAACTATACTTTGGAGACCACGGCGCATGCGTCGGAAGGTTTCCGCAACGTGGGAAATTATCCGATATATCTGCAGCCTGTAGCGGGCAGCGAAAGCGTAGTATCCAATTACAACGTGACCGTAGTCAATACTTTGGCTGAAGGCTCGGATACGAGCGGCGTTCCCGCAGGTGCAAACAACACCGGTTACGGTAACTTTGAGATCACCGAGGCTGCTCTTTCGGTATCGGGCAGATATTTCGACCTCGAATGGCAGGAAGGCGGCTTGACGGTACTCCTTTCGGATATCGCAAAGAGAATTACGCTCAAAGGCGATCAGTCCGCCGCAGTCACCGTGAAGGTCGGCGCTTTGCATAACGAAGGCGAAAGCGCGGGCGCGGACGGCGAGACTTGGTCGGAGAGCGACGTTGCTATCTCCGCAGAGGGCAAATACTTTGTATGGATACAGGCTAGCGCAGCCAACCACGGTACGCTCGAAGCGATCATCTATATCAACGCTTTGTCCAATTATATCAGCATCACGGTCGGCGGCAATATCAGCGTAGAATACGGCGAAAGCGTGCTCGATTCAGGCGCATTGTTTGACGCATTGTTTGCGGACGGTTCGGATATCGCAGGCGCTCCCGATGCAAGCGATTTCGCGACTGCTTTGGCTTGGCTCAAGAACAACGGCACGTTGTTTGTAGGATCGGGCGCAAGCGGCGACATCTCTCCGCTTGGTTGGAACAAGAATATCGGATCTTATTCAGTATACTACAGACTTAACGAAGGTCTTGATTACAATATTCGCTTTATGCCCAAGGCAGGTTCTTCGGCGGCGTCCAATATAGACGTATACACGGTAGTACCCAGAAAAGTAGAGATAGTATGGGGCGATATCGACGAAGAGTACGGCGAGCATGGCGAAAACAGCAAGAGTCATACCAATATCACGATAGGCAACGTAGTTACCGATCCCGATACTTCGGCTCAAGACAATGTAAAACTTATAATAGGTTACACCGATGCAGACGGCGGCAAGCAAGGCTTTAAAGACGGTCACGTGCACGACGTAGGCACATATATCGCAACTGTTGAGGGCGTTTCCAGCGACCGTTATACGATAGCAGGCGCAGACGCTCTGTCCAAGACGTTCGCTATCGCTCAAAGAGAGATCACCGTTACCGTAAAGAACCGCAATCAACTCACTTACGGCGATTACGACGCGCAGACGGATACCGTTGCGGCATACCTCAATACCAATACGAACGACGCGGCTTATTCGCTCAGCAAGACATTGGCGGCGGGCGACGTCGCTTCCGAAGTATTCAATTTGGCAGTCGATATGAACGGTCAGAACGGTTATATATCCGCAGACTCCTATTCGATATCCGCTACGGCGCTCAACGCCAACTACAGTCTGACTTTTGTCAACGAGAGCGGACAGAATATAGCGGACGGCAGCGGCAACGTTGCGGAACTCACCGTAAATAAAGCGGAGATCACTTTTGACCGCGTGACGATGAACCCGTTGACGTTCAACGGAAGAGAGCAGACAATTCATCCGTCGGAGATGATATTCACTCTTCGCGGCGATATGGCTATGAGCAGTGCGAAAGTTGAATACAGCAAGGACGGAACCAACTGGAGCGACGGCATTTCTTTTAAAGATTACGGTACGCATAAGTTCTCGGTAAGAATCACCGCGGATAATCACGAAGTGAAGACCGTCACCGACAGAGAAGTAAAAGTCAACAAGGCGGAGATCGTCATCGATATGACTGCTACAAGCAAGACGTACGGCGACGCGATAAGCGGAAGTCTCTCCGATTGGCTCAAAGATAAGTGTAATATAGTATATCTCGATAAAAACGGTGAAGTTGCCGATATCGAGGGAATAGCAGCCGACTTCGAGTTCTACGTAGTCAATATAGCCGAGGGCGGCGATCAGCTGAGCGGCTGGGCTAATCCGGTAGGTTTCTATCGCGTTTACCACAAGACCGATCTTGCGGCTATGAACAACTATTCGGTAAGCTACGCGAAGTCTTCCGACGGCGATACGGTCAACGCTAAAGCGTACGAGATCACCAAGAGAGACACTTCGGTAATATGGCAGATCGACGAGACCGCAGATTGGAAAGACGCGCACAACTGGGTATACACAGGTAAAGCGCCGGCGCTCAAAGCATATGTGACAGTAGTCGATACGGACAAAGCGGACGGCTCGACGAAACTCCAAGCGATTACGTTCACAAACAGCGCGACTGCAAACGGTTACGCGGTAGGCGATTATCAGGCTGTAGCGCAGTTTGACGATCTCGACGCGGATACGTTTGCGAAGAACTACAATCTTCTCACCGACAACGATACTTACGAGTACAGTATCGTACAGAGAGACGTGACGGTCGTAATATTCGACAAATCTGCGGTATACGGAATAGTTGCGGGAATGCCCGAGATCACTTCGTATCGCGGCGACGACTGGAAGTTCGAGGACGAGAATTTCGAGTTCCCGACTACGGGAGGGGATAAAGTAGTGCTCAGTCTCGAGGCGGAACTGACCGACGGATATCTTGCGGCGGGCGGAAATTACCGCATCGTGGGCAGTGGCACCGACAGCAACTATAACTTTATATTCAAAGGCGAAAACAGCGATAAGGACTACGCTAAGTACAACGTCGAAAAAGCAGAAGTCAGTATAAAGAAGTCTACGCTTAAGCTCAACTACAACGGCAGCGTGCAGAGCGTCAACGTCAAGGATATCCTTGCAGGCGAAAGCGGCTCGGTCACCGTTGCCGGAGCAATGAACTGGGCGGACGCGACGGTAGAATACAAACAGGCTGACGGAACGTATTCTAGCGAATTGCCTTCCGTGAAAGACGTAGGCGACAGCACTGTGATCACTTATAGAGTCATACTTGCCAACCATAATGAAGATAAAGAGTACACTATGACCGTAAACGTCACAGTTGCGAAGATAGAGCTAGACGTAAAAGCTATGTCGAGCGTATACGGCAACAAGTTGCTGACGTCCGACGAAATGATCGACGGCGGATATATTTCACTCGGCGACGGAACGACTGTAGACGTGAATATCAAAGATCTGTTTGAATTCTATGTTGACGGCGAAGCTAAAAACGCAGGTTTCCACAACATTAATTACAGATGGAAGAACGAGAGCGAAAGCGCTAATTACGACGTCAAATTCGTCAACGCAGACGGAGATGTCGATCCTCAGCACGGAGCATACGAGATCACCAAGAGGACTATCGCGGTAGAATGGAATAAGGATGTGCTGATCTACGACGGCACTGTCAAGACTCAGACCGCTACGGCGACAAATCTTATTGAGGGCGACGAAGCTTTGGCTGAAAACATCTTCGTATTTGATGTCAACAGCAACACCGGCGTCAACGCGGCAGACGATTACAAGGCTGTGATCGTGGGATTGAGCGAAGAGGCGTCGAAGAACTATGCGCTCGAAAACGACAGAGCGGAATATACGTTTGCAATACTTCCCAAGGACGTGACGATCAAGTGGAACGACGCGACGTTTACTTACGACGGAAGCGAACACGTTATCTCCGCCGAATACGTATCCGGCGCAATAACGGAACAAGACGCTCAGTCGATATCTATAGCAGTAGGCGGCGCGCAGGTCAATGCAGGCACGCATACCGCTACGGCAAAAGTAGAAGGCAACTCCAACTATAAGATCGCTGACGAATTGGCAAGCAAGACGTTTGCTATAGGCAAGAAGACAGTGGAGATCGAATGGGGCAGCGAGACGTTTACCTATGACGGTAACGCTCATACGCTCAGCGCGAGCGTCAAGGCGGATAGCCTCGTAGGAAGCGATACCTGCACCGTTACGACGACGTCGTTCACCGACGCGGGCGAGCACTTTGTCACCGTAGCTTCGCTCTCCAACGATAACTATACAGTGGCAGACGGCGCAGGCAAGACGATGACTATCGCAAAAGCCGCAAATGATTTCAACGGCACGGTCAGCGTTCCCACAACGGTAGAAAAGGGCAGCGGACTTCCCGATTTCTCGGGCAACAACGCGATATCGGCTAAGTTCGGCGAAGTAACGGTCAAGTATTATCGCGACGAAGCTCTCACCGACGAATACACCGGCGATACGTCCAAAGCTCCTGCAGGTATGTACTACGTAGTCGTATCCGTAGAAGGCAACGACAACTACGACGGTCTCAATCAGGTATTTACCGTAGAAGTCAAGGGCGGAGCCAACGTAGGACTGATCCTCGGAATACTCATTCCGGTAATTCTCATAGCGGCGGGCGCGGTCGTAGCGATCGTTCTTGTCAAGAAAAAGAAAGGCGCTAAAGCGTAATAATACTCAACGGCGTTGAATGCGGCGGGTCGAAAGATCCGCCGTAAATTTTTTGTAAACACCGATTATCTTATCGTGCAGATCACTAAGGGCAGAATAACCAAGATCTCCAACCGCGACGGGAAGGATTTTGCATATTATCTCAATTATGCGGGACCGAAACTTGATCTTCCCGCCTACAGCGAGTAATTCTAAATTTTAAAAATTTATCAATATGACACTGCGCGTCGATCGACGCGCAAAGTTTTTTTATCGGATGAGATTTCTCCATTACGCTGCGCTTCAGTCGAAATGACCGAATTTAGAAATTTCCATTACAGTCGTAAGGAGCGAAGCATTGGTGTAGCGAGCAAGCATATGCGTCTCGTGCGAGCGTCAATGACGACTTAGACTTGAATTGCACTTTTATCGTCATCTCGATCAACGTGGAGAGAACTCGATTATTAATTGACTTAGATATTTCGACTTCACTGCGTTTCGTTCAATATGACGATAATACCATTGTCATTTCGAGCGTAGTCGAGAAATCTATATCTTTTTTATCGAATATCTCTCCACACTGTTTAGATAACAAATAGACGTATGGTATTTTACCTGCGCTTGTGCTCCGGACGGCTTATTTACCGGTCTTGGCAGTCAAATTGTGACAGTTATAGTCTTGTTGGGTAACAAAAAAATAAAAAATTAATCTTGACACCGCTATATGTAGGGTGTACAATATAATTGTTAAATTTTAATTAAAGTGGGGGAATGTTTTTTATGAAATCTATGACAAAGCGCAAGATTACTGCTGTTGCGGTGTCGCTTATGCTTATAGTCGCGGTGGTTGCGACGGGCATATTGTGCGCTCCCGATCTGAATAAATTCAAAGAAAACGGAGAACTTAATATTGCAAATACGGCATACGATGCTTACGGAGGCGACTATAAAGTCGGCAGGGTAGGTTTGTACAATGCCCAAAATTCCAAAGTTATCCGCATTGCCGATCAAGAAGATAACAGCCGAGGCGCAGACATATGGTATCCTACCGATATCTATCTCGACACTACCGAGACGCTTCAGTCTGCCGGTTATTACTTCTATTTCCAGGTTAAAGCAAAGACAAACGACAATGCTCAGCAGCTGTTTTTCCACAACGCTTTGGGAAAACACTCCGAGAGTATGAGAAATAACGTCGGGGCGGATGCCAAGGCGTTTGAAGATAACTTTTCCGGTTACGGTTTAAACGCTATGGCTGCTAGCGGTTCGTTTAAGTCTTTTAACGGAAATGATAGCGCAACTCCCGGCGGCG
This sequence comes from uncultured Clostridia bacterium, assembly GCA_948471525.1. Taxonomy (GTDB): domain Bacteria; phylum Bacillota; class Clostridia; order Christensenellales; family UBA3700; genus RACS-045. The sequence continues at coordinate 57,853 of CAOKSY010000006.1, read as the reverse complement.
GAAATTCCGATATGTACAACAACGTATTTTTGGGAGTTGCAAGCAAGAACGAAAATCCTGAATTTACTGTCTTTCTCAACGGTACTCCCAATAGCGTAGGCGAGTATAACTATAAGACAGCGACGCATCCGCAGAGCGACTTGTCCAATTCTAAAGTTGCACTTTACGAAATATGGTATAAAGTGGGATCGTTGTCTTTCAATAGAAAAAGAGGTCTTGCTTCCGACTTTACCGTTGCTTCTACAAGCACTATAAATAAATGCTGGACATATTATTTGAACGAAGAGGGTAATTACGTAAGATTGGGGGACAATTCTTCTGTAGAAATCCCCAAGAAATTGCCTGCGGAAAATTCCGATACGACAAAGACTACTCCGGATATGGAGATAAAGATCCATATCTATGACAAGACTCCGCTTTTGGAGGCGCTGACCAGACTCGAAAGTTCGTACAACGATCTCAAAGATTTTACGCTCAATAAAAAGAACGTGGTCGGCAACGACGGTCAAGTCGTCGAGTACGGAGCAGAGGATCTTATCGCTTCTGCAAAGTCGATACTAAGAACAAGAGAGACGAATGACGAAGCAATAAAGGCTTTGACAAAATTGATCAATGAGTTTGAGTTTAAGATCACAAGACCCAATACCACGGCTACAGGCTGGCAGTACGGCGCCGACGATCATAAAGGCGCGACGTCTTTGAACGTTCTCTGGAATACATATAACAAAGTTAGTTCCAAATATTTCGACGTAACCATAAATAATACGGTAGTCAATCCTCTCAACGAAAACGAAAAAGAGGTCGTCAACACCCCCGTCAATTCTTATTCGGACGCCGTAGTCCGCGACGCGGGAAATTACGAGATCACGTTCACGCCCAAAGCGGTAGACCTCAATAACGGAATATATCATAAAGTCATTTGGTCCGCGGATAAGGATAATGCGACGTCAAAGATGACCTTGTCTATAGCGAGGGCGCAGATGATACTTTCGCCTGCGGTAGAGGCGGCGAGACCGTATACGGCTTCCCCGCAAGCTTATTCTATGCTTGTCACAAACGCTACCGTTGAGCTTAAAGACGGTATGCAAGCTACCGATCCTTCCAGTAAATTGGTAATAAAACTTTCATCCGCTTCGCTTGCGCTTAATAACAACGATTGGAACAGCAAAGGCGATACCGTATCGTTTACCGAAGTAGGAACGCATACTGTTTACGGAAGAGTAGAAGTAAAAAATCACAATCCTCAGCTTGTCAATTATCAGGTAGAAATAAGCAAAGCCAACGTTTCGGTTACGCTCGACCGCATAATCGCCAACGGCAGCGGAAAAACGCTGACTTACGGCGATCCGTTGCTCTCTTCCGAAGATATACTGTCTCTGGGAGTATCGGGTATCACAATAAACGGCAGCAACGATGCGGGATTTGTAACGAAGTCTAATATTTCCTCAATGATAACGGCAGGCGTATACTCCAACGGTGAATTCCTTTCCGGCAATCTTGTTCCGGCAGGATCATATTCGATTGCACGCAATCAGTATAAAGCGGTCGATAAATCTACCGTTCTCGACGGTAAGACTATCAACAACTGGGGCGATAGAATGATTCTTTCGTTCTCCAATCCCGACAACGCTTACGTTATAGGCAAGAAAGAAGTCACTCTTACTTGGACTGAAAATGCGGATAAATACTACAACGGACAGAGCGGACACAGGCCGTCTGCGACCGTAAACGGACTCGTCAGCGGAGGAGACACGCTCGATATAAATGCGTCGAGAGTTATCCTTACGGGTCAAGACGCTACGGCTGCCAACGGCAATACCGTGGCGATCCCCGACGGTTTTGCCGGCGTGCGTAATATCGACGGCGAAAATCATTTTGTGCCTCTCAGTGACGGAGGCAACGCCGTATGGGCGGGCAAATATTGGCTCAAGGCCGACTATCATAGCAATAATTATACGGTACGTAAGGGCGACGAAACGGTATCGTTTGATATAATTCCGCGCGACTTGGCTATTACGGCAAAAGACAAGACAAGGACTTATGCGCAGTCTATGAACTCCTCGCAGTTCTTGTACGAATATCAGCATACGCTTTTCAACGGCAACGATAAGGCGGAAGAAGCGGATAAGGTGTATGAGATAACCTCCGGTACTCTTGCCGGCGGCGACGCTCCCGATCAGGTATTTATGCTCGACATAGTAGGAGTGCCCACAACGGGCGGAGCGTCCGCAGATCCCGACGATCATTACTACGTAGTCGGCACCTATACCGGCGCGCTGAAAGTGAAGCCGGCAAAGGTTGACAGTTCAAGAGTATTGGATTACGTGGTCAACAGCTATAGCATTACCGCTACCGACGGAACGTTTACGGTAAATCCCGCTACTATCCGTTCGACTAGAGAAGACGTGCAGCTTACGTTTAACGGCGAAGAGCAGGGATTTGCGCTTCCCAACGTGCAGGGCGTCATAGAAATGCGCGGCTACGAGGCTAAAAACAGAGACGACATCACTATCACGTACTCGTCTACTCTCAACGGAAATTATACCGAGGTTCTAAGAACCTGGCGCGATTATAATAACGCCAACGAAAACAGAACGGTCTACTATAAAATTTCCGCTCCCAACCACGTAGAGAAAGCAGGCAACTTCCAGGCTATCATCAACAAACTAGACGTTACTATCAACGTAAATAAGTACGGCGCAACCTACGGAGACAAACTTCCGACGGCGGGCGAGATGGAAGAAAAGTTCGGTATCACGTACAGCACGAGTATAGACAAGGACGGATACAAGTTCTCTATCGACGGACGTATCGCATTTTTCCTTTCTCATTCCGGCAACGAAGTTACCGACGCAAATCAACTTGGAGTAGGCGCATATTCTCTCAATCACAAAGCGATGAGCGGAGAATATCTCTACAACTATAATATCGATTATACAAATGATTCCAACGTCGAAGCTTATAGCGTATCTCCCAAGACGGTGTACGTAGATTGGAGACAGCAGACAAGCGACGGATGGCTTGAAGACGGAAAGACGTGGCTCTATGACGGCACGCTTCCCAAGATCTATCCTCACGTAAGAAAATACGTCAAGATAGTCGACGGTCAGTTTGTCGATACTTCCGACGTCAAGGTCGGCGACGATTGGGTAGAGAACGTAGTTTACGACGATACTATCGTGCTTGCAGAGCAGGATATGGGCGGCTATGTCTATAAAGAGGGCGGTTATCCGACGGCAGAGACGTCGTTGATAAATCCCGACAATGTAGAAAATTACAGACTCTTCAATGCGTCCGACGTATTCCATATCAAGAAGAGAGAGGTCATAATAGACGTATTCGATATAAGCAAAGAATATGGTCTTGCAAGCACCGTTGCTATGGGACAGCTTGTTGCTGCCGGCGCGGCGGGTGCAAACTGGAAGTACCATACCGACAACGCCGACAATAAGTTTATCCTCGACCATTATATGAACTGGACGCTCACTTCCACAGCGCAGACCGGCAAGGACGGTGTGTATCAGAATTACAGAGAGGGCGGTTATCCTATCGTACTCGGCTTTAAAGACGGGGTATCGGCTGACGGAGAGATAGTCCGCAATTACGATATCACGGTATACAGAGCTAAACCTTTGGGGGGCGGCAAATACGAGTATATACTTTCTTCCGATCACGGCAACGTAGCTACGTTTATGATCGAGAAGTCTACAGAACTCGGACTTACGCGCAGAGAATTCAACTTTGACGCCGATCCCGAGAAAAACGAACCCGACGGCATAAATATCGCCAACGATCTGAAGAGTATCCTCAAATTCGTAGGCGGCACCAAAGCCGATGACATCAACGTTCAGATGTCGGTCATCATCAATAAGGACGAGGAGACTGATACCAGACCGACGGACTTGGATATGTCGCAGACGGAAGTTCACGCTCCAAATGCCGGCAGATGGTACGTCTGGGTAAGTTTGGCAAACAGCAACTACGAGCCTTTTGAGACAAAGGTAAATATCAATTATCTTACCAACTGGGTAGACATAAAACTCGGCAGCGCTATTCAAGTAAATTACGGCGACAGAGTTCTCACTTCCGACGAACTGTTTGAAAAACTCGGCGAAAACCTTGTTTCCGTAAACGGAATGATGAACGATACCGGCAATGACGAACTTGACGATCAGGCTGCTTGGGAAAAACTTCAGAAAGACTATATAACGCTGTTCGTAGGAGACGGCAGCACAACCGGCGCGCTCGATACCAACGAAAGAGTAGCTTTCTATTCGGTATTTATGCAACTCAAGGCAGGCGTGCCTAGCGGCAACGACGATCTCCACTTCCGTTTTGTCGGCGACGTTATAGGTTCGGGCAAAACGTCCAATATCGACGTTTACGAAGTAATTTCGAGACCCGTATGGATACAATGGCACGGTCTTGACGAAGTTTACGGCAATCACGGCGATCAAAGCGAGAGCCATACAAACTATACTGTAAGCAATATCATAGGCGACGACGACATTAGAGCAACTATAAGATACGATATTCTCGAGAACGGCGGCAAGTTGGGTAATCACATACACGACGTGGGCAAATACAGAGCAGTACTCACAGGAGTAACGCATCAAAACTATAGAGTAGCCAACGTCGGAGACGTAATATACAGCATAGACGGAGGAGATCCGTACACCGTTCAGGAGAGCGATCTGCAATGCGATTTCGTTATATCTCAGAGACAGATTACCGTAACTATCAAGGACAGAACGCTTGAGTACGGTTCTGCAGACGCAAGAAGACAGGCGGTTACCGGCACGGGAGCAAACAATATAGTCTCCTACCTCAATTCGACGGCGTCATATACTATCGGCGGCGACGGACTTTACAGAGCCGACAGCGCGTCCAAGGTGTTTAGTCTCAGCGCGGAAGGACTTCCGCAGAGCGGTTTCAACTATATCGAAGCCGACACTTACGCTATCGTAGGCACGGTATTGAATTCAAACTACAACGTGACTTTCGTCAACGAGAGCGGCAACGCGGAAGAAGGAACGCTGACAGTAACTCCCGCAGAGTTTACGATCTCGTCTATAACTTTCCCGTCCGTATACTTCGACGGAAATCAACATTCGCCTTTGGCGGACGGATCGGCGCTCGTTTATCAGTTCAGAGGCGGCGAAGCGGAGCAAAAGTATGCTTTCGATAACAGAACGGTAGAGTACAAACTCATCAACGTAAGTTCCGATATCGAAGACGAAACCGGATGGGTGAGCGGAGCAGACTTTAAGTTTAGAAACGCAGGCTTGTACGAGTTTGCGGTAAGAGTAAATGCTCCCAACCACAAGGCAAGGATCAGAACAAACCTCACGTTTGAGATTAGAGCCGTAAACGTAACAATAAATATGCCGGGCAAGGCGACCAAGGAATACGGCAGACCTATCGGCGACAGGACCGAGAAAGATATATCCGATCATATCAAACGCGGCACGGGCGTGACGTATACGGTCACCGCAGGCGGCAAGCCCGTGACCATAGCCAATATCGGAGACTCTTTCATCTTCTACGTAGTAGCAGGCGGAGAGCAGGGCGCCGACGGCGGCGATCCCACAGAGGCAAATAACTTTGCCAACAGCGTAGGCAATTACCGCGTATATCACAAGTTTGCAAAACTCGACGGCAACGAAGAGGACGAACGTCGCAACTACATAGTAGAGTATGCGGTCGTAGACGGAGCAAGATGTAACGCAAGCGCGTTTGTCATCACTCCGCAGAAGATCAGCGTTCAGTGGTTTGACGGAGATCATATCACCGGTCAGGCAATCGGCGACGGATACGAATTTACCTATACCGGAAGACCGCTTACGATCAACGCTTACATACAGGGCACGAAATGGGACGGTTCGCAACAGGTAGAGGATTGGATAAAACTCGGCGCATTGGGTATCGAACACGTGCACACTAATCTCAGCGCAGGCATAGAAAAATATACCGCGGAGGCAGTATTGCAGAGCGGCGAAACTACGGCGAACTATCAGCTTGAATCCAATATCAGTATCGACTATAAGATCGTTCCGCTCAAGGTAAACGTGACTATCTTCAATACTCAGCAGGTGACGTACGGATTTGTAGGTGAGCCAGTATGGGATAAGTCCAACGCGGCTTGGCAAGCGGAAGGCGTAGACCTTTCCAATCCCGGCATAACGCTTTCTCTGCAGGGCTTGCCGACTTCCGGATACGTTCCGGTAAAAGATTACAGGATTGCGGCTGAGTGGACCAATTTGGACTACGACATCGAGTTCAGCGAGGCATATCTCCACGTTGTACCGGCAGACATCACCGTCAACGTACAGCGCAATACCGTTACTTACGACGGATCCGTTCAGACGGTCGATCTCAAGTCTTACATTGCGGAAAACGTAGAAGAGAGAATAACTCTCGCCGGAGATATGGGATCCAAGTGGAATACGGCTACAGTCAAATACTCCGATAGAGCAGACGGCGAATACACCGATACTCTTCCCGGTATAGAAGGCGTTACCGGCGCGGAAGGAGCAATCATATATTATGAGATAACTATCGCCAACCACAATACCAAATACGGCAGATTTACGCTTGTAGTCAACAAGGCCAGAGTAGTCTACAGCGCGGATCCCGTCGAAGTAGAATACGGACAGACAGCGCTCACGTCCGATGAGATCTATGAAAGAATGAATATTTCCGTCAAGAGCGGAACTCTCGCGGTAGACCTAAAGGATATCGTCAAATTCTCGATAAGAGAAAACGCCGTAGACGCAGGCAGATACGCTCTCGTATTGGAATACGAAAACTCCTATATCGAAATTGCGCTCGACGATTCTTCCGCTCAGGATCCTACTCCGTACCATATAGTACCCAAGACGATAACAGCGGATTGGGGTACGGCAAGCGTAGTCTACAACGGCGACTATCAGTTGCTTAAAGTAGCGGGATTCGAAGGCTTGGTAGGCAACGACAGGATCGAAGCGCCCACATATATCAACCATTCGCAGAAGGACGTGGGTAAGTACGAAGTAACTATAGTAGTGCTTTCCAACAACCCCAACTATAAAGTATCCGAAGAGAGCAGAACGGTAACCTACGAGATTCTTCCCAGAGAAGTAGAGATCACTTGGTCTTCGCAGACGACGTTCGTATACGACGGCGAGGCGCACGGACTTACAGCGACGGTAGGCGGATTGCTCTTCGGCGACGAGTGCGACGTTACCGTAAGCGCTCCGCAGTTCAGCGCGGGCACGCATACTGCAAGCATCACTTCGCTTACCAACAGCAACTATAAGGCTGTCTCCACTCAGGAATTCACTATTCTTCCTGCGGAAGTCAATATCGTATGGGATGTAGCGTCGTTTGCCTATAACGGCAATCCGCAGTGCCCGACGGCTCACGTCGATCAGGCATCGCTCTTCGGTTCCGACGTATGCGAAGTAGTAGTAGGCGGAGCAAATGCAAATGCAGGTACGCATATCGCTACGGTAGTAGAATTACTCAACAAGAATTACAGACTTCCCGAGGAAGGCGCAACTTGCGAATTTGCGATCAGTCCCAAGGTGATCACAGCTATCGTATGGTCCAACACGACGCTTGAGTATAAAGAACTCAACAATACGCCGCAGTCGCAGGCTCCTATAGCAAGCGGCGTAGGCGCAATCAACGGAGACGTAGTAGAATTTGATGTAATAATAGACGAGGGCGTTGCTATCAACGTCGGAAGCTATACCGCAAGAGCGTTTACGGTCAAGAACCCCAACTATACGCTCAGTCCGACGGCGTCCAATACTTCCGTTTCGTTCAATATCACAAAGGCTGCCAACAGCTTTATCGGCGAAATAGTATTGCCCGATTTGGACGGAGGTTTGCCTGCATTGGCTGACTTTGCTTCCGTATCGTCCAAGTACGGCAACGCTACCGTCAAGTATTACACCGACGCGGCGCTCACGCAGGAATATACCGAAAACCTCGCCGACGCGCCCAAGGGCAAGTATTACGTGGTGGTGACCGTAGACGGCAACCAGAACTACGACGGTATCAGCAAGGTATTCGAGGTAGAAGTTAAGTCGGGATCCAACGTAGGTTTGGTACTCGGAATAATCATACCGGTCGTTATCCTTGCGGCAGCTGCGGTCGTTGCAGTGATCGTAGTCAAGAAAAAGAAAGGCGGAAAGCAATCGGCGTAAACCGACGCGCTCCGACAATATCCGACGGGAATCAAGTCATTTCGACGGATGAAATCAAAATTCGACAGATCCCGTTGCTTTTTGCGGCGGGATCTTTTGCATATATCGGTATTGATGAAATAAATATGCAGGTACGTATTATATTGATATATATAACAAATGTGCAATTTTGTAAAAATTACAGCATTTGCGTATAATCGGACGAAATAGGCAGTTGATTTATCTCGGCTGTTGAGATATAATAGTATCAAGGAGGTGACGAAAATGTTATTGGCAAGTAACGGACTTACATTTTGGGAAGAATTGCGTATAGCGTTCGGAGAGATAGGTATAATTCCTGCCATATTGCTGATACTCGGCACGGTATTTATTATTGTGGAGATATTTCAACCCGGCTTCGGTTTCTTCGGAATATGCGGAGCAATACTCGTTATTTTGGGTATAGCGGTGAGACTTTATACCAGCAAGAGCGGAAATCCTATAATACAGTTTTTCGTGATGTTGCTGTCGGTCACCGTCGTAGTGGGCGTAGCATTGATCATAATGGTACATTCTATGCGCAAGGGAAGACTGTCTCGCACGTCGTTGGTTCAGTCGTCCACAGCCGTTCCGACGGGTATCACCAAAGGTACGGAAGACTATAGCGATCTTGTCGGAAAGAGCGGTGTCGCAAGCAGCGTTTTGCGTCCGGGTGGCAACGCGACGATAGAAGGCAAGATATACAGTGTGGTTGCTCAGTCGGCGCTCATCGAGAGCGGCAGAAATATCGAAGTCGTTTCTGTAGAGGGCGTGAAGATCATCGTTCGCGAAGTAGCGTAACAAATAGTAAAGACCGCTGCCGCGTAATATGCGCGGCGGCGCGATAAATCAAAAATCAATTTTTAAAAGGAGAAAAGAAATGATCTTATCAGCATTGGCTATAACTACCGGCGGTATTATAGCAATCGTGGTGGTCGCAGTAGTATTGCTTTTATTAATAGCTTTACTCTTCGGTCTTTTGCCTATCAGGATCTGGTTCCGTGCCTTGGTATCGGGCGTCAAGATCTCTATGGCGAGACTCATAGGAATGAAGTGGAGAGGCATCAAAGTTATTCCTCTCGTGGACGCTTACATTTCCGCAAAAAAAGCGGGACTTGATATCTCGATAGACGAGCTCGAAAGTCACGTGCTTGCAAGAGGTGACGTTATTAAAGTTGTCAACGCTCTTATTTCCGCTCACTCGGCAAATATGGAATTGACGGCTGAGACAGCAAGAGCTATCGACCTCGCGGGCAGAGACGTTCTCAATGCGGTAAAAGTGTCCGTCAATCCCAAAGTTATCGAGACTCCGGCAATTTCGGCTATCGCCAAAAACGGTATCGAATTGAGAGTTAAGGCAAGAGTGACCGTAAGAGCCAACATCACCCGTCTTATCGGCGGCGCAGGCGAGGATACGATAATTGCGCGTATCGGCGAAGGTATCGTCACTACGGTAGGTTCTGCAGAAACGCATAAAGACGTTCTTGAAAATCCAGACGCTATCTCCAAGACCGTCCTCAACAAAGGTCTTGACAGCGGCACGGCTTATGAAATTCTGTCCATAGATATCGCGGATATCGACGTAGGAAGAAATATAGGCGCTCAACTTCAGATGGATCAGGCGGAAGCGGATAAGCGCATAGCGGAAGCGAAAGCGGAAGAAAGACGCGCGATGGCAGTCGCTCTCGAACAGGAAATGAAAGCGAAGACGCAGGAGATGAAGGCATTGGTTATCGAAGCGGAATCTCAAGTCCCCAAGGCTATGGCGGAAGCGCTCAAAAGCGGCAAACTCGGCGTAATGGACTATTACAATATGCAGAATATGATGGCAGATACCAATATGCGTAACGCTATAGGAAATGTTGAACAGCCGTCGCAGACAATAGAGTCTTCGTCGAAGAAGAAGGATAAGAAATAATGGGATTTGCATTAGTCTTCATTCCGATAGTGGCGATCGCTATAATAGCGTCGGTAATGAAAGAAGTCAAACAACAGAAAAAGAAAGAAGAATCTGCTCAAGCGGTCAAAAAGTTTGACGAGAAGATGAACGAGTTAAAACAGTCGGAAAATTCTGCCTCAGACAGACAGCAGTCGCCCAGGCAGCTTGCAGACAGGAATACTCAGCGCTCGGAAGACTTTGCGAACAGAGCGCGGGATTACGGTGCAAATAGGTCGTCGGGTCAAAGACCCGACGACTCGAGGACGGTTCGCGCTACGCAGGCGGGAGGTCATCATCAGTCGCACTGCGCGGTGCCTCACGAATCCAAAGACCGTTATAGAGTAGAGTACGTTCCCGTGATGAACAGCATCGGCGGAAAATCTACCGAAGGATGCGAAGATCATTATGACGTGCGTTTTGTAAAACTCGATTCAAACGACGTGCAGACTAAGGAACTCACAGATCTGCAAAAAGCGATCGTGTACGGCGAAGTGATCAACAACCCCGCATTCAGACGTAACAACGTCAGACGTTAAGTCAAATAGGCGACCGTAAGCGGTCGCCTTACTTATTGAGTAAAAGAAAATGCCTGCGATTTTGTCGCAGGCATTTAGTTGAGTATATCTATCAATTACGTTTAGACATAGGTATGTATTCGAGCGCAGGTTGAGCGCAGTTGTACGCAGGACGCATTATCTTGGAAGAATTTATCAGTTCCTCAAGTCTGTGGGCCGACCAACCGGCGATTCTCGATATAGCGAATATCGGGGTATAGAGTTCCTGCGGCAAGCCTAGCATATCGTATATAAATCCGCTGTAGAAATCTATGTTTGCGCTTACGCCCTTATATATGTGACGCTGATCGGAGATGAGTTTTATCGCGATTTCCTCTACTTTGGAATAGAGATTGAAATCTTTGTCAAGTCCTTTTTCTTCGCTGAGATTTTTTGTAGATTTCTTGAGCAGGAGAGCTCTGGGATCGGACAGCGAGTATACCGCGTGACCTATACCGTATATAAGACCGCTCTTGTCAAAGGCTTCTTTGTTGAGGATCTTATTGAGATATGCGGCTATTTCTTCGTCGTCGTTCCAGTCAGCTACGTTTTTCTTTATGTCCGCAAACATCTGAGATACCTTTATATTCGCTCCGCCGTGCTTAGGTCCTTTGAGCGAGCCTATAGCAGCCGCGATCGCGGAATAAGTATCAGTGCCGGAAGACGATACCGCGCGCGCAGTAAAAGTAGAGTTGTTGCCGCCGCCGTGTTCCGCATGGAGAACGAGCGCGAGGTCGAGCACTCTAGCTTCGAGCTTGGTATATTTACTGTCGATTCTCAACATATGCAGAATATTTTCTGCAGTGGAAAGATCGTCTTTCGGTTCGTGAATGAAGAAAGAATGATTTTCCTTTATATAATAATCGTACGCTTGATATCCGTATACCGAAAGAAGAGGGAAAAGCGCAATGAGTTGCAGACACTGATTGAGTACGTTGCGTATCGAAGTGTCGTTTGCCTTATCGTCATAGGAATAGAGCGTCAGCACGCTTCTCGCAAGCGAGTTCATCATATCGTTGCTCGGCGCTTTCATTATTATATCTCTTACAAAAGAGTTGGGGAGAGATTTTCTGTTTTTGGCAAGCACGGTCTTGAAGTTGGAGAGTTCTTTGTCATCAGGCAGTTCGCCGAACAGCAAAAGATATACAACTTCTTCAAATCCGTATCTGTCGTTGGAAAGAAAATCAGCGCACAGATCGTTGATGTTGTAACCGCGATAATAGAGTTTTCCCTCGCAGGGTATTTCTTCGCCGTTGACCACTTTTTTGGCGATGACGTCGCTTATGTTGGTAAGTCCGGTAAGCACGCCTTTACCTTTTTGGTCTCTCAATCCTTTATTTACCTTGTGCTGTATAAACAATTCAGGTTCTATCACGCTGTTTGCGAGACACTTTTCGCTGAGATTGCTTATATATCTTCCTGTCTCTACGTCTTTTAATGCCATTTAAAAATCCTCTTGATTCCCGTCTATTTAATGTTAATTAATATTTTATACTAAAAATAAGCGATTTGTCAATCGTTCGCGAATACTACTTTTCGGTGCGGATACTCTCGGCGCGATCGATTAGCCGGCATACAATAAAGGCGATTGGATCACAAACTGCGCAATAAATATCATAACTGTTACGATACGCGCGAAAATATGGAAACTGTCGGTTTGCTATGATGTGACGATAAATACGCTCCGGTATTTTGATTACGGCAAATAATAATTTGACAACTGTGAAAGATTTTTCTGAGAAATCCATTTGACCGTGTATCAAAACGTTATTTTTGGCAATAATCGAAATATCTTGATCGAAGAGGTGAACAATGAAGGTCGCGGCAGTAATAATTTTGTGCGTAATACTATTGGGAGCGGTGATAATGGTCGCAAAAACCCAGACTCAAAGTCCCGAAGACACATACCTTAGGATACATATAAGAGCGAACAGCAACGACGCTGTAGATCAAAGCGTCAAATATAAAGTAAAAGAGAGTATTGTCGAATATATGAGCCCGAAACTCGAGGGAGTTGCCGACAAAAAGCAGGCGATGGAAATACTCGGCGATAATATTGCCGCGATGACCAAAGTCGCAGACGGCGTGCTTTCCAAAAACGGCTACGGTTATACGTCGAGAGTAAGCATCAGAAAAGAAGAATTTCCCGTTCGTACTTACGGCGATCTGACTTTGGAGAGCGGAGTATACGACGCGCTGATAATAGAATTGGGCAGCGGCAAGGGAGACAACTGGTGGTGCGTGGTATTTCCCCCTCTTTGTTTTGTGGGAGAAGAGAGCGAAAACTTTGAGTACAAGTCGTGGTTCAAAGACGTCTTTAACAGATAGGTTGAGTAATTTCGATAGTAAGATTAAATATGAAAAAGTAAGCCCCGATTTTCTCGGGGCTTAGATTTTTTAACATCAGGTTAAAATAAGTTTCTTCTGTATCAGGCAAGAGAACAAGTCGATCCAGCCGAGCAGTACGCCGGTAGGAAGAATTGCAAAAATAAGCACGATGATTTGTTTCAAAGCCTTGCCGTGCATAGCCGCGGAAGCGCGGACGACGATCTCGGTGATCCAGTTTACGCCGGGTATCAGAAGAAGAATGATCTGTACGAGTCTGGGTAAACTTTTGAAGCTGTTATTGATTGACATTATTTCGACCTCCTTATTCGTTTATATTATTATTTTATAACAACATTAATATTATGTCAACATAATAACAAAATATGTCGTGTCATACTGCAATATAATACGATTAATTCTAAGATTATTTATCCAACGGTATTTTAAGTCGATTTAAATCGCGAGAAGCGATTGATAAAAAAGACGTAAGATAGCAAATATACAATAATTTTATAGAAGGTTGATTACGCAAAAAATACTGCGCCACCGTCCTGATTTTTTCTTGTGCGTATAAAAACTTTTTGCCGTGGAAATAATCCTATCGAATATGCAAAAAGGAGAAATTATGGATAAGAAAGTTATTATCAAGACAAGCCTTGTCGCGCTCATGCTTTTGGTGACTTTGACGGTCGGACTGGTATCGTTTTACTACGTAGAACCTACTGAAGAAGTTGCCGTACTCAAGAGCGGATCGAGCGGTTCTCAGGTGCGTACTTTGCAGACAAAGCTCAACAGATGGGGCTATAACTGCGGCACCGTGGACGGTATTTACGGTTCAAAAACTGTAGCGGCGGTCAAGAGATTTCAGCAGAAAAACGGACTTGTCGTCGACGGTATCGTAGGCGCAAAGACGGCTGCGGCGCTGGGTATGACGCTTTCGTCGGGAAGCAGCAGCAACAGTTCGTATAACTCGTCTGACATCTATTTGCTCGCAAAGTGCATTTATGCGGAAGCGAGAGGGGAGCCTTATCTCGGGCAGGTCGCGGTAGGCGCGGTTGTACTCAACAGAGTGCGCAGCAGTTCCTTCCCCAATTCCATTTCAGGAGTAATTTATCAGCCCTATGCGTTTACGGCTGTAGCTGACGGGCAAATCAATCTTGAACCGAATACAAGCGCATATAACGCGGCGAGAGACGCTATGAACGGATGGGATCCGACCAACGGTTGTATATATTATTACAATCCGGCAACCGCAACGAGTTCTTGGATCTGGTCGAGAAAAGTCAAATTGACGATAGGCAAACATAGGTTTGCGGTTTAGTGAGGTGAAATTATGTTGAGAGACGCGTCCGGCAGAATTGTAATGACAAAGGGCTGGAAAGCATTTTTGATAACGATGGCTATAATTGTCATAGCCGCGATAACGGTGCTGTCGGTATTCTTGGGAATATCCAAGTCTCAGGAAGCCAAATGGATGGCAAACAGCGAGTATAATTACGAGAATGCGTATTATACTCTTACAGACAGTCTGCTTAATATGGAAAACGGATTGTCAAAACTCCGCGTGACCAGGACGCAAAGTCTTGTCAACGAGATGCTGATAGAGATCGCAATGAATTCGCAGACGGCAGTAGCAAATCTGACTACGCTGTCGTATAACGGTTACGACATGTCCGCGGTGATAAAGTACTGCAATCAGGTGGGAGATTACTGCAAGTATCTTGCGCAGAAGATTGCCAACGGGATCGATCTTACCGACGAAGACAGAAATAATCTCGACGGACTTTATCAGGCGACTTACAAACTCGGCAAAAGCCTCGGCGGAGTAAAAGAGAGTCTCGTAGCGGGCAAGAAGATAGTCGGCGGAATAGAAAAATTGAATGTGGATTTCGTCAATATCGCAACGTCGCTCGGAGACGGCACGATAGAATATCCGTCATTGATATACGACGGAGCGTTCAGCGATTCGCTTACTGACAGAGAAGTCAAGGGCTTGAGCGGAGAAGATGTTTCAAAAGACGGTCAGGAAGATCGCATAAAAGGAATACTTTGCGATTACGAAGTCAGCGGCGTAGAGTTTATTACCGAAAACAGCAACGGCTTTGATTCTTATCTATATCAAGTGACTATGAAAGACGGCAATATTGCAAGCGTACAGTTGGCGAAAAAAGGCGGGGCGATAGTTATGTGGGATTGTTCGTTCGATTCCCAAGAACCTAAACTCAGCGTGGAAGAAGGCGTAACTCTTGCCGAACAGTATATGTCCAAGCAGGGCTATGAAAATATGGAAGGAGTATATGCCTGCGTGACCGACGGTATTCTATTCGTCAATATGTGCTATAAACAAGACGGCGTAATACTTTATCCCGATATGATAAAGGTCAAAGTTTCGCTCGACGACGGCAAGATAGTGGGATTCGAGGGATTGAATTATATCCACAATCACACTGCTCGAGAACTCGATACTCCCAAAGTGACCGAGGGCGAGATAACCAATATGGATTTCGGCGGAATGAGCGTAACTTCGGTAAGGCTCGCGCTTATCCCTATGCGCGGCGGCAACGAACTTTTGACCTATGAGGTCTTCGGAAGTATGGACGGTTACAATTTCTATATATTCGTCGACGCTCTCACCGGTAAAGAAGTGCGCGTAATGCAGGTCATCGATAGCGACGAAGGCGAACTGTTGATGTAGGATTTCGGCGGAAAGCGAGGCTGAATAAAAGTAAATAGGCATCTCCGCCGATACACTGTAATAAAAAAGTCGACTCGTACGTCAAGTACGAGCGATTTTTTTCTTATAGCGTCTCAACGAAAAATCTACCTATTCCTTATTTATTCATCTCGCTTCCCACCTCACGTTTTTATAATTTAATAATTCTGTAATTTCTAGCAAAAAAGCTGTCATCTCGACCGTAGCGGAGAGATCTAATCCTATTAATCAAATTGATTAGATATTTCGACTGCACTACGTTACGCTCAATATGACGACTTTATGACTTGTCATTGACGCTCGCACGAGACGCACCTGCTTGCTCGCTATGCCGTCGCTTCGCTCCTTACGAGCATAGTCGAGAAATCTCATCCAAATAAATGATCGAGAGATTTAGTTGCCGCGCGATAATAAGGCTCGATTTGCAATATACTGTCGACAAATAACGATTTATTCTAAGAAAAGTATACATTATTTGACCCAAAGATATTGAATTAGACAGGGCTTTAGGGTATACTTATTGTGTAGAAATAACCGACGAAAGCGCGTTTTTTAGAAAATGCTGCAAAGTCAGTAAAACTATAGGTTTATTGACTAAAAAGGCAGTGCTTTTCGGGCACTGCGAATAAATATATAAATTACGCATACGTATATACATACAAGGAGAGGGATACTATGAGAGCGCTTGTTATCGAAGACGACAAGCCGTTGTCGGACGCGTTGAGACTTATGTTGGCGGGAATTGCCGATACCGATGCGGCTTATGACGGAGAGAGCGGATTGAATAAAATTCTTACTGAAGAATACGACATCGTCATACTCGATATTATGTTGCCGAAAATGAACGGGGAAGAAGTATTGAGAAGCGTGCGCAAACAGAAGCTTACGCCTATAATAATTCTATCCGCTATAGGTCAGCTCGAACGTAAAGTAGAATTCCTCAATCTCGGAGCGGACGACTATATGGTCAAGCCATTTTCCAGAGAGGAATTGCTTGCTAGGGTTCAGGCGACTATGCGCAGATATCACAGGGATTTCCGTGCGTTGAGGTACAAGCTCGGCGATTTAAACGTCGATTATAAGAGCAAGAGCGTTACGTACAGAGATAAGGAATTGCCGATCAACGGAAAAATGTACGAGGTGCTGGAGACCTTGATTAAAAATAAAGAGATCACGGTCACTAAGCAACAGCTTTTTGACAGTGTATGCGGATTTTACAGCGACACTATTCAGAACGTTATTGAGGTCTACGTATACAGATTGAGGAAGTTGCTTTCGTCGATAGGTATGCAGGACTGTCTGCAGACGTTGAAGACGGTGGGCTATCGATGGACGGAAAGCGGATACAGATCGGACGGCGGAGAGGATAGACAATGAACAGCAGTCATATCATTACTACAAAGAGTTGGCAGAGCAGAGCTTGGATTGCAGGATTCGTCACGCTTGCGATACTTATAATTCTCGGAGCGGGATTGGTATGTCAGGCTTTGGCTGTCGGAGATAAGACGGCTGACAGAATAATGCGCGAATATGCCGACAGATTGGGCGAAAGTCAACTGTCGTCGATAGAGACGCTGCTAGAAGAAAACGACGGCGATCATTTTCTGTATAGAGAAAATATAGATATCGTAATGTACAAGAGGCGCGACGACAACAGCACTTTGGGAGCCTATACGTCCAATGATTATCTCGAAAAAAATATTACAGGCTTGCCCTCTTATTTCAATAAAGTCGTATCGGAAAAGATCGGCGATTACTCTTATAAGACTTACACGTTCGTCTATGGAGACGGCGTATATATCAAACTTTTGATGCAGGCGGACTTGCTTGAAGAATACGATAAAGTTACGCCGTTCGTATGGTTTTTCCCTGTCGCGTTCGTAACGGTAATGGGTATATATACCGCATTTGCCTTTTTGATGGGACGTCCCGTGGTGCGCGCGATAAATCAGCAAAAGCAGTTTATTCACGAGATGACTCACGAGATACGCACTCCGTTGACCGTGATACGCGGCAATATGGAAAATATTTTGGCTTCGCCCGACAGCACGGTCTTGCAAGTTAGCGATCTGCTTGAGAATACTATAAGCGAAGTAGAGCACATAACTTCTCTGTCTCAGGATCTTATGCGCAGCGTTTCTACGCCGTCTGCAAAGACGGACAAGGTGTCCGACGCGGGAGAAACCGTATCCGGAGTACTCGAGATATACAGCGAGATAATAGGCGAGTCCAACCGTACGCTTATCGCAAATATTCAATCCGCGCCCGCGAACATAGACGCGGAAAAACTAAAGCAGCTTGTCATCATTCTATTGGAAAACTCCGTCAAGTATACTCGAGAGGGGGATAGGATAAAGGTTACTCTCAAGCGCGGCGACGGCGGATGTATACTCAGCGTTGCCGATACAGGCATAGGTATTGCCGACGGCGACGAGGAAAAGATATTCGATAGATTTTTCAGGGGTGAAAACGCAAAGAGTACGCAGGGAACCGGTCTGGGACTTGCTATTGCCAAAAATATAGTCGAGGAAGTCGGCGGCAGGATATACGCTATGCACAACGTGCCCAGCGGTATAGTCATAACCGCTACGCTGCCTGAGCGGGGTTAGAATGCGTCGCAGAGTTTTTGTGATATTATCGATATTGCTGTTGATCTCGTTATTTGTATGCGCGACGGCTTGCGACGGCTCGAAAAGAAACGACGAAAATCTTCCCATCACTCCTTGGCAAGATTTTTTGGTCGATATCGCGGCTGCGCTCGACAGGCAGTATATGAATATATCTACAGAGAAACCCGTTGTTTTTTCTATTCGCGCTCAAGCCGAGGATAAAAATACGGGAGATGGATATGAATGCGCTCTTGAATTAAATCTCGATTTGAATTCGCGCTCAGGACAGCAGGGAGCGCTTAGAATAGAACGTGTCCGCGACGGGGAAAGTAAGATATTGCTTGACGTATATTCTTGCGACGACACTCTATATTGGAGTCTGTGGCAGGACGACGCGGGCGAATATCAACGCAACGTATTCGATCACGCGCCTCTTATATATACATTGACTACGGCGGCAAAAGCTATGGGCGGCGGAGTGGATTATTCCACGCCGGGAGCGCTTTTCGTTGCGCTTGGCGGAATATTTTTTACCGACGGCAACGTCAATGCCGACGGCACTAAGTATTATTTTGATTTCGATTTGAAAAAAGGTCTTGACAACGCTGTATCAAAGGATATGTTTCTCTCTCTTCCCGAAGTGCTGCAAAAGGTATTTTTCTCATTGGCAAAAGTGGAAAATTATTCTGATATGCTCGATCGCACTCCCTCTTTAAAGGGCGAGATATGTATCGCTCTGGAAGGCGGTAAGATAAGTTCTGTAGATTGTCAAAGTCTTTATTATAGAAACGATCGCGACGATACTGAAAAGGAGTTGGGCGTAATTGTTCCGGAATACACCATTTCTAACGGACGCAAGGATCTCTCTAAATATATACCCGACGAGTCCCTTTACGAAGCGGGCAGACTTACCGACGTAACTACTGTGGGAAAAGTCAAATTGGAAAATTCCTCTGCGGAGCGGACGGAGATGGAATACGATTATGAATTCAGAGCAAAGATAGATATACTCGATCTTTTTGCAGGAGGCGGCGATCTCAAAAGCCTCGAGAGCGACAACTTCTTTCATTTCAGAATGTCGCATCGATGTTCTGATAAGTGCGCCGCATTTTGTTCCGACAAATACGACAGAGCAAAGGGCGCCGTACTGGACGTGGCTTTTTCTCCCGACGACTTCGGCACTTACGACGTCTACGTGAGCGTGGGCGCGAGGGCTTTTTTGAGCAAAAGATTTGTATCTTCGTTTACGAGCGCGGAATCTATCGTATCTAATTTCATCCCAGAATACTTCCTCGCAGTCATATCGTCCGACACGCTGTCGAGACAGAATGTCGACGCCGTCGCAACCTACGGACAGGAATCGGGAAGCACGCTTGCGGAGGAGATACTTATGTCTCTCATCTATTCCGACGGTTCTATCTCCGCGTCTATAGAG
Organism: uncultured Clostridia bacterium; assembly: GCA_948471525.1. GTDB lineage: Bacteria > Bacillota > Clostridia > Christensenellales > UBA3700 > RACS-045. Next base: position 38,065 of record CAOKSY010000006.1, on the reverse strand, counting down.
AGAATATTGGCTCTTGCGGGGTTTGACGGCGAAAGCATAAAAACGTTTATGACGTTGTTCAAAGGCGATGCGTATTATATAGATACGGTTTCCGTAGAGCAAGAATATCTAAGATGGAACGTGTCCGATTACGACGTAAAGCGCAGCGCCGTTCATCTCTACGGCAACGACGTCGCGGGTACAAAACAATATACGGCGACATTGCTATCCGCTCCTAATATCTCTTATAAACTTGATACTGATACAGTGGACGGAGTTGGCGAGACTGCGCCGATATATAACGATATTTATGAAGACGGTGTGCTCTTCGATTCCTTTGTGCCTATGTCGCGGCAGGAGATCGACGATTTGTCCGGATCTTATATAAATGCACAAGGAGAGAATATCTACGGAGAGACTTCCGATTGTAAGTTGCGCATAGTAGATCACAGCGAAATAGATTTGGCAAGCAACGATTGGCAGAAGGTCAAACTTTATTGTCTGCCTGTAGGCAAAGAACTGTGGAAATTAATATGGGAAGAGATAGGTAATTACGAGTGGAGAAAATGGCTTTGCGTATGCGTAGAAACATATATAAAACTTGACGATGTGGACAGCGTGGAATTTTCACGCCCTCAAAAGACTTCTTATATGCAAGGCGAGAGACTGTCTACGGGAGATATTCCCGATAGGATCAGCGCGGATATACATTTTGATAACGGAAAGATCAAGACGAGATACGTTTATGCGACCAATGCGTCTGACGTGATTTTTAAAGAAAGCGAAAGTTCCTCTTCCAGACGGTTTATCAAGTCTTCTTCCGATACGGTGCTCAACTTCTATTTGTACGGTCATTACAAAGGATATAAACTCGCGATAACTCCTGCGAGCGACGTTCGACTGGCGACTAGTACGGACGAGCTTACGCTAGAGTTCAAAGAGGAACTGTACTATTCCAAACTGCGCGTGGCGGAAATAGTGTGGACGCTCACCGACGGCACGGTGACTAGAGCGACGCTTCCGCTCAAATATATGAAGATCAACGGGTTTGATATTTATACTCCCAACGATATTTTTTATACAGATCCTACTCGAATAAACGAGGGAATATATTTCAAACGCACGGGAAAATATTCGCTGACGTATCAATTCGACGGTTTGTCGGCAGACGTGGCGCTCTATATCTCGCCAAAAGAACCGCAGGTAGATAAGAGCAAGTACGATATAGTCGACGCTACTCCCTCGAGAGAATATTATTTTAAGGACTATAATTATTCTTTCGCGGCGGAGATTTTCAACACCTATCACGGAGACGAAGGCGGGACGTTCGGTCTCAGCGTAAGGATAAGGGTAGGACGTGTGAATTCTTTCGGAGGTTTATCGTACAGCATTATTGACGATCCCGACGGACATTACGTTTTGTCGGACGCACGTATAGACAGGCAGGCTATAGAGTTTCCGTATAACATAGTCCTTCCCGCTACTATATACAAAAATATTTCCGTCTCGTTCAAACTCATGTTTAAGCAAAGCGGTTTTTATGAGATAGCGGTCAATTTGGGATCTGCATCTTCGGTAATACGGATCAAAGTCGACGTAGCGGCGGTCAATTAGGTTGATCGCCGTAATATTTTAAATAAATATTTATTTTTATATATCAATACATTTTAATTATTTTGACCTTATCGGTACGTCAAATTATTTTGCGTCAAAAATCATTAAAACTTCCTAAAATTTTTCGATAATTCAGTTAGAATTCAGTATGCCGCTCCACAATGATACTGAAGAATAATTGAATTTAATTCAAGGAGGTAAATTATGAAACGAAACAGACTCACAGTGTTGTTTGCGCTACTGCTTGTCGTAGTAATGTCTGTCGGTGTTTTCTTGGTCGGCTGTAAAGACGACGTGGAGACAGAAAAGAAAGCAGGCTTTATAAGCGCAGTTCCCGAACAGACTTTCATCTATGACGGACAACAACACGACGTTAAGGCTTCGCTCAACCATACGGAAGCCGAGTTGACATACAGTCCTGCAAAAGGATATACCGAGATCGGCGAATACGAGATTACTATATCCGCTCCCGAGACTGAAAATTATAAGGCGGTATCTACCAAGGTAATACTCCGTATCGAAGAAGCTCCGGCTCCCACGATGTCGCAGCTTTGGGGAGATCTTTTGGATGAAGTGATAGATACTTTTTCACTTGCGGGCAAAGATAAGGTAAGACTCAGCCTCAATGCCGAAGGAAACGTGAAGACCGGCGGTAAGACAACCAAGTTGGGCGTTGACGTGACCGGCAATATCGATTTCAGCGACGCGGTCAACAATGCTACGTTGTTCCACGCGGTAATCGGAGTAGGCGAGCAGTCTTTTGGACTTTATTATCAAGACGGAGCAATGTATCTTGCGGTAGGCGAGCAGCTTTTTGCTATCAACAACAGCAATCTTGCAAGTATACTGTCGTCCGTAAGCGATAAGCTGCCGGAAATAAACGCAGACGAAAAGATCTTGGCGATAGTCAAGACTATTTTGCCGGGCGTGCTTTTCCGCGAAAACGATATTCAAAGAAGCGACGGTGGTGTGTACAGCGTTACGCTCAGTCTCAATCATATCTGGAGCGTTCTCGACAGCGAATTCGGCAGAGGACTGATCGGCAATATGATCAGCGAAGAGAATCTTGAAATTTTCGGCAAATTCTTTGCTGAAAATGAGATTTCTTTTGACTTTACTATAGATCTCACGCAGAGCGGAAGCGCAACTGCGGGCGTAGAAGTAGAAGGCGGTTCGGCTTCTTTGAAGGCGTTCGAGATCGCAGACGGTTTCTATGATTCAGTCAGCGGAAAACTTTCTCAGGAAGCTATCGACGGCGCTATAGATATCAATCTCGCCAACGTAGAAGTCAACGGAACTTTTGAGCTTATCGACCGTACCGGTAAGACTTACGAACATCTCTCTTATAAACTCGTAGCCGATATCGATCCGTTTGCTCTTATCACGGCTATCACTACAAATCCTAAGGGTTGGATGAACGATGAAGCGGTCAAGCAGATGAAACTCTATTTCTCCGTATATCACGAGCATACTCCGGGCGCCGACGGCGTCGTATGTACCGACGTTATGTGCCCGACGAGAGTAGGCGGACAGGCGGATACTTCTATACTTGACGTAGCGTTCGATCCGCAGAACTTCGGCACTTCCAAAATATATGTGGCGGCAAACTTGAGCAGACTGTTTTCCGATAAATCTTTCGAGACTACGGTCACGCAAGTCGTCAGCCTCGCAAGCATGCTTATGAAGCAGATCTCCGAGGTAAAGACTTACAGCATATTCACGTCTTTGGATCTTGAAATCCTTCTGAATGCCGATTCGTCCGAAGATCCCGACGATCCGACGGATTCCGAGGAAGAATTCCAATTCGACGTAAATACTATGCTCGATCCGTTGGTATCATTGATAACCAAATGCATAACTATAGATGAAAACGGTCTTGCGCTCGACGTAGAGCAGACTTACGATTTCCTCAATCAAGTATTCAATCTCGATGCTTTGATCGATGTAAATCTGGAAAATCTTATAAAGATCAATACTGCAAATATCCGCGACGGAATAATAAAAGGACTTCTCAGTCCCGACGACGCTGCAGATACGGACGCTCAGTTTAACACTTTGAGATTTAACGCTCCTACCGTAGAATTCGGCGTAGCAAGCGATTTCAACTGTAAAGAAGCTATCCTCAATCTGCCCACCGACGCAAACGTTGCGCGTACGTTCAACAACAGCAAGCCGCTTGCTTTGGAAAATGCAGATCCCAAGGCTACCGGCAAAGTATTCAATACAAAACAAAATATAGTTGATTTCACCGCTGAGGACGGCATCCATATACTTGCCAACGATCTCGATAAGATTATAGGTAAGAACATTGAGTATACTTATACCGCTATGGACGGAAAGACTTACACGGCTGTGACCCAGCTTGTAGCGATCAACGGACTCGATACCACTTTGCTCAATCAAGAGCAGACAGTTATCGGATACGTATTGCCGATGGACGGACAGGGCGGATTGCTCAGCGACGGTTTGTTCAACGTATTGAAAAATATCTATAAGGCTCCGCTCGTAGGAGGATTCCTGCCTGCGCATATAGCGTTGCCGATAAGAGCGGACGCGATTGAGTTGAAACTCACGATTGCGGAAGTCGATTCTGCGGAATTCGCAGTCGATAAAGAGGTTCCCGAGACGTTTGAATTGACCCCTTACGAATACGATTCTACTGCAAAACTCGATTTGAGCAAAGAATATATGGGCGCACAGATTACTCTTACCCTAACTGACGGAACGGTTCAGACCGTAGGTGCGTCTGTCGATACAAACCTTGTCGACGGAAAGTACCTTGTCAACGACGGAAACGAGTATTATATCGAATTCTATTATGATAAAGCGCCTGAGTTCAATAAGAGATATACTTTCAGAGCGGTTAATCCCGAAATGCCTTCGCTCATAGTCAACAGCGACGGTTCGGTAAAGGTAGCTGCCTACGGAGCGACCGAAAATTTGAGTATAGAAGTAGTGGCAAGAAAGGGAAGTTTGAATACGTCAGCTATACTGGACGCGAGCGATTATGAATTGAAGATAAAGGGCAAGACCTTGAGTGAGATCAATCTCGCTACGGAAGGACAGGAACTTATCAATCTCATTGATTCCGTCGACGATATTCAGATGAATTTCAAGAAGGATATAGCAAAGATCAGCTCCGTATACCTGCACTTCAATCTCGTATATGCGGACGGCACAAAGTCGGAAACTAAGAAATACGGCATTTCGTTCAGAAAGTATAATAACGGAGAAGAAGTATGGAGTTCATCGTTTAGCATCGACAAGCTCGGCTCTCAGATCGACGGCGCATACAATGTATACTATTGGGCGGAAGACGACGGCGATTTTGCTCCGGTGAGAACTCTCACGCTTAAGTTTGAAGACGGCAAGTACTATATGGTCGACGATTTGAATAATCCTACCGTAAAACGCGAGGCAAAAGTTACAGTTTACGATAAAAACGATTCGACCAAGACCGATATCTTGGAAAACGGCGTGATATCCTACGACAAATGGCTGAAGGTAAGCGCCGGCGCTGTAAACAACAATGCGTCTCCGTCAGTTAATTTCGAGATCGAATATACGATCGTTGACGGCGGTAATACGATCAAAAATACCAAAGCTATCACGTTGGCGAAAACGCTTAACTTTACTTATGTAAAGTACAACGGTAAAATCGCTTCCGAGACTCGTTTTAACGATCTTGTAAAATTCGAAGTAGTGGACACAAACGGCGAGAAGCACGATATGAGACTTGTCTGGAAAAACGGCAAATACTATCTCAGCGATACGTTCGATGGCGAAAAACTTGCGGATATCGAAGTGACGGTAAAGGCAAATATCGCGATAAGCTCCAGCGCAATCGGCGATGCGTTTGATCTTGTAGACGGCAAAATTTCTGCCGATATGATAGGTAAGAAAATCACTCTCACGTTTGAATTCTCTTACGGCGGTTACGATTTCTCGGCCGCAAAGATTATCAACAACAAGACGGTTGAGTGATCAAACAAAGCTTATAAGTCAAAATGCGGTCGGGAACTAATCCCTCTTCCGACCGCAACATTCCCAAAAAACAGTGCGGGGCAGAAGTGCTTCGCATTGTTTTTGTTCGGCGGAAAGCGAGATATAACGCGCCTAGCGCGGCATTAAACGGTATACTGCATTGTCGAGGTCGCTTGTCGTACGGCAAGTACGACTGCTCTCCCTCTTCGTGCAGTATGCCGTTTTCTACTCGCGGCAGACGCGCGATACTCGCTTACCGCCTCACGAAGTTTTATCTGGGATTAAAATTAAACATTCTACTCGCATCGACGTACGGACGTACGACGGTGCTCATAAAACGCTCACTCGACGAAAAATCTACCTATTCATTTTTTATTCATCTCGCTTTCCGCCTCACTGAGGGCGATTTTTTCTTTATATATGTGTGCAGACTTTGGAGAGCGGTGTGGATTTCGTTTTAGCGGAAGTACCCTAGCCACAAGTGTACTTGCTGTACACGGTGAGCGACGGATATCTTTCGATCAAGCGAAAGGCGCGCCGTTATACAAAGTCGTTCTCTCGACCGTAGTCGAGAGATCTAACCCTTTTAATCTGTTTAGACACGTTCTACTACTCATGCACCGGTCAGCGCGGCTATATAATCTTTACAGTCGCATATACTATATTATAAAAATCTCTTCCGATTAAATATAGACTAATCTCGACTTCAAGCCGTCTAACAGGGAAAAATGCTTGATTTTATATTTTGTTTATGCTATCATTACATTGTAGCGCAGGTTAGCGCTCACAATACTTTCGGTGAGGCTATATGGATTCACATAGTAGAAAATTAAATATTTTTCGCTGGGTCGATACAATGGCATACGATTGTGTTGGTTTTTGGTACAATTCACAGGATACAAATTTTTTAATATACGGAGGCAACGATGAGACCGTTTTTTGAGTCTATATTCAACTTTGAAAAAGACTCCTCCAATATGGCGTTATTGGCAATGGAAGGAGCGGCAGAAATTGGTAAAAAGATAGATTATTATCTTGTCAACTGGTACAACAACGAGGCGAAAGCCAACGGGAAGAAGTTCTTCAAAGATACTTTCCTTGTCGGCAACAAGTGCCCCAGATTTACTACCGGCGACGGCAAGGGACTTATCAACGACAGCATCAGAGGAAAGGATCTTTATATAATTTGCGACGTGGGCAACTATTCTATCGAATACAATATGTTCGGCACGCCCAACAGAATGTCGCCTGACGATCATTATGCGGATCTCAAGAGAATGATCTGCGCTTGCGCGGGTCTTGCCAACAAGATCACTGTAATAATGCCGCTTTTGTACGGAGGAAGACAGCACAGAAGAGTGGCGAGAGAATCGCTCGATTGCGCTCAGATGTTGAGAGAACTCGAATTTATGGGCGTAAAGGATATCATCACTTTCGACGCTCACGATCCGAGAGTTCAGAATTCCGTACCTATCATGGGCTTCGATAACTTTATGCCCACTTATCAGATACTCAAGGCGTTGCTCAAGTCGTTCCCCGAGATCAATATGAAAAAAGACAACTTTATGATCGTAAGTCCGGACGAAGGCGCAATGAGCAGAAATATATATTATGCTTCCGTGCTCGGTACGGATCTCGGAATGTTCTATAAACGCAGAGACTATGCAAACGTAGTCAACGGCAGAAATCCGATAGTCGCTCACGAGTATATCGGTAACGACGTCAAGGATAAAGACATCTTTGTCGCAGACGATATTATCGCTACCGGAGACAGTATGCTCAAACTGTGTACCGAACTTAAAACGGCAGGCTGCGGAAGGATATTCCTTTCCGCTACTTACGCGTTGTTTACCGAAGGACCGGAGAAGTTCCAGAAGGCGCACGACGCGGGACTTTTCGACGCGGTGCTTTCTACCAATTTGACTTATGCGACGGAGGAGTTGCTCAAGAAAGATTGGTTTGTTCAAGCGGATATGTCTAAATTCGTCGCATATATAATCGCGGCTATAGACCAAAACAAGTCCGTAGGACAGTTGCTCGACCCGCACGACAAGATTCACGAACTTATTGAAAAATTTAATGCCGGCAAACCTCAACAGCTGGCAATGAACATAAGCGAGGAGTAAAATGAAAATTGAATGGCTGGGGCACTCGTGCTTTAAGTTGACAGAATCGACAGGCACGACTATAATCGCCGACCCCTTTGACAAATCCATAGTAGGCTTCGATATGCCGAAAAGCGGCGCGGACGTCGTCACCTGTTCGCATCAGCACAAAGATCACAACGCGGTCGTCAACGTAGACGGAGCGCCGATAGTATTGAGCGAATGCGGATTTTGGGAGATCAAGGGAGTAGAGATACTGTCCATGCATTCTTATCACGACGATAAGTCGGGCAAAAAAAGAGGCGACAACTGTATTTTTAAATATCGTATGGACGGCGTGGATCTCTGTCATATGGGCGATATAGGCGAAGAGTGTACGGTCAGACTTGCCGAAGGTATCGGATCGGTCAACGTATTGATGATACCGGTCGGCGGCAATTATACTATAGACGCGGCGCAAGCAAAGGAATACGTGGATATAATCATGCCGGACGTGGTTATTCCCATGCATTTCAAAACTCCTTCTTCACAGGTTGATATCGACAAACTCGACGAGTTTTTGGATCTCTTCGAAGAGGAGCAAATAGTAGAAATCGATTCTCAGGCGCTTGAGGTGGACAGGGCGTACTTTGAGGGCGACAATACTAAAGTAATAGTATTTAAAAGCGAAATATTTTGATTGAGCGCAAGAGGCGTAAAAGCCTCTTGCATAAAATACAAAATTGCCGTATAAAAAAATTTCTTTTGTAGAAAATTAAATTACTTACATTTTAAAATCATATACTGACATCGGTTCACATCAATATTAAATAAGCTAATAATATACGCAATCATAAACTGTTTATATGCAGCCTAGGGGCAAACTCAATTTTGGGAGAGTAAAATGGTAAAGAAGAATTATACGTTGGAAGAGTTAAAAACAAAGAATCTATTTCAGTTGAGGGATACGGCTAGAAAACTCGGTGTGGAAAACGCGACTTATATGTCGGAGGAAAAACTGATCGAAAATATTTTAGGCGTAAATTCTGATAATGCGTTGCAGACGGCAAGTGTCGATCCTGAGGACAGATTGTCCGAGAATCCCCATATCTACACAGAAGAAGATTTTATGAATATGACGATACATACCGTCAGAAAGATCGCAAGAGATATCGGCATAAAATCGCCTACGACAAAGAAGAAAGGCGAGATAATAGAAGAATATTTTCAGATAATAAAGGAAAAGTCAAGCGGAGACGAGAGCGAAATTTCCAAGAAGGCTCCTCAACTCGGCAGACCGCCAAAGCCTGACTACGTAAGCAAAGTCGGCGATTCCGTAACTTCTCAAGACGGTAAGCAAAAGAATTATTACGACAATCAGGGAGATAGAAACAGGTGTCCCAAATCATTCCAGTCCGTGGACGGAGAAGAACCCAGAGAAGAAGAAAACGAATATAAGAGCGGCATTCTCGAATTGCTTGACGGATACGGATTTTTGCGCGCTGAGAACTGCGAGTGCGGAGATAAGGACGTCTACGTCCCCGGCAAATTGATCAAAGGTATGGGACTTCGCGCAGGCGATTATGTGTCAGGTCTTGCAAGAAGAAACAGCGACAACAAGCCGCCGGCTCTTATCAGCGTGGACAGAGTTAATCCCGATATGAGATACGAACTCGTATATCAAAAAGACGCGCGCGGCAACGATATCCCTTCGACGGGAGAATATAAATTAGTTGCTTTTGACGGCGAGAGCGGAAAGAACCTTTACGATCTGCGTAAAAGACCGCATTTCGACGCGCTTACGCCTATATTCCCGCAAGAAAGACTTAGATTGGAGATCAACACGGCGGAAAAGAGCGTGACGCGCAGCGACTTTGCGATACGCAGTCTCGATCTTATTGCTCCGATAGGTAAAGGACAGAGAGCAATGATCGTGTCGCCTCCAAAGGCTGGTAAGACAACGCTTCTCAAGAAGATCGCCAATTCTATTACGACAAATCACAAGGAAGTCACGTTGTTTGTGCTTCTCGTAGACGAGCGTCCCGAAGAAGTCACCGATATGAAGAGATCAATAAAAGGCGAGGTAGTATATTCGACTTTTGACGAAATGCCAGAGCATCACTGCAAAGCCGCAGAGTTGCTTATAGAAAGAGCAAAACGTCTCGTAGAACTCGGCAAAGACGTAGTCATTATGATGGATTCGTTGACGAGACTTGCAAGAGCGTATAACTTGACGATTCCGCCTACCGGCAGAACGCTGTCGGGCGGTATAGATCCCGGCGCGCTTGCCAGCCCAAAGAAATTCTTCGGAGCGGCTAGAAATATCGAAAACGGCGGTTCGCTCACAATAATCGCAACAGCGTTGGTCGATACCGGAAGCAGAATGGACGACGTTATTTACGAAGAATTCAAGGGTACGGGCAATATGGAGATCACGCTGGACAGAAAACTCAGCGAGAGACGTATTTTCCCTGCTATCGATCTCAACCGATCCTCCACGAGAAGAGAAGATCTGCTGCTCACTCAGAAGGAATTGGAGGGCGTGTGGGCTTTGAGAAAAATGCTTTCCAGCGGAGATTCGCAGGAGACGACCGATCAACTTCTCACTATGATGCAGAAAACAAAAAACAACGAAGAATTTATCGAATCCGTTACCACTCAGGTCAAAGTGCTTGAGAAGAACGGCTATAGCGTGAGGAAGATTTTTTAGTTCGGCAGAAAGCGAGATATAACGCGCCTAGCGCGGCATTAAACGGTATACTGCATTGTCGAGGTCGCTTGTCGTACAGCAAGTACGACTGCGCTCCCTCTTCGCGCAGTATGCCGTTTTCTACTCGCGGCAGACGCGCGATACTCGCTTTCCGCCTCACGAGGTTTTATCTGGGATTAAAAAAATTTCCGCCGATACACCGTAATAAAAAAGTCGACTCGTACGGCAAGTACGAGCGATTTTTTCTTATATCGCCTTGACGGCAAATCTACAATTTTCTTTTTCGCTCAGCTGCCTTCCCGCCTCACAATTTTTTATATTTATGTTACTTACATATTAATCAGTCATCTCGACCGCAGTGGAGAGATCTCATCCTTATAAATATTTAGACTTCCTCTTCGAGCAGTATGCCGTTTTCTACTCGCGGCAGACGCGCGATACTTGCTTTCCGCCTCACGTTTTATAATTTAGTAATTCTGTAATCTCTAGCAAAAATATGTCATCTCGACCGAAGCGGAGAGATCTAATCCAAATTATTAAAAAAATGTAAAGAAATTTCGCTAATTTACAATTTATGTAAAAAATCACCGATTGCTTTCAAATGGCATTGACTATTGCCCTTTATTTTTATAAAATAATAATATCGATTGGAGACTTAAAGTGAAACATTTAATCAAATATTACGGGAAATACGCTCTTTTGATAATCGCCGCATTACTATTTTTGACAGGCGAGGCTATTTGCGAACTTCAACTACCGGGGTATATGTCCGATTTAATTACCGAAGGCGTAGGAAGCGGAAATATGTCGACGATATGGCATTACGGTTGGCAAATGCTTGTAATTGCGCTCATAGCGTGTATTTGCGCGGTAATGGTCGGCTTTTTCTCTTCGCGTGTCGCGGCTTACGTATCGCGCGATCTCAGAAGCGACTTGTTTAGGCAGGTAATGAATTTTGCTTCGGAAGAATATAACAGGTTTTCCGTATCTTCGCTTATCACAAGGAGTACCAACGACGTTACGCAGATACAGTTGCTGACGATACTTTTTCTCAGATTGATAATGTTTGCTCCGATTATGGGAATAGGCGGAGCGATAAAAGCCATAGAGTATTCGAGCGGAATTACCGCGCTTGCTTGGGTGATAGTCGCCGCTATATCGGTGATAATAGTGCTTATTATTATTGCGCTTTCGGTAGTTCAACCTAAATTTATCAAGATGCAAAAGCAGATCGACACGGTAAATCAAGTCGCCAACGACGAACTCAACGGTATGCTTGTAATCAGAGCTTTCAATACGCAGTCCTATGAGAAGAAGCGTTTTGATAACGCCAACAGGGATCTCACGTCTACATCATTGTTTACTACGAGGCTTATGGCGCTGTTGATGCCGATAATGACTGTGGTAATGAACGGTATAATGCTGGCAGTCGTATGGATATTCGCCAACAAAGTGGAGGATATCGGACAGGTTGCGGGAATGATGGCTTTTATGCAATATGCATTGCAGGTCGTAATGTCGTTTATGATGATATCTATGATCTTCATTATATTGCCCAGAGCAGTAGTGTCTATCAAAAGAGTGAGCGAAGTTCTTGGCACGGAGATAAGTATCAAAAACGCGGAAGGTAAAGAAACGGAAAGCGGAGTCAGATTCAAAGGCGATATAAAATTCGAAGACGTGAGTTACAGCTACGGCGGAGGCGCGCCTGCTGTCGAAGGCATAACGTTTGAGGCGAATAGCGGCGAGGTGACCGCGATCATAGGCAGTACCGGCAGCGGCAAGTCTACGGTGATCAATCTCATTCCCAGACTTATGGACGTCAGCGGAGGAAAGATCACCATAGATGGCGTGGACGTAAGGGATATCAACCTCAAAGATCTGCGCAATAATATCGGGTTTGTACCGCAGAAAAACACTTTGTTTTCGGGTACTGTGGCAAGCAATATCGGCTACGGCGCGAACAACCCTCTTCAGGAAGATTTAGACAAAGCCGCCGAGATAGCGCAGGCAAAAGAGTTTATCGATTCGAGCGAACAGGGCTATGCAAGAGAGATAGCTCAAGGCGGATCCAACGTGTCGGGCGGGCAGAAACAGCGTTTGGCGATAGCGCGCGCTCTAAATAAAAAAGCGCCTATCTATATCTTTGACGATTCTTTTTCAGCTCTTGACTTTAAGACTGATGCAAAATTGAGGATGGCGTTAGAGGAAGAGATGTCGGAAGCGACTGTGATAATAGTAGCGCAAAGAGTGGGCACTATCAAGAATGCCGATAGAATAATCGTCCTTGACGACGGAAAGATAGTCGGTATTGGAAAACACGAGGAACTGCTCAACAATTGCGCGACATATTTAGACATCGCAAAGTCGCAGTTGTCGGAGGAGGAATTGGGATTATGAGCGGAAAAAAGCCAATATGCCAAAGATGCCTCACGGACCTATGGGCGGCGCAATGAGCGGAGAGAAGGCAAAAGATTTTAAAGGTACCGTCAAAAAACTCCTTGCATATATGAAGAAGGATTTGGCGGTCATGATCATAGCGTTTGTTTTGGCGATCGGCGGAGTCGTCGCGACGATAACCGTCCCCGATATTTTGGGCGGAGCTACCGATACGCTTATGACGGGAGTAATACAAAAATCCGTATACAAAGCCATACTGCCCGTCACGCAGTACGACGAGCAGACTTTGACGATGTTTGAAAGCGTGGGATATATCACGATAGGAGATCTCAAGAATATTGCAGACGATCCCGATAACGATATGGGTAAAAATCTGACGGACGAGATGCGCGAGCAGATACTTGCTATACCCGCAAAGATGAATAAAGTCGCGTTGATTAATATAGCAAAAGCGGTGCGCGAAGCAAAGACGGTGGGCGAATTCGTGGACATAGCGAGAATGGACGAGATGTTGGAAAGCGTGCCGGAATCGTATTTGGAAGACGTAAGATCGGTATCTCTTACGCAAGAGCCGCAAGTGGACGTTGACAAAATTATGAATATTTTGCTCAAACTCACGCTGTTGGTCGCGGCAAGCGGAATAATGGCGTACGCTCAGGGATTTTTACTGTCCGGCGTATCGCAGAAGATATCTTATAGATTCAGAAAAGATCTCGACGAGAAGATCGACAAACTTCCGCTCAAATTCTACGATTCGACCACAAACGGCGAGGTGATGAGTCTTATCACCAATGATATCGATACCATTTCGACGTCGCTCAATCAAAGCCTGTCTCAGATGCTCACTTCGGTGACTACCGTGATCGGCGTACTGATAATGATGCTTAAGATAAGCCCGCTAATGACGCTGATCTCTGTAGTGAGCGTGCCCGTGCTTATGGTCGTTGCTATGCTTATAATCAAAAAATCGCAAAAGTATTTTGCGCGTCAGCAGGAATATCTCGGTCACGTCAACGGACAAATAGAAGAGATGTTTTCGGGGCATAACGTGGTCAAACTTTTCAACGGCGAGGAAAAGAGCGTCGAAGATTTCGATAAGTACAATGCGGAACTTTGCAGATCGTCTTACAGTTCGCAGTTTTTCTCGGGACTTATGCAACCTTGCGCAAAGGCAATAGGCAATTTGGGATTTGTCAGCGTATGTATACTGGGCGGATTTTTAGTCATCAACGGACCGCTCGGAGTGGGCAACATACAGTCGTTTGTACAATACGTGCGTCAGTTCAATCAGCCGATAACGCAACTTGCCAGCGTGGCGAACACCTTCCAATCCACGGTAGCCGCGGCGGAAAGAGTATTCTCGTTTTTGGACGGAGAAGAAGAGCGCGAGACGGGCGATTTCGATCCCGAGCGTATCGAAGGCAAAGTTGACTTTGTCAACGTAAAATTCGGTTATTCTTCCGATAAAGTGATTATCAAAGATTTTTCCAGCCACGTTGAGAGCGGTCAACGTATCGCGATCGTAGGACCTACCGGATCGGGCAAGACTACGTTAGTCAAACTTTTGATGAGATATTACGACGTAGGCGGCGGGGAAATACTCGTCGACGGCGTAGATATCAAAAAATTCTCAAGAGACGGATTGAGAAAGCATATCGGTATGGTATTGCAAGACACTTGGCTTTTCCGCGGTACGATAATGGAAAATATTCGTTACGGCAGACTTGACGCTACCGACGAAGAGGTCATGGAGGCGGCAAAGACGGCTTGCGCGGATCACTTTATCAGGACGCTTCCTGGCGGATACGGTTTTGTTATAAACGCCGACGCGGGCAACATATCGCAAGGACAGAAACAACTGCTTACGATTGCCAGAGCAATACTCGCGGATTCTAAAATTATGATACTCGACGAGGCGACTTCGCTTGTCGATACGCGTACGGAAATGCTTATACAGCAGGCAATGCGCGCGCTGATGGAAGGCAGGACCAGTTTTGTGATCGCGCACAGACTTTCCACTATAAAAGACGCCGACAATATTTTGGTACTCAAGGATGGAGATATAGTAGAGCAGGGCACGCATAATCAATTGCTTGCAAACAACGGATTCTATGCGGAACTCTACAATGCGCAGTTTTTGGGCGTGAGCATTGACGAAGCGGCGGGGCAAAACGATATTTGACATTTGTTAAACAAAAATTTCAAAAGATATTGCTTTTTATGTTTTTAAATGTTAAAATATAAGTGATGATAAATGTGGCGCGCCGTTTCATCTTAAAAAAGACTATTTCATAATGTACGACCTTTTATAAAACTTTCCGTCGGACTGCTTCGCAAGGAGCGGTCCGATGGATTTTACGGCGGCAATATAAAAAGTTCATAGATTCTATTAAAATATAGTATGCGAAGTTCGACAAAATTTACAATTTTTGTATATTTTTTAACAAAAGCCTTTTAATTCTTGACAACATTTGATTATAAGTATATAATAAACGAAATAGGAGAGAAAAAAGTGAATTTCAGCAGAAAACAGAAAATTTCCATAATATTTTCGATGTGGCTGTTCTTTTTGTGGATAGTCTCTATGCCGTTTATTATGCGAATGGACTTCAAAGGCAGTCTTTCCAACTGTATTTGGACTTCGTGTTTCGGCATTGCCCTTGTGATGGCTATTTATTTTCTCATATTTATGGATAGGTACAAGATCCGCAAATTTGCCAATTCGGAAGATTGCGAGCGCATTAAGTCTATCAAGCGCGCCACTTATATCGCGTTGGTCTATGAAGATATAGTCGGATTTTACTTGCTTACCTTTGCTACGCTTATCGTAGACGTAGAAGATCAGATCCTCGGAAAATTCGGTTGGTTCGGTTTGATATCGGTATTGACGGTCGCGGCAATAGCGTTTACTGTGGCAATATCGACTATGAAGATTTACAATCTCTCCAAAGCGTTTAGAAGACAGGAAGAGAACAGCGCTATTTGCGGCAAAACTGTTTTATAAAAATTTTTGATAAAAAAATTAAGCCGACCTTTTGAAATGCACCCCAAAAGTTAGACAAGACTTAAGGAGGTGCTTTTATTTTAGGTCGGCTTTTCGATTTGAGATAATTCTTATTATACTATGCCTTGAGCCATCATTGCGTCGGCCACTTTCAAAAATCCCGCGATGTTCGCGCCGATGACGTAGTTGCCTTCGTATCCGTATTTCTGCGAAGCGCTGTCGATATTTCTGAATATGTTGACCATTATATGCTGAAGTTCGCTGTCTACGCGTTCAAAGCTCCAGAAGATTCTGCTACTTGACTGAGCCATCTCCAAAGCGCTCGTAGCTACGCCGCCTGCGTTTGCCGCTTTACCGGGGAGGAAGATGACCTTGTTGTCGAGGAATACTTTCGTAGCCTCAAGAGTGGTCGGCATATTCGCGCCTTCGCCTACGAGTATTACACCGTTTGCAACAAGCGTCTTAGCCGCTTCTTCGTCGAGTTCGTTTTGCGTAGCGCAGGGAAGAGCGATGTCGCACTTGATAGACCATATCTTCTTGTGTCCTTCGGTGAAAGTAGCGCTCGGCACTGCTTTTACGTATTCGCTTATTCTGCCTCTTCTTACTTCTTTAATCTCTTTTACTATATCGAGTTTGATGCCGTCGGCGTCGTATATATAGCCGCTTGAGTCGGACATAGCCACGACTTTAGCGCCGAGCTGCTGAGCCTTTTGGCAAGCGTAAGTAGCCACGTTGCCCGATCCGGAGATAACTACTTTTTTACCTAAGAAACTGCTTTGAAGTTTGCTGTTCAGCGCTTCTTGAGATATGTATACGAGACCGTATCCGGTAGCTTCAGTTCTTACAAGACTTCCGCCGTATGCGAGACCTCTGCCGGTAAGCACGCCGGTATGCTCGTTGCGTATCCTCTTGTACTGACCGAAGAGATAACCTATCTCTCTTCCGCCTACGCCGATATCGCCTGCGGGCACGTCGGTATCGCTGCCCATATGACGGTACATCTCAGTCATAAAGCTTTGACAAAATCTCATTATTTCGTTGTCGCTCTTGCCCTTGGGATCAAAGTCGCTTCCGCCTTTGCCGCCGCCGATAGGCAGGGAAGTAAGGCTGTTTTTGAAAATCTGTTCAAATCCGAGGAATTTGATGATGGAAAGATTGACCGACGGATGGAATCTCAGTCCGCCCTTATAAGGTCCGATAGCGCTGTTGAACTGAACTCTGTAACCTTTGTTTACGCGTACCTTTCCGCTGTCGTCTACCCATGGCACTCTAAACATTATTACTCTTTCAGGTTCTACAAGTCTTTCGAGAAGACCCGCTTTTTCATATGCGGGATTGCTTTCAAACACTGCTTTGAGACTTTCCAGAACCTCGGTCGCAGCCTGATGAAATTCCGGCTGGTTGGGATTCTTTTCCTTTAACTCTTGCAACACTCTGTTTACATAATCCATTGTTTTTACGATCCTTTTATAAAAAATTTAATTTTTTAACAAACACATTTTAGCACATAGATATTAATTATTCAACAAAATTGCTTAAAAAATCTATTATAATTCAAAAAAAATTTGTAATTTATCTAATTGCATATAAAAAATACAAATTAAATTCAAGTGAAAAAGCCGATAAAGGTAAAATTTGGATATAAATTAAGTTAAAATTTATAGGAAAAGCCCCTCTAAATTATTGATTAAATAAATATTATATAGTATAATACTAATAAATTAGTATAAATATTAATTTCATAGGATGGTGTAATTATGGAAGAAAAGAAGCAAAATACGGCTGTCGAAGAGACGGCGGTAGCAGAGCAACCGAAAAAGAAAAGCAAAGGCAAATCATTTTTGCAGCTTATCTGGTTCATAATCCTCAGTATGGCGGGATTTATCGTACAGTTAGTGATAATAAATGTTTGTACGAAATTTATTCCTGCAATCGGAGAAATGGATAAGATCAATTTTATGTTTTTGGGAATGGAGCAATATAAAGGAACGTTTATCGTAACTTTGGTTGCAGTATTCGTTTGTAAAGTAATCAATTTCATTTTACATAGAAAAGTATTATTTAAGCCCAGACATAATCTTGCTTTCGGTATATTTATGTATGTGATTTTCAGCATAGTACTTTGGGTAGGATCTGTAGCAATACAGGCGCCTATCAGAGATGCGCTTATGGGTATTCCTTCTTGGTCAACATTGCCTATTATCAATAAGAATCCGGAAGGCTGGGCATTAAATGTTGCGACAATAGCATTTTCTTGCGCTGATCTTATCATTATGTTCTTTGCAGAGAAGTTTTTGATCATGAACGACAAACTTTTCAGCAAAAACAGAAAGGCAGAAGTCGCAGTAGCGACCGAAGGCGCAGCGGAGAACGCGGTAGCGTCCGACGTGGCGACTGAAGTAGCGGCTTCCGCAGTAGCAGAGGAAGAAGTTAAGACCGAAGCTCCCGCGCAGGAAGAAGTCGTAGAAGAGATCGTCGAGGAAGTTGTAGCGCAACAGCCCGCTGAAGCAGTGACCGAAGAGATCATAGAAGAAGTTGTAGAAGAGGCTGCTGAAACTCCCGTACAGGAAGAAGTCGTAGAAGAAGTGATCGAAGAAGTCGTCGAGGAAGCGCCTGTAGAGGATGTAACTGAAGAGATCGTCGAGGAAGTCGTGGAAGAGGCGGTTGAAGCTCCCGTTGAGGAAGTAATCGTAGAAGAAGTTGCAGAACAACCTGTCGAAGAGCCTGCAGTTGAAGAAGTTGCGGCAGAAGCTGTGGAAGAAGCAGTCGAAGAGCCTGCTCCCGCGAAGAAGCCTGCGGCAAAGAAAGCGGCTCCTGCAAAGAAAGCTACTACAAGCGCAAAGAGCGGAGTAACTACAAAGAAAACTACCGCTACTACTGCGGCGAAGAAGACGGCGGCGGCAGCTCCTGCTAAGAAAGCAACCGCGGCAAAGGCAGCGCCCGCAAAGAAAGAGACGGCGGCTAAAGCAACGACTGCGGCAAAGAAACCCGATGCTAAAGCAGCTCCCGCAAAGGCTGCTGCTCCTGCTAAGAAAGCCCCGGCAACAAAGGCGGCTGCGGCTAAGACTACTGCAACGGCGGCAAAGAAAGCGGCTCCCGCAAAAGCAACTGCGGCTAAGGCAACGACTGCGGCAAAGAAGCCCGCAGCAAAGGCTACTGCGACCAAGACAACCGCTGCGGCTAAGAAACCTGCTGCAAAGACCGCTCCCGCAAAGACCGCTGCTCCCGCTAAAAAAACAACGGCGGCTAAAGCGACTGCCGCGGCTAAAAAACCTGCAGCTAAGAAACCTGCGGCAAAGAAGTAATGATTTGACTTTCTTAGGAAAGACGATATTGCTGACAATGAAATTCAAGGCAAGCGCATCGCGCTTGCCTTTTTACGTGCTCACCAAAGACGTCTTATATTGATAAAGAAATACTCCTTATATTTTACGCGCACGTTATAAAATGGGATATTTTACTGTTTCGTCGATATTTTATTTTAAAGCGTTTGATTTAAACAAATTTTGAAAAAAATTAGAAATTTCGTCGTAAAAGTACTTGACAGAGACTTTGACGAATATTATAATGTTAGCAAAGACTAACAATATCGCTGCGCTTAAAATGTTAGCGCAGGGTAACAAAAGGAGAGCGTATGAGATTGATAATCGCCCCTATAGGCAAAGAGGGCAAGGTAAGAAAGATAGACGCAGACGAAAAGACGCGCAACCGATTGAGGAACGTCGGAATAATAGAGGGCGGCGAATTGGAAGTGATCCGCTGCAATTTCGGAGACGTCATAGTGAGAGTAAAAGATTGTAGGATCGCATTGAACAAAGACGTGGCGAAGACTGTCGACTTGGAGGTGGGATGATGAAAAACAAGACTAGAGAAAAAGCGTCTATAAAGATCGCTTTGGCGGGCAATCCCAACTGCGGCAAGACAACGCTTTTCAATGCGCTTACAGGAGCGACTGCGCACGTAGGCAATTGGACGGGAGTGACGGTCGAGAAACTCGAGGGAAGCTATAGGGACAAAAAGTCGGATACGAGGATAGATATCGTCGATCTGCCGGGGATATATTCGCTGTCGCCGTATTCTCCCGAGGAGATAATATCCAGAGATTATATACTTTCCAAAGACGCCGATTTGATACTCAATATAGTCGACGCGACCAATCTTGAGCGCAATCTATATCTCACGACGCAACTTTTGGAGATAGGCGCGCCGATCGTAGTCGCATTGAATATGACGGACTGTCTTGCGGCTAACGGAGAAAGCATAGACGTTGACTTGCTGTCCGCCCGTCTCGGCGTGCCGGTAGTATCTATATCCGCGCTCAAGAAAAAAGGCATCAAGGAATTGATGCAACTCGTCAAGGCTCAGGCAGGAGGGCAAAGGCAAGCCGTATCTTTTATTTGCGACGGAGAGTTAAAAGACAGTATCGACAGGATTATGCCGCTGACTGCCGAGAGTGATGAAAGTCTTTTCGACAGTATAAAACTCATCGAAGGCGACAGAATAGTATCTCAGAAATATTGCGATAAGGCAAAAGAGATAGAGGAGATAAAGTCGAATAATACTGTGGTCGCAAAGAATTACGGCGGTGATTTTGAAAGATGCGTTGCGGATCGCAGATACGCGGCAATAAGCGAGAAATTTGCGGATGTGATCAAAAGGCGTAACGATAGGTCAGTTATGTCCAAGAGCGATAAGGCCGACAGGGTGCTCACTCACGGATTTTGGGGCATTCCCATATTCTTGATGATAATGTTTGCGATATTCCATATCACATTCAGCGGCAATTTTCTGTATTTGTCTGCGGTAATTCCCGACGGTTCGTTTGCGGACGTAAATCCCGTGGCGGAGTTGTTTGTCGACAGCGAATATGAGACGGACGAGGACGGCAACATAGTCGGAGCCAATAAGCTAAAATCTCCCGGAGTGTTCCTGCAAGGACTTGTAGAAGCGTTGGCCGAAGTGGTAAACGGAGAACTGGAGGTCGAAGAGATAACCGCCGAAGACGGCACGGTGAGCGAGCAGATCAATGGAGGTTGGATTCCGCGGCTATTGAAAAATGCTCCCGATTGGGCGTACGGCGTTGTGTGCAACGGAATATTGGCGGGAGTGTTCGGAGTATTGTCTTTCGTGCCGCAGATAATGGTATTGTTTATATTTTTGACAATATTGGAAGACAGCGGATATATGGCGCGTATAGCGTTTATAATGGACAGAGCTTTTAGGAGAATAGGGCTTTCGGGCAAATCCTTTATGCCGTTGCTTATGTGTTTCGGATGCGCTGTGCCGGGTATAATGGCTACGCGTACGATAGAAAACGACAGAGAACGCAGATCTACTATATTGCTTGCGCCATTCTTCTCGTGCGGCGCAAAAAGCCCGATATGGTATGCTTTTGCCGCAGTACTTGCGACGACGGTGGGATGGAATGCGGAACTGACGGTATTTTCAGTATATTTGGTGGGTATCGCAGTCGCTATGATCGCCGCGTTGCTGCTCAAGAAGTTGAGCGGACAGAAGGGCGCGACGCCGTTTATAATGGAACTGCCCGCGTATCATATTCCTCAATTTAAGAGCGTGAGCGTACATATATGGCAGAAACTCAAACATTTCGTGTTCAGAGCCGGTACTGTAATAGCGGCTTCTACGGTCGTGATATGGTATCTTCTCAACTTTAATTTCGCATTCCGCATGGTAGAAGAAAGCGAGAGTATACTCGCTACCGTAGGCGGATGGTTTGAGTGGCTGTTCAAACCTTTGGGATTCGGAGACTGGAAGTTTATCGTCGCTTGCGTGAGCGGACTTATCGCAAAAGAAGAGGTCATTTCTTCTATAGAAGTGCTTGCGGGAAGCGTAGAAGAATTCGTATCGACGAGCGGCGTGTCCACTGCGGGAATATTTGCCTTTATGGCATTCAACTTGCTTACCGTACCGTGTATGGCGGCGGTCGGCGCGGCGGCAGGAGAGTTCGGTTCTGCAAAACGCACTTCGTTGGCGATACTGTTTTGGATACTGGTCTCGTACACGGTATCGATGATAATTTATCTCGTCGGCACCTATTGGTGGAGCGTATTTATATTTGCCGCTGTAATTGCGGCGGTATTGATATCCGCGCATTTTGCGTATAAAAAACGCTCGGCATTAAAAAAGGAGGTAAATTATGATTAGTTTTCTGTCGGCGGATGTTTTGGGAATAGCGGTGGGCATTGTCGTAGCGGCAGTGACGGTAGGCGGATTTTGCGCGTATTACGGTCGTAAGATCTACGCGAAAAAGCGCGGCAAGTCGGGCGGAGGATGTTGCGGAGACTGTTCGTCGTGCTGCGGATGCGGATTTTCGATAAAGAAAAAAGACGGAGATGAGAAAGACGTTTGATATACAAAAAACAGCTTTCTATCAGCAATAAATCAATGTTTTTTCGCGGCGGACGGGCGAATTTGTCCCTGTCTGCCGCGAAATTTCGATATATTTTGATTTTTTCAAAAAAAATTTTTAAAAGTGTATCAAAACAGTTTACTTTTTCTGTATAAGTTGTATAATATCATAGAATTCTGACGGGGAAAATTGTGAATCTTTATTCGGAGATATTACGATGGTCAGAAATTTGACAAAGGGCAAACCCTTAAAACAGATATTGGTTTTTGCATTGCCTATATTCATAGGTAATGTATTTCAACAGTTATACAGTATGGTCGACAACATCATCGTCGGCAATACGCTCGGCGAGCAGGCTTTTGCGGGAGTGGGAGCGACGACGTCGATAGCATTTTTGGTAATAGGTTTCGTTCAGGGGCTTACCGCGGGTTTTGCAGTAAAGACAAGCCAGTATTTCGGCAACGGCGACGTGGAAAACGTTAAGCGCAGCGTCGCGTCTTCATTTGTTCTCGGTGCGGCAGTCACAGTATTGCTTACGCTTGCCAGCGTATTTGCGACGATGCCTCTTCTCAGACTTATGCAGACTCCCGAGGATATAATAAATTATTCTTACGATTACATTGTTGTAGTTTTCGCAGGAGTAGGCGCGACGATGCTGTACAATCTCGTCTCCAGTATTCTGCGCGCTTTGGGCGACAGCAAGATACCGCTTTTGTTTTTGGTAATCGCTTCGGTCATAAACGTGGGTCTCGACCTGATGTTTATCGTCGTATTCGATATGGGAGTAGCGGGAGCCGGATGGGCTACGGTCATATCTCAGTTGCTTTCGGCGTTGGCGTGCGCGATCTATATGTTTAAAAGGTATGAGATACTCAGGCTTAGCAAGCGTCATTTCAAAATGAGCGCAAAATTCTGTTGGGAGCATCTATACGTAGGTCTTCCGATGGCATTTCAATATTCGATAATAGCTGTGGGAATAATGGTTCAACAAGCCGCTCTCAATACTTTCGGCACTCTTTACGTCAGCGCATATACCGCCGCCAGCAAGATAGACAGCATAGTCACGCAGTCGCTTGTGGCAATGGGCAGCGCAGTCGCTACTTACGTCGGACAGAATTACGGAGCAGGCGAGATCGACCGTATCAACAAAGGTATCAATCAGGCGATGATAGTCAGCGTGGGACTGGCTCTTGTCAGCGGAATTTTGGTCTATTTCGGATCGGATCTGCTCACGGGGCTGTTTATTAAAGAGCCAAGCGCGCAGATGCTGTCGCTTTCAAAGCGCTATCTATTTTGGCAGGGAGTTTTCTATATAGGACTTGCGGTTATCTACGTCTATCGCAACGGACTTCAGGGAATGGGCTACAGCGCGCTTACTATGATCGGAGGCGTGATAGAACTCGTGATGAGAATAGTCGCTTCGCTTTTCTTGGTAAAAGTTTTGGGCTATTTGGGTCTTTGCCTTTCTAATCCTTGCGCTTGGTTGGGCGTAGATATACTGTTTATCGCAAGTTATTACGTCATTATCCACAACAAATATAAGCGCGTTGCGCGTAGGATATCGATTGCTCCTATTAAGTCGAACAAGCACAGAAAGAGCGTGGCTTGACCCCGATAAAGTAATTCAGATTTGCCGTCCGAGTTTTCGGGCGGTATTCTTATGCCGTATCGCTTTGATCGGCAGGGGGGAAGCGCGGCGGTTTTAATAATTGCTATAGCGGTTTGCCGTCGACGGGGAACAGTATATTGGCAGTCTATAAAATTGCGATATGGCAGTAAAAACTCGTTGGGCTTTTGCCTCGCCGCTGAATATTTGCATATTTTCGCATATGCGCAAAAGCATAATTCAACGTATGTTCAAATGCGCATATTCACATATCGACATTCATTCATACGGACATACCGGCATATTGCCGTAACGGCGGTTGCCGGAGCGGTATTATCGGACGTCAAATATACTCGTTTGCTTGCAATTATTTTTGCCTTATGATAAAATAACAATAAATTTATATACTTCAGCGAGGAGTGCATTTATGTTGTTGAGTAAGTTGGTCTGCGAACGCACCAAAGAAGCGCCGCAAGACGCAAAGATTAAAAGTCACATACTTCTTTCGAGAGCGGGATTTATCAAGCAGGTAGCGGTAGGTATCTACTCTATGACTATGCCGTGCCAGAAGATGAGCGGCAAGATACAGAAGATCATCAGAGAGGAGATGGACGCTCTGGACGGACAGGAAGTTCTTTTCCCCGTCGTAATGCCCAGAGAGATATGGGAACTTTCCGACAGATACAACACTATCGGCAGCGAAATGGTACGTTTTAAGGACAGAAACAACCGCGATATGCTGCTCGGTATGACGCACGAGGAAGCCGCAGTGCATCTCGCCAATCATATCGTAAGCAGTTATAATCAACTGCCTATGATGATATATCAGATACAGACAAAGTTCAGAGACGAGGCTCGCTCGAGAGGCGGTTTGATAAGAGTGAGAGAGTTTACTATGAAAGACGCTTATTCTTTCCACGAGACTAAGGAAGATCTCGAAAAATATTATTACAGGGTCTTCGATGCGTACAACAGGATTTTCAAGCGTATAGGTCTCAAGAGATTTATCGACATCAAGTCCGACTCGGGTATGATGGGCGGCAGCATAGCTCACGAATTTATGCTTTTGAGCGAAGTCGGCGAGGACAGCATTGTGCTTTGCAACGACTGCGATTACAGGGCTAATATGGAAGTCGCAGAGAGTGTTTTGGATACTCCGAAGGTCGAAGTTCAGCCGCTTCAAATCGTTGAGACCGGACAGGATAAGACGATCGAAGAGGTTTGTTCGCGTCTAGGTATAGCAAAGGAACTCTCCTGCAAGGCTGTCGTATTTGCAGTCAAAGGCAAGAGCGACGAGATTGTGATAGCCTTTATAAGAGGCGATCTGGAAGTCAACGAGGCGAAACTCAAGAAGGCTATTTCCAAGGACGTTGTGCCTTACGACGGCGGTATAAGCGATATTATCGCCTGCGGAAATATAGGTCCCTATGGACTGAATAAGAGCGTGATCGCCGTATATGACAAGTCGCTTGAGAATATAAATGCGTTGGTGATCGGAGCCAACAAACCCGAGTATCACTATACAGGATTTAACTTCAAAAGAGATCTCGCTGACGCGACGTTCTGCGATATATCCAAAGTCAAGGACGGCGGCAAATGTCCTGTGTGCGGCGGCACTTTGAGAATAGAAAACGGTATTGAAATTGGCAATATATTCCAACTCGGCACCAAATACACCAAGTCTATGGATATGACGGTTCACGGCGCGGACGGCGCTGAGTTTAATCCGATAATGGGTTGTTACGGCATAGGCGTAGGCAGGGCTATAGCGTCGATCGCGCAGGAGTCGGGCGACGACAAGGGGTTGGTGCTTCCTATGTCCGTAGCTCCGTGGCAGGTGCATATCTGTCCGTTGCGTCTCGACGACGGGAAAGTAGCGGAAAGAGCAGCGGGCTTGTATGAAGATTTGAAAAAAGCCGGTATTGACGTGCTCTATGACGACAGAAGCGTAGGCGCAGGAGTAAAATTCAACGACGCCGATCTTATGGGTATGCCTATAAGGATCGTAGTATCGCCCAAGAGCCTTGCTACCGACGAGGTGGAGATCACAGTTCGCCGTAGCGGCGAGAGCAAAAAAGTCGCTTGCGCCGATGCCGTAGCAGACGTAAAGGCGATAATTGCCGCGCAGCTTGCGGAACTCGACTGCGATTGATAAGATAAATTACATACATTTGACGCAGACGCTTATTTTGCGCATTGACTTATTTATTTGACGATGCTAAAATGTATTTATGAAAAAGTGTCTCAAATGCGGAAATCCCGTCGAAGACGGCATGATTATATGTCCGTCTTGCGGCGAGCAGTTGCGCGATCCCAAAGAACAGAACAAGTTTGAATTCGTAAGCATCCATTTGATAAGATGGTTGATGGTGCTGTCTTTGACGTTGCCGTTCATAGGTATTATAGTCGCTTTTTCGATCAGAAAAAAATATCCGTTGATATCCAAGGCTGTCAGAAAGTTTTCGCTTTTCGGAGTACTAGTATATTTATTGATACTGTTCTTGGCTATGATCTGTTATATAGCTATGACGTTTACGGGAGTATCGTTTTTTTAGTTCGGCGGAAAAGCAGACTGAGCGAAAGTAAAACAGCATCTTTGCCGCCAAATCGGCATAATAAAAAAGTCGACTCGTACGGCAAGTACGAGCGATTTTTTCTTATATCGCCTTGACGGCAAATCTACAATTTTCTTTTTCGCTCAGCTGCATTCCCGCCTCACGTTTGTGTAATTTAGTAAATCTGTAATTTTGAGCATAAAGTTTGTCATCTCGATCGTAGCGGAGAGATCTAATCCTTATAAAAAACTAACTTAATTCATATCCTTATAAAGAAATATTTCATCATCACCAAAGTTCTTTTTTCAGTTTTACCGAATCTATTTCGCTCAGCGGTCTTATCACTCGGCAGGGCACGCCCGCCGCTATCACGCCTTCGGGAATATCTTTGGTCACCACGCTTCCGCTTCCAATGACAGAATTTTTGCCTATCGTCACGCCGCCGTTGACTACGACTCCGCTCGCAAGCCACACGCCGTCGCAGATCGTTATCGGCTTTGCGTATTCAAGATCGTAGAATCCGTCGGGGTACTGTTGGATAGCCCGCTCTTCGGCAAGCAGCGGATGTACGGGCGTTGCGATAGTTACGTTGGGGCCGAACATAACGTTGTCGCCTATATTTACGGGCGCGACGTCAAGAATTACAGAGTTGTAGTTGGCGAAAAAGTTTTCTCCGATAGACGTATTGCAGCCGTAGTCGAAACGGATATTTGGTTCGAAATAAAAATCTTTTTTGTGGCTTTTCAGCACAGAGTGAAGCAGGTCATATCTTTTTTGTAAATCGTCTTCGTCGCTCCGATTGAATTCGATGCAAGCCTGACGCACTTTTTTTCTCAGCGCAACAAGTTCTTTATCCGTCGGGTTGTACAGTTTTCCTGCCACCATTTTTTCTCTTTCCGTCATTATTACACCTCTCTTTGCGTGTTGTGTTTTATATTATTCTATCAATATAGGCGGGTATGTGTCAATACGCTCCAAAGGCTATATTGACAAAAAAGCTTATATTTGTCTATAATAAAGGTGGGCGGCTTATATAGAGCGCACTATTTGGAGCGACAATGAAAGAGAAGATTGACGTATTGATTATCGGGGCGGGACCTGCAGGAATATTTACCGCGATAGAATTGCTCAGGCAAAAGAGCGGTAAGCATATCACTGTCTTGGAAAAAGGTTGCGCTATAGAAAAGCGGGTATGTCCCAAGCAGTCTACGGGAAAGTGTATGAATTGTAAGAATTGCGCGATTACGACTGGATTTTCAGGTGCGGGCGCTTTTTCCGACGGCAAGCTTTCGCTGGGATGCGACGTAGGCGGAGATCTCCCCGATCTTATAGGCAGGGAACTGGCAACCGAGATCATACGTTATACCGATTCTATCTATCTCGAATTCGGCGCGGATAGCAAAGTCGAAGGAGTGTCCCATCCCGACAAAGTCGAGGATATCAGGCGCAGAGCGGCGAAAGCGGGACTGACGCTTGTCGACTGTCCTATCAGGCATTTAGGCACGGAGAAAGCTCGCGAGATATATGCGGCAATAGAAAAATATCTGATCGATAACGGAGTAGAGATGATCTTTGACGCGCAGTGCGAGGATTTGATCATAGAAGACGGAGTTTGCAAAGGCGCGATCGCGCGTACGGGACGTCAAGTCAAAGAGTTTTTGGCGGATAAAACTATCGTAGCTACCGGACGGAGAGGGGCGGATTGGTTGGAGCGCGTATGCAAAGCGCACGGAGTGGAGCATCAGGCGGGCACGGTCGACGTTGGCGTGAGAGTAGAAGTCCGCAATGAAATAATGGCAGAGGTAAACGAGGCTCTATATGAATCCAAACTTGTGGGCTATCCGCTTCCGTTTAAAAACAAAGTGCGCACTTTCTGTCAAAATCCCGGCGGGTTTGTCGCGCAGGAGAATTACGACGACTCGCTTGCCGTCGTCAACGGACATTCGTATAAGAATAGAAAATCCGACAATACCAATCTTGCAATTCTGTGTTCTCACAATTTCAGAGAACCGTTTGACAGACCTATAGACTTTGCCAAAAAGGTGGGCGAATTGACAAATATGCTCGGCGCAGGACATATTATGGTACAGCGGTTGGGCGATATATACAAAGGAAAACGCACTTGGCAGAACGAACTCGCGTCATCGAGCGTGCGCCCAACGTTACCCGACGCCGTCGCCGGCGACATAACGTCTGCGCTCCCGTATAGGTCTATCCTGAGCATACTCAATTTTATCGGACAGCTTGACGCTATGCTTCCGGGATTTGCGGGCTACGATACGCTTTTATATTCGCCGGAACTCAAGTTCTACAGCAATAAGATCAAGATGGACGGCAGGTTGAATACCAGCGTGCGATCGCTTCACTGTCTTGGAGATTCTTCCGGTTGGACGCGCGGTCTTATGATGGCTTCGGCAATGGGCGTGCTAATGGCAAGATATTTGATAGAATAGGCATACGCATCGTACGGAGATTTTAAAAAAGGCGCGATTAATATATGAAATAGTAAAAAAGACAGCTCCCGTCGAGCTGTCTTTTTATAGCCGCATTGGTTTAGCAAGCGCATTCTTTTATACATATCGCGCCCTGTTTTGCCTGACATACGGGGCAGGTCTCGAATGCTTGCTTCGAGGCGTGTTCGTAACCGCAGTCGGGGCATTTCCAGATGACTTCGGCATCGCACTTATAGAGTTTGCCTTCTTTCATCATCTTATAAAGACGCATAAATTCTTTTTTGTGCGTAGCTTCGATCTTGATCAGATTGTTGAAAAGCGCGGCAATGTCGTGGAAACCTTCTTCCTTAGCGACTCTTGCGAATTCGGGGTAGAGTTCGTCCGATTCCACGCCTTCGTCTTCGGCTGCAAATCTGAGGTTGTCGAGCAGATCCCATTTTTGTCTGAAGGGATAACCTGTGCACACTTCGATGTTGTCGATCGTCTTATCGTCTGCGCTCTGGATAAAACTGTAGAACATTCTCGCATGCGTGAATTCTTGGAAAGCGATCTTGTCGATTATGTCCGCCAAAGCCTTGTAGCCCTGTTCTCTTGCGCCGTATTCGATGAATTCGTATCTTGTACGCGCTTGACATTCACCGGCAAACGCTCTTGCTAAATTTTTGTAAGTTTGACTGTCTTTTAATTTCATATTGATTACCTCCGAATAGAAGTATTGACTAAAGAATAAGTATTATACTCGCAAAAGCGTTCTAAGATATTGCCGTACCGTTTTTGTAGACAGAAAAAGGGACTTCCGCAAGGGAAGTCCCTTTTTTTGGTTTGATTTGATCAAGATTACTCGGAGAGTTTCTTATATCCCGCATATCTCTCTTTTGCTTCTTTTTCGTTGATAGCAAAGAGTTTTTCTGCGACTTGCGGCTTGGATTTTGCAAGCTGAGCGTATCTGTTTTCGCCAAGCAGGAATTCCTTATAATCCGCGGTAGCTTCTTTGCTGTCGAGGATAAACGGATTTTTGCCTTGCTCTGCGAGAGCGGGATTGTATCTGTACAACTGCCAGTAACCCGATTCAACGGCTCTCTTTTCTTCAAGCTGAGAGTTGGACATATTGATGCCGTGATTGATACAGGGAGCGTAGCAAATTATGAGAGACGGTCCGTCGTATTCCTCGGCTTCTTTCAACGCCTTGATATACTGGTTCATATTCGCGCCCATAGCTACCTGAGCAACGTATACGTATCCGTAACTCATGGCCATCTTTCCGAGGTCTTTCTTCTTTGTGACTTTACCGCCTGCGGCAAACTTGGCTACCGCGCCTGTCGGAGAGGACTTGGACGCCTGACCGCCGGTGTTGGAGTATACTTCCGTGTCGAGTACGACTACGTTGATGTTCTGACCCATAGCGAGTACGTGGTCGAGACCGCCGTATCCTATATCGTAAGCCCATCCGTCGCCGCCGAACGCCCATATAGACTTCTTGACGAGACAGTCGGAGTTCTTGGAGATATTTTCGAGCAGCGCCTTCTTATTAGCATCGGATTCTTTAGCCGCAGCGTCGGCGATGACGGTTTTGATAGCGTCGCAAGCGGGCTTGTTGGCGATAGCGTCGTTGTAAGTCTCCATCCAAGCGGTGAACTTAGCGGACAGGTCGTCGCTTACTCCCAAAGCCATAACGGCTTCCATATCTTCCATGAGTTTGATCCTGCGCTGATTGGTAGCGGTGAGCATACCGAAACCGAATTCTGCGTTGTCCTCGAAGAGGCTGTTTGCCCATGCGGGGCCTTCGCCTTTCTTGTTTTTGCTGTAGGGGCAGGTAGGAGCGGAGCCGCCGTATATAGACGAACATCCTGTAGCGTTGGCTACGATCATTCTGTCGCCGTAGAGCTGAGTGACTACCTTGAGATAAGGAGTTTCGCCGCAGCCTGCGCACGCGCCCGAGAACTCGAAGAGCGAGCGGT
This sequence comes from uncultured Clostridia bacterium, assembly GCA_948471525.1. Lineage (GTDB taxonomy): Bacteria > Bacillota > Clostridia > Christensenellales > UBA3700 > RACS-045. Next base: position 7,348 of record CAOKSY010000006.1, on the reverse strand, counting down.
TGAACTGACTTCCGATGACGGTATCGCGAGCGATAGGAACGTCGCTGTTGTCAAGACTGTCGGCAAACGTCCAGTTCTGAGCTTCGCCGTTTGAAAGTACGCTGTCAAGCGGAGTCATAACCAGAGCTTTCTCCTTGGCGGGGCAGATGTTCGCGCAGTTGCCGCAGCCCGAGCAGTCGAGCGGTGATACCTGAATTCTGAACTGATAATCTTTCGCCTTGGGGTTTTTCATATTTACTGTCTCGAAAGTAGCGGGCGCGCCCTTCAATCCGTCGGCTTTTTGAGCTACGGGGATAATGCAGGCGTGCGGACATACGAACGAGCACTGGTTACACTGCAAGCAGTTTTCTTTTATCCATACCGGTACTTTGACTGCGATACCGCGTTTTTCGAACTTTGTCGTAGCGGTAGGCACTGCGCCGTCTGCGTAATCCACAAAAGCGGAAACGGGGAGTTTGTCTCCTTCCTGTGCAAGTATCGGAGCGATTATGTTTTTGAAATAAGGATCGTCGGTGACTGGTTTGACTATCGCGCCGTCGGAGGTGTCGGCCCAGGATTCGGGATACTTGACTTCGACGAGGTTTGCGATAGCGTTGTCGATAGCGGCAAAGTTCATATTTACGACTTTTTCGCCCTTCTTGGAGAAGGATTTTACGACGAATTCTTTCATATGTTTGTCGGCTTCGGCGTAGTCGATTACGTTGGCGAGCTTAAAGAAACAAGCCTGCATAGTCGTGGATATACGGTTGCCGAGGCCGATCTCGCTTACCACTTTGATAGCGTCGATGTTATAGAATTTGATGTGCTTTTTAGCGATCATATTCTTCATCTTAGCGGGCAGGTGCTTGTTCATATCCTCGATAGACCAAGGAGAGTTGAGCAAGAATACGCCGCCGTCTTTGAGGTCGGAAATCATATCGTATTTCGTTACGTAAGAGGGGTTGTGACAAGCGACGAAATCCGCTTGGTCGATAAGGTAAGAACTTCTTATCGGAGTGTCGCCGAATCTCAAGTGGGATACGGTGATGCCGCCCGATTTTTTGGAGTCGTATGCGAAGTATGCCTGAGCATATTTTTCCGTATAATCGCCTATGATTTTGATAGAGTTCTTATTGCTGCCGACGGTGCCGTCCGAGCCGAGTCCGTAGAACTTGCAGGAGATAGCGCCCTTTGCTGAAGCGTCGATTTTTTCTGTGACGTCGATAGAAGAATTGGTTACGTCGTCGACGATACCTACCGTGAAGTGGTTTTTAGCGTTCTTGCTATCCATATTCTTATAAATGGCGTTGATCATCGACGGAGTAAACTCTTTGCTGCCGAGACCGTATCTGCCGCCGGTGACCTTAATGTCGGTTCTGCCGGTTTCGCTGAGCGCGGCGATCACGTCGAGGTAGAGAGGTTCGCCCGCGCTACCGCATTCTTTAACTCTGTCGAGCACGGCGATGCGTTTTACGCTTGCGGGGATAGCGTCTGCGAACATAGAAGCCGCAAACGGACGGAAAAGTCTGACTTTGAGCACGCCGTACTTACCGCCTTTGGAATTGAGATAATCAACGGTTTCGCTGACCGCTTCCGCGCCGCTGCCCATGATTACGATTATGGATTCCGCGTCGGGCGCGCCGTAATACTGATAAGGCTTATACTCGCGGCCGGTGATAGACTTGACGTCTTCCATAGCCTCCGCTACGATCTGCGGAACGGCTTCATAATACTTGTTGCAAGCTTCGCGGTTCTGGAAATAAATATCCGAGTTCTGAGCGGTGCCTTTTTGGATAGGATGCTCGGGGTTGAGCGAACGCTTTTTGAATTCGTCTATGTAAGAGGAATATTTTTTGTCCACGATATCTTTCATGTCCGCATAATCGATCATTTCGATCTTGGATACTTCGTGCGAGGTTCTGAAACCGTCGAAGAAGTGCATAAACGGAACTTTAGCTTTGAGAGTGGACAGGTGAGCCGCAAGAGCAAGATCCATTACTTCCTGTACGGAGTTGGAGCACAGCATCGCAAAGCCCGTCTGACGGCAAGCCATCACGTCGGAGTGGTCGCCGAAGATATTGAGAGCGTGGTACGCCAAAGCGCGCGCGCTGACGTGGAAGACGCAGGGAGTGAGCTCGCCGGCAATCTTATACATATTCGGGATCATAAGGAGCAAACCTTGGCTTGCCGTAAAAGTGGTGGTCAACGCGCCCGCCATAAGGGAGCCGTGAACCGCGCCGGCAGCTCCTGCTTCGGATTGCATTTCGGCAAGTTTGAGGACTTGACCGAAGATATTCTTTCTTCCCGCAGTTGCCCATTCGTCGCAATTTTCTGCCATAGGAGAAGAAGGAGTGATAGGATAAATAGCTGCGACTTCGCTGAACGCATAAGCGACGTGAGCCGCGGCGGTATTACCGTCAATTGTCATTTTCTTACTCATTATTTAGTTTTACCTCCGTGTAGGAATGTTATTACTTAAATAATTATAGTATATCTTATATTATACAGTCAATAGATTTAGTCAAATTATTATAGCAAGGTCGCCGCGCTTTTGCAGAGAATTTCTCTAAATGCGGCAATATGCAAATTCAAATCTTTTATTCATACATTTGTATTTTCTCTAAATATATGATATAATACAAAAAAATTAAACTGGGTGACTGTACGAAAAATGGCTTCGGACGCGGTATTACTTCAAAACGTGACTTATTCGTATAATCTCGGAGACTCGCACAGGGTCGACGCGATAAAAGATCTTTCTTTTTCGATAGAAGAGGGATCGTTTGTCGCGCTTGTCGGTCACAACGGAAGCGGAAAAAGCACGCTTGCAAAACTTCTCAACGGGTTGCTGTTGCCTACTTCGGGAGAGGTGAGGATATTCGGCAACTCTACTTTGGACTGCGACAAGATATACGACATACGCAAAAGCGTGGGAATGGTATTTCAAAATCCCGACAATCAGATGATAGCCTCTATAGTCGAAGACGATATAGCTTTCGGACCCGAGAATTTGGGCGTAGAGCGGGAGGAGATTATACGTCGCGTGGAGTGGGCGTTGACTAAAGTCGGTATGCTCGAGTACAGAAAAGGTACGCCTTTCAAGATGAGCGGCGGTCAAAAACAGCGCCTTGCAATCGCCGGAGTACTGGCGATAATGCCTAGGATACTCGTCCTAGACGAGTCGACGGCAATGCTCGATCCCAAAGGCAGGAGCGAAGTGCTGAAAGTCGCGCACGAACTCAACAGACAGGAAGGGATCACCGTCATTCATATCACGCACTTTATGGAAGAGGCTTTGGACGCGGACAGGCTTATCGTTCTCAACAGCGGACGCGTGGCTTTCGACGGCGCGCCCAAGGAAGTGTTTATCCATTACGACGAACTCAAGAAGATCAAACTTGCAGTTCCGTGGGAGACCCAGCTTGCGATCTCGCTCGGCAGAGTAGGTATCGACGTCGGAGATGGGATCGTCAAAGAAGAAGAATTGGTAGAGGGGCTATGCCGGTTGTTATAAAAGGGCTTTCTTTCACATACAGCGCAGGTACGCCCTACGAAAAAAAAGCGCTGACAAATATAAATTTGGAGATCAACGAAGGTGACTTTTTGGGCATCATCGGTCATACCGGCAGCGGAAAATCCACGTTTATACAGCATATCAACGGACTTATAAAGCCTCAAGAAGGGGAAATAGAGATTTTCTCGCTCAAACTTACCAAGGCAAAGCGCCCCAAAGTCAATCTCCGTTCGCTAAGGAGTAAAGTGGGAATGGTGTTCCAGTATCCCGAATATCAGCTTTTTGCGGATACTGTGGAGAAAGACGTCGCTTTCGGTCCAAAAAATTTGGGATTGAGCGCAGAGGAAGTCAGCGAGCGCGTCAAGCAGGCGATAGAGATGGTCGGACTCGATTACGAGGCCGTCAAGGATAGAGCGCCGTTTGAATTATCGGGCGGACAAAAGCGCAGGGTCGCGATAGCTGGCATAATAGCAATGCGTCCGAGAATGTTGATACTTGACGAGCCTACGGCAGGATTGGATCCGTACGGCAAGGAACAGATACTCAATCTGATAAAGCATCTCAAGGAGCATTGTTCGCCTACAATAGTAGTCATATCCCACGATATAGACGAGATCACGAGATTTGCCAACCGAATAGTGGTGTTCAACGATTCGCGCGTCGTATACGACGAGCCTATGCAGCAGTTGTTCAAACATTCTATACAGTTGCAGTCTATGGGATTGGATATTCCGCGCGCCGTCAAGATCGCCAACGCCATGCGCGACAGAGGGATCGATCTCGGCGACGATATTGTGACGGCAGAGGATTTGATGCGCGCGATAGTAGATAAATACAATGAAAAGCACAAGACTTCGATAGACGGCGGCGAATGCGTGTTCGATATGTACGATTTTTCGCAGAAATGGGTCACTTCCGACGACAAGGACGCTTTGCAGGGCGCGCCGTTGGACGAAGATAAGATCGTGGTTTCCAAGGCAGGCAAGACAAAGGTGCGCAAGAGCAAAGTACGCAAAAGCGCAAAGAAGGCAAGAAGCGGCGAGCGCAAGGAGAGCGAGGAATAATGAGGGACGTATCATTCGGACAGTATTATCCTGTCAAATCTTTTATACACAATATTGATGCAAGAATAAAGATATTGATCACTCTCGTATATATGGTATCCGTCTTTTTTGTCGCGTCGTATACGGCTTTCGCGTTTATGTTTACGATGCTTTTTATAGTAATAGCAATGTCTCATATACCGCTCAGGATAGTGTTCAAAAGCATTAAAGGAATATTGTTTTTGCTGTTGTTCACTGCGATATTGAATATCTTTTTCAATTCGCACGGCAACGTTATTTGGTTTTTCAGTTTGGGAAGAATGATAATCAATATCACCGATCAAGGAATAAATTTCGCGATAAAAATGGCGTTTAGATTTACGCTCTTGATACTCGGATCGTCATTGCTCACGTTTACGACCACGCCTACTCAGTTGACCGACGCTTTAGAGTACTTGCTTGCGCCGCTCAAACTTATCAAGATACCTGTGCACGACCTTGCGATAATTATGACTATCGCGCTGAGATTTATCCCGGGTATAATGGACGAGACGGATAAAATAATGATGGCGCAGAAGGCGAGGGGAGCGAATCTCGACAGCGGCAACGTTTTCAAAAAGATAAAGGCGATGCTGCCCGTGCTGATACCGTTGTTTGTCAGCGCTTTTAGGCGTGCGGACGAACTTGCGGACGCTTTGGACGCAAGATGTTACAACGCCTCTCCCGTACGCACGAAGATGAAGGTTTTCAAACTCAGATTCAGCGATATTATGGCATTCGCGGCGTTTTTGATTTTGATTACCTGTATTTTTCTCGACAAGTATCTTGTCGGAAATTTCATCGCTCCGCCCGATCTCAACGGTTTTGAGGTGAGCGGATTGGATATTCTTATCTATAGGTTTATAAGACCGCTGGGTTGAGTATGGCTAGGTATAAACTTACACTCTGTTACGACGGCGGCAATTATTACGGCTTCCAAAGGCAAAACGGTCTGCCTACGGTACAAGGCGCGCTCGAAGACGCGCTGTCTTTGCGTTTTCAGCAAAAAATCATCGTTCAGCCAAGCGGAAGGACAGACGCGGGAGTACATGCCATAGCGCAAGTTGTACATTTCGATACAGACAAGACGTTTGACGTCGACGGTTTCGGCTATTCTCTCAATCCGCTGTTGCCTAAAGATATAGCGATAACCGCTTGCGAGCAAGTCCACGAATCATTTCACGCAAGATACGGAGCAAAGAGCAAGACTTATCTTTATAAAATCTGTTTGTCCAAGGTACATTCTCCGCTCAAGCGGAAGTATTACCATATCTGTTATTACGATTTGGATATTGAAAAAATGCGCTCAGCCTGCCGATATTTTATAGGCGAGCACGACTTTAGAGCTTTTATGCTTGCCGATACCCAAAAAGAAAATACAGTGCGCACGGTGTACAGTCTAACAATCGATCTGTGCGGAGAAGATCTGTTTATATGGGTGAGCGGAAACGGCTTTTTGCATAATATGGTACGGATCATAGCAGGCACGTTGATAGACGTGGGCAGAGGACGGATAGCTCCCGAAGATATTCCCGCAATCATTGACTCGCGCCGACATATCGGCACGGGCAAAACGCTTGAGCCGTGCGGTCTGTATTTGTATTCGGTGGAGTATTGATATGTATAGAATAATGTTTGTTTGTCACGGTAATATCTGCCGTTCGCCTATGGCGGAATTTGTCTTCAATGATATCCTAGCGAGAGAGGGCGTATCGGAAAAATTCGAAGTGCGCTCTTCGGCGACTTCTTGCGAGGAGATCGGCAATCCCGTTCATTACGGAACGCGCAGAAAACTTTCTCAATACGGAATATCCTGCGAAGGAAAGCGCGCGACGCGTCTTCAAAAGTCCGACTATTCTCGCTACGATATGTTTATCGGTATGGATTCGTATAATCTAGTAAATATGCTCAAGATCTTCGGCGGAGATAACGATCGAAAGATACATTCGATGTCGGAGTTTGTCGGCAGCGACGGCGATATCGCCGATCCTTGGTATACCGGCGATTTCGATAAGACTTACGAGGATATAAAACGTTCCTGCGAGGCGCTGTTTTCTTATTGCGAGAGCAACAGTCTTTTTTGATTCGATGTTTTAGATAAGCGCCTTCGGATATTTTATTTGCCGCATTTAGAGATTATGAATCTATTTTGGTATTGATCAAGACAGTCTTTATTATCTGTTATTTATTTGTCATTTTGACCGACATCCGATTGTCTTAACATATGTAGAGGGATTTAAGTCAAGTCATTTCGGTTGCAGTGTAAGCGGAATGGAAAAATTTAATCCTTGTATAATTTGATAGAGACCCGTTCGACTGCGCTCGGGGTGACATTTTTTCGACCGGTCGAAAATACTATGCTAGCGCTCCGTATTTTGTCGGACTCTCAACGGATTACCATAGATTTAAATCTTGTCATATGGAGCGAAACGCAGTGAAGTCGAAATATCTCGATCATATTATAAAAGGATAAGACCCGTTCGACTGCGCTCGGGGTGACAGTTTTCCGAACAATCGAAATACTACGTGTGCGCTCCGTATTTTATCGGACTCTCAACGGATGACTATATATTTAAATCCGTCATATTGAGCAAAACGCAGTGGAGTCGAAATATCTCAATCAGACCAATCTGTCATCTCGACCGCAGTGGAGAGATCTAATTATTTTATAAAAATATACTAAAAAGCACGTTTCTTATCATAACCCATATTTATCTTACTTAAAATTATGTAAAATTAAAAACAAAAATGTCGACATATCTCGATAATTTCC
>CAOKSY010000005.1 GCA_948471525.1 uncultured Clostridia bacterium | reverse complement strand
AAAAGTACACATTTCTTAGAATTTTTGAATTTTTTAGCAATTTTAATAAAATTCCGGACAAATTTGGCAGAATACAAATAATTTAATTCAAAAATAACGTGATCTTGCGACGCAAATGTGAGCTCGCATCAAAAAAAGCCAATCAATCGACGAAAAAACGAAAATTGAGCGAAATGCAATCAACATTTTTAAAGACGTCCGAGCAAGATTTTAATTTAAAGATACTCCATGCATCGCATCAAGATACTTTGCAAGCATTTCGTCGTACTCGCTGAAAATACTGCCCTCTTCCATTATACTATCGGCAATATCTTTGCATTCTTCGATTATCTTCTTGTTGATAAAAACTCCGATTTTGCCGCTTCCGCCGCTCTGATTGATACCGAGAAAATCTCCGTATCCGCGCAATTCGGCGTCTATCTCCGCGATCTTGAGACCGTCGGAATGTTCTTTTAGCGCATCGAGACGCGCATTCTCGTCAAGTTTTGACGTATGCAGAAAACAATACGACTTTATATCGGGATTTCTGCCCACTCTTCCTCTCAGCTGATGAAGGGCCGCCAGTCCGAATCTGTCGCTATTGAGCACTGCCATTACGCTCGCTCTTTGCGAGTCTATGCCGACTTCTATCACCGACGTCGCAACCAATACGTCTATTTCGCCGGCGTAAAATCTTGACATTATCTCGCTCTTGTCCTTATCCTTCATACTGCCGTAGATAAGTCCGACGTTGAGATCAGCCAGTTCTTTTTTGATAAGCTGTTTGTAAAGCATCTTTGCAGAAAAGACCTCCAAGCCTTCGCTGTCTTCTACCAACGGACAGACGATATACGCCTGCTCTGAGCAAGACACTCTCTCGTTGATAAATTTATAAAGACCTTTGAGTTTGTCATCGCCCATTACGAACGTAGTAATATTGTCGCCCGTGCCCTCTCTCGGCTGAAGTCTGGAAATATCCAGATCTCCGTAAATTGACAGCGCCAACGCTCTCGGTATAGGCGTCGCGCTCATTACCAACGTGTCTACGCCAACCGCCTTGTCTTCCAATTTACTCTTTTGTCTTACTCCGAACCTATGCAGTTCGTCTACGACGATAAGCCCCAAATTATTGAATTTGACTTTGTCGTTAAGCACTGCGTGAGTACCCACGACGAGATCTATCTCGCCATTTTGAAGTCCTGCGATTATGGCTTTTTTCTCAGCCGCCGGAGTCGACGAAGTCAAAAGCGCGGTATTGAGTTTGTCTGCAAAAAGTTTCTGCGCCGTCTTATAATGCTGTCTTGCGAGAATTTCCGTCGGAGCCATAATAGAGGTCTGACGTCCGCACTTCTTTGCAAATAGGCAAGTCAACAAAGCTATTACCGTCTTGCCCGAACCTACGTCGCCCATCAACATTCTGTTGGTATGCCTTTCTCCCCTGAGATCGTCGACGATCTCCCTTATAGCCTTGTCCTGCGAGGGAGTAAGCCTGTATGGCAACGCCGATATATCTTCTTCGACGTCCGAAATATCCGCCAAATAAGGCAAAGGCTTTCTGTTGGCGCTGTTGTTTTTCACCACTCTGTAGGCTATGATTTGATACACCATTTCTTCGATGGCAATTCTTTTTCGCGCTCTTTTGCAATCGCCCATATCCAAAGGCTCGTGCACGATCCTAAACGCGCCGTCCAAAGACATATCGCAATATTCGTCCAATCTGCTTGCGAGAGAACACGATTCGAGACAGTGCTTAACAATATTTCTAAATAATTGCTGACCGACCTGATCTTTTAAAGGATATATAGGAACTATGCCCTGCAAGCGTTTGTTTTCTTCCGCCCTTTCAAAACTGGGATTGGACATCTCGATCTTCTTGCCGTTAAGACGCGCTTTGCCCCAAAACAAAAACTCTCCCGATTGCTTGAGCAGCGGAAGTACGAAGGGGGAATTGAACCAAGTCAATTTGATCTTTCTATCTTGGGTATTTAAAGTAGCGGTGCAAAAAGTAAGTCCGCGTTTTGCCCTGATCAAACCGCTTACAGAAGTAAGCGTGCCTTTGAGCAACACGTAATCTCCGCTTTCCACGATGTCAAGATCGGACTCCTTGGTCATATCCCAATAAAATTTAGGATAAAAATAAATAACGTCCTTTACGCTGTTTATCCCCAACTTATTGAGTTTTTCCAAAGTCTTTGCGCCGACGCCTTTTATGTCTATCAGTTCCATATATTCAAGTATATTATCCGCAACCTTTTAAAGTCAAGTAAGATAAGTATCGCCCTTATTCTAAAATTTATTAAAATTAAACTGCGATACCTACGTAATCATCCGCAGTAAACTTGTTGAACATTGTTCAGTATAGGCAATTAAATGTATATCGCCATATAGTCGATGATAGGTATCTTGAAATATAATATCTAAAGTCAGATGACGACGTTCCGATATAGACTTATTATGCAATGCTCGCCTATATATACATTGAATTTTATAGTAATTCTATATGAAAATATCATCGATTTTGTTGATAAAATATAAAAATCGCCAATATTTGCGATAGATTATGTATTATATAATATAAAAACGATCGGGCAAGATCGCATAAATCTCACCCGATATGTTAATTAAATTCATTTATACGCCGCACTTATTGAACAAAGTTCAAATGCGGCTGCTTTGATATTTTTATATGCTGTTATTACTCGATAGATACGAGATAATAGTAGTGAGGCTGACCGCCGTAATAACTTACGACGTCAAAGTCTTCGTATTTTTCCTTGATCTTTGCGACCAACTTATCGACGTCTTCTTTGCTCACGCCTTCGCCGTAATACAGCGTAACGAGTTCGCTCCATTCGTCGACGAGCTTGTCGATCACGCTCATAGTCGTCTCTTCCACGCTCTTGCTGTCGGCAATGATTATCTTACCGTCAAGACCTATTATATCGCCTTCTTCTATCTCAAAACCGTCCAAATTGGTATTTCTGACCGCATTCGTGACCTGACCGCACTTTAGATCCTCGTATGCCGCCGCCATTTCCGCCACGTTGGTCTCGATAGATTGATTTATATCGAACGCAAACGCCGCTCTGATGCCCTGCGCTACTTCGACCGTAGGAATTACGTAAATATTCTTTTTAGTCAGTTCCTTGACCTTTTCAGCCGCCATAATAATGTTTTTATTATTAGGTAAGATTATTATATTATCCGAATTGATCTTTTCGACAGCATTGAGAATGTCCTCTACGCTCGGATTCATAGTCTGTCCGCCCTCGATGACCTCGTCGATAGACAGTTCTTTGAATATATTTGCTATGCCGTCGCCTGCGCAAATGGATATCAAGCCGATTTCTTTCTTGGAATTCTCTTTTTCTCTTACAAGAGCCCTATGTTGCTCAAGCATATTCTCGATTTTTACCTTATCGAGTTCTCCGAGCTGCAGCGCATAATAGAGCGCTCTGTTGGGCTGATTTGTATGAACGTGAACTTTTATCAGCGATACGTCTCCGATAACGATAACGCAGTCGCCGATAGACATAAGTTTGTCTCTAAGCTTTTCTACGTCCTCTTCGGTAATATGTTTTTTAAGATTTATTACAAAATATTCTGTACAATACGCGTACTTTATATTGTCGAGATCGTGTTCGTCACTTCCGAAAGCGTCCAACATGGGCGCGGGCACAACGTTATTTTCGTTATCTTCGACAAATTCAGGGATATCCACGCCCGCCAAGGCGTTATAGAAGCCTTGTAAGACGCACATAAGACCCTTACCGCCCGCGTCTACGACGCCCGCCTGCTTGAGCACGGGCAGCATATCCGGCGTTTTTTGAAGGATCTCTTCGCCTTTCTTTATAAGTTGATCGAAAAAGTTGATGAAAGACGCGTTTTTATTGGCTATCGAAGGCGCGTTTTCCGCCAAATATCTGATAACCGTCAATACCGTGCCTTCCTTAGGCTTGGTAACCGCGTTGTAGGCTACTTCTCGCGAATATCTCAACGCGTTTGCAAACGACTTTGTAGTAACGGACTTTTCGTCCGAAAGAACGACCGCCAAACCTTTTATTATCTGTGATAATATTACTCCCGAGTTACCTCTCGCTCCCTTGAGCGCGCCTCTGGAATAAGCGGTCAAAATCTCTCTTATATCGTCGGTCTGTACAGACTTTACTTCTTTCACCGCCGACTCCATCGTCAGCGACATATTCGTTCCCGTATCACCGTCGGGAACCGGGAAGACATTCAGCGCGTCGACGACAGATCTATTGGCTTTCAAATATCTGTAGCCGCCGTCGATCATCTGCAATATCTTGCTACTATCTAATATTTTCATTATATCTCCGATTAAACTTTTACACCCACCACGTTGACGGTCACACCGTCAACTCTCATGCCTGTATACGTCTCCACGTTGTATTTTACCGTACTTTTTATGGATTCGCTTACGGCTTCTATATTTACGCCCTCTCTGAGGACGACGAAAAGTTCAATATTAATCTTATTTTTTAGCGTGACAATCTTTACCCCTTTTCCCGAAGGGCACTTGTTGAAAAACTCGCTTATGCTGTCACTTAATTTGCGCGACACCAGATCCACGACGCCGTAACAATCGGCAGCCGCGAAATGCGCGACCATGGATATAGCCTTATCTGTTATAATTATTCTTCCGTAATAATTCGATGTTTTTACTGCCATATATTGTAATTTTAGCAAAAAGTCAAGCCTTATGCAAGCGTTTTTAATATATTTTAGTCGCGTACGCCCTGCATTATTATAAGTTAAAGCAAAAATTATCAATTTTTTTTGAAAAAAGTGCGTTATTTTCTTGCTTTTGTTGAAATTGAGTGCTATTATATTTAGGCAATATGTCAAATGGAGGTACCAAGTATGTCTAAAGTATGTGCTATATGCGGAAAGGGACAGCAAAGCGGAAATAAAGTCAGCCACTCCAATCGTAAATTCAGAAGAAGTTGGGGCGCAAACGTACAGAAAGTCAAGGTTGTCAACAGCAACGGTTCGACACAAAGTTTGTACGTATGCACTAGATGTCTTCGCAGCGGTGCAGTCGAGCGCGCTTAATAGATTATGTCAATAAAATCATCACTCTGCTATGCAGGGTGATTTTTTTATAAAATTATTAAATTAGCAAGATTTTATTAAACAATCGCCCCATATCGAATATTTTATTATATTTTGAACATTGTTCAATCAGCAAATCTAATATAATTATAACAGTAATGCCGTCAAAATTAGTTGCGGACAAGCCACCTATCGCATAGTGCGAACGATCTGCTTATCCGCAAAGCCTCGGTAAGTCAATTTTTTCTTTTGAAAATTCTCAATATCCTTTTGATAAATTTGGGTGGATTGATACAAATAATTCTCATAGCCGTTTACCTCCCGCCAATGATACTGCAATATATGCAAAAAACAGATTTTGTGATACAATAAGAATACTAATCATCTTCAATCCGCACCGTTTGTGATTTTGACGAAATATTTTTAAATTTTTATTGCCGCAACTAAACTTTTCCTTAAAATCTCATAAAATTTTACGATAAAAAAATTTTATATGCATATAAAAAAGCGCGCCGTAGCCACTAAGCTTCCGACACGCCGATGAGTTTTTTCAAATCTAATCTTAGTTTCCCTTCAAACTTCTTACAGCCTGCGCAGGATCTTTTGCACCGAACACGTAACTGCCGCTGACAGCCACGTCAAGACCTCTCCTTCTCATTTCTTTGATATTATCCACGCTCACTCCGCCGTCGAATTCTATCAAAACGTTGCGATTGCCTATAAGAGCCTTTAGCTGTGATATCTTATCCATAGTAGATTCAATAAATTTCTGCGCGGAAAAACCGGGATATACGCCCATAAGCATGACTAGATCGACCATGTTAAGATATTTTTCTATACTCTTTACTTCGATATTGGGATTGAGCACTACTCCAACTGTTTTTCCGTGTCTGTGTACGGTATCTACGATATTCTGTACGTCGTCGCTGACTTCGGGATGAAATGTGATTATATCTGCGCCCGCATCGAGAAATTTATCTACGTAACGCTCGGGATTGACTATCATCAGATGCACGTCGAGCGGCAGATCGGTATATTTTTTTATCGCCTTTATCATGGGTATGCCGAAAGTAATGTTGGGACAGAATACCCCGTCCATTACGTCGCAGTGCACCCAATCGGCTCCCCATTCAGCCAACTTTGACACGTCTTCGCCCATCTTTGCAAAATCCGCCGACAGTATTGACGGAGATATCTTTAATTCCATATTCACACTCCTTTTCGAATTTGTTTAATTCTATATTTTCGCCCCATATCTCAAATAATCGCTCATGTTGAACACTGTTCAATATCAATCGTATCGCTTATTCCACCGATTTTCTACGTGAATAAACAGTTGGAGATAACGCTCATAACGGCTTTTTGCTATCTTACCTTCTTCCACAGCGCGCTTGACGGCGCAATCGCTTTCCTTATAATGATTACAGCCTCTGAATTTACACTCTGCCGCATAATCGTCAAAATCGGTATAATATGTCGACAGTCTTGACGGATCGAACAACGGTATCTCCAATTTATTGAAACCGCAAGTATCGGCTATCTTTGTTCCGTCGTCGAGCGTTATTATCTCGATATGGCGCGTGGTATTCTTGCCTCTGTCGCATTTTTTACTCAAATCGCCCGTCTTGAGCTTGTCTTCTCCGATGATGCTGTTGATCAAAGACGACTTGCCCACCGCAGATTGACCTGCAAGGCATATAAACTTGCCTTTTATCTTCTTCATGAGTTCATCAATACCTTGACCTGTATGCGTAGATATTATCATAATATCCGCTATATCTTTATAATCGCTAGCAACTTCCTCTGCAATCCTGTCGGCGCCTTCCATATCGGCTTTGTTGACGCATATGATAGGTTGGATTCCGTTTTCCGTTGCGCCGATGATAAGTTTGTCCACCAACATCATATCGGGCTTTGGCAGCGGCGCAAGCACTATGACTATTCCGTCCATATTGCTGACATAAGGTCTGACGAGTTGCGTTTTGCGCGGTTGCACGTTCTCTATTATGCCTTCCTTGTCTACCAGTATATCTACAACGTCGCCAATGAACAACTCTCCGTTATTCTTTAACTTGCCGCGCGGAAAACACTTGACGACTTGACCGTCATCCGTGACCGCCGTATATATTCCGCCTATACCTTTTATTATCTGTCCGACTTTTTTGACTTTGATAATTTTCTCCTTTCGATATGCCTGATCATATTCGGCTGTCGATCAACTCTTTTATTGCAATATATTCTCTCTTATGGCAACCGTACAGTTCTCCGTCGATATCTTTGTATCTTTTCATCAAATCCTCGATATCGCTCAAGACGTCGCCCATATCGCGCCAATCTGAAATAATATTTATAGATTTTTCTTTTTCGGTAAAATGCTTTTCGCATTCTCCCACTATTTCGCACAGCACGTATGCGCTGAAAAATATACAGTCGCGATAATATTCTCTTATATTAAACAATGGTTTTACCGGTTTGACGATCAAACCGCATTCTTCGGCGCATTCTCTTACCGCGCATTCAAACGCGTCTTCGTCTCCCTCGAATCCTCCTCCAGGAAGCATCACGACCTTAGGATTTGAAGTGATTTCCGCAAAGATCCTCTTATCTCTGTCGAATATCACCGCACGCGCCGCGTTGCGAACCTTGGGATATATTTTATCTACAGAATAAAATTCATCAGCTATCTCAATTGTTTTCATTGCCGATCACCTTTCTTCTCAACTGTCCGCACGCGCCTTCGATATCGCTGCCCATACTTCTTCTTACGGTCACGCTTACTCCGCGTTTTTCCAATTCCGCCATAAATCGATATATATTCTTTTTGCTGCTTGCTCCCAACCCACGCTCTTCGACATAATTCAAAGGTATAAGATTGATATGACAGGCAAGCCCCTTGACAAGCGCAGCCAACTGTCTTGCGCAGTCCTCGCCGTCGTTGTTGCCCTCGATCATAGAATATTCAAATATGATGCGTCGTCCCGTCTTGTCAAAATAATATTTTACCGCGTCGATAATATCCGCAACCGAGTACTTTTTGGCTATCGGCATTATCTTTCTGCGCATTTCGTCGTTGGGAGCATGCAGAGATATGGTCATCGTCGGAGAAAACCCGTCGTCCGCGAGTTGTTTTATTTTATCGCACAGTCCGCAAGTAGACAGCGACACGTTTCGTCTCGAAATATTGAGTCCTCGGCTATCGCTTGCAAGCGAGAGAAATTTACAGACGTTGTCATAATTATCCAGAGGCTCGCCGCTACCCATAAGCACTATATTCGTCACTCCGCGCTCTCCGTCTGCGCAAGTCATTCTATTTACCGCGATAACCTGTCCGACGATCTCTCCTGCGCTCAGATTGCGTATCAGTCCGTCGAGTCCCGAAGCGCAAAATGCGCAGTTCATTCTGCATCCTACTTGTGTGGACACGCACAGCGTGTTGCCGTACTTGTATTTCATAAGCACGCCCTCAATGACGTTGCCGTCGGCGAGTCCGTATAAAAATTTGAGAGTGCCGTCCTTTTTGGACGTCAAAGTCCTGACGATTTTCACTCCCTGCGGATAATAGCCGTCGCCGTCCAGCGCGTCCGCCAAAGATCGCGGGATATTCTTCATGCCGTCAAACTCTTCGCCCCTGCATATCCATTCAAACAGTTGTTTTGCGCGAAATTTCGGTTGGCCGTATTTTTCTACCAACGCTTCAAGTTCTTCCAACGAATAATCGGCAAGCAATTTAGAATTCATCACTCCTATTTTTTCTCCAGTACCGCTATAAAAAATCCGTCTTGCCCCTGTCCGTCAGGCAGATATTGCTTATGCGAGACGATCTTCCAAGCATCGTTCTCCTTGACGAATTTTCCCACGATATTATAGTTTTCTTCCCTCAACGTAGTACAGGTCGAATACACGATCCGGCTTTTGGTATACCTTGCGGCATTGCAAAGTATCTCATATTGTATATCCGAAAGCTCCGAAATCTTTTGTTCCGACGCATTTAGATAAATGTCCGGCTTTTTACTCGCCACTCCCAGACCGCTGCATGGCACGTCGCATAAAGTTGCGTCGAATTTATCTTCAAAATCCTTATTGTATACGCGCGCGTCATTATATACCGTATCTATATTCTTCGCCGTCATTCTGCCAACGTAAGCGCGGATAAGATCAAGTCTGTGCTCATGTATATCGCAAGCCGTAATTCTGACGTCGGCAAGTTCGCTCAAATACACGGCTTTGCCGCCCGGAGCGCTGCACAGATCAAGCACGTTCCATCCGTCCTCGACGCCGACCGACTGAGCGCACAGCATAGACGTTGCCGACTGAAAAGTCGCCTTTCCCCTCTCGCACAGTTCTTTGACAGCCGCACAGTTGCGCACAAAAAATCCGCCTGCCGCGCTTTCCGAATAATTCGCTTTATTTTTGTCCAAGATCTCACGCAACGCTTCTTTTGACAAGACTCTCGAGTTGTTGCGTATATGCTCCTTCGTGAAGAGCGGCGCGCGCAAAAACTTTTCGGTTTCTTCATAGCCGTACTGCTTTACGTATTTTTTCACCAGCCAAAGCGGCACGCCGGTTTCCACGCTCAGTTTCTCATTACGTTCCGTCGGCAACTCTATATTGGCAAAATCGAAGTTTTTGAGCGTAGAATTGACAAAACCTTTGAGTTGTCTCTTTCCGTATTTCTCGCATATCTTTACAGTATTGTCCACCAATGCGTATCTGGGAATAGAGTCTATATACATAAGACAGTACAGTCCCATTTTCAACAACACCGTCACCGTCTTTGACGGACGTTTGCGCGTTATCTTTGAAATGCAGTATTCGAGTTTTACGTCGTTTTGCAACACTCCGTATACGATACGCGTAACGATCGCCTGATTGCTTGCGCCTTCCGCGCGCTTGTTGAGTTCGATAGAACTGTAGGCTCCGTCTTTATATATGCTGAGCAGTATCTCAAAGGCAAGTATAAGATCGTTCATTGCCCGAGCACCGTTCCGCTTTTGAGTTTTCCGCCGGCAAGAAAAGACGTAATATCCATAACCTTCTTGCCTTCAAGCTGAACGCATATGAGTTCCAACGCGCCGTCGCCGGTCTTGACGTAAGCCGAGCTTCTTGTCGCATATACTTCTCCGCATTTGAGCGCAGTCATACAGTCCTTTATCGCTTCGTCGGCGCATACTCTGCATTTCAATATCTTGAATAATTTCCCGTCCAAATAAGTATAGACGGACGGCCATGGCGTAAATCCGCGCATTTTGTCGAAAATCGCTTTTGCCGACATAGAAAAATCAAGAATGCCGTCCTCTTTTTTTATCATCGGAAAATGCGTTGCCTTGCTACCGTCTTGAGGAGTAAACACCGCGTTGCCCGATTCCACCGTCTCCAACGCTTGAACTATAGCCTGCCCGCCGAGTACGGCAAGTCTTTCAAACAGTTCTCCCGCGTTTTCTTCGGGCAAGATATCTATCTCTTTGGTCAAAAGAATATCGCCGCTATCCACGGCGAGAGCCGTGCGCATGATCGTGACTCCCGTTTTGATCTCTCCGTTGACGAGACACCATTGTATAGGACTGCTTCCGCGATACTTAGGCAGAAGAGACGCGTGAATATTGAGTACTCCGTGCTTGGGGATATCGAGTATCTCCTCGCTTATTATCTGTCCGAAAGCGCAGGTGACCATTACGTCGGGAGAAATTCTTTTGATATCCTCCACTCCTTCTTTGCGTATGCTTTCGTATTGATATACGTCGATACCGTTTTCTATCGCGCAAGCCTTGACGGGACTGTACGACACCTCGCCTCTGTTGCGCTTTCGATCGGGTTGAGTTACGACCCCGACGACGTCGTGTCCCGCTTTGATTATAGACTTGAGCGCCTCGACGGCAAAATCGGGAGTACCCAAAAACAAAACTCTCATCATCTGCCCTCTTTTGCCCTGTCGTAATACAGTATGCCGTCTAAATGGTCTATCTCGTGGCAGAATGCGCGCGCGATAAATCCCTCTGCGGTGACAGACATATGCTTGCCGTATCTATCCTGATATTCTACGGTTACTTTGTTCGGACGCTTGACGTCCATACTCTTGCCGGGAATACTCAGACAGCCTTCCGGACCGTCCTGCTCGCCTTTTTTCTTTACTATCACCGGATTGACGAATTCGATATAAAAATCGTCCACCTCTACAACCGCTATCCTTCTCAAGATGCCAACTTGAGGAGCGGCGAGACCTACGCCGTCAGCGGCGTTCATCGTCTCTCTCATATCGTCAAGCAACCTGCCGAGTTTTTCATCGAAAATCTCGACTTCTCTGCATTTTTTTCTAAGCGTCGGATTGGGATCCGTAACAATATCTCTAAGCGCCATAAATACTCCTTACGCCATATTTTGCGGATTGAGTTCGGCAAACACAGACACCTGTCTGCATTTAGTCCGTTCTATCACACCGTAAAATTCGGCGATAATTTCTCTTTCTCTATCTCTCTTGATACGCGCTATGATCTGATAGCGGTATTTGTTCTGTATTTTGCCGAGCGGAGCTTTCATAGCCTGTACGTATAAAAATTCGCTCGCGTTTTTCTCTGCAAAATCTCTTATCTGTCTGTATATCTTCTTCGCGCAATCGATGACTTTATCTTCGTTTTCCGACGTCATAAGCACTCTTATTATAGTAGTGTACGGCGGAAAATTCGTCGTATTGCGCACGTTGTTTTCCTTATCGAAAAATCCCTGATAGTCGTACTTCGCCGCAAATCTGTATACGTAATGATTGGGCGCGTACGTCTGAAGTATCACTCGACCGCCTTTATTGCTTCTGCCCGCTCTGCCCGCGACCTGCGTAACAAGTTGGAACGTGCGCTCGTTGGATCTGTAATCCTGATGATAAAGGCTCATATCCGCGTCGAGTATGCCCACCAAAGTCACGTCGGGAAAATCGTGACCTTTGGCTATCATCTGAGTACCTACGAGCACCTGCGCTTCTTTGGACGCGAACGCCGAAAGTATGTCGAGATACGCCGTCTTCGTCGTAGTAGTCTCGTTGTCCATTCTCAGGACTTTTACTCTGGGCAGAAGTCTCTCTACCTCTTCGACTACTCTCTGCGTACCGAGTTTTCCGTACTTGATATTAGAACTTCCGCAATCGGGACATACGGATAGCATCTTGAATCTCTTGCCGCAGTAATGACACTTGAGCATATTGTCCACCGAGTGGTACGTAAGCGAAACGTCGCAATCGGTACACTTGGCTATGTATCCGCACTTTCGACACATCACAAACGAAGAGTGACCTCTTCGGTTGAGGAATATAATCGCCTGATTGCCATTCTTGACGGTATCTTTCAACTCCTCCTCAAGCTTTGCCGAAAACATACCTACATTGCCCATAAGAAGTTCGTGCGACATATTTATTATCTCTATCGACGGCATACCCTTGTCGGATATCCTTTCGTCCATTACCGCCAAGGCATAGTCTCCGCGCTTGGCAAGCAAATAACTTTCGATTGAAGGAGTCGCACTGCCGAGCACGACTTTAGCATCATTGTATTTCGCCCTGAACAGCGCAACGTCCACGGTGCGGTATCTGGGATTGGATTCGCTGACGTAACTTGAATCGTGCTCCTCGTCTACGATTATCAGTCCCAAATTTTTCACTGGCGCAAATATCGCCGATCTCGCGCCGACTACTATCTTCGCCTCGCCTTTGAGCAGTCTCTTCCATTCGTCAAACCGTTCGCCGTCGCTGAGACCGCTGTGCAACATTGCCACGCTGTCTCCGAAATATCCTCTGAAATTTTTGAGCATCTGCGGCGTCAGCGATATCTCGGGCACGAGCATTATAGCAGTCTTTCCCTCGTCGAGGACTTTGCGTATAGCCGTCATATATACCAGCGTTTTTCCGCTGCCCGTCACCCCGTGCAACAGCACGGCGTTTTGCTTGCTTTCAAAAATTTTATCCACCGCGGCGGACTGCTGAGGTCTCAACTCGACTCGAGACAAATCTCCGCCCACCGAACTCATAGGTTTGCGCTCGACCTGCTCGGACGTCTTTATCAAAAGTCCTTTGGACACAAGCGCGTTGATCGCGCTCGCCGAATATTCGCACGCAATCGCGCTGAGATACTCTCCGCCCTCTTTCAATCTCTCCACAAGCGATATCTGACTCTTTGCCCTTGCCGGTATCGCGTCGAGTATTTCCTCCGCTGTAAACGCGGGATTGAGCGTAAGATAAAGTCTGGTAAGTTCCTTTATTCTGCCTCCGCGAAGTTTGGACGGTATAAACAGGCGCAGACTGTCTACGTATCTTACGTAAAACGTGTCTTTCATATACCGCATAAGTTCGAGCATTTCCTCGCTTATGCAGACAAATTCGTCAAGCACTCCCTCTACGAATTTGAGAGATGGCACGTCCGACTTATCCGTTATATCAATACAAAAGCCCTCGAGTCTCTGCGCGCCGAAAGGCACGATAACTCTGCTGCCTTTTCGCACGTCCAATTCCGAGGGTATCTCATAGTCGAAAATCTTATCGGTCTCGCTATTGCTTATATCAACGATAACTCTGGCGATCATTTTATCGCCTCGTCGAGTATAATGTCGGCGACTGCGCTTTTGCTCATTATCGGATAAGACTTAACTTCTCCGTCCCGCCCGATCAAAGCGACTATATTCGTATCGGTATCGAAGCCTGCGCCTTTTTGCGTAACGTCGTTGGCTACGATCAGATCGGCGTTCTTGGATTTGAGTTTTGCGCGCGCGCTTGCGATAAGATCTTGAGTTTCCGCACAGAAAACGACTAATTTTCTATGCCCTTTTACTTCTCCGACCGCCTTGGCTATATCGGGATTTTTGACAAATTCCAAAGTGAGGGTATCGCCTTTGAGCTTGTTGTCGATCGCATCCTTCGGTCGATAATCGCTCGGAGCTGCGGCTTTGATAATGATATCGCAATCGGCATAGCTGTCCATTACCGCGTCATACATCTGCCGAGTGGTCTCGACGCTCTTGACGTCTGTCAAATACGACGGAACGTCGACTTGCGTAAGTCCTTTGACGAGCACTACTTTTCCGCCTCTCTTGACTACCGCCTTTGCGATTTCTATACCCATCTTGCCGGAAGAGCGATTGGTGATAAATCTCACTCCGTCTATATTCTCTCTCGTCGCTCCAGCGGTGACAAGCACTTTCTTGCCGGCATAGTCTGCCTTGGGACAGAGTATTTCCTTTGCTTTTGCGACGATATCGACAGGCTCCGCCATCTTGCCTTTGCCGCTGTCGCCGCAAGCAAGTCTGCCGTCAATGCTGTCAATTACAATTACGCCGCGCGATTTCAGTCTGGCAATATTTTCTTTGACGGCGGGATTTTCATACATATTCGTATTCATTGCCGGCGCGATAACTATGGGACATTTGAGCGCAAGATAAGTAGTCGTCAGCATATCGTCGGCAATGCCGTCCGCAAACTTCGCTATCACGTTTGCCGTAGCCGGAGCTACGATACAAAGATCGGCTTTTTTTGCAAGAGATATATGCTCTACTTCCCAATGCTCTTTGGGAGCGAACATATCGCATGCAACGGGTCTTGAAGACAGCGTCTCGAACGTCAACGGCGAGACAAACTCGGCGGCGTGAGCGGTCATTACCACATCCACATTTGCGCCGAGTTTTTTTAATCTCGATACTATTTCGCACGATTTATAGCAGGCTATTCCGCCGCTTACGCCCAAAAGCACGTTGTACTTCTCAAGCATTCGCCTTCCTCCGATTGCCGGCAGATCACTGATTGTCGTTCTTTATAACGATCTCGCCGTCGTAAACTTCCTTGGCGGCATAACTGATCGCTTTCATCTTTTTTTCTTCGAGTTGTTCGGGATACTGTGTCTCGAGCTGTCTCGCTCTCTTTGCAACGCCGCATACCAAAGCATAACGGCATTCCGCCTTTTTGATCAACTTGTCGATAGGTGGATCTATCATCATAATTATTTACCTCCGTAAATCAGATTGTCTATAAATTTTTTATTGTTTTTGACTTTGCATTTCTCAGCTTCGATAATGGAGACTATATCCATCGCGCCCTTTTGAGCGTCTTCGTTGACAACGATATAATCGTAAAACACCGCCTGCTTTATCTCCTCTATCGCGCTGTCAGTACGAACCTTTAGTTGCGATTCGCTCTCCGTACTGCGCTTTCTCAATCTCTCCTCGATCGTCTCTCTCTTGGACGGAGATATGAATATCATCACAGCTTCGGGATACCTATTCTTTACGTCCAGCGCGCCCTTGACGTCTATCTCCAAAACGACGTCGAATCCGGAGGCAAGCTGTTCCTTGACCTTTTCGATAGGCGTGCCGTAATAGTTGCCGTACACCTGCTGATGCTCTAAAAACTCGTCGTTTTCCAACATCTTCTTATATTCGTCGACTGTCTTGAAATAATAATTTACTCCGTCGACCTCTCCCGCCCTCGGCGATCTTGTCGTGACCGATACAGAATATTTGAGGTTGGGATACTTCTCGACCGTATGGGCAAGCACCGTTCCTTTACCTGCGCCGGACGGTCCCGACACTACTATGAGCAAACCTTTTTTTTCTACCATAATCTCTCCGTATATCGCTCGCGTCACACGAGGTTCTGAATCTGTTCTCTGATCTTTTCTATCTCGCTTTTGAGGAATACGACGTACTCCGTGATCGCCGCGTTGTTGCACTTACTGCCTATCGTATTACTCTCTCTGTTCATCTCCTGAACGATGAAATCGAGTTTCTTTCCTATCGCGCCGCCTTCCTTGACGATATCCTCGAAATGCGCTACGTGCGTATACAGTCTCGTTATCTCCTCGTCGGTGCAGAATTTGTCGCTGTAGAAAGCGACTTCGTTGATGAGTTTCACCTCGTCGACGGGAGCCTCTCCCAAATACTCGCTCACCCTCTCACGCAACTTAGTCCTGTACTCTTCAAGCGTAACGGGAGCAAGTTTCTGTATCTCGGGCAGAGCGCCTTTGATATTGGAGACCTTGACAAGCAGATCAGCAACGAGCGCGGCGCCCTCTTTCTCTTTCATTTTGTTTATGCTTTCTATCGCCGCCAAACAAGCCTTCTGCAACAATGCGGACAGGACTTCTTCGTCGTCCTCGTCGGCTATCTGATTGACTATCTCCGGTATCCTCAATATCTCGTTGGCTCCGAGATTGTTGACTACTCCCAGTTTGCTCTCCAACTCTTTTGCCGCAAGCGCGTACTGTTCCGCCAACGCGTAATCTATCTCTATCTTACGCTTGTCCTGTCTGCCGTCTTCGAAATTGACGTATACGTCCAAGTGTCCTCTCTGTATATTCGCTTGAATGGTCTTGCGCAACATATCTTCCGCAAATGCGAAGAACTTGGGAAGTTTTATATTCAAATCGAGAAATCTGTGATTTACCGATTTGAGTTCCACCGTTATCTTCAGTCCGTCGGCTTCCGCAACTCCCTTTCCGTAGCCGGTCATACTGTATATCGCCATATTTCAATCCTCCGCGCCGCGCGCCCGTACTCTAAACAATACACTAGGATAATAGCACAAAATAATATTTTTTTCAAGTAAATATAATATTATTATTTAATTGCGCCCCTCAGCCTTTTGATATTCTCTCGAGCAAAGCGCCTTCGTCTATTATTTCGATTCCGAGCTTCTGCGCCTTTGCGAGTTTGCTTCCCGCGTCTTCGCCTGCCACGACCAAGTTGACCGTCTTTGAGATAGAGTCGGATACCTCTCCGCCGTTGTCCTCTATCAGCTGTTTTGCCTGCGAACGCTTGAGCGTGGGCAAAGATCCCGTAAGCACGACTTTCTTTCCCGTCATAGCGCCCTGTCTGACGCTCTTCTCCGCTATCTTTACGCCGCTCGCGAACAACGCTTTGACGTCCGCTCTGTGCTTTTCGTCCGCCCAATATTCTATCAATCCTTTCGCCATTATATCTCCGAAATCGTCCAAGGATATAAGATCTTCGTAAGTCGCGTTCATCACCGCGTCCATAGTCTTGAATTCGTCGGCGAGCTGTTTTGCCGCTTTCTTTCCGATATTGGGAATTCCCATCGCGAATATCAATCTGTCCAAAGTAGTATCTTTGCTCTTTTCCACAGCCGCGAGAATATTGGCGCTCTTCTTTTCTCCGAAGCCCTCTATCCCATCGAAGTCTTGCGCCTTGAGACTGTATATATCGACAAAATGATTGATCTTACCCTCGTTGTAAAGCGTCTCGAAAGTCTTCTCCGACAGCCCGTCTATATCCATAGCGTCGCGCGATGCGAAATGCGACATCGCCGACACTATCGCGGGCGCGCAGTTCTTTGCGTTGGAGCACTTGAGAAATACGCCGTCCTCGACGACCGGAGCGCCGCAGGCGGGACACACGGTCGGCTTGCTCACCTCCACGGAAGTTTCATTGTGCTCGGCGACCCCCAGTATCTCGGGAATAACGTCGTTGCTTCTGCGGATAAACACTCTGCTGCCTATCTTGATATCCTTTCTTCGTATCTCGCTGATATTTGACAAAGTCGCCCTGCTCACAGTCACTCCCGCAAGATCGACAGGTTCGAGAATAGCGAGCGGATTAAGTTTTCCCGTACGGGAGACCTGCCAAACTACGTCCTTGAGCGTAGTAGTCGTTTCCTGCGCCGGAAATTTAAACGCAACCGCCCATTTGGGGAATTTTTGAGTATATCCCAGATCGTCGCGAATGGAAGTGTCGTCGACCTTTATCACCGCTCCGTCAATGAGAAAATCCAAAGAATCTCGCGCGGAAAGTATTCCGTCCAAAGCGTCGATAAGTTTTTCCTTGTCATCGAAGAGATCGAATTTGTCGCTTATTTTAAATTTGTTTTTTGCAAGAAAAGCGATCATATCGCTGCCTTTATCAAAGTCGTTTTCAATATAATTTACGTTATAACATATCACTTCCAACCTGCGCGACGCGGTGACTTTGGGATCGAGATTTCTTATCGCGCCCGCTACAGCGTTGCGCGCGTTTTTGAGAGGAGTGACTCCCTCTTTGGAGTTGTATTCTTTGAGAGCGGACAGTCTCATAATGCCCTCTCCCTGAACTTCGAGCACGCCCTTATAGTCGATCGACAGCGGCACGCATTTGATTGTCTTGACCTGCTCCGTCACGTCCTCGCCTTCAATGCCGTTGCCGCGCGTAGCGGCTCTTTCCAACCTGCCGTCGCGATAAAGAAGATTTATAGTCAATCCGTCAAACTTGTACTCGAGCGAGCACGCGGGCATATATCCGCAAAACTTGACAAGTTTGTCTATCCACTGCGACAAAGCCTCTTTTGTCTGACACTTGTCGAGAGAATATAGCCTGCCTAGATGTCTTACCGTCTCGAAGCCTTTGAGCGTCACGTCGCCGACTCTCTTCGTAGGCGAATCGTCGAGCGAATATCCTAGATGTTGCTCCAAAGCGACGAGTTCGTCGTAAAGCCTGTCGTATTCCACGTCTGCCACAACGGGTTCGTCCAAAGTGTAATATCTGTACGCATACTCGTTGAGCAGCGCGACCAATTCTTTCATTCTCTCGCTTTTTTGCATAGTTATCTCCGATCGTTTTTAAATTATATTATAGACCTTTGCCGTAAATTTTATTTGCTATACAGCCGCGTTATTCGACGGGTTTTATAGGAGCGAGGCGCATATTGAACGTCTTTACTCCGAGTACGGGAAATTCTATCTTGGCGTTCTCTCCGAAGATTGCGGTAATCTTGCCCTTGCCAAAACGCGAATGCTCCACTTCCATGCCCACTTTGAATACCGAGACGTCTTTGGATTGCGGCGCGCTTACGGGTACGTTTTTCGCAAACGCAGGAGTCTTGGCGTAATTCCTCATCATATTTTTCATCTCTTTGAGCCTGTCGTTTCGCTCCGAAGAGGATTTGGATTCCACGCTCCTATACTGTGAAAAACTGCTCGCGTATTCGCTCAATATACTTCCTATCGGCGTTTGCTGTTTTTCTGGTTCGACTATCAATCCGCCCTCTTTGAGAAATCTCGAGGCAATGCCGTATTCTCTATGACCGTATCTGTATCTGGACTGCGCATTTGTGAGATACAGTCTCTCCCTCGCCCTTGTGATAGCGACGTACATTATTCTTCTCTCTTCCTGCAAATTGTCGTCTCCGTCGCGTACGCTGGGGAATATCCCCTCTTCCAGTCCGACTATAAAACAGCACTTGTATTCCAATCCCTTTACTCCGTGTACTGTGGCGAGAGTAATACAGTTATCTACAGGCTGATCGGTGTCCGCAACCAACGATACCGACTGAAGATATTCGTCGAGTTTACTAGTTTCGTTGTCTTTGCAATACTCTTTGACGGACGTAACATATTCGTCTATGTTGTCCAATCTGTTTTTATCCTCTTCGTCTTTTGGATCGTACTGACGGGCAAAATCGACGTATTTGTTGACAAAGTCGACATAGTCTACCAGCGGCATCGAAGACTTATCTCTCAACTCGCGCACTACTTCGGTAAACGCGCGTATCTTGTTTTTTATCACGCTGGTCAGCGGCAGTTCGTCTATATCTAGTATACCCTGAATAAGCGGAATGCGTCTTTGCGCGCACGCTTCGATGAGCTTCTGAACCGCGCTCTCGCCTATTCCTCTCCTCGGTACGTTGATAACTCTCAAGATGCTTTCGCTGTCGTTGGGGTTGGCGATAAACTTGAGATAGGCAAGAAAGTCTTTGACCTCTTTTCTCTCAAAAAATTTGTTGCCTCCGATTATCTTGAAAGGATAATTATACAGCATAAGTTTATCTTCAAAAGACCGCGTCAGCACGCTTGCGCGCACAAGTATCGCAAAATCCTTGTAATCGTAATTGTTGTAATTGATAAGATTGCTTATCTGTTCGAGCACGTAATCGGCTTCGTATTTTTCGTCGTAACAACTCTTGTAGACGACCTTTACTCCGTCCTCGCCTTCCGTCCAAAGAGTCTTGTCCATACGCTGATCGTTGTTGGCGATGATCTTATTGGCAAGATCGAGGATCTTTTTGGTACTGCGGTAATTCTGCTCGAGTTTATATATCCTGCAATCGGGATAGTGCTGAGCAAACTTGCGTATATTAGACGCGTCCGCCCAACGCCAACCGTAGATACTCTGATCGTCGTCGCCGACTACGAATACGTTGCCGTACTTGTTTGCAAGCAGTCTGACCAACGTGTACTGTATCTTGTTGGTATCCTGAAACTCGTCTACGTGTATATATCGAAATCTCTCCTGATATCTCTCCAATACTTCTTTATCAGTCGCAAACAATAGCAACGTCTTATAAAGAAGATCGTCAAAATCCAAAGCGTTATTCTCCTTGAGTTCCCTCTCGTATCGCTCGTATACGTCGGCTATAAGCTCGCCGTCGGGTTCTCCTTTGAGCCTTGACGAATATTCCTTTGCGCTCATTGCGTTGTTCTTCGCGTTGGAGATATGCCAACGTATGTATTTCTTTAAATCCTTACTGTCGTCGACCTCTTTGGCTTTGAGTATCCTTGCGATTACCTTTTTGCTGTCCTCGTCGTCATAGATAGAAAAATTGGAAGTGTATTCTCCAAGTCTTGAAATATCGTTGCGCAATATCTTGGCGCACAGCGAGTGGAACGTGGATATAAGCATACCGCTGCGACCGGTAACGTCGAGGATTCTCTCTCTCATCTCGCCCGCCGCTTTGTTGGTAAAAGTGATCGCAAGTATATTTCTCGGATCTACGCCCTCGTGTTCTATCAGATATGCTATTCTGTAAGTCAATACGCGCGTCTTTCCGCTGCCCGCGCCCGCAAGCACGAGCACCGCGCCCTGCGTGTCTTTTACCGGTAGAAGCTGCGCCGAATTCAAAAGCGATGCGTAATCCATATGATATTTCTTCCTCTATTGCCGTATGCCGCCGCGTAGGCGGATTTTTGATACGGACGCGATAGCGCGCGATCGCTCGCGGCAACCTTGTATGCATCCAGTATAATTATATAATATTAATATAGAAATTTCAACTAAAACGCGCGCCGTACGTACGCGAAAAACAACAAAATAAGCGGAACCCTTTCGAATTCCGCCGTCTTTGCGTGATAACAAGATCAGTTCTTGTACATTCTCTTGCGAGCCGCTTCCGCTTTCTTCTTGCGCTTTACGCTCGGTTTTTCATAAGCCTCTCTCTTACGCAAGTCACCGATGATGCCGTCTCTCGCGCACTTACGCTTAAATCTTCTGATCGCGCTGTCCAAAGACTCGTTTTCACCTACTTTAACTGTCGACATACTATCGCCTCCTTTCCCTGTATCGGCTTGATTACTCAACTATTATGCCATAATAAAAAAGCCTTGTCAACAAAAATATACGCCTTTTGATCAGTTTAATTTCAACTTGTCGCAGACGTCGGCAAAGTCAATATCGTATTTATCTTTGAGCGGCCACATATCAATACCGTCGTCTTTCTTGCGCGGCACAATGTGGAAATGCAGATGGAATACCGTCTGCTGAGCGCTCTCTCCGCTTGCGTTGAGGATATTCACTCCGTCAAAGCCGCAATCTCGAGTATAATGAACGGCGATCTTCTTTACCGTTTTAGAGACCGCCTCAAGATACTCGTTGTCGCAATCGAGCACGTTGGAGCAATGTTTTTTAGGTATAACCAAAGTGTGTCCGTAACTGTCGCGCGCTATATCCAAAAATGCAAAAGTCATATCGTCTTCGTATATCTTATACGACGGGATCTCTCCCTTGATTATCTTACAGAAAATGCAATCGTCCATATTTTCACCGTCCTTAAAGTTTAATTTCGTTATTGACTCCGATCGGTCAATCCGCTACGCGTTCGGCATAAGCTACGCCGTCTTCAGCCTTGACTATTCTGACCTTATAAAGCTTATCGCTCTGTCCGCCGTCGAATCGACATCTGATATATTCTCTGCTATAACCGCTCATATATCCGTCTTCTATATCCTCGCTCAGCACTTCGACATGTCTGCCGACAAAACCCTCGATATATCTGTCTCTGCATTTTTCGGCGACTGCCGCCGCCCTCGCGCATCTCTCTTTGACGACGTCGGCGGGCAAAAGTTTGTACCTAGCCGCGACAGTGCCTTCTCTGGGCGAATATCCGAATACGTGGACCTGAGAAAATCCTATTACGTCCATAAATTTAAGAGTGCATTCAAAGCTTTCTTCGCTCTCTAGCGGAAATCCGCATATCAGATCGGTGGTGATAGCCGCGTCGGTAAAATATCTCCTGATCAACGAGACTTTTTCCGCATACTGCGCCGTCGTATAATGCCTGTTCATCTTCTTGAGCACGCCGTCTTCTCCCGACTGCAACGACAGATGAAACTGCGGGCAGAATTTCTTCAGCGAACGGAGGGCGATCAAAAAGTTTTCTTCTATCGCACTGACTTCGAGCGATCCCAATCTTATCCTGCAATCGACGTCTTTGAGCCTATAAATAAGCGACGGTAGGTCTTCGCCGGTATTTTTTCCGTAAGACGATATATCTATGCCGGTCAACACAATCTCCTTACAGCTCTCGGCAAGCCGCGCGCACTCTGCCGCAACGCTGTCGGAGCTTCGAGACCTGCTCCGTCCTCTTACGTAAGGTATAAGGCAATAACTGCAGTAATTGTCGCAGCCGTCCTGTATTTTTACGTACGCTCTAGTACGCACAACCTCGGGAGAAAACACGTCTTCGTACCGAGTGGGGAGATCGGCTATAACTATGCCATTTTCTTCCAAGCGGTCGACCAGCTTGTCCTTTTCGGCATTGCCGGCCACATAAGTTACTCCGTCTTTTTCGGCAAACCTGTCCGGATCGTTCTGAGACGCGCAAC
The DNA here is from genome assembly GCA_948471525.1 of uncultured Clostridia bacterium. Classification (GTDB taxonomy): domain Bacteria; phylum Bacillota; class Clostridia; order Christensenellales; family UBA3700; genus RACS-045. Next base: position 96,260 of record CAOKSY010000005.1, on the reverse strand, counting down.
CGCAGACGACTATTTTCGCCTGAGGATTGAGCCTTAAGCATCTGCTCACGCACTGGCGGGATTTGCGCTCCGCCTCGTTTGTGACCGCGCAAGTATTGAGTATATAAAGATCGGCATAGACAAGATCTTCGCTCACCTCGTGTCCCCTCTCCTTGAGAAGCCGAAGCAATCCGTCGCATTCGTATTTGTTGACCTTACATCCCAAATTGTATACTGTGATCTTCATTCGTCCTGCCATTACCTCAATTTTGCAACTCGTCCATTTCGTACATAATCAAACTCAACGCGACTATGCTTGCCGTCTCGCAACGAAGTATCCTCTTGCCGAGAGATATGACCTGTCCGCCGACTGCGATCACTCTGTCTACCTCTTCTTTGCAAAAACCGCCTTCGCTGCCTATGATCAGCGCTATTTTTCTGCCTTCGCCCAGTCCCGATACTTCGCTCATTCTTCCGCCTGTCGCGTGCTCGTACGGCATAACGACAGTATCGAATTCTTTCAATCTTTCGATCATTGCGTCAAACGTAAGCAAATCTCCGACCTTCGCTCTGCGCGATCTGCCGCACTGCTTACAAGCCTCGGCGGCTATCCTGTTTTCCCTGACCGCATTGAATTTCGTCTCGTTTGTGTAAGCCGACAAAAAGGGAGTTATCTCCTCCGCGCCTAGTTCTACGCATTTCTGCACTATCAGATCTATCTTGTCTCCCTTGGGCAACGCTTGAAACAACGTGACGCTTGCGCAAGCATTGCATTCGTTGGGAAGGACCTCTTCCACCTGCGCTACCGCGCAATCGCTTCTTATCTCGCTCAATACGCAATTATAGTCGTTGCCGTCGTCGAGATTGACGATTATCTTATATCCGACCTTGTGTCTCAGCACCTTGGTCAAATGGATAAATTCATCTCCGTATATCAAAATCCTGTTGCCGTCGAAATCGGCGGCGTCGGCAAAAAATCTCTTTATCTCCATAGTCCTATCTAGTCAGTCTGAACGCTACCCATTCGCCCATATTCATTCGCTCGTCGATCTTAAATCCCTCTTTCTCGAAAGCGTCGACGACGTCCTTTTCCCGCTTGAGAATAATACCGGAGATCACTACTACTCCGCCGTCTTTCATATAAGTTCCCAGACTTGCCGAAAGCGTGATCAACACGTCGGCAGTGATATTCGCCAGAACTATATCGAACTTGTCCGAAGTCTTGGCTAAAAGATCTGCGCAGTCTACCGTTATCTTATCCTGCAAGCCGTTGAGCGCGCAGTTTTCTCTCGCCGATTTGACGGCGTTTTCGTCTATATCGTACGCTTCCACTCGGCTTGCGCCCAGTCTTGCCGCCGCCAGCGCGAGTATTCCGCTGCCGGTCCCCACGTCTATGACGCTTTTATTCTCCACTCCCATAGCCTGAAGAAGCAAGAGACACATTTTCGTACTCTCGTGTTCCCCTGTTCCGAAAGCCATACCGGGATCTATCTTTACAACATATTCCCCCTTTTCAGCTGTATAATCTATCCACTCGGGCACTACCGTCACTCTGCCGGCGTTGATGGGTTTATAGTATTGCTTCCAACTCTCCAACCAGTCGCCGTCGTCCACCTCGGAAAGCGTAACTTTCAGTTTTCCGCAGTCAAACGGACTGTTGGCTTTCAAAAAAGCCAACTTCTCGTCTATCGTTTTGCGAAGCGCGTCAAACCCGTCGTCGGGAAAATATCCCTTGACCTGCGCGCTGCCGTCGCTCTCCAATAGATGTTCTTCCATATAATCCCATACTATCGGGCTGTCGGCTATATCTTTAAGATCGTTGACGTCGTATATTCCTATACCGTTGCTTCCAGCTTCGGTCAGTATTTCCGCTACGAGTTCGCTAGCCTCGCTCGTAGTATCTACGGTGACTTCGTAATATTTCATATCATTCTTCCTTTTCGTTGGTAGACGTGCGGCTCGTATATTCCTCTGCCTGTGCGTCGGTCTTATCTCCGTCCTCGACGACTTGCGCGCGATCGCTATCATCGCTGTCGAAGACAGTTTCCGCATTTTCTTCCGACGCGGCGTCTTTGGCAATCTCCGCGTCTTCGGCTCCTTCCGCCGCCTTTGCCTTTTTATTTTTGACCATTTTTACCGTCAGCGTAATGATATAAAACAAAAGCACGAGTATAACTATAACGAAGAAAATATCCAAAACCGTATTCATATGCGCCTTGAGAAGCACCGCCAATACGGTCACGATTCCTCCTGCCGTCAAGTTGCCGAGCCACACCATTGCCAGCGATTTAAAAAACGGAATATCCAAAAAAGTCGCAACAGCACTGCCCGTCCATACTCCGGTAAGAGGTATAGGGAAAGCGACGAAAAGATATACGCCCAGCATCTTTTTGCGTTCCAATTTCTTAGCCTGCTCGGCGGTGGGTTCTCCCCCCGCGTCGCCTACGACCTTCATTGCTTTACTTTTAAAACCGCTTTCGACCGCGTGAGCAAGAGAAGCAAAAGGCTTGCATTTTTTCATCCAATCCAACACCGGACGGAGTATCAAAAGCAATATCGGAGCGACAAGAGCCGAACCCGCCCATGCAAGCGCAAACGACGCGAAAGCGTTGATGCCCATATTCATAGCGGCAGGAATTGCCCCGCGAAGTTCCACGATAGGGATTATGGAAATCAGTACCGTTGTCCAATAATCGTTGCCGATAAGTTCGCGCACAAAATCTATGATCTTTTCAGTCAAAGCGTTCTCCTTATATCTCGGACAGACACGCCCGAGCCTACGCAATAATTTATTTATATTATAAATCAAATATACTATATTCTCTTGCATTTAGTCAATAAAACCGCTAAACTAAATATATGCAAAAACTGTTATCTTTGACGAGAAAAGCGCTAAGCGACTACAATATGATCGAAGACGGCGACAAAATCGCCGTGGGACTGTCCGGCGGCAAGGACAGCATCGCCCTACTCGCGCTTCTCGCCGCATATAAAAAATTCGCTCCCGAAAAATTCGACCTTGTGGCGATAAACATCGATCTTGGCTTTAAAGACACCGACAAAGATCAAGTGGAAGCGGTGAGAAAATACTGCCAAAGTCTTGACGTAGAATTTATAAGCGAATCTACTCAGATATACGAAGTGATACTTGAAAGACAGGAAAAAAGCCCCTGCTCGCTGTGTTCCAAAATGAGACGCGGAGCTTTGAACGGAGTCGCGAAAGAGCGCGGATGCAACAAACTCGCGCTCGGACATCACGCCGACGACGTATTGGAGACATTCTTTCTGTCGCTGATATACGAAGGCAGGATATCAACTTTTATGCCTACGAGCCATATGGATAGGAGCAATATCACGCTGATACGCCCGCTTATCTATATCGAGGAAAAGTATCTTTCGGGACTTGCGCGAAGATACGAGCTGCCTATCATACACAACCCCTGTCCTCAGGATAAGCATACTAAGCGTGAAGAAATAAAAAATCTGATAGCGTCTCTGGAAGAAAATTTCGGATGCAAACAGCATCTTCTGACGGCGATATTCCACCCTGAGCGAAATAATCTTTGGGATAAACTTATTAAGAAATAATCGACCCATATCCAAAAAATACAGGCGAATACAATTATCAAATATCTATCGGACGGCATAAAAAGGCGTCTGTTTTTTATCTAGTTTAAAAGCGATCGCGAACGGTTTTTTAACCGATCGCGTCATTCTTCTATCGAATTCTTTTTGAGCTGATACTTTCTCTTCGTGCTTTCTCCGCCGCGAAGATGCCTTACGGAGAGATTGTAACCGAGCACCTCTCTCACTTCCTCGTATAGATCGACGTCTATATATTTGAGTTTGTTCTGCATATAACTATGGACGGTGCTTTTGCTTATCCCGAACACAGCCGCGCACTCTCTGACGGTGCAACCCGTCTTCAATATGTATCTCGCCATTTCCACAATGGACTGACAGTAATAATCCCGCATATTTCACCTCACTTTTACTCTATGAGCCGTCGGCACGAAATATGACGCGGAATATGATAATTTGTCAATATCAGTCGCTGCAAATATACTCTTCTTTACATTTGTTCATATATTCATATATGCATTTGCGCAGAGTGGCAGCCATCATCACTACGCCGAGGATTATCAAAAATATCGCAAAACCTATCGACAGTACGTCGGAGTTTATCTTCCCTACCAACATAGAAGACAGCACGCTCGTTACCAGAGCGGGAGTAGCCACAGTCGCTACGCCTTTATAATCTATCTCCTTTCTTTTCATATTTATAAGCGTGACTATCACCGCCATAGGTATAAAAGCTATGAGATTGATAGCCTGCGCATTCTTCTGGGGAATATCGAGAAAAATAGTAAGGATGGGTATAAGCAGAGTTCCGCCGCCCATTCCCATGCCGCCGATTATACCGCCTGCGATACCGCCCAAAATCAATAAAAATATATTCATAAACTCTCCTTTTTAAACAATTCGACGCAACTATAACCGTCGGCTCATTTGATCTTATTGAAAAGCATTGTCAATCCCGCGACGATCATAAGCGTATAGAATACTATCCTGAGCAAATTGTTGGAAAATTTTTTCATCAAAAAAGTACCTATAAGCCCGCCGGCTATAACTCCCGACGAGACGTACAGTCCCTGCGGCAAAGTAAAATTCCCTCCGATCAGATATACTATCCCGCTCGCAATGCTGAGCGGCAAGATAGTCAGTATAGCGCTCGCATGCGCTTTCTTCTCTTCCATACCCAGCAAAACCACGAATATCGGTATGACCAACATTCCGCCTCCGCCGCCGAATAGTCCATTTGCCACGCCTACGAAAAGCGACGCGCAAACAGTGAGCGCTATCCTTGCCGTCGGCGTGAGTTTTGACAGACCTTTGCGCCCTTGTCGAAGATCTTTTTGAGATATAGGTCTGTCATAATTGCTCATATATTTATTTTTTTTCTTATTTATTTCTTCCGTTCCTATGCGCATTACTTCAGTTCTCCGCGTATCGTCTTTATCCGTTACGTCCATAATTATTCGTGAATATCGTTCTTCCGAAATATTGTGCGTAATTATACTATTTATATCAAAAAAAATATCTGCGTTACAAAAGCGAAAAAATTAGTCCGCAATTTAATTGATTTTTTTTATTAGATAATATATAATAACAAAGACTATTGTTAAAATAAAATAATAGATTTTATTTATTATTAAAAAGGTGGTTAAATGAACAAGAAAAGACTTTTTATCTTAACGGCTTTGATGTTGGCGGTTTGTCTTGTCTTCACGATGTTTGCCGTCGCCTGCGACGACAGTAAAGGCGGAGACGATGGCGATAAAGACAATTCGTCGTCCAACTTGCTGTTCACCAACGGTACTTTTACGGGTACCGGTGACAATACCGAATTGAGCGCGCCCAACAGCTGGACGGGTTCGGTAGGTTCTTCCAGCTCTTCTACGGCTACACCTTCGGGAGATTCCAACCTCAGATACGGCGTAGCGGACACCGCTACTTCCGCTTGGAGAGCGCTGAGAAGAAAATATTCGGATATCGATATCGCTTCCCCGGGCAGAGGTCCTTCGAGCGATAAAGACGACGAGCTCGACGATTCGAAGGTCCTTATGATCTACAATAAGAAAGCTACGTCTTATAAATATACTTCCACGTCGCACTCTCTCGACGTCAACAGTTATTACAAACTGTCCGTAGACGTCAAGACGATGCTCGACGCCGACAACACCGATCCTCTTGCAGGCGCTTATATCAGCGTGACCGGAGGCGCGGAAGCCGAGTGGAAGGCGATAAATACCAACGGCGAATGGAGAACTTACGAACTCTATATCGAGTCCTCCGAGATCTCCAACGGATCTATATCCGTCGTACTATCCAACGGTATCGGCAATACGCAGACCGGTCATATGTCCAAGGGTTACGCTTTTTTCGATAACGTAAAACTCGAGAAAGTATCCGAAGTGGACGAGGACGACGAAAATGCAGTCGCTTTCGACAAAGCGGCGTACGACAACGTACAGACTAGCGCAACCGTAGCTAAGTATTCGATGAAACTCGCCAATGCAAACTTCTATTTTGCATCTTCGACGACGAGTATTCCTTATACTCCGTCCAAATATTCGATGGTAGCGGGCTTCGGTTCGGGCGAAAACGCAAGTACTTCTTCGACTTATATCGCAAGAGGTCTTCTCGACACGTCGACTTTTGCAAGCGAAGGCACTTCTTCTTCGCTATCTTCGCTCGTTTCTCTCTTGCAGTCGCAAGGCAAGACGCTCGCAGACCTTAACGCAGCTTCGGACAGCGATACGAGAATGCTCTATATGCAGAACAAGCAGGAGACCGCTTTCGGTTACCGCGCTTCGACCGCTATGAACTTCGCAACCAACAAGTTCTACAAACTCAGCGTTTGGGCAAGAACGGAAATCACCAAGGGCGAAGCGAGCATAAGACTTACCGACGGCACCAACGAAGACAGCAACAACTATACTTTGACGGCTATGTCGCAGGGAGAATGGACGGAATTCACCTTCTATATCGAAGCCAACCAATTCCGCAACACTTCTCTCTTCCTTGAGTTTTGGCTCGGTTGGGGCGGTCAGAACGACAAGGATTCCCACGCTGTAGGCGCGGCGTTCTTCGACAACGCTTCTCTCACGGAGATTACGAGAGAACAGTATAACAGCGCAAACGTAAACGCAAATACCGACAAGAAGATCAGCCTGCTCACTTCCGAAGAAAATATGAGCTCTATCTCCCTTGACGGATTGGCGATTCAAAACGAAAAAGACGTGATCGCAAACCGTTCGGTATTCGGAATTCTCGACGCGGCGAATTTCACCGAGGGAGAATATTTCAAAGAAAATCCCGGCAAGCCCGTAGACGTCGACAATTCGGACATTTTCACTTCAAAAGTGCTCGGCATCAACAACTATCTGCCTTCTTCGACGGTTCTGTCCACCTTTACCGCACCCGAAAAAGACACCAGTGCCGACACGTCCAAACTTTTGAATATCGAAGCAAATAAAGCTTACGCGATATCTATGTATGTCAAGACCAAAGACGTAGATAAGAGCAAGGGCGTATCCGTATCGCTCATCAAGTACAACGACGATTATAAGGGTACGGACTTCTCCAAAATGTATTCTCAGGTGTCTGAATTCTCAAATCTCAACACCGAAAATCTTGAATCCAATAAGGGCTTCAACGACTATACTCTGATCACCTTCTACGTGCTCGGAGCGCAGATAAAAGATACCAAGATCGGTATTTCCGTATCGCTCGGCAGCGGCAACGGCAGCGATTATTCCACTCTGACTATGGGTTACGCATACGTATCCTCTATGTATCTCGAGACGATCGCTTACAGCCAGTACACTTCCGCTACTGCCAGCACGGTTATCAAAAAGGTATCGCTTGCCGACAGCGCAAAGGACAGCGAAGTTTCTTCCAACGGTTTGTTCAACTTCACCGATATCGGCGCTACGGTAAACCTTCACGGCGACAAGTGGAGCGAAACTCCCGTACTTGCTCTGCCCACAGGTTGGACTTCCAACAACTCGTCCGCGATCTCTACCGAGACTGTAAACGGCGTATATCCGAATATGGCGGGTATCCTCAACCTCAATAACGCGGATCAGACAAGCGCATTCAATATCGGCGATATAAATACGTTCTACAACGGCGCAGAGAGACTTCTCAACGTCGAAAAGTACCCCAACGTACTCGCTATAAAGAAAAACGACGAACACGCTTCACTCGGATTTACGTCCGGATCCATTTCCTTGAGCGCAAACAGCTTCTACGAATTCAAGGTATGGGCAAAAGCCGAAGCGGGCAATCAGTTCAGCATAATACTCAAGACGGCGACAGCCAGCGACGAGGATTATAAATTCGCAGTCATCACAGGCGACGGCAACTGGCACGAATACTCGATTTTCGTCGAGACAGGCATATCCAGCACTTCCGTAACGCTGTCTCTCAACGCAGGTTTTGAAAACGCTTCTCCTGCCGACAGCATAGCTTATTTCGCTCACGCTACCTACTCCACCGTAGACGAAACGGTTTATGAGAACGCAAAAGAGAGCGAAGATCAGAACGATTACCGTTTGACTCAGTCTTGGACGGTCGACTCTTTTGACGACGTAGAAAGCACTGACAGTCTTTCTTCTCCCAAAAACTTCACCGGAGCTCTCATTGATTCCGAAGCTTCTAAAGACGAGGACGACCTCGCAAACGGCGTAATCGACAGAAATAAGACCGACTTCTCCGATCTCGATATAGATACCGAAACGGAAGAAGGTAAAGCGCTGTACAACGCTATCTTCAATAACGAAAACACTCAGATCGGCAACAGAGTGCTCGCGATCTACAATAAGGATTATACTTCTTACGGATACACTTCCAATTCTGCCACTATCTCCGGCGGAAAGTACTACAAGATCAGCATTTGGGTACTCACCTACGGTCTAAGCGCAAAGACGGATAAAGTAAACGAAAAGTTTGTACCGACCGCAAATATTACGCTCAAAGCAAACAACAAGACGTATGAATTCGGCAGAAAACTGACCGATAAGACCACCGACACCGATCAAAAGAGAATCGTCAACACTTCGACTTACGAAGACGGAAAAGAAGTAATCGGCAAGTGGACGGAATACTCCTTCTATATCTTTGCCGAAGAAAATATCAGCAGCACTACCGCTACCCTGACAGTCGGTCTCGGTTTCAACTCCGAAGATTACCGTATGAAGGGATATGTATTTGTAGACAACTTCTCCGTCAACGAGATTTCCGAAGAAGAGTTTATCGCCCGTAAAGTTCAATACGGCGAAGACGAGAACGGCAACTACTATAAGGACGGCGACAACTATGTTGAAATAACCGAATCCAACCCCGCTCCTGCAGGCGCAACCCGTTATAAGAAACTCACCGACAGTGAAGTCGCTGATATCGATAACTCGCTCAATAGCGAATTGGCGGACGAAAGCAAAACGGCAAACAATTTCCGTATCGTATTCACGTCCGACGACTCCAATGCAGAGCCTACCCCCGAAGATCCCGACGAGGACGACGAGAAGAAGAATTCTTACGTCTGGGTATACGCCGTATCGGGCGTAGTCAGCGGTCTGATAGTAGTGATCGTAGTAATCTTCCTCATAAAGAAGTACGCTCCCAAGAGAAAGAAAAAACTCGTCAAGAGCAATAAATCTTCCAACAGATCTTCCGGTTCCGGTAACTCCAAGAGAGACCAGTTCGGAAAATAATAACGAATAAAAAATAGAAAGCGCTGCCTATCGGCAGCGTTTTTTATTACTATGTTTTGTCAATTAATAATTGTCATATTGAAGAAATTATGTGTAGTTGAAATTTCTAAGTTAAATCTAATCGGATTAGATCTCTCCGCTACGGTCGAGATGACAGATTTAATATGTATAGCATAAATACAAAATTCGCCACAAGTGAGGCGGAAAGGCAGCTGAGCGAAAAAGAAAATTGTAGATTTGCCGTCAAGGCGATATAAGAAAAAATCGCTCGTACTTGCCGTACGAGTCGACTTTTTTGTTATGCCGTTTTGGCGGCAAAGATGCTGTTTTACTTTCACTCAGTCTGCTTTTCCGCCGAACAAACAAAAATCCTCTGCCCTATGAATATCCTGTCCGAATTGTCCTCTCTGATCGCATCTTCGCTTACGCCGAATTTCTTGGCTATACTTGCCACAGTATCGAATGGCTGAACGGTATAATAACTCCCCTCGCGCGGTTCTATCAGCAATCTTAACCCGACAAATATCTCGCCGTCCAAGTTGTTTAACTTTGAGATCGCCGACGGCGTAGTATTAAACTTTTCGGCGATCTCTTCTAATGAGATATCTTTGTCGACTCTGTATATTATCCTGTCCATACTTACCTCCAAATAATGCAAAAGCGGTTTTAATCTAACCTACTATATTCTATTTTTGATACAGGTCAAATATTATATTGTATGAGAAAATTATTCAAAGCGTTCGCTACCGTAACGATAATATCCGTATTTACGCGACTTATGTCGTTCGTATTCAAAATATACCTGTCCAGAAAACTCGGCGCTGAAATACTCGGACTCTACCAAATTTGTATGTCCGTATTTATGCTATTTGCCTGTATATGTTCCTCGGGACTTCCCGTCACACTGTCAAGGATAACCGCGGAAAGCGACACCGTCGGCGACAACAAGCGTCAATTCGGCGCGGTATCTACCTGTATGCTTGCTGGAGTGCTGATAACCCTGTGTATAATTTCCGCGATATTGATTTTCCCGCAGACGCTCAATTTGATATTCTCCGACGCAAGATGCCGCAAAATATTTGTAATAATGCTGCCTATGCTCTTGACTACCTGCATCTATGCGATCCTTCGCGGTTGGTTTTGGGGCAAAAAGCATTTTGGAATATTCTCAGTCACCGAACTCGTCGACGAAATACTCAAGATACTTTTCGCAGTAATATTGCTAGAATTTTCCGTACTTTCTATACAGAAAGAATACGCTTACGCGATAGCGCTGTTGGCGGGTGATATATTTGTAATAATATTGATAATAGTGTTGTATTTTGTCAAAAAAGGTAAGTTTTCCAAGCCCACACAGGCAAAAGAGATCGCCAAAAGCGCAACGCCTCTGACTGTGACGCGCATATTCGGATCGCTGATGTCGACGTTTATGTCGCTGATACTGCCCGCCTTGCTCGTCTCGAAATTCCATCTTTCTCAAAGCGAAGCTACCGCAGAATTCGGCAGGGCAAGCGGAATGGTAATGCCCTTGATATTTACCCCGACATCTATAATAGGATCGCTCGGCGTTGTGCTCATACCCGAGATCGCCGCCGTCAACGCCGAAAAAGGCATAAAATCGCTTTCTTCGCCGCTCGGCAACGCAATTACTTTTGCCTGCCTGACAGCGTGCGTATTTTTTACTATATTCTCGGGCGCGGGCGAACAGCTGGGCATTATGCTCTATAAAGATCAAGCGAGCGGCGAATATCTTAAATTTGCCGCGATAATAATGATCCCTATGTGCATAAACAATCTGATCGTATCTATGCTCAATTCAATGGGCAAGGAGACGAATACATTCCTCTCGCATATAGTCAGCTGCGTAGTTCTCATAGTCGTCGTTCTGTCCACGCCGTCACTGCTTGGAGTAAAAACATATTTTGTAGCGCTCGGCGCATTCCATACGACGTCTATGACGATAAATCTGATCATGCTCAACAAATACGTGCCTCTGCAAAACAACACCTTCTTCAAATGCGGACTTTGCACGGTCTTTTCACTGGGAATATCGACGGTCAACAAGCTCGCCTCCCACGCTCTCTCGTCAAGCCCTATAATGGTGCCGATAATCACCGTATCGCTGATTACTATCATCGCTTTCCTGCCCTTTATACTTTTGACAAAAATGGTCAAAGTCAACTTCGGCAGATTTGCTCTCAAAAACAGACTGACTTTTATGTGATTGACTAAAAGATCAACTACGTCTATAATATAAATATGATAAATATTATCGCTGCACAAGCCAAAAACGGCATTATAGGGAAAAACGGCGCGTTGCCTTGGACGCTCAAAAAGGACATGGCGCGATTCAAATCGCTCACTTTAGGCAATACTGTGATAATGGGCGCGGAGACTTTTCGCTCTATAGGCAGACCTTTGCCCGACCGTATCAATATTATTCTGTCGAATACGATAGATAAAATCGACGGCGCAACCGTGTGCCGCGATTTCGACAGCGCGCTGCGACTTGCGATTTCTCACAAAAAAGAGATCTTTATCTGCGGAGGCGAAAGCGTATACCGACAGGCTCTCCCAATTGCCGACAGGTTGTATATCACTTACGTTGACGCCGCTTTAGACGGCGACAGGCGTTTTCCCGCAATTTCCGAAAGCTTTGCGCTTCAAAAAGAAGAATACGTAAGAGACGGAGATTTCGATACGCGATTCTGCGTATACGAAAAACGTAATTAGACTTCCATACCTGCCCGTTGCAATTCGCAACGGGTTTTTCGCATATGCGGCAAATGAGTTGCATTGCCGAGCGGAGTGTGATATAATCAAGAAAAAGTGTAGAGACTGCGCGTAAAGTGTCGCTCGGACGGGGAGTGCCGACGAACGAAAAGCGAAATGCTTGCGATGCAATTCTCACTCCCACTTTTAGACTGATCTATCTTAGGACATAAGGTCTGTTTTTGTGGGAAGCTCTTTTGGGAGGTTCTTTTTTGATTTATGATCAAGCTGTAAATTACGTGCAAAATCTCGAGAAGTTCGGAAGCGTTTTCGGACTGGACACCGTTCGCCTTTTGCTCAATAGGCTGGGCGATCCTCAAAAAAGCATAAAATTCATACATATCGCCGGAACAAACGGAAAGGGTTCTACAAGCTGTTTTATTACAAATATCTTGATTGAGAGCGGCTACAAGGTCGGCACGTTCAACTCCCCTTCCGTCTTCGGATATAACGAGCGTTTTCTGATAGACGGATCTCCTATCTGCGATACCGACGTTGCGAAATACATATCCGCAGTCGCCGACGAGCGCGAAAAAATGAAATCGGAAGGCTTGACCGCCCCGACGGCATTCGAAGTAGAATTTGCGGCGGCAATGTTGTGTTTTAAAGAAAAACAGTGCGATTTCGCAGTGCTCGAGTGCGGACTGGGAGGACGGTTGGACGCAACCAACGCGATAGATAAAAAAGAGGTCGCAATAATCACCTCGATATCATTCGACCATACCGCGGTGCTTGGAAATACGCTCGGCGCAATAGCCGCCGAAAAAGCGGCGATAGTCAAAGACTGCCCGCTTGTCACTTACAGGCAATGCGACGAAGTGATGAAAGTATTCAAAAAAGCAGACGATCTGAGAGTATGCCCCCAAAGCAAACTTATCTCGAGCGATAAAGACGGACAGATATTTAGTTATCGCGGCGAGACATTTGAACTCAAACAACTTGGCAAATATCAGCTTGACAACTGCTCCGCCGCAATCGAAGGCGCGCTGACGCTGATAGAAAGAGGTCACGGTAAGATCACTTGGGATACGATAAAACGCGGAATATCCAAATCGGTATGGAAAGGCAGACTGCAAAAGATAGAAAAGAAAGGCAAAACTTTTCTTCTTGACGGAGCGCATAATCCCGACGGCGCGAAAACTCTCGCCGACGAACTTTTAAGCCATTTTTCGGATATGAAAAAATGCTTTGTATTCGGGATGTTTGCCGACAAGGATATAGACGGCGTATTGAAAAACATAGGCGGTCTCGCGGATATGTTTATTGCCGTCAAGCCGCCGTCAAAGCGCGGGCTCGACGAGAAAATAACGCTTGAGAAATGCTTGCAGTACGCGACGCTCTCTTCTAGCGCGCAAAGTATCGAAGAGGCTATAACTGCCGCATTGAACGGAGCCTGCGAACTTATCGTAGTCTGCGGATCGCTAAGTATTCTGAACAACGCGCTGAAAGCGATAGAAAGCATTTGACAAACGAAAAATTACGATATAAAGAAGGTAGTATATGAGTAATATAGATAAAGATAAAATTCAAAAAGCCGTAAAAATGCTGTTGGAAGCGATAGGCGAAGATCCCGAACGCGAAGGACTGGTCGACACGCCTAAGCGCGTGGCGAATATGTACGAGGAATTGACGGGCGGATATTATGACGACGAAAAAGTACATTTATCCAAGACATTCGACGTGAACGCTGGAGAACTGGTAATAGAAAAAGATATCACTTTCTCCTCTATGTGCGAACATCATCTCATGCCATTCTTCGGCAAGATCTCTATCGCGTATATCCCGTCCGACAAAGTCGTAGGACTTTCAAAACTCGCGCGTACGGTGGAAGTGTTTGCGCGCAGACTTCAACTGCAAGAGCGGCTGACAGATCAGATCGCGGACGCCATAGCGAACAATCTCAACGCAAAAGGAGTCTTGGTGCTCTGCGAAGCGGAACATACTTGCATGACGGCGCGAGGAGTAAGAAAAGTGGGCAGCAAGACTTTGACTTACGCTGTGCGTGGCGACATAAACGAAAGCGCAAAGAACGCTATACTCTCGCTCATACGGCAGTAATAAAAACATACGGAGACGCATATGAGAATAGGCAACAGACGATTCGACGGCGGAACGCACGTGATGGCGATAATAAATCTCACTCCCGACTCTTTCTTCGCAGGCAGTCGAACAAATACGGACGAAGTGCTCAAGAGAGTAGAAAAAGCCGTAGAAGACGGCGCGGAAGTCATCGATATCGGCGGTCAGTCTACACGTCCGGGACACGTCGCAGTATCGGCAGACGAAGAATGGAACAGATTGGAATCGCCTGTTCGTCTGATCAAATCCAATTTCGATATCCCTCTGTCCGTAGACACTTACTACCCTTCCGTTGCGCGTCGAGCGCTCGCGTCGGGAGCGGATATGATAAACGATATATGGGGATTGCAATACGAAGATAACGGCGATATGGCTCGCGCGATTGCAGAATACGGCGCGTCGGTATGTATTATGCAAAATCAAAACAATATATCCACAGACGAAAATCTTTGGGACGATATATTTAAATTCCTCGACAGAAGCGTCGATATCGCAAAACAAGCGAATATAGAGCAAGACAGAATACTGATAGACGGCGGTATAGGTTTTGGCAAAAACAAAGAACAGAACTTCGCCGTAGTAAACGGATATGACAAACTCGGCAGATACGGATATCCGCTGCTGTTGGGTACTTCCCGAAAATCTATGTTCGGCGGCAACGTCGAAGACAGACTGGAACCTACGCTTGAAACCACTCGCATAGCCGTACGTAAAAAAGTAATGTTTGTAAGAGTGCACGACGTAAAGGAAAATGCTAGAGCGATATACGAAGAAAGTAAAAAGATAAGAGCGTTTATTTAAACGCGGCGCGATGCGCAAGAGGTATGCGATATGACAAAGATATGTTTTAAAAATCTGGAGATACAAGCCTGTCACGGCGTACTGCCCGAAGAAAAAACAAACCGACAGCCATTCGTATTCGACGGAGAGATAGAATACGATTTTATCCAAGCCGCGTTGACGGACAATCTCGCGCATACGCTCGACTACGGCGAATTAATGCTCGATATACATAAATTCTGCACAGAAAATTCTTTTGACCTTATAGAGACGCTCTGTTACCGCTCCGCGGACATGCTCATGCAAAAATATCCTATACGCAAAATAACTTTGACCGTGAAGAAGCCGCAAGCTCCAGTGTCTCTTCCTTTTGAAGACGTATCCGTATGCGCGACGCTGGAGAGGCGCGACGTATATCTGTCGCTCGGCAGTAATATCGGCGATAGGCAGGCTATGCTCGACGGCGCGATAGCGGAACTTGAACGCAATCCCGCAATTCAAGTGTTAAAAGTCTCCGCCCCATATGAAAATCCGCCGTACGGAGGCGTCGCGCAATTTCCCTTTATAAACACGGCGGCGAAAATATCCACGTATTTATCGCCAGATCAGTTGCTTCAAACGGTCCGCAATATAGAAGAAAAAGCCCACCGCAACAGACAAACGCGTTGGGGAGACAGAACGCTGGACATCGATATAATATTCTTCGGCAATGAAATAATCGACGCGGACGGATTGACCGTGCCTCACGTCGACTATTATAATCGCGATTTCGTACTGATCCCTATGAATGAGATCGCGCCCGACTTCGTATGTCCTCTCTATCGAAAACGCATATCGCAGTTGTTAAAAGAACTCAATGACAGGAAAAATTAAATCTATCTCTTTTCAATAAAGACTTCGTAATTTCCTATCTGCAATTTTATATTGCCGCGTCGACGTATCCCCATACTACGGGTCTATCTTCGCTGTTCCAATATATTTCCCACCCGTCGGGCGCGCTTCCCGCGGCGCAGCAGATATCGAGAGACTTACAGCCTGCAAAAGCGTAAGATCCTATATTGGTCACAGAAGACGGTATGACTATCTTCGTCAGTCTATTGCAATTTCTGAAAGCGCCGAGCTCGATCGCGCTCACGTGATAATTATTTCCTTTATAAGAAATAGCGTCGGGGATTGTTACTTCTCCGCTCAACGTCTCAGATTGAATTGCCAAGGTCGCATTTCCGTCTTTCAGCGCGTATCTCAAACCGTTGTCCGCCGCAAAATATATATTTCCGTCGTCGGCTATTTCATTCTCGTCGCAATCCCATACTATAGGAGAGTCGTTGTTCCAAACGCTGTCCCACTTGTCAGTTCCCTCAATGCCTTTGCAATAGAACGTTATCGCCCTGCATCCTGCAAAAGCAAGCGGCTGTATAATGCTGACGCTGTCCGCAATCGTTACCATTTTGAGACTGCTGCAGAGAGAAAAAGCTCCCGAATGTATCTCTGTAACGCCGTAGGGTATTTCTATGCTATCGAGAGAAACGCAACCTGCAAAAACAAACTCGCTTATTTCTCCTATACCCGACGGTATATCTATGCTTTTCAACGCCCTGCAATTTCTGAACGCGCCGCTGTGAAGATTTTTTAACTGAGAAGGCATCTCCACCGTCTCAAGACTGACGCAATCTTTGAACGCATAGAAGCCAATATAACTTACTTTCTCGGGTATCTTTACCGACTTCAATCCCGCGCATCCTTCAAACGCGGAAGAAGTTATACTTTCCACATAGTCCGGTATTACACTGCTCTTACAGCCTACGATCAGTCTCTGATTCTGCTTCTCTATTATACAGTTGCCTTCGCTCTTAAATACGGCATTATCGACGTCGACAGTCAGCTTGACCAAGTTATCGCATGCGGAAAAAGCCATAGGTGCGATAACCGTTATATTTGACGGGATGATCGCCTCTACTATGTTTTTGCAACCTAAAAACGCTTCGCTATCTATTTTTACAACAGGCTTTCCATTATACGTATTGGGAATATTCAACACGGAAGAATCGTTGCCCTCTTCCAAACCGACGACGCTGTAACTCTCTTTGTCGGAATTCAATTCATAGACAAATCCTTCCGTAGTGCAATATCCGCATACTCCGCATATACGGTCTCCGTCAAAGCTATGCTCGGCTTTATCGACAATCAGACCGTGTCCGCAATTCGCATCTCTCCAATGATAGATCCTGTCCGATGAAAAAACTTGGCTGTATGCGTGCTCGTGCGCTTGATTGTGATTATCTCCGCTCACGCCGCCCGAGCTATCGCCGCTCGACGCAGATCCGTCTTCTCCGCTATCTAAATTATTATCGCAACCTACCGCCAAAAAAAGCGCGCTTATCATCGTAAAAACAATCAATAAAACGAACAATTTTTTATTCACAGTACGTCCTCCGAATATTCTAAATTTTAGAGGTCGACATAATGTCTTCCTATACATTATTATAGCATTTGTCGAATAATTGTCAAGTTTTTTTGATTATAGCGAAATTTTGACGCTCAAATGAGTAAAGACAAAGTCCGCAAAAAAAGCGGACTTCGTTGATTTATCGATTATAGATCAAAGTATATTTTTTATTTTATAAGCAAGCAGATTCTTGGAATTCTCCGCCATACTCTTAATGACGTTTGTACGCGTAATAGAGTCGTCGTACATCTCAGAGTGCAGTGTACCTTCGAGTTCTCCGATCTCCTTATATATATCTTTTACGTCGTTGTTGGGACAGGTAAACTCCAATATATCTCTCTTCTTCGCCCACCATTCCTTGGTCTGCGTCACAGCCTTGCGCGCCGCCGCATAGTCCTTCTGGATAAGCATCTCGCGTATTTCGTCGCACTTGTCCGCCAGATTGTCAAAACTTTTCTGCATAAAAACCTGTTCGCCTATTCCGAGCGCGAGAATTATCGCGACCAAAATCACAGTCAGTATAATCTTTCCCATATCAGCCTACCTCCTCGCTCAACTTGCCAGCAATGAATTTTCCATGTTTCGGCTGAAGATAAAAGTCTTCGCCGCCCGTTACAAGCATAAGCAATACGTCTTCCTGACGGAGATTGTACTTGCCGATAAGTTTGTCAATATCCTTCTCGTCTATATTGCAGGTCTGGATATTCTTGCTCATACGCTTACCCTCGCAAATCACCGAATAAGGCAATTTCGGCTGTTCGGCGGTGAGCTGCATATCAGATACCGTGAGTGGACGGTTGGCGGATTTAGGCACTACTGACATATCGCCGTTAGTCTCGATGATCGCCCACTCGATCTCCTCGGGAGACGTAAAGTCTTTTGCTCTTATCGACTCCATTATATCGTGGACGGTCATATCAAGTTTGTTGATCGCCTTGAAGTCAATTCCCTCGGGAGTTATTACTATGACGGGTCTGCCGTTGATGAGCTTTCTCATTTTCAAAGAATGCTTGACTATCTTCGTCAAACAGAACTCTACGACAAAAAGCGTGAATATCGGCACGAGTCCGTACAGTATAGGCACCTGCGTATCCGACATAGGAATACAGGCAAGTTCTGCGGCGATCAACGTGATCGTAAACTCAAACGGCTGCAATTCGCCGAGTTGCTTTTTACCCATCAATCGCATTACTATCAATAAAAAGATATAGATGATTATTGCTCTCGTAAAAACTATTAACATACTCCAAGTATGCGTAATGAAAAAGAAATTATGTATAATAATCACAGCCGCCGTCTTTATCGGACGGCGGCTGTATATCAGGATAATTTATCTTTCAAATATTTGCCCGTGTAGCTCTTCGGATTTTGCGCTACTTGCTCGGGAGTGCCTACGGCGACTATAGTGCCTCCGTATTCTCCGCCCTCGGGCCCGAGATCGATAATATTGTCGGCGACTTTGATCACGTCGAGATTATGCTCGATAACTATCACCGTATTGCCTTTAGAAACAAGCCGCTGAAGTATCGCGACTAGTTTTTTTACGTCGGCGCTGTGCAGTCCGGTAGTCGGTTCGTCGAGAATATACACGGTCTTTCCCGTAGAACGCTTTGCAAGTTCCGTCGCAAGTTTGACTCTCTGCGCCTCTCCGCCCGAGAGTGTGGTCGCGGACTGTCCGAGTTTGACGTAAGAAAGACCGACGTCGTTGAGCGTAGTTATCTTATTGTTTATCTGCGGTATATTCTCAAAGAATTTGCAAGCTTCGGCGACCGTCATATCCAACACGTCGTATATGCTCTTGCCCTTGTACTTGACTTGCAAAGTCTCACGGTTGTATCTCTTGCCTCCGCATACTTCGCACGGCACGTACACGTCCGAAAGGAAATGCATCTCTATCTTCTTTATACCGTCGCCCGCGCAGTTTTCGCAACGTCCGCCCGATATATTGAAAGAAAATCTTCCGCTCTTATATCCTCTCGACTTTGCCTCGGGAGTCTTTGCATACAGATCCCTAATCGCGGCAAACACGTTGGTATACGTAGCAGGATTGGAGCGCGGAGTTCTACCTATCGGGCTTTGATCTATCGCGATCACCTTGTCCAATTCCTCGATGCCGTTAATCTCGCGGCAGTTCATCTCGACTTCTTTGCTGCCGTTGAGTTTGTTTTGAAGCACGGGATAGAGCACCTCGTTGACAAGACTGCTCTTGCCGCTTCCGCTTACGCCGGTAATGACGGTAAACGCGCCCAAAGGAATATCTACGTCGATATTCTTGAGATTGTTCTTTACCGCTCCGCGTATCTGCAAATATTTTCCGTTGCCGCTCCTTCTTTCAGCGGGCAACTCGATCTTTTCTTTGCCGATCATATATGCGCCGGTGATCGATCTCTCGCAAGCCATTACTTCTTCGGGAGTGCCGGCAACGACCACCTCTCCGCCGTTGATACCCGCGCCCGGTCCTATATCGACTATATAGTCAGCTCTCTTCATAGTATCTTCGTCGTGTTCGACGACTATTAACGTATTGCCGAGATCGCGCAGTCTCTCGAGCGTCATCAAAAGTTTGTCATTGTCGCGCTGATGCAGTCCTATGCTGGGCTCGTCGAGTATATAGAGCACTCCCACGAGTCCGCTTCCTATCTGAGTGGCAAGTCTTATTCTCTGCGCCTCGCCGCCCGACAGCGTCGCCGACGAACGCGTAAGCTGGAGATAATTGAGACCCACATTGACCAAAAATCCAAGTCGCGCTTTTATCTCCTTGAGTATCTGATTTGCAATGATCTCCTGCGTGGAAGTAAGTTGAAGATTTTCAAAGAATTCCAACGCCTTGTCAATCGAAAGACTGCACACCTCGTATATATTCTTTCCGCCCACGGTCACGCCGAGCACTTCTTTCTTAAGACGCTTTCCGCGGCAGGTATCGCAGGGAACTTCTTTCATAAGTTTTGAAAGTTCCTGCTTGACGTATTCCGACGTAGTCTCTCTGAAACGTCTTGTGATATTGTTTGCCACGCCCTCGAAATTGCGATTGAATACGCCGCTTCCCATAGCGGAATTATAGCTTATCTGCAATTTCTCGCTGTCTCCGTAAAGCAAAATATCGACAATATTGTCGGGAAGATCCTTTATCGGCGTGCGCAGGGAAAAATTATGTCTCTTGGCAAGCGCGATGAAAGTAGAAGAACTGTAATTGCCCGTGTCCATATTCCAACCGCTCACGTCCAGCGCGCCGTCGGCAACGGACTTATCCCACTTTACAAGTTTGTTTATATCCAACGCGCTTTTAAAGCCCAGTCCGTAGCACTCGGGACACGCTCCGAAAGGCGAGTTGAAGGAAAACATCCTAGGTTGAAGTTCCTCTATGCTTATATCGCAGTCGGGACAGGAATATTTTGTCGAATACAGATTCAACGCCCCGTCTATCTCCACTTCGACAAGTCCTTCGGCAAGTTTGAGCGCAGTCTCAAGGCTGTCTGTAAGTCTGCGGTTGACCTCGGGTTTGAGGACTATCCTGTCGACGACGATCTTTATGCTGTGCTTAAAATTCTTATCCAGATTGACTTCTTCGTCGAGTATATTGTATTCGCTTCCGTCGACGATCAGTCTGCTATAGCCGCTCTTGCGATAACCGTCTATCTGCTTGCCGTATTCGCCTTTTCTTCCGCGAACAACGGGCGCAAGCACTCTGACCTTTGCTCCGTCGCCGCCGGCAAGTACTTTATCGGCGATCTGATCTACAGACTGTTGCACTATCTCTTTGCCGCACTTGGGACAGTGCGGTATGCCTATCCTCGCATACAGTAATCTGAGATAGTCGTATATCTCCGTCACAGTACCTACGGTAGAGCGCGGATTGTGCGACGTTGTCTTCTGATCAATTGATATAGCGGGAGAAAGTCCGTCTATATAGTCGACGTCGGGCTTGTCCATCTGTCCCAAAAACTGTCTCGCATACGATGACAAACTTTCCATATATCTTCGCTGCCCCTCTGCGAAAATAGTGTCAAAAGCCAATGACGACTTTCCCGATCCGCTCAAACCCGTCAGGACGACGAGTTTGTCTCTCGGAATAGTGACGTCGATATTCTTAAGATTGTGTACCCTTGCTCCCTTGATGTTAATACTGTCCTGCATAATATGCTCCGTAAATTTATCAGTGTTTTCCTTCTTTTAGTTGAGATTTTAGACGCGCGATCTCCTCGCGGTATTTTATCGCCAATTCAAAATCGAGATTGGAAGACGCGATCTTCATAGCCGAAGTAAGTCTAGCCAATTCCTTTTGAGCGTCCCTGGCAGACTTGGGCGTCCTGTCGTCGATCTTTCTGGATATTTCAAGCGTATTGGTAATATCTTTGACAATAGTCTTTGGCGTGATGCCGTGCTCCTTATTGTAAGCGCTCTGCACCTCGCGTCGACGCGTCGTTTCGTCGATAGCGCGGCGCATGCTGTCGGTGATCCTATCGGCGTACATCACGACCTTTGCCTCGCTGTTTCTCGCCGCTCTTCCTATCGTCTGTATAAGCGAAGTCTCGCTGCGCAAAAAGCCCTCTTTATCCGCGTCGAGTATTGCGACCAACTGCACTTCGGGGATATCCAATCCCTCTCTCAAAAGATTTATGCCGACCAACACGTCGAACTCACCCTTTCTAAGTCCGGCTATAATCTCTATGCGCTCTAGAGTATCGACGTCCGAGTGCATATACTTGACTTTGATATGCCGCTCGGTAAGATACGAAGTCAGACTTTCCGCCATCTTCTTCGTAAGCGTGGTTACAAGCACTCTCGCCTTTTTTTCTACAGTATCGTTTATACGCGATATGAGATCGTCGATCTGTCCGTCTATAGGACATATCGTCACTTCGGGATCTATCAGCCCCGTAGGGCGTATAAGCTGTTCTACCACCTGCCCCGCCTGTTTGAGTTCATACTTCGCGGGAGTGGCGGACACGCATATCATCTGCCCCACCCTCTCGTCGAATTCGTCGAACTTGAGCGGTCTGTTGTCATAGGCAGACGGAAGTCGAAAGCCGTAATCGACGAGGTTGACCTTACGTGACAGATCGCCGTTGAACATCGCCCTAACTTGAGGCAAAGTCATATGGCTCTCGTCTACGAAAAGCAAAAAATCTTTGGGGAAAAAGTCGAGAAGCGTATACGGAGGCTGCCCCGGCAATCTGCCGTCGAAATAGCGCGAATAGTTTTCTATACCCGAACAGTATCCCATCTCGCGTATCATCTCTATATCGTAACTCACTCTTTCTTTAAGACGCTGAGCCTCGAGGAGCTTGCCCTGCTGTGTAAAGAGTTCTACCTGAGCGACCATATCGTCGCGTATTCTCTCCAGACACGGCTCCATTCTCTCCCTTTCGACGACGTAGTGCGTTGCAGGGAAAATATTGACGTGTTTCAACTCGCACACTGCCTTCGCCGTCACGGGATCGAAGCGCGATATCTTCTCTATCTCGTCGCCCCAAAACTCCACTCTCACCGCGTAATCGGAACTTTCTACAGGGAATATCTCCACGATATCGCCCCTTACTCTGAAAGTCGCGCGCACGAATTCTATATCGCTCCGCTTGTACTGTATCTCGACTAAGTTATCCAACAGCTTGTCTCTGTCGATAGACATACCTTCTCTCAGAGATACCGCCATCGAAAAGTACTCCATAGGAGCTCCCAAGCCGTATATGCACGAAACGGACGACACTACTATAACGTCTCGGCTCTCGCACAGCGAACTCGTCGCCGAATTGCGCAGACGGTCGATCTCGTCGTTTATCGACAGATCTTTTTCTATATAGGTATCGGTGCGCGGAATATACGCCTCGGGCTGATAATAATCGTAATATGATACGAAATACTCTACGCGATTATTGGGAAAAAATTCGCGAAACTCGTTGCAAAGCTGCGCCGCAAGCGTCTTGTTGTGCGCAATTACCAAAGCTGGTCTGTTGCACTCCTTGATTACGTTCGCCATAGTAAAAGTCTTTCCGCTGCCCGTAACGCCGAGCAAAACCTGTGTGCGCAAACCGTCGTTTACGCCCTCTACGAGTTTTTGTATTGCCTGCGGCTGATCTCCGCACGGGGAAAATTTACTTTTTAGTTCAAACATAATTTTAAGTGTATTTTAGCACAAATGTTCGCATTTTGCAACTGTTTGACGGATCTTGTCGCAAAAAATACTTGTATTTTTATTTTATTTATTATAAATTATATACATATTAAAATATAGAATACTGCAAAAGATTTAAAAATCGCTGCTGTTTTATAAAAGAAAAATCCCCTTCGCCTATCGAATGCGAAAGAGATAATTGATAATACGGCGCGCATAAGCGCGTCATATAAATTATTACTTACTTTTTTTTACGCGAGGCTTGGGCAAAGGCGTGACTTTCTCCAATGCGATAGCGACTTTTTCGCTGAGTTCACCGTCGTCTATATCAAGAATATAGTGATCTTTCGCCCCCTTGTACGGAGTACCCGTTTCCGCGCCGCCGAGATACTGCTCTATCGCATCTACCTTCTTGACGTACACGGTATTGTCGCATACAAGCAATATAGGTTTGCCGTTGACGTACGCCATATATTCGCCGAACATCTTCTTGTAAGTCACCTCGCCGGCATTCCTGATCTGCTCGCAGGCGAATTCGATAAATTCTTTGTCCGTAGCCATGATTTTCTCCTATTTGCTGAATATAGATTTCAATGCGATGCTGAGGATAAAGCTCAGCACAGCGCCGCTGACAGTCAAAATTATCTTCATTTTAACCTGACGTTTTTCCTTGGCTATCTGATATGCGAAATCATAGCCAGGTTTTTGCAAAGTGATGCAATAATAATCCTCGCCGCGCTTTTCCGTAGTGATAAGTTCGAAATAACCTTCGCTGACCAACGACTTGAGCGCGGGATTGAGTTCGCTCTTTTTGAATTGGAAATTATAAGGCATGGACGCAAGCAAGTCGTTCTGACTTATAATGCAAGTGCCGTCTTTTTCAACCGCCTTATAATATATTGATTTCATCAAATGTTTGGTCTTTTTGTTGAGCATACGATACCTCTACATTAACAAATTGACTATGACTGCGGCTATCGCGCCGAAGATAAGTCCCATGACTCCACCCGAAAGCAGACCGCCCAAAAAGCCGCTGCCGAACGCGCTTTTCTTGATCTTTTTGAGCTCAAACCTGCGCTTCTTTTCCGTAGTGCCGGCAAGCGCGCTGCCTCCGCCGACAAGTACTACGTTGCCCTGCGCGTCGGTCTTGATAAAAGTCTCCTTCATCTCTTCCTGCGCTTTCTCGTCCGCCTGAGCGGCGATCTGCTCCATAAGCACCTTGTATTCCTGCACGACTACGCGCGACTTGTCGGTCAGCGTAAAGCATACTTCCGTCTCGTCTTTATATTTTACCGTAACGCATCCGTTGATCTTCAACTCTTTCCAAACTGCGTCAAAGTCAAAATCATCTTGCCCATCGGCAAAAGCTCTCAGCTCCTCCCACTCTAAAATCGTATATTTATTGTCTGGATATTTCTCGCACAGCTTTGCAAGATAGATTGTACTGACGTTGGATAACATACGCGCCTCCTTGCGCCGATGACGGTTGTGAGAAAAAATAACTTATATATGCTATAAGTTATTTCTTCCGTAAAAATTATTTTTCTACTCTTATCACGTTTTCTACGCTGAGTACGTTTTTGAGTCCCTTGATCTCTTCTATCGCCTGCTTCATAGCGTTTTCGCTCGTCTTGTGAGTGATAAATACGATAGGTATGATCTCTTTGTTTTCGTCCTGTCTCATCTGAGCAATGGAGACCTTGTGCTTCTTGAATACCGCCGCTATATCCGCAACTACGCCGCTGACGTCCCTTGCGTTGAGTCTGAGATAATACTCGCTTTCAAAGTCGGTGATTATCTCGTCCTTTCCCATTACGTCAAACATCTCCGAATATCTTGCGTGTTCGACCTGTCTCGCGCAGAAAACGACGTCGCTCACAATCGCGCTTCCGGTAGGCAACGCGCCCGCGCCTCTGCCGTATATCATTATATCGCCCACTGCGTCTCCTACTACGAACACCGCGTTAAACGATCCGTTTACGCTTGCAAGCGGATGGCTCTTGGGCAAAAATACAGGATGTACTCTCGCTTCGATCTTCTTGCCTTTCTGCTTTGCTATCGCCAAAAGTTTGATGACAAATCCCATCTCTTTGGCTATTCTTATATCTTCCGCGCCGATCTTGGTGATGCCTTCTCTGTAGATCAGCTCTACGGGAACTCTCTTATTGAAAGCCAGCGAAGAAAGTATGCTGAGTTTGTAACTCGAATCGTATCCCTCTACGTCAGCAACGGGATTAGCTTCCGCATAGCCGAGCGCCTGAGCGTCCTTGAGCACCGCTTGATAATCAGCGCCCTCTTCGCTCATACGGGTAAGAATATAGTTGGTCGTGCCGTTGATGATCGTCTTGATCTCTTGGATACCGTTGGCTTGCATAGCCTGTGTCATCGTTCTGATGATGGGCATACCGCCGCCCGTAGTAGCCTCGTAATAAAGTCCCGCGCCGGTCTTTTGAGCAGCCTTTTCGAGTTCCGGCCAGAATTTTGCAAACATCTCCTTATTGGACGTGACAATGCTCTTGCCTGCCTCGAGCGCCTTTACCAAAAACGTCCTCGCGGGTTCGGTGCCGCCCATACACTCGACGACTATATCTACGTTGGGGTTGTCGCATATCTCGTCGATATCTTTCGCCAATATAGACAGATCGAGTCCAAGTCCCGTAACTCTGTCTGGCACTCTGTCCAATACCGCCGCTATCTCGATATCCACTCCGTATTCTTCCGCGATCTGCTTCTTGCGATCGATCATTATTCTGCAGGTACCTCCGCCGACAACGCCGAGTCCGAGTACCGCAACTCCGACTTTCTTCATTTTATTCTCCTTAATATAAAAATATTATATATATTTAATTCTATAATATATTTTTCAAATTGTCTATTCTAAATAGCAACTTTCTCGATTTTTTTGACCTCTACGGCGTAAAAGTCAGCGCCGATCGCGCGATATTACGATAAAAACGGCGAAGAGCGTAATCTCTTCGCCGTCAAACGATAGTCATATCTATCCGCAAGCCGCTTTGATCTCACAAAGCGCATAATACGGAAATGTCTTATTTATTCTCTATTCTATAGGCCTCTCCGCCTGCGAGCACGATCATCTTGACTGCGTCTGCCGCGAGTTCTCTTGCGTATACTCTGAGTTTTTTATCCAACACGCCGTCTGCTTCTACAGTCAGCCAGTTTGCGTTTTTAGATCCTATTCCGAGCGCCTTGACCTTTTCTATGGAAACCATAGATCCGTCGTCGAACATCTTTGCAAGATCGCCCACCGTGACTGTCGTCTTGACAAATCTGGTCGTATTGGAATCTACCTTTGCAACCTGAGTGAGCAACGTCGCCAATTCGTCCGGATATTCATTGACGTCTTGGAGTTCTACGCTTGTTCTGACGAGATGCCCGTATCCCTTCTTATCCGTATAGGTCAAGCCTTGCGGAGAAAGTTCTTCGGAGAAATCCTTTGTCTTGTATCTCGGCTTCTTCTTCAACGCGAGTTTTTCCGCCAACATTTCTATAAGCATCTTGGTCTTGGTTACGGCAAGCGCAGACTTGATGGGTATAACGGTCGGAATATGCGCGTAAGTCTTCTTCGCGCTCATATCCTTGTGATGGAAATACTTGTTGTCCAACTCGTTAGGATCGAGAGCTATGTAGAGTTTGAGCGTCTTACCTCTCATTACCAATCTTGCGATGTTATCGCGCGAGAAATTGAAGTTTTCTTTTGTCTTGCTTATTCTGCTCTTTACTCCGTAAGAGAAGAATTCGTTTTTGATATCGGTATAGAAACCTTTTATTTTGTCGCTCGAAAGTCTGAGTTTTGTAGAATAGATTACTCTCGGTCTGAGGCTCTTTTCTCCCGAAAGCGCAATATCGGCTTGCTCTTCCTCATCGTCGTCTTCCTCGTCATCTTCGATATCCTCGTCTTCGTCGCCTTCTACGTCTTCTTCCCCGTCGTCCTCCGGCTCGTCTTCTTCTATCTCGTAGATCTCTTCCTCAAACTGCTCTTCTTCAGTTTCTTCCTCAGCTTCTTCCTCTTCGTAAATCTGCTCAGCGACAGCTGCTGCGGCTTCCTGTTCGGGCTGTCTTTCTCTTACGTAGACGGGAGCTTCGACGGAATGCTTGATACCTTCGAGCAGTTCCTTGATCTCCTCGACGGTGACCTTGACGTCTTCGATAGCCTCTTCGGCGGCAACGGATTCTTCCGCCGAGACTTTGATATCCTCTATCAGGCTCTTGATATCTTCGACGGTATCTTTTACTTCATCGATCGACGAGTCTGCGGCAGCGGATTCTACGACTGCGACTTTGATATCTTCGACAGCTTCTTTAATATTTACTACCGCCGTCTTGATGTCATTGACCGCGCTCTCTATGCTCTTGATCTCTTCGATAGACTGAGCGGGAGCGGCTTGAACGTTTGCTTCGCTTTGTTTGGGCTCGAATGCAGCTTCTTTTATTTCCTCCGCTGCGTTCTGTTTGTTCTTCTTCGCAACGCGGGAAAGCAATGCGGCAAACACTGCGGTCTGCAACAAAACTAGTACGATGATAGCCATCAAAAGCAGGGATACCATCTGAACGGAATTGAGATCCAGACTTGCTCCGAGCGTTGCGGCTGAATTGAATAAATTCATCATTTTTCACCTCTGATTTATTTCTTATGTTAAATTTATTTACCCGATTATACGTCGTTTCCGCGCTTTGTCCGCGCGCCTACAGTCAGAATAAATGCAATATATACAAATTATATGCGGCTGTCGGTTGCCTTAGGACACTATCGGCGCAAACGATCGCTCTATCCCTATAGGGATAAAATGATTATATATCACTTTTTGAGGAATGTCAAACAAAATCAATAATCGACATATTCCAAAAAAAGGAATATGCCGAATTAAAAGCGATTATTTAACTTGAATCGACCTCTATTCCAGAGACTTCAAGTAGGTAGTCACTCGTTTTTTACAGCGCCCGTATTAAGATCGTAAATTAGTTTCAATCCCTTAAGAGTAAGCGATCTGTCTACAATGTCTATTATCTTATCGCCGTCGACGTTGAGGACGATCTCGCTCAGTCCGCCCGTGGCTATGACTTTGACATCTTCGTAACCGCTCTCCTCTTTCAATTTCTCCAAAATATACTTTACAAGTCCGGTATATCCATAGGTCATACCCGCCTGCAATCCCGACACTGTATTCTTGGCGATTATACTGTCAGGTTTGACGATCTCGACGCGAGGCAGTTTTGCGGTGTTATTGACAAGTCCGTCGAGCGCGGTAATAATGCCGGGAGCTATACATCCGCCTAGGAATTCGCCTTTGGGCGAAACGACGTTGAACGTAGTAGCCGTGCCGAAATCGACTACAATACAGGGACCGCCGTACAGTCTGTACGCCGCTACGCTGTTGACTATTCTGTCCGCGCCGACTTCCTGAGGATTGCTGTACTTTATATTTATGCCCGTCTTGATGCCCACGCCGACGATCATAGGTTTTTTGCCGAGATAGTACTCGCAAGCGTGCTCTATCGTATAGTTGAGCGACGGTTGGACGGATGACATTATAATCCCGTCAAACGCGCCTACAGACACGTTCGCGCTGCGGAAAAGACTGGTCATCATAATGCCGATCTCGTCTGCGGTGCGAATGACTTTGACGGAAAGCCGCCACGACTGGACAAGCCTGTCTTTGTCGTACACGCCTATTTTGATATTGGTGTTTCCCACGTCGATTGCAAGTAACATCACTCTCTCCAATGCCCTATTAGGGACTTAAAATTTATTTTCCGAATCGAGGGATTCGTTATCGTCGTCTTGTCTGAGACTGCCGTCGTCGACAACTGTCTCCCCGCCAGTCGTCGGCTGAGGAACAAGTCTAGCCTTGCGAAGCGCAAGTATGATAGGCGGAACTATGAGCGTAAAGGATACGATTTCTATAAGGAAGTTTATCCCAAACCAAGTCAGTATATATTTGACGCCTATGACGGTTCCGTTGGTAAGCGCTTTCCCGTTGTAGAGCAATACGGTAAACAATCCGCAGAAAAACGTATTTACCACTACTCCCAGAGCGGTTGCCGCTCCGCTTATCGCGCTGTCTTTAGCATATATCTCCGCGGCATTTGTCAAAATCTTCTCGCCGCTTTCCGTCACTCTGTATTTGGGATGCAGAAATGCTTTTCTCAATCCGTAGCCGACAAAATAACTTGCCACTCCGATAAGTATCCTCGGCACCATACATACTATAGGATTTTGCCATATAGCCGCCATAGGACTTGCCGCTTTTGTAGTAAACCAAGCGATCTGATTTACAGTCGCCATAAGCACTGCCAGAGATATAGTCATCTTAAAATCATATCCCTGCGCCACTATCAGCAACGGCAGTATCATAAAAGCCAACGTTACTCCGCCCGGTATAGGGATCGGCTGAAAACAGAAGAAGATCGTCAGCGCCGTCATAAGCGCCATGATTGCAAGGTTCTTGGACCTGCGTGTACGCGGGTTGTCTGCCGCACTAGTAAAATTATTCATAAAACACCTCGCTTGAGTTCCATATGGATACCCATCCGGTAATTGAGCGGATATTATCCGCAAAGATTTATTTTCGGACATACGATCCTAGAGGTATCGCTGTCCTTTTTTATTATACTCGCGAGGCAAAGCCTGCACAAGCGTTTTTATAATGTTTATTGAGATATTTTTTCTTGCTCCGCATTCTCTTCGCCGAGAAGATCGGCCTTGTGCTTTTTGCGATAGCGCGCAAAATTTATCGAATCCCATACAGTATCGACTGTGAATACGGGCAGAAAAACGCAGAGAGTAAACTCAAGATAGAACTCGCTCAATACAGCGACAAACGCCACCCAAACGATGAAGACTGCCGACGTTATTATGCCCTTAAAAATTCTGTAAGGCAACGGCTTGATAGAAAAACTCAGCCACCAAGTCAAAAAATTGTATTTCTGCATAGTTTTATACTACCACACGGCACGCGCCGCTGTCAATATTTTGAGAAACGTATCATTTTGATAAGTTTTTGCAAAACGCAGGATATGCGAGCATACAATAGAGTATGTCGAAGATCAAATGGCTGTGGAGTGTGGCGATAGCTATGGGCATAGTGCTTATCTATGCCTCACTTAGCGCATACTTCGTAAAGATCGACGAATGGTATCTGTCGTTGACTTTGCCCAAATTCGCTTTTTCTCCGCTGATAATGACTATAGGCTGGAGCATTGTCTATATTATCAATATAGCCGTGCTCGCGCGCACTGTATATTTTAAATACTATTTATATGTGATGATACCACTGGTAATACTGGGGATCGGCAATATAATATGGTGTATGACTTTCTTTGCTTTCCACGCGATTACGGCAAGTTTTATCATATTGATAATACAGACTGCCCTGACCTCGGTGATCTTTATAATGCTTATCAAAGCAGACTGCATTTCTATGATATTCTGGCAGGTGTCGGCAGTATGGTATTTATATCTATGCGTGATATGTTGGGAAGTAATGACACTGAATTAAAACTTTCAAACTACTTCAATGGCGACATTATAATCTTGACTCTAATCCAAACAATTCGATATCGAATTTATATTTTATTTTTTTCTTGAAAAACTAACAAAATTGTATACCGTAAATATTCTCCCATTTTATCAATTTATTCTGCCCAAAGGGCAATTTGCAAGTATTTTTGTTGCCTATCGGACAAAAATATAATTCGGAGGATTTACTATGATAAAACTTGAACAAATACAAAAACGCCTTGCGGAAGCAATTAAACTAAGCGGCTTTACACAGACGGAAATCGCGCGAAGGTTAAAAATAAATCCAGGCACAGTCTCACACTATGTCAGAGGAGATAAAATGCCTGCCCTTGATACATTTGCCAATCTCTGCACTGAACTTGATTTAGATGCAAACTACATCCTATGTATTATCAATGACTAAAAATCTAGTTTGTATTTTTTCCCAACATTAATAATTCATATACTACGTAGCTGTCTGCAATATCTCCATCCGGCAATTGCATTTTGTTTTGAGCATATTCGATAAGTTTTTGCAATTTATCGTCAAATTCACTGTCCTCTATTATGATATGATCTTGGAGTACGCCCAAATACTCGGCAATAAAGTACCATTGTATATTACCCTTTATTTGAAGTCTGGGTAATGTATTTTTTTTGTTAATCGACGAACTTTTAACTTGGTTTTTTTCTGTCTTGGAATTCATAACTTTTTTAACTCCTATAAATATGAGTGTTTAACATTTGCTATCAATAATATTTTACTTGCCCATTGGGCAAAGGTCAAGCATTTTCTTGCCTATTAGGCTAAAAATATAATTGGAGATTAAATATGATAATAAAGTTAGAACAAATCCAAAAAAAACTTGCTGAAGCCATTAAATTAAGCGACTTGACACAATCTCAAATAGCTAATCAACTAAATTTAAATCCTGCCACCATATCCCATTACATCAAAGGCGATAAACTACCGGCACTCGATACGTTTGCCAGTCTTTGTTTTTTACTCGACTTAGACGCCAACGATATTCTTTGTATTACAAAACTATGATTAATTTTTTATAGAAAAAAGTTACACACCTATTAGGCGTATATTAAGTATAATCTAATGTATCCAATTATAATTCTATATAAGGTAATAGAAAATGAGTTTGCTTAATAACATTAGATACAATTTATCAGAAAAGATTAAGAATAGCGATTTTACTCAAACTGAAATCGCACATATTTTAAATATCAATCCCGCTACAGTATCCCACTATGTTAAGGGCAATAAACTGCCCTCTCTCGATACATTATCAAAACTCTGCGCCGCTCTTGACCTAGATGCCAATGATATTCTCTGTATCAATGATAATAAATCTAATAATATATAAAGAATACTGATTAGATATTTCGACTGCACTACGTTTCCCCAAAGAGAATTTAAGAAATGTTTATTAAGCGTTTTGAATATATTTGTCCAAAATTTGAACATACTAATAATCTTCAATTAAAGAACTTATTGCTTTTGATTATTTGTTAAAAATAAAATTAATTTTTGGAATCTCAAAATCTTCCTGAATAATTTTTAAATATAAATTTTATATATCACTCTCATCAAAAAAATCTGTAATATTACTTTCTACATTTAGCCATTTATAATTAATATTTTCACTATTACCGTTATCAAACTTTTTTTCAAATATAAAACAACTTATATTATCTATTTTGTTTGTATCAAGTTTATTTATTGCGTTAGGGTTTGCAAAAATTGCGACGTGTCGATTTTCCAAATCCTCGTTAATCACATTTGTAGTTACTAAAACTGCAGAAATAATATTGAAATCTTCGTCTGCAAAATAATTTAATTTCAATTCTTTTCCTTTACTTTTAATACCAATATCATCATATTTATGTTTCGCTACTCCTTTTTGAGAAATGAAGGAATTCTTCGCACTATCAAATAAAATAGTTTGGGGTCCAATGCCATATAAAATTTTCATAGCCAATCCAAAAATCGTATCGCCGCAAAATTCCTTTGTAAACATTGCACTACTCACAGCTATAATTAATGGAGTTGATTTATTTATTACTTGCTTATCAATATAATAAGCATATTTCTTTCGTTTAGATTGGATTACACTCGTCAATCTAGATAAAGCGGATATGTACCTATTACGGTCTTGTTTTAGGCGCCATTCTATCAATTTCCTCTCTGGCGTTCCCTTTTCTCCCATAGTTATACTTACACATTCTATATAACCTATCTCACTTGAAAAATCTGGTCCGCCGTGCGAATCACTACCAGCAACTGGATTAATATTGTGCTTTGATAAAAAATCGCACAAAGTTATTTCATGAACTAAACTATAAAATTCTTGCGTTGGTCCTTGCACTTCTTGCAGTTGATTGAAAGCGGCTATCAGACGGCTTTCCTTGCTTTTCATATTTTTGTCATCGCTATTTTCTAATATAGACTTACACTTATTAAATACTTTTTCGTATTGGGACAAAACAATGGGCATATTTTCATCTCACTAATAATTTATAATAATATTTTTGCATATTTCTTAAAAAAAGTCAATAATTTGCACTTTCTCCGTGATTTTGCCTTACAGAGTATCTATCTTGGCAAACTTCTAGGCAATGTCAATCTCCTATGATCAACAAAAGAGACGGACAGTATTCTGTCCGCCTTGATTTTTTCTTATGTAGTTCTGTTTGGATTATGCTATCCGATTATTTACAGCAGCAGCAAAGAGCTACTATTACCGGAATAATGCAGCCGCAATCACAGCCGCAGCTCTTGTTGGAACCGCAACCGTTACCGCAACATCCGCAGCACATCATAAGTATAATGAGCCACAGGCAGTTGCAACCGCATCCGCTGTTGTTGGAACAATCGTTGGTATAGCACTGGTTGCTTGCGCAACCGCAGTCGTTAAAGTTCGTCATTACAATTTCCTCCATAGTTTTTGAAAGACAGCCGCGTAATTCGCCTCTCCTTCTAGTTCATAATAAGCAAATAAAAATAAAAGTGTGACTATATATTTGACAAGCATAATCAAATTTATTAAACTATTAAAGAATAAATACGCGGTCGCCGTCAGGCGCTGATAAGGAGACAAAATGGCTGATTTGACAATGGATAAACTCGTAGCTCTTTGCAAGGGCAGAGGCTTCATCTTTGCAGGAAGCGAAATATACGGAGGTTTGGCTAACACTTGGGACTACGGTCCTCTCGGCGTAGAACTCAAAAACAACGTAAAACGCGCTTGGTGGAAAAAATTCGTACAGGAAAATACCCTCAACACGGGATTGGACAGCGCGATACTTATGAACCCCAACGTATGGGTAGCTTCCGGTCACGTAGGCGGCTTCTCCGATCCGCTGATGGATTGCAAGAGCTGCAAGACCAGACACCGCGCCGACAATCTTATCGAAGACTACATCGCTCGCAAAAAACTCGATCTTTCCATCGCGGGATGGTCCAACGAGCAGATGGAGAAATATATCACCGACAACAAGATCCCCTGCCCCGATTGCGGCAACTGCAACTTTACGGGAGTAAGACAGTTCAATCTTATGTTCAAGACCTTCCAGGGCGTAACGGAAGACAGTACAAATACGGTATATCTCCGTCCCGAGACTGCTCAAGGAATTTTCGTCAATTTCCTTAACGTACAGCGCACTTCGCGTATGAAGGTGCCCTTCGGAATAGGTCAGATAGGAAAGTCTTTCAGAAACGAGATCACGCCCGGCAACTTTATCTTCCGCGTGAGAGAATTCGAACAGATGGAGTTGGAATTTTTCTGCAAGCCCGGTACGGATCTCGAATGGTTCGGATATTGGAAGGAATTCTGCAAAAACTGGCTTCTCGGTCTCGGAATAAAAGAAGATCGACTCAAGTTGCGCGACCACGATCCCGAAGAGCTGTCGCACTACTCCAATGCTACCACCGACTTTGAATTCAAATTCCCGTTCGGTTGGGGAGAACTCTGGGGCATTGCCGACAGAACGGATTTCGATCTCAACGCTCACGCAAAGGTCAGCGGAAAGAATCTCGAATATACAGATCCCGTGACCAACGAAAAATACGTGCCGTACGTTATCGAGCCGTCGCTCGGCGTAGAGAGAATGGTACTCGCGCTTCTGTGCAACGCATACGAGGAACAGCAGCTCGAAGACGGCGACAGCCGCGTGGTAATGCACTTCCACCCCGCTATCGCTCCTTACAAAGTAGCCGTATTGCCGCTTCAGAAAAAAGCGCTCGGCGAAAAAAGCGAAGAGATATACAGAAATCTCGCCAAGAAATTTTCCGCTACGTATGACGAAAGCGCGTCTATCGGCAAGAGATATCGCCGTCAAGACGAGATCGGTACTCCCTACTGCGTGACCGTGGATTTCGAAACGCTCGAAGACAACTGCGTCACCGTAAGAGAAAGAGACAGCATGCAGCAAGAGAGAGTTGCGCTGGATGAATTGGAAAATTATCTTGCTAAACGTCTCGAATATTGATAATAGAATATAAATATTTATAAATATAAAAAACGGCATTGCTTTGCCGCCGGGTAAAGCAAGACAGACGGACGGGAACTGATTTTTAATATCTAAACGTCCGTATATGCGTCGGAGTTTTCTATCGTTAGGCCTTTGAAGATAGAAAATTTCGGCGCTTGTTTTTTGACTATGGGACAAAACAAATACAACTTTAGACAATTCTTTCAATATACTTTTCTGAGCGTGCTGGGCACTCTCGGCGTATCGTGCTATATTCTCGCGGATACGTTCTTTATATCCAAAGGACTTGGCAACGACGGATTGACTGCGCTCAATCTTGCGATTCCGGCATACAGTTTTGTGCACGGAACGGCGTTGATGTTGGGCGTGGGCGGCGCGACGGGATTTTCGGTCAGTAAAAGCCGCGGCGACAGCCAACGCGCCAATATGATATTTACCGTCACCGTAATCGCCGGAGCCGTACTGGGCGTACTTTTTGCGCTGTGCGGCGCGTTCCTCTCCCGACCGCTTAGCCGTATGCTCGGCGCAAACGACGAGGTCTTGGACATGACAGACACTTATCTTAGGTGGCTGCTTATCTTTTCCCCCGCTTTTATGCTCAATGAAATAATGCTCTGCTTTATGCGCAACGACAACGCGCCGCAAC
This sequence comes from uncultured Clostridia bacterium, assembly GCA_948471525.1. Classification (GTDB taxonomy): domain Bacteria; phylum Bacillota; class Clostridia; order Christensenellales; family UBA3700; genus RACS-045. Next base: position 60,146 of record CAOKSY010000005.1, on the reverse strand, counting down.
TGTCTATGGCGGCTATGCTGATAGGAAGTCTCGCCAATACCGTATTGGATTATGTATTTGTCTTTCCGCTCAAAATGGGAATTCTCGGCGCAGTTCTAGCAACCGTATTCTCGCCTGTGATAAGTCTCGCGATAATGTGCGTAAATATCCTGCGCAAGAAAAACACTTTCCGCGCGGTAAAAGTCAAGAATGCGGCAAAGCTGTTGCTGCACGACTTTAGATTGGGATTTCCGTCCCTTCTCGCGCAATTCTCTTCGGGAATAACGATTATCGTATTCAATTATATTATACTTCGCCTAAAGGGCAACGTCGGAGTTGCGGCATACGGAATAATTGCTAATATTTCGGTAGTGATAGTCGCGATTTATACAGGCATGGCGCAAGGAATCCAACCTTTGATCAGCAACGCTCACGGATCGGGAAATACTGCCTCCGCGCGATCTACGGTAAGACTTGCGCTGATCGCAACGACGATTTCTTCATTGGCGATATATTTTGCGATGTTTTTGCTGGACAGTCAAATCGTCTCGATATTCAATAACTCGGGAAATCAAGAACTGCGCCTTATCGCCGAACCGGGTATAAAACTGTATTTCACTTCTACGGTTTTCGTGGGAATAAATCTCACTATCGCGACTTATTTCACTTCGATTGAAAACGCGTTGCCCGCGCATATTCTGACAATTTTGAGAGGCTTTGCAATAATTATACCGCTTGCCTATCTTATGTCTGCGATTTGGGGAATGACAGGAGTTTGGCTCGCTTATCCTATTACGGAACTCGTAGTTGCCGTCGCCGGCGCAATAATATATTTAGTAAAAATAAAAAAAGGAGTGCGACAATGGAATCATTGAAATTTTCCGAAAAATTACGAGAAGCAATGACGGCACGTAATATTACTCAGAAACAACTTGCCGATCATCTAGGTACTACCCAACAAACTGTCAGTCGATGGCTTAACAGTGTAAATGAACCCGACTTGACGTCGCTGCTCAAAATTTGTCTGTTTTTAGGCGAAACTCCTAATTCAATTTTAGGCTATGACGATATTAGCGATAATGTTATATCCGACAGCCGCTATTTCAAATAAAATATCTCTGCTACTGAACTTAAAGCGGATAACTATTGACTAGTTCTCTCCACGTTGATTGAGATGGCAACTATGTATCATATCGCGCCCTTCCCTGTCATTTCGAGCGTAGTCGAGAAATCTCATCGATAGCTGAGCAAAAAAAGACAAACGTAGATTTGCCGTCTGAGAGACGACTTAGTATAACGGCGCGCCTTTCGCTTGATCGAAAGATATCCGTCGCTCACCGTGTACAGCAAGTACACTTGTGGCTAGGATACTTCCGCTAAAACGAAATCCACACCGCTCTCCAAAGCCTGTGACCATATTCAAATGAAAAAATCGCCCCCGGTGAGGCGAGAAGCGAGTATCGCGCGTCTGCCGCGAGTAGAAAACGGCATACTGCGCAAAGAGAGAGTCACAATAGTAATTTTATGATAGGATTAGATCTCTCCGCTACGGTCGAGATGACAATTTTATATATTCATAATAACATAACTAATAATTCGCCCCAAGTTCGGCGGAAAGGCAGCTGAGCGAAAAAGAAAATTGTAGATTTGCCGTCAAGGCGATATAAGAAAAAATCGCTCGTACTTGCCGTACGAGTCGACTTTTTTGTTATGCCGTTTTGGCGGCAAAGATGCTGTTTTACTTTCGCTCAGTCTGCTTTTCCGCCGAACTCTACCCCTTGGTCGAGTAGTTCGGCGCTTCCTTTGTGATATTGATATCATGCGGATGGCTCTCTATCAAAGCCGCGTTGGAAATCTTGACAAATTGCGCGTTCTTACGCAGTTTTTCGACATTCTCCATACCGCAATAACCCATACCCGAACGCAAACCGCCCATAAGTTGGAATACCACGTCCGCAAGACTTCCTCTGTAAGGAACTCTGCCCTCGACGCCTTCGGGAACAAGTTTTTTTGCATTGGTCTGGAAATATCTGTCCTTGCTTCCTGCCGCCATTGCCGCGAGCGACCCCATACCTCTGTATACTTTATAAGATCTGCCTTGGAATATCTCTATATCGCCTGGAGTCTCCTCCGTGCCTGCAAACAAACTGCCGAGCATTACCGCGCTTGCGCCTGCGCCCAAAGCCTTGACTATATCGCCCGAATATTTGATACCGCCGTCTGCGATTATTCTTCTGCCGAGTTTATCCGCCTGCTCTGCGCAATCCATAACTGCCGTTACCTGCGGAACGCCTATGCCTGCAATAATACGCGTAGTACATATCGATCCCGGACCGATACCCACTTTTACCACGTCCGCGCCGCTTTGGATAAGCGCCTTGGTCGCTTCCGCGGTAGCCACGTTGCCAGCTATTATCGGAAGATCGGGGAACTTTGCCTTGACTTTTGCCACGCAATCGAGCACTCCTTTAGAATGTCCGTGCGCCGTATCTATCGTGATTATATCCACCTTGCTCTCGACAAGAGCCGCTACTCTGTCCATTATATCGCTTGTTACGCCTACTGCCGCGCCTGCGAGAAGTCTGCCGCTCGAATCTTTTGCGCTGAACGGATACTTGATAGCCTTTTCTATATCTTTGATCGTAATTAGTCCTTTGAGATTGAACTGCTTGTCCACAAGCGGCAATTTCTCTATGCGACGCTCTGCCAAAATCTTCTGTGCCTGCTCGAGAGTTGTGCCAACGGGAGCTGTGACGAGGCTCTCTTTGCCGGTCATACACTCGCCTATAGATCTGGTCATATCCGTCTCGAATCTGAGATCCCTGTTGGTGATTATACCTACGAGTTTACCGCCCACGGTGACGGGTACGCCGCTGATCTTGAATCTGCGCATAAGATTATTCGCTTCTTCAAGAGTATTGTCCGGACCGAGAGAGAACGGATTGGTAATGACGCCGTTTTCACTTCTCTTTACCTTATCCACCTGCTCTGCTTGCGCCTCGATAGACATATTTTTGTGTATTATACCGACACCTCCCTCTCTAGCCATTGCAATGGCAAGTTCGCATTCCGTAACGGTGTCCATAGACGCGCTAAGAAGCGGAATATTGAGAGTGATTTTGTCGCACAGTTTTGTCGATAGGTCTACTTGAGACGGCAACACTTCCGAATATTGCGGAATAAGCAACACGTCGTCAAAGGTCAAACCTTCTTTAGCAATTTTGCTCATAGATAATATCCTCCGAACTTTTTAATATTTTAAAACATTATAATAGATAAGTCAATCGAATTTTCCGATTGAAGGCAAATTTTTGAAAATATTGTCGTTATTATATCTCGGCGACAAATCTATAGCGACAGTCTACGTTTACTGCGACAGTGAATATGCCGACCGAAGCCGGGATGCAATAATTTATATATTATTAATAAAATACCCGCCCGAGCGCGATTTTTTTTAATATATTAACAAATTCTTAATTCGCTCGATTTTTGCCTTGAATTATAACAAAAACTATGATAAAATGATACCATATAATGCTTGGAGGTCGGTATGATCGACGAAATTAAAACTCTCATAACAAAAATGACTCTGGAAGAAAAAGCCTCGCTCTGTTCGGGCTATGACTTTTGGAGCACAAAACCTATCAAAAGATTGGGAGTGCCCAGCGTGGCGATGGCAGACGGCCCTCACGGATTGAGAAAAGAAAACGAAGACGACGTCAATTTGGGAATGAAACTATCCTTCCCTGCGACGGCTTTCCCTCCCGCTGTAAATATCGCAAGCAGTTGGAATACCGATATGGCGCGCAAACTCGGCGACGCCTTGGCAAAACAATGTCTCGATCAAAATATCAGCGTGATACTCGGTCCCGGCACCAATATTAAGAGAAGTCCTATCTGCGGAAGAAACTTCGAATATCTTTCCGAAGACCCCTATCTTGCGGGTAAACTCAGCAGAGAATATATAGAAGGCGTGCAGTCAAACGACGTCGGAACTTCTCTCAAACACTACTGCGCCAACAATCAGGAAAGCAGACGTATGACGATAAACAGCGTCGTAGACGAAAGAGCTCTGCGAGAGATATATCTCCCCGCATTCGAAGAAGCGGTCAAGGCGCAACCCGATACGGTTATGTGTTCGTACAACAAACTCAACGGCACATATCTTTCCGACAACAAGCGTCTTCTCACAGATATTTTGAGAGAAGAATGGGGATTCAAAGGCATTGTCGTCAGTGACTGGAACGCGCTCAACAACAGAGTTGAAGCTATCAAAGCCGGACTGGATCTCGAGATGCCGAGTTGCGGCGGAGCAACCGACAAGCAGATTGTCAAAGCCGTCAAAAACGGAAAACTAACAGAAAAACAACTCGACGTCATAGTCGAAAGACTGCTCTCTTTCGTGATCAAAAACTACTCCAACCTTCAGCCCGAATATAAGGCTGATTACGAGCAGGCGCACGAAGTGGCAAGAGAGATTGCCGAGCAGTCTATCGTACTTCTCAAAAACGATAACGCTACTCTCCCGCTTGCGGAAGACGACGACAGCATAGCTGTAATAGGCGAATTGGCAAGAACTTTCAGATATCAAGGATCGGGATCTTCGAGGATCAATCCTTACAAACTCGTCAATTTTATCGACGCGCTTGACAAAAACGGAACAAAATACGAATTTGCTCCCGCTTATGACGTCAATAGTTCCAAACTCGATGAAAAACTGCTCGAAGAAGCAATACAAGTTGCGAAAAATCACAAGCGCGTACTGCTCTTCGTAGGTTTGACCGACCAGTACGAAAGCGAAAGTTATGACCGTCAGCATATGGATATACCGCAAAGTCACAGCGATTTAATAGACGTAATGACTTCGATAAATCCCAATACGGTCGTAGTGCTCTTCGGCGGCTCGCCTATAGTGATGCCTTGGATAAATAAGGTCAACAGTCTCGTCAACGCATATCTGCCGGGCGAAGCAGGCGGCGAAGCTCTATACAACATTCTCTTCGGCAAAGTAAATCCAAGCGGAAAACTTGCCGAGACGTACCCGATAAAAGAAGAAGACAACATCGTATCCAAATATTTCCCGATGGGCCCCAAAAACGTGGAATACAGGGAATCTATATACGTAGGTTACAGATATTTCGACAGCGCGGACAAAAACGTGCTCTTCCCGTTCGGATACGGTCTTTCGTACACGACGTTTGAGTACAGCGATCTAAAGATAGACGGCATGACCGTATCGTACACGGTCAAAAATGCCGGCGATATGGACGGATATGAAACGTGTCAGCTGTACGTGAGCGATCCCTCCCCCATTGTCTTCAAGGCAAAGAAAGAACTCAAAGGCTTTGAAAAAGTATTTGTCAAAAAAGGCGAAAGCGTGCGAGTCAGCCATACTCTCGACTATAGATCTTTTGCCTTCTACAATACTGTCATAGACGACTGGTATGCCTCCAACGGAGAATACGATATATTGATCGGCGCGTCCAGCCGCGACATCAGACTGCGCGGAAAGATATCCGTCAATTTCGATCAGAGCGAGAAAAAGGTGCCTGATTATAAATCAATCTGCCCCGTTTATTACGATATTGCGCATATAGACGATATACCGGAGGAAGAATTTGCAAAACTTTATGACGGCGAAATACCTGTCAATGAAGTCAACAAACGCGGTTATTTCGACTACAACACTACTATCGGCGAAATGAAAGTATGTCTCGTGGGCAAGATAATCGTCAAGGTCGCTCCGTCGATAATCAAGAGTCAGGTCCCCAACGCGGATATAACTACTATGATGATACTCAAACAAGGTATGGAAGAAATGCCGCTCAGAGGACTTGTAGGAATATCGTCGGGACTTATCCACCACACTCTCGTAGACGGACTGCTGATGTGGGGAAATAAAAAGTATTTCAGAGCCTTCTTCAAGATATTCGGCGGAATATTCGCTACGCTCGGCAATATAATAAACAAGGGCGCGATCGAAAAACGCAGACGCGAAGGTAAATCGGTAATGGTCAACGACGTCATCAAAGAGATCAAACAGAATGAAAAAGAAAGAAAATCTTTGGAAAAAGAAAAGATCAAGCAAGCCAATAAAGAAACCAAGCTTATAGAAAAAAACGAAAAGCGCGAAGAAAAATTGGCAAAGAAGAACAAACAGTAACTAGCAATACACAAAAAAGCGTCTGCCTAAAAAGCAGACGCTTTTTTGTTGTTTTTCGACAGGAATATACTTTTTGCGCGCTCGCCGAACGCTCATATATCCCCTTACGGCAACATAAGATTTAATATCAAAACGATTGGAGGATATATGAAAAAGTTTGTTAAACTCATGACTTTGGCATTGATAGTCATAGTCGCAGTAACAATGATCGGCTGCGAAAAACCCAAGACGAATTTCGAAAAACTTTGCGATACCGTAAGCTATATGCAGACAGGTCTCTATGTCGCTAAAAACGACGATTTCGACGTAAAACTTACTTCAACAAAACAAGAAGAACTCTTTATAGCAGACGGCAAAGCCGACGCGCAGGTAGAATTGACTACGTTGATAGTAGTACCCAAAAATACGGCAAATCTCGCAAAGACTTATGAATACACGATCGCAGGCAACGACGCGTCCGTCAGCGGAAACCTTACGAAGAGCAGATTGGGAATAAATCTCTCCTGCAAAATTTCGGATATGTCAACCGTCGGCGAACCGAAAACGCTGACTTTGAAAGAAGGCGAAAATGAATATTCCTTTGAATTGAGCAACGTCTGCTCCTCTATCACTGACGGCAACGGCGCGCTGGAAGTCGCATATAATCATTATCAGGCAAAAATCAATCCCGCGCTTGAAAGCGACGCTTTTGACAGAGAGTGTTATGTCAAACTGCTCTCTCAAGAGACCGCCGAGGGTAAAAGCGCATATTTTTGGTACGTATCGTTTATCAAAGATAAAAACGATTATTGGGCGGCTATTGTAGATCCGACCACCAATAGCGTGGTAAGCAGCCGCGAAAGCGTAAAGAATCAAGATCAGTAACATTTTGTATCGAATATCGTTCGATACGATGGAGTGAAACGCGGACGGAAAACTTTCCGACCGCGTTTCTTATGTTTTATAATAATTCTTTACTTGACCTCAGTAGATATAAATAATACCGTCTATATCATTTCGACTGCAGTGCAGCGGAATGAAAAAATTTGATCCCTTTATCTATATTGATTAGATCTATCCACTTCGGTCGAGATGACAGAAATTATAGTCAAATAAACAAATTTTACAACGCATCTTTCGAGCGCGGAGAGTAGTTCGATTTTCGCTTTTGCTAGAGCGAGCGGCGGCGCTGTTTTTCGGCGCGTACAGACATACCGTACTCGCAATTATAAAGCACAGCATTATAGTCACGATTAAGAAAAAATATCCACCAAATCTTTTCTTTTCTACCCTCATTCTTTCCTCTATGACCTAGGTCGGGAAAAGTACACTTTTTTTGGAATAATGACAAAAATATATAAAATATTGATTAAAAAAATAGCTGCAATTACCATTTGTTATTGCAGCCAATAATTATCGACGTAAAATTCAACTGTCTGTTCTATCGATAATTCCGTCAATAAACGGATCGCACATATTAAGCGATATTATCAAAGTTATAAGCACCCAAAGGACTACTCCGTAAATCATACTTATCTTAAATGCCCGTCTATAGTCGTCGTTTTTGACTACAAAAAACAATATAAGCGCAAGCCAAGGAAAGAGCACTCCCGTCAAAAAACAGAGATCTTTGAGCGTCTTGGACATTCTACACGATCTCCTTCTCAATGAGAGATTTAACTTTGACAAGACGGACGATATTGCTTCGCTCATTCTCATCCAATTTCATAGTGATAAATTTGATCGTCTCCTGAAGTTGAGGGATCATTACGTATTCAAGCGCATTTACGCGACGTCTATTTTTCTCTATCTCTATTGCAAGCATGTTACAGGTCTTTTCCACTTCCGCGAGTTTGACCATTCTCTGCAGAAGTCCGCCCATCACTTCTATAGAACTGTCAAGTTCTGCCGTAACTCCCGAAAAAGAATACGGATATTTATCCCCCTCACCGCTCTCCTTGACGGTAATCACGGGTACGACTACGCTCATAACGTTTTTGCTGTCCAATTCTATGGCCACGTTGGAAGACGGCATTGCGACAGCCTGTTGAATGACGGCGTCGTCGCTGACAGCCTTTGCGACGATAAAAGTCTTGAGAGCGTCCGAAAGTTCGGCTTCGACCTCTTCTCTGAGTTTTTTATTCTCTTTGGCAAACTCCATAAATCTTCTGATCATCTCGTCTGATTTATCTTTGAGCAATTTGTGTCCCCTCTCCGCGGTCTTAAGTCTCGTCTTGAGACGTTTGAGTTCCATACGGGTGGGATTGACTTGTAATCTTGCCATACTTATATTATCCTACTATATATATTAGTGACTACAGTCACAATCTGTCTTTCAATCATTACTTTGTCTTTGACCATAATTCTATCATCTCGACCGAATTGGAGAGATCTATTCATTATCGTCATTTCGACCGAAATGCAATGTAGTGGAGAAATCTCATCCGTTTAATCTGTTTCAGCCCCGCTCGACTGCGCTTACGGTTCTCTCAGGTTGCAACTGGATTTTGCTATCTCAACAAACTAATTTATCTCACGACGTAGCGTGAAAATCTAATCAGATCATTATTGAACAAAGTTCAATAATATGATTATCACTCATATCGCGCCATTTTTCATTGCAAACGCCCCGTATTTGCTTAGTTTTATCGCATTTGCACCCTAGAAGACTTCTCGTACGCAAATCATATATTTAAATATATGTTTGCGCAAGAATCTACCGAATTATAAGCCTTCCAGTCTATTGAACAATGTTCAATCCTGCTTTTGAGCTTCGGTTTCCGCCTTTATAGGATCAAAATACTGCTCGAGATGCTTATCCTTGATACGTTTCATTTCCGATCTGGGAAGAAGCGCCAGCAATTCCCAACCTATACGCAACGTCTCTTCAATGCTTCTATTGGTATAGAAGCCCTGATTGATATATCTCTTCTCAAATTCTTCCGCAAAGTACGCATACTGTCTATCGAGAGGAGTAAGCGCCGCGTCGCCGAGAATAGCGGAGAGTTCTTTACATTCCTTTCCTCTCGCATACGCCGCAAACAACTGGTTCATATTGCCCGAATGGTCGTCTCTCGTCTTACCTTCGCCAATACCCTTTTGTTTGAGACGGCTGAGCGAGGGCAATACGTCTATGGGAGGCATCATCCCCTTCTTATTAAGTTCCTTACTGAATATGATCTGTCCTTCGGTTATATATCCCGTCAAGTCGGGAATAGGATGCGTTTTATCATCTTCGGGCATAGTGAGTATCGGTATCTGAGTAATACTGCCTTCTTTACCCAAAATTCTACCCGCTCTCTCATACATCGTCGCAAGGTCTGTATACAGGTATCCGGGATAACCTCTTCTGCCGGGAACTTCCTTTCTCGCTGCGGAGACTTCTCTCAACGCTTCGCAGTAATTGGTGATATCGGTCATTATTACAAGCACGTGCATACCTTTTTCAAAAGCAAGGTATTCCGCCGCCGTAAGCGCCATTTTTGGTGTAGCAATTCTTTCGACAGCCGGATCGTTGGCAAGATTAATAAACATTACCGCACGCTCTATCGCGCCCGTCTTTCTGAAGTCCTGCATGAAGAATTCGGCTTCTTCATAAGTGATGCCCATAGCGGCAAAGACTACTGCGAATTTACTGTCGCTGTTCAAAACTCTCGCCTGTCTTGCTATCTGCGCGGCAAGTTCCGCATGCGGAAGACCCGACATCGAAAATACGGGAAGTTTTTGACCTCTGACAAGCGTATTCAATCCGTCGATTGCGGATATTCCCGTCTGAATAAACTCGTTGGGATAATTTCTCGCCGCGGGATTGATAGGCTGTCCGTTGATATCCATCTTCTTTTCCGCTATGATCGGCGCGCCACCGTCCTTGGGATTGCCCAGTCCGTCAAATATCCTTCCAAGCATATCTTCGGATACCGCAAGTTCCAAACTTCTGCCCAAAAATCTAGCCTTGGACTTGGACATCTGAATACCTTGCGCGCCCTCGAATAACTGTACGAGCGCCTTGTCTCTGTTGACCTCGAGTACCTTACCTCTGCGAACGGTGCCGTCAGCGCCGCTGATCTCGACCAATTCGTCGTAGGCTACGCCCTGAACTCCGTCGACCAACATAAGCGGTCCGACTATTTCTCTGATTGATTTATATTCTTTCAACATATCCGCCGTCTCCTTAATCCACAAAAGCAAGTTTGTCGAGCTGATCGATCATTGCCGCGCGTATATCGTCGAGTTTGGAAATCTCGTCTTCGGGGATATACTTCATTCTGCCGATCGCTTCTCTTGCTTCGATAGCGATAATATCGTCAAAGTCTGCGCCTTTATTGAGCGCGTCTTTACTGCATTTATAACATTCGAGTATCAAATCCAACATCTTGAACTGTTTCTCGAGACTGGCGTAAGTATCTACGTCGTCGAAGGCGTCCTGCTGTAGATAATCTTCTCTTATAGACTTTGCCGCTTCCATGGTGAGTCTGTCCTCATAGCCCAAAGCGTCTACGCCGACAAGCCTTACTATCTCGTCGAGATTCGCCTCTTCCTGCAATATCGTCATAGCCTGCTGACGGTTGTCATTCCACTTTCTGTCGGAATTATTTCCGTACCACTCGCCCAATCTTTCGACGTACAGCGAATAACTTTGCAGCCAGTCGATTGACGGGAAGTGACGTCTGTACGCCAAAGAGGAACTCAGTCCCCAGAATACCTTGACTATTCTGAGCGTAGCTTGCGTAACAGGCTCTGACAGGTCTCCGCCCGGAGGCGACACCGCGCTGATTGCGGTGACAGATCCTATTCTTTCGTCTTTTCCAAGCGCCTTTACTATACCTGCACGCTCATAATAACTCGCAAGTCTCGACGCGAGATAAGCGGGATAGCCTTCGTCGCCCGGCATCTCTTCGAGTCGGCTTGACATCTCTCTCAACGCTTCCGCCCAACGCGAAGAAGAGTCCGCCATAATAGCGACGTTGTAACCCATATCTCTAAAATATTCCGCTATCGTTATGCCTGTATACATTGACGCTTCGCGCGCCGCGACAGGCATATCGGAAGTATTGGCAATGAGTACAGTTCTCTTCATCAAAGGTTCGCCGGTCTTGGGATCGACGAGTTCGGGAAACTCGTTCAAGACGTCCGTCATCTCGTTGCCGCGCTCTCCGCAGCCGACGTATACGATAATATCCGCGTCAGACCATTTTGCCAACTGGTGCTGAACGACCGTCTTACCGCTTCCGAACGGTCCCGGTATACAAGCCGCGCCGCCTTTTGCGACAGGAAAGAAAGTGTCTATCGATCTCTGTCCTGTGACGAGAGGAGCGACGGGATACATCTTGTTCTTAAACGGTCTACCCTTTCTGACAGCCCATTTTTGATACATCTTGACCTTTACGTCGCCTTTTTTGGTAGTGATCACGCAGATCACGTCCTCGATAGTATGCTCGCCGCCTTTGATCGACTTGATCTTGCCCTCGACGCCTATAGGCACCATTATCCTGTGCTCGACGACCTTAGTCTCCTGCACCGTACCTATGATGTCGCCCGCAACGACCTCGTCTCCGACTTTTTTGGTCGGTACGAATTCCCAAAGTTTCTTGCGATCGAGCGCGGGCATTTCCACGCCTCTGCCGATCCTGTCGCCCGTAGCCTCGACGAGTTTTGTCAACGGTCTCTGAATACCGTCGTAAATACCCTCGATGATGCCGGGTCCGAGCTCTACGCTGAGCGGAGCTTCGGTAGATACGACCTTTTCGCCCGTACCCAGTCCGCTGGTCTCTTCATAGACCTGAATAGACGCTTTATCGTCTCGAAGTTCTATTATCTCGCCGATAAGGTTCTTGTCGCTGACTCGCACGACGTCAAACATCTTGCAGTTGCGCATTCCCTCCGCCACTATGAGCGGTCCCGAAACTTTGATGACTCTTCCTATTTCCTGCATAATCAATCTTCCTTATTAAACAATATATCTGTGCCGATGGCGCGTTCTACGTCCGCTTTTATTCCGCGCATACCGTAGCCGTCGGATTTACCCGACGAAGGTATGGGAATAATCGCAGGATACGCCTTTGTCTTATACTTTGCGAGCAAACTGTCCATTTGCTCCGCCAAATTTTCGGTGATAAATATGACCGAATGGGTCTTGGCAAGTCTGCGAAGCACTTTTTCGCCCTCTTCCTTGGAATCGGCGCAAAATACTTCCATGCTTATAGCCTTGAAAGCCAAAATCAAGTCCTTATCTCCTATAACCGCAATCTTGCCTTCACGCATACAGTTCCCTCAGCCTTGCCTTAATTATTTCTTTGTCGACGTCGTTTTTGAGAAGGATAAGTATCATTCTCACGATCTTTATCTCTATCTTCTTCGCCACGTAGAATCCTGCTATCGGCGCGATAGAAAATATGTCATTGCGCTTTTCTTTAAATATGTTTATTAACGTATTATCCCAAAGCCTTTCGTAAGCGACCATATCGCCATCTCTCAAAGGGTCGGCAAATTGCGGATAACGGGAATACGCCAATTTCTCGACGATATCGCCGTCAAAGAAGTTTATCCCCAAATCGCCGCCGTCGATAAAACTCTCCTTAAAGAGCTCGGTCGCGCCTATCTTGGAATATCTTATATACGCCGATACGTTTGACAGATCGATATTCGTACGCCAATAGTCCTTTATAGGCGAATTCTTTATCTTTTTGAGTACAGCGCATATCTCGGCATAACAGGCATTATCCAACGTCGCGTCTATATATCTGCCGCCGGCTTTTCCGTCGGCGCGAGCAAAATCGATACTCTCTATCGCAGCGCGCATTATCGGCGAAAACGAAGAATAATCGTCGGCAAGCACTTTTTCGCGCATTTCGTCAATATCGATCAGACCTTTGGGCATCAGCATAAAAGCCACGTCGTCGAGACGCATATACTTGCCCTTGACTATAGCCTTGAGGTTATGGTAATCGTTTTTGATCAAAAAAGTCTCCATCCCCGCGCCCTTAGGCATCGCGTCAAAGACGAATTCGCTGATCTTTTTGTCTTCCGCCTGCAAAAGCTGTTCGTAATCGCCTCCCTCGACAGACGCTCCGCCGCCGTAAGCCGACTCGAGCAATACCTTTATACCGTCGCCGAGCGAGTCGCTGTACGCCATGCGCACGATCTTCTCGTTGGTAAGAAAAGTATTCTCCATCGCTTTTACTCTCGCGTTGGAATAGACTAAACTGTTGTTTGCCATAATAACCTTATTCGCCCCCAAACAGAATTTCGACGATCTTGCTCTCCAAGCCGTCTCTCAATGACTCGAACTCGAGATCCAACGTAAGGTTTTTGTCATAATTCTTGCCCGACAGCATTACTCCGCCTTTAAAATCTCCGAAAGCGTCGCCTCTCGTCAATTTCTTCCCCGTCTTCTTGGCAACTTCCGCAACAAACTTTTTGGTGACGGTCTTTTCGTCCCTCTCGCAAATTACGACTTCGTCGCCGTCTTCGCAACAACTCGATATCATCTTCTCGATAAGAGCGAGATATGTCTTCTTATCCGCCGCAAAAGCGTCTATCGCCTCGTCCAATATCCTGTCGACGACTTCTTTCTTTGCATTGAGCATCATTTTCTTACAATCGAGATTTGCAACGACTTCGCTTCTAGCCAAAGCGTCCTGATACAGCGCTTCGGCTTTGCCGGCGTTGAGTTCTTCAAACTTGTCGATCTCTTTCTGCGCGCGAGCGATTACTTGAGCCGCGGTATCCCGAGCCTCTTTGATATTGCTCTCCGCGACAGCCGCCGCGTCGTCGGTGATTTTTTTGATGATAGCGTCTTTATTGTTCATAAATAACCGTCCTTATTTGATGAGGAACATTACGCCCAAGAACGAGATGAGAAGAGCGAGCAGCGCGTACGTCTCAACCATGACCGTCATAAGCAATCCTTTACCGGACGCTTCGGGTCTCTTTGCGACCATCGCGATAGCGGCGGAAGCGCACTTGCCCTGATAGATACCGGAAACGAGACCGACTATAGCCATCGGCGCGCATACCGCTACCATGCCCCAACCTTGCATATTGGTCCACTGAGCGATATTGCCTCCGAGCAATCCCGCCTGCATAAAGACCATAAACGCAATGATGAGTCCGTAGATACCCTGAGTACCCGGCAACAATTGCAAAAGCAATACTTTACCGAACTTTCCGGGATCTTCGCTGGTAACTCCGGCAGCAGCCTGACCTGCGATGCCGACGCCGATTGCCGATCCGCAACCCGCCATCAACGCCGCAAGCGCCGCGCCTATCATTCCTATATAAACTCCGTTCATTATACCAACCTCCTGTGGTGTGTATTTTTATTTGACCGCGCAAAATTTGATCAGCGCGGATTTTATCAATTTTTGTCAGCCGCTTTCTTTTCGGCCGGAGCAGGTTCTCCTATCCGATAGTACTTAGTCTGACTTCCCAGCGGCGCGAACAGCTCGCCTCCGCCCGTATAGAATTTGCCGAAATATTCGACAAACTGAAGTCTGGAATTGTGTACGTATGCGCCGAGCGAATTTATCGCCACGTTGAATACGTGACCTATAATATATATTATTATCGATACTATGACTCCCAAAAACTTGAGCGGCATCATTCCCGATATTACGTCTGCGATCTGATTGAACACCATCGCTATGACGCCGGTGGCAAGTCCCAATCCGAAGATACGGGTATAACTCATAAGGTCGGAGAAGAAATTGATTATTCCGTACAGCGCGGATAGCGCTCCCGACACTTTCTTTGCGCCTTTTTTGCCGAAAGTACCCGACAGCATAAGCAATACTATTCCTATAGCCGCGAATACTATACCGACTATCTTCATCCAACTTCCTACCTTGCCCGCAAGCGCAATCGCGCCTATGCCGAGCGCAAGGAAATACCAACTGAATGCGGACGACACTCCCCATACCGGCTGTTTTGCCCTGATGAGCGCGACCATATTTATAGCCATACCGACAAACATCTGTATCAGTCCCACGGCAAGGCTGATTACCAACAGCATCATCGGCTCTTCTATCGGATTAAACCAATACCATATCCCCATATCCGCGGCGCTCACTCCGAAATACGAACCGAACAAAAAGCCCCATATCACCGTAGAGATACCGCCCATAAGCATTATCTTGACGAGATTTAGTTCGCCTTTCGGCGGTCTGCGTATCGCAAGTATGAGACTTGCGCCGAGCGTAAGCAACAATCCGTAGCCCGCGTCTGAAAGCATCATTCCGAACATCAGGAAAAAGAAGAAAGCGACTCCCGCGTTGGGATCGATCTCTTTATAGAACGGCGCGGAAAACATATTCGTCACGCTCTCGTAAGGAGCAACGAGCGAATTGTTGACGGCAAGCGTTGGAGGAGTTTCACTCTCAAGCGGTTCTCTTATCGTAAATGCGAGAGACAGCGAACATTCTTCAAGCGTCTTATTTACGCGTTCCGCCTCGCTCTCGGGCAGCCAAGCCTCGAGATAATAAGTCGATTCAGTGGCTTTGGTAGCGTTTCTGCTCTCAGATTTAGCCACTTCCAACGATATATAGTCATACAGTCTTCTCACGTCTTCGAGTATGTTCTCAAACGTCATTATTTCTTCCACCAAAGCCGCGTTCTTGCTTTCATTTTCCTCGAGTTTTGCATTGCACTCTTCAATGATCTGAGACGGCGTTTTGTCAGCTTCTATAGCGCATCTAGCAAATTCGGCTTCGTTGAGAATATCCTGAAGCTGCTCGTAATTCTCTTTGCCGATGACAATAGCCGTTCCGCAAAGTCCCTGCGAAGCAAATACCTCGAATTCTCCCCCGATCTCCCTAATCTTCTCCAAGACTGGAAGTTTGGTATCCTTGACCTCGCCGAGAAGCACGGCTGCGTTGGCTGTATCTTTAAATTTGGAAAACGGGATCTGCATCTGCGAATAAGGAGCAAGCGACGCGATGAGCGCGCGCTCCTTTTGACTGCCGGCTTTGAGTTGGATTATATTGTCTTTTATTTCTTTAAGTCTGTCGATATGGGTAAACACGTCGGTCTCTATTTCCGACGTCTTTTCAAAATCTTCAAAAGCGACGACCTGCTTGATCGGGAACATCCCTCTGCCTTTAGCTGGCACGTAGTCTATCTTGTGATCTTTTACGAGTTTTTTTGCGACGATCTTATAGTCCTTGACCGTCTCCATACAAAACTCGAGTTTGGCAAGTTTGACTTTTCCCTCATCGATATCCTGTCGGATATCGGTAGCCGCCATCTTGTCTATTTCGGGCGCGGAAGCGACTTCCACACAACCGAGTTTGTGCAGTTTTTTTATCAAAGTATTACGCTCGGATACGTTGCCTATCAAAAGCAACTTCTGCATATTACTTAACGCCATATTTCGCCTTCAATTCTTTCATTATAGCCGCATATACCTGCTCCTTCTTTTTTGCGGGTATATCGCTCATCTTTTCTATCTGCGCGCGAGTCTCGTCTATCCTTGCAGTCCTTGCGGCTTCGCCGTCAGCCTCGCCTTTTGCCGTATATTCGCGCTCTTTTGCATACTGAGCGTCTTTTGCGCCGTCGTACAAAGCCGCCGCCTGCTTTTTTGCCTCGCTTACGATATCGTTGGACGCGTTGACCGAGTCCCTAACGATCTCTTTGGCTTTGTCTTCGGCAGCCAGTATGCTGTCAATCATCTCTTCTATCATACGGTATTCTCCGACGCTTTATTTAAAATATTTGTTTTCGATATCGGTTATCTTGCCTACTCTCGCGGTGTGTCTGCCGCCGTCAAACGGAGTATCGAGCCAAACGCGGGTCATATCGGCGGCGAGTTCTGAAGAAACTATGCGACCGCCCATAGACAGTATGTTCGCGTCGTTGTGACGCGCGCACATCTCGGCGGTGAACAAGTCGTGACATACCGCCGCTCTGATCCCCTTGACCTTATTGGCGGCAATGCTTATGCCTATGCCGGTACCGCAAAGAATTATTCCTTTATCCGCCTCGCCCGTCGCAACTGCCTGAGCCACGCTCAACGCATAGTCGGGATAATCCACCGACGACTCGTCGAAACAGCCCTTGTCTACGATCTCTATATTTTTGCTCTTTAAAACTTCAATGACCGCCGGCTTTATCGCTACACCGCCGTGGTCGCAACCAATCGCGATTTTCATACGCACCTCGTTTATATTATAGAGTATTTTACCACATATTTCCAAAAAATGCAATACCCTACTTTGATTTATTATACATTATTTACAAACGATACCGTTACTTTACAATATGACAATATCGATATTTTGTCGAAATAACTACGCTTTGCGCATTTTGTCACTCTACGAAGCTGCCGTCTGACACAGAACGAAGTTTTTCTATCACAGCGCCCATTCCCGACCTGATCTGCTCTTCGACCGCTCTATATGTCCGCATGTCTCCGCCGTAAGGATCGTCGATATCTCCCGAACCGCTTATATCGTCCATACAGAAGAGTTTTGCCCCGTCGACTACACTCTCCAATAGACGCTTATGCCCTCTGGTCATCGTAACTACGAGATCGCTACCGTCTATGAGCTTTTGCGAAATGGGCTGGGACGTATGGGTAAAAAATATTTCCATCTCCTCTATTATTCGAGTCGTATTATCGCTCATAGGTTCGCCGTAACCGCAATAAACTCCCGCGCTGTCCGCCTGCATATCCGATATCCCTTCTTCGTCCGTCATTTGCTGAAATATCGCCTGAGCCAAAGGCGATCGGCAAGTATTGCCCGTACATACAAAAAGCACCTTCATACCCTCTTACCTCCGCTGGCTTTATTTACTCTGTTCATCACCGAAGCCGCAATTCCCGCGTCGCCGAAATCCTGACATACAATATATCCGTGCTTCTTCTGCGCCTCGTGCATAGCCGAATAAATATTCTTCATCACCGACTCGTCGTCATTGCCCAGATCGATATAGTCGCATTTCCCCAAAGAAAGCAATTCTTCTATAAAATCGCTTTTGCCCAACACGACGGGGGCTTTGCCTATATTAGCGAGATAATCCGCCGCCGCGCGCTCTGCCGACGTAGCGACAGCCATATCGCAATCGGGGGCGTAATGTTTGTATTTCATACCCGGAGCTTTAGCTACGACCACCTTTCCGCCGAACGTCGTCACACTGCCAAGCACATCTGCAAGTTGCTCGGGAGTGATTGCTCCCGGACGCAATACGGTAGGCGCGTCTCCGCTTAGATCGACAATTGTCGACTCTATCCCTACGCCGCACTCTCCCCCCTGAAGTATCAACGGTATCCTACCGTTCATATCTTCAAACACGTGTTCCGCCGAAGTCGGACTTATACGCGTAGACACGTTGGCGGACGGCGCCGCTATCGGCACGCCGCACGCTTTTATAAAACTCCGAGCCGCAGGATGCGACGGAAATCTTATGCCCACCGTATCCAATCCAGCCGACACCTCGTCGGGCACGCGGCTTGACTTGCGCAGTATCACAGTGATCGGTCCCGGCATAAACGCGTCGATGACGGCGCGCGCCTTGGACGATACGTTCTCGGCAAGACCGTATATACTGTCTTTGTCAGCAACGTGAACTATGAGCGGATTGTCGGCAGGTCTTCCCTTTGCGGCAAAAATCTTTTTGACGGCTTCTCCGTCAAATGCATTTGCCCCGAGACCGTAGACGGTTTCGGTCGGGAAAGCCACTACTTCTCCCGACTTTATCAAACGCGCCGCCTTATCCAATCCTTCTTCGATACCCAGCAATTCAGTCTTCATTATTCCGCTCAACAATATGCCTTTATGGCTTTTAAATTGCCGTATATATCCGTCTTGCCCGAACCTGCGGGGATAAACACGGTATCGCCCGTATCGAGAGATATACAACTGCCGCCGCTCATTACCGCGCCGCTGCCGTCAACCACAGTCAACGACACAAACGAACCGTCGTCGACGTCAAACGCGTATTCTTCTTTGCAGTCTATTTCTTCTACCGTAAAATATTTGCACTGCGCAATTATCGACGCGCATTCGTCCAACGCCTTGCGGTTTTCGTTGGGAAGAACTACTTTTTCGGTATCCGTCACGGCAAGCGCTTTATTGACGTGCAATTCCCTCTCCTTTCCGTCCTTATCTTTTCTTCCGTAATCGTAAAGCCTGTAAGTTATCGACGAATTCTGCTGTACCTCGCAAATAAGCATTCCGCCGCAAATAGCGTGCACAGTACCCGCTTCGATAAAAAGCGTATCGCCTTTCTTGACCTGCAGAAAATTGAGCTTGTCCGTCACGCTGCCGTCGAGAAGAGACGCCTTCAATTCCTCTTTCGACACCGGCTCTTTGAATCCGCAATACACGCCGCTCCCCTCTTCGCAATCTACGACGTACCACATCTCCGTCTTGCCGTATTCGCCTTCGTTGGCAAGCGCGTATTCGTCGCTGGGATGCACCTGCACCGACAGATTGTCTTTACTGTCGATAAGCTTGATCAATATCGGAAAGAAATCGAAAGCCTTGCCGCGCGATCCCAAAAAATCGGGGTTTTCGGCTATAACTCGAGAAAGTTTTATATTGGATAATTCGCCGTTGAGCACCACGCTCTCTCCCTTTTCATGACAGGAGAGTTCCCAGCTCTCGGCGATATTGTCCGCATCGGAACGCTTGTTCCATTTGCCCGCAAGACGCGTGCCGCCCCATACGAGAGCAAACGTTGCCGGCATTAATTTCATAGGATAACTCATATATCTACCTCTTTTATATTATCTTTGTTTTTTAGCAGTCGATCAATCGCTTGGGAAATACCACTTTGAATTCCGAGCCTTCGTCGGGCATACTCTTGAGCGATATCTTGCCTCCGTGTATCAGCGCGATCCTTTTGACTATCGCAAGCCCCAGCCCCGTCGAACTCTCGTTGGTATAAGTACGGCTCGTATCGACCTTGTAGAATCTCTCAAACAATCGCTTTTGATGTTCCTTTGCTATTCCTATACCGTCGTCTGCAACCTTGAGCGTAACTTCGCTAGAGGTTTCGCTCAACTCGATCCATACGCGACCTTCCGGCTTATTGTACTTGATAGCGTTGTTAACCAAATTGGCGACGAGCGTCTGTATCATCTTCTTTCTGCCTATAAATTCGGCTGAACCTGTCAAAGATATCTTTACCCGCTTGCTTTCGGCTACTCCCGACAGTTCTTCTACCACTTCTGCGCAGACGTCTTCGAGACGGAATTTCCTTATCTCCTCGGTGCCGGGATCGGCGTCAAGCTTGGACAGCCTAAGCATATCGTCTATCAAATCGCGCATACGGCCGGCATTGGCGTTTATCTCGTCTATGCATTTTGCCAGCTGTTTTTTGGATACGCCGTCCATAGTCATAAGTTCGGAATAACCGCTTATAGCGGTGAGCGGCGTCTTGAGTTCATGAGACGCGTTGGCAAAAAATTCGCTGCGTATCTTCGCGGAGTTAACTTCCGCCGTCACGTTTGTGAGCGCTATAAGCATTACCTCTCCGGTAATCACGTCATCTTCTTCGATGTTGCTGAACGTCGTCTCAACGCGGTATATACCCTCGCCCAACTGAACTTCCCCTACATAAAACTTCTTTTCATCAAGCGACTGACGCAGAGACCGCAAAAGATCCCCGTCGCCTATGAGATGGCTCATATCCACGCCTACTACGGCGTCGTCGGGTCTGCCGAATATTTCGCGGGCGATATTGTTGGTCAGCACTATTCTTCCGCTCTTCGACACTACGATTATACCCTGATTTACCGACTGGAGCAATATCGACGACTTTTTCTGCTCGTATTTCAAATTGAGAAAATTCTTAGAGATCTCTCCCGCTATATCGTCGATCTTGGTAAGCACGGCTTTAAATTCCGGAAAATTGAGCTGTTGAGGTATCTGAGAGGGAACATACTCGCCGTTGTTTATCTCAACAAGTATTTTTTCTATCTTTTCAAAAGGTATAGTAGCGAATTTTACGTTGAAAGTCAAAGCGATGTAGGACGCAATGATTACGCCAACCCATATCACCGCCGCCAACGTCACGACGAGAAAATACGGACCGCTGCTGTATATAACGTCCACCGAACATACGAGAAGAAGATACCCGTCTCTGAAATGCGGATTTTCCACTTTCACGGCGTAATTCAGAGTATTGGCGGAACCGTATATCCTCTGTATAAAAAACGTATCCCCGTCTCGCAAAGCCCTCTCTATATGGCGAGGCTTTATCTTGCTCGCATCCGCGCCGCCAACGTTATCGGACGCAAATATTATTCTGGACTCTCCGGACAGCACGACAAATTTATAGTATCCGCTCGCCTCGCTCTTCTGCCCCAAACGCTCTTCGACGTCGCTCTCGTTGACCGATTGAGCGAGATTGTCAATTACAAAGGCGGATTCGCGCACGAGATATTTTTTTGTGCTATTGAGCGTATAAACGTTGAAAAGAAGGAACGTCAAAGCAACGGTAACGAAGACCGCTACCGTCATTATCAATATTACTCTCGTCAGAATTTTATGTTTCATTCTTTTCGCCTGAAAATACCGCCGACCTGCGATCGCGACGGATATCAACGATTACAGTTTACAACATTATATATAAAAAGTCAACGCATATGCGCGCCGACAAAACCCGCTGAAATCATTAGGGCGCTACCGTTCGGTCGCGCCCTCTTTCGTATCAATGTTTCATAAATTTATAGCCTACGCCCCTGACGGTGGATATAAGTTGCTTGTCCGAATATACTCCCAGCTTGCTCCTCAAAGACTTGATATGCATATCTAAAGTACGCGTCTCTCCGACAAATTCGTAATCCCATACTTCCGAAAGTATCGTCTCTCTGGTGACTACGCAATCGGTATTTTTCATAAGAAGCAACAACAGATTATACTCTTTCAACGTAAGCGGCACTGCATTGCCGTTGACGTACACGACGTGTTCGGAATTGTTTATACGCACTTCTCCGCATTCGAATATGTCTTCGTCGTTCTTCTTGTTTCCCGTCTTACGCAGATTGGCTTTGACTCTTGCGATAAGTTCGAGCATACCGAAAGGCTTTGCTATGTAATCGTCGGCGCCTGCGTCCAATCCTCTGACCTTTATATTCTCGTCGCCCTTCGCGCTGGCGATGATCACCGGGATATCTCTGGTATTCGATCTGGATTTTAGAATAGAAAGCGCCTTAAGTCCGTCCATACCCGGCAACATAAGATCCAATATAATTATATCGCAAGTCTCTTTTTCAAAAGCGTCGAACATATCCTCCGCATTACAAAAACTCTTGCAATCGAACCGGTCCTGAAACGCTATTTCGTAAAGTCCTCTAATACTGTCGTCGTCCTCAACGACGAAAACCTTGTATTCCATATTCCTCTCCTTGAGTATATTTCAACATTATTGTCTACGATAAGTCTAGCATAAACCGATCGAACTGTAAAGACCCATTACAAAAAACTAAAGTTGAATTTACATAATTTTACAAATTTCGAATTATAATCAAAGTTGTCGACAGCCGTGGAAATCGCAGTCGAATCGCTCGCCCAGTCGGACACTCGAAGATATGTATTCAAAGAATTCCGTCGACAGTCTTTCTATATCTCCAAGCGCAGTCGCGATTATCGCGTCAAGCCTCTCTCTTACAGCCTCGCAACGCGGATTCTCCCGACTTTGAACAAGCACGTCGAATCCCGTTGGGTTTCCCGATATTTTGAAAGAAAATTTCAAAAAACTTCTTACCAATTTATTTTGCGACGAAATCATACCGATAAACTTTCTTCTGTCCTTGAGCGTCTTTTTTATTATCTTGGGCGTAGTATTCATATATTTGGATACCGTTTCTATGACGTCCTCGTCGCCGGTTTTAACTATATATTTGTTCGAATACGGATCCAAACCGTTTTTGATAAGCAACTTCCTTTCGTAATCGGTCTCTATCACAAAATGCTTCTCTACGTTTTCCGATACGACCTTATCGATATACGGATGAGCGGCGCTGTCAAGGACAAAATGAGTAAAATATCCTATAAGATACGCTATATCCCTGTCGCTATGGCAACTGCCGTCCGCGCATTCTTTAAAGCGTTGCATCTGCGAGATGAAATTCTCTCTGTGCAGATACGAACCGTAACCCCTTATATCGTTCTTTTTATAAGGTTTGTAGAAAAAAAGTACATCTGCTCCGCCCGAACCCAGATCGTAGTATTTCCTATTGGCGTCAACGATCTCTTTCAACTTTGCGGGAAATCTTTCCGCGCACTTCTGCGCAAAATAAAAATGTGTATAATATGACGGCATACTTCGCACATTGGCGGACGGCGCAACCGACGCGTCCGCGCATTCTCCTATCTTAATAACTCCTCGCTCGCGGTCAACTACTCCGCAAGCGTCATAATTCTCCGTCCAATCTCGACGGTTATTTTATCATATCCTTGAGTAAAGACTCGAGATATTCCTTTCTCTGATACGACTCGTTCAAATCGACGCCGCTTCTCTTTTTGATTATATCCGTACGCAAAAACGATTGTTCAAGTATATATATAACTCTCGAAGCTATCAAATACGCCTTTTGCTCGTCGTATGCAGGCTTGCAGTCCATAACGATAGGAATATATGCGTCGATGAGTTCGCTCGTCGTATCGTCCTTGCCGCCGGATCCCAAATCGTAAATCAACGCAACTCTGGATACGTTCGGTTTTGTATAAAGATAATCAAACGTCATAAGGCACAGATAATTCAACTTTTCTTTGGGCTTCATAAACGCCAAAGACTGTCTTACCTTATGAAATTCCTCGACTATTCCCATTATCATCTTCTTTACGCAAAGATTGATCAGTACTTCTTTAGATCCGAAATGATAGTTTACAAGTCCTATGCCTATGCCCAACCTGCCGGCAAGTTCTCTGACCGTCAATTTTTGAGGATCGTCGCCCTTTTCTTCGAGTATCGCTATCGCCTCGTCGATTATGGCTTCCTTAGTAATTTTCATAACTGCACTCCAATTTTATTCTTGAACATTGTTCAGTGAAATTATAAAGCATATTTCGCGTAATGTCAACAAAAATTTTGATATATTTATTCTCAACAGAGATAGAAAGTTAAAGCGCCGTTAAAATTCGACAAAACTGTTATATTCAATGTAAAGCTTATATTAAAGATCAATTCTACATCGAAAATATTGATAAATTATAAATTTGCCGTATATAACATAAATTTTAGGCAAAAATCCGATATGAATAAGAAAAGATTTTTTCCTCACGAAAATTTTTTGAAAAAAGTATCACAAAAGCGTTGACAACCCGAATTTTCGGTGCTATTATATTGGCGAAAAAGGGGGCAAGCAAAATAAAATTTAATAGGAGGTGAGATGAATGAAGAAATTTTGGAATCTTTGGAAGTCTTATATGAAAAAGTACAGTTTCAACTTAAGACTGTGGTAAAATAGGGAAAATTGTGAGGACAATGCGAAAGCATTGTATTTTTTTACCCTTTTTTATTTTATCGAATATATAGATATCAAATATTGTTTAAATTGCGACGGCATAAATCCAAGCGACCGTCCTATTTCAACTCCCCCGACCGTACGATAACCGATCGATACTCCGCCTACGGCGCATATACCTATCGCCGCCGCACCTACGGCAAATGCTCCGAACGCGATCAATCCCAACGCTATAATACCAATACATAACAGTCCGATAGAAATAATACCTACGGAAATTCCACCAATCGATATTACTCCGCAAGCGAAATTGCCTATCGCGATTATTCCCTTTGCGCTATATGCGCCCAATCCTATATTTATATGTATCAACGGAATGCGACCGACAGTCGCTCCGCTCTTATATTCAAAATGGAAAACGTTTCCCCACGGCTCGCATAAAGATCTGTCGTTTTTATTCGAAAAACTGTTGCGTTTAACCTTTTTCATTTCTTTGACGCGCACTATATCCTCAACGGTTATTCCGTAATAACGCGCCATTATTTCCAATTCTTCTCCTGAAGGCTGGATCCTGCCGTTTTCGATATTCCCGAGACGCGATACTTCCATATCCAGCTCGGCGGCGGCTTCTTCTATGCTTATCGCTTTGCGATCCCTTATTTTTTTAAGATTATTTTTCGCAGACATTTTCTTCTCCTCTTAAATTATATCAGTACGGCAAAACTTTTTCAATTATTTGACATAGATTGTATCTTTTATTGCCAATCGAGCGCAATAGTAGTACAATAAAGAAAAAACGCGAGGAGATTATGATACACGCAAATATCAATCGCAACCACTACTACAAGTCATTGGAAAATAAGATAGCGATATGTCTGGATAAGGCTATCCAACTGGACAAAGATACGCCGTGCGGCAGGTATGAACTGGGCGAAAATCTTTATGTCAACGTTTGCGAATACGAGCCGAAACCGCTCGGCGACGAAATAAGCGAAACGCACTCTATTTACGCCGACATTCAACTCATATTGGACGGCGACGAATTTATAGGCTATTCAAAGACGGATCTGCTTGATCCGATCTGCAAATACGATGAAGAGAAAGATATACGATTTTGGAAAGGCCCCGTTGCCCTTCTGCCTATGCGCACAGGCGATTGGGTACTTTTCTTACCGGAAGAGCCTCACGCTCCGTCATTAAAAATGAATGCGAATAAAGTCAAAAAAGCCGTATTTAAATTTATACCCGACAAAAAATAATGCGACAGAAAACCTCGGATATTTCTACCGAGGTTTTGCTTTTTATCGACTGATGTATGATTTGAGTTATTGGTAGAAATAACAACTGCCGGGGCTATATGTCGAACTCATCCAAATATTTCTGTAATTTATCTGCAAATCGATCTATATGTATACCGTCTGCAAACGAATGATGAACCTAAACCGATCTAAAGATGATCATTACATAATGCGAGCCACGTAAAAATCCTATGGAAAAATATAGTAACTTATTGCACGACTCCACGGAGATATTGGCTGCCGCCAAGATTTTCACTGCGCTTAAATGCGAACCGCTCAGATGAAGAAATAGTGAGACCTTTCTAGATGATTGTAAGATTGCTGTAATCGAGCTGGTTCGGAATCCCCTGTGGGATTCCAATAAAATAGACGGCACTTGCCGTCTATTTTATTGGTGACTCCACGGGGATTCGAACCCCGGTAGCAGGCGTGAGAGGCCTGAGTCTTAACCGCTTGACCATGGAGCCATTATCAATTTTGCTTTATAATATTATCATAATTATCGGTGACTGTCTATCGTTTTCCCTCAAATTTTCAGATTTTTTGCATTTTCCGATAAAGACCATTCTATAAGTACTATAAAGTCGACCTCGATTTATATCAACCTGCCTCAAAAGATTGACATTATCTCAAACATATAATATAGTAATTATACTTGAAAATAATTTTTTGCTTCCGTAGTTAAATGGATATAACAGTCCCCTCCTAAGGGACCGTTGTGGGTTCGATTCCCGCCGGGAGTACCAAAAAGCGCCTGCTACAAAGTAGGCGCTTTTGCGTATCTCTCCAAGGGAATCCGAACTGCGAGACTTATATCTTCACACTTTTATTATTCAACTTCACGTCGAGCAAGTTCGATCAGCCGAGCAACGCAGTTGCGAACGCCACGAGCCTTTACGAGTATTCCCGTCGGGAGTACCAATAAACCTACGTGGGACGCTGCCGATATTATAATCAAAGCGTTTGCTATGATCAACGTGATCTTTCCGTTTTTCTGATATTTTCGACGAAACTATAGTCATTGCGCGCACGGCTTAACCTGTAATAAGATAGTCAATAAAATTATCCAAACAAATAATAGACAAAATGTCCGCAACACCTAAAAATTCGCTATCATATAAAAGACATATCGATTAAAATCGTACCGATATCATTTTTATAAATTATTTAAATATTTTGTATATACGATCTCTGCGGGAAAAAATTCCCCCAACTCGACTGCCGTTATGTCGGCAGAAATAGGTTTGAATATTTTCGAAATACTTTTTTTTGCATTTTTTATAGTCGACTCTTCTCCGTAGCCGATAGTAATGTGCGCTTTCCAAGAATGCCCGTCGGCATAATTGCAATCGAATATTCGGTGCAATTCATACAGTTTCTTATTCTTTGCAGGTTGAATGTACAACACTTTATTGTCGAAATGATTGAGTTTTTTCAACTTGATAGGAAAAGTGCAATTATTTTCGCAAACATTTTTAATTTTTTCTATCAAAAGACTTCTATCTTCCAAAGGAAAACTGCCAAGCGTAATATGGTAAGGAATGCTATCGCGTATTTGATTGCTGATATCGGGAAAATTCTCCACAAGATTATCGATTTGTTTTTGAGTAGATTCGTCAAGTACGGCGTAGACTGTCAAGAATTTATTTTTTTGCATAAGTCCCATCGATCTTTATATCGGTGCGCTTGACAGATTTCTCGCATATGATAAATATCATCACTATAAGTATAGCGAAAGGAATAGGAGAAAAATCTCCGGTATTCACGCACGAATACCCTTCAAATCCGGCAAACGAGAATATCATAAACAAATTGAACGCATTGCGTTTGAAAAGCAACTTTAATCTAACTATCAGCTGATATAAATAACATACTATACCCAGTATGCCCATACTTGCGATGATCTGCACGGGAGTGCTGTGATACCAGAATATAGCCATATCGTTGAGAGGATATACTTCCTCGTCGCGAAAACCGAAGCCCACGCCGAACCACGGATGAGCGCGGAAATTATTCAGACCTATAATATAAAGTTTCCACCTTGATTCATGCTCGCTGATATGCAACGCGTTGATAAGTTTATCCCACATCTTTTTATCGTTTGCGAACAAAAAGATCATTATACACACGCATATAAAGCCAAGTATTGCCGCGCATATTATACGCTGTTTTTTATCTTTGACGAATATAAAGAATAATATTATTTCAAACGGAGCCAATGCCGCCGCAACCATCATCGATCCTCTTGAAAGCGAAAACATTATCGCCGCCAATTCCAATGCGGCAAATATAAAAAACGCCCAAGAATGACGGCTTTTCGTACCGTAAAAAAGCGTTGCAGGCACTGCTATCAACATAAGGTTGCCGACATTGTTTTTCCATTGCCTATACGGAATTCTAAAGCCTTCGCCCCTAGAAGGAATATCTTGAAATACAGCCG
Source organism: uncultured Clostridia bacterium (assembly GCA_948471525.1). Lineage (GTDB taxonomy): Bacteria > Bacillota > Clostridia > Christensenellales > UBA3700 > RACS-045. Next base: position 31,878 of record CAOKSY010000005.1, on the reverse strand, counting down.
CCATCCACATCAAAATGACCGTAAATCCGACAAACATCATGATTTTTGCAAAATATTTTTGTATATACTCAGGCTCTTCGGGAACGTACATATCGAGCACTACCAAGATTCCCAAAAGACCGAAGCCTAGGAAGACACAAAAATACAACGTGGGCAACGCAAAATACTCTTTTGCTGTTGTAGCACCGAGACCCGCCAATGTTATAGCTATCGATACCGCTATCTGACTGCGGAAAGTCTTACACGGTCTGTAATGCCTTTGACGGTAAAATATCATATGGAATAAAAACGACGCGACTATCGGCAAGGCTATCCACATAGTAGAAAAAATCTCTTCTGTTGATATTTTGTGCAATTCAAATACCGACATAGACGCAAAGAGAAATCCTGCAAACGACGGCAAAATATCCTTGCAAAGCACCATAGCGGCGCAAGTGAGCAACGTCAACATCCAAAGCGCGACAAAATACTTTTTGAAAGAAAACGGAATAATCATCAATACGGAAAGCGTAAGCAAATACCAATCGGAACGGAAAAATCCGCCGACTGTACGGTAAAATTTACTGTTTTGAAACTTTTCACTTATCCACATAGCCATTTATAATCATACTCTTACTTTAGCCGATTGTCAATTTAAAACGCTCAGTATTTACAAATTTCGACAGTTATACATAATTTTCACTACTCAGTATATTAAAAAATTTATAGATTTATTCCGCCCTGATACAAACAGGCGCCCGCATATGGGACGCCCGTCTGTTAAGGTGTTATTATAATATGGATCGAGATATCCGTATTAAGCAATTATTTGTTTTCCCTTCGGCGATATTTATCATATGCCAATATGCTTTTTCAAGTCACCTATCGTTTATGCAATCTATAGGTTTTTTCCGCGACAGCTTTATTATAGGAACAAAGCTCGCCGCAAAAGCTACCGCTAAGCTGATCGCAAACAGCAGGGCGATTTGCGGTATGCCGAAATTGAAAAGCGAAACTCCTTTCATTATAACTGTGTTCAACATAGCGTCAAATACCGCGCAAGCGATAACTGCCATAATACAAGCAAAGACAAACGTTGTCAACGCGATTGCAAAACTCTCTGCAGCGAATATCGCAAACGTATCTGAGGTCTTGGCTCCCAATGCTCTCAATATTCCTATTTCCCTCTTTCGATCGGATATAGCTACTATAAAATAGTTGCTCATAAGCACTATTGAAAAAACCGCGGTACCCAAAGCTATATAGAAGAATACTACGCGTAGGCTCTCGATAATATCGTCAAAATTATCCAATTCTTTTATAACGGCATTCATTAGCGTCAGCGGTCTTATAGAGTCATCGTAATTCAGCTCTACGATTTTTGTCAATTGCGAGCGATCTTGAGGCATAGGCGCGATAGCGAATTGATAAGCAGGTTTGACAAATCTTTGAGCCATCATATATATATAATCGTTGAAGACATACATATCGCTATAATAGCCGTCGTTAGTCAACGGCGCGTCGTCTTCGGGAAAATATACGCCGACGATGTTATATAGCATATCCGTCTTATTGTATTCGACGTCCGAAAACTTATAGTACATATATCCGCTTATAGCATTTATCTTATTGTCCATAAACAGTTTGACGTATTTTATTATACCCTGCCTTTGCGACATTTCAAATCCACACGGTTGCGACGTCACGTTTGAAGAATAGCCGCATATTATACTCAAATGATTTCCGCTTTCTCTGTCAAAATAATTATATTGGTCTTGCGAAAGATAACCTGCATAAGCCATTCTCCATTCCGCATCGCTCATAGTCTCGAAATCATACGTTATCTCTTCTGCAAAACCATCTCTCCAAAAATCTATAAAGACTTCGACGCAATTTGCGAAATATAACATCTGAACCATCTCGCCGTATTCGTCTTTTTTTTCATAGAAATAATTTTTAAAAGCATTTATATCATCGACAGACGCGCTTTCGGCATATTGAAGATAGACCGTCAAATCGCAGATTTCTTTGAGCCTTCCGCCGGAGACTGCTCCGGCGCGCGAAAAATCTATCGCTCCGTCAAAATATTTTTCGTCGAAAGTAACGCTGACGTTATCCAACTGAGAAAACAACTTTGCCGCCGCGTTTACGCCTATGATCAATTCATTGTTCGCAATAGGACTATCGCCGCCGTTAAAACGCACGTAATCCATCTTGCCCACGTCCTCGGAACTCGCAACCGACTCGAATCTGCCTTCGCAGTATACGTCCCTATTGACGTCTCTGATCCTGAATTCTCCAGGTACCGCTTCGCCGAATGCATTTAGAGATCCGCTATGCAAACTTACCATGGTATCGTACGCATCTTTGTATAAATACAACAGAGAATGAAATCCAGTATCAAAGTATACGGCACAAGCTTCCGTGAGTTTAGAATACTCCGACAAGGTCAGTTCGTTACTCTGCGAATCGGGTTTTAATATCTCAAACCTTTTATCGCGATCTGCTTTTGTATCCAATATTCCGACTATATCGAAATAGGCATACTCATCCTGAGATATACGGCAAGGAAAAATCGGATTGCATGACAGGAACTTTTCAGGAGTACTAATAGAATCGCCCTCAAAAGACTTTTCTTCTCCGTTTTCATCCGAATATGTTATACCGCACAACGCGAACTGTTCATACATATATTTTGTGATCAATATTTGATTCTCCGCCTTGGGCACATTACCTATCAATTCAAATCCCATATCGTTGAACAACAGAGCGTCGCTTGAAATAAAGCCCGCAAAAGATCCGTTGTAATAACCGCTGCTGTCTTTACTCTTCAGCGCATTCTTATTTCTCAACGGAAGCGAATTATCTCCGTCCGAGAAATTGACTACGCCTATAAAGTCTACGCCGCTTTCGTCTTTAAGCCGTTTTAGATCATTGGACGAAATACCGTTGACGGAAGTAAAAGATACCGCTTCATAACCGCTTTTCATTATAGATTTGACCGTAGCGTCTTTTTTGTCATAAGATGCCGCCGTATGTACAAATCCGAACATGCCGAAACTTATTACGCACAGTATGATCGCTACGATAAGTCTGATAGGTTTGGTTCGCATACCTCTCATCCCCATCTGAAAAGCTCTTCTATACGGAAGGCGCGATTTTATCAACTCAATATTGCTTTTTTGCGCTTGAAGCGTGTCAACTATGCTATCTTTGTTTACGTCGGCAATGACCTTTCCGTCCGCCAACTCTATAATCCTGTCGCCGTACTCCTCCGCAAATGCTCTGTCATGAGTGACAACGATGACCAATTTGTCCTCGGCAAGTCTTTTCAGCGTTTCAAACACCGCTTTTCCCGTCTGAGAATCCAATGCTCCGGTTGGCTCGTCCGCCATTATTATCTTGGGATCTTTTATCAGCGCCCTCGCTATCGCAACCCTCTGCCTCTGTCCGCCGGACAGTTCGTCGGTTTTTCTTTTATTGTACCCTTCGAGATCGACTTTGCGAAGTATTGAATTTACTTTATCGATGCTCGCTTTTTTGCCCTGCAATTCGAGCGCGAGAGAAATGTTCTCCGCCACTGTGAATTCGTCGAGAAGGTTGTATTCCTGAAATATAAACCCTATATACGTATTTCGATACGCGTCATAGTCGCCTGTGCCGAAAGATAGCGACGACTTGCCGTCTATCACTATCTCACCGCCGTCCGCTCCGTCCAATCCGCCTATCACGTTGAGCAGCGTAGACTTGCCGCTGCCAGACTTGCCCAGCACGAATACCATCCCTCTGTCGCCGAAGGACAGATCGACTTTATCCAACGCCTTTACGGCTACCCCTTTCTTGGGCTTATATACCTTTGTCAACGACTTTATTTCAAGCAAATTTTATCTCCTTTCTATCGCTTGCAATATGCGGCTTTCGATCTATAAAATTCTATGTCAAAAATTACGATCTCAGTCTTATTCGCTCCCTTTATTTAAGTCAATTATACTACAAAAAAATCCCGCGGTGTCGAAAATAAAGTTAACATGTGCGTTCAAAAAGTTAACATGTAAAAGGATTTTAGCCCAAATTATTAAATATAAGTTTTTACTTTGTTATTTTAATGAAACTTTATGTCTTTATAAAAATAGCGATAAAAAAGTCAAATTTTCTGATACTGCAAATTTTTTAAGTATAAACACTAGAAAATCAAGCGTAAAAAATACGCCCGCCGACCGATATTTCGCCTTGTTTTTATTAAAATTCTAAAGGCTATAATCGAGGACGCGGGCGCGTAATATTCGGATATTTTTTTATTATTTGATTTGCGTTCCTTCCGGCACGATATCGTCGACGAAAATCACCTGACAACCGCATGCATTGTTGGTAGCGGCGACAAGCATTCCATTGCTGGTAACGCCTGTAATACGAACAGGCTTGAGATTGGCTACGACGATTATCTTTTTGCCGACAAGTTCGTCAGGCGAATAATAATGCTTGATCGAAGATACGATCACTCTTTCATCCTTGCCGTCGAAAAGCGTGAGCTTATAGCAATTATGCGATTTGCGTATCTCCTGACACTTGACGATCTTGCATACGCGAAGATCTATCTTTTCAAAATCGCTCATTTCGACTTCGTCCTTTATGTCCTGGACGGGATCTGGATCGCCGTATTCGACCTTTTTCTCTTCTTTGACTTCTTCCGCAACTTTTTCGCTCTCTATTTCCTCTTCCGTCTTCGGATATGAAAAATCGAGAAGCGGCAAATATCTTTCGCTATCTATAGCATAGAGGAAAAGATAAAGTCTCGGTCCGCGCTCCTTATCGATGAGAAGTCTGTATACGTTTTTGAAAAACGCGCCCTGAAATACTTTTAGCTGCTTGTCTTCGAGAGTAAGATTTCTCAATCTCTTGGGAATAGCGTACAACTCTGTCTGAAGTTCCGCCAAATCGTAACCGCCTTTTTTCAAGAACTCGTAAAGCTGAGCGATCTCCTGCTTCTCCAAATCGTCCAAAGCTTCGTAGACTTGCCAATTTCTGCCCTTGCGCAGTCTATTCATTTCCTGCGGAGAACATTTTTCCAACCAGAATTTAGCGCGCTCCAATCTGTCTTTAAACTCTTCGTATTTAAACGGAGTGCCTATCTTTTCAAATACCAACTCCAACATTTTGAGATTGAAATCCACGACGGATCCGAGCTGAACTATCAAACTCATCGGGACCAAATCGAGATTGCGTCCTTCTACGCTAGCCAGCTCGATAATAGACTTCGTCAAATCGTTGGCGGTGCCGTTCTTGTATTCGTTATACATCTTGTCGAATTCGAAATACTGTCTCAATATTCCGTCGTCGAGACAGAAATTGAAAGCCTTGAGCGGCTCGTTTCTCGAATAAAGCCAAAGAAGGACTTCGGGCTGATAGAGTTTGAGAAGAGTCTCGGGAGTAAGGTTGAGTCCCGTCGATCCCGACATCTTGCCCGTCGAAGAATTGCTGTCGCTTATTCCGATAAATTCGTATCCTTGGAATATCGGCGCTTCGTATCCGAAGATCTGCTTGGATATATGCTTGGACGTATCGTAACTGCCGTTGATACTCGCATGATCCTTGCCGCCCGGCTCGAAATCCACGCCCTCGTAGCGCCATCTCATAGGCCAGTCTATCTTCCAAGCGAGTTTGCAGTTAAAATCTTTAGTGAAGTCAAAATGTCCTTTATGTCCGCATTTGCAAGAATACTCCGCTTGCGTGCAATCTTCCGAAAGACTTTCTATCTTGGTCGTGTCTCTGCCGCATACCGGACAGTAGATGCTCACAGGATAATAAGCCTCCCTCTCGCCTTCCTGCGCCTCCTGCGTGCGGTGGGAATCGATTATATCGAATATCTCGCCTCTCTTTTTGAGCGAAAGCAGCACTTCGTCTTTATATTTTCCAGAACGGTACATCTCCGCTTGATGACGGAATTCCATCTGTATGCCGAATTTATTCAAAGAACGCTCGAATTCACGTTCGAAATACTCCGCGTAATTCTTTGCGTCGCTGTCCGGAAAAGGATTGGGAACGTCGACGTACGGACATCCGATATATTTCTCCATATCGCCGTTTACCGCGGCTACGTTGACCGGAACCTTACGCATACGGTCGAATTCGTCCCACGAAAAAAGAAGTTTTGCCTTTTTGCCCATTTTTCTCAATGATTTGGCGACAAAGTAACTCGTAGCAATATCTCTGAAATTGCCGATATGAATAGAACCCGAAGGACTGATGCCCGCGGCGCAAACATATTCTTCCTTATTTGGATTTCTGTCGATGATTTTTTGCGCGATCTGTTCCGCCCAATGCATAAGACACCTCTTTTGCGACATAAAAAGTACGCGTGAATTTATTACTTGATTATTTTAGCATACTGCAAAAAATTTTTCAACTAAATAATATAAGCCGCGGGAAGTTAAATTGATAACGAATCAAAATTTCTTGTTGCGATATACGATAGGCGGAATACCGACTATCTTTTTGAAACAGATGGAAAAATACTGTTGATCGCTGAAAGAAAGTTTTGCGGCGATATCCGCTATCGAGAGAGAACAGTTGTCGAGATAAACTTTGGCGTACTCGATCTTTCTCTCTAGAAAATAATTGTACGGCGTAACTCCGAAAGCCTTTTTAAAAATATGTATGATATGATTTTTGGTATAGCCGAACTGAGCGCTCAGACTTTCCAACGAAAGTTCGCTCTCGACCATCATATCCAACGTGTCTTTGATCTGCATAGCAAGACTTGCTTTCTTGACGGTAGACGAGTTGCTCCTTATAGCGGTAAAAATTTCAAACAGCTTTATGGACACGCCGTCGGTGAGTTTTTGATAATTATTTTTAAAATTCTTGAGATAATACAGAATATCCTGAAAATAATTGCCGACATAGCAATTTGAGAAGAGATAGGTATCTTTGGGAAGATAGAGATCTACTATCTCCTCCATAAGTTTGCCTTCGAAGACAACCCAAATCTTATGCCATCCGTTTTTCTTACTCGAAGAATATCTGTGGTCGCTGCCCTTTTTCAAAAAGAATACGTCGCCGACCTTGGGATAATAAGTCTTGCCGTCGATCTCCAGTATTCCTTCTCCGGAAATGATATATTCCAGCGCCATAATATCTGAATTTTTACGTTCTTCATTGACGCTGTCTTCTTGCTGAGTCTCACCTATCATCCTGATTTTCACAGGCGATTCTTCGTCGATATACCTCGTAAAATTTATAAAAAACTCCGCCATATCACACTCTCCGTAAGGCGCGCTTCGCGCTTTTAGTTACATATTCAATAATATCATTATTTTTTATAAATGGCAATGCTTTTGGGATAAAATATGACAAAATAGGTGCGTTTTTATGATATTTTGGGCTTTTTTAAGATGTATTTAATACATCTTTAACAAATATAATTTATATAATATCAAAAATATTTATAACATATTTTTCTCTGATTCCAATTTTTATATTATATTTTAATAAATAACCGTATCGTCCATAAATTTTAAACTTTTATACGCTTTTGCCTAATTATTGCATATACTTCGACCTAAACGCTCGGCATATTTTAAAACTCTATATATACAAAAAGTCCGACTTCCGTCGGACCTTTCTTACTTGGTAAAAACCGTTCAGCTCAAAAGCATTCTGTCGTTTGCAAATTCTCCGTCGCTGTTCTGCTCGAATTTATCGAGAAGATCCTGCACCGTAAGATTCATCTTCTCTTCGCCCTTGACGTCGTAAATAATTTTGCCGCCCATCATCATGATAAGTCTGTTTCCGTATTTTATAGCGTCTTTCATATTGTGCGTGATCATTATCGTAGTGATATTGTCCTTGGAAGTCAACTCTTCGGTAATCGTAAGCACTTTGCTTGCCGTCTTTGGATCGAGAGCCGCCGTATGCTCGTCGAGAAGCAGAACTTTCGGCTTTTTGAGCGTAGCCATAAGCAGCGTTATAGCCTGTCTCTGTCCGCCCGAAAGAAGTCCTACTTTGGTCGTCATTCTAGATTCAAGATCGAGAGCCAACATCATGAGTTTTTCTTTGAAAAACATTCGCTCTTCCTTTTTGACGTTCCAGCCCAGACCGCGCATCTTGCCGCGCCTGTTGGCAAGAGCAAGATTTTCCTCTATATTCATATTGCCCGCAGTACCGACCATAGGATCTTGGAAAACTCTGCCCACCATAGCCGCTCTTTTGTATTCGGGCATTTTGGTGACGTCGACGCCGTCAATGGTTATCTTGCCCTGCTCGGGAGAAAATGCACCTGCAATAATATTGAGCAAAGTTGATTTTCCCGCTCCGTTTCCGCCGATGACAGTGATAAAATCGCCTTCTTCTACTATCAGATCGATATCGGTAAGCGCCTTTTTCTCGTTTACCGTGCCTATATTAAAAGTCTTATTAATTCCGCTGAGTTCAAGCATTGCGCACCTCCTCGGACGTTTCATCTTTCATCGCGCTTTCCGATTCCGCGTTTGTTTCTTGAACAGCGCCCGTCTCTTCTCCGCCTACGCCGTCTTCAGTCAAATCGGCTTGATCAGATTTTTTATTTCCGGTTTTGCCGTTTTTAATATTTGCAAGCCTGATTTTATCCTTGATAAGAGGAATGCAAAGCGCAAGCACTACCAATACCGCCGTAACTAATTTAACGTATTCCGCATCGATATCAGACCAGTAAATATATGCTATAATTACTCTGTATATTATACTGCCGATTGCCAAACTGAGAAGTCTCGCCCAGAACGGGAATTTGTCGGGTATGATGCTTTCTCCGATGATTATCGCCGCAAGCCCCGCAACTATAGCGCCTACGCCCATAGTGACAGACGCATTGCTCTGTTGGAATGCCACAAGCGCACCCGATAAACCTACCAACGCATTTGATAGCACCAGACCGAGAATTTTGGAATTTTGAGTATTGATACCCTGCGCCTTTGCCATCTTCTCGTTGTTGCCGGTCGCGCGCATAGCGCTACCGATTTCCGTACCGCAAAACCAATACAGCAACGCCATAACTATCGCAACGACAATTATCGCAACGATTGCTACGATCCAATTCAAAGATATCGGCATTATTTTTCTTGCAAAAGTAAAAAGCGTACCGGCGGAACCCATTCCCAAATTACTTTTAAGAGATCCCGTACCGATTCCCATTATAAACATATTTACAGAATACAAGCCCGTCATTGTGATTATACCGGAAAGAATGGGAGCGATTTTGAGTTTTGTATTCAAAAGACCCGTTATCAATCCCGCAAATCCGCCTGCCACCACTGCCGCAAGCAACGCGACTATCGCTATAAACATACCGCGCGACGCGCTTTCTCCTATATATTCGGACGCCGACGTAACTATGATTGCCGCCGTGGATCCGCCTGTAGCAAAACTTCCGTCGACGGTCAAATCGGCAAAATCGAGTAATCTATAGGATATGTATACCCCGATCGCCATTACCGCCCACAAGAGTCCCTGATTGCTTCCTGTAAGAAACGTAGTTAAAATTGACATTTATTTCTCCTGAGTTTCGTTCGACGGCAAAATTATATTTTAACCGTCGGACAAGGTCGGCAAAGCCGACCTTGCATATATTTTATATTAAATTTTAAGCGTTTTTTCCGATATTCTTGACTTCGTCGGGAATAGTAAAGCCTATCGCCTGAGCCACTTTTTCGTTATAGCTGAAATCTGCATCAGTCACGACGGGATCTTTTACTGCGATTTCGGACGGCTTCTTGCCGTTGACGAGAATTTCAAAAGCCATTTCCGCCGCTTGTACTCCAAGATTATAATAATCCACCCCGTACGTAGCAACGCCGCACTTCTCGCTCATTCCGGTCTCACCGCATACAATAGGTATATTCGCTCCCGTATTCTTATTGACTGCGTGCACGGTATCTGCATTATCCGCGAGCATATTGTCGGTAGGTATGTAAATACAGTCGACGTTTTCTTTCTTAAAATATACAAAGGCGCTTTCGATATTACTTGACTCGCTGATACCTTTGGTCACTATATTTGCGTCGGACATACCTCTTGCTTTCATCGCGGCGATCGCCATATCTTTCTGAAGAGTAGAATTATCCTCGCTGGTCGTATACAAAATTCCGAACTTCTTTGCGTCGGGCTTCAATTTATACATCAATTCAACCTGCTTTTCTACGTCGTTGAGGTCGGTCGCGCCCGTGACGTTGGTCGCCTTATCCAATCCTGCGGATTTAGCCGACGTGACTGCCGTAAATACTATGGGGATATCCGAGGTCGCCGCAGAAACTGCCTGAACGGCGGGAGTAGCGATCGCAAAGATCATATCCACGTTTTTTGCCACCAACACGCCTGACGCGGAACTTGCATTGCCGCCGTCGCCCGCCGCGTTTTTAGTATTGAATTTTACGGTCTTACCCTGTTCGAATATAAGCGTCTCCAATCTTTCTTTAAAGCCCTTTGCCGACTGATCCAGCGCGGGATGGGATACCCATTGCATTATTCCGACATTGTAATCGGCTTGCGCTCCGCAACCTGCAAAAGCCGCTACGGAACATACAGCCAAAACCGCTATTGCAATTAAAACGATAAATTTCTTCATATTTTTCTCCTTTTGCGGAAATAAATTCCGCAATTATCCCTCAGGGATATATAGAATACGCGGACAACGCATACATACGCTATCCGCATACTTAATTTTATTACTGCAAAGTGATAAGCGTCTCCAGTTCGGCGGGAATAGTCACATCCCAAGCCTTTGCCGCCTTATAGTTGACGGCATAGATACCCTTTGAAAAATCGGTATCGAGCGTCACCATTCCGTCTCTCTTGTTGCCGTTGACGAGAATATCGAAAGCTATCTCGGCAGCGCGCTCTCCCATAGCATAGTAATCTACGCCGTAAGTCGCTACTCCGCAATTGGAATTCATATTCACGTCGCCGCATACTATAGGAAGTTTGGTCTCCGCATTGCTCTTGCTGTATACTTTTGCCGAAAGAGCTACGTTGGCGATATTATTATCTACGGGAATAAATACGCAACCTACTCCGTTTGCCTTAAACTCTTCAAGTTTATCTTTGATGAGATTATCTTCGGTTCTCTTGCCTTCTTTGTCTTTCTGATATGTCGCCACTTGCACTTCGATGCCGCGCGCTTCCATTATGCTCTTTGCGGTATCCGCCTGCAATTTAGCGTTTGTATATCCTATAGAATTGATCTTTCCTTCCTCAAAATTTTCGTCAAAATAAATGATACCGAATTTTTGAGATCCGGGCGCGATCATCTGCATCACGTCGACCTGTCTCTCTACCTGCACTTTGATATCGTCGGCGGTAAGTCCTTGAGCGACAATACCCACTGAAGTGTATATCGACGGGATCTCGCCTGCGCCAGCCTCTATCGCCTGAGCCGAACTCTTGGAGAGTGCAAGGAACATATTTACGTTCTTATCCACATATTTTTTGACGTTTTCGGCTTCTTTTGCAGCCTTAACCTCTTCTGGAGACTTAACTTTATCTTTATCTTCCGGGATAGATTCTATAGCGTACGATTTGGAATATTTATAGCTTACAGTCTTGCCCGCTTCTTCCATCAAAGCGTCGAGTTTATTGATAAAACCTTTATGCGCCATAGTGGTAGCAAAATGAGGATAATCGTCCAAAACCGCAATTACGTAATCAGCCTTTTTATTACAACCTGCAAACGCGGTCACAGAAACGATCAGCACTACTGCTATCAACACCAAAACCGTCAATCTTTTTTTCATAAAATCTCCTTAATCATATAAAACTAATACGTCTTATATTTAATATTGTACATATTAATATAAAAAAAGTCAATACAATAGTCGGATATTAAAAATAAATAATAAGCAAATTTTGCCGTCATTTGTTTTTCAAAGTCGTCGGAATGTGTTAAAATAATACCGATAGAATATCAGCCAAAGGAGAAAAACTTATGGATTATATGAAAGAATCGCTTAAAAAGCACTACGAATGGCAGGGAAAGATAGAGGTCGTATCCCGCGCCAAAGTAGAAAATAAAGAAGATCTGTCGCTCGCCTACACCCCCGGAGTCGCGCAAGCGTGTCTCGAGATACAGCAGGATATAGACAAATCTTACGAATTGACGAGAAGATGGAACACCGTCGCAGTAGTCACAGACGGAACCGCGGTGCTCGGACTGGGAGATATCGGTCCCGAAGCCGGAATGCCCGTAATGGAAGGCAAATGCGTGCTTTTCAAAGAATTCGGCAACGTCGACGCTTTCCCTCTTTGCATAAGATCCAAAGACGTAGACGAGATAGTAAATACCGTGGCTATGATAGCAGGTAGCTTCGGCGGAATAAATCTGGAAGACATCTCCGCTCCGCGCTGTTTTGAAATCGAGAAAAAATTGAAGGAACGCACTGATATCCCCGTATTCCACGACGATCAGCACGGCACGGCGGTAGTGACTGCCGCGGCGCTTATCAACGCTCTTAAATTGGTAGGCAAAAAATGGGAAGACGTAGTTGTTACGTTCAGCGGAGCAGGAGCGGCGGGTACCGCTATCGCAAAACTTCTCTTGAAATTGGGCGTAAAAGATATACTCGTCTGCAACAGAAAAGGTATAATCTGCAAGGGCGTCAACGAACCCAAGGGCAACGAAGAACTTGCGCAAATAACCAATAAGACAAACAGAACGGGATCTCTCGCCGACGCGATGAAAGGCGCGGATATACTGATCGGAGTTTCCGCTCCGGGAATAGTATCCGAGGAGATGATAAGTTCTATGGCAAAAGACGCTATAGTGATGGCAATGGCAAATCCCGTGCCGGAAATAATGCCCGACCTCGCCAAAAAAGCCGGCGCGGCGGTAGTCGGCACAGGCAGAAGCGACTTCCCCAACCAGATCAACAACGTGCTTGCCTTCCCCGGAATTTTCCGCGGCGCACTCGACGTAAGAGCCAAAGAGATAAACGAGGAGATGAAAACTGCGGCGGCGAAAGAAATTGCAAGTCTCGTAAGCGACGAGGAACTCAACGCCGATTATATACTTCCCATGGCTTTTGACAAACGCATAGGCTCGACGGTGGCAAAAGCGGTAGCCGAAGCGGCGAAAAAATCAGGCGCCGCAAGGATCTAATTGCGACCGACATATTGCATAAATTTACAAAGCGTCTTTACATAAAGGCGCTTTTATTATACCCCAACCGTCATATAAATTACAAAGAGAGCAAGATAAACTCGCTCTCTAAAATTTCTCTATAACGGCTTAAATTCAGTTCTTGCCGTAATAAGCGTTGAGATACATCTGCTTGATCTCTTTCATAAGCGGATATCTCGGATTAGCGCCTGTACACTGGTCGTCGAACGCGTCCTCCACCATCTGATCGAGAGTAGTCTTGAACGTCTCTTCGTCTATACCGTAGTCCTTGATCGTATCCTTTATGCCGACGGCTTTCTTGAGTTTGTCGATCTCGGCGATAAGCGCTTCGATCTTATCCATATCCGTCTTACCTTTGAGTCCGAGCATAGTAGCCACGTCCGCATATCTCTTCATTGCCTGAGGATATTTGTACTGCGGGAAAGTACCCATCTTTACGGGATCTTCTACGCAGTTGAATCTGATGACTTCGTCGATCATCAAAGCGTTGGCAACGCCGTGCGGCAAGTGATGATAAGATCCGAGTTTATGAGCCATCGAGTGACATACGCCGAGGAAAGCATTGGCGAAAGCCATACCTGCCATACAGGAAGCGTGCGCCATTTCCTCTCTCGCCTCTGCGTCGTGCGCGCCGAGTTCATATGCTCTGGGCAGGTACTTGAATATCAACTGAACGGCTTCTTTTGCGATACCGTTGGTGAAATCGGTAGCCATAATGGACGCGATAGCCTCCAAAGCGTGAGTCAATGCGTCTACGCCCGAAGCCGCAGTCAATCCCTTGGGGATATTCATCATGAGATCTGCGTCGACGATAGCGACGTCGGGAAGAAGTTCGTAATCCGCGAGAGGATATTTGGTGCCGCTCTTCTCGTCTGTAATGACCGCAAAAGGTGTAACTTCCGAACCGGTACCGGCAGTTGTGGCAACGGCGATGAAAGTAGCCTTATCTCCCATATGCGGGAAAGTATATACTCTCTTTCTGATATCCATAAATCTCATAGCGAGATCTTGGAAGTCGATTTCCGGATGCTCGTAAAGCACCCACATTATCTTACCTGCGTCCATTGCGGAACCGCCGCCTACCGCGATTATTACGTCCGGCTCGAATTCCTTCATAGCCTTTGCGCCTTCTATCGCGCAGCCGAGCGTAGGATCGGGAGCAACGTTGAAGAAGGTCGTGTGTCTGATATTCATCTCGTCAAGTCTATCCGTGATAGCCTTGGTGAAACCGCTCTGATAGAGGAAGCCGTCGGTGACGATAAACGCCTTTTTCTTGCCCATAACGTCCTTGAGTTCTCTCAAAGCCACGCCGAGACAACCTTTTTTGAAATATACCTTTTCAGGCGCTCTGAACCACAACATATTCTCTCTCCTTTCTGCTACCGTCTTTATATTGATAAGATGTTTTACACCTACGTTTTCGCTTACGCTGTTGCCGCCCCAGCTTCCGCAACCGAGCGTAAGGGAGGGAGCGAGCTTGAAGTTGTAAAGATCGCCGATACCGCCCTGCGAAGAGGGAGTATTGATGAGGATACGGCAGGTGCGCATTCTCTGTGAAAATTTCTCTATCTTTTCTTTTCCCGTCTCGGTATTGATATACAGCGAAGAGGTATGTCCCAGACCGCCGTCGTCTATGAGTTTGCTGGCCTTATCAAGAGCATCTCCGAAATCTTTTGCCTTGTACATAGCGAGTACGGGCGAAAGTTTTTCGTGAGCGAATTCTTCGCTCAACTCTACGCTTTTAACTTCTCCGATGAGCACTTTCGCCGTCTCGGGAACTTCAAATCCCGCCATCTTTGCAATCACGTGAGCAGGCTGACCTACAATCTTTGCATTGAGCGCTCCGTTGATCAAAATCGTCTTCCTGACTTTCTCTGTCTGTTTGGAATCGAGGAAGTAAGCGCCTCTGTACGTCATCTCAGCCTTAAATTCGTCGTATACTTTTTCAAGTACGATGGCAGACTGCTCGGACGCGCATATCATACCGTTGTCGAACGTCTTGGAGTGAAGTATCGAAGACGCCGCCATCTTTATATCAGCGCTGTCGTCAACGATAGCGGGAGTATTGCCCGCGCCTACTCCGACAGCGGGTTTTCCCGAAGAATAAGCCGCCTTGACCATACCCGGTCCGCCTGTCGCGAGAATTATATCCGCCTCTTTCATTATCATACCGGAGAGAGGAACGGACGGCTCGTCTATCCAACCTATAATGCCCTCGGGCGCGCCCGCCTTGACCGCAGCGTCAAGCACTACTTTCGCAGCCGCGATCGTGCTCTTCTTTGCTCTGGGGTGCGGCGAGAAGATAAGTCCGTTGCGCGTCTTCAATGCGAGCAACGATTTGAATATAGCCGTAGATGTGGGATTGGTAGTCGGAATGACAGCCGCGATTACGCCGATAGGCTCGGCTATCTTGGTGATACCGAAAGCTTCGTCTCTCTCGACGACTCCGCAAGTCTTTACGTCTTTATAAGTATTGTAGATATACTCGGACGCATAATGGTTTTTGATTACCTTGTCTTCGACGATGCCCATGCCCGTCTCTTCGACAGCCATTTTTGCGAGAGGAATTCTCTCCTTATTGGCAGCCATAGCCGCCGCAAAAAATATCTTGTCGACCTGCTCTTGAGTGTAAGTAGCGTAGATAGCCTGCGCCTTTCTCACTTCATCGAGTTTTGCCAAAAGGGTTTGCTCGTCGTTTACGACCTGAGTGTTTGCCATTTTATATTCCATCCTTTTTAAAAAATATATTTTTCAATTGGTTTGCCGCCCTACCGCGTATTTATTCTTACGCGTTGCCGTCACACAAAGGGCGCCCCTGTTACGGAAAAATCATAATTGTTAAATTTTTCACAATAACTATACATATATTCTATACGATTTAATTTGCCCTGTCAACAAAATAAACGCACAAATTTTCAAATTAGTTAATTTTTTCACAAATTGTTTTTTCCACCCTTTATATTATGGCATATATGCCGCTTAGATTTACAGTCGTAATACAAAAAAACCTTTTAAAATTCAATGAATAAGAAAAAAACAGACCGTTTAAGCCTGTTTTCCCGTTATAAATTTATCAATTATTTATCGCGGCGTACGCTTTGTCGAGATCGGATCTGCCGCCTTCTCTGTATTTTTCAAACCTAAAAGGCAAATTCAGCCTCGCGTATTTGCTCTCGCACAGTTTGCGAAAAGCGAGAAATTTAACTTCGCGTATGCATCCATAAGTATTCTTGAGTCTCTTGAGTTCCGCAAATTTTTCTTGAGTATCGTTGAGATCGGGCACGAGCACGTTGGTCATCGTAACGGGCTTTTCGGCTTTTTTACACGCGTCCAAAAATTCTATCACGCGAGCGTCGATATCCCTCTCCTGATTTTTTATATCCAATCTTACGCCGTCGCAAAGTTTTATAAGTTCGACGTCGCAGATCAAGCCGTTTGTCTCGATAATCACTCCGATATTTTCACCGTGCAATTTCTCGATAAGCGCCTTGCAAAACTCAGCCTGCAAAAACGGCTCGCCGCCCGAAAGGGTGACGCCGCCATTTTTGATATAGCTTTTGTATCTTTTGATCTTATTGACGACCTCGTCGAGAGTTACCTCTCTGCCTTGCTCCGTCCAAGTCTCGGGGTTGTGGCAAAAGCCGCAACGCATATTGCATCCGGTAAAGAATACAACGCAACGCAGTCCGTTGCCGTCTACCGCCGAGCCGTTGTAGATCGAATCAATCCTAGCCTTACATTTCTCCATGATAAGTTCTCTTCAATACTTCGAGCTGCTGAGGCTTGGAAAGTTTGTGGAAATTGACCGCATAACCGGATACGCGAATGGTGATATTGGGATACATATCGGGATTTTCCATTGCCGTAACAAGTTTTTCTCTGTCTAGCACGTTTACGTTGAGGTGATGACCGCCGTTCTCGAAATATCCGTTGAGCATATCGGACAGGTTGGATATTCTCTTGTCCTTGTTCTCTCCGAGAGCGTTGGGCAGGATCGAGAAGGTATTGGAAATACCGTCCTGACAACAGCAATACGGAAGTTTTGATACCGAATTGAGGGATGCGAGCGCGCCGCACGCCTCTCTGTTGTGCATCGGATTTGCTCCCGGAGCAAACGGCTCGCCTTTTTTTCTGCCGTCGGGAGTAGTACCCGTCTTCTTGCCGTATACCACGTTGGACGTGATCGTCAGCGCGGACAGCGTATGCTCGGAACCTCTGTAGGTGCCGTTCTTCTTGAGCTCGTTGCTGAATTTCGTCAGCACTTCTACGGCAATAGAATCCACACGGTCGTCATCGTTGCCGTATTTGGGGAAATCGCCCTTGATATCAAAGTCTTCTATAAGACCGCTCTCTCCGTAAATAGGAGTGACCTGAGCGTATTTGATCGCGGACAGCGAATCGGCTATTACCGAAAGTCCCGCTACTCCGCACGCCATAAACCTCTTGACCTCGGTGTCGTGCAAAGCCATCTGTATCTTCTCGTAAGCATACTTGTCGTGCATTCTGTGAATTACGTTGAGAGTATTGATATAGAGACGGCTCATCCAAGCGCAGTATTTGTCAAAAGCCTTCATTACTTCGTCGTACTTCAGCACGCCTTCAAACTTCTTGCCCTCGGGAGCAACCTGCATACCGAGATTCTCGTCCTTACCGCCGTTGAGCGTAAGAAGAAGAAGTTTTGCAAGATTGCATCTCGCACCGAAAAACTGCATCTGCTTGCCCACCTGCATAGCCGATACGCAACAAGCGATCGCATAATCGTCGCCGTACATAGGTCTCATTATATCGTCGTTTTCGTACTGTATAGAATCGGTGTCTATAGATACCTGAGCGCAGAATTTCTTAAAGTTGTCGGGCAACTTGTCAGACCAAAGTATCGTCAGGTTAGGCTCGGGCGCGCTGCCGAGCGTATAGAGAGTATTGAGCATACGGAAAGAGTTCTTGGTGACAAGCGTTCTGCCGTCGAGACTCATACCGCCCACGCTCTCCGTCGTCCAAGTAGGATCGCCGCCGAAGAGATCGTTGTACTCGGGAGTACGCAACTGTCTCGAAAGTCTGAGTTTGATGACAAAGTCGTCCATCAATTCCTGAGCCTGCTCTTCCGTGAGCAACCCGTTGTCCATATCTCTCTGTATATATATATCGATAAAAGTAGACGTTCTTCCAAGGCTCATAGCCGCGCCGTTCTGCTCCTTGATAGCGGCAAGATAGCCGAAATAGAGCCACTGTATAGCCTCTTTTGCATTGGCTGCCGGTTGGGAAATATCGTATCCGTATTTCTGAGCCATACCCTTGAGATCCTCGAGAGCCTGCAACTGCTGATGAAGTTCTTCGAGAGTACGGATATTTTCTTCCGTCATATCGTTTGCGCCGTAAGCTTTCTTATCCTTCTTCTTCTGTTCGATAAGATAATCTACTCCGTAAAGCGCCACTCTTCTGTAGTCGCCTATTATACGACCTCTTCCGTACGCGTCGGGAAGACCGGTGATGATGCCCACTTTTCTTGCGGCTCTCATCTCGTCGGTGTATACGCTGAACACACCGTCGTTATGCGTGGTAGAATACTTAAAGTTTTCCTCTATCTTATCCGAGAGTTTGTATCCGTAAGCCTCGCACGCCTGTCTCGCCATACGCATTCCGCCGAACGGATTGACGCCTCTCTTCAGCGGTTCGTCCGTCTGAAATCCCACGATAATATCAAGTTTTTTATCGATATATCCTGCGTCGTATGCCAAAAGTCCCGATACGCGTTCGGTATCGACGTCGAGCACTCCGCCTTTGTCCATCTCTTTCTTGAGAAGTTTGTTGACCTTGTCCATAACCTTCTTGGTCCTGTCCGTCGGTCCCGCCAAAAATGACTTATCGCCCTCGTAAGGCGTATAGTTGAGGTTGATAAAACCTCTTACGTCTATCTGATCCTGATACGCGCCTTCTTTAAAGCCGTTCCACTGTTCGAATTTCATAAACTTTCTCCTTTGCCGATAAAGCTGTAATTTTGCCAAATCAACTATATATTGTATATTGCTATTTAAGTATAGACAAAATATTGTGGCTTGTCAATCGCTTTATTCTACAATTTCCATATAATGTTTTTATTTTTACGGCAAGAAGATATGTGTCTTTTAAGCCTTCGCCGTACGCATTAAGTATGCGCAATCCGCGCCCTAAAAAACAATATTTCATTGCACAAATTATGGAATAAAATATCCCGAAAACTTACGTCCTCGGGATTTGCGTACATATTATTTGAGTACTTTGGATAAAAACTCTTTCAATCTCTCGTTTTGCGGATTGCCAAAGAGTTCTTCCGGAGAATTTTCTTCTACGATCTTCCCCCCGTCCAAGAAGAGCACGCGATTGGCGACTTCTCTGGCAAAGCCCATCTCGTGCGTGACTATGACCATCGTCATTCCCTCGTCGGCAAGATCTTTTATCAGCGACAGCACTTCGCCTACCATCTCGGGATCGAGCGCGGACGTAGGCTCGTCGAATAACATTACTTCGGGATCCATTACCAAAGCTCTCGCAATAGCCACTCTCTGCTTTTGTCCGCCCGACAATTTGGAAGGATATTCGTCCTTTTTATCTATCAACCCTATTCTCTCAAGCAAAGCGCAGGCTTTTTCGTTGGCCTCTTCAAGACTTTTAAGTTTGAGTTTAACGGGCGCGAGCGTCATATTCTGTATTATCGTAAGATTGTTGAACAGATTGAAATGCTGAAACACCATTCCCACGCGCTGTCTCGCCTTGTTTATATTGAGCATATTTTCTTTTTGATATGCTTTCAACATTTTCGAGCATTCCATGCCCTCGAATTTTTTATGCGCGTCGCCCAAAAAGATTTTTCTCAGCTTAGCGAAAAACTTTGCTTTGAAATTCTTTGCGCAGTCGTTAGGCTCGGTGAGTTCGCTCATCATCTGCGAAACCGAAGAGGAATGCGACTCTTCCAACGCGCTTTCGTCCGCCGTCGACATAAGATCGGAAATCTTAATCTTCTTGGTATCGGTCAAACCGAGCGTCGATACGAGATTGCGTTTTAAAAATTTTTTATACGTATTCGTTGTTTTCAGAATTTCTTCATGCAGATACGGATCGGCGGGCGTAATGAGTTTATCCTCCAACCATATCTCTCCGCGCGTAGGCTCTTCGAGCAAATTCATACAGCGCAACAAAGTGCTTTTACCGCTTCCCGAAGGTCCGATTATAGCGACCTTTTCGCCTCTCTTGATATCGCACGTTATTCCGTCGAGGACTTTGAGCGCGCCGAAATATTTATATATATCCTTTACGCCTATTATTACGTCGCCGTCGTATACAGTCTCGGCAGTTTCTTGGTCGAAAAGCGTCATATCTCTATCTTCTTTCACTTGCTCTCAACCTCCTTTCGATAAGCCTTACGACAATAGTTATCAAATAAACTATCACGAGATAGCACAGCGCAAGCACTACATACGGTATCAGATAATCGTAATTCGCCGCACCTATCTGCTGGAATGCCCTCGTCAGATCTACGACAGTGATAAACGAAGCTACCGAAGTCTCTTTGACAAGAGATATAAACTCGTTGCCTAGCGTAGGCAGTATATTCTTGACCGCCTGAGGGATTATAACGGACCCCATCGTTCTGCAATATCCCATACCCATTGCCCTGCCGGCTTCCATCTGTCCTTTGTCGACCGAAAGAATACCGCTTCGCATTATCTCGCAAACATATGCCGCGCTGTTCATTCCGAAAGTAATTACAGCAACCGCCAATGCGGGAACGTCGCCTAAACCGATTATCGGGAAAAGTACATAAAAGAAAATAAGAAGCTGTACGATCACAGGCGTTCCTCTGAAAAAACCCACATAAATGTCGGTAAGTTTAGAAAACAGCCTTGCATACCACTTCTTCTGGGATACTACTTTCGTCACTGCCAGTATAGTACCTAATATGATACCTATCAGCAGTCCTACCACGGCAATTACAAGGGTGTTGCCCAAACCTTTGAGCACCTCCCTGTAACCGCCGGAAACGAACATATTTTCATAAAACTTATTCCATGCTTTGGAAAAAGTCCAGTCATCGTATACTGTCATTTAATCACTTCAAAGCTTTAAGTATTTCCTCTACGTCCGCCGCAGTCTTGCAGGCGTCGAAAGTTATATCGCCAATTGGACAGATTATTACCTGCGTAGCATCATAATACGCCTTGGAGAATACGACTGACTCCGCGCGCTCTTCACTCCAAGTCATAGCTGCCGCGCCTACGTCTGCCTTACCCGTATTGACGGCAAGCACTATAGACGTGAACGACATATCCTCGATCACGAGATTGAAATTGTACTTCTCGCAGAACATATTCATTACTTCGATATCGTAACCTTCGTAACCGTAACCGCTCTTATTTTCAAACGGAGGAAAATCTGCGCTCGTAGCTACTACAAGATTGGGTCTGGAAGGGTTTGCGTTGGAATAAATTACTTTCTTTTCATTCGTGCCCTGAACGTATTTAATCTGCAACTCTTTAAGCTGAGTCTCGTTTTCCGTCATAAATTCATCGAGCAACTGCTTGATATTTTTTGTGTCTTTAGGATTTATCGCAAAGCAATACTCTTCTTCTGTGAGACCGATATCGATAACCTTAACCTTATCCGGAAATTGATTTGCTATAGCCTTTGCGGGAGCAATATCAGTGATTACGTAGCTGATTCTGCCGTTGATCATATCCTGAACCGCCAAAGTTGCGTTTTCGTAATCTACGGGGCCGAGATTTGTATGATCTTTGGTATAAGTTTCACCCGTGGTTCCTACCTGATAACCGACCTTCGGTTTACTGCTGCATCCTGCGAAAGCCATTGCGCTTACGCATACGATCGCCACTACCAAAAGAGCGATCAATACTTTCTTTTTCATAATGTACACCTCTATAAAATTTTTACTATATACATTCTAACACCGATCAAAGCTTATGGCAAGCGTTTTTATGCACATTTTTTTATAAAAATTACAATTTCTCGTATATTTATTCAATATTCTTTGAATTTATGTATATTTATACATTGTCAACTTTTACTTTTGCATATTATGCAATATTAAAGTCTAAATATTTCTATTTATACATTTTTCGACGGCGTTATGCAATTCCTACTGATTAATTATGCACTCCATTACGTAATCGTGCACGCTGTATCCGTCTCCCACGTCTTTTTTTACGTCTTCTACAATTTTAAAGCCGAAATGTAAGTACCGATCTATCGTATCGGAATTTGCGGCGTTGACGTTGAGCCTTATTCTGTCAAGACCGTTTTCTTGCGTTTTCTGTTTTACAAACGACATAATTTCACTTGCATATCCGTTGCCGCGCGCGGATTTGAGAAGATAAAATTTGCTCAAATACATATAGCCGCTTTTTTTATCTATCGAGACAAATCCTACACTATTCCCCTGCGCCTGTGCAAAATAATACTCAGCGCCGCCTTTTACTTCCGCGGCTATTCCTTCGACAGACTGATATTTTTTGAGCATATGAGAATTGGTCTCCTCTCCGACTATGGGATCGTAATGCTCTTTTAGTATTTCTGTAGCAAGCGACGACATCTCTTTCAATTCCTCGACTGTCGTCATTTTCTTCAACGTTGTTCGCATATTTCCTTCCTGTTCGCTGGATTTTCTCAATAATATCATATTTTTATTGAATTTTCAACTTATAGGACGCAGCCTATCTATTCATATTGCTTTTTTGAAAAACTCAAGTGATTATAAAATGAAAAAATATGGAAAAAACTCTTTACAAACATTTTTTTTTTTGCTATTATATATAAGCAGTTTATACGGAAGCTTAGCTCAGTTGGGAGAGCATCTGCCTTACAAGCAGAGGGTCATAGGTTCGAGCCCTATAGTTTCCACCAATATGCGGGAGTGGCTCAGTGGTAGAGCGTCACCTTGCCAAGGTGAACGTCGCGAGTTCGAATCTCGTCTCCCGCTCCAGTAACAAATTATTATTTGTCTACATATAATAGAACAGATGGCACCATAGCCAAGTGGTAAGGCAGAGCTCTGCAAAAGCTTCACCCCCAGTTCAAATCTGGGTGGTGCCTCCAAAATAGCTCTTGCTTCTGCAAGAGCATTTTTCTTGATTTGCGCTGCTGTGGTGGAATAGGCAGACACAAGGGACTTAAAATCCCTCGAAGGCGACTTCGTACCGGTTCAAGTCCGGTCAGCAGCACCAAAGCAAGTATGCTATCGCAACTTGCAAAAAATGCTGCAGACACGTACAGCCCGAAATAGTGACGCTTGCAATATATAAATTATTGCTCGCTATTCCGTCGCTTCGCTCCTTACAAGTCCGGTCAGCAGCACCAGAGCAAGAAAAACCGCAGTAAGGACAAGCTCTGTTACAAATAAAAAACTGAATTAAATATTATTACGGGGTGTAGCGCAGTTTGGTAGCGCGCTTGGTTCGGGACCAAGAGGCCGTGGGTTCGAATCCCGCCACTCCGACCATTGCAAGACTTGCAGTTGAGCAAGTATCAGAATAAAGCGAGGACTACCTCGCTTTTTTCTTTTACTTTGCTTCGGGCAAGTCTTTAATTCTTCTCCGTGCGCGCGACTGTCCTATTTTATTTATTTATTCTAACAATATTGTTTGCATAATTATTTTTTTCCATATCTTCAACGAATTTTATCGCTGTTCGCGCCGCATCTCCGTAACCATCTTTGTTTGGGGGTAGCAACTTTATATCAAACATCTTGGAATTAAGAGATACAAAAATTCTTTTAGCAAGAAGCGACCTATGCTTATCTTCTATTTTTGCTTGAGTCAAAAATTTATTCTTTACTTCTTCTTTAATGTTGGTCGCCAGATAAGATCTTCGCGCAGAAATTTCCTCGACTTTGCTAAAAATCACTAATGTTGCATGCGGTTTTTCAAGCAACCATTTCCCTACCAGCTCCCACCATACACTGTCGGTTTCGCCCATAGACATACCGTAAATGCAAACTACGTCGGCTTGCGATATATAATCTCTACACCTATTATCCCTCAACGTACCGGCATTCACGTTCATCTCCGTCTTTACAATGGATCTCACCGTATGCAAAGAGCGTCTCAACTCATCGTTAGCTATCTGAGTCGCATCGTTTACGCCCATGATCATATTCAAGTCGGTTGTTCCGTGAATATGTTCAAAGGACGCCAGATTATTAATATAAGAATTTATTCCGTCGCTACTATTTCCTAACGCTATAGACTTTCCTTTCCAATCGTATATTTTCTCAAAAGTCTTTGTATAATTAAATGATATTATATTTATATTATTGATTTTTCCAGAATAAAATCTTTTGTGAGCATAATATTCTTGACGCTCTCGCGGTGTAAAAAAATTTTCAAACTTAGTCAAGCCGTCATAGGCTTTCATTTTATCTACGTCGGATACGTTAAAAGAAGTATCCTGTTTATCTAAATAATCCGCAAGATTATCTTGGATATCATATAAAAGTTTAACAAATTGATTTTCGTTGTCTTTGTTAAAAAACCTGGAGTATTTGCCCAATTCAACTTCCAAATCAGACCAATTATCAAAATTTTCACTTAACATACCCTTAAATTTTGCGACAGCGCTCTCTACGCTGCCTAATTCACAATAATATTTATAAAAGTCTCGGTAGCTAGTTTTTAATCCTAAATTCAAATCAAACCCGTTGCCGAGCAAAAAAGCAGTATTCATTCTATCAATCCTCTATTTAAATTAACAATAGTATATAAAATACAATTACAAAAGTCAATATTTTGACGTAAATTTTCTCATTAAAACAATTTTCTGATTTTTAATCTAAAATTATGAAACAATTTATTTAAAAAACGATTCAATGAATATCTCTAATCCTATAACGATCAATATAATACCGCCCAAAATCGCGGCTTTGTTTTTTAACCAAGCGCCGAACTTTTTTCCTATAAAAAACGCGATGAAGGTCAACGCAACCGTGATAGCGCCTATTATACTGAAAGATGCAGCCGCCTTCGCCGCGCCTTCCTCTATATACAGAACTCCTATACTGAGCGCGTCAATAGACGTCGCTATCGCTTGCATAAATACTTCGCCCGCGCCTATTTTTTTCTCAGAAAGATCTTCTCCGCGTTTCTTACCGCGCACGCACTCGATTATCATCTTTATGCCTATGACGCTGAGAAAGACAAGCGCGATTATCGGAATGAAAGCGGAGAGATAATCCGTCATCAGCGATCCCAATCCGTATCCTATCCACGGCATGGCAAACTGAAACAAGCCGAATACCAATGATAACGCGAATGCCTTTAATATCTTCATCTTCCTTTCGATCATAGCGTTGGTCATAGATACGCAAGACGCATCCATCGCCAGACCGAATCCCAAAAATACAGCGTGCAGCATATTTCCTCCAAAATAAAAAGAGTACAGCGACTTCGCTATACCCAAAAGACAGACTCCGTGCATAGCAATGCCACCGCGAGTCTCGTTATTTAATACAAGCCAGATATTGCTATCAGTATGTTGACTTGCAACGCTATTGCGCCAACTACTCCCTCTGTATCTATATTATATTATTTGCGCTTAACGTTGTCAACTCTTTTTGATCTCTACGCCCTTTCAGTAAATAGAATAATTACCGCTTATGATAGCGGTAATTTTATCAATAACTTTTCAAGACCGTCTGCTGCGCGCAATCCTTGCCCGCAGCTCAAAACGATTTTTTGCTTAATTATGCAGCCGGCTGTTCTACCGCGGCGTTAGAAGTACCGTAATTTATCGGTCTGTCATTGGGATTAAACGCGTCGTCCCAACCGCTCGGCTTGGAAGTATGAGCTGTATATATGGTAAGTTTTCCGCAACCGGCAAAAGCATTTGCTCCTATTGTAGTCACAGTCGCCGGTATCGTCAACGTCTTAATTTGACCGTTATCTTTAAACGCGTCTCCCTTTATAGCCGTGACCGTATATGTTTTTCCGTCTACCGTGATTGCCTCGGGTATGACGTAATTTTCTACATGCCGCGTCATAGTTACTCCGCTGCAAGCTATGAGTTCGGCAGTACCGTCGTTGTAGAGAATATAATTCATATTAGACTTTTTACCCGTTTCCGTCGCTACGTCGGTATAAATATTTGCCACGTTCCAATAAGTCGGCAGATACTCAGGCGAGAATACGAGACCTGCAATATCCTTGATGTTGGTCAACTTGCTTATGTCTTCGAATCCCAACTTAATATTCCAGTACAATCCGAGATTTGTATCGACCAGTTTCTTCTCCTTTCTCATATATATAGTTGCACTGGAGCCTGCAAACGCGAACGCGCCAACCTTTGTAGCAGGTATCCATATCTCCTTCAGAGCATTGTTTGCGACAAACGCATACGCGCCAATCTCTTCAAGAGTAGACGGCAATTTTATATCGCTAAGCCTAGTGTCCATATAGAAGGCTTTATTGCCTATCTTCTTTACTCCCTCGGCTATTTCAACCTCATTGAGCATCGCCATATTTGCAAAGATCTCTGCTCCGAGTTCCGTCACGGTATAGGTCATCAGTTCGCCGTTCTGACCGTTTGGATCTTTATACTCGACCGTTGCGGGAACGCTGACTTTGAGCGTAGTAGTCTTATTTCCGTTGAATTCAGCGGCTATTGCAGTTCCGTCGCCTTTGAATATATAGGTATAATCTCCTACTTGATCCATACCGACTACGCCCCAATAGAGAGTTCTTTCTCCCTCGTGTCCCTTTCTATTCGCATTCCAGTTGAGATCCCAACCTCCCGGCACGTCGCCTATTGCCGGCTTATTTCTTTGGATATATATATTTGCAGACGTACCGCTGAACGCATATTTCTTGACAGCCGTTATCGTATTCGGTATAAATACGCTTACAAGATTGTTGCACTCTTGGAATGCAGACTGCGATATTGTCTTTATCTCATATTTCTTTGCCGTATAATTGACCGTATAGATGTTTCTCTCCTGCCCCGTCTTATCGTCGACGTGCAATACGTACTCGAAATACGGTTTATTGTATTCGAGATTAGCTTCGATATACGCTCTTGCAGAATTGTTGTTGACAAATTTATTTATTATAGCCTGACTTCCTTTGAGGATATACTGATAATCGCCCACGACGAATATACCATCGACGCCGTTTGTGACGATACGCTGACTGTTGCCTATTCCGGGCATATATGCGCTATCGCTGTTCCAGTACATGCTCCATCCGTACGGATAATCGAGAGCAGGCGCATTGTTTACCTGCGTATAGATATCAAGTTGAGCGATATTCTTGAATACGCTCGCCTTTACGCTCGTATACGAATCGGGAATATATATGCTTTCCATTACCGCGTTATTGGCAAAAGCTTCCTTCTTGATGGTATTCATCTTAGTTCCCTTGATGACAAACGGCAATATCACGTTCGGATTCGTACCGCTGTAACCCGTAATAGTGCTTCCGTCGTGTTCTATTCCCTTCATTACGGTATTTCCGAAGAGCATCATAACGCCGTCGACAAATTCCGTATCGGTGTTGAACATAGTCGTGCATTCGGGATCTCTGTACCAACTGTCGAAATAATATCCGTCTCTTTCTATCTTTATATCTATCGGCGAGCCGTAGAAAAGTTCGATAGAAGTAAGCAATTCATATGTCGCGAGATTGAAAAGTGTGACCAGATATTTTCTTGTAATAGCTTTATAGTCTGCTTCGACGCGAGTATCTCCTTCGATATATCCGATACCGCCTATCCAATTCAAAAACTCGAAATCGTGTTCTACCGTAGAATTTTTGGTCGGATTTACTTCCGGTCTCGGAGAAGCTTTTGAGTATTGTACCTTATACTCCGCATATACCTCGTCTCCGTTATAGAAAGTAACGGTATAAGTTCTAAGTTCCTGGGTATACGTTGCGTCGACTTCAATATTTGCGGAGATAAATTCGATATCTTTATTCCAACCCGCAAAAGTATACTCATACGCTACGGTAGATTCTTTAGAAGCTTCCGGCGCAAGCGACGTTGCGTTCGTACCGTAATCGACTTCCACTTCCAATACTTTGACTCTGTTGCCTACTGTTATTTCATTGAAGAACGAAACCGTGTATCTCTGTGTTTTTCTCAGATACACCGCCGTATAGGTTATCTCTCCGACTACCGCGGTATTATTTACGTCCAGCGCTTGGAATTGGTTGTCTTCTCCGACAAACGCATCGTCTGTCAAGCCCCAACCGAGGAAAGTATAGTTGTACTGAACCGTGTCGTTCATAATGAGATCGAGCGGCGCCGTCGGATAGTCGTCATACGCGACTTCCTGCGTCTTGACTACAGTGCCGTCGTTGATGAACTTGACTATATATCTGCGGATCGTCTCCGTATAGATTGCATTGATCTCCATATCGGACGTAATATATCCTAGATATCCCTGTTGAGGATACTTCCAACCTACAAAAGTATAGTCGTATTTGGGATCGGATTCCTTATCCGTATCGGTAGGAATTACGTCCTCGCTGAGCAGATCCGAACCGAATTCAACGTCCTCGATCACCTTTTGCTTGTCGCGTCCGTAGTTGAACGTAACGTTAAAGGTACGGATATTTTCATCGTAAATAGCATAGACTTCAAAACTCGACTTGACGCAACTCAATTTATCGCTGTCGCTCCAACCCGCGAATGTATATTCATACTGTTGATTTGATGCTCGCGACGGCTCGTCGCCCTGATATACGGACGCTTCGTCGGTCTCTACTTCGTCGACAAAAAGTATCTTGCCGTTCCAATCTACGTAAGTGACTTTGTATTTATTTGCTATCTTATCGAATATTGCGTTGACTTTTGTATGTCCCGTGATATTGTCAAAAGTCTTATCCCATCCCGTAAATTGATAGGTATATCCGTCATCCCTGACTTTCACAACATTAGCAGGCGCAGTAACGTTTGCGCCGTACAGTTCGCTTGTCGACTGAATACACGTATCGTCGACCCAAAAACTTACTTCGTATATACGCGCAATACCTACGTAAACCGCATTGACTACCGTATCGGATCTCACGTTATCGAATACGTTGTCCCAACCGGTAAATCTATAGTCGTATTGCGGATCGCTGCTCTTTTGAACGTTTGTAGGAGCGATAGCCGCTTCTCCGTAATTTATATATTTCGTTTCTTTGAGACTGTCGCCGAAATTGAATTCAACTTTATATTTTCTAAGATTTTCTTCCCATCTTGCTCTAAGCGAAACGTCCGACTTGATATTCTGCCACTCGCCGTCCCAACCTACAAACTTATAATCGAACTTAGGAGTAGACGGTCTCTTATCGGGAGTGACTACGTCTGCGCTGGCATTTTCACCGTATTTAACTTTTTCGCTATAGATCAATTCACCTTGATCAAAATATTTTACTTCAAAAGTTCTCAATTCTTTGTTGTACACGGGAGTAGCGGTGTACATAGCCAAAGTGAGATCGCTCATATCGCAATCCCAATGAGAGAAAGTGTATGTATATTGGTTGTCGGTAGGCTTTACGGACGGCTTGAGAAAAGTCAAATCGACGTCTGCCCTATCGAACTGTCTATCTAGCAAAACAGCATTATTATAATCGAGAAAAACTATAGTGATCGCATCGACGATAGCGCCCCACTTTGCATAAACGTTGAAGTTTCCGTTACTGATATAATTTTCAATATCGTCGGCCTTGACTTCCTGTCGCCACTCGTCCTTATCCAGATACCATCCTTGGAATACATATCCGTCTCTTGTGGGAAGACTGTTTAAATACTCCTTTGCCTCTTCCGCCGTCATAGCGTTGGCGTACTCGACGTCATCGCTTATAAATCTAACGTTAAATTGCTTTTGCGTATTCTCGCAAGCGACAAAAACGGATATAGCCATAGCCGC
Organism: uncultured Clostridia bacterium; assembly: GCA_948471525.1. Taxonomy (GTDB): domain Bacteria; phylum Bacillota; class Clostridia; order Christensenellales; family UBA3700; genus RACS-045. The sequence goes on along the minus strand of CAOKSY010000005.1, from coordinate 1,867 downwards.
TAAAAGCATTATCAACGCCAATCTGATAAAAATCTTTCTCATACTCCCTCTCGATCTTTAAATATGAAATATTTACATTCTCAAACACATATATTTTAACTGCATTTTTGAAATTTGTCAAATTTGATAAAATTTTTTTGTATGATAGCTTATTATAAATCACTTTTAGTCCGTAATAGTCTGAATTGAAGGTAACTTTGATAAATTTTTCACAATATTTAAACGACAATTTTTTATTTAATATATAATATATTTTATCAACATCTTGTCTATAACAAAAACAGTCGACGTATTTAACTCCGTCGACTGTTTTTATAATGAGGATTGAGATGTTGGATTTTTTATTAAATTCCAATATTTCGAAAAAGTATTTCAGTGTGACGGTATTAAATTGTCGCATCGACTATCTAATCTATCAAATCTACCGAAATGCAATGTAATGAAGAAAACACCACATTGTCGTCTCTCGACTGCAGCAGAGAAATCTCATCCGATAATTTGTCATTGACACTCACACGAGACGAATATGCTTGCTCACTACACCAATGCTTCGCTCCTTACGACTGTAATGGAGAAATCTTATCCTTTATATTATTATTGATTAGATCTCTCCACTTCGGTCGATATGACAGATTTTAACGTTTCATACTCTTCTGTTCCTTAAGATACTCCTGATACCTCTCAATTTGATCCTCCCTCAGATCAATCATTTCTTTCGCAGTATCAAATGCCTGAGCGTCGGATACTATAAGTTCCGTCTCCTTGATCTTCATTTTCGTGCCGTCTGATCCCGCATTGCGGCGAATATCCTTAAAGTACTCGTCTTCCATCTTAAAGAGCGCGACCGTCGTATCTTTCTTTACCGTCAACTTGACTAAAGGATTTACCGAAGACTGTCCGAGCAAGATATAATACGTAGATTTCTTCTCTTTGCACTTATCTTTGCCCATTGCATAAGCCTTGAGAGTATCGAAATACTTTTTCTGTTCCTTGCTCAATTTCGCATATGCTTCATCAAGTGTAAGTCTGGGAGCGACCGCTTTCTTGGGCGCAGCCGGTTTTGCCGCAGGTACTGCAACGACCTTTTCTACCGGCACTTCTACTTTGACTTCTTTCTCCACTATCTTCTCTACGACTTTCTCCACTTCTACAGGAACTTCTACTCGCACTTCTTTTTCGACGATTTTCTCGACTGGTACTTCGATTACTTTCTCTACCACCTGTTTTTCTACGCTCTTATTGGACTTCAAATCCTCCATTTGCCTCATCAACGTCTCTTGATTGCGCATCAACTGATCTATCCTATCGTCGCTTCTATTGACTTCTACGATCTTTTCTACGGTTTTCTCTCCCGAGCTGTTCTTTTCCGTCAATTTATCTATTATTCTTTCTATGGCTTCCTCATTGATAGAAGCTGCCGCGACCTGCTTTTCTGCAGATTGTTCGACCAATTTTTCCATTAATCTCTCTATGCGCGCTTCGTTCTGCTCGTTTAGCAAGCGTATTCTCTCTTCGTTTGCCGCATTCTGCTCTATAAGTTTCTGTACAAGTTCGTCGTTGGAAGACGCCTGTTGAGGCAAGTACTGTTGCATATTCGGCAGCATTGCCGTCATCGTTTCGGATACTATTCCCCGTATCTCTTCCGCTCCTAAAGACGGTTGAGCATACACAAATCCGCCTTGCGCTTGACCGCCTGCCCCTCCGTTCATATTGCCGCCGCCCATCATATGCATTAACATCATCTTCATATCTTCGTCGCGACGTCTGTCTTTTTCGTCTTCCTTGTTTTTCTCGTATTCTTCTCTTGCGTCGTCAAGTTCTTCTTCCGCCTTCGAACATCTCTTCTTGGATATAAGCATTATGACCA
>CAOKSY010000004.1 GCA_948471525.1 uncultured Clostridia bacterium | reverse complement strand
CATCCACCCAGTCTATTTCCATAGTGGATTTATCGAAGTCTTTCAATGGAAATCTCACCGCATTTCCGCCGTTATACGGCTTTGATATGTCGCCGTTGATTGACGGATATGTAATTACTTTTTTCTCTATTGTGAAAGTAATTGACTTTACTCTCGAGCCCTGATCATTCCAGACATAGGGAGCGTTCTCTGCGATAGTATACTCTATTTTATATGTTCCCGCATTGATAGGCGCAGATGACAATTCCGTACTTCCGCTATAGTATGTCTCTGTGACAAATCCGTCGTCTATTGCTTGCTTAACAGCAGAATACCAATTTTCACCCTCGGGAGTAAGGGCCTCTCCTGTATAAACTTTATTGCAATTTTGAGAATCCAATATAATGGCAGAAAACTCGTCTGCAAGCGCAAGATTTATATGTATCGCGGGTCGAATGGAACTTTGCGGTGTAGCCGTATTTCTATTCCAATGCAATTCTCCTTTAGCATTATAATAATACTGCAAAGTCTCATTATAACGTCCTATTGCCCGAGACCAATAAGTTGTATCGCAAACACGCGTTTGATCATCTAAATCCCAAATACCTTTAATTGCCGAATTTATAGTAGGTCGATTGTCCGGATTATAATCTTTTGTACCTAATTCAGTGATACTGGGTAACCATATTGTATCCTCTCCCCAATCGGTATAATAAGGTAAATTTTGATAATTATAAATACTTAAAGTAGAAGACCATTTACTTTTATCTGTCAATATAGTACACGCTTCATTGGTCATATTTGCCGAACCATTGATATCATAAGCGCATTGCTCGCGTTGATATTTTACATCTTTAGGCTTGACCAAAAAATCGCTAATTGAACCATTTGTTCTATCTATTTTGCCCGACTCGCCAACTATAGGATTAAGGCTAAACGCAGAAAATTGATATTCTCCCTCACTACTTGCACGCGTGTAACTAGAATAACCTCCGCCTGCCGGCACATACTGAGTAGGATTGCCAGAAGAATCAATACCGTTTAATAATTTTGATCTAATATAACTTGCACCGTAAATTCTCGTATTATTAGCTGAATTCATTGTAAAGTAACACGGTTCTATTGCCTCATTCATCCAAAGAGTAAGTATCGGTTGTCCCGCATCGTTTGTAGAAAGTGCAGTAACTGTCCATTGCCTTCCGTCCAAGGTTAGAATAATATTTTCTCCGTCGTTGATACCGCGTATTTCTTTCTGCGACAATCCTGAATGAATTGTAGTATTATTGCCTTTCCCAGTAGTATCATTTGCCTTTATACTTACCTGCTCAATATCAGTATCGCCTTGTGTTAGTTTCTTATATATTTCAATTAAAACGTCCTTATTGAATACCACCCCGTCTTCTCGTGTTTTATAATTTTTGATGAGTAAATCCTTCTGTAAAACATCGATATTAGTTAATAAAGAATCCGTATTAGAAATATTTACTTGATAATCATATTTTCCATGCACCGACAGACATACCATACTTACCGCTATCAAGCACACCATTAAGCCTACGGTCAAAAGAAAATATCCGCCCTTTCTTCTCTTTCTTTCCATCTGTTTTTACCTCTTTTTATCCTATGTCAGGAAAGGTATAGTTTTCCTGACCCAAGGAATTTATACAAAATACGTAGTTTTTAACGATAATTCTACATAATAAGTATACTCCAAAGCTCCTGTCGAATTCAATAATGTTAATTTGTCAAGCGTTTGCAAGTAACTTTCTTGAATTTTTTTAGAAAATTTTTATAAAACTTCTTGAAGGGCATAAAAAACACCGTCCAACGCAATGATGACGGTGGTAAGTATAGCAAATTTTGAAGCGAAAGTCAAGAAAACGGTTGTTAATTTGTCAAGCGTTTGCAAGTAATTTTCTTGAATTTTTTTAGAAAATTTTTATAAAACTTCTTGAAGGGCATAAAAAACACCGTCCAACGCAATGATGACGGTGGTAAGTATAGCAAATTTTGAAGCGAAAGTCAAGAAAACGGCATACTACGGCATAGTGAATCCGTCCTCAATATTGAGGACTTCGATGAAGAGGCTTTATGCTATGCTGCTTTCTTCAAAAATCTTATATGATATAATTCCTTATGCTCTCTAATCTCTTCGAGGAGTTCCTCTCTCTTTTGTAGGGGAGATTGCCAAGCCCTCTTCCCATTCTTATCTCTCAATGAAGAGTGAGGTCGGTTGTTATACCGAATCAACCAATCCTTCATCTTCTCTCGGAGTTCCTCGAATGAGTAGAATGTCAAAGAATTATAAAAACTTTCTTGGTCGGAGCGATGACTTCTCTCGACCTTTCCGTTATGCCTCGGTGTGTAGGCTCTTATAAGTTGGTGCTTGATTCCGAGTTTGTTGAGAAGTTTGTCTACGATATGGACTTTCCCTTCTCCGGTACCTTTGGGATTCGTGAACTCCGTTCCGTTGTCTGTTTGAATGATTTCCGGTATATATCCGAAGTGAACGAGCGCCCTCTTAATGAAGTCAACCGTAGAGAATCCGCAATGTTCTTTATAGGGATAGATGAAGCGTTCCCTTGTTGCCTCGTCTATCATCGTGTATTGGAAGAGCCACTCTTCCGGGAACTTTCCTTTGTTGCACTCTCTCGGCACATACTTGACGTCCATTTGCATTTTTCTTCCGAGCATTTCGGGAGTATCATAGGGCTTCGGAACATACCTTTCCTTCTCTTGCGCCGGGCGAAGGTTGTGCTTTACTATGTATTGATAGAATCCGAAGTAAGTCCTACTATAAGCCTTCTCCGACCTCAATATTCCATAAGCCTCCGAATAACTTATTCCGGGCTTCTCTTCAAGTATTTTCTCAATCCACTCTACCTCTTCCTTCGTGTGTGAGTTAGGGTGCGGAGTATGAGGACGAGACGAAGCATTTTCAAGACTTGCAAGTGTACCGTCATACTTCTTTTTCCAACGGAATATAGTGCAGACGTTACATTTTGTTTTCATCGCCACATAGTCAATATCTCGCTTTTCTTCAAGGAGCAAAAGGGCTTTGAGTTTTTCCCTTGCCGAATATTTTTTTCCTTTCATACACCTCCACCTCCTATATTTATTATACCATATTATATAGAATTTTTCAAGACCTTTTGTGGAAAAGACGCCTCAATATATTGCCTTTTTGAGCCTTGTATGGTATAATAAATTATACACATTTTTGAGGAGTTTCTATGGAAATACAAATCTCTAATAAACTACCCCCCCCCCCCCGAAAAATTGAGTTATCCACAATAAATCGTTACCCTCACTTATGCGAGGTGAAGTTATGAACGACAAACTTAAAGCGTTTATAGCCTCCCTTGCGGTGGTGATATTGTGTGCTGTTGTTGCTATTATAACATTTTCCCAAGGTGTTTGGTATGGGGCAATTCCTCTCGCATTGGGGATATTCTTTTTAATCCGATTCACTATTCCGGCTTGGAACGAATATCAAGAGATATACGGGAAATCTGATTCCTGCAAGAGCCTTATCTCTCGTTGCGAGACCTTAATAAAAGAGTATTCCCACTCGGAAGGTTGTGTTGGAGAGATTCTTCCAAAGATAAAACGAGACGCTCCAAAGGATATAAAAATTGATGATATTGAGAAGCAATCTCGCTTCTTTTTAATGAATTATTGTGCAAACCTTCTTTCTACCGGACAATACCACTTCTATACCGATTCGCTTGACCCTATGGGAAGATATATTCTTTATGTTTTTGAAGGTTGCTCAAAGTGGTTGCTTGATAACAAACACCTATCACAAGAGGAATATGATAATTGTAATAAGGAACTCCGACAAAACTTAAAAGAAGTTGGATAATCAAAGAGCAAGGAACTCAATCCTTGCTCTTTTTCTTTATGCGGCATAGCCACTGTACTCATAGAGTTTTTCTTTTTCGGACTTCGTAAGCGATAACCTTTGAATGTAACTCTTAACTTGTTGCTGTCCGTTTTTATTGGAATATCCGAGATAACCCATAATCATATACTTTTGAGCCGCCTTCAACCCGAGAGAATTGATATAAGTTTGCACCTTCTTCTTTCTCGACCCGGAAACGATATTCCCTTTCTTGTCGGTGTCGGCTTCAATGCTTCTCGCCATTGCAACGATTATCGCAAGCGAAGATATATCGATAGCCTTCGCAAAAAGAATGTTCTTCGTTTCGAGTTCTACCCCGAGCAAATCCTCAATCGCAAGGTTATAGTAAATATCGTAAATAAACCTCACGGCTTTCGCCTTGACCTCATCGCTTGTGGAGGCATAGGATTTGTTGTTTACAAGGCTTGCAAGCGCCTTGTTTGCCTCGCCATAAACCTTTTTGAATCGTTCTCTTTGCTTTGAGGTAATCTCCACCTCTTCGCCCTCATAAGAGATAGTGCTTCCAATACTTTTCGGAATCACTTGATAGCCTCCCTTTACGAGCCTATCCATTTCTTCTCTCGCAAACGAATTGTCGATTCCTCCCACTTTCTCATCAAGCATAATCCCTACGATAGTCGCAAGCATTTCGTCATCGTCATTGCTTATTGCTTTTTGGAGGTCGGTGGAATAATTTTTGTTGTAGAGGTTATTATCCCATTCATAAGCCGTAGAAGGACTAATCCTTTTCATAAGCCCATAGATGATATTATAGACATTTCTCGTAGGAAGCCCCAATATTTGACCTACCGCAAAAGATAATTCCTTCACTGTCCTCAAAGGCTTTATATCTTCGCCCTTCGCTAACGAGGTAACGGTTGAAATCGTTCCAGAGAAAGCGTCAAACAAATCATTAAGAGCCGAATAGGAGTAGTTGTTAAGGTCATATCCCTCGGTGAGTTTTGCGTAAAGGTCTTTAATGAGAGGTAATCCACCCATAAGGTTTCCGATAGCGTCAACCGCCATATTCGCCGGGATATTCTCATCGTCATCGTCCTTGTTGTAGAGCCAACGGAAGGCTTGTGCTATAAGCGCCATAAATATCGCCGTAGAAGCAAGCGCCGCAACCGATTTGACGGATTTTTTCTTCGCCGCTTTGAGTTTCTCTTCCAAAGCCGCCTTCGCCTTGCTATCGGTTGTTTCCTTGATTTTAGCCTTTAAGACCGAGACCTCTCCAAGCGAATCCACCACTCTTCCGAATACCTTCATCGAATCGGCGGTGAACATAGTCAAAGTTTTCATCAATTCGCTTCCGGAACGCATAGCCGCCGACCTCTCGGTGGCCATAGAGTTTTGTTGCGTTTCGACAATAACTTTTTCAAGGAGTTCCCCGGCTTTCTTTTTGTTTTCTTCCGTTCCGACCTTGAAGCCACTATCTTTTTCTACTTGGACTTGGCAAGCCCCGAAAAGTTTTTTAATTACGAAGCGGTCTACCATTCCGATAGGCTTCATCAAAGCACTTCCGACCTTATCGACCTTCTCCATAACGCCTTGTGCCATAGCAGCCGAATTGTCATTGTTACGCACGGCGGCGAGTTGGCAATATTCGTCCACGTCCTTCGCATTGATAGATAATCCCTTCAAGATTGAAGAATAATCGAGAATACTACCGGAAGCAAAGAATGAGGATAATTGGGTAAACCATACCTTCGGATTCAATCCGAGTTGGTAAGTAGCATAATGACCTCGGAAGAAGCCAAACAATTTACTACCACCGCCTCTTGTGGGCGAGATTCCTTGCAAATCGCTTATGAGTTTTTTGAAGTAATCATTTCCTTTCGCCCAAGTGTTTTCGCCCTCCGTTCTCACGGTAATCGGCTTGTTGGCGTCCTCCGACATATTGAGGTTATAGAGTATATCGTATTGGTCGATGACGGTTGCAAGCCCGGCATATTGGCTCACTCCGTGAATATGCCTATCAAGCACTTCATCAAGCCCCTCGATAAATAATTCACCCTTTGCGCCTTGCACGGTGTCCTTATTGAAAGAAGCGTTGCTCACACGATTCATCTCATCGAAGAAACTTCCGCTATCAACCGTTACGGCACTATTAGCACGGCGAATCGGAATATAATACCCTTCAAAGACATTGGAATACCCTTGCCTTAAAATATCGGTCTCCCTTTTCGCTTCTTTGCAATCTTCATTGAAGATTTTTTCGGCAATCGAGATATATTCTCTATCCTCTTCGGTGAATTGTTTATAAAGTTCGTCTTGCTCGGCTTTTGCCCTTTCTCGCAATTCGGGAAGGGTCAATTCTTCGCCCTTTGCGAATCCGTCAACCCTTATGGTCTCCTTGCCGTTATTGAAGGTGAATCCAGCCTCCGCAAGACCGCCGAGGGCTTGCTCTCTATTCATCGTCATATACAATAAGAAGGCGTCCAGAGCGGGCAATTCAACCCCCTTATATTTTATGGTGCGTTGCGATACCCCTCTCCCATATTTCTTATGCTTCGAGAGGAACTCTTCGAGAGGTTGACGAATATTCATCTCCAAAACGGAAGCCTTTATGCCTCCGACACGAAGTTCCGCAAGCATTTCCGAATAGAATCCGTTTTCGTATTTATCCATATACCTCGCAACCGTCATCGGGTCTGCGAATGTTTGCAAATACGAGGCTTTTCCGTTATTGAATACCTTATCGAAGAACTTGGAAAACCAACCGACCTTCACACCCTTGTTACGCTTGATAGTCTCAATATAACCTTTTGCGATAGGCTTTGCGTCCACATATTTTCCGTTGCGAATAACTTTGTTGTAGTTTTCAATGAGGTTGCCAAAATAGCCCACAACCTTTTCGAGAGCGATGATTTCTTCCGTTGTGAAAGTAGTCTCGCTTGCAAGTTCACGAAGGAGACTCTTGACTTCGGCATTATACCCCTTTCCGAGATTAGCCTTTGTGTACCATTCAAGCAAGCCCTTATAATCGGTTATACCGGACTTTTCTTGCAAGACGGAGATGAGGTCAACTTGCTCATCGGTTAAAGCCTTTTGATTTTGAGAAATGGCTTGGAGAATATCCGCAATCTCTTGATTGTAAACTCCCACATTCTCTCCGTCCACATATCCGAGAATAGGATTATCCTTTGTATACCACTCGGCAAGCCCGGCGAGGATTCTCCTCGTTCCGCTTTGATTGAGGTTGCCCCTATTCTTTATCATTGCCAATCTCTCGATTGAGCCTTTGAATAATTTAGACCTAAACTTCGAGGAATTTACGAAAGCCCCCGTTTTCCAATTCTTAATCTTTTGGACTTTATCGAGAAGGCGATTTGTAGCCTTATTATGGCGATTCGATTCTCGCAATTTTTCGTAGAGCGTAGAGATTTGCTTCTTGTACTTATCAAGCACTTCGGCAAGTTTTGAGGATTTACCGGTATAATCAAATCCCCTCAATACCTCTCTCGCTATCTCTTGGCGCAACTCCTTAACTTGCTCTTTTGAAAGGCTCTCGAAAAGCATATCCTTCGCCTTTTTCTTCAAGGACTTCACGGCGTTCCTATATTGAGCGTCTATCTCAAAGAAAATATCCGCTTCGCTTGTAGCGTCTATATAGATTCCTTGCTCTTCAAGGATTTGAGGAATGGTATCAACGCCTATTCCCTTATCCCCTTTCCGTTTGCCCCAAAGAAGGTATGCGCTATTATCCTTATCATACCTATACTTAATCTCACCTTTGAGCGAGTCAAGGTTTATGCTATGCAAGTACGGTCTCAATGCGTCCACAATATCGATAGCCGATTGAATTTGGACGTCATCATCGGAATAGATACTTTCCAAAACGGAGTTCTGGATTATGTAGTCGGCAATATGGAGAGCGACCCCCATTTGTTTTCCCGGCTCGGCAGAGTTCAATCCCTTCCAAAGCAAGTCTATTACTTCCGCCTTGGATTTGCCCGATATTTCCCCATACTTCTCCCCGAAAGACATATATTGCGAGAGGACATTATTGATAATTCTTTCGGCGTCCACTTTGCTATATACCTTGTAGTGAATATTATTAGCGAGGAGTTTTTTGATTTGACCGTCCGAAAGTTTATAGTAGGTACGGTGCGTTTCCTCCACGGGCGTCCTTTTCTTCGAGAAGCGAATATCCACTCTTGACGTTGGATTTTCATTCGTAATAAGTTTGATTTGATTCGGGTGGAAGGCAATATAAACGTCCGATATTCCGATATTGCCTTTTGAAGAATCATAAACATTTTTAACGATTATTCCGTCATATCCACCCTCTCTCGCCTCTTCAAAGTATTGAGGATAGACTTGATAATAATACTGTTCGTGAGCGTCTACAACCAAAGAATTCGTCAAGTTTAGATATACGCTTTTTACCTCTCCTCCCGTATCATAATCAATATCATAAAGAATATCGGTCAAACTCATTCCGTTATACTTAAAATTAAGTATTTGCTTTTCTAATGCCTTCTTTTTCCCGAGGTCTTGCTCTTGCAAATATTCGTGAATGAGTTCATTTTTTGCCTTTTCGTATGCTTGCACACGAGGGTCTTTGTAATTATCTTTTGCGTAGCCTTTTGCGTTTTGGAGATTTGTTGTAAAATAATACGCTTCCCCAAAATCATCTCCCGTTTGCCTATTAGGAGAATACTCAAAAATATTAAATTGACCGTCTTTTGTTCCGTGGTAAACTTCGAGGAGATTTCCTTTATCATCTCTAACTTGGCTATCTCTAAAAAATCTTTCTTGGGCTTCCGTGAGAGTTCTCCCCTTGGAATCCTTTCGGGAAAGTTTAATCTTTTTCGTTGTCGTATGGTCTACATTGTAGTCTATTTTAACCCCACGCTTTTTAAGTTCTTCAAGCAAAGTTGGCGTAACGGTATTTTCTTTTATTGTTATATTATTTTCTTTAAGGCGAGGCGAAATTATATCCGCACACTCACTATCGGATAAAATGCGAATATTTTTAATCCAACGAGAAAGGTAGACCCTACGCCCAAGAGCGGCACCAGCCTTCCCACTCTTCCAATCTACCTCTCCAACGGAGTCCTTCGCATATTGCGCCTTATATCCACTTGATAGTTCACTGTTTGGAATTATTCCTTCCACTACCACAAGATTCGGACGCTTATATGCGGTTGCAAATTGGTCGTTAAGAGGCAGATTTGACGAATGGATATAAGGATTATATCGTGCGTCTACGGTGCTATCCACTCCCTTGTCAAGCGAATAGTATGCTTCTCCATTTTTCCACTTTATACCAGAAGGACTTTCTACCGATTCCTCCCAAAATCCAAGTTCGCTATCCACTACTCTCTTGTGTGTTCTCTTTCCCGCTTCGGTTTCATAAGCCGCCATAGGCGAGTAGAGTTTTCCGTCTATGACTTGCATAGCCCTATAAACCTTTGTTACCTCTCCGGCTCTTTCGGCTTGATTTAAGGTAGACAACTTAATTCCGTGAACACTATCGGAATCCTTTGTGAGTTTGCGAGAAAATCTTATATCTTTATTCGAGGTCGGCTTCTCGTTTGTAGTGAGTTTTATTTGCTCCGGCTTAAATACGATATAGTGGCGAGTTTCCTCATCGATACCCTCCATATACTCCATTCTTCCGCTATTATAACCCCACTTGTCAACGACACTATTATCAATGATACCGTCATATCCGAGAGCCTCAATGATTGCCCTCAAAAGTTCGGTGGTTGCCATATTACCATTTGAATCATAGCAATCCCAAAGTTCCGTAGATTCGTTGAGAGCAGCCTTCAAATCGTTTATGGTAACTCCTCCGTCAAAAGCCCCGATAGGTGCAAGGATTTGTTCCCAGCCCTCATAGCCCGTTATACCCTCGGCAGAAAGAATCCTATCAACCTCGTCAACGAGGTCTTGAATCGTTTCTCCCACTCTCTCATCACGGGCTTCCCAATAGTCATCATTGCTATCAAAGTCCTCTTCGACAATATCCGAATAGTCAAAGAAGTCCTCAAAGAGCATAGTAGGACTATCAAAGTTTCCTCCCACATAGGCAGGATTCTTCATATCAAGATAGACTTCAAAAAGTTTAGTACCAACGGAAAGCCTTTCTCTTGCTTTCTGCTTCGCCTCCTCGTAATCAATATCTTCCTCGCCTTCTATTCTCTCGGCAAGTCTATCGATTTTTGCTTCGAGGTCTTGACCTCCGTTTTCGTAATTGCTACCAACGTCATCATAGGAATCGGAAAAATAGAATCCGGCGCCCATATCGCTTTCGACATTCGCTTTGCTTGCGTCAAATACGGTAAACTCACCCGACATAGTTCCGTGATAAACTACACGAAGATTGCCTTCATCATCTCGAACTTTGCTTTCCTCAAAGAATTTGATTTGCTCATCGGTAAGTCTTTTTCCTTCCGTATCTCTTCCCGTTGTTTTTCGTGAGAAGCGGAATTTTGAAAGAGAATCATCGGGAACTTCGGGCAAAGCCCCCGTCTCAAAATACTTCCGAATATCGGAGATTATTCTTGACGAAGAAGTTCCTTTGGGATATTCCACACTTCCGTCAGTATTGCCCTTCTTTGTGCTAAAATCAACGCAAAAAGCGTCCTCGTTTCTCATTATCTCGGAGATAATACCACGAAGAGCCGTAAATTGTTGCTCCGTAGGCATAGCGGCAATATCAATTCCATAAGTTTGCAAACGGATATTCCCCATATTCATAAACAAAATCATTCCCGTAGAATATTCCGCATAATCCGGGAGATTGAGAATATCGGAGATTTCCCTATGGTCTTGCACCCTATATCCTTGACCGTCCGAAAAATCAAGCATAGAGCCGGTCGTGAGAAGGTATGAGGCTTTATTCAACCTCGTTGTAGTATGGAATTTTTTGACCGCTTTTGAGACATAATCTCGAACTTCTTCCGAAGTGTAAGTATGCTCATAAAGCCTCTCGGTGAGAGACCTTTCCATTTGAGAGATTTGCAATCGCTTCTCTCTCATTCTTCTTGCCGCTTCGCTGTGAGCCTTGTACGCCTCTCCATATCCACTCTCGGATTCCCATTTGGCATATTCATCGGTAGCCAAAGAGATTTGTTCGTCCGTGGAGTTTTTATCGGAGAGTATATCCATAAAGCGCTTCTTGCGCTCTTCAAATTCCGTAAAACTATCAAGACGCTTCTGGGCTTCTCGCTCTTCATTGTAAGCCTCTTGATAATTCTTGTTAAGTTCTTGGAGGGCAGACTCCGAGACTTCGCTCTCTTTTAACGAGAACTTTATACCTCGCTTGCCTTGACCGCCGCCCTCACTATTTCCGCTTCGGTTGCTTTGAGTTTTCCCTCTTTGAGATTGCTCTTCACCCACTCGTTGAACTTGATTATCGCCTCTTCCGTTCCGAGGTGATACCGAATCGTCAGATACGACCCTTCCGACAGAGGAATCTCTTCTTCTATCGATTGAAGTAATGACACTAACGCTTTTCTGTATGGATTGTCCTTTTCCAATGCCATTGTTCCTCTCCTCAATAAATTCTTGATATTGCTTCTCGGATATTTGTGCTACGATTTGATAGCCCAAGTCCGAATTTTCAAACTTCTCGACCAGATACCATTTATCGTAATAAGAGATAGCCGTGCGGTCTCCAACCTCAATATCGGCTCTATGCGCCCACCGAGTAGCAAGGGTATTCGCCTCGCTCCCGGCACTTTCCTTATAGGTCGGGAAGGTGTGATTGATGAGGCTATCCTTTCTCGATAACCTCGCCTCGCTTGCTTCTCCATTATACTCATTTTGAGCCTTTGCGTCAACCTCTCGCCTACGGTATATCTTTCCTCCGACATACTTCAAGCCAGCCTTCTCAACGGCATTGAGCCAAAGTTTTTCGGCTTTGTGAATGAGTTTCTGCTCTTGCTTCGTCCTCGTATCTTTTGTTTTCTCAAACATAGATTTGAGGTTGTGGATTTTCTCGATAATCTTTGCGGCGAGGGATTTGTCCTTGCTTATTATCTTATCGATGAAGGCTTCGTTGCCAAGAAGATATTCCGATTCGTGCGCCCCAAGTTCGCTTAAATAGGCGTTGTAATACACCATATCTTCGGGAGACAAGGATTCATTCTTTCCGACCCTCTCTACTATCGATTCGAGCCTCTTTTGGTCGAAGCCATAGTTGCGTATAACCGCCTCTTGTGCTTTCTGCCACAAAGGGATAGATTTCCCCTCCGCTCCCTCGACAAGAATATCATCGGATTGAAGGAAGCCCAAAAGTTTTCCGTACTCTTTTGAGCCTTCCGCAAAGTGGGTGTATTCGTGAACGAGAGTTTCAGCCCAAGCCCCACTCTCTAATTGAGATTCGCTTATGTAGAAAGTGCTATCGTTCACAATGCTTCCGTTTATGCTATCGTGAGAGTCTACCACGACAAGACGGATTTTTCCTCCGCTTGTATTATTCAATGCGTTGAGACCCTTCTTCAAGGAGGTATAATTCTTTTTTGCCGTATCGGACATTTCGCCGGTGAAGGGCTTCACCTCGGCTATCTCTTGGGCTTCTCTTCCTTGTTGCGTAGCAAAGTTTTTTTCGTCCGTTCTTAACCTTTCGGTCATCGCCGCAAGGTCGGCTTGAATCATCGCCTCGCTACCACGAAGCGAGGGGGAATAGTATTCCTTTTTGAATTGACTTGCAAGCCCCTCATTTGAGCCTTGTTGCCCTTCTTGGGCTACTTGTGCCTCATTGCTCGTAAGTCCGATTTGCGTGGCAAAATCGCCCTTAATAGACCCGTCCGGGTTAAAGGCTTTTTCGAGGCTAAACTTTTTAATGAGAGACGCTCTTTTCGACTCGGAGGCTTTTTTGAGAGTTCTCTCGATATTTTGATAATTCCCCACTATGTTTGAGGAAATACGGCTTTCATTTTGCTCCGTAAGTTTTTCGTTTGCAAAAAGATTTTCGGCCTTCTTCTTTTGGGTCTCTATCTCGGCAAGGGATTCGTTAATATCCGCCTCCTTTCCGACATATCCAACCCCCGCTTTTGACAACCCATATCCGACAGTTCCGGTATAGGCAAGCGAGGTCAAAGAGCCGACAATACCAGCCTTCGCCACACCAGCCCAATATTCCCCCGTTCCATAGTCTTGAAGGGCTTCTCCGCCCTTATACATAGACCGTAAAAGAGGATTCGCAAGTTCCGAAACAATCTCCTCAACGCCTTCTTCGAGAGCATTTTTGGCGATTCTTTTTATTCCGGTATCGGCAATGGATTTGCCAACCTCATCGAGCATACCCTTTCCGAATAATCCCTTCGTTGCACCGCCGAACATTTTCTCGGTTGCAATCTCGACAGCACCACTCGCCAAGCCATATCCGAGACCGGCATAATACCCGGCTCCGTCATTGAAGGCTTCTTCGGTTGCATTACCGGCGGCGCTTGCGCCCAAGGTTGCGAGACTTGCCATTTGAGAAACGGCGGCTGGCGCACCGGCTCCGCCCGTTGCTATCGTAACCGCCACGGACGGAAGCATTTGCCCTATGCCACTCGCCACACTCTCTACGATTCCACCGTTTTTTGTGTATGAGTATTTGAGGGCTTCTTGCCAATCGTTCCCGAAGGTCTCCATAGTCCAATCGTAGGATATGTGCTTCTTGACATCATCTTGAAAGCCCTTATCGAATATACCACCGACAGCGCCGACAATGCCGGCGCCGAGGTCGTAAATTCCTTCGAGACCTTTCACCGCTCCGGTAATAACATTCGCTGCTATATCTCCGATAGTGTGTCCGGCTCTCACGAAAAAGTTTTGATTTTTTACTTTGTTTTCTTCGTATAAAGCATTGAGGCGCTCTTGTTCGACCCGTCTATCATACTCTTCCTTTTGAGTCAAGTATTGTTGATAGAGATTGCGGTTTTCGCGTTGCTGTTTTAATGCAAGCGCTCTTGCTCTTCTCTCCGAAGGAGTCATTTGATAAGCCATATTTGCTCCTTATCTTCCTACTTCCGATGAACTATACCATTTTCCATTGTAAAATGTTAAAGTCCTCGTTTCAAGGTTTGCCCAGTTATTTATTTGATTGTAAATGTTATATCCGGGAATCCAATTTCGCCAATCCGTAATATCAACTCTGCCTACCCAATCCTTCCAATTATGCTCATTCGAGCCATAGGCGTCGCTCTTTACCGTCAATGTTGTGCCGTTAGGAATATTCTTATCGAAGGGGTCAGTGAAGCCCAAATTTTTAAGTTGCTCCGTAAAGTCTCTATTGTGCTTAATCTCGTTTGCGTTATCATCAAGGCGAGAGCCGATTTGATAATACTTCCCGTTATACTCAAACGATTCTTGCCCCGTAATAATACGCTTGTCTTTTTCCTCTTGCGATTTTTTCTCGGCGTCTTGTTGGTCTTTGAGTTCATTATCAATCCTATTGGAGTGAAATTTATAATCATCGTCCGTAAGAAATTCTCGATTGACGTCAAGGTAATCCTTCGCTTTCTCCCAATCCCCCTCATACGAATCAAGATATGTTAAAACCTCATTTCTCATATCTTTGCGATATTGCTCTTGATTTACCGATACACGACTATCAACTTGCGCCTTCAATTTCGCCTTTTGTTCATCGGTTATATCGAGCCTATCGATTGCCGCATAAGCGGATTCTACCGACCTATCCGTTAAGTTCGCAATCGTACTCAAATAGTTATTGTAGGTAGAATCTTGTCGCTTTGTTACATTGCCTTGGGCTACGCTTGTCGCAAGCATTTTGAGGAGATTCTTTTGCTCTTCGTTAATATCTCCGCTCATAATTTGTTGGAAGAGTGCGTCCGTTGTCTCGTCCGAAGCCCCGGAGATGATTCCCTTCAAGGTCTCGTAGTTATCCGCTTGCGTTCCCTCGAAGATATTTTTGCTCGTGCTTCCGGCTAACTCTTTACGGGAGGCGGCGGCTTCATTGTACTTGTCGGCTATACTTTGTAAAGCGTTTTGCCGATATTGTTCAAGTTCGTTTGTCGCACTTGTCTTGTTGGTATCGAGAGAGGTTTTATTTGTTTGATAATCGCTCTCGATATTCCCCATAGTATTCGCATAGTTATTGTAGGCTTGGAGTTGCGAAGTCTCGCTCACCCCCAGCCCTCCGAGACCTTGCGCCTTAACTTGCGCCGGGAGGTATTTCTTTAACTTATCGAGCGTGATACTTGCCGTTTGTTGCGCTTGCGATTTGCTCTTATCGAGAGACTCTTGCGAGGCTCTATATTGTTCGAGCAATGATTCGAGTTGCGAATCGTAATAGGAATTACGATTTTCTTCATCGGCGGCTTTTTGACTTTCATCGTTGAGACCTTGTTGATAATAGCCGTAAAGGTTTTTGAGAACATTCCAAACGCTGTCGCTCATTCCCTCTCTTCTCGTCAAAGGGCTACCGTCATAATCGTACCCATAATTTTCCTTGAACATTTCAAGGAAGTCGTTCGTGCCGTTATATGAGCCGGCGTCCGTCCTTCCTCCTTGGGTCTCGGTTTCCGTAGCAAGCGGAGCCGGATTGCTCGTAGGTTGTTGAATCGGGGTTTGCGGATTGCCCTTCGTTAATTGAAGGTACTTATCGAACGGATTTGAAGAAGCGGTCGTTCCGCTCGGCTTACTCGGAAGAATCGTAGGCATTTTTTCGAGGTTGCCAGAATTACCTCCGATGATTACCCCTTCTTTTGTTACACCGCCGGGAACGCCGCCTCCGCCGATAATTCCGACCTTTGAACTATCGAGCATACTCTTTCTTATTGCCGAATTGTCAAAACTCGGTATCTTTCCAATGGAAGGATTCATAGCGGAAGCGTAATTGTTAAGCGAAGGCAATTTAGGAGAAACGCCCACCGCCGAAGTGGGGGCTTTCTTGGAATTGAGTGCTTGAATATATTCCGCTTGGCTCGAATATCCGAGTTGTTTCCACAAAGGAATTAAAGTGTTATTGCTCATCTTCGACCTCCGTCTTTACTTCCTCTTTTGGAAGCGATTGAATGTAGTTATGGAACATTTCGAGGTTATTTGTTTTATTGACTATCCTCGTCCGATATTCACCGGTTACAAACATAAACGAGTTATACATTTTGATACAACCCATAATGAGGAAAATTGCCACTTGCAAGCCATTCCAAATCAAGGTCGCATAATTGAAGTCTTGTATAAGTCTCACGCCGTAATAGCCGAATATACCGGCAATGCAAATCTTTGTGATTATATCCCTCACGCTTGTTTGGGTCTCATATTGCCCCTTCGTTCTTCCGAAGTTGTAAGGGTCTTGCTTCTTGCCACCTTCGCTCGTCAAAGCCCCGGCGGTAATAGGAGTGAGTTTGAGGTGAAGTGCTTTTTTGAAGCACCGGATTCTCGCTTTCTCGGTCTTGCGAAGAGTTTTGTTTTTGAGTTTTTCTTCGTCTGGCTTAAAGTCCTTTGCCGACCCGTCCTCATTGAAGTAGTCCTCATATCGCATACCTTCGGAAGCCAGCACCCTCGTCCTTTGAACTTTGAGATTCTCCTCGTTTTTGAGTTTGCACCACTCATCGAGCCTATCGATATACGGAGAGATTTTCACTACCGTCTCTCCGTGCGTTACTATCGCCATTTGCACCCTCTCGTCTCGGTCTCCGTTCATCATTCCTTGAAGGTCAAACACCCTATTGATAAACAAGCCGAGAAAGAATACTACGGCGGTATCGGCTATAATCTCGCCTATTGTTTTCCCCGTCTCGTCAACCGTAATAAAAGCCGTAGCGATATACACAATCGAGACGAGAGCCACGATGAAATAACCGATATTTTGTTTGAAAAAGTCTCTTATTTTTTCGTTCATTATACCCTCCCGTTACCGACATATTTTTTTAGCACTTCTTCGACCTTGGAAGTTGTTGCGTCAGCCGTTTTTTCGATGAGAATTTTCTCTTTCGTTTTCTTGATAAAGTATTGGAAGAAAAGCATATCGAGAACTTCTCCGGCAAGTGCCATTCCGCTCAATAGAATCAAATCGTTCATTAGTGCTTGTAATAAGTATGCCATAACAAAAACGATACCGAACAATACAATTCTTCTCGGCATTTGCAATTTGCCTATAACTTTCAAAAAAACGAAGAATAGGCACAATACTCCGCCTACGCAAAGTTTGACCGTATCGCCGGGAGTTTTGGTGTAATTATCCCAACGAATAATCAAGATAACGAGAAGAGGTGCTATCGAGACGATAAAACTCCCTATGTAGAGGAACACGAGCCGAAGTTTAAGATTCGGTTGCTTCTTGGTCTTTTCCATTTTTACCTACCTTCTCGATTTCGGCGGCATACCCATTCTTGACGAGTTCTTCCATATTGCCGAAGCCGATTCTCGTGATTTTCTCGGCATTTGCGGAGGCTTGCTCGATTCGAGTCAACCTTTCATCAAAGTCTTTTACTCTTTGAGAGAAGTCATCGGCTATTCCTTGCAATTTTGCCTCGGCGTCCTTTGCAAAAGATTCTATCTTTTGAATACTCTTCTCGCCGTTTTCCTTTGTGCCGTTCACGTCATTTGCGGCGTCTTTGAATTTATCGCTTGCCTTTTTGACTTTTGCGAGAATAGGCGAAACACCTATAATAATCGTACCTATCGCACTTATAGCCAAAACCGCATAAGGAACGAGTTCCTCTTTTACCCACGCTCCCCAACCCTTTTCCTCTTCCACCGTAGCCTCTACGGTCTCATCTGTCTCGGCGGCGGCATATACCACGGAAGAGGTCGGAAGCGCAACGAGAAGCACTCCGATTCCGAGAGCAAAGAAGATGAGAAGCGTTAATAATACCCTTTTAGATTTTGTCATCGTTTTTCTCCTTTTCATCGACAATACCAAAGTCCGAGGGAGGAATCTCTTTACCTTCGATAAGGTCATAATACTTATCACAAGGCTCTTGACACCCCTCCTTCTCGCAGATTTGGCATATATTTTCCACCGTGATTCTCATTATTCAAACCACTCCGGATTGAGGTTGTGATTGCCGCTTGCTTCGATTTCCGCCTTGCTTTTTCCGTCAAGGTCATTTACCCAGATTTCGAGTGCGTCATTCACCTCTTTTGTAGAGAGGAAGCCTTCCTCAACTTGCTTGTTGGCAGATTCCAACCACTTCTTTTTGCTGAATACCATTTTTAATTACCTCCATAATTTTTTTGGCATAATTGCTTACGATTTTTTTGAGTTTCCACTTGGGAGCGAGTGGATAGATTTTCTCCCGGTAGAATTTCCAACCGTTTATATGAGTGAGCCAACCAAGCAAGGAAAGCAAGCCTCTCGCTTGCGAGACCGTTATGTAGCCAGCCTTCTTAGCATTCCTCACTCTTCGGCACAATCGAAAAAAGATTTTCTTCCGAAGCACCACCTTCTCTTTGTAGAAGCGAAACCCCACAAAGTCGATAGGTCGGCTATTCACCTTCCATATCTGATAATTCGGCTTCAAGTGAAGCCCTATCTCGTTGAGGTATGCCTCCATTCGGGCGATTGCTTTACGAAGTTTTCTTTTGTTGGTATCAAGTAAAACCATATCGTCTACATATCGGACGTAATACTTAATACCAAGTTCCTCCTTCACAAAATGGTCGAATCTCTCCAAGAAGAAATTGCTAAACCATTGCGAGGTGTAATATCCGATAGGAAGGCAATCTCCGCCATTCTCCAAGATTTTTCCTATCAAACCGATAACTCGCTTGTCTTTGATTTTCCTCTCGAACATAGGAAGAAGATATTTGGGCTTCACACTATTGAAGAATTTGGATATATCCAACTTCGCCACATACCTCACCTTCTCGTCCTTCAAGGCTCTCTCGACAAACTTCTTCGCCTCCATTCCTCCCCTTCCGGGAACGCTTCCGCAACTATACCTATACATACCTTTTTGAATGATAGGCTCTATCACGAGCATTAAAACCCAATGAAGGATTTGGCCGGGGAAGAACTTCGGCACGGTTATCGTTCTTGTCTTTGAGCAAGACCGGTCATATATCTCAATTTGTCTATTCGGACTCAAAGATACGGTCTCATTGACGAGCATATCTTGTATTCTTAAAGCGTACTCATCAATTCTGGCAAGCACCTTTCTTATGTAATACTTTTGAGTCTTTCCTTGCGCCGCCTTGTGAATGGCAAGTTTAATCAAGGCTATATCACACATTTTTTCGTATAAATGACCGATTCGCTTCATAAAATCCTTTTAATCTCCTCACGGTATTTCGAGCGACCTACTAAACCGTCCTCTTTACGGAGTGTTTTTTGGCAAGAGCCAAGGGATATGCGTGCTACATAATTTTTTCGATTAAAATGCGACCGCCGATATTCGAGTTCGCCGTAGAAGCAGAATTGTTACCGTTCCAATACCAAAGACCGGCATTCGACCCGTTGTTCCAATTCCCACCGACATTCAGCACAGGCTGCACACAAGACCCTATTATTTATTTACATACCAAAGGGAGAGGGGTCTCCCTTTGAATCCCTCTCTCAAAGAGGCTTGTAGCAAAGGCGACCGCCGATACTCGAGTACGCCGTAGAAGCAGAATTGCCACCGTTCCAACACCAAAGACCGGCATACGACCCGCTGTACCAAGCCCCACCGACATCCAGCACAGTACCACCATTGCCACTCCCTCTCCAATAATAATCGCAATAATAGCCGCCCTCGCTTCCGCCGACCTCTTTTGTGTAACCCAAAAGAGGAAACTTATCGAAATGCTCAATAGCCTTACACCAACCCTCGGAATTAGCGGCTCTATCACCCATATAGACATACGGAGGATTCGTGTCCTCGCTCTTGTACTTCGTAGGGTCAAGGCAAATATAGACTTTATTCCCCGAAAAGGTTATACCGTCAACCCACTTCCACACATTACCCCAAGGATTTTCGATTCCCCTATACTTGCAAGCGTGGTGTCCGTCCGTATTGCAAGCAGTATCGCCTTCCTCGTGATTTGTGTTCCAAGACCCGGAGGGAGTCTTTACATTGTCGGTATGCCCCGTTTGAAGCGCCGCCGAGTTTCCGTCCGTCCAGCCTCTCATAATGGATTGACTATTCGTAGTCGCAAACTCAATGAGGAACAATTCCTTGATGATAGCGTCAATGAGGAAGTCATATTGTTGATACCCCTCGCCTTGCGCCTTGCAAGCCGTTCTCATTTGCGGAAGCGTGATATTGACAAGGCAAGTCTTTCCGCTCTTCGATTCTGCCTTTGTCGAACTTCCGCTTGCCTCATATTTGCCGACCAAAACATAGTCAATCTCGTTGCCTTTTCCGTCCACGAAAAGCGTAGAGAAGCCCTCATAGCGGAAGCCCGATATTTGGTGCTTGTAAGTACCGTTTGCGTTTTTCGTGATTTTGGAATAGAACTTGGGAATGTAGATGAATACATTGCCAGCCTCGTCAACCACTTCGTGCATATCGCTCCAAGGGAAGCACTTGTCGAAGTCGCTTTTGATTTCGCTTGCGCCCTTCGTGAAGGTCATTCCCTCGGCGGCGTCCGTTCTCGTGAGCGAAGGGCTTGATTGTCCTACCCCGTCCACTCCGTAGATTCTTGCTTTTTCCAATACCATAGTTTTTTATCCTCCTATTAAATGTTTAATGATTTTTCTATTTTCGCAAGGCGCTTGTCAAGAGAACTTCCCTTGATTACACCCCTTGTCTTTTCCGATTCCAGAGCATAGCCAACCGCCTTCGCTTCTTCTATCTCTGCTTGAAGGTCTGTCTTGACCTTTGCCACTTTTGAATCCGTCTCTCCCTTTTCGTATGCCCCTATATCGGAAGCGGAGAGGGTTATATCGGAAGATAAAGGCTTTCCGTTTATCTTTCTGCTATTTGCCACAAGACCGCTTATGAGGCTTGTAATATCGATAGGGATTTTATTGCCGTTTTTAAGGGTCAATGTCAATACGCCGTTATCATAAGAGCCATTCATAACGAGACTCTCTACGGGGAAGTCCACCGAATCCTCTACAAGCGTCTCCCCCTTGGGGTTTGTGAGTTTTACGGAGAGAATATAATTGTCATCGAGAGAGACTTGCAAGCCCGTAGGACGCTTTTTTAAGGCTCGGTCAATAGAGCCTCCACCGATAAAGTTTCTCGCCCCTTCCGCCTCTTGTGCATAGAACGCTCCGAAGCCAAATACCCCGGCAATATCAATCTCGTTGCGGATTGAAGATACGTCTTGATTCGTGAGGTCGATTCGCCTATCCATTCTCGCCACTTGCTCGTTGAAGGTAGTCTCATTGACAAGCCCGGAGATGAGGTCGGATATATCCACCGCAAGAGGCTCTTCTTCGCCTTTGACTTTGAGATAGACCGTGCCTTCATCGTACCACGCTCCGATAATCATAGTTTCGAGAGGAAGGTCAACGCTTTTTGAGTCAAGCACCTTGCCCTCAAAGTTTTTGAGTTCAAGCGTGATAATGAAAGTGGTCGGGTCTATGGAATACTCGATATATGCCGCTCTCTTTGCCAACTCGTCATACACCAACTTTTTCGGAGTGGCGTCATCGTCAGCCGTAGGATTCCCTACGCCCATTCTTCCACCGGAACGATATTCGGCAATCTTGCCCTCGGAAGGCTCGGAAGTGATTTCCTTTGTGAGTTGCGCCCCGGTAGGACTTATCACATAAGCCCTTGTGAGTTTATTCTCTCCCACAACCTTATTGAGTTTGTTTGTTTCAAGAGCCGTTACTCGCTCGGCGTTGCTCGTGATTGTATCATAGCCGTAGACGGTGAAGCCGCTTAAAGCGTCTTTGTACTTTGCAAGAAGTTCCTTGGGAACAGCGAAGGTCGTGCTTCCTTGGAAAGCCCCTTCTTCTATGTTGTAGTCCTTTGTGATGAGGACGGTAGAAAGATTGACGAAAGCCCCACTTGCAACCGCCACAACGGGATATTTGTTGCCTTCGAGAAGAACTTCCGAGGGAAGTTCAATCTTGTCGCTATTGCCCTCGTAGCCCGTTATAGTGAACTCGTTATCCGCAAAAGTGAAGATGAATCCGTTTGTGCTATGATAGAACTCGCCGCCTATACTGCTTATGGTATCGTAGCCCGTTGAGGTTTGTCCGAGGATTTCGTTCACCTCTTCTACCACACGGTCAACCTCGGCTATTGCCGATTGAGATATATCTACTATCGGTTGCCAAAAGGCTCTTCGTATATCGTCTGCCTTGTAGCCCGAATCCGTTGGGTTATTCGGCAATGTGTAGGCGGATTTTCTTCGTATCGCCGCCTTGGTCTCGGCGCTAACTTTTTTAATCTTTGCCATACTATTCCACTCCTTTATTTGATTTATTGATTTTGTATAGCACGGTGAAGGTGTTCACTATGCAATCGCTATCGTTATCCGAAACGAAGCGGAAGATGATGAAGTTGAAGTTCCTCTCCTTGCACTTCACGGAATAACTATTTGCGAAGCCCGTCTCGAATGAGAAATTCTCAAACGAGAAGTTATCCCACGCTTGAATATAATAACACTGTCGAATTCAATAATAAAGGGTCAATAAATATATACATTTCTTGGAAATTATCGAGATATGTCGACATTTTTGTTTTTAATTTTACATAATTTTAAGTGAGATAAATATCGGTTATGATAAGAAATATGCTTTTTTAGTTTATTTTAATAGGTTGAGATTTCTCCATGTTGGTCGAAATGACAAAATTTTCGTTATATTGAGCAAACATAGTGAAATCGATATATCTAAGCCAGATATTCATAAGAAACTTAATTAAATATATTTAAACATTAAAAAATATGACCTAAATCAGCAGCGCCATCAAAGGCAACGTCACAATAGAGGACATTGTACCCAGCAATACCATATTAGCCGCTGCGCCCTGCCCTTCGCCCAATATTTCGGCATAATTTTGTATCACTGCCGCCACGGGACATGCGCACATAATAAACATACAGCTTCTGAGTTCTGTATCCACTTTCAACAACGTAAGCAATCCAAGCACGCACAGCGGAAAAACTATCTGGTTTATCGCCACTGCAAAATACTGTATCCAATTGTCAAATACGCTCTTGATTTTTATCGTAGCCAATCTCATACCCAGCACCAACATACAAAGCGGCGTCGTCATCTTGCCAAGAATATCTATCATATTGCCTATCTGACCGAGCAACTGACCGTTTTGAGCGCCGATCTTAAAGCCCGTGAAGAAAAACGGCAGCGAGACTGCAATCGAAATCGTAGCGGGATTTATCAATATCTTTTTTATACTGATATATTTTTTATCGCGCGTAATAATAGCGGACACCAACGTCCAACCTAGCAAACTCATAGAAAGGAAATACATCATCGAGTACACCGCTACGTTGGAAGAATCGGGAAAGATCGCCTCGAGCAACGGAACGCCCAAGAAAGAACAGTTTGAGAGCGTAGTAGCGACTGTGGTTATTCTATACTTGACTTGTTCCATCTTTTTTCTAAATATAAGATAGAATACACCGATAAATATAAGTTGGGCGACAGTGATGATCGCCAAAAAAATAAGCAGATTTATACCGAGTTGTTTAGTAAAATCGGCTTTGTTGAAAGAATATAACGTCAACGCAGGCTGACAGACAAACATCAACAATTTGGAGAACGACGATATCGAATCCGATTTGACAAGTTTGGTCTTTATCAAAATAAAGCCCGGCACTGCATACGCCAGCATTATTCCGACCATTATCAACGTTGTTTTAAATTCCTGCATTTTCTTACTCCGCATAAATTATACAACATACGGCTCAAAAGTCAATCGTATAAGAGGAATAATTTTAAATTTTATAAATCTTTCATTTGTTTCATCAATTCCAGTATGAGACGCTTTTGATCGTAAGTGAGATTGTCGAACCTTGCAAGACACTCCGCTTGCTCGTCGTCCATTGCTTCGGCGTCGGGGATTCCGTCGCTCAAACCAAGCAAAAAGTCCGCCGAAAGCATATAAAACTTGCAAAGCGCAACTATTCCGTCGCAGTTGGGCTTTGCCGTACCGTTCTCCCACTGACATACCGTAGACTGCCCTATCCCGATCTTTTTAGCCAATTCGCTTTGAGAAATTTTGTTTGCTTTTCTGATACTTTTCAGTATATCTTTTATTTCCATATAACAAGTATAGCACAGAGTCAAATATTATGAAAACGATTTTGCATTGAAAAAATATCGTAAATATGATAACATCGCACGCTTTAGACATATTTCGACAAATTGTAACACACCATTACATTGAAAGAATATTTGCGACATAATAAAATGTAGATACTTTAGAAAATCGTGGAGGAATAACATGAAAAAGATCAAACTCATGGTCGTAGACGACAACGAAGAGTTTATCAACAATGTCAAAGAAAATTACTTTGACGACGAAGAAGTAGAGGTGATCGGCACCGCTCGCGACGGTCTGGAGGCCATCCAAAAAATCGAAGCATATGCGCCTGACGTAGTTATACTCGATCTTATAATGCCGGAAGTGGACGGATACGGAGTGCTTGCGAATCTCGATTATTCTCAACTTCCTCAAAAGCCGAGTTTTATAGTTGTATCGCAACTTACGGGCGAAAACTTTATCAATAAAGCAATCCAACTCGGTGCGAGTTATTATCTCGTCAAACCTATAAATATGCAAATGCTCAAAGACAGAGTAAGAGAATTCGGCGGTCTGCCAGTTGTGAGCAAGCCCGCAGAACTTGATGAAAGATTTATTCAGCAGGCGGTAAAAAGATCACAACGCAATCTCGACGAAAAGCTTGCCAATATATTTATTTCGGTAGGCATTCCCGCACACATAAAAGGATATCAGTTCTTGAGAGAAGCTATCAAAATGGCGATCGACACTCCCGAGATAATAAACAGTATTACCAAAAAACTCTATCCCTCGATAGCGGACAAATTCGAGACTTCTCCGTCAAAAGTAGAACGCGCTATACGCCATGCGATAGAAGTCGCTTGGAATCGCGGTAAGATCGAGAATATTAATACGATATTCGGCATAAAGATCTATACTCCCAACGACAAGCCTACCAACGGCGAATTCATTGCTCTGCTCGCAGACAAAATGATAATGGAAGGCGCATAAATCATCTGACGTTTACACTCCAATACACCCCTGATACAAAGGCGAGGAAGCAATTCCCCGTCTTTGTTATTTAACGCGCGCGATATAATATATCAATACTAATTAGCAGTACATATAAACAGCCCCAAACTCAACAGAATAAGCCATTTTTTTACAGACTTTTTACCGGTTGAAATTTTTTTAAATTTTTTCATATAAAAGTGTTTACAAATCCATATTTTATGCATATAATACTAAACATTGAATACATACCTTTTTCTTTTGCTAAAGGAGGGATTTATGGGTAAATATATCAAATGTCCAAGATGCGAACTGAATTGGATTCTGGAAGAAAATGAGTATTGCGACGTATGTAAAGCTGAGTTGGGAATGGAAGGCTTTTCGCTGTTGGACGACGAGGAAGAAGAACTCCTCTGCCCTGTCTGCGGAGTGAATTATATCGATCACGGCGAGAAGATGTGCGCCGATTGCAAAGCTAAGCATAAGGATGACGATATCGACTTTGCTACAGAAACTCCATCGTCTTCGGAAGATACCGGAGATATCGAGGTAATTTCTTTTGACGAACTCGAACAGGAAGAATCTGTCGATAAATTCGATATATACGAAGATACGTTTGACGATCCGGACGGCTTTGCCGCCAACGACTTTGACGCCGCCGATATAGACGAAGAATTTGCTATAGACGAAGAAGAGGAAGACGAAGAGTCTGTCTCAAACGAAGACGACGAATTTGAAAAAGATTTTGATTATAATATCGATGACGTCGACACTTCAGATCTCGACGAAGAAGAAATCGATGACGATGACGATGACGACGATATCTAATCCGCAAATATAATTCGATTGACAGATAATTTATATATTTGTTATAATATAAATATAATTTAATATTTGCGGACAATTTGCCGTCCGCAACAAGGAAGCATATCGAAGTGGTCATAACGAGGTGCTCTTGAAAGGAAAAAGTTCCCGAAAGGTTACGCTTTGAAAATTGTTCTACGAACGATTTTTGACCACTTACAGACTTCCCTAAAATGACTGATTTGTGTCGATACAAAATTGACGTATAGTAGCAAATCGGCAACGCCGAGGCAGTCAACAGAATCTATAAACTGCCCAAAATTTCGTAGAAATGTGCGAAAATGTCTACGAAATACGATCGAAAATTTTCGCAACAAAATCTTAATAATTCATATGGAAGCGTATCGAAGTGGTCATAACGAGGTGCTCTTGAAAAGCATTTGGGTGCAAGCCCACAGGGGTTCGAATCCCTTCGCTTCCGCCAAAACAAGCCTAAAACGAACCACTATTTAAGTGCAAAGTTTTAGGTTTTTACTTTATCATTTTTTGCAAAAAGCGATTTGTGCTGCGAAAACTACATGACGGGAGGGCTGTCCTAATTGGCATATTCAAGCTCTTAACTCTATCGAGCGTTTAAAACTCATTCTTGTTCATCTTTGACACAAAAAGGTTTCGAATAATTCGTAACTTTTTTATTTTTGAAACAATTCTAAAATTACTTTTTCTGTTCCACTAATAAGTTCTTCTATATCTGCAACGGATGGCTCCTTTTCTCTTTTATGGTTACACAATATTCTAATTGTATTAAGTTTTTCTATTTCTTTTGCCTGAATTTGATTTATAATACCATTTGACTTTAATACCTCTTTTAACGGATCAATACGTTGCTGATAATTACTTCAACAAGATAAGCAGCAAACACAATATTGACGTAATTGAACAATAAGAGATTAAAAAAATCGCTCAAATGAATTCCTGTCAAAATTACTAATTTATAATACATGAGTAATATAGCAACAGGAAAATTTAAGATCATAACCTCTATTCCGTTGAAAATGATTTAAATAGTTTATCTTCCATTCGATCATATATATACAATGTAGAATCTCGGATTTAAAATTGCATTATCCTCTCAAACAATCTATCGGTTTTTTCTTTGACAAATTGTAAATCGGAATAAAACTTGATAATATCGTTGTTGCGAGACTAATCAACAATAAAAGCGCAATCTGTCTTACTCCAAAAGACAAAAGTTCTATTTCCATACCGAGCATGCCTACTATTCTAGAATTCAAGATAAAACTAGTCGCAAAAGTTGCCAATGCCGACAAAACAAAATTCACTAAAGACAGGATTAAGCTTTGATTTAAGAATACGGCAAACACGTCTTTGCCTTTAGCGCCGAGAGAGCGCAGAATACCTATCTTTCGCTTTTGAACGGATATGGATACCGCAATATAGTTGCTCATCAGAATTATTGAAAATATCGCAAGTCCCAAACTCACATAGAGGAATATTTTTCCTGCGCCGACAAACATATCTCCCTTTTCTTCCATTGCCAACGTAGCGGAATTGATTATATAAATAGTTTTTTCTTCGTCAAAATGCAGATCAACGAGTTGTTTTACCGCGTTTTTATCATTCGGCATTTCAGCAATCAAAAACACAAATTCAGGCTTACGGGATTTTGTCGCCTCTTCATAAATTCTGTTATTGACAATATACTGGTCTTTGCCAAGTCCTGAATCATCAAAATAAACGCCGACTATCTTGGGCATAAAATTCAATTTCTTTTGTTGTTCGCCGTAATTAAATGAAACTTCTGCATTGTCAAAAATTAAATTTGCTATTTCGCCGATTATGATTTTACTAAAAATCTTTTTTCCATTTTGCGCATAAATTTCTTCACCGCTCGGTTGATCTGCTAAGACATTATTTTTATAGCCTCCCGCGATCTCATCCAACATACCGCTAAAATCAATTTTATTTATCATAAGATATCCGGCATAGATCATTCGCCACTGCGCGTCGCTGAAATCTTGAGCGTAAACGTCAAATTCAAAATCAGCTTTCAAAAAATCTTTTACTCCACCCACGCATTCGCTTAAAGCAATCGCCCTAAGCATTTGTCTTTTCCCCTCATCGTCTACATCAACGCCTATACCGTTTATAAAATTTTCAAATCCCTTCAGCGTTGCGCTATCTACGCTCTGAGCATATTCGCATATGCTTATATACATAGTCAATATCTCTTTCACGCTGCCTATAGCTAATTCCAGCGACAAAAAATCTACCAAACCGTCAAAATACTTTTGCTCATATTTTATCGTCTTCTCCGGAGAAAAACATTTGCTTAATTTTTCTACGGCGTTCACTCCTATAACGAATTCATCCCAATTCAAAGCCGTGCGAACAACGCCGTCTGCCCATAATATTTCCAACTTATCTAGATCTTTGTCATTTACCGTGTTGAGAAAAGCTATCGTCTCTCCTTTGCCGTTGATTTCAAACGTAATATTGCCGTCCGCGCCTATTCCGTAACCGTCATTTTTATGCAAACTGCTTAAATACCCGTATGCCTCAGCTGTGATATATCCGAGGCTATGATAAGAATACGCAAAATATTCTCTGCACTCTCTGCTCTTAAATTTATACGCCTCTTCAGTCATATCGTTGTCCGCATTAGGCTTGAATTGCTTATACGTATCTTGAGGATCTTCCAATGTATCTACAACCCCGACTACTTTCCATACGGTTGCGCCGTCTTCCGTGTCGACTTGGAAATACGCCTTCTCCACAAAGCTATCCAATGAATCTATCTCTTCCGGTTCGATATAATGCGTATTTTCGCCGTCAAATATTTTAATGCCGCCGAGCGCGAATTGCTCGAATATATACTTGCTTACGACTATTTCGCCGATATTTTCGGGCATCGCGCCAGCAATCAATTTATATTTGTCTCCTATGACTTTTTCCGCAGGCAAATAACCGTACAGTTTTGCATTGTAATATTCGGACTCACCGCTTTTACCTTTAACTCTCCGAGGGTATATTAGCGGCAATTCAGCCGGCGAATCCCCAAAATTTACTACGCCCGAAAATTCTACCCCGATTTTCTTTTTGAGATATTCTATATCTTCGTTCAATGCTCCGCCGCCCGAAACAACCGCAACAGTGTCGTATTGATTTTTTATAATTGAATCATAAGTGGCTTTGCTTTTATCAAAAGATGCGATAGTATCTGAAAGTCCGAAAAACGTAAGCGCAACGACACAGAGGATTATTGTGATCAAAAACCTTATAGGTTTGACAACTATACTTCTGACTCCCATGGTCAGCGCGCGCCTATACGGCAGTCCTGCGCTTTTAAACGTACGCTCGCTTTTTTCTGTCTTCTCCCTCTCTTTTATCCCTTTGTTCCTTTCTCCTCTATTCTCGTCCTTTATTACTTCTCCGTCCTCAAGTTCTATTATCCTGTCTCCGTACTGCTCCGCAAACTCTCTGTCGTGAGATACCACTATCACAAGTCTGCTCTCAGACAACTCTTTCAGCGTATCTAATATCGCCTTGCCGGTGGTGCTGTCCAGCGCTCCCGTCGGCTCGTCTGCCATTATTATCTTGGGATTCTTTACCATAGCTCTCGCTATTGCTACCCTCTGCTTCTGCCCGCCCGACAATTCGTTGGTCTTCCTTTGCGCATAACCTTTCAATCCTACCTGCTCCAATATCTCTTCCAATCTGCCTTTATCCGATGTATTTCCTTGCAATTCCATCGCCAATGAGATATTCTCGCCCACCGTCATATCTTCCAACAGGTTGTATTCTTGAAATATAAAACCTATATACTCGTTGCGATATCTGTCGTAATCCGATTCTTTGAAACTCCCCGTCGACTTGCCCTCTATGATTATCTCTCCGCTATCGGCAATATCCAATCCGCCTATGAGATTAAGGAGCGTCGACTTGCCGCATCCCGACTTGCCGAGCACGAATACCATTCCTCTATCGTCAAATGACAGCGTAACGCTTTTGAGCGCCCTCACGGGCGCTCCTTCCTTCGGCTTGTATGTCTTGGATATATTTCTCAGTTCAAGCATTCATCTTCCCCTTATCTGTCAGATATGCAGTCTATCGGCTTTTTCCTTGACAGCATATAAAGCGGTATCGCGCTTGATATAAACGTCGCTCCAACACCGAGCCCCAACAACAATACTAATTGCCTTATTCCGAAATTGAGCGCTTTAATTTGAATTCCGAAACTATTGGGCAGTTCTGTATTGAATCCCACACACACTATCAGCACGCTTGTTATCGCCAAAATCAGTATTATTGCCGTAATGATCACGCATTCATTTATAAAAATTGCGAATATGTCGCTCTTCCTCGCTCCCAGCGCTCTCAATATACCTATTTCTTTTTTCTTTGCCGATATCGATATCGAAATATAGTTGCCGAGCAAAAGTATTGAGAATCCCGCCAATATAGCGCCAGCCCATTTAAGGAATGGCGTAAGCACGGAAAACGGATTTGCAAGAAAATTTACGGCTGTAATAGACACGTTATTGCAGACAAACCCCCTTCTGCTGTCCGCACTGTAATTCAACTCCACGATCTTCCTCAGCACGTCTTCATCATCCGTAATAGGGGCGACTAAATAAGTATACGTCATATCTTCATAATCAAAACTTTTTTCATATAAAGTATCGTTGATTACAAAATTATCGGGATAACCGTCTTCCGGAACGTAGATACCTACTACAATCGGATCGCCGTCAAAACTTACGTCATAAGATAAATCCCTAGACACATTCGAATACGATACTGTATAATCCTCGGCAA
Organism: uncultured Clostridia bacterium; assembly: GCA_948471525.1. Lineage (GTDB taxonomy): Bacteria > Bacillota > Clostridia > Christensenellales > UBA3700 > RACS-045. The sequence goes on along the minus strand of CAOKSY010000004.1, from coordinate 107,793 downwards.
ACGTCTTTTTGGCAGACGCCATTGCATTTTCAAGACGGTTGTCTACAAAAATCCTATTTGAGTTTTCTTCGTCAATTTCTTCGCCGCTCTTTCGACCGGTTACGTTGTGATTATATCCGCCGTCCACATTATATATCTCACTATCAATAGTTATTGTATCATCAGTAGACGATAAATAACATGCATAGGAAAATCTCCAGTCATCTTCGCTCATTGCTTCGTGATTTTCATAACTGAATTCAACATAATATCCCAATAAATCCGATGTACTAAGCCGTCCTAAATGTGTAAAGATATATTTATTCTCCAAACAATACTGCTTGTAGATTTCAAGTTCTTCCGACGTAATATTTTCCGCTTCTTCGCAATAAGCTACGCAATCTGCTCCTCCGTATCTAAACGCATATAGATCGATCTTACTGAATCTTACCGTACCGTTGATATGCGACTTGGAGTATCTGCAGCTCATATTTTGTTCGACTTTTTCTCCCAAACACGGCCACAGGTTCTTCGCTGCCGAATATCCTATAACTATCTCATTTTCCGCCAATTCTCTCCTGTCGCCTTTGCCGTCAAGCCATATAATCTTCTCGATTTTGTTTAATGCCTGACTGGTTGCCGCTCCTTGAAAACTAAAATCGCCTATACTTACCGGCACCGTCCTTCCGAAGCCGGTGCCGTCAGGCTGCGGCAAAGAATTAAGCACGTAATCATATAAAGATTGGCTAACAAAGAACAAAGAGTGATAGCTTTTCTCAAAATAGTTTCTCACTACTTGATTATAATAATTCTCCTCCAAATCCATATTTTTTATCCTGCCGTCGGGATCTGCTTTGGTATCAACCACGCCTACTATTGTCAAATCGGATAAAGATATATTTCTATAGAACATATTTAAACTTTCATTTATCAATGGCTTTTTATCCAAAAAGTCCTGCATACCGTCTATTTGCTCAGGCGGTATATACCCGTCTTGCATATAAAAACCCGCTCTTGCGTATTGGTCGAAAATATACTTTGTGATTACAATCTCACTATCGTTCTCAGGCATTCTGCCGATCAGCTCATAGCCTTGCGATCGAAAAAAATCCTGCGTAGCCGGCAAGATTCCGCTGAGTCTGCCTGTATAGTAATTCTTACCGTCGTCATTAAGGAGTTCTTCATTCCACAATCTTAGCCCTGTACTTTTGTTTCCCAATACTCCCTGAAAATCAAGTCCCGTCATCTCTCTTATTTTCTGCAAATCGGCGCATGATGACTCTATACCGCTTTTTCTATTCCATTTCGTATATTCATATCCTAATATCGATCCGTTGATCGAAATACAATCTTCGTTAAATTTCAACGCGGTCTGAGCCGCATAATTCCTGTCGAAATGCGCCATCACGTCTACCGCGCCAAATGCAGTAAAACTCAAAAAGCATAACAATATCGTAATCGCAAGTCTAAGGCGCTTTTTGCGCATCGTCTTTGCGCCCATAGCCAGCGCGCGCCTATAAGGCAGTCCTGCGCTTTTAAACGTACGCTCGCTTTCTGCCTTCTCCCTCTCTTTTATTCCTTCGTTCCTTTCTCCTCTACTCTCATCCTTTATTACTTTCCCGTCCTCAAGTTCTATTATCCTGTCTCCGTACTGCTCCGCAAACTCTCTGTCGTGAGATACCACTATCACAAGTCTGCTCTCAGACAACTCTTTCAGCGTATCTAATATCGCCTTGCCGGTGGTGCTGTCCAGCGCTCCCGTCGGCTCGTCTGCCATTATTATCTTGGGATTCTTTACCATAGCTCTCGCTATTGCTACCCTCTGCTTCTGCCCGCCCGACAATTCGTTGGTCTTCCTTTGCGCATAACCTTTCAATCCTACCTGCTCCAATATCTCTTCCAATCTGCCTTTATCCGATGTATTTCCTTGCAATTCCATCGCCAATGAGATATTCTCGCCCACCGTCATATCTTCCAACAGGTTGTATTCTTGAAATATAAAACCTATATACTCGTTGCGATATCTGTCGTAATCCGATTCTTTGAAACTCCCCGTCGACTTGCCCTCTATGATTATCTCTCCGCTATCGGCAATATCCAATCCGCCTATGAGATTAAGGAGCGTCGACTTGCCGCATCCCGACTTGCCGAGCACGAATACCATTCCTCTATCGTCAAATGACAGCGTAACGCTTTTGAGCGCCCTCACGGGCGCTCCTTTCTTCGGCTTGTATGTCTTGGATATATTTCTCAGTTCAAGCATCCTCTTTCCTTCTATTTACTGTTTTAAATTATTATAACATATTATTGTACGAATATCAAGCAGCTGTACTTCTTCCTTTACTGCCTGCCTGACCATTAATCTTACTGTCACTCCCGTCAATTCCATATCTCGGATTATCCCATATTGTATAACTAGTCTTACCTGCAGGCGCGCCGTAACCATAATAACCGCCAACGCCGCCTTTACCTGCAATACCTGTGAATTGACCGTTTTCAATCAGATCGATTCCGGGGTATATAGCTAGCGCGCCGTTACCGCCGTTGCCACCGTTTCCGCCATTGCCTCCATTGCCCGGATCAACAGTAACTACGCCGAATTTTCCGTCTCTGCCGTCTCCGCCTTTTTGACCGTTACCGCCGTTTTGACCATTACCGCCAGCTCCGCCTATGCATATCAATTTAGACTCATAATTTATGACGACAGTCCCTGGATAATATATCGCCACCGCGCCGTCTGTTCCGTCTTTACCGTGTGCGCCGTCAGCGCCATCTTTTCCTTGGTCAGCCTGCTCAAACACTGTATCATTTTTAGCTGGCGGTTTTTCTCCGTTACTACCTGCGCCGTTTCCGCCGGTTACCGTCACTTTATATGCGCCAATGATCAATCTATCCGCGCTATTACCTACGCCGAAAATTCCTGCCCGTCCGTTATATTTATAGGAGAAACTATCTCCGCCATTTATTTCAAAATCTTCTCCTAATAAAGACAGATTTCTACATTTGATTCCGGCTCCGCCTTCCTGCAACGAGGCTTCTCCGCCCTTCAAAGTTACCGACCCGTAAGAATATAACTCCAATTCAGGACATTCTGACGCGTCGATTGCACTAAAACCGTTTAGAGCAGCAATGGTAATATTGTCCAAATTTATTACTAATTTACCGTTTCTCGGTTCGATAATAATTTCTGTATCTCTACAGTTGCCGTCGACAAAAGTAACCTCTTTAGCCGTCGGATAAATTGTGAATTTCATTCCTACCATAGTAGCAAACCTAGAACAGTCGACGATAGTCGCCTCGTCCTCTATTCTATACGTAATAAGAGAGGTAGGCTTTAAAGACGTTCTTGATACCGAATAGTCTATTATTTTTAATAAATTCACCCCGTTTACATCGCTGTAATACTGTCTGATGCCCAAATTATGATAGTTCAATACTCTTATTTCATTTCCGTCCAAAGTCCAATAATTAAACTTGTATCCTCTTACGTATCCATCCTTAAGAGTAACGTTTCCCATACTTCCGTTATATATATCAATATTATCCGTCTCAGCATAATCATAACTTAACGTAACGTCAAGCGCGGTATACACTGTATTCAATCTTACAGTGACGCTCTTATATCCTTCCTGCCAATATGACGTAAGATCGGATATATTGATTTTTCCGCCAAAACTAAATTTTCTTCCGCCCACGCTCAGCAGAACGTTGCAGCCGTAATGTTCTGATTCATTGTAACCGTAATATCCTAAATTGGAAATTGTATATCCGTCTTGTCCGACATTGAATATTTTTTCGTTTATAATAACATTATACTCGACGTAATGTATTTCCGCACTCAAACGTATAAGCGTGCTGTCATTTATTTTATCGCCGTCGGAATCATAATTATATTCGCTTCCATATTCGGGAGTAAGATCGATTAGTTTTGTTCCCAACTCAAATTCTATCTTTTGAGAATTCCTGCTTAGTTTCCATCCCTCGAGCCAATAAAGATTTCTATTCTCGAGTGCAAATGCTTGTTGCGGAAATACTGACAAATCAATATTTTCGCCGTAACTTACTGCCCTACTCGTAGCATAAATATCATTATACGGCGGTATGAATTCTATGAAGTACTTCTCGATTATCCATTGAGGGTAAAATTCGTAATAATCGACGTTACCTCTCGAAGATTTTTTCTCGTAATCGAAAGTCGATAAGAAATATCCCTGTTTTTTTCCATCGTCACGCGCAATAAATCTAGACTTCATATTTATAAGTTGATCTATTAGATCGCCTTCGATATAAAGTTCTCCCGGATTTTGGTCGACAATATCTTCTCCGTTCCACCATTTTGTAGTTTTGTCGTCAAAGTTGATTTCCATAACGATCGCTCTAAGAGTCCATGAAGCATTCAAAATCAATTCGTCTGCCAGCAATTCGTCATAACTCGAACCTAAGCTATCCGTCACATATCTATCTCCCGACATCCATCCGTCAAAGTCATATCTTTCTTTTTTCGGAGTCGGAAGGCTAAAATACTTGCCGTAATAGTACTTTACGTCTTCATTTTGATTAAAGACTTTGCCGTCTACAATTAATTTTATATTTACTTCTTGCAAATATTCCGTTATATTTATATGCTTAAAGTCCTTATTATTTATGATTAGATAGTATTTTCCTGTCTTTAGCAAGTAGCCATGGTCGAACTCTATCTTATTAAATCCATAATCATAAACGCTAAATTTTTCGTTACGATCAACGTCGCTGTCATCGACTGCGATATCTACCCTTATTCGTTGATCAATATTCAATATGTATACTTGATAATCTGATTCCGAATTGATAGTATTATTGCCCATTCCAATAATTTCGCCGTTTAACGATATCCCAAACACTCCGCCCACTTGACGTTTGATGATGCGATATACTTTATCCGCTTCCAATACGGCGGAATTTACGCTTGTATATATCTGTCCCTTTGAATCAAAAATATCATAAGAACCTTCTTTAAAAGTATGCAAGGCGTCGATTTTGGGAATAAACTCAAAAATTTCGTTAAGCACCCCGTCGCATTCAACAATGCTATCGATCTTATAATATTCTTTTGCAGTTTTTGAAGATAGACTAAATTTTACGTCAAAATTTGAATTAGGACGCAGATAATACTGATAACCTCTCTGTAAGAAATAGTCTCCGCCTATACCGTCTACGATATTTACATTCTCATTGTATATCTCTATGTTTTCAACCGAATAATATTGAGTATACGGCGTTTCATAGCTATAATATAATCCCACAATACCGCTAAACATACCGTTTTGATAATCATCGAAAGTGGGCCCGGTTCTCTTCTCAATTTCCAGATCTATCGGGGCGCCTGTCCTATTCACGCATATGACGCTATATATCTTATTAGCTTTCATGGGATAATTGACGTATAGAGAATTATCTTTTTTGATCGCTTTTGCCAATACTTCGAGATTTTCATCTGTAATATACATATCTATACTGTCTGCAACGTCTCCCGCATCAACGACGTAAAGATCATTGTTCATATAACTGCTTGATTCAACCTTGATTGCCAGATCTTCAATTTTTGTTACGGAATTCAAATTCAGTTCTTGGCTTCTTCGAATCATTATATTTGTAAACGCTATTTCTCCATTATAGAAATCTTCAGCCAATAATCTCGAGTGAATAATATTTTTACTGTTTGGACTTTCTGAATTTGGCAAAATACCGATTTCACACCCAACTGAGTCGACTTTTACAATATTAGTCTCACTAACTTTATTATCAACAGTTAGATTATAGCCAATAGGCGTAAGCATTTTGTAAATGCCGCTGACTTCAGGCTTAAATTTAAAAATATTTGGCTTTGCCAAAGGTGAAATTCTTTGATAATAATCCAATTCAAAACTTTCGTTTTGCTCTTTGACCTGCGTATACTGAGTACAATCTGTTCCCGTAACGTTATATACGCTTTCTATCGATCCCTCATCTACCTTATGATGCTCTGTGGCGCTATAACGACACAATTCAAATGATATATTGTTGAGAACATAATAATCTTTTTTGTGATCATTCATTATTCTGAAAGAGGTTTTGGTATAATCGCCGCTTTGACCTATATATTCTTCGCTGTCGCTTTTCACTTTGACTTGCATATTTTTTCTCAGACTGCCGTACTTTTCGATCTGCCCTTGTCTTGACAGCGGAAAGTCAATTGCTGTGTCGGGATTAACGGTATCCAACCACATACTGTTGTTATTAAGATCTTTAAAAAGCGGCGCCATACCGACTGCAGTTGCGGCAACACCGCCAAGCGCTGCGGCAACTCCTGCTGGCGGGAAAATAACCGATACTCCTATTGTTATAATGCAAGAAGCAACGGTAGCAGCATAACTTTCCGCCGCGCCTTTATTAAAAAACGATAATTTATTTTCGTATCTAGCCTGTGTGTAATATGCTCCGCTATCGTTTAGATAATTATAGTCGCCGCTTGCAATATTATTATTAACATCTGCGTCAAAAATCGCGTTATTTAAAGTTACCTTTGACATTGCGATATGATACGGACTATTTGCATTCATAATAGTACTTCCCGTTTTGAAAAAAGAGTTTTCATATACGACTTTCAGCGCGACGTCATATCCGTCCCCGTCCTCATGCGTAGTATATTCTTCTTTAAACAATAATACGTGATTGGTCTTTGCGTTACTATAAATTATAAAGCCATAATTTCGACCGTTATAAACAGTTGTGCCGTTTTTGTTAAATTTATCGACCGGTACATAATCCGCTATATTGTTTTTATCGATTTTGTCCGGTAAAACTTGATTCGTCAAATTAGAATAATCTTCAACGCCGTTATTAGAAAGAAGATTTAAATCGGCGCCCACAATTTCTTCGCTACCTTCTGCAACGTTTGGAGAAATTAACGCAACTGTTAATATCGCAACAATTAGGATTGCAATTGCAACTAAAGATTTTCCGACGTGTTTTATTTTGGTATTCATATTTTTTCCTCCTCGACCTTTTGTAACACAAACTTATTAATATAAACATAGCATTACTAACTTATAAAATAAAAATAAAACTTGTCGCTTTTATTTGACATTATGTCGCTTTTATTTGACATTGATATTTATTGTCGGAAAAAATAAAAAAAGGACGCAATATTATTGCATCCTTCTTACTAATAAATCTATTTATAAATTATCCTACCACCTGTCCGTTGACATTCACCAAATACGTCGTTGTCTCTTTTGATACCCAATCTTTTTTATCCATTCTATAATGCAGTCTGCCGCGCCAATATCTTTGCACACCGTTTATAGGCGCGCTTGTGCTGATAGTTTTATATATATCTAAATCACCAATATAATTTTTATTCTCAAGCATCATATTCCTATAGCTATCTTGATATGTATACGACGAATATAATTCTACATAAACTTCGATCACAGACTTGCCTAGAGTAAAATCATTCCGGACACTCGCCCATACGTTTCCGTCGCTTGATCCTAACTGAATTGAGAGTTTAGTCATCAATCCAAGAGGTTCGGCTTCTTGATTCCCCTCACTGTCAATAACATCTGCGTTTGCGACAATGTTAGAGTTGCTGACAAATATACTTAAACTACAAATCAATACAATGACTATTAAAAGTATATTTGTTGTCAAAACTTTAATTTTTTTCTCCATATTAATTCCCTTTAGATTTTTTTATTGTTTTTAATTTATGACAAATGATAATTATTGCCAATATACATAGACCTGTCAATGCCAAACCAAATAATATCCACCCTATATTTTCAATACTAAAATTAAAATAGAAACTATCGTAAACATCTCCAAAGCCGCCTTCGATCTCCGGAGTTTTTATCATAGTAGAAAATAAAATCATTGATATCCCTATTATAAATATCACTGAGAAAATTATTGTCGCTGCAATGACTTTTTTCTTGACGCTATTTCTTGGACTTTTTTTATCGCTTAACTCATTAACCGAATATTCATCCTGATTTACAATATCGCACGCAACATCACTACTTTTTACGTCGGTTTCGCATATCTCATCGATCAAATCGTCTCTCAATGCAAAATAATTCAGGTCAACTTCCAATGCATTGCAAATTCGCTGCAACTTATCAGCCTTCGGCTGGATTATATCTGCTTCCCATTTAGAAACTGTTTGACGCGATACCCCTACTTTTTCAGCCAGATCATCTTGTGACAAATTCTTTTGCTTTCTGAGTTCATAGATTTTATCGCCGAATTTATCTAAAGTGTTATTCTCCATAAATTTTCCTTCTTTAACAATAACATTATATCAGTCTTAATTAAGATTTAGCAAATACTTTAATACTAATTTAACTATTCTCTATCTACTCTTTTTGCAATATATACTGCAAAAAAACGGTCGCCGAATAGCAAATATAAACGTTGATTATGCTTATCCGCGACCGCTGTTCTGTCTTTGTTATAAAAAGCGAAAACTCTAATATAATTTTGCAAAGCAGTGACAAAAAATCTATCTATATTTCAGGTCTTTATATGTACTAATTATATTGATTTTTACCATTGTAATTAGCTGTAAATATTCTGGTTATTCTATGAACGTATTCTAATAATTTGAATCAAAATACAGTCAATTTATTCGTTGTAAAGCTTTTCCTATACAAGCAGAAGCTTTATATTCAAATCACCGCGATTCTGATTCCTCTTCATATATCTTAATCAATTATGCAGCTCTACGTCTTTTATAATTTTCCTCTTACTTACTTTATCTCAAATTTAATTTGAATTTCTTCGCCTTCTTTCAAATCGAATGTTTTTGCCGTATCCGATAGTCCGCATGATACCGTAATCTTTTGCGCTATATCGGACTTTATAGTAGCCGTAACAGTCTTGGCATTGACGTCCCATTCCAAATTGGTCAAAGTCGCCCGAGTACGCAATCTCAATCCGCTCAACCGTCCACTATCGAATCCGCTTGTCGGCAGGCATGGAAGCAATTCGACTTCTCCTTTGTTGGAAAAAACAAGACATTCGTTGACCATGCCGAGATAACCGATGCTGTAATCTGTGCAATATCCGCTTCGCTTATTGGTATGGTGATTTGTCATAAGCGATCTATAATATATTTTGGAATTCATAAGTCCCACCATTGCCTTGGTTGCGCTTTGTCTGTCTTTCAGTCGCGCGGCTATCAGCGTGCGGTGGATAAGCGCATGGCTTGCATTGTTTTCGCTCTTTCTGTTGTTTACGGCAAGTATAGCAGCCGTATTCAATTCCGCGTCGTATCTAGTATCAAAAAGCGGCCATGCGCAGTATAGATGGCTCAAATGTCTATGTTTGTTGTTTTCCTCAAAAGAATTACTAGCCCATTCTTTAAGCGATCCGTCTTCGTCATAAATGAGTTTCGGCAGATCTTCCCGCAGTTTCTCCCACTTGGACATATCGTCGTTAGGCGCGACGCCCCGCGCTATATCCAACAGCATTTCCAGATTACTGTTACACGCAGATATATCTATCGCCGAGTTTGCGCAAGAAGGACTGGGATAATTGGACGGATTGTTCTCCGGCGAGTATGAAGGAATGATGCAGTACGTCTCTCCCTCGCCAAGAGCGGTCTTTCCCTTTTGATAGCGAATAAATCCGTCGGCGTCGGTATAGTATTCGGGAGTCATGAGCTGATCCCAATAATTTGCCGATTTGATAAGCAGCGGATAAAGTATATCTTCTTTAAGCTTTAAGTATCCTCTTTCTTTCAAGACTTTGATTTTTGCGTCCGACAGCGGAGCATCGGTAGTTGAAAGTATAGTCTTCAATTCGTCGAGATCGAATTCGTCGCAAATCGGCACTTGAAGATCGCCGTAGCAAAGCACCGTTTCGTATAAAGGTTGCAACATCCAACTCGTACCCGCATTCCAATATCTAAACGGATAGGGATAGCAGCTTTCGGTAAATATCGCCCTGTCGCCGTCGCTGTTTACAGGCGCCTGCAGCGCGTTGGTATATCCGTGCGTAGCGTACGCATTGTCCTCCCAATCTTTGACTTGTCTCAAAATGAAATTGACGTAGCCGATCGGAGAGGATTGGATATTTCCCGTATTCATAGAAGAGGTTTGCAAATTGACGTTGGCGTCCATTGTATATTTAGATCCCCAAGCGGCGCCCCACTCTCCCGTCCACATACCGTAAAGCCTGCTCGTAGACACGCCGGAACAGCACAAATACGCATATCTTCCCGCATAATAAGCTCTTTCGGCAAGCGTGGAAGACAAAGATTTTTTGTATCTTACGCTACTCAATAATTTGTCGTTTGAAATATCTATATCCGCGCCGAGATCTATAGACACCGCATTGAATTGGGGAGTAAATTTATCGGTGTGATTTTTTAAAGCCTGATCGAAATCAAACCTGCCGTCGACGGTATATTTTTCCGCAACGCCGCGCACAGTCTCATAAAGTTCGTCGACTAACGGATAATCTTCCGCACTTGCGAAATCTTCGTAATTGCCCATCTCGAAAGTACGGTCCGTCACGCTTATTATATATACGTTTTCCGCGTCGTTTATAGAAATCGCGGGGTCGTCCTCGCCCACGTATTGACTTTCTTTTGACGCTTTATTTGCCACGCGCTCTTTTTTGCCGCCCTCGCAAACGACGTAACATACCGTAGCATAGCCGCCGTCTTTGAGTTCGCTGGTATCGTAATCTGGATAATGCGCAACGAAAGTCAATGCATTCGCATCTTGATCGACCAATTTCTTATACTGCAGATCTATCTCGTTGCCTTTGCCGAAATTTGCCATGGCGGATATATTGTCAAAAGACAGCGTAGCATTGACTTTATTACCGATATCCGACGCGCTTATTTGGGTGATAGACACTCCGTCGCACTGAGAGGTAAAGCTCAATCTTTCCCACTTTCCCCTCGAATCGGTATAGCGGACTCCCACGCAAGCCGTAGTGTAATCCGTAAAGCGCTTATAATCCTTTACTCCTAGGATCTGTTTGTTTTGTTTGATCCTGAGCGTAGCTCCCGCATGATAAGTATATACGTCGTCATAACTTTGCTCGTCCACAATATCTTGCGAGTTGACGATGCTTTGTCTTACGTACTCAAGATCCTGATAAGATACGGGATTGACTCTTGCATTTTTATTCGGCAAGATCAAATGAATATTTTGATATATAAAAGTATCGTTATAGGGCGCGCCGCTTGTCACAAAACCCTGAAGTCCGTTACCGGATACCATACCCTCTCGCCACTTGCCCGTCCCGTTGCTTTTCTCGGACAATTCCTTATAAGACATAGAATATGAACTCTTATTGGTCTGAAGCGGATTCGTACTGCTTTTGGGTGCGAAATGAACGCAAATGATTGACACGACCGTCAATAAGACGACGCAGCTAACTACTATGCTGATTACTTTAATTTTAGATTTTTTCATAATATCACCCTGTTTATTTATTAAATAATACACTTTGAATATTAATTAAGTCAATATTTTATAATATAAAACAGTATAACGCAAAAATAAATATGCATTGACTCAAAGATCTGTCGGCACAAATATATTTCCCGTTTGGCAAACTCCTACTATAAATTTGATTTAAAAGCGCAAATATGTTAAACTGAATAAATCATAAGGAGCATTATTTATGAACGGCATACTTTATTTCAGTTCTACCGGCAACAGCCTGTATATAGCGCAAAAAGTACAGTCTGCGCTAGGCGGTAAAATATGTTATATCCCCAAATACAACGGAGACGGCGGCGAGTTTGAAAGAATATTTTTGATCACGCCGATTTATTCATACGGAATGCCTTCGCACGTTTTCGACTTGCTTCCGCGGCTCGATAAGACCAAAGAGTTGACCGTGATACAGAACTACGGCGGAATGGCAGGCGGCGCAGACTATCTCATCTATTCCTACGCAATGAGTTACGGGCTGAATATAAAAAGCGTCTATAAGATGAAAATGCCCGAAAATTTCACGTTGACATTTACCGTACCCAAGTTATATCTAAAAGGGATACTTAGAAAAGCAAACTCGCGTATAAACAACATCATAGAGAAGATAAAATCCGGCGATAGCAATATCCCAAAGAAGTGCAAGACCAAAGAAAAGAAATATCTGAAAAATAAATTCAACTGGCATCTGATCGGCGAAAACTTTTCCGTGACGCAAGATTGCATAAAATGCGGAAAATGCGTAACCTTATGCCCTGTCGACAATATATCCTTACAGGATAACAATGTCGTCTTCGGCGATAAATGCGTGGCATGTCTCGGCTGTTATCACCGCTGTCCTAAAAAGGCGATAATATATAAAAAACAAAAAAAAGACCGCTATATAAATCCCGACATAGACGAATCCCAAATCGGCAAGGATATTACTTGATAAAAATCGATTGCCTTTATAAAAAGTCGATTTACAAAAAGCGGACTCTGCTGAAGAGTTCGCTTTTGTTTGATCATTCAAATTTGCCTTAGATATATCGTCCTAGAACTTGTAGTCCTGTGAATCATCCTCGTGCTCGACATTCTCATTGCCCTCGATGCCGATATCGTTTTCATTATCCTGGAATACCTTATCTTCGGCATTGTCTTGAGCGTCGCTTCCCAAAATATTGAGAGTGCCTTCCTCGCTTGCTATCTCATCGGCATTGACGGCAGTCTCTTTCAACTGTCTGATTATTTCCGCGTGCTTCTTTTTATTCAGATCGTAAAACAGCAGACATATCAACATCAACGCGCTCGACGCCGCGGATATCCAAAGCGCTACGTTACCGTAATTTTCGGCTATCTGGATCAACTCGTCGGAAAGGACAACCGTCGTCGCGCCCTCGGGTACCTGATAATTTGCCGGATTGAAATTCATACGGCTCTGTATAAAAGCGGGGATCAACGCCGCCGTCTGCGCAACTACGCTTGTGAGCGAGTATGCAAACATCTGTATAAAGCCTTCCAACCTGTATCCGCTCTTTTGCTGTTGGAGATCGCCGATTTCGGACAGTACCAACGGTTGCAAACTTCCAAGCGCATTGAACAGGGAAATAAATCTAAATGCCGTAATGACGTAAGGAGACCAACTGCCCTGCGGAAAATTCTGTAAGCCTATTATCGCCAAAACAAGATTGGCTGTCAAATTGAGCGATTGCCAGAATACCATTATAGTGCGATTGTTGAATTTCCTCGTCATCCACGGAAGAAGTATCATATTCGGGGTTGCGGCAAAACCTACAATAAGCGTAAGCCCGCCGAATATAGCCGCCGCATCGCCTACGTTTTTGGCGTACTTGACTCTTGCGATCGTCTCCCAACTTAGATCTATCGTATTCTTAAGACAGCCCAGACATAGAGCCAACGTAAGTATCATCAAAGGCTTGTTCTTGACAATAAGCCTCAATCCTTCCATAGCCGAGACCTTTTCGTTGTTCTCTTCCTCGGGAGTGATAAATACTCTTTCTTTTACTCCCAAAAGAGCAATGATACACAATATTCCCACTACTCCGCAGAATATTCCGTATATTCTTGCAGCCCATACGTCGCCGCCCCATCTTACGAAAAGACCTTTTGCCGCGTTGAGGATAGTCGGCGCAAAACCCATTACAAGTCCTATCGGCGCCCATATATCGGTACGCTCCTGCTGATTGGGGCTGAATACTCCCGGGAACATATTAAATGTGTTGTACCACAGATTCCATATAAACAGCGTAGGCGTACATATCATATAAACGTATATGATACGCTGATTGAGTTCGAGATTTTGAGGCGACCATACGGACAGCACTCCAAGTATAGCTACTATGGGAGCGAGAAACAAAATATAAGGTTTGTACCTTCCGAATTTTGTCTTCGTCCTCTGGATCATCTTGCCGTAAATCGGAGTAAATATAAGCGCGAGCACGCTTGCCACGAGATACATTATCGTCGCGTGCAAAGTGCCGCTGTTACCCATATTGTAAAGTATTGGTATTTGACCGACGGTCACGTACATAGATACGAGATTGTAAATAAAACTTACGCCCAAACTGGATATTCCGAAGCGGCAGATCTCCTGCAGATTGAGGAATCTGCCGTTGGGCGGCTCCTTCCAAAATCTCTTTAGTTTAGAGCCGAAATTGCGAGGCTTTTTAACAGACTTACCGTCGTTATCGGATTTAAATTCTTTTCCCATAATTCTCCCTATGTTTTTAATGTCTATATAGACTTTTTATTTTTTTTAATTGACATAATAATAACTGCCGACGCAAAATATAATGCTTCCCCCTGCATAAATTTTCGCATCTGTATTTCGATCATCCTAAACTCATTATTTTCGACTGAGAATTCTCCGCTTAAGTCGAGATGACAATTTAACTTGTCAAAACAATTTACTTACGCACCGAAATTGCAAAAATAAAGACGGTTCCGAATTATCAGGCTTTCGCCATATCGAAACTGTCCGGATATAGATCTTTTATATTAGTCTCGACAACGTCGCCTTTGCTGTTGGAAACGTAGATTACGAGATCGTTGCAAAATTCTTTTATAAACTGTCTTACGATACCGCACGGATAAGGCATATTCTCGCCCGAACCTACGATAGCCATAGCCATAAAGCCGTGTTCGCTGCCCGCGATCGCGGTACCCATAGCCACTTGCTCCGCGCAAATAGTCGCGCCGTAACTGACGTTTTCTATATTACAGCCCACGTATATTTTTCCGCTCTCGCCCATAACGGCGCAGCCAATTTTATATCCCGAATAAGGCGCGTGAGCGTTGTTCATTACAAGCAGCGCGTTTTCAAGCAGTCTCTGTTTTTGCATACCGATTTTCCTCCGAAAAAATATTATCTCCAAAAGACGTCTAGGCTGTCTCTGCTGAGCACACCCCATCTGTCGTCCGATCTGACTATCGCCTTTCCGTCCGAGAACGGAGTAGCTATATCGTAAATAAAATCCACTATCTGATTGCCGTCAGGATCTATATATCCGCTCTTCTCTCCTACGGTGACAGAAGCAAGACCTTCGCTGAAAGACGTAGCGCAATCGTATTTAAAATCAATTATAAGATTATTTTGTCTGTCGATATATCCGAGTTTTCCCTCTCTTTCTACGCAGGCACGCTCCTCGAAAAATCCGAAAGCCTCTTCGTACTGCGGCGGCACGACAACGTTGCCTTTCCAGTCCTTATAGCCCCATTTGCCTTTACGGCAGAACTTGACCAGACTGTTTTCCGTCAAAGGCGCTCTTTCCGCCTTGGGAATAACAGGACGTTCGCGCTTGCCCATGAGTATCTCCGCCAAACTCATTCCCGCATAAGCTTTGGATAAGTAATCGTTGAGTTGAGCGTTTTCTCCCTTATTCTTATTTCTGTTTTTATCCTGTCTGCGATCGTCCGATCTGTCTTTGCGCTGATCCCTGCGATCGTCCCGTCTGCCGTCGCGCTTTGCGCCGAGGCGATCGTTACCGCCCTGCTCGCGGCTTTCGGATCGCGGTTGATTTTGCGGTTGAACGGTCTTGGGCTCGTCTTTGGCAAACGATACGTTGAATTTCGCCAACGCCTTGGATATTTCGATACAGTTCTTTTTGCCTATATTCTGTATCTTGTACATTTGTTGAAAATTACGGCATGCAAGATCGGCAAGACGCGTAATACGTCCCGCTTTGAGAGCCGAATAGGTATTCTCGCTCAAATCAAGTTCTTCTATAGGTCTTTCGAGATCCTCGCGGCGCGCGTTGCCTCCCATAGAGAGCGCAAGTTCGAGCGAATCGCATTTTACCGCGTTTTTATTTCTATTGTGATGATATTTACCTTTTGACATTATTTACCCGACAAAACTTATTCCAAAGTCATTTTAACACATTTTATACAAATATTCAAGTACTTTTATTTATTATAAATTAATAAACAAATTACTTTAAATTTAAAATAATCTGTGCTATAATACACGTATGAAAAGATTTTTTATCGCATGCGCGCTTATAATTTGCTGTATCGGAATTGCGGCGACGGGAATTATTGATACTGACGACGCATTCGCCGAAAATATCGACGTCACGGTATCGCTTGACGGCGGCAGCCTTCTCTGCGCCTATAAGGACGCCTTTGCATACACTGCTGGCAATGAAATAACGATCGCCAAGGACAATAAAAAACTTACGTATAAAGAGACGGAACAGTTCGACGAATTCGTATCTCTGGCAATAAACGGCACGCATGTAGTCGCGCTTGTCAAACGCGGCGGTTCGTCCGCTCTGTGGGTCTACTCGTACGGCGACGGAAATATCAATAAAGTAAACTATACCAACAAAAATTTGAGAATAGATAAATTGCTCGCGCTTTATTGCGACGAGAACGGCAATATGTACGCAATGGACGAAAAATTTGTTAGCCTGTTCAATATAAGCGACGAGACGATCAAGACTACGCACACTTCCCTGAGCGGTTTATTCGCACAAGTAGAAAACTTCGCTGTGATAGAAAAAAACGGCGAGATTAGACTCTGCCTTATCCAGAACGGAGACCTATATGAGATAACTGAGCAACTTCTCGACGAAGAGACAACAAATCTCGGCGAACCCGCAATGCGCGACGGCTTCGTAGACATTGCCGCCGCCGACGGAGAACTGCTGTGTATCAAAGGAAATAGCGTATACGCATATGAAAGAGACAACAGATCTCTTCGCCTGCTTCTAGAAAGCGGAGCCAACGGCGAAAGCCGCATTTGCGCGGTGCACGACGACGCCAAGTCGAAGTATTTCGTATACGTCAAATCTGCTATATACGCTATAAACGCTTACGAATACGACGGAACGCTCAATTTCTACAGCACGTTTGACAAGACGCAGTACTCTCATCCAACCAAACACGATATCGTAAAGATGTACAGGACGGGATCTCAAATCACGCTGTATTCTTCGCCGAGACACTTGCAGGTACTCTCCTATCTGCCGTCCGACAAATATATACTCGCGCTCAACGAAAGCGGCGAATACTACTACGTCTATTATTTCGACGAAAGCGCAGCCGAACCGATATTCGGTTACATAAAGAAGACGTCTGAAATAATGCTCTGCCCTGCCGACGAAAAAAACGACATAGGCACGTACGCGCAAGTCTTGCATCCCGCGACTCCAATATACAAATACCCCTTCTATGAAGACGAAAATCCGTTTGACGAAAGCATAGTCGAGAAGATAAAATACGCTTCTATATTCGATCAGCTCGTCGTGATAGACAACGTAGGCAGAGACGGTTCTGTGAGATGGGGATGGTATAAAGTAGGCATACTCGACGATAACGGCGAGGTAATATACGGATACGTAAAAGAGATCGCCGTATCTCCTTACACAGCGCTAAAAGCCCCCGATCTCTCCAAGACGGTCAAACTTACGTCGGAAAAACTGGGCGAATACATAAAGATATACGCTTTCCCAAAAGAAGACAGTATTGTCGTCGATGAAGTGCCGGAGGGCGAATACGTATATCTCAGCGCAAAATTCGATAAATCCAAAGAGTGGACGCAAATAATATACAAAGGTAAAACTGCATACGTCAAAACAGTCAACGTGGAACCGGGCGGACTGACCTCTTGGCAGATAGCTTTGGCAATTACCGTGCCAGCCGTCGCCGTTGCGATAACGGCTGCCGTGACGATACTCTACGTTGTCAGAAAAAGAAAACTTGCGCTCAAGGTTTGACCGCGCCGCTGAAAATCTGCGGCATAAAAAGATAACAAATTTATAAATCCATATACATAGGAGGTTTGGCTATGAAATTGACGATGACTCAACAAATTCTGGCTAAAAAACTCGGCATTACGTTCGAAGAAGCGATATCGTCGCTTTCCGCGGGTACGCTTACGCTCGTAGAAGTCGACACGGCTTTGTCCAACGACGTTACCGCTCCCGTCGCTATAGACGTATTCAATAAGAGCGGCGGCAAACTTTACGATGCCGACAAAGTTACGTTCGTACTCGATCACTTTACCCCCAACCGCGATATAAAATCCGCGGAACAGTGTAAATGCGTGCGCGCTTTTGCAAGAAAGGAAGGAGTAAAGAATTTCTTTGACGTCGGCGAAATGGGTATCGAACACGCTCTGCTCCCCGAAAAAGGCATAGCAAAGCCGTATTCGGTCATTATCGGAGCGGATTCCCACACCTGCACGTACGGCGCACTTGGCGCTTTCTCGACGGGCGTAGGCAGCACCGACATCGCAGGAATAATGCTTTCGGGCAAAGTATGGCTCAAAGTGCCTTCCGCGATCAAATTCAATCTCGTAGGCAAGCCCAGCAAATATATCTCGGGCAAAGACGTGATCCTCTATATCATAGGTCTTATCGGCGTGGACGGCGCGCTCTATAAATCCATCGAATTTGCAGGCGAAGGCGTCAAGTATATGACTATGGACGATAGATTTACGATATGCAATATGGCAATCGAGTGCGGCGCGAAAAACGGCGTCTTTCCCGTGGACGACGTGACTATGGAATATGTAAAACAATCCTGCAACCGCACCTTCGACGAGATGAGCGCGGGCGACGACAGCGCGTACGAACAGGTGATCGATATAGATCTCTCGAAGATCAAACCGACGGTCGCGTTCCCGCATCTGCCGTCCAACACCAAATTTATCGAAGACGTAAAAGAAGACATTGCGATCGATCAGGTAATCATAGGCTCTTGCACCAACGGCAGGATCTCCGATCTCGCCGCGGCGGCAAAAGTCCTAGAGGGCAAAAAGGTCAATCCCAACGTCCGTACGATAGTCATTCCGGCGACCAACAAAATATATCTCGAGGCATTGGAAAAGGGATATATTAAGACGTTTATTCAAGGAGGCGCGATAGTCTCTACTCCGACTTGCGGTCCCTGTCTCGGCGGACATATGGGCATACTCGCAAGCGGCGAAGTAGCCGTCACTACTACCAACCGTAATTTCATAGGCAGAATGGGCGCAAAAGACAGCTTCATCTATCTTGTTTCGCCCGCCAGCGCAATGGCGAGCGCTATCGCGGGAAAACTCACCTGCGAAAGCAAATTGGAGGTATGATATATGATAAAAGGCAAAGTATATAAATTCGGCGACGACATCGACACCGACGTAATAGTTCCGGCAACCTATCTCTCTACTTTCGACGAGAAAGAATTGGCGAAGCACTGTATGGAATATACAAACCCCGAATTCTATTCGCAAGTCAAAGAGGGAGATATAATGGTAGCGGGCAAAAACTTCGGTTGCGGTTCCTCCAGAGAACACGCTCCTATTGCGATAAAAGGATGCGGAGTATCCATAGTGATAGCGAAGTCCTTCGCAAGAATATTCTACCGCAACGCGCTCAATATAGGTCTGTACATTCTAGAATGTCCCGACGCCGTAGACGGTATTTCCGCAGGCGACGTAGTATCGGTAAACGTAGATACCGGAGTTATCTCGAATGAGACTACCGGCAAGAGTTACCAGGCTCAGCCCTTCCCCAAGTTTATCCAAAACATAATCGAGTGCGGCGGACTTATAAACGCGATCAAAGCCAAAAAGATCTGACAAGGAGAATAAACAATGAGTACTTTTAATATAGCTGTGATAAAGGGCGACGGAATAGGTCCCGAAGTCACAGGCGCGGCGATGGACGTATTGACGAAGATCGGCGAAAGATTTGACCACAAATTCAACTTTACACAGAGCATATGCGGAGGTTGCGCATACGATAAATACGGCGAACCTCTCCCCAAAGAAAGCCTCGATATATGCCTTGCAAGCGACAGCGTATTACTCGGCGCGGTAGGCGGTCCTCAGTACGACGGACTCCCCTACGAACTCAGACCCGAAAGAGCGTTGCTGGGAGTGAGAAAAGCCATGGAACTGTACGCAAATCTGCGTCCTGCAAAAATGTTTGACGCTCTGTCCAACGTTTGTCCGCTCAAAAATCCCAAGAACATAGATATTATGGTAGTAAGAGAACTTATCGGCGGAATATATTTCGGCGAAAAAGGCGTGAGAGAGGGCAAAATGGGACGCGAGGGATACGACGTAATGGCGTACGGCGAACTGGAGATAGAGAGAATATGCCGCACCGCATTTGAACTCGCACAGAAGAGACGCGGCAAAGTCTCCTCGGTCGATAAAGCCAACGTGCTCAAGACTTCCGGCGTATGGCGAAAAGTAGTGCACGAAATACACGAAGATTACCCCGACGTAGTCCTTGAAGACGTTCTTGTAGACAATATGGCAATGCAGCTCGTAAGAGAACCGTCGCAATTCGACGTAGTAGTCACGGGAAATCTCTTCGGAGACATTCTATCCGACCTTGCGTCGCAATGCGTGGGCAGCATAGGTATTCTCCCTTCCGCTTCTATAAACGAAACGACAAGAGGCCTCTACGAGCCCATACACGGCTCTGCGCCGACGATCGCAGGCAAGAATATAGCCAATCCTATAGCGACAATTCTATCCGCGGCTATGATGCTTAAATATGCGTTTAATCTCGGCGAAGAGGGCGACGCGATAGAGAACGCCGTAGAAAAGACTCTGAACAGCGGCGCGAGAACGGCAGACTTGAGAGAAGAAGGTCGAGAAGTTCTCGGCACTAGAGAGATGACGGAACTCATAATAAAGAATATCTGACATAGATAAATGACACGAAAAGCCTGTCGCAAAGACAGGCTTTTTTCAACTCGATTCTATCAAACTATCATCGCGTCCAAACATATCGGCAGATGATCGGATATTCTGCTTGATCTATCCTCGTTGTTGTGAAAATAATCGGAAGAAAGCACTCTGAACGCTACGGGATCGACGCTTTGAGTATTCGTCATAAAGATATGATCCCAAGTCGGATCGTCATATAGATATCCGCGGGTATTTTCGCATATGCGTTCAACGCCTTCCGCGTACTTACTGTCGACGTATCTCTCAGATATCTTTGCATACGCAAACGACGCGCACGGCTTGCCGTAGCACTTATAGTAAGTGAGATCGGCGCTTGACGAATACTCCTCGCCTTCAAATCGGCTCGTCTCTCGCTCCATAGAATTATAGTCCCCCGTCATAAATATGGGATAACCTGCGTATTTTTCTTTCAACGCATCTATCTCGGCAAAGAACTCCTGCACTTGATCGAGCATGATACTCTTTTCGGCTTCATAGTCTTTCATACGTATAAGATCGAGATGAGTGGACGTGACTATAAATCGTTTGCCGTCGCTCTTTCTTTCAAATGCTCCCGTCGTAATAACTCTGCAACCGTTTTTGTCGCCTTTGCTATATTTTTTGAGATCGCTGTCCAACAGCGTCAATCTGTTCTTATTGTATATGATCGCCGAGCGGTTTTCCATAAAAAAGGAATTGCGCGGCTCTACGACGTCGTAGTCGTCTTTTATCTGCGGCAAGAGATATTTGTACCAATCTCCGCACATCTCCTGCATACCTATCACGTCGGGAGCGTAATGTTTGATCGCTTCGGCAAATCTATGCGCCGAGGTTTGACAGGTTCGCCTCCCCAACTTGCGATATGTACGAGCACGTTTGCAGACATAATACGAAAAGCGCCTTCTCTCAAAGTATTATCCTCTGAGTAAAGCGCTTGAAATTCCTCTTCTCCGAATACGTAACAGTCTTCGGCTTTAAGCGTACAACCGACAAAGCACGTCGCCGAGATTGCTATCAATAACAATGCGAACAGTATGACCTTGATTCTGCCGCAATTCATATGAGTTTATTTGAGCAGACTTTCTATATAAACCGCTACGTCGCCTATGGTCTTAAACTTGAGAGCGTCTTCGTCGTCTACCTGTATATCGAATTCTTCCTCAATAGCCATGATGATCTCTACGATATCTAGAGAATCGGCCTTTAGATCCTCTTTGAGCATAGTCTCCGCCTTGATAGCGCCGTTATCCATACCTAGTTGTTCTGCGACGATATTACTAAGTTTTTCAAGTACCATATTTACCTCCCTGCCGAATAAAATTCGACCGTCTTATCGATTATACCATCTTTTAATTTATATGTCAATAGTTGTTATCAACTCAAGCTCGCGCTCCTGCGAACATATAGATATGATATAATCCGAATACTCAAAAGTATTCAACATATCATCGGGAAGCTCCGATCTCAAAATCTCGGAGTTGATACCAACCCCAATCATTTTTCCGTATGCCTCTCTCCTCGTCCATTCGGATATTCCGCCCAATCGCGAGGAAATCTTTCTGTCATTCCGCTCTACATCCACGCCCACGGGCTTGATCGAAAAAACCATGACAATTATATTTCCCGTATGCGATATCGACGCGCAAGCGATCTTCTCGTTTTCGCAACAAAGCGACGGTTGACCCGTCGCCGAATATTTAATACTGCAATTATTATGCGGCGCATACGCGCGCAGGATCGCGGACTTTGCTTGCGCAATATCTTTGCAATTTTCCGCTATATATATCTTCATTGCACCTTTTTCAATGATTCTTCAAAGAACTCGTTTACGCTGTCCAAAAAAGCGTAGTCGGTAGCGAAAACAAGAGATTTGTCGCAATATTCGTATCCGGTATTTACGTTGTATTCGAATATACTCGACTTGCCCATAGGCAACTGCGTAGCTTTGCCCTTATGCAATCTCTTTATCTCTCTCTCGGCTTCTACCGGACGCGATAACGTATGACCTCTATCCTCGAAAAGCACAAATTTTGCTTGCGGATTTTTATTCTTATTCTCGTGTATAGCGACTGAACTCGCAAAATTGACGGTAGGATCGTCCTTGCTGTGCATTACCAGTACCGGACCGTGAAATTTATTTACGCCTTTGATTCCGGTGTAGAGTCCGCGTTTGCCGTATTTAAAGAAATAATACATATATACCCACGGTTTTGTCAGAACGATCATATTTGTTGCATATTTCTTGAGTTGGAAAGCGCATATACCCCATATGTCGTTAAAACCTGCAATCGTTGCAACAGCAGTGAGTTTCTCAGCCGTCTTGCTATTGAGTTCCGTAGCGGTGGCAAATCCTCCCCAACTGTGTCCGTACACAAGTATCTTATAATCCTTAAGTTCCTCTATAGAACTCACGTATTTTATCGCGTTGTCCAAATCCACCTGAGATTGAGTAAGTCCTCTAATACCCTTACCCTCGCTCTCGCAAGTGCCGGTACAGTCAAATGCGAAAACAATATATCCTTTTTTTGCAAAATAATCGTAGCGGTTTATATAACCCGCTCTCGAACAACCGATGCCGTGCATTGCGATAATAACGGCCTTGTATTCTTCCACGCCTTTAGCGGTGGCAAAATACGCCGAGAGTTTGTTTTTGCCGCTCTTGAATTCCACGTCGTGCGTGATAAGATCGGGAAATTCGTCAAGCGTCATATATTTAAGCGTGCGCTTAACTCTTCTGCCGAATGCAAACTTACAAATAAATATAGTGGCGATAATAGGCAAAACTATAGTTATCGCCAATAATCCGTAGATCACAAAGATCATAAATCCTAATAATTTTCTGTTCTTTTTCATAGATTCAGTATAGCATATTTACAAAAAAATGTGAATACTTATCGGAAATATAGATAAGTAAATTCAAAAAAATTCCCCGCGCAAACGCGCAGGGAATTTAAGCCGTCAGTAACGTCGGATTCAAATCCGAACGATTATTTCACAAGTTCGAGCTTAGCCATTTCTGCGCCGTCGCCGCGTCTCTGTCCGAGTCTTATGATACGCGTATATCCGCCTCTCTGTCCGAGTTTTTGAGCTCTGTCAGCATAGAATACTGCGTGCTCTCTGAATATCTTCTCAATGAGCGGATGTCTTACGTCTTTCGTCCTTTCTTTGAAAGCGCTCTTGCTTTCGCCGTCAGCCTTGATCTCCTGAAGATCGCGAAGACTTGCCATAAGTTTTCTTCTTGCGGCGAGTTTCTTAGGTCCGTCGTTGACGAATTCCATCTCTACCTTGTCGCCTTTGTCAGTCTTAACGGTCTTGGTGACCTTTACGGTATCTTCATAAGTATTTATAGCGAGAGTCAACATGCTCTCAGCGTAACTTCTTACCTCTTTTGCTCTGTCAACCGTGGTCTCGATAGATCCGTACCACAATAGTTCTGAGGCTTGATTTCTGATTATGGCCATTCTTTCTTCGGCTGTTCTACCCAACTTTCTTGCCATTTTTCTCTACCTCCCAATTATTCATCCTTGTCTTTGAGTTTAAGACCAAGGTCGTCGATTTTCTTCATAACTTCCTCAAGGGATTTCTTGCCGAGATTTCTAACCTTGAGCATGTCGTCTTCTGTCTTTTCGATCAAATCCTTAACGGTATTGATACCGGCTCTTCTGAGACAGTTGTAAGATCTTACGGACAAATCCAAATCTTCGATAACCATCTCGTAGATCTTTGCCTGGGATTCGTTATCCTGGCTGATGAGTATCTCTCTGTCCGCCATATTATCAACGAGTTTTACGAAAATTCCGAGATGATCGTTCATAATTTTGGCTGCCAGACTTATTACTTCGTTAGGAGTAGCGGTGCCGTCGGTAGTAACGTCTATCGTGAGTTTGTCAAAATTGATATCCTGACCTTTTCTCGTGCTCTCTACCTGATAGCTTGCCGCGATTACAGGAGTAAAGATAGAGTCTACCGGTATGTATCCGATGCCCTGCTCCTCGTCCTTATTTTCGCTTGCTCCGACATATCCTCTGCCTACGCCGATGTAGATTTCCATCTCAATGCTTGCGCCCTCGTCGAGAGTGCATATCTCAAGATCTGGATTAAGTATCTCTATATCGTCGCTGTGGGAGATATCCGCAGCGGTAACGACGCCTGCCGTATATTTATTGATAGTGCAAAGCTGTTTGAAGTTCTTGTCTTCGGTATGCGCTTTTACGGCAAGTCCTTTGATATTGAGTATAATATCGGTGACGTCTTCCTTTATTCCGGCGATAGCGGTAAACTCGTGCTGTACGCCGTGTATTCTTATACCAACGGGAGCCGCGCCCGGCAACGAACCCAAAAGTATTCTTCTGAGACTGTTGCCCAAAGTCGTTCCGAAACCTCTCTCGAGTGGTTCTACGGAATATCTTGTCTTTTTACCGAGCTCAAGGTCTTCTCTATTGATATTTGGTTTTTGAATTTCGATCATTGTAAACCTCCTGTTCAATGATTTGGCATAGCGTCAAGGAGTATTATTATTTAGAATACAACTCGACGATCATATGCTCTTCAATCTTCTGCTCGACATCCGCTCTCTCCGGCAAAGTCACGACCGTACCGGTCATAGTTGCATTGTCAAACGTGAGCCACTTCGGAAGATTGAGCGTCTTAGCCTCCTTGATACCGCTGAATACCTTTTTGTCGGCTTTATTCTCTTTCACGCCTATTACGTCGCCTTTCTTTACAAGGAAAGAAGGAATATTTACGCATTTTCCGTTGACGGTGAGCAATCCGTGATTGACGAGCTGTCTCGCCATCGAACGCGACGACGCCAAACCGAGACGGTAAACGGTGTTGTCAAGTCTTCTTTCGAGAAGAATGAGCATATTTTCACCGGTGATGCCTCTCATAGTTTCGGCCTTGTCGTAATATCCTCTGAACTGTTTTTCGCAAAGACCGTAGATTCTCTTGGTCTTCTGCTTTTCTCTCAACTGAGTTGCATATTCGCTGTTTTTCTTACGAGCGGCGCCGTGCTGTCCCGGAGGAGTGCTGTTCTTTGCAAAAGGACACTTTTCCGAATAACACTTTTCGCCTTTCAAAAATAATTTTTCGCCCTCGCGTCTGCATTGACGACAATCAGGACCTGTATATCTAGCCATTTTCTTGCCTACCTCCTATATTACAGTCTTCTGCGCTTTGGCGGACGACAGCCGTTGTGCGGGATGGGGGATACGTCTTTGATGAGCGTAACGTTCAATCCCACGTTCTGAAGGGCTCTGATAGCGGACTCTCTGCCGCTGCCCGGTCCCTTTACGTATACTTCCACGTTTCTCAAACCGCTATCGTAAGCCACTTTACCCGCGTCTTCGCTGACGATCTGCGCCGCAAACGGAGTGGACTTCTTGCTACCTCTGAGCTGGAGCTTGCCTGCGCTCGACCAGCTGATCGCATTACCCTGCGTATCGGTAATTGTAACGATAGTGTTGTTGAAAGAGGCGTGAATATGCGCGCAACCGTTTTCTCCGCGGCGTTTGTTTGCAACACGTTTTTTAGTAACTTTCTTAGCAACTGCCATTTTTCACTCCTCCTTATTTCTTCTTGCGGCTAACGGTCTTCTTCGGACCTTTTCTTGTACGAGCGTTCTGCTTCGTGCTCTGACCGCGTACGGGTAATCCTTTGCGGTGTCTTACTCCGCGATAACAACCTATTTCCTGCAGTCTCTTGATGTTCATCTTGATTTCGCGCTTCAAATCGCCCTCAACCATTATATTGTTGCGGTCGATGTATTCACGGATCTTGTTTACTTCCTCATCAGTCAAATCTCTGACTCTGGTGTCAGGATTTATACCTGTATCAGCGAGAATTTTGTTGGATGTAACTCTACCGATACCGTAGATATAGGTAAGTCCGATTTCCACTCTTTTCTCATTTGGCAAATCAACGCCACTAATACGAGCCATTTGGTACCTCCAATAATTTAATAAATGTTTTTATTATATTATTAAACGCTATGAGAAGTTAGATTGTCTGTTAGCTTGGAATGAAACAACCTATTAGCCGCTCCCCAACGATTAATGTCTTTTTGCGTGGGTATTATAACACGATTTAATAAATCTTGCAAGCGTTATAACACAATTTCTTTTCTTTTTTACGCAATAAAGGAATTATGGAGTTTTCCATAATCCTTTTTGCGCCGATTTTATCCAATTCCCGATATAAGAGAATTTTATCAGCCTTGTTTTTGCTTATGTTTTTTGTATTTGGAGCAGATGATCATTACAGCCCCGTTTCTCTTTATTACCTTGCACTTGTCGCACATCGGCTTCACTGATGGTCTAACTTTCATTGTTATATCCTCCGTTAGTTCTTATTACGCCATACTATTCTGCCCTTTGTAAGGTCGTATGGGCTTAGTTCTACTTTTACCGCGTCTCCTTCGAGTATCTTGATATAGTTCTTTCTCAATTTACCCGACAGATACGCAACTATTACGTGTCCGTTTGACAACTCAACTCTGAAGTTGGTGTTCGGCAAAACTTCTATTACCCTTCCGTCAGCTTCGATTACGTCTTCTTTGGACATGGTTACCTCCTATTTTTCAATATCGGTCTGCGTTTGTTTGATTAATCCCGCTACGGCTTTGTCGTCTATGACGCCGAGTTTATCCGCGTCGGTGCCGGCAACCGTTTTGAGATGCTTTACGTTCTTCTGTTTCGGCGATGCGAGCTTGCGCGACTTGCCGTCTGCTATAAGAGCATAACTCTCATTGAGCAACGCCACGACGATAAACGCTTTTCCCGCGTCGTGTCCTCTCTTAGATATTACGATATCTCCTACCTTGACGTCCATTGTCTACCTCACAGCGAGAGTATCTCCACTCCCTCTTCGGTGATCAGCACGGTGTTTTCGTAGTGCGCCGACGGCATATTGTCCGCCGTAACTATCGTCCATCCGTCGTCAAGGATATATACCTTGTGCGTGCCCATATTAATCATCGGCTCTATGGCAACGGTCATATTGCGCTTAAGTCTCATACCGTGTCCTTGACGTCCGTAATTGGGAACTTGCGGATCCTCGTGCATTTCTCTTCCGATACCGTGACCTACGAGATCTCTGACGACTCCGTATCCGAAGCTCTCGGCATAACTCTGTATCGCGTATCCCAAATCGCCCAGTCTAACTCCCTCTTTGAGTATCTTAACTCCTTCGAAAAAAGACTGTTTGGTCACTTCTACCAGCTGCCGCTTTTCTTCGCCCACGTCGCCTATCATAAAAGTTCTCGCCGCGTCGCCGTTGTATCCTTTATAGATACTGCCGCAATCCACGCTTACGATATCGCCCTCTTTGATGACGACCTTGTCCGACGGTATGCCATGCACAACCTGTTCGTTCACCGACGTGCATATCGACGCCGGAAAACCTCCGTATCCCAGAAACGACGGCTTAGCGTCGCACTTGATTATGTAATCGTGCGCTATCTTATCAAGCTGTTTTGTAGTCATGCCTTCTTTGATGCTGTCCTGCAACAAATTCAGCGTATCTCTGACTATCGCGTTGGCTTTGCGCATCAATTCGATTTCGGCAGGCGTCTTAATCGTTATCATTCAAGATCCTCACGATATCCTCGAAGACTTCTTCCATATCCTTGGCGCCGTCGACGCTTTTCAGCACGCCTTTGCCGGCGTAGTAATCTATCAACGGAGCGGTCTGGACATTGTATACTTCCAATCTCGCCTTTACGGTTTCTTCTCTGTCGTCGTCCCTTTGGTAAAGTTCGCTACCGCACTTAGCGCATTTATCGGATCGATACCACGATACGTGATAGCTTTCTCCGCACTTGCACATTCTTCTGCCGGCAATGCGCTCTACTACGAGTTTTTCGTCGACTTCGATATCTATCGCGCAAGTAATCTCCGCAAATTCGCCGAGCGCTTTCGCTTGCTCAAGCGTCCTCGGAAATCCGTCGAGAAGGAATCCTTTTTTGCAATCTTCTTCGCCAAGCCTGTTTTTGACGAGTCCGATCACCACTTCGTCGGGAACGAGCAAGCCTTTATCGATATAGGCTTTCGCTTCGACGCCCAACGGCGTCCCCGCCTTGATGTTCGCCCTCAATATGTCTCCTGTGGAGATATGAGGGATATTATACTTTTGACATATTCGCGTCGCCTGAGTGCCTTTACCGGCACCCGGCGCGCCCAAAAATACCAAGTTCATACAAACCTTATTTTATTTGAGGAAGCCTTTGTAATGCTTCATCATAAGCTGTCCTTCGAGCTGTTTGTTGAATTCCAGCGCTACGCTTACCGCGATAAGCATACCCGTCGAGGAGATCGCATTCGTCAAACCCAGTCCCGATCCCAATAATTGGAATAGCGCCGCGGGCACGATCGCGATAAATCCGAGGAACAATGCTCCGAAGAGTACGATCCTGTTGTTTATTCTCGCGAGATAGTCGCTAGTAGGTTTACCGCCTCTGATACCCTGTATCGTTCCGCCGTACTGCTGAAGATTTCTAGCCACGTCCTGCGGATTAAACTGTATCTGCGCATAAAAGTACGCGAAGAATATTATCAGTCCCAACATTACAAGATAGTAGAATACCCAGCCTACCCACTGCCACGGACTCGGATTTGTTCCGGGATAGCAGAATATCGAATAGTTAATAAAATGCTGCGAATCCTGTCCTACGAACTGGAATATCATCATCGGAATCGTCATAAACGACGATGCGAAGATTATCGGCATTACGCCCGAGCTGTTGACCTTGATAGGAATAAAGGTCGACTGTCCGCCGTACATCTTGTTGCCCTTGACCTGTTTAGCATAGTTGACTTTGATTCTTCTTTCGCCTCCGTCAACAAATACTATAAACACAAACAGCAACAGAACCACAACGATATAACCGAGCAAATTCCATATAAGATTGTTGTTGTTTTTGATCTGCGGGATCGTGTTGACCATTGCGAGTCCGAACGAAGAGAGGATACCGCTGAAAATTATCAACGACGTACCGTTGCCGATACCGAGTTCAGTTATTCTCTCGCCCAACCACATTACTATCGTACTTCCCGCAACGAGAAGAGCTATAAGCATCAAAGCCGTAAGCCACTTTACCTCGCCGAAGATCGGATCTATATGATCCTTAAAAGCCACTATGATACCGATAGACTGCACTACCGCAAGTACGATCGCAACGTATCTGGTGATCATCGTGATCTTTTCACGCCCCTCATCGCCTTGCTTGGAAAGCCTTTCAAGCGGAGGAATGATAAGTGTGAGCAACTGCATTATGATAAAGCTATTGATAAACGGCAAAATTCCCAGTGCGAACAGCGTCAAATATTGCATCGAGCCGCCGCTCATCATACTCAAAAGTTGGAATATGGTGTTGTTGTCCGAAGAGTTGCCCAAGTTAAACTGATTGCTGTAGAACTCTACGGATATTCCCGGGAGAGGTATCCAACAACCTATACGGAATGCCAAAAGGATTCCGAAGGTCGCGAATATTCTGCCTCTGATGCTTTTATCGCTAAATGCGTTTTTGATAGTTTGCCACATTACAGCACCTCTGCTTTGCCACCTGCTTGTTCAATTATTTGAGCAGCTGACTTAGTAAATTTGTTTGCTTTAACCTCAAGCTTTTTAGTTAATGTACCATTGCCAAGAACCTTCAAACCATAAGGTTCAACCTTACTAAGAACGCCCTTCTCAAGAAGAAGCTCTGCCGTAACTACCGTGCCGTCTTCGAACTGTTCGAGCGCGCTGACGTTGACGATAGAATATTCTTTTTTGAATACGTTGTTGAAACCTCTCTTAGGAATTCTTCTTACGAGAGGCATTTGACCGCCTTCAAAGCCGGGTCTGACGCCGCCGCCGCTACGCGCCCACTGACCTTTGTGACCTTTACCGGAAGTCTTGCCGAGACCCGAACCTATACCTCTGCCGAGTCTTTTGGACTGAGTCTTCGCTCCATCTGCGGGAGCCATATTGTTCAATTTCATCTTAAACTCCTCCTTACGCCTGCTCGATCATTACGAGATGCGCAACGACCTTGAGCATACCTTCCGAACAAGCATTGGACGTGATCACGTTGCTGCTGCCGATCTTGTGAAGTCCGAGAGCCTTTACGGTGTCCTTCTGCTTCTGCGTGCAACCTATCGTGCTCTTTACGAGCGTAACTTTTATCTTTTCCATATAAGTCGCCTCCTTAGCCCATTATCTCTTCTACGGTCTTGCCTCTCAAAGCGGCGATCTGTTCAGCCGTCTTCATCCTTGCAAGTCCTTCGAACGTAGCTTTTACGCAGTTGATCTTGTTGTTGCTGCCCATAGACTTTGTTCTTACGTCTTTGATGCCCGCGCACTCGAGTACGGCACGGACCGGACCGCCGGCGATAACACCGGTACCTTCGGAAGCCGGCATTATGATTACCTTGGAACTTCCGAAACAACCGATAGCCTCGTGAGGAACGGAGGTGTTTACGGTAGCGATCTTGATCATATTGCGCTTTGCTTCCGCAGTCGCTTTGCGGATAGCCTCGGGCACTTCGCCCGCCTTGCCCATACCGAGACCGATAGATCCCTGTCCGTCGCCGACTACTATCAAAGCGGCGAATCTCATCGTTCTACCGCCCTTTACGACCTTCGTAACGCGGTTGATGCAGATGAGCTTGTTGAGCAAATCGTCTTGATTGTTAAATCTCTCTTTTCTTGCCATTTCACCGTACCTCCTTAGAATTTCAGGCCAGCTTCTCTGGCACCGTCGGCTACCATCTTTACACGTCCTGTATAAAGGTATCCGCCTCTGTCGAATACAACTTCGGTAATGCCCGCTTTCAAAGCCTTTTCCGCTACTGCCTTACCGACTACGTTTGCGGCTTCGCTCTTGGACATACCTTTGACCTTAGCTATCATATCTTTGTCGAGAGTCGAGCAAGAAACGAGCGTCGCGCCCTTTACGTCGTCTATGATCTGCACGTTGATGTTGTTGGTACTTCTGTAGACGTTGAAGCGAGGTCTTTCGGCTGTGCCGCTGATTTTCGATCTAACTCTTTGATGTCTTTTTTGCCTGATGGCATTTTTATCAATCTTACTAATCATTTTTTCTCACTCCTTATTTCTTACCCGTCTTTCCTTCCTTACGTACGATAACTTCGTCTTTATAACGAACGCCGTATACGTGATAAGGATCCGGATTGCGGACTTTTCTTATATTGGCAGCCGTCTGACCGACCAATTCTTTGTCAATGCCCTTTACGACGATTTCGGTAGCGGACGGACATTCAAAAGTGATACCGTCGCTCTCTACGAATTCTACGGGATGAGAATATCCTACGCTGAGGACGATCTTCTTACCCTGCTTTGCTACTTTATAACCTACGCCGTTGAGGATCAATGCTTTCTCAAAGCCCTTGGATACGCCGTCGACCATATTTGCGATGAGTTTTCTGTAAAGACCGTGCATAGCCTTGACGTTCTTCTCGTCGTTGGGTCTGGTAACCTTGACTTCGTTGCCTTCTACCGCAACTTTGATAATGCTGTTTACGGCAAGATCCAAAGATCCCTTCGGTCCTTTGACCGTAACCTTGTTGTCGGGAGCAATCTTTACTTCTACGCCTTGGGGGATAACCACGGGAAGTCTACCAATTCTTGACATATTCTTCTACCTCCCTATTACCAAACGTAAGCAAGCACTTCGCCGCCGATATGAGCCGCGCGGGCTTTCTTATCCGTCATAACTCCCTTGGAAGTGGAAACAATCGCTATTCCCAAACCGTTGAGTACGACCGGAAGATTTTCGGAATTCGCATAAACTCTAAGACCGGGCTTGGAGATGCGCTTGATTCCCGAAATGACCTTTTCATTGTTAGGTCCATACTTCAAATTTACCTTCATAACACTTTGAACTTCGCCTTCAACTATTTCGAAACCGTTGATGAAGCCTTCCTGCGTCAATATTTCCGCAATAGCCTTCTTCATCTTGGAACTCGGCATCTCGACACTTTCGTGCTTTGCTACCAAGCCGTTACGGATACGAGTAAGCATATCTGCGATCGGATCAGTTATCATCATAGTAAATATCCTCCTATTACCAACTTGCCTTCTTTACTCCGGGGATCTCGCCCTTGTATGCGAGTTCTCTGAAGCAAATTCTGCAAATTCCGTACTTTCTTAATACTGCGTGCGGTCTTCCACAAATTTGGCATCTTGTGTATGCTCTTGTGGAGTACTTTGGAGTTTTTTGCTGCTTGTTGATCATTGCTTTCTTAGCCATTTTTCAATCTCCTTATTTCACAAAAGGCATACCGAGGAGAGTCAACAACTCCTTAGCCTCTTCGTCTGTATTTGCAGTTGTTACGACGATAATGTCAAAACCTCTTACCTTCTCTACCTTGTCGTACTGGATCTCAGGGAAGATGATCTGTTCTTTAACGCCCATTGCGTAGTTGCCGCGTCCGTCGAAAGAATCGCCGGGTACGCCCTTAAAGTCTCTGACACGGGGAAGAGCGACGGAGACGAGTTTGTCCATAAAGTCGTACATCTTCTTGCCGCGGAGAGTAACTTTCGCGCCAATGACCATTCCTTCTCTTACTTTAAAGTTGGCAACGCTTTTCTTTGCCTTACACTCAGCGGGAGCCTGACCTGCGATGAGCTTGAGCTCCTCGACAGCCTGCTGAAGGCTCTTGCTGTTGTCTTTCACGTCGCCGAGTCCCATATTGAGAACTACTTTCTCGAGCTTGGGAACTTCGTTGACGTTCTTGTAGTTAAATTTCTTTATCAATGCGGGAACAACCGTTGATTTATAGTATTCGAGCATTCTGTATTCTCTTGTCGCCACAGTTTATTCCTCCATTAATTTTCTTCCGCTACAGCGGTTGTTTTCTTTGCCTTGGAAGCAGTCTTCTTGGGAGCGGCCTTCTTAGCGGTCTTAGCAGCTTTAGCAGCCTTTACGTCCAAAGAAGCTCCGCACTTCTTGCAGATACGGCTCTTTACTTTCTTGCCGTTCTCGTCCACTTCGATCTTGTGAGCTACTCTCGTAGCCGCGTTGCATCCGGGGCAAAGTATCATTACGTTTGATACGTTTACGGACGATTCTCTTTCGATGATTCCGCCCTTTTCCTGAGCGTTGCGAGGCTTGACGAAACATTTTACCGTCTTGAGCCCGTCGCCTTTAAGTACCACTCTCTCGGACTTGGTGTCCACTGCCAAGACCTGACCGGTCTTACCTTTATCGGAACCTGCGATAACTTTTACCGCGTCGCCCTTTTTAACATTCATACTCATAGTGGTCTACCTCCGTTAGATTACCTCAGGGGCGAGAGAAATGATCTTCATATAATCTTTTTCTCTGAGCTCTCTGGCTATTGGTCCAAAGATACGCGTGCCTCTGGGTTGTTTTTGGTTGTCGATAATAACCGCGGCGTTGTCGTCGAATCTGATATGCGATCCGTCGGTTCTTCTGATACCTTTCTTGGTTCTTACGATTACCGCCTTAACTACGTCGCCCTTCTTTACCGCGCCGCCCGGAGTAGCTGTCTGAACAGCCGCTACGATAACGTCGCCTATATTACCGCTTCTGCGGAAGGAACCGCCCATAACTCTAATACATTTGATTTCCTTAGCTCCGGAATTGTCGGCTACCGCCAATCTTGTCTCTGGTTGTATCATTTATCCGGTCCTCCTTATTTAGCCTTTTCGACGATCTCGACTACTCTCCAACGCTTTTCCTTGGACAGCGGTCTCGTCTCGACGACACGCACGGTATCGCCTATGCCGCATTCGTTCTGCTCGTCGTGAGCCTTGAACGTCTTGGTTCTGTTGACAATCTTTCCGTAAAGAGGATGCTTAACACGCTCTTTTATAGCAATAACGACCGTCTTATCCATCTTGTCGCTTACTACTACGCCGACTCTGGTCTTTCTGAGATTTCTTTCTTCCATGTTCTATATCCTCCTTATTTAGTTTTTTTACTCGTCTTCTTCGCTGCCTTTGCGGGCTCTTCGGAGATACCGAGTTCTCTCTGACGAATGATCGTCTTTACTCTTGCGATATCTTTCTTGCATACTGCGAGCTGGTTTGCATTCTCAAGTTGTCCTGCCTTGTGCTTAAAGCGAAGATTGAAAAGTTCTTCTTTCAATTCGTTCAGCTTGAGATTGAGCTCGTCATTTGTCATCTCGAAAAAATTACTTGCTTTCATCTTCACTCACCTCTTCTCTTTTAACAAACTTGCACTTTACCGGCAACTTGTGGGACGCAAGTCTCAATGCTTCGCGAGCCACTTCTTCGCTTACGCCTGCCATCTCGAACATTACGCGACCGGGTTTTACTACCGCTACCCAGTACTCTACGCTACCTTTACCGCTACCCATTCTGGTCTCGGCGGGTTTCTTGGTGATAGGCTTGTGCGGGAATATGTTGATCCATACCTTACCGCCTCTCTTGATGTAACGTGTCATTGCGATACGGGCTGCCTCTATCTGATTGGAGGTTATCCAACTCGGCTCCATAGATACGAGTCCGTACTCGCCGTATGTCACCTTATTGCCCTTGTTCGCCTGTCCGGTCAATCTACCGCGATGGACGCGACGTCTTTTTACTCTTTTAGGCATTAACATTACGCGTTACCTCCTTCCTTAGTCTCTTTTACCGACTTACCGAGCACTTCGCCTTTGTATACCCATACTTTGACGCCGATAATACCGAAAGTCGTATGCGCTTCGGCAGTTCCGTAATCGATATCCGCTCTCAAAGTCTGAAGAGGGATCGATCCTTCGTGATAACTCTCCGATCTCGCGATCTCGGCGCCGTCGAGACGACCCGAAACCTTGGTTTTGATACCCTTGACTCCGCTCTTCATAGCCTTGGAGATACAGCCTTTCATAGCTCTGCGGAAAGCGGTGCGCTTTTCGAGCTGAGCGGCGATATTTTCCGCGATGAGCTGAGCG
Source organism: uncultured Clostridia bacterium (assembly GCA_948471525.1). Lineage (GTDB taxonomy): Bacteria > Bacillota > Clostridia > Christensenellales > UBA3700 > RACS-045. The sequence goes on along the minus strand of CAOKSY010000004.1, from coordinate 72,250 downwards.
TCCGTATCCGGTCTCTTGACCTCGGTTATGTTGATGCTTACGCTCTTCTTGGGAGCAAGTTTCATAACTTCTTTCTTTATCTGTTCTACGCCTGCGCCTGCCTTACCGATCATTATACCCGGCTTGGAGGTGAAGATCGTTACGATAACGATGTCGTTTGCCGAAGAAAGTATTCTGCTGATCGTGATCTTGGAGATCGAGCATTGGTAATACTTCTTTTTGAGATAAGTTCTGATTTTATGGTCTTCTACAAGGTTCTTGGAGAAGTTCTTCTTATCGGCATACCATTGCGCGTTCCACTCTTTTATAACACCGACTCTTAAGCCGTGTGGACTAACTTTCTGACCCATTTTTAATACCTCCTTCCTTATTTAGCCTCATCGAGGATGATCGTGATGTGGCTCGTACGCTTGTTTATTCTGGCAGCGCTGCCCTTTGCTCTCGCTCTGATACGCTTTAGTATCGGACCCGCGTTTGCAAAACATTCCGCAACGTACAGTTCGTTTTTGCTCATATTCAGGTTGTTCTCCGCATTTGCAGCCGCGGAATTGAGCAACTTTATGAGCGGTTCGCAAGCCGCCTTGCGCGTAAACTTCAGTATTGCCAAAGCTTCCGTATAATTCTTGCCTCTGATCACGTCGAGTACGATTCTTACTTTGTCGGGAGAAATCCTTACGTACTTAGCGGTCGCGCTCGGACGCTTGTCGGCATTTTCTTTACGAGCTTCTGCTTTTTCTCTTAATCTCTTAGCCATTTGCCTTATCTCCTTCCGGTAGTTTTTTCGCCCGCGTGTCCTTTAAAGGTTCTCGTAGGAGCGAACTCTCCGAGTTTGCAGCCTACCATATCCTCGGTCACGTATACAGGCACGTGCTTTCTGCCGTCGTGTACGGCTATCGTGTGTCCCACCATCTCGGGGAAGATTGTCGAAGATCTGGACCAGGTCTTGACTACCTTCTTCTCGTTGGCGTTGTTCATTGCTATAATTCTGTCTATAAGTCTCTTTTCGACGAAAGGTCCTTTCTTTACCGATCTACTCATATTACTCAGTCCTCCTAGTTGACACGCTTGATGATGAACTTGTTGCTCTTGTTCTTCTTTCTGGTCTTATAACCCAAAGCAGGTTTACCCCACGGAGTTACAGGACTGGGCATACCGATCGGCGATTTGCCTTCGCCGCCGCCGTGCGGGTGATCGCAGGGGTTCATTACCACGCCGCGGACCGTAGGTCTTACGCCCATATGGCGCTTGCGTCCGGCTTTACCGAGAGAGACGATTTCGTGTTCGAGATTACCTACCTGACCGATAGTCGCTCTGCACTTGATGGGAAGATATCTCATCTCGCCGCTCGGAAGTCTCAACGTAGCGTACTTGCCTTCCTTAGCCATCAACTGAGCCGAGTTGCCTGCCGATCTTGCGATCTGACCGCCCTTGCCGGGATGCATCTCGATATTGTGAATGACCGTACCTACGGGGATCTTCTCGAGAGGAAGCGTATTGCCCGTTCTGATATCGGCGTTCTCGCCGCTCATTACGGTGTCTCCCTTCTGAAGACCGAGAGGAGCGATGATGTATCTCTTTTCTCCGTCCGCATATACGAGGAGCGCGATGTTTGCGCTGCGGTTGGGATCGTATTCGATAGAAGCGACTTTTGCGGGAACGTTGTCCTTATTGCGCTTAAAATCTATTATTCTGTACTTTCTTCTGTTGCCGCCGCCGATGTGTCTTACGGTGATCCTTCCGGTCGCGTTTCTACCGCCAGACTTACTCAAAGACTCGAGCAAGCTCTTTTCGGGAACGGTCGTCGTGATCTCGCTGAAAGCGGATACCGTCATAAAACGACGCGCGGGAGAAGTAGGTTTATATCTCTTTATAGCCATTTATCTTGCCCTCCCATTATGCCAAACTCTCGAAGAATTCGATCGTCTTGCTATCCTGAGTCAACGATACGACTGCTTTCTTGTATCCGGTCGTAGTACCTTCGTACTTGCCCATTCTCTTCTTCTTGCCGTCTACGTTGACCGTGTTTACTTTTGCTACTTTTACGCCGAAGATATCTTCGACAGCCACCTTTATCTGAGTTTTGGTCGCGTCCTGAGCCACCTTGAAGGTATACTTCTTTTCGGCGATACCGTCATAACTCTTTTCCGTAAGGATAGGGGATATAATAATATCATATTTATTCATTACGCATATACCTCCTGGATTTTATTGACCGCGTCCACGGTGAAAATGCACTTTGCGTTGGCAGCCAAATCGTATACGTTGAGGAGATCCGCATTGATAAGAGTTACGTTCTGAATGTTAGCGCAAGCTCTCATAACCGACTCGTCGTTGTTTGCAACTACTACCAGCACTTTACTCTCGATCTCGAAAGCCTTGAGCATCTTTGCGATGTACTTGGTCTTAGCCTCGCTGATCTGGAGTTTGTCCAATACGATAAAGTCGTTGTCGCTGACCTTTGCGCTGAGTGCGGAAAGAGTAGCCGCCGTCTTCATCTTCTTGTTGATCTTCTGCGAGAAGTCTCTGGGCTTGGGAGCGAATACTACGCCGCCGCCTGTCCATTGCGGGCTGCGAATGCTACCCTGTCTTGCGCGGCCCGTTCCCTTCTGTCTCCAAGGCTTCTTGCCTCCGCCTCTGACTTCCGTACGGGTCAAAGTGGATTTTGTTCCCTGTCTTCTGTTTGCCAACTGAGCAACCACTACTTGGTGAATGAGCGGCTCGTTGTATTCGACGCCGAAAACACCCTCGTTGAGTTCTATTTCGCCAACTTTCTTGGCTTGTATATCTAAAACATTAACCTTCATTTCTGCTCACTCCTTTAACCGTTTTGCTTTACAACAACGACGTTACCCTTTGCTCCGGGAATAGCGCCCTTGATGAAAAGAAGATTACGCTCAGCATCGACTTTTGCCACCGTGAGGTTCTTGACGGTAACTCTCTCGTTACCCCAATGTCCGGACATTTTCTTGTTCTTGAAAACTCTCGAGGGAGAAGAACAAGCGCCCATAGAACCTACGCCTCTGTGATAACCGGAACCGTGCGCCATAGGTCCGCAGTGATGATTCCATCTCTTGACCGCGCCTGTGAAACCGTGACCTTTAGAGGTGCCGACTACGTCTACGAGAGATCCTTCAGCAAACTGAGCGCAGGTAAGTTCCTGACCGAGTTCGTAAGAAGCGACTTCCGTTCTGAATTCTCTCAAAACGCGTCTCGGCGTAACGCCCGCTTTCTTATAATGACCCTTTACAGGCTTGTTGACATTCTTTTCTTTGATGTCGCCGAAAGCGATCTGAAGCGCCTCGTAGCCGTCGTTGTCAAGGGTTTTCTTTTGCACTATCGGACAAGGTCCGGCAAGCACGATGGTGACGGGGATAACCGTACCGTCGGGTGCAAAAATCTGACTCATTGCTAACTTTTTTCCAATGATTGCTTTATTCATAGATAAAGTTCATCCTCCTGATTTTATTTCGCAAAACCGCGATTGCCGCAGTTTTCAATTGACTTGATTATTAAAGTTTTATCTGGATATCTACGCCTGCGGGGAGATCGAGCTTCATAAGCGCGTCTACAGCCTTGCTGGTCGGATTCATGATATCGATTATTCTCTTATGCGTACGAAGTTCGAACTGCTCTCTGCTGTCCTTATACTTGTGCACCGCTCTGATGATCGTAACGATTTCTTTCTCCGTGGGGAGAGGGATAGGTCCGGAAACCTGCACGCCGCTTCTCTTTGCAGTCTCGACGATTTTGTCCGCCGCTACGTCGATAAGGTTGTGATCGTACGCTCTTAATCTGATTCTGATTGTCTGTCCTGCCATTTTTGTTTACTCCTTTTCCTAACTTATTTTTTTACAGCACTTCCGTGCGTTCCGCTCATACCGTTTAAAAAAAGGCTTGCAGTCAGCCTGATTTCGTTAGTCGCCCGATTGTCGGACACTTGTCTGCGAAAGTTCTCCCCTTATATAAGTGGTAACCTCCCGCTTCATCCCGTTTCGGTACAAGCACGAATTATGTTAGCTTATTATAGGAAAAAGCGCAAGCGGATTGATAGAATTGAAATGTAAAATTTATGTAAAATATTAAAATTGCCCGTATTTTATCGAAAATGAGCAATTTATTGTCTATAGTTGACTACGTAGGCAATTCTATTTAAGTACGTTGAGAATTGGTTTACCATTCTTTTGCGCATATTCCACCGCGATCTTGACAATGCGGTCGTCTTTAAGCTTTTCTCTTCCCTCCGGATCGCCGTAGACGCGCGCAGATATCTTATCGGAGACGTCGATAGCGGAGTCAAAATAAACGACGATCGTATCGCTGAGATCTATCAGCGCCTCGTCGCAGCCGATATCAGAATCGCTGTCGATGTTCGTCAGCCCCTTCAAATATAAAATCTGCTTGCATCTCTTCAAAAAACTTTCTCTGTAATCGTCTCCCAATACGCTCGAGCCGCTTCTGAGAAATACGCGGTTTATGTGCGGATATTTGACCTTGAGCGAAGACACTATATCATAAGCCATCTCATCAAACTCCCCCTCCCCGCCGAAGATGAATAAATCCGCATCCCGCTTTTCTATCAGTTCGCGCAACATTTTTCTCAAAATCGCTCTGATCCTTTTTGAATTTTTCACGTGTTTATGTCCGATAAACGTCACGTTCATACATCTTTCTCCTCAAGTATAGTAGATTTATTATATATAATTCCAATAGTTTAGTCAAGTGGACGTCCAGTGAAATAAACATTTAATACGCGCATTTTCTCATAAAATTAGTTTAGTTGACAAAACTATTTAGAGGTACTATGACACTTACGCAAGCTACGCAAAAAAGAATATACGACCTAGCCATACGTATGGATTTATCTATTTACGGTTTGGCTAAAAAATGCGGCGTTGCAAGATCCACCATAAGCGCAATGCCCGAATTCGATTCGATAGGATTGATTTTTATCAAAAACATTTGTGACGGACTGGGTATCACGTTAAAAGAATTTTTTGATTCCCCGCTCTTCGACAGGTCAAACTTATCAGACTGAATTAAAACAAATTATGCTCTATTAAAAGAGGAAACAAAATGATATTGACTCAAGCCGTTCAACAAAGAATATACGAACTTGCTCTAAAAAACAATCTATCCCATTACGGTTTAGCTAAAAAATGCGGCGTATCCAGAGCGACACTGTGCACAATGTCCGAATATCAATCGGTAGGATTGATGATAATATACAATATATGCGAAGGGCTGGGGATCACCCTGAAAGAATTCTTTGACTCTCCGCTGTTCGACAGAGAAAACTTGCAGGATTAAAATCAAATTGTTTTATTATATGCAATAAAAAACGATCGGGATAACCCGACCTGATTTTTTATACTTCGTTCAACTTCTTGACGAGTTCGTCCACGTCGACGCCGTGAACCATAGCCGCCTCTTCGATAGTTTCGCCTCTCGCCATCGCGCAACCGAAACAGTGCATACCTATACTCAAAAGAGTCTCTGCGATAGCCTCGCTGTTTTCCTGTTGAAGCGCTTCCGCGATAAGCATATCCTTTGTAATTGCCATGATCGTGCCTCCCGTAATTAGTATGTAACAATTATATAATATTTATCGCTCGCTTGGCTATCGATTTATGCAATAAATTTAAAATAAAGCAAGACTATAGCCGCTATCGCCGCGGCGACGGCTATTGCTATACCGCCTATCTTTAATCCCGACTTGGGATATTTACCTATCATTCTTCCCGATCTGCCGTTGATTATGCACGCGTAATTTTTATTGGAATAGAAATAATTAAATACCCATATCGGCACAAGCACGTACTTGTAAGTATTGTCGGCAAAGCGACAGTCCATATCCACGTAATCCACCACGTCTGCGTTATATCGAGATACTATCATCGCGCGCAAGGAATTCTGCATAACCGACTTAGCCTCTTGCCAACTTCCGTCGAGACCCTTGTCATACCGCTCCGCATTGTAACCAGATAGAAACTGCGAATGATATTGAACCGAGTTGTCCGTATCAAAACCGCCTAATTTTTCGAGATTTTTCTGAGTAATGGATTTGCTTGCCTCTATCTGTACGTCGTTGAAAACATTACTGATACTGTCAGTATCCGTATACCAGCGCGTCCTCATCTCCGTACGCCTGTTTTTTCCCGAACCGACCGTGACAGTATAATGCTTGCCGTAATGTATCTTATAATCGCAATCGACGTCGGAATCGAAAGTAAACACAGGCACGTAAACACCCGAGCAAGGTTGGCGGTCCGCCGTCTTTTTCAATCTGCCGGGCGCAAGAGCTTTACTGCGAAGCCACTTGCAGAATATGTTGGGCACTTCCTTTTTGCTTATCCTAAACGGCAATATGCCGTTGGGGCGAAGTCCGTCTATCTCATCCGACTCCACGACGTTGGACGCATTGCAGAACGGACAGTTGACCACTACTTCGTAAGCGGGCAAAAGAGTGACCGCTCCGCAAGAACGGCATTTGACGCTTTTTACTCCCTGCCACTTCTCAAAGCCCTCTTCCACTCCTTCGTGATAAGACAGCTCGCTCGCGTCTTCCACAGCTTCGAGTTCCTTAACTCCGCCGCAATAATCGCACTTTAGTTTTCGGCTTTCGGGATCGTAATAGAGAAAGTTGCCGCAGTTTGGGCATTTATATATCTCGCTATGCAGTTTTTCCGCGCTTTCGCCGTCGACGGTTCCGTCGGCGGCGAACTGCGTATCATTCAAGTCTTGCATCAAGTAGACCTCTCGTCAATCAATCTTGTTTAGTTCCGCATTCGGGACAGAACTTCTGTCCTTCCTTCAACTTATTGCCGCATTCCGAGCAAACTTTTGCGCCCAGTTTGGCCCCGCACTCGGGGCAGAATTTAGCCCTCTCTCCTACTTCCGCTCCGCAGGACGGACACGCCTTCTTGGGAGTAGCGACGGACTTGCCGCATTCGGGGCAGAACTTGGCGCCCTTTTTTATTTGCGACTTGCAGTGAGGACACTCCGCCGTCTCGACGGTTACGTTATCATTCGCCGGCGTAGGCATATCCACGGAACTCATATTGTCGGCAAACACTTTGCCGAAGCCCAGTCCCGCGCCCATACCTATTCCTATGCCGCTCATTCCGCTCGGATTGTCGGCCGCCGTCTTCATAGCCTCCAAAGTTTCGAGTTGAGCATGCTCTCTCATAGCGCCTTTCATCACGCCGACGTTGGTACGCTTGTCGAGCATCTTCTCCACGTCTTCGGGCAAAGAAAGATTTTCGATTATAAGCGCCTTGATATCTATACCTATCTTGTCAAACTCTTCGACGAGCTTTGCCTTTGCAAGATCTGCCAAATCGTCGTAATGCGCGGCAAGATCAAGCGCGGGTATCTTTGACTCGGCGATGACGTTGGACAGACAGGAAGTGATCATCTTCTTAAAATAGTCGTCGACGTTTTTAACGGTAAAGCTGTTCATCGAACCGATGAGTTCTCTAAGCGCGTTGGTGGGCGTGCCTACCGCAAACGAGTATACGCCGAAGCCCCTAACTCTCACGACGCCGAAATCGTCGTCGCGCATCATTACAGGATTGGAAGTACCCCATTTGAGATTGAGAAACTGCTTTGTGGATATAAAATATACGTCGCCCGTAAAAGGACTTTCCCACAGCGTTTTCCAATTATAGAGCTGCGTCAAAAGAGGCAGGTTCTTGATATCGTCGAGTCTGTAAGTACCAGGCTCGAATACGTCTGCGAGTTTGCCTTCCTGAATAAACAACGCCTTCTGTCCCTCGCGGACTACTAGCGTCGATTTGCGCATTATTTCTTCTTTTCTTTCCAGCGGATATTTGTATATGATATCGTTTACGTTATCCGTCTCCCACTGTATGACTTTTCTGAACTGTTTTTTCAAAAATTCAAATGCCAATTTCATTTCCTCCCGACGGTCGGAACTTCAGCCCGACCACATTAATATTTTAATATTCTTTCTATACTTCTGTCAAGATTAAAATTATGTAACAGTTACAGGAATTATTCTATCTTTACGTCGCCGTTATCATAAATTCTGTGCGCGTCTCATAAAATTAGGTATGAAAAAAAAGATATCTCTTGCTTTGTTTATTGCGTTTATTACGGCGCTTCTACCCCTCTCTCTTCTCGCCTGCCGAAAAGATACAAAACCTACGACGACTTATAAAATATGGCTGGATATTCAGGAGGACGGTATCGAAGCCGCCCAAACCGTGGAATTCTTCAACGACACGCCGTATACTTTCGAGGAACTCAAGTTCAACGTCTACTCTAATGCATTCGACAGCCGCAAGCCTCTCGCCTGCGAATCACAGGAACAGAACGAGGCGTATCCCGAAGGACCGAGTTTCGGCAAATTCGAGTTAAAACAACTGCACGGCGACGTAAAAGACTACGACTTCGATTTTGATAAAAACTTAATTACCGTCTTCCTAGATCGACCGGTCGCGCCCGGACAGAGCGCGACTGTAAAGACGGTGTATTCGTTCACTCTGCCGCACACCAAACTCAGATACGGTTTTAACGAACGCGGTGCTACGCTGAGCGGCTTTTATCCCCAGTTGTGCGCCATAGTCGACGGCGATTGGTATTACGACGATTTTTCCACGATCGGCGATCCTTACTTCGCCGACGTCGCAGATTACGAAGTGACTTTCAATCTTCCCGACGGATTCGAATACGTGAGCAGCGGAATAGGCAAAACGTCTCAAGAAGACGGCGAGACGATAGTCTGCGCAAAGGCGAAAAACATCCGAGATTTCGCCATAGTGCTTTCGGACGAACTTCCCAAGAAAAGCGAAAAACACAATGGCGTCGAATTGAACTATTTGGGAGAAAACCCCGACACGTTGGAGTATGCGAAAAAGGCTTTGAATCTATATTCCTCAATATTCGGAAAATACGCGTACGACAGCCTGTCCGTCGCCGATATGCCTTTTGTGGCGGGCGGCATGGAATACGGCAGCATATGCGTGATAAACGAATCCCTTAGCGGAGAGACGTACGAGGAAGTAGTAGCGCACGAGATAGCTCACCAGTGGTGGTATTCCGCGGTGGGCAGCAATAATCTTATATCCGCATGGCAGGACGAGGGATTGACCAATTATTCTACTTATCTCTATTTTATCGACAACAACAATCTGGTATACGCCGACGATATGATTGCCTCCGCCTACTCGCAATACCGCAGATTCTGCGATATACAAAATTCGGTCGGAGAACCTGCCGTCGGAAAACTTGGCGGCAGACTCAACGATTTCCCCGGCAACTATTACTATACGAATTTGACGTACAACAAATCGCTGATGATGTGGAAATACGCGCAGGACGCTTTAGGCAGAGAAACGCTGATAACCGCTCTCGCCCGCTACGCGGAAAAATACCGCTTTAAGATCGCAAGCGAAGACGACCTTTGGAACAGTCTCGACGAGACGTCGCAAGACGCGAGCGCGCTGATAAAAAACTGGATAAAAGCAGTATGAAAAACGACCCGCTGTCTTGCGGGTCGTTTAATATTCAAATATAAATTTACAGTCCGAGGATCATAGCTGTCTGATAGAGATTGTCGTCAAACTTGCCCTTCTTTGCCAAAGCCTCTTTGATATCTTCGTCGATTATCTTGTTCTCTTTTATGCCTACTACTCTGCCGCCCATATCAGCCATGAGCAGATCCACCGCTCTGACAGCGCATCTTGCCGCAAGCACGCGATCGGACATCGTAGGCGCGCCGCCCCTTTGGATATATCCCAAAGTGGTCGTCTTGATCGATCCCATCACTCCGTTGTCTTTGAGTTGTTGCTTGAGTTCCTCCGCCTTGCATACGCCTTCGGCAAGCACGATTATATCCGAGTTTTTGCCCACTCTCTGATTGAGACAGATCTTCTTGACGATCTTCTTGAGATCGAATTCAACTTCCGGCACAAGTATAATTTCCGCGCCGCCGCATATACCTGCGTACAACGCTATGTCGCCGCACTTTCTGCCCATTACTTCTATAATGCATACTCTGTCGTGCGAAGTCATTGTATCGCGCAGATTATTGATCGCCGATACGACGGTATTGACGCTTGTGTCGAATCCTAGCGTATAGTCCGTGTATGCGAGATCGTTGTCGATCGTGCCCGGGATGCCTATCGCCTTGACTCCGAATTTCTCGTGAAGATCGAGCGCTCCGCGGAAACTTCCGTCGCCGCCTATCACCACCAAGCCGTCTATGCCGTAAGCCTCCATATTGTCGACTGCTATCTGCATATACTTGTCTTCTCTAAACTCGGGACATCTCGCCGTCTTGAGAATGGTGCCGCCTCTTTGAATGATATCCGACACCGAACGCTTATTCATCTCGCGTATGTTGTTTTGGATAAGTCCCGCATATCCTCTCTCGATACCGTATACGGTAAGTCCGTTGTAGATCGCATAACGTACGACGGCTCTTACGCAGGCGTTCATGCCCGGCGCGTCTCCGCCGCTTGTCAGTACTCCGATTTTTTTCATATATCCTCTCTGCCGAACGCGAACATTGCCGCGTCCGAAAAAAATTTTTATCTTCGGTAAAGATTATATCAAAATACTGTGCAAAACGCTACAATTTTGCGCATGTATTTTTTATTTTACGACTATTCCGCCGGCGCCTACGACAGCCTTTATCTGATTGACGAAATTTTCCTTGCTGTTGACCCCTTTGCAATACAACTGAGGCTTGTCGCTGTCGTACATTTTGAATATCACCGTATCTACGCCAGGGAACAATTCTATTATCTCAAGCACCTGTCTGTATGCTATTCTGTCGTCTATCTTGATAAATACTTTTTTCCTATCCGCGTCTATCTGCCGCTCGCTCTGCTCTTGGGTGTTTTCCTGCTCGCTTCTGTGCCACGGCTGTATATCGAATACGTTGAGATTCAACTTGCCGTTGTTGCGCTTTATCACGCCCTTGAGCATAACGATATTGTCGTTGATCAGCATGCTTCTGCAACGCTCGTACGTCTTGGGGAAAAATACGCCTTCCATTTCTCCGTAGAGATCTTCGATCGTCGCGTAAGCCATAATGCCGCCGCTTTTGGTAGTCTTCTTCTCTATCTTGGAAAGCATACAGCCGAAAACTACTTCTTTATTGTCATACAGTTTTATAAGCTGAGCGTCGCTCTCGTCGAGTTCGTCTTCGTCGAGGTTCTTGGAAAGAAGATCGGATATCTTGGAGATATTGAACTCGAATTTGTTTATTTCCTCTCTGTATTCGTCGAGCGGATGCCCCGTCACGTATACGTTGAGCACCTCTTTTTCGTACGCTAAAAACTGTTTGTCGCTGTATTCCTTGAGATAAGGTACGTCGTCTGCCAGCTCGTCTCCGCCGTCTTCGATAAATCCAAACAGGCTCATCTGTCCGTTGGACTGCATTTTCTTGTCGTGCGCGCTGAGTAACATTATCGATTCGTAGCTTGCGATAAGCGACGATCTCGTATGTCCGAAACAGTCGAACGCGCCCGCCTTGATCAGACTTTCCATCATCTTCTTGTTGACCGTGCCTGCGGGAAGTCTGTCGAACATCTCGCTTATGGACTTGTATTCGCCGTTGGCGCGACGCTCTTCCACCAAAGCCTGCATCGCCGCTTCGCCCACGTTTTTGATACCGCCGAGACCGAATCTCAAACCGTCGTTGTTTTCAACAGTGAATATTACGTCCGACTTATTTATGTCGGGCTGATATATCTTCTTGTCATAGTTCTTTACATACGCAAGATACTTGGCTATTTCGTCGGACTTGGTGATACGGTTGTTGATGACCGCGGCAAAGAGTTCGAGCATATAATAGCGTTTAAGAAAAGCCGTCTGATAGGTAAGCGTAGCGTACGCCGCGGCATGCGACTTGTTGAACGCATACTTTGCAAAGTCCGCCATCTCATCGAAGATCTTTTCCGCCTTCTCTTGCGATATACCTCTGTTTATCGCGCCTTCTACCGCGGGCGCGGCTTTTTTGATGACTATGCCCTGATCGTTGCGTACTTCCTCGACCGCGGGACAGCCGTTGACAAAGACGGTCTTTTCCGCCTTCATTACGTCGACCTTCTTCTTGCCCATTGCGCGGCGCAAGTTATCCGCTCTGCCGAGCGTGTATCCGGCGCACGCCTGCACCGCCTGCATTACCTGCTCCTGATATACGAAAAATCCGAATGTTACGTCGAGAATGCTCTCGAGTTGGGGCGCGTCGTATTTGATAAGATCCTTGTTTGCCCTCGCTCCCAAATAATCGGGAATACAGTTCATAGGTCCCGGACGGTAGAGCGATATTCCCGCGATAACTTCTTCCAAGTTCCTCGGCTTATAGTCTTTAAGGAAGCCTTTCATGCCCGCGCTTTCCAACTGGAACACGGCTTCGGTTTCGCCCGTGCCTATGAGTTTATAAACTTCGTCGTCGTCATATCCGAGTACGTCGAAATCTATGTCCACTCCGTGGTTCTGTTTTACGTACTTGATCGCTTTGTCTATATCGGTCAGCGTTGTAAGTCCCAGGAAGTCCATCTTGAGCATACCAAGTTCCTCTACTTCTTCTTTTTGGAACTGCGTAGTTATATCGGGACCGTTTCGCTGAAGCGGCACGTGGTCGCTGATGACTTCTTTGCATATTACCACTCCCGCTGCGTGCTTCGAGCAGTTGCGCGGAAGTCCCTCGATCTTTAAAGCCATATCTATGACCCTGTGCATCTCGGGATTGTTTTCGTATATTTCGATGACTTCGGGATTTCTTAATTTGAGATCGTCTTCTTTTGTGCTCGGATCTCTGCCCAACACCTTATCTAGCGTAACGCCTGGCGTATTTGGAATGAGTTTCGTAGTCGAATTGACTATGTCCAAAGGCACGTTGTAAACTCTTGCGACGTCCTTTATCGCGCCCTTGGCTTTCATTGTGCCTAAGGCAAGTATCTGACATACTTTGTCCTTGCCGTACTTGCGTATGACGTAATCTATGACCTCGCCGCGCCTGTCCATACAGAAGTCGATATCGAAGTCTGGAGCTGAGACTCTTTCAGGATTGAGAAAACGCTCGAAGAAGAGCTGATATTTGAGCGGATCGAGGTTTGTGATTCCTACCGCATACGCGATTATCGAGCCTACGCCGCTGCCACGTCCCGGACCTACCGGAATACCTTGCGAACGCGCGTAGTTGATAAAATCCCAGACTATAAGATAATATTCCGCGAATCCCGTGCGGATTATTATTCCCAATTCGTATTCCGCTCTCTCGCGTATTTCGTCGGTGATAGTATGGTATCTTCGCTCAAGACCTTCGTAGGCGAGTTTTCGCAGATATTCTTCGGGAGACGATCCGTCGTCGGGAGCGTACGGAGGATAGAGATCTTCCTTCTCTATCTTGACGTTACACTTCTCCATTATCTCGACGGTATTCGTCACCGCCTCGGGACACCAACTGAATATCTCCATCATCTCTTCGTAACTCTTGAGATAGAATTGGTCGTTACCCATCTCCATACCGGTTGCGTCGTTGATGGTCTTACCCGTATTTATACGCACTAGAATATCCTGCGCTACATAATCTTCTCGGTTGACGTAATGCACGTCGTTGGTCGCGACGAGCTTTGCGCCGATTTCTTTCGCAAGCCTGACCAGATCGTCTCTTATAGCCCTCTGATCCGCCAGACCGTGATCCTGCAGTTCTATATAAAAGTCACCTTCGTCAAACATACTTTGAAGTTTGAGCGCATATTCTTTTGCGCCCTCGTAATCGCCTATAGAGAGCAATCTGGGTATCTTTCCCGACAGACATGCCGACAGGCATATAACGCCCTCAGAATGTTTGCGCAACAGTTCTATATCTATTCTCGGCTTGTAATAATATCCGTCTATGTAAGCCAGCGAATCCATCTTGACGAGATTGCGATAACCTATATCGTTTTTAGCAATGAGCACGAGATGATTTCTCTCCGCGCTTTCCGTCTTGAGCATATCCTCGCAGGTATAAAATTCACATCCTATGATAGGCTTGAGGTTTCTCGCGTTGGCGGCCTTATAAAAAGTATACGCGCCGAACATATTTCCGTGATCGGTCAATGCGCAGCCGGGCATACCCAACTCTACGCACGCGTCGAGAAGAGGCGACTTTTTGCCTTTTGTTATTCTTGCCAAACCGTCGAGCAAACTGTATTCCGAGTGGACGTGCAAATGCACGAAAGGCTTGTCGTACTTCTTGTATACTCCATCTTTTTCTACTTTTGCCCGCACTTTTTCCGAAGGCTTGTCCGTTTTCTCCGCGCCGTCGGTCTTGATGTCGGACAGCGCGTCGGCGGCAGTCTTTTCGTCGGATTTTGCGCCCAGCATTTCGTCAAGCGAATCCAACAGACCGCCCTGAAGATTTTCAAATTTATTTTCTTCCATTTTCCACCTCTTCGGCAAGTTCCAAAAGTTTGTTAAGGCATCTGGACAGTCCGGTCTTGCTAATATTGAGTTTGAGCGCGAGTTCGCTCATGCTGTCCTCGACGTTCTCCGCTCTTGCGGCGGCAACGCGCTGCGTCTTCTCGTCCTGCCTTTGCAATACTCCGCTCTTTTGCAGTCTTTCTATCGCCGCTATATACTTTGCGGCTCCCTCAACTGTCTTTTTATAATTCGCCATATAGAAATTGCTCTTACGGTTAAACTCGTTGTCTATCTCACGCCGAGCAAGTATATTGTTGAGTTGAAAAACACAGTCGCTGGCGGAACACATCGCAAGCATATCTTCTATCTCCGCGCTGTTTCTCGACTGAAGAAGAAAACTCGTCTTGGTCTCGCTCTCCTTAAGTTCAATCCCGCAATCTAGAAGTCTCGCTTTCACCGCCTCGCAATATCTGCAGTCGGAAAAAGTCATCTGCAAAGAATAGTTGGAATATTCCTCATCGGGGAACTTAAGTCTGCCCACCGTCAATAATATGCCCTTGAGATAAGCGTACAGCGCGTCCGACGAGGCGAGAGAGTTGAGATAATCCACTCCGTCGTCCGCGACGAAGACGCCGTCGGAATAACGGCTGAGCCTCAATTTCTCCAACAGCGAATTGGCGTCGCCGTCCTTGAGTTCCAGTCTATAGTACTTTTCCCCGTTGAGGCTTTTCTGAACAAAAAATACTTCGCCGCCGCCTATTTCTTTGACTAAATCCAATATAGCGAGCGCTTCGTCCTTGTCTTGAAATTCATACGATAGCACGACGGATTTTCTGTATAAGTCGATAGCCGCTCTGTTTTTCGTGACGGCGCAAAGAAAAGCGAGCCTAAGCTCTATCTCCTGCGGTATCGCATTTAATATGTCCTGTTTGAGCACCTTGGTATAATCCATAATTTATCCGTCAACTTTTCGATCTCAGCGTCAACGTCTTGCCGTCGATATTGGCAATGCGCTCGGACGGTATCGAAAACTTCTCTACAAGTTGTTTGGCAAACTCGCATTCGCCTACGTTTTCGGGCTTGTGGGCGTCGGAATCTAGCACGAAAATACAGTCGGTATTCAGCATCTCCTCGATGCTTTTTTCATTGGGCGTACGATGTCGTGAAGACAGCTCTACGTAAGTGCCGTAATCTGCGCACGCTTTACCCACTTCTTTAAAGTCAATATCCACTCTGAATCCCGGGTGCGTAAGTATATCTATCCTGTGCCTCTTTATTGCGTTGAGATACATCTTGGTATTGCGCGCGATCTGCGCCTTTGTGGACTTGAACGCGTATCTGGATACCGCGCCCGCAGTTATTTTGAAAAAATCAGAAAACTTATATGACAGCGAAGTGAGATGATAGCCCGCGATGAGTATATCCAACTTCTGCGCGTCGCATTCTTTGACGTCGATATCGCCGTCAACTCCCAATATATTGGCCTCTATGCCAAGCATAAGCTTGAGATCGGGATAATTCTCCTGCACTCTGTCCATATCCTCGCGCATTCTGCCGTATTTCTTGGGATTTACGCCTATGATAGGATGGCGTACCGCATGATCGGTTATCGCGAGTATCTCCAGTCCTTTCCTGCTTGCGACGAGAGCGTTGTCCGCTATACTGCCCTTGCCGTGAGAATACGTCGTATGGGAATGATAGTCCGCTGTAATTCTTATCTCACTCATGCTGCAGCCTCCTTGCTTGTCCGCTCTGCCGTCGGTAAAAACCTAGACGACGTCTACTTCATATTTTAACTTAACCCCGAATTGTTTGTCAACCTCTTGCCTCGCATAATTGCCGAGGTCGAGAAAATCTGAAGACGTCGCTCCGCCCGCGTTCATAATAAAATTGGCGTGTTTTTGAGAAATGACCGCGCCGCCAATTTGCTTGCCTTTGAGACCTGCTTTGTCGATATAATACCCCGCGGAAACTCCGTCGACTTGCTTGAATACGCTGCCCAACGACACGCCTTGAGGCTGACTTCTCAAACGCGCGAGTTTATACCCTTTGATATCTTTTGCGATATCGTGCTTATTGCCGTGCGCAAGTTTTATTCCCGCGGCGACGACCGCGCCCAGTTTTCCTACGTCGGAAGTACGGTAGCCGAAGTTGAGCCGCTCGGTCGCGCATCTCTCTATCCTGCCGTCGACGGCAATATCTACGTATTCTATCACGTCGCAGAATTCTCTGCCGAACGCGCCGCAATTCATCGCCACTCCGCCGCCTACTGTGCCTGGGATAGAGCACAGCCCTTCTATTCCGCTCAAACTGCCTTCGAGCGAAAGTTTGCAAAGTTTTGGCATACTCTCTCCCGCCGCGATATGCAACCGCCCCTCTCCCGAGGCTTCGATGCCGCACAGATAACGTGTGCAGATGACTGCGCCGTCATAGCCTTCGTCTCTTATGAGCACGTTGGTACAATTGCCGAGAATACGGTAAGGCGCGCCCTCTTTTTCCAGCAATCTCATCGCCTTCAATACTTCGTCGGCAGTAGCGGGATATATCACCGCGCCGATATTCCCTCCGCTATTGAACGCGGAGAGCGACGGGTGGTCGAATATTACCTTGCAGCCAAGGGAAGACAAAAAATTTAAATCGGTCACATTCAAGTATATGCCGACAAAACGGTATAAGTACTTTTTGTCGAAAAATAATCGCGTCGGATATATTTTCCGATAAAATGTCGGTCGGCTGTAAACTTTACATTTCAGCTATTTACTTCTAACCTTAAATGAGTTATAATAATATTACCTAAGATTAACCAAGCAACTCTAATATACAACTTTATCGGTGAATTATGAAAATGACAAAAAAAGTATTTTACGTAATATCTATAGTTATTGCTTGCGCGGTAATGTCATTTATGTTTTGGTTTTCATCCTGGATAAAACAATACGTAATACATACTGTCATCCATGATATTTTAATTGCGCCTTCAACGCTAGGAAAATATTCCGAGCGCTGGGATATATCGTTCCCAGAAGACGCGACAGTCACGTATAATTTCTCGTGCAGAGATGGTTTTCACGGAGACGGCGAAGAATATTGCGTGATTAAATTTCAATCGCGTCCCGAGGAATTTCTTAAAGAGTTCTGCGAAGGCAATCGCGAGGAATATAAAGAATTGTACGAAAAAATAACTTCCCGTCTTTTAAACTCAGGAATGGATAAAACAAAACTTGTCATACCAAACGACGTTTTTCTTTACAAAATAATAATAAAAGACAATAACAAGCTGCTTCTTCTATATGACGAAAATACGAATACTGTGTATTACTTTGAATCTTTGATGTAAGTTGCAATAAAAAAAGCTCGCCGTGAATACGGCGAGCTTTTTGCAAATATATTCTGTTGATAAAGATCACTTTCTTTTTTCATTATTTTCTACGACGAATATCTTGACCGACCAAGGCTCGATAGCGACGCTATCCAACTCCCCTGCCGCCGTGTCGGAAAGCAATTCCTTCTTTATATTTTTACAGCGATAAGTCTTTGATCGATCGGTGTTATTAGCCACCGTCTTTATGATCTTCCTGCCGCTTGCGCGACAGAGTATAAGCAATCCGTCGCAATATTCAAAATACGTATCTCCGCGCATCTGCGCATTGTATTTTTTGCGGATCGCGCCGAGCTTTTTATAATGCGACAGCAATTCCTCATCGCAGGCGTTCCAGTCCACGGTACGTCTGCAAAGCGGGTCTTCATATCCCTGCATACCTCTTTCGTCTCCGTAGAATACGGACGGCACTCCCGGCAGCATAAACTGCAACGCCGACGCTATGATAAGTCTCCTCTTGGCTCTGTCGTAGACCTCTTCGCTCATACGGTGGTCTCTTCTGCCAGCCTTGTCCGTATAAGACATATCTTCGCCGCTGAGTACGCTGAGCGCGCGCGACGTATCGTGAGAATCTATCAGGTTCATCGTCACGTCGAGCGATTGACGGGGATAGTTTTCGACGATAGTCATAACTGTATCTATAAATCCGTCGGCGCTCCCTCCAGACGCATAAGCAAGCGTCGCCTCTTTAAAGGGATAATTCATCACGCCGTCGAGTTCTTTACCCTGAAAATAATGTCTGCGATAGCTGTACGCGATCTTATTGGACGCGTCTTCCCATACCTCTCCTATAAGCAAAGTATCGTCGCCGTTGCGCTTGACCGCACGTCTTATATCCTGCACGAAATCTTCTCTAAGTTCGTCGACGACGTCGAGTCTCCATCCTTTTACTCCCAGCTCGCTCCATTTGTCTATCACGCCGTCTTCTCCCGCTATCATATCCCTGAACGACTGCGCCCTTTGGCTGACGGTAGGCGTGACTGTTATGCCCCACCAACAGTGATACTCGTCTGGAAATTTATAAAAGTCGAACCAGTCGTAATATGGACTTTGTTTGGATTGATACGCTCCGACCGACGGATAGGAGCCGAACTTGTTGAAATACTTACTGTCCGCGCCGGTGTGATTGAATACTCCGTCGAGCATTATTTCCATACCCTTGCTCTTGGCTTTGGCTATCAGTTCCGCAAATTTTTGTTCGTCGCCGAGCAGCGGATCGACTTTCTCATAGTCGCCCGTATCGTAGCGGTGATTGGACGCCGATTGAAATATCGGCGACAGGTATATCAAAGTAACTCCCAAGGATTTGAGATAATCGAGCTTGTCGATAATGCCCTGAAAGTTGCCGCCGTAAAAGTCGTTGGCTCTAAAAACTCCGTCGGGATCGACTATAGTCACCTCTTCGCCCCATTCTTTGAGCACGCCTTTTTTGTCAAAGACCGCGCTCTCGTCTTTTCCTTTGTTGAACCTGTCCGCGAATATATGGTAAATCACTCCGCCCTTGATCCAATCGGGAGTTTTATACCCCTTTTCGTATACCGTGAATTGATATAGCGCGCCGTCCTTATCCTTGATGTGATCGCCGTTTTCGCTATGGAAGACGAATCTATACCAATAAAGCCCCGCCTTGACTATGCTTATCTTTGTAAAATATTCGCTCTCGTCTCCTCTCTTGCAACTAAACGCCATGGGGAAAACGTAAGGCGAATCTTTTCCGTCCTCAAAAATCTCCAGATCCACGCCGTAGACAAACACTCCGTCTTTGGCGAAGATTCTGAAAGTCATTTCGCTATTCTGCTCCACACTTCCGAAAGGATATTTGCAGTGCGGATTTTTACTGTCAAAATAAATCAGATCTTTCATAGCCGTATTTATCAAAAAACAGCCCTATCCGCGCATACGGATAAGGCCGTAGTTTACCGTTGTTTTATTTCTTTGCCGCAGGTTTTTTAGCAGCCGTCTTAGCCGCCTTTGCAGGCTTTTCTTCGCCCTCCGGAGCATACTTGACGGGTTTCATCTTCCATATCCTGTCAGCGTATTCTTTTACGCTTCTGTCCGAAGAGAAAAATCCCGAATACGCCGTGTTGAGAAGAGACATCTTAGCCCACGCGTATTTGTCTTTGTAAGCCTTGTCGAGTCTGTCCTGCGCGTCGCAGTAAGACTGGAAGTCCGCAAGCACCTTATACGTGTCGCTTGAAATGAGAGCATTTGCGATCTCGCCGTAATCAACTCCCGCGATACCGCCTCTGAGACCGTCGACCACGGCTTTGATCCTGGGATTGGATTCATAGTAATCTCTGGGATTGTAACCGCGCCTGTTGAGTTCGTTGATCTCGTCGGCAAGCAGACCGAAGATGAAGATATTCTCTTTGCCTACGTTTTCGTATATCTCGATGTTTGCGCCGTCCATAGTACCCATAGTGACCGCGCCGTTGATCATAAATTTCATATTGCCCGTGCCGCTTGCTTCCTTGCCTGCAATGGATATCTGTTCGGACACGTCGGACGCCGGCATTATCATCTCGGCGAGCGTAACTCTGTAGTTCTCGATATAGACGACTTTGATCTTACCTTTGATGTCGGGATCGTTGTTTATAAGATTGCCAAGCGAGTGAATAAGACGAATGATCTGTTTCGCCATATAATAACTCGGAGCGGCTTTCGCGCCGAATATAAACGTACGCGGAGTGATATCGAGATCGGGGTTCTGCTTGAGTCTGTAATAAAGATCGAGTATATGCAACGCATTGAGAAGCTGTCTCTTGTATTCGTGCAATCTCTTGACCTGTACGTCGAAGATCGAATCGGGATCGACGTCTATGCCGTTGTGCTCTTTGATGTACTCGGCAAGTCTCACCTTGTTCTCTCTCTTAATCTTGATTATCTGATCGAGCACGGCTTTGTCGTCGGCATATTTGGCGAGACGCTTGAGATCGTCCGCATCTTTTTTGAATCCGTCGCCTATAAGTTTGGATATACAGTCGGCAAGCAAAGGATTTGACTGGCACAGCCATCTCCTGTAGGTAATGCCGTTGGTGACGTTGGTAAATCTGTCGGGATGCATATTGCAGTAATCTCTAAACACTTCGTCTTTGAGTATCTGCGAGTGCAAAGCGGATACGCCGTTGATCGTATGCGAAGCGGCAAGACAAAGGTTTGCCATCTTGACCTGACCGTTGGAAAGCACGGCGTTGTACTCTACCTTTCTGTAATCGTTGGGATAGAACGCCCACAGCTCGTCTGTAAATCTGCGGTTGATCTCGCAAACTATCTGATATATTCTCGGCAGAAGCTGTCTGAACAGTCCCTCTGGCCATTTCTCCAAGGCTTCCGCCATAACGGTATGATTGGTATAAGAAACGGTGCGCGTTACGATATCCCACGCCTTTTCCCAAGAATAACCGTATTCGTCGAGAAGAAGTCTCATAAGTTCCGGAATACAGAGAGTGGGGTGGGTATCGTTGATATGGATAGCTACCTTGCTGGGCAAATTATCGAGGGATTTATAATCCTTGAGATGCTGTTTGATAATAGACTGCAGCGACGCAGATACGAAGAAATACTGCTGCTTGAGTCTAAGCATCTTTCCTTCCTGATGGTGATCTGCAGGATATAGTACTTTACATATACTTTCCGCGATAGCCTTCTGCTCGAGCGATTTGACGTATTCGCCCTCCGCAAAAAGTTTCATATCGAAATCCATAGGAGCTTTCGCCGTCCAAAGCCTCAGTTTGTTGACAGCGGGCACGTCGTAACCGCTGATATTCATATCGTAAGGGATCGCCATGACCGTATAGCAGTCTTTCTGCTCCGTATAAAGTCTGCCGTTGTCCCAATGTTCGTCCACGTATCCGCCGAACTTGACTTCAAAAGTGTCTTCCATTCTCGGAGACAGCCATACGTCGCCGTTTTCCAACCACTCGTCAGGCATTTCTACCTGCCAGCCGTCTTCTATCTTCTGCTTGAAGATGCCGTAGTCGTAACGTATCGAAAATCCGCTTGCGACATAATTGAGATTGGTCAGAGACTCCATATAAGCCGCGGCAAGTCTGCCCAGTCCGCCGTTGCCGAGCCCCGCGTCGGGTTCGATCGCATACATATCTTCGATCGAATAACCCATATCCTTGCATACGCTGTCGAAAGCTTCGGTCAATCCGAGGTTGTAAAGATGGTTTTTCAGAGATCTTCCGAGCAAGAATTCCATAGACATATAGTATACTTGCTTGGTACCCTGTTCGCGTCTTTTTTGTTTAAACGCCAATCTCTTGTCGGTAAGTATGTCTCTCACCGTCATACAAATCGCGCGGTAAATCTGATTTTTACTTGCATTTTCGACCGTTCTGCCGAAATAGGTCTGGCATTTGAGCGAAACCATTTTTTTGATTTCTTTTACCTGATTTTCCATTTTTCTCTCCAAAGTAATAACCTTTATATTAACTTTGTACGAAATTTGCCCGATCGGGAAAGCCGTCAGGCAAATTGTGTACTTTAAAATTATAGCATAAACTTTTATTTTTTGCTACAAATTATTAGCTATACGCTGATTTTTTTATAATATATCAATATTTTATAAAATTTTCAGCCGTTTTGTATAATATTTACAACTGTTTGTATAGATCAATATATCTCAAGGATATATTTTCCCAACTGAAATCCTGCGTCATAGCGTTATTTACGATCTTGGCGAAGTCTTCCTTATAATCTCTGTACATTCCTACCGCGCGTTCTACCGCGTTGAGAAGATCGTAAGCGTTGTAGGAATAGAAGGTAAATCCGGTACCCACGCCCTTGGTGTAGTCGTAAGGTATGACCGTATCCTTAAGACCTCCGGTCTCCCTTACTATCGGAAGGCTTCCGTATCTCATAGCAATCATCTGACTCAAGCCGCACGGCTCGAATTTGGACGGCATAAGGAACATATCGCTCGAACAGTATATCTTGCTGGCAAGATCCGAGGAGAAAGTGATGAGCGCGCGAAGATTGTTGGGATATCTGCTCTGCACGTTCCTCAGCATTTCCTCGTATTTATAATCGCCCGTGCCGAGTATTACGAGCTGAACTCCCATATCGAGTATCCTCGTTATTATCGGAGCAAGCAGATCCAATCCCTTTTGATGAGTAAGTCTGCCCACCATTCCGATCATAGGGATATTTGCGTCCACAGGCAATCCGAGCGCATCCTGAAATGCGAGTTTGTTTTTGACTTTATCGGAGAAAGTCGACAGATCGTAATTGACGTATGCGCGCTTATCCGTCTTTGGATCGTTGGCAGCAACGTCTATACCGTTTATGATACCCGAAAGTTTGTACTGCCTGTTTACGAGAATATCGTTCATTCCGTAACCGAAATACGCGTTGAGTATCTCGTAAGCGTAAGTCTGCGAAACAGTGGTTACTTTGTTGGCTCTCTCTATGCCGCCTTTCATATAGTTGACGTCGCCCGCATAGTCGACGAATTCTCTCGCCCAATCGGGAAGTCCCAGCACGTCGCCGGACATATATCCGCTGTATCTGCCTTGAAACTCTATATTGTGGATGGTATATACGGTCTTTATGTTTTTATATCTATCGTCGCCGCGGAAGAATACGTCCAAAAATACGGGCACAAGCGCGCTTTGCCAGTCGTTGGAATGTATAATATCGGGCGTAAAATCATCCATAAGACGTATACATTCCAATACCGCCTTTGCGAAAAACGCAAATCTCTCTCCGTCGTCGAAATAGCCGTACAGACCGCTACGCTTGAAATAATATTCGTTGTCTACGAAATAATAAGTCACGCCCTCGTAAACCGTCTTGAACAATCCGCAATACTGATATCTCCAAGAGAGATTGATATAGATGTTGCCCACAAACTCCATATTCTCGCGGAGATTTTGAGGTATATCCATATAGAGAGGCAATATCACTCTGCAGTCGACGCCTCTGTCGACCAACGCTTTTGGCAGCGCCCCCGCGACGTCTGCCAATCCGCCCGTCTTTATAAACGGCACGGCCTCTGAAGTCGCAAAAAGAATCTTCTTGTCGAAGTCAGTCTTTTCTGTTGTTTTCTTTGCTGTTTTCTTGGTAGCGGAAACCGCTTTACTCTTGCTTTGCGTCGGCATGGTCAAATCCTCCTTTTGCATTTACCGAAAAAGTAATGTCTTGTTTTATTCGATCAAACCGTCTTGTTTTTGACTACAACGACGGGATAGTTGTCCGAACCGCTCAAAGACTTATCTTCGGTGACGGTTACGTCTTTATCGGTAATAGCGTAATTGAGTTTGGAGCCTTTCATTATTCTGCCGCCCTCCATTACGATACTGTTGCGTATTACTGCGCCCTCTTCGACTATGACGCCGCGGAAAAGTATGGAATTTTCCACTTTGCCGTTTATCTTGCATCCGTCTGCGATGAGCGAATTTACGACTTTGGCGCCTTCGCAGTATCTTGTAGGCACGCTGTCTTTAACTTTGGTAAACACTTTGCCAACGCTGTAGAAAAGGCTGTCTCTTATCTCGTTGTCGAGTATCTCCATACTCTCACGGTAATAAGACTTGACGTCGTCAACCAAAGCCGCGTGTCCCTTTACCTTGTACGCATATACTTTAAGCGTGTCCAAATTGGCTTGCAATATATCTTTCTCGAGGTCGATTTTGCCTCTCTCGTAACTGTCTGAAATAAGTTTTATAAGCTGAGTTCTCTTGAATAGATAACAATACAACCCAATCTCCGCAGGCTGATCGCTTGCGGATTTGGTAATCTTCATGCCGTTTACCCTGCCCGTTAGGTCCTTCTCGACAAGCACTCTCTTGGAAGTCGTAGGTCTAGCGGTATATGTGAGCATAGTCACGTCAGCTCCGTTTGCCAAATGCGACTCGTATACGTCGTCGAAATCTATGCTTGCTATTATATTGCTGTTGGTGACGATTACGTATTCGTCGTCGGAATTTTCTATATAATCCAATATTCCGTAAAGAGCCTCGATTTTGCCCTTGAAAATATTCGTGGAAGTATTGGATGCATACGGCGGAAATACCGCAATGCCGCTATTCTTTCTGTTGAGATCCCAGTCTCTGCCCATTCGGATATGATCCATCAACGACGAATAGTTGCTTCTCGTGATTATGCCGATCGTGGTGACGGAACTGTTGACGAGATTCGACAGCGCGAAATCTATACATCTGTACCTGCCGCAGAACGGAAGAGACGCCGTAGTACGGTGAAGCGTAAGCTCGTTGAGTTTGGACTCGTTGTCGCTCGCAAAAATTATACTCATAGCATTATTCATTTCTCTTCCCTCCTCAATCGACCATTGCTTTGACAGGAACTACGCTGTCCGGCTTTACCTGCGCGTTGGGACCGACAACGGTGATCTGCCACTGTCCGTCGACCATACCGTCCTGCCTGTCGCCGACGACTGCGTTTTTGCCTACTACCGCGTTATTGCCGATTATCGCGTATCTGACAACCGCGCCCTTGCATATCTTTGCGCCGGGCATTATGTTGCAGTCTTCTACTATCGCGCCCTCGCATATCTCCACTCCCGTGGAAAGCACGCTGTTGCTCACCTTGCCGTTTATCTTGCAACCTTCGGTGATGAGCGAGTTTCTGATCACAGCGTCCTGACCTACGAAATGAGGCGGTTCGGCAGTGTTTCTCGCATATATCTTCCAACTGCTGTCGTCGAGATTTATACCGCTGTTTTCGTTGAGCACGTCCATATTTGCCTCCCAAAGAGAGGATATCGTGCCCACGTCTTTCCAATATCCCGAGAAATTGTACGCAAAAAGCTTCTGTCCGTCTTTGAGCATATTTGGGATAATATTTTTGCCGAAATCGTTGCTTGAAGTCTTATCGTTTTCGTCGTCGATGAGGTACTTTCTCAACTTCGCCCAATTGAAGATATATATACCCATAGAAGCGTTTGTGCTCTTGGGCTTTTTGGGTTTCTCTTCAAATTCGTACACGGAATTGTCTTCGTTGGTGTTCATTATACCGAATCTCGACGCCTCTTCCATAGACACCTTTATGACGGCTATCGTACAATCCGCATTCTTTTCTTTATGATATGCGAGCATCTGGGAATAGTCCATCTTATAAATGTGGTCGCCGGAAAGCACGAGCACGTACTCGGGCGAAAACTTGTCCACGAATTCTATATTCTGATAAATCGCGTTTGCAGTACCCTTGTACCAATCCGAAGTCTCGCCTTTCATATAAGGCGGCAATACGAATACGCCTCCGTTAAGTCTGTCCAGATCCCACGGCTGTCCGTTGCCTATGTACTGATTGAGATCGAAAGGCTTATACTGAGTGAGCACTCCGATCGTGTCTATATTGGAATTGATGCAGTTGGACAGCGGAAAATCTATTATTCTATACTTTCCGCCGAACGATACGGCAGGCTTGGCAATATCTCTCGTAAGAGAATAAAGTCTCGTACCCTGACCGCCGGCTAGCAACATTGCCACGCACTCTTTTTTGTTTGTATACATTTTCCCTCCTATATACAGATATAAATCATTCTATAAAATATATATCGTCGATAACGTATTTATGTATAACGTCGCTATTTGACTTCGTCGTTCTTTTGCTTTTTACCTTTTCTCGCAGGTGCGATAAACATCACGCTGTTGCCCGGGATAGTCATCTCTATATGATAGGGCTGTCCGTGCATCTCGCCCTTCTGCGCGGTAAAATTGATCTTATCGCTTTCGCCGCCGTATTTTTTATCGTCGCTGTTGAGCGCAACTCTGTACACTCTCTTCTCGGGCACGCCCATGCAGTAGCCCTCTCGTGTTATCGGCGAGAAATTGACGACCGCGATCGTATAATTCCCCTCCCCGTCGCTGCGCATAAACGACACGATATTTTGCGTATTGTCGTCCACGCATATCCACTTAAATCCGTCGTAAGTCGTATCCAAGTAATACATCTCTTTGTTTTCGAGATAATATGCGTTGAGATCTTTGACAAACTTATGCAGATTATTGTGAGAATCGTAATCGAGCAAAAACCAGTCGAGCTGTTTTTTATAATCCCATTCTATAAACTGTCCGAATTCTCCGCCCATAAACATCAACTTCTTTCCGGGATGCGCCATAGTAAAGCCCAAAAAAGCCTTAAGCCCGTTGAACTTATCCATATACGCGCCGGGCATTCTGTTGAGAAGCGAGCACTTGCCGTGCACTACTTCGTCGTGCGAAAGCGGAAGTATATAGTTTTCGCTGTAAGCGTAAGTAATGGAGAAGGTAACTTTGTTGTGATTGTCTTTTCTGAAGAAGGGATCGAGCGATACGTAAGAAAGCATATCGTTCATCCAGCCCATATTCCATTTAAAATTAAATCCGAGCCCGTTGTCATACGTGGGCTTGGTGACGTTGGGGAACGCGGTGGATTCTTCGGCTATCATAAGCAATCCCTTATATTTGCCAAGCATATGCGCGTTGAGTTTTTTAAGAAAATCTATCGCCTCGAGATTGTAATTGCCGCCGAAAGCATTGGGTCTCCACTCGCCGTCGCGTCTGCCGTAATCCAAATAAAGCATAGATGCTACCGCGTCCACTCTTATGCCGTCTACGTGATATTCGTTGACCCAAAAATCGGCGGACGAGATAAGGAAAGATTGCACCTCGCTTCTGCCGTAATCGAATACGCGGGTACCCCATTCCTTGTGCTCCTGCTTGAGCGGATCGGAATATTCATAGCAAGGCCTGCCGTCGAATTCGTACAGTCCGAACGCGTCTTTGGGGAAATGCGCGCATACCCAGTCGAGTATGACGCCGATCTTGTTTTTATGACATTTGTTCACGAAATATTTAAAGTCGTCGGGAGCGCCGTATCTGGAAGTGGGCGCAAACATTCCGCTCACCTGATATCCCCAACTACCCTCGTAAGGATATTCGCAGATCGGCAATATCTCTATGTGGGTATATCCCATCTGCTTTACATACGAGACGAGTTCGTCCGCAAGATCGCGGTAATTGAGTATGTTGCCGTCCTCGTATCTCTTCCAACTTCCTAAGTGAAGTTCGTAGATATTGATGGGAGAATGATATGGATCGTAATTCTCCCTCTCGGCGAGCCAGCTCTTGTCCGTCCATTTGAACTGCGACTGATAGAGTTTTGACGCGTTGGCGGGAGAAGTCTCGCTGTGTCTTGCATAAGGATCCGCCTTAAGCCTGAGCTTACCCTCCGGAGTCTCTATGCTGAACTTGTATATATCGTATATCTTGAGTCCCGCGACAAACGCTTCCCATATGCCGTCGCTGATCTTGCTCATGGGATGGCAGTCTCTGTCCCAATCGTTGAAATCGCCTACGACGCTGACGGATTTAGCATTCGGCGCCCAAACTCTAAACAGCCAACCGTCCGAACCGTCTCTTACGCATCTCTGCGGCGACATAAATTTATATGCTTCGTAATTTGTTCCCTCGTGAAATAAGTATATAGGGATTTTTTTATCCAACTCCTAATTTTCTCCTTTTTCATACTTATCCAAATTATACCATATTATTTTTTAATATACAATACCGAATTTGTTAAAAAATATATTTTTTTTATTCATTAATGCTTGCAATACTCAATTCAAAGGAGTATAACGTTATGGGTAAAAAGGATTTATATTTGAACCGAATACCTCTGAGACAAAGAAAATGCCCTTTAATTCGTCCCGTAACATATAAGAGGAGGCGCAATATGGCAACAAAAGATATGTCGACCGGCAATCCGATGAAAGTACTCTATGCTTTCGCCGTGCCGATGATAATTTCCGTACTATTCCAACAATTCTATAATATCGCAGACTCGCTTATAGCGGGTAATTTTATTTTAGACGGAGGCGGCGCTCTCGCCGCAGTCAACGCCGCATATCCGGTCACAGTCGTATTTATCGCGGTGGGCAACGGCTTCGGAGTGGGCGGAAGCGTCGTAATATCCAGATTGTTCGGATCTAAAAACTTTTCCCGTACAAAGACCGCCGCCAAGACTGCAATAATAAACATACTCGTCTTTGCGTCAATATTTACGTTGATCGGTATCTTGACAAGCAAACCTCTTTTGTCGCTTATGAATTCCCAAGATCTGGGCGAGGACGTCTTTGCGCAAAGCGTAGATTATCTCAATATCTATATATACGGATTGATATTTCTCTTTGTATATAACGTGGTGAGCAGTATATTCCAAGCGCTCGGCAATTCAAAGACTCCTCTATTCCTGCTCGTCTTTTCCACGCTGTTCAACGTGGCGATCGACTATATTTTCGTCAAATACTGCGATATGGGAGTGCGCGGACTAGCTTGGGGAACTTTTATAGCTCAAGGCATAGCGAGTATGATATCCCTCGCCGCACTTTTGATCAATATAGCTAAACTTCCCAAAGAAAACAGCGTAAGCGAGGAAAGCATAAGCGACGTCGAAAGCGCGAAAACAAATAATCGAAAAGCCTTGGAAAACAACGTCTTCTCAATATCGACTTGGCGCAGCATAATGATAATGTCTATCCCCGGCATACTTCAAAACTCGACCGTATCCATAGGACAACTCTTCGTACAGGGACTGGTCAATTCATTCGGCAACGCAAACTTAGTCGCGGCATACGGGTCGGCATTTAAAATCAATTATATCATCATATCCGTATTCCTCACTATATCCAATGCAATGGCGACTTTTACCTCTCAAAATATAGGGGCGCAAAGACTCGACCGCGCAAAGAAAGGATTGAAAGGCGGCATTGTCTCGATAACGGCAATCGCGCTGATCTGCACCGCCGCCTATCTGATATTTGCAAAACAACTTGTCGCCGCATTTACCCGCGACAACAACAAAGAGATAATAGACATAGGCGCAAAATTCCTCTACATCCTCTCCCCCTTCTATATTATCGTATGTATAAAAATAATATTCGACGGTTTTATCAGAGGCGCAGGCGATATGGCAGGCTTTACGACCAGTACGATGACCGATCTGATAATAAGAGTGGGATTAAGCTCTATATTCGTCAAAGGTCTGAATATGGGATACGAAAGCATTTGGTGGAGCTGGCCTATAGGCTGGGTGATCGGAGCAATCGTCGCAGTCGTCTTCTATATCTCCAGAAGATGGCAAAAAACTTCAATGAAAAAAATTTGATAATTATTCGGATTAGATCTCTCCACTGCGGTCGAGATGACAATTTTATTTAATCAAAATGTAGAATTAAAAATCACCCCAAGTGAGGCGGAAAGCGAGTATCGCGCGTCTGCCGCTAATAGAAAACGGCATACTGCGCGGAGAGGGAGCGCAGTCGTACTTGCTGTACGACAAGCGACCTCGACAATGCAGTATACCGTTTAATGCCGCGCTAGGCGCGTTATATCTCGCTTTCCGCCGAACAAAAAAATAGAAAGCCGATATTCTTTCGAACACCGACCTTCTATTATATGATAAGGGGGAAAATTATGAGCTGATTTGTGTGTAAATCTTATTTACACGTCTAATATAGCACTGTAAAAAAACTTTGTCAACAGTTTTTTCGAAAGTTTTTGTAAATTTTTCAAAAACTTTAATATGTTAAGATATCCTTTACAAATATTATACTTAAATGCATATTTTTTATTATATATCACTATATTGGCGGTATTTTTTGTCGATTTTTTAAAATAATATTAAAAAAATGCCGCACTTGCGGCACTTTTTCGTCTTAAACTAAAAATATTTTAATTTTCGTTTAATTTTGTCTGTGTTTTTTCACAAAATCTTCGATGAGATCCATAGCTTTTTGAAGCTTATTCAGCGAATATGCGTAACTTATGCGAACGAAATCCTTGCCGGACTCCCCGAACGCGTCGCCGGGAACTACCGCGACCTTGTTCTCTTTGAGAAGAGCATTTGCAAACTCCTCGCCGTTCATTCCCGTAGACTTCACGCACGGAAACACGTAAAACGCTCCTTTGGGTTCAAAACACGTCAAACCCATGGCATTGAGACGGGACACGAGAAATCTGCGGCGAATATCGTATTCGTCGACCATTTTTCTCATCTCTGCATATCCGTCTTCCGCGCCTACTTTAAGAGCGGCAAGCGCGGCATACTGCGCGTTTGTAGAAGCGCACATTATTATGTACTGATGAATCTTCAGCATTTGCTTTAAAATAGCGTTCGGCGCGCAGACATAGCCCACTCTCCAACCGGTCATCGCAAAAGCCTTGCTAAAGCCGTTGATAAGTACCGTGCGCTCTTTCATGCCCTCTATAGCGGTAAAGCAAGTATGCCGTCCGTCGTAAGTCAATTCGCAATATATCTCGTCGCTGAGCACGATCAGATCGTGTTTTTTTACAACCTCGGCGATCTCCCGCAAATTTTCCTCGGGCATAGTAGCTCCCGTAGGATTATTCGGATAGGGCAAAATCAACGCCTTGGTCTTGGACGTGATCGCCTTTTCCAGATTTTTTGCGGTAAGTCTGAATTCGTCTTCGACATAGCAATTTGCGACCACGGCTTTACCGCCGCTGAAAGCAACGCTCGGAGCGTACGACACATAACTCGGAGCCGGCACTATGACTTCGTCTCCCTCGTTGATTATAGCGCGGAGCGCGAGATAGATCGCCTCGCTCGCTCCCACCGTGACGAATATTTCGTCCGCGGGATCGTAACTCACGTCAAATCTATCTTCGAGATACTTGGAGATCTGTTCCCTGAGCGCAGGCAATCCGCTGTTGCTTGTATACTGCGTCAGCCCCTTCTGAATACTCTTAATGCCTGCCTCTCGCGCGCACCAAGGAGTATCGAAATCAGGTTCGCCTACGCCGAGCGAAATAACGGACTTGTCTTTATCCGCCACGTCGAAAAACTTTCTTATGCCTGACGGGGGTACTTCCGTCACGGCTTTGCTCAAATATTTATCGTAATTCATAATATCACTTGTCTTTTTTCGTCGCCGTCGCCGTCGTCCATTATCACGCCCTCAGTCTTATACTTCTTGAGTATAAAATGCGTAGCGGTAGAGACGACGTCTCTCATAGTAGAAAGTTTTTCGGACACAAATCTAGACACCTCTCTCAGATTTTTGCCTTCGATCGTAACGCAGAGATCGTATGCTCCGCTCATAAGATATACGGCTTTTACTTCGTCGAACTGATAGATCATCTTTGCGATCGCGTCAAATCCGCTGCTCATCTGCGGCGTCACTTTAACTTCGATAAGCGCAGTCACGACGTCTTCGTTGAGTTTTTCCGTATTGCACAGCGTCGTATACTTGGCAATGACCCCGCTCGCCTCCATCGCGCTCACGCGTTTTGCTACTTCTGCGGCGTCAAGCCCCGCCATAGGCGCGATCTGCTCCGCGGTGAATCTGCTGTCGTCGCGCAATACTTTCAATATCTTTTCGTCAAAATTATCCATTGTCTTTTACTCCGTCATCTCCAAATATTCTTCGTAAGTAGTAAGTTTGTCAAACGTCTTGGTACCGTTGATCTCAATGATCCTGTCCGCGACGGTTTGCATAAGTTCTTGGTCGTGCGAGGCGAAAAAGAGTCCGCCCTTAAAGTTTATCATACCCTTATTGAGCGCGGTGATCGCCTCGAGGTCGAGATGGTTGGTAGGTTCGTCAAGTATTACGAAATTACCGCCCTGCAACATCGCTCTCGCCATCATACAGCGCACTTTTTCTCCTCCGCTCAACACGCAGGCTTTTTTCTTGGCCTCTTCTCCCGAGAACAGCATTCTGCCCAGCCATCCTCTGAGGTAACTTTCGGTATGATCCTTTACCGCATACTGATTTATCCACTCAACGAGGGAAAGCTGAACACCGTCGAAAAAGTCGTCGAAATTCTGCGGTACATAACTCGTCTTTACGGTCTTTCCCCATTTAAACGTTCCGCCGTCCGCTTCTTCCAATCCCATAAGTATATCGAAAAGCATAGAAATATTTATAGACTTATCCGACAAAAACGCAACCTTTTCTCCCTTTTGAATTGTAAACGTAACGTCCTCGAAATATCCTTTTTTCGTCAGTCCCTCGACGGTGAGTATATCCTTGCCGAGTTCCTGCTCAAATTCAAAATTTATATACGGATACTTGCGCATAGACGGCTTGATATCCTCGAGCGTGAGTTTTTCCAACTCCTTCTTTCTCGAAGTAGCCTGTCTCGACTTGCTTGCGTTGGCGGAGAACCTTGCGATAAACTCTTGAAGTTCCTTGGCTCTCGCTTCGGCTTTCTTGTTGGCTTCTCTCGCCTGTTTTGCAAGAAGCTGATTGGTCTCGTACCAAAAATCGTAGTTGCCGACATACATATTGATATGTCCGTAATCCACGTCGCATATATGAGTACAAACTTTGTTGAGAAAGTGTCTGTTGTGGGATACGATAATTATAGTATTCTTGAAGTCAAGCAAAAAGTTCTCCAACCACATTATCGACTTGGCGTCCAAGTTATTGGTAGGTTCGTCAAGTATGAGTATATCGGGATTGCCGAAAAGCGCCTGCGCGAGCAGGATCTTTACTTTTTGCTTGCCGTCGAGCTGTCCCATCGACATATCGTGATATTCTTCGCCGAATTTGAGTTCGTTGAGCAGCGACGCGGCTTCGCTCTCCGCTTCCCAGCCCCCGAGTTCTGCAAATTCAGTCTCCAATTCTGCGGCGAGATTACCGTCTTCTTCGCTGAAATCGGGCTTTGCGTACAACGCGTCTTTTTTATCCATTATCTCCACAAGACGCTTGTGCCCCATAAGCACGGTGCGCATTACGCTGCAATCGTCAAAATCGTTCTGATTCTGATTGAGCACGCTTATACGCTGATTTTTTCCCACGCTGACGTTGCCTCTCGTAGGCTCCAACTCTCCCGACAGTATCTTGAGAAAGGTCGATTTTCCCGCCCCGTTCGCGCCGATGATGCCGTAACAGTTATTGTCGGTAAACTTGAGGTTGACGTCCTCGAAAAGTTTTCTACCGCCGAATTGCAAAAACACGTCGTTTACTTGTAACATTTAATATTCCTCTATCTTTATATTATATTTTGTATTGTCCGCTTTTTCTACTCTCTTGCGGATCTTTCGATGATTTTCATCACTATTTTTCAATCGCGCCTATAAATCAACCGAACTGTATTTCCATACTTCCGCCGAGATCCACTTTGCAGTTGTACGCCCGCAAAAAGAAACTCTCCATTCTGTCCTTCTTCACCTGATACATCAGATAAAAGTCCTTTGTCTCTCCCGCCTTGATCGAAGTCCGTCCGTTCAGAAATTCATATCCGTCCGCGCTCGTCTTTATCCTCTTGCCGTCCGCCACGACGAATTTGTCGGGAGAAATCTTAATATCTTTTCTTGCAGTCATACTGACTTTGACGAGAAAAAATATTTGTCCGCTGTCCGCCGTCTTGTCTGCGAAAGATCCGAGCTTATCCAGATCTTCTACTACGAGGTCGTAATCTCTTGTCGTAAGCGTCTGTCCTATGCCGCCTTTTGCAGTAGGTTCGTCCAGATCGGCCTTTTCTACATAATAGACTATAAGAATTATCGCAACCACGACAGCGATCGTCAGCGCGACGAGTCCGATATTTCTCTTTGCCTTAAAACTCAGTTTCATCATCTCTCCAAAATTCTATCGGTTATTTTTCTGCACTCGGCGTAAA
The DNA here is from genome assembly GCA_948471525.1 of uncultured Clostridia bacterium. Taxonomy (GTDB): domain Bacteria; phylum Bacillota; class Clostridia; order Christensenellales; family UBA3700; genus RACS-045. Next base: position 37,897 of record CAOKSY010000004.1, on the reverse strand, counting down.
TTCTATCTACGTCTTCGCCCACAGAATATTCGCCCTTTTCGTACAGTATCTTTCCCGCCACTATAGTCATCATCACGTTGGATTTACTTCCCGCATATACGACGTTTTTAACGACGTTATTTACTGGCTGCATATTGGGCTGATTGATATCTATCATCACTATATCCGCGTCCTTTCCCGCCGCCAATCCGTCGAGATTAGGCAATCCCATTGCAACCGCGTTGTTTCGCGTCGCCATATCTATGACGCTCTCGCCAGATATTGCCGCCGCATCGTACAGCGTGCCTTTCTGAAGCGCCGTGACCAAAAACATCTCTCTGAACATATCCAAAGCGTTGTTGCTTGCCGCGCCGTCCGTGCCGATACCCACGTTGATGCCGCTGTCCGCGAGTTTTTTTATCGGAGCAATTCCGCTCGCGAGTTTGAGATTGCTGGCAGGACAGGTTACGACGCTTACGTTGCGCTCTTTAAGCGCGGCGATATCGTCAGAGGTCGGATGTACGAAATGATACGCTATTCCGCCGTTGTCGAAGAGTCCGAGATCCGTCAAATATCTGCCCGGAGTCTTTCCTCGCCTTTCCACACAACTTTGGACTTCTTTTTTTGTTTCGCTCAAATGCGTATATACCGGCATCTTGCTTTCTTTGGCGAAATCGGCGAGCATCTTTATACATTCTTCGCTGTTCGTATACTCCGCATGCAATCCAAGTCTATACTCGATCAAACCGCCTTTACCTTGCAACGTATCTATCCCGCGTTGAAGACGTTTGTAAAGATCCGGCTTATTGCCGTCCGTAATGCCCTCGAGTATTACGTTTCTGAAACCGCTGTCTACGCAGGCGTCGGCAATACTATCGAGATGGAAATACATATCGCTCGCAAGACTTATACCGCTCGACAAATACTCGAGTATTGCAAGTCTCGTAAGCCAATAGCAGTCGTCCGGAGCGAGTTTTTCTTCTCTGGGAAAGACTTGTTTGAAAAGCCAATCGTCGAGAGGCATATCGTCTGCGTACGAACGCAAAAATACCATAGGCGAATGCGCGTGCGCGTTTTTGAACGCAGGCATCAATAGATTGCCGTGCGCGTTTATCTCCCTATCCCACGGAAGAAGTATCAACGGAGAAACGGGACAGACCAATTTGATCTTTCCGTCTTCTATCCAAAGTTCTCCGCCGTCTATAAGCCCGTCGGGAGTAAGCATTTTTGCATTGAAAATTCTTATCATCATAGGCTAAAATATTTCCTTTATCCGTTCTGCTGTCTCAAACAGTATCTTCTTCAGGTCTTCTCCCGATCGGGACATCGCCTCGCTTTCGTCTATATCGTCGAGAGATACGTCCTCGATACCGCAAGCGGGATTGACTATACAGGATATACCCGCGACCTTCATACCGGCGTGCCTCGCCGCAAGCGCGTCTATCGCGCTGGACATTCCCACAGCGTCCGCGCCTATAATCTTGGCCATGCGTATTTCCGCAGCCGTCTCAATCGCAGGGCCTTGAAATTGAATATAAACTCCTCTTTTCAGTTGCGTGCCGTTTTTTTCCGCTATGCCGTCTATAAGCTTTCCGAGCCTTGCGTCGTACATACCCGTCATATCGGGAAAACGCTTGCCAAGCCTCGGATAGTTTTCTCCGCGCAGAGGAGACGGCACCAGCGATATATGATCGGTGATACGCATCAACGTGCCGACTTCGGGACACGTTATGCCGCCCGCCGCATTGGTGAAAAGCATTGCCTTTACGCCGCACATAGCCATAAGTCTGATCGGCATCACGCACTCTTGAGGAGTATAGCCCTCATAATAATGCAGTCTGCCCTGCATGACCGCGACTTTGGTCTCGCCGATATATCCGAACAGATATCTGCCCTTATGTCCGTCGACCGTACTCACCGGCATTCCGTCTATCTCGGAAAAATCCAGTCGGAAGACTACGCGCATCCCGTCAGCCAGGTCTCCCTGTCCGCTGCCAAGCACTATCAAAACTTCCGGCTCGAAATCCGTCTTTTGTCTAAACGAACCGTAAGCCGACTCCAATCTTCGGATATATTCCGCGCTCATATTACTTCTTGAATACCGTTCTCGAACCAGGTTTTACAAGTTCTATCTTGCCTTCCTTGCAGATAGGGCACTCGTCAGGCTCGTAAGATACGACAGCCATACTGATGAGATTGACGTATTTTACTCCGAAATCCACGCTTCCGTTGCTTCTGTCTACAAGCGATGCGACAGCTACGACTTCCGCGCCGAGTCCCTGTACGAGTTTGACTACTTCCTTTACCGATCCGCCTGTAGTAACGACGTCTTCTACGACGACTACTTTAGCTCCCTCGGGTATTACAAAGCCTCTGCGCAACGTCATCTCGCCGTTTTCTCTCTCGGCAAATATATTGGGCACGCCCAACTGTCTTGCGACCTCGTATCCCATCAAAATTCCGCCGATAGCGGGAGATACTACCAAATCTATCTTTTCGCCCGCGAGTTTTTCCGCAAGAGCCTTACATACGATTTCGCTTTGTTTGGTGTCTATAAAAAGTTTTGCGCTCTGCATATAAGTATCGCTGTGTCTGCCGGAAGTAAGTCTGAAGTGTCCTTTGAGTATTGCTCCCGTCTTTCTGTAGCAGTCCAATGCCTGATCCTGTGTCAACATATTGTTTACCTCCAAAAATTTATCCTTATTTATTCAATATCAGCGTACCGACTATATCGTTTATGTCGATAGCGTTTTGCTCGACGTAAGCGGCGAGATCTCTCGCGATATCCCTCGCTCCGCACGGCTCGGTAAAGTTATGCGTGCCTATCTGCACCGCTCTCGCGCCGCAGATCATAAATTCGAGCGCGTCGGTATAACTAGTTATTCCGCCGAGACCTATGATAGGAACTTTTACGGCGTTGTAACAATCCCACACCATTTTCAATGCGACTGGTTTGACGCACGCGCCGCTCAAACCGCCGTTGTTGTTGAAAAGAATAGGTTTGCGCGTCCTATGGTCGACAGCCATGCCCGACAGAGTATTGATGAGCGATATCGCGTCCGCGCCGCCCTGTTCCGCCGCCTTCGCGTTGTCGGCTATGCACGACACGTTGGGCGAAAGCTTTGTGATTATCGGCTTATTCTTGCACGCTTTTTTTACGGCTGACGTAACTCTCTCCACGCTTTGCGGCAATACTCCGAATGCCATTCCGCCCTCTTTGACGTTAGGACAGGAAATATTGAGTTCCACCATATCCGCTTTGCTGTCGTTCATCTTTTCGGCAATAGCGATATAATCTTCCAACGTACTGCCCGCAACGTTTGCGATCACTACCACGTCGCGCTTTGCCAAAAGTAAGTCGTCCGTCTCGAGATAATGATCCACTCCGGGATTCTGCAGTCCCACGCTGTTTAGCATTCCGCCGTAACTCTCCGCTATTCTTGGATATGGATTGCCCTGACGCGGTCTTATGGTAAGCCCCTTTGTGCAAATGCCGCCCAATTCCTCGATATTGTAAAATCTGTCGTACTCTCTTCCGAATCCGAAAGTACCGCTTGCGGTGATTATAGGATTCTTGAATTCAACTCCCGCGATATTGACTTTTAAATTACTCATAGCGCCACCTCGTCCAATCTAAATACGGGACCTTCCACGCACACTCTCGCATACTCTTCGACGCCGTTTCTCTTGACTTTGCAGTTGCATACGAGGCAAGCTCCGATACCGCATCCCATTCTCGCTTCCAACGAAACGAATATAGGCACGTCAAAGCCTTCGAGCGATTTCGCCAAAGCCTTGTACATCACTTCGGGTCCGCAACAGAACACCGCGTCGGGTCTTATCCTCTCCATATCCTGAGCGAGTATGGAAGTGGCAAATCCTTTTTTGCCGTAACTGCCGTCGTCAGTCGCCACGGTGATCTCTTTCGATACGGCTTTCAGTTCTTCTTCAAGCACGACTTTTCCCTTGTTGGCAAAACCGAGATAAGTATAATATTCGAACTGCGAGTCCGTCCTCGGAATGGCGGGCAACACCGCGCTGCCCATTCCGCCGCCGAGCAGAACGATCTTCTTAAAATTCTTATCCGGTCTAAATCCGTTGCCGAGCGGTAGCATTACTTTTATCTTTTCGCCCGCCGCGTAAGTCGACAGCTCCTTCGTGCCGCCGCCAACTATCGCGTAATACATATCTATCGTATTTGCGCTCTTATCGTAATCGCAAATACAGAAAGGTCTTCGCAAGAGACGGCTTCTGTCGTTGAGTTTGACGTGAGCAAACTGACCGCCTCTGATCTCTTCGGGCAAAGAATCGAACTTTACCCTGATCTTGAATACGCCGTCCGCAACGCGATCGTTGAGCAATATCTCGCCAATTCTGTCTTCCATCCTACTCATATCCGCGCCTCTTTATTTGATACATCTGGAAATGTCTTTCTGCATATCCACGCTTGCCTTCAATGCCGCCTCTTTATAGTCAAGTCCTCTGTAAGCGTCTTTTCTGTAAGCGCAAAGTATACCTCGAGAAGAATTGACGATACCGCCGATACCGTTCTCGAAACATACCGCGAGGTCTTTCGCCTTGCCGCCCTGCGCTCCGTAACCCGGTATAAGGAAAAACATATTCGGATGAGCCTTGCGTATGAGTTTTGCCTGCTCCGTATGCGTCGCGCCGACCACTCCGCCGATACTGCTGTATCCGTACTTGCCTATCAAGTCTTTTCCCCATCCGTCGACGAGCGTCGCCATATTGTCGTAGAGCGTATTGCCGTCTTCCATTTTCTTGTCCTGCAACTCGCCGCTTGTGGGATTGGAAGTCTTTACAAGCACGAACGCGCCCTTGTCGTACTGCTTGCAGTCCGCTACGAAAGGCAATATTCCGTCGCTGCCGAGATATCCGTTGACTGTGATAAAGTCGCTTTCATAAGGAGTAACTTCAACTCCGTCGGCGAGTTTTGTCTTGCCGATATATCCCTTGCTGTACGCGCTCGCGGTAGAGCCTATGTCGTTGCGCTTTATATCCGCAATGACGAAAAGTCCGTTTTCTCTCGCGTATTTGACCGTATCTGCAAAAGCCTGCATTCCCGCCACGCCGTACATCTCGTAATAAGCGACCTGAACTTTGACCGCGGGAATTACGTCCTTGAGTACGTCGATAAGATCGAAATTGAATTTGCTTATCTGCTTGGCGCACTCTTCGAGCGTAACGCACTTCTCTCTCATCGGATCGGGAAGATAGTCAATGCAGGTGTCCAGTCCTATTACCGATGGATTGTCGGTGAGTTTGATCTTGTCAATTAATCTGTCGATTATCATCTTTATCTCCTAAAAAATCTTATTCGCTTAAAATTTTACTTTGCCCTCTACCAAAGTCCTGACGACTTTGCCTTTGACTTTCCAACCGTCAAAGGGAGTGTTTTTACCCTTCGATCTGAATTTTCCGGAATCTATGACGTACTCGCAATTCAGATCTACGAGCGCTATGTCGGCAAGTCCGCCTTCGCTTATGCTGCCGCTCTCCAATCCCAACAAACGGGCAGGTCTCGCGCTCATAAGTTCCGACAGTCTGTCCAAAGTCATTATACCGCTGTCTACCAGATAGGTATAGCACAGCGAAAACGCCGTCTCGAGACCGCTGATACCGTTGGCGGCAAGAGAGAAATCCACGTTTTTGTCTTCATAATGGTGAGGCGCGTGATCCGTCGCTATGACGTCTATCGTGCCGTCTGCCAATCCCGCCAATATAGCCTGCCTGTCTTTCTCAGTGCGAAGAGGCGGATTGACTTTGCTGTCGGCGTCGTATCCGAGTATCAGCTCGTCTGTGCCGGCGATATAATGCGGACATGTCTCGCAAGATACTTTGACACCCCTCGCCTTGGCTTCTCTTATCAACTGCACTCCGCTAGCCGTGCTTACGTGACATATATGCACTTTTGTATCAAGCATTTCGGCAAGTATTATATCGCGGGATATCATGATATCTTCCGCGCAACTGGGTATGCCTTTGAGCCCCGCCTTTGTCGCGTTCTCGCCCTCGTTGACTACGCCGTCGTTGATGAGCGACTTATCTTCGCAATGACTGCAGAGAAGCAAGTCGTAATCCTTTGCGTATTCGAGCGCAAGTCTCATCATCTGCGCGCTCGTTACAGGTTGACCGTCGTCGCTCATTGCGATAGCTCCCGCCTTTTGCATACTGCCCATCTCCGCCATAGTCTCGCCCTTAAGCCCTACCGTGATCGCGCCTATAGGATAGACCTTGGCGAGATCTACTTCGCGCGCTCTGTCGACGATATACTTGACGATGTATTTATTGTCGGTAACGGGTCTTGTATTAGGCATACAGCACACTGCGGAAAATCCGCCTGCCACTGCCGCCGCGCTACCGCTGGAAATATCTTCTTTATATTCAAATCCCGGTTCTCTCAAATGCGTATGCATATCTATAAAAGCCGGCAAAGCGGTCAGTCCGTCCGCATTTATAACCTCGTCGTATTTACCCGAGATGCCTTCGGCGATAGCCGAGATCCTGTTGCCTTCTACGACGATATCTTTCTTCTTTCCGTCTACGTATGCGTCTTTGATAAGTATAGCCATATTTCTCTCCTATGCGCAATTATTTAATATCTGCTCCCGTCGCCCACTCGAGCAGCGCCATTCTCGTGGCGACGCCGTTGACGACCTGTTCGTCCTTATAACATATCTGCGAATCGAGCACGTCGCAGTCTATCTCTATCCCCCTGTTGGCAGGTCCGGGATGCATAACTATAGCTCCCTTGTTGCACGACCTCATTCTCTCTGCGGTCACGCCGTAAAATTCATTGTATTCTTCGATACTCGGGAACAATCCCTTTTGCTGTCTTTCGAGCTGTATCCTCAACCCCATAATCACGTCGCTGCCTTCAAAAGCTTCTTTTGCGTCGGCGCAGACTTTGCAGGGCTGGTTCTCTATGCCTTTGGGCATAAGCGTATTGGGAGCGAACACCTTGACTTTTGCGCCCATTTTACTGAGTCCGACTATATTGCTCTGCGCAACTCTCGAGTGTTTGACGTCGCCGATTATCGCCACTTCCAATCCTTTGAGAGATCCGAATTTTTCTCTCATCGTGTACATATCCAACAAAGCTTGAGTGGGATGCGCGTGCATACCGTCTCCCGCGTTTATTACGCTTGCTTTGGTATGCGCGGCGACAATATGCGGAGCTCCCGCGACAGAGTGTCTGATAACTATGACGTCCGCCATCATCTTATCGAGCGTAACAGCGGTATCTATAAGACTCTCGCCCTTCTTTACACTTGAGCCGCTCGTAGTGATAGCGAGAGTACTTGCTCCGAGATATTTCGCGGCAGACTCAAACGAGCATCTCGTACGGGTGGAGTTCTCGTAAAAAAGCGTTACCACGCTCTTGCCCTTCAGCATATCCATAGACTTGCGACCGTCTACTATGCTCTTCTTCATAAAGTCGGCTCGCGAAAGCAATTCCTCTATCAAGGACTTGTCCGCGTCCGCCATCGTAAGAAAATCTCTCTTCATTTGACCTCCGTATACTTATACTCTTATATCTTAACATAAAATATAATAAATTAAAAGAACAAGGCGGTACTTTTTTAAAATTTATTATATATTTATACGCTGTGCGCGCCGCGCGCAGGAACATCAGGCGCAAAAAAATCGCCGATTTTAAAGATATCTGTTATAGGGATTTTCTTGTGAGCAAAGAAACAGCTCGCTATATTCGCTTGTGAAGTATAGTGCGCTATACTTTACTAGAATTTATTAAAGAATTAAATATAAATTGAAATTTAATTTTCAATTTTAATAATAATGTCGTATGCAGTAGAACATTCTTCTTTTGATAATTTTGTTTCATTGACCAGATACTCTATTGCCTCATCTTTGCTATCAAATTTTTTTAATATATCTTTTACCTCTTTAAATTTATCAATAGCAACCTGAATTTCGGTGTTCATAATTTCTCGCCTCACTTGTAAATTACTGTTTATCGTACAAATATTATAGCATAATTGTAATAAAAAAACAAGGACAGTTTTATTGCCCTTGCTTTAATCCCTATGAAATATACCGCTATCGGCGGTTCTTTTATTTCTTATTTTTCTTTTTTCTCTTTCCCATACCAAGCACTGCCGCGAGATTGTTGCCGACTCCGATATTGAGCGCCAAAAACGCTATTATAAACACCGCTATCGCCAAAGCCTGGAACGGCGCTGACACGCTCGTGCCGAAGAAATTGAGATTGTATCCGAAATTGCCTGTCAGCGTATTCAGCAATTCCGCTCCGCCTTCGAGTTGAAGCACGTCGGTGACGTACACGGTAAGTTCGCTCAGCGGTTTTGCCATAAAACCGTATCTTAGCAACGCGCACGAATAGGTACCCGGTATAAATCCGCAAACGCCCTGAACCCATTCGGGAAGCATGCCCAAAGGCATATACGCACCTATCAAAAATCCTATCGCCGTGGAAAACACCGCAACTATGCTCATCATAGTGCCTTCCGTCTTAACGAACGAACACACGAATACCGTCAAAAGCGTAGCCGACACGGTCGAATAAAGCATTACCGCAAATACCGTGAGCACGTTGGCGAAAGTAATAAGGAATTCTCCCATCACCGCGAGATAAATAAGGCATATCGCAAAGAATACCAAGCATACCAAAACGGTTACGATAAAGTTATAGAAGAAATAGCTGGCTATCAATACGTTCTTGTTTATAGGCGAAGAGGCAAAATCTCTGTTTACGCCGTTCTGCTTATCCTCTACGATGATCGTATTCGCCTGCAAAGCTACTGTGATCGTCGACAGTCCTATGATGCCGCTTATCATCCACGAGTCCACCAAAGTCTCGCAATAGTGCCACATAGTCGCGTCATCGATTATGCCCATCTTTATCAGTTCGTTCTGAATAGTAAGCATTTCGAGATCGCGCAGAAATAATATATACACAACAAAAATTATCACGGGCACGAGAAGCGTATACATAACGCGAACTTTGTTGCCGAAAAATACAAGCAAATGTCTTTTCGTCAACTGAAAAAATATATCTGCGTTTTTCGCTTTATTCTTCGCCATTTTTGCCTCCGTCCGCGATATTCTTCTGTCCCGTCACGTTGAGGAACACGTCGTCCATCGTACCCTTTATTATCTCTATATCGGTGAGATATCCGTCGTATTTGGCAATGATTTTTTTTGCCTGATCGGTATCGCGTATCGCTATCTTATAGCAGCAGTGCTCGTCGTCGTAGACATATCTCAAGCCGTCTTTTTCAAGACTTCCGTCAAATTTACCGTCGCGCGCTCTATAGCAGATAATATTGTCGCACGAATAGAGATTCTTGAGTTCGTTGGGAGCGCCCTGCGCGATTATGCTGCCCTTGTCCATTATCACTACGTCGGTGGCTTTTTCCGCCTCTTCGAGATAATGAGTAGTGAGGAATACGGTCATACCTGTCTCCTGTCTTATCCTATCGATAAGCGCCCATACGTTGAGACGCGTCTTGGGATCGAGACCCGTGGTAGGCTCGTCCAATATCAACAACTTGGGACGGTGAACCATAGCTCTGGCTATATCCACGCGGCGCATCTGTCCGCCGCTGAGGTTTTTGACCGGTCTGTCGAGGATAGGTTTAAGCTCTAAAAGTTCAACTATCGAATCGACGGTCTTTTTCTTCTCTTCTTTGGAAAGCGAATAGAAAGACGCTCTTATATCGAGATTTTGTTTGACCGTAAGCCCCATATCCAACACGCTGCTCTGAAACACTATGCCTATCTCGTTGCGAATATCCGCCGACTGCGTGTCGAGATCGAATCCGTTGACGTATACCTTGCCGCCGTCTTTCTTAAGTATCGAACAAATTATATTGATGGTCGTGCTTTTGCCCGCGCCGTTGATTCCCAAAAAGGCAAACAAAGATCCCTTCTGAACGTGAAATGATATGTCGTCGACCGCTTTGACGTCGCCGTACGATTTAGTAAGATGTTCGATAATTACAGCGTGATTTATGTTGTTCATTCTCTACCTTTCTCAAAAGCGTATTTTGCTTGAAGTTCGTCGTATATCCGATATATATCTTCAAAAAAATCAATCTTTAATTTTTGACGTACTTGCTCCCTCTCCGACTGCTTGATGTTGTACACGTGGAAAGGAATCCACTTTATTCCCTGACAGAAGTGCTTGACCACAGTCTCGCCCTCTGTCGCCTGGCGCTGTTCGTTGAATTTTCTCGGCAGTCTGAGTATTTTTTTGCCGTACTTGTTGAGTACCGTCTGATCGGAGAAAAACAACTTTTTCCCTTTGACTTTGGCTAAGCATCTGTCAAAAAGTCCGCTCTTCTCTATCTCGGGAAAATTGAGAAACAGAACTCCCGCATTTACATAATCCTTGCCGATAAAATGCTGCCCCATATGATCTCGCACCGCCGCGAATTCATATCCCGACAGATCGACTTGCCATAATTGATTGAGATCGGAACAGCACATAGTGTCCGCGTCTAGATATATCATTTTGTCGCAAAGATTGAGCGATGGCAACACAAGCCGCAAAAGCGTATACGGAGTATACTTGGAATTCTCGTTTCTGCCGCCTCCCAAAACTTTTTCGTAGACGTCTGTAGCGTCTATTATCTTAGCTTCGCTGTCGGCATTTCCCCTGCGCAAAGCATCGGTGATTATATCCGCTCTCGACGGATCGATGGCAACGAATTTTTCGTTTATCCTAGTAAGAGTAGCGGTCACTATATACAGAGATACCGGAGCAGTTGTATATTTGGCGATAGAGATCGCGCTGAGCAAGATAATAGGAAAAACCTTTTCATTGCCGCAATAACATACGTGTATGCGCTCTTCGCTTCTTTCTGCCATAGACACCTCGCTGATTAAAGTCTTGTCCAAAACTCTATAATAGTAATTATATCAATATAAAAGTTTGCCGTCAACCTCAAAACGTAAAGATATGATAAATAACGCCGATCGGCGTAAAAAAAATTTTCCGTCGGTATCAAACTGACGGAAAATTCCAATTCATCCGCTTCCGTGCAATACCGTAAAATATTCTACGTATGCCGAAAAGACTTGCCGTGAGGAATATTACTCTTCGGAAATAGTTCCTACAGGGCAGCCTGCTGCGCAAGAACCGCAACTGATGCAGGTATCTGCGTCGATAACGTACTTGTCATCGCCCTCAGAAATAGCGCTCACGGGACATCCCTCAGCGCAAGCGCCGCATTTGATGCAGTCATCACCGATAACGTATGCCATAACATAATTCTCCTTTTTATGTAATTAAGTTTATTTTATCACAACGCGCCTATTTTGTAAAGAGATAGACGCAAAATTATATCGCAAAATGTTGATATTTGGCGCGGCGCGGCATACGGCGCGCTCCGACCCGTCTCCGCCTGTTTTCGCTTTATTATATTCCTCTTCCCGATCAAAAAAGAACCGCCATTATAGGCGGTCGCGATTTATCTTTCTTCGAGTTTTTCAAGTTCTCTTTCGTCGTACTCTTCCTGCGCTCCGCTCCTCGCTTGAGCCTTGGGACAGGTAAGCACTTCGAATTCTCCGACGTTGTAGTATCTCTGCTCCACTCCGTCGTTTTTCTCTATAGAGACTTTTATCCTCTCTTTGAGTATATCCGTTTCGTCCACGCGTCCCTGACCTTCCTGCACTCTCACCGTCGCGCCTACTTTGGGCAAACGCTTATTTGCGTCTACGTAAAAGTCGTTTTCGTATCTGAGACAGCACATAAGTTTTCCGCACATACCGCTGACCTTTGCGGGATTGAGCGAAATATTTTGATTCTTAGCCATTTTTACCGTCGACTTCTCATAGTCCGCAAGATGGGTGATACAACAGCACTCTCTGCCGCATATTCCCATAGATCCTCTGATCTTTATATCGTCGCGTTCGTATATCTGTCTCAGCTCTATACGCATCCTCATCTTTGACGCGAGATCTTTGACCAGTTCTCTGAAATCTATCCTGCCCTCGGCGGTAAAACTGAATATAACTTTTGATCTGTCGAACGTATATTCCGCGTCTACGAGTTTCATTTTGAGGTCGTGCTTTTCGATGTGCTTTTGGCACAGTTTCATCGCGCCCTCTTTTTTCTCCTCGTTCTCTTTTGCTCTCTGCTCGTCCTCTTTGGTAGCCTTGCGAACTACGGGTTTGAGAGGATTTTTCAACTCCTCGTCGGACACTTCCGTATTCGACTGCGATATATGAGCGAATTCGAGTCCGCGCACCGTCTCGACGATGACTCCGTCCCCCTCTTCGAATTTTATATTCAGCGGATCGAAATAGTATTGCTTTCCGCCGTTCCCGAATTTTACGCCTACAATTATCGGCATAGGTATTTTACCTCCAAAAGTTTAATAAATAAATTGTCAAGTATGTTTTCGTCCTTGCAGTAACTCTCCGTCTTCTGACGCGCATTCACCAACAGCTCGTTGAAATTGACCAGCATAGGAACGGTAAACACATTGGCGAGCGGTCTCAGTTTTTCAAATCCTTCGACTTCTATACCGCTCTGTCTTTTCAAAAGCACTCCGCATATCAACTGCATTATATCGAGATATTTGACGAGCTTTCCGTCCTTTATATCCAATCTGCCCTGCATCTTGAGATTGACTTTGGTAGAAGTAAGTCCTTTGAGCAAAAATACCACGTCCGTCATATCTCCGCCGAATTCTTCGTCCTCGAGCAATTCGTCGCACCTCGAAAGACTTCCCAGACAGCAATCCACCGCCTCGTTGACTACCGCCTTGGAATAGCCTCTGAAAGTATCGGAAAAATACGCGCCTATCTGCGACTTGGAAAACGGCGCGACAGCAAGTTTTTTACTTCTTGATTTTACCGTCTCCAATACTGCCGTCTGCCTGCGCACTCCCAATACGAAAACCACTCCGTCGACAGGCTCTTCGAGACTCTTGAGCAAAAAGTTCTGAACTTTGGCGTCGACTTTGTCGAGTTCCTCTATCACCATAACTTTGACGTCGCTCTCGCTAGTCACGTAGACTTTTTCTATAAATTCTCTTATGCCGTCGGCTTTGAGATTTTTGGGACGGAAAACTCCCTCGTGATTGCCGTCCTCTACTTTCTGGCAGGAAATACACTTGCCGCAGCCGCCGTTTGAGCACAGTATCCTCTGCGCAAAAAGCGAACACAATCCTTCTACGGCAAGACTGTCCTCTCCTATAATCATATAGCAATGATTGAGCCTGCCCTCGGCGATATCTCCGTCCAAAGCCTTGTATACTTTGGTGTTTTCAAGCAACTCTCTGTATTTTATCACTTGAGAATACCTCTCTCGGCAAGAACTCGAACTATCTCGGAATGCACCGTATCCGCATCTTTATCGCAATCTATTGCGACGATCCTGTCGGGATAACGCTCGCAAGCAAGTTTATATCCCGAATAGACTTTGTTGTGGAACCGTATCCCCTCTTGCTCAAGCCTATCGTCGCTGTCCGCTCCGCCTTTACGCGCAAAAGCCGCCGTCGGCTCAAGATCGAGAAAAACCGTCAAATCTGGGATTATCTCTCCGCAAGCAAACGAGTTGAGCGTCTCTATCCTGTCCGCGCCCAAACCTCTCGCTATGCCCTGATATGCAAACGTCGAATCAATAAATCTGTCGCAGACGACGAATTTTCCCTCTTCCAATGCAGGTCGTATGACCTCTTCGCAAAGTTGCGCTCTCGCCGCGCTGTAGAGCATAGCTTCGCACATTCCAGTCATAGCGCTGTTGGCGGTATCTAGGATTATCGCCCTGATCTTTTCCGATATGGCGTTGCCGCCCGGCTCTCTCAAGAAGACCGCGTCCGCGCCTTTACTTGCGAGAAAGTCTTTCATCATAGCAAGCTGGGTCGTTTTGCCTACGCCCTCTCCGCCTTCGAACGTGATAAACTTACCTTTCATATTATCTCCAATTACTTTAATATTTTATCACATTCACGCGCCCGCTAGCAAGCCCAAAGAGTCGGTTGCGATACTTTTTTAAAAAAGAGACTGTTTTTTCATCGATGACGTCGCCTTTTTTTACAAACGGAACTCCGGGCGGATATACTCCAATCTCTCCCGCGCTCACTCTGCCTGCCGCGTCGGATATCTCCACCGACTCCGCGCATCCAGACGCGTCAGATCTTTTTAATTTCAAATTTGCCATACGCTCAAAGTCGTCGTCAATATCTGTTAATTCAGTCTTTTTCAACTCATTTGCAAGCGCTTCGAGTTTATCCCCGTTAAAAGGCGTGACTATGAATACCAGCATATCGCCGTACGCCGCCTCCGCATATACTCCTCGCCTTGCCAGATCTTTCATAGCCGAATACGCGTCTTTTCCCTCTATCTTCAAAGTAAGTCTGGAAAAATCGTCGCGCTCTATCGCCCGACCTATCTCGTTGACCGATATGAATGCGTCGACGTCTTTTTTCAGATCGGCGTAAAGACGTTCGCCGTTTTTGCGCATATAGCCGTCCGCCCTGTCCATGCTCGCCATAGTCAGATAATTGGGAGACGTGGAATGAATATCCGCCCTGTATTTTCTGCATACGGCATATGTTTCGTCTCCGTTTACGCACACAAGCGCGCCGCCGCCGTATACGGGCAAAGTCTTGTGCATACTTATGAGAGATATATCCGCAATCTTGCAGGAATTGTCGGGAAGTAATGAGCTGTAACAAAAGTGCGCCGAATGCGCTCCGTCAACTACGAAAAGCGCGCCTATCTCTTCGGATATTTTTTTCAATGCTCCGAGATCTTTAGTGCGTCCGAAATAATCGGGCGACGTAACGAAAACTCCGCCTATCTTTTTATCTCTTAGCTCCGCGTCTGCGAGCTCCCGCGCATCGGCAAAACAAATAACTTGCATACCGAAAAGACGGCACGCGCTCCAAAAAGACCTGTGCATTTCTCCCACAGCCGCGAGCGTCTCTCCCCGCTCCTTTGCGCTAGCGACGGCAATCTGCATTCCGCAGGTAGATCCTTGGGTAAGCATTAGCGCGTATTCGCAGCCCATAGAATCGGCTATGAGTTTTTCGCTGTCGAGAATAACTCCGCCGCTTTGAAGGAGATCGTCGAGTCCGTCGACTTCCGTCCAATCCAAGCAAGCCGTCGAATACATATTTTCGGACATACCTTCTCCCGAGTGACCGGGCATACAGAATCTCGCTTTGAGATCCGAGTTTATTTGTCTTATCTTATCGTAAAGCGGTCTCATATATCTCCGATTATTACAAAAGCGACCCCTTTCAGGTCGCCCTCGTACCGATTTTATTTCAATTAATTTATCGCGATTATCTTGACGGTATAGCTATCGTCTCCGAGATCTACTACAACTTCGTCGTTTTTCTTATGTCCGAGCACTGCCTGAGCCAAAGGAGACTCGTTGCTTATCTTATTCTCGAGAATAGACGCCTCGGTCGTACCTACTATAGTGTATTCGTATATGGAGTTGTCGGAAAAATCGTGGAGTTTTACCTTGCAACCGGCGATAACTACGTTCTGCTTTCCGTCGGTATCCTCTATGATGACCGCATTGTCTATCTGCGCCTGTACGCTGATAATCTCCGACTCTACGTGAGCCTGATAGTCTTTTGCCGCGTCGTATTCCGCATTTTCGGACAAGTCGCCGAATTCTCTCGCCTGCTTTATCTTTTCGCTCGCCTCTTTTCTCTCTACGTTGATGAGATGATCGAGTTTTTTGACAAGATTGTCATAACCTTCTTTTGTCAAAACGTATTCTTTAGATTTTGCCATATATCCTCCTTGCCCTCGCTAAACGGGCGTTTGCTTGTCATTATTTTTTGGAATTCTTGGTGCGATAGGACAGAACGTACAGACTTTCGCTCATAGAAATGTTTTCCACCGTTATGCCGTCGGGCACTTCGAGTTCGATAGGAGCGAAATTCCAAATACTCTTCACTCCGCCTGCGATAAGCGCGTCCGCAACGCCTTTGGCAGAATTCTTCTGCGTAGCCACGACAGCTATATCCACTCGGTTCTGTCTTAGATAAGTATTGAGGAAATCCATATCGTAAACTTTTATTCCGTTGATGCTCGTGCATCTGGGATCGATGTCGAAGAGCGCTCTTACGTAAAATCCGTCGTCGCTGAATCCCTTATATCCCGCCAACGCTCTGCCTATATTGCCGGCGCCGACGATTATCATATCGTACACCTTGTCCAATCCCAATATAGCCGCAAGTTCGTTTTTCAACTTGACTACGTCGTAACCGTAACCCTGTTGACCGAACCCGCCGAAGTTGCAAAGATCCTGACGGACTTGAGACGCGGTGATATTGAGAACGTTTGCTATCTTCGTGGAAGACACGCGCTCTACTCCGCTGTCGGCGAGTTGTTTGATATGTCTGTAATATCTCGGAAGTCTTTTTATTACCGCTTCGGATATCATTCTACTCACCTCCCGCCAAACTACACTTTATATATATTCTAATAAAAACGACTTGCTCTTGTCAATAGTTTTGCTTCGGGTTTGACAACAATTTGACCTTGCGCGCGATTTAAACTGCCGTTTTTACATATTGATAGAATAAGCCTTGACACGCGCTCGGCAAATAAGATATGCTGTATCTATGAAAATTTGGGCGAGACTCGTCAAAGACGACAAGATAGCAAAAGATATTATTTACACTTCCGCGGCAAGACTGTCTCCCGCCAATTACGAACTTTGGCTGAGAGAGATATGCCATCTGCTCGACGCGCCCAATCCCGTACTTTTGGATCACCATTACAAAAATTTTGTCAATTTCCACAACACCAAATTCAGAGAAGACGACTTTGTGGAAAGTCTGGACTACGATATGCTTATCATAGAAGACTGCAAGGAATGATATAAAATATTCAAATATAAAAGCAGGCGGGCAATTTGCCCGCCTATCGTTTTCTTATCCGACGATCGAATGCCTTTATTCTTTATCGGCGTCGACTTCTCCGTCTTCTTTTTTGTCCTCCGCTTCTACGGCGGTAGTCTCCTGCGCGGCTGCGTCAAAAGCGACGTCTTCTATCTTCTCTTCTCCGCCTGCAGAAGTCTCTTCATAGATAAAGCCCATCTCTACCGCCTGAGCCGCGGTCAATACTCCGAGCGCGACGGCTTCGGAGATATCTTCCTGAACCAAAGCGTTTTCTTTCAGTTTCTCGGTATAACTTCTTACCTTTATATCGCGCGCCATCTCAAGCTGTTTCTTTTCCGTAAGATCCCAGAACAGGAATGGAATGATAGCCAAAAGACCGCATATGATACCGAGTATACCCCAAATTATAAGCACGCTTCTCATTACGCCCTCTTCGCCGTAATCTTCCGAAGAAGCCGCGCCTGCGAATTTTACCAAAAGCGTGGTTGTCAGCCAACCCGAAAGCATACCGCACACGGTCGTGATTACTTGAGTATACTGTGACATATATCCGTCGAGTCTGTCGCCCGTCTTCCATTGCTGATATTCGCAGTAGTCCGCCGTCATAGCGGGAGAGGTAACCGTCCACAGAGCCGCGAAAATATTATGCAGGAATACTCCGATAAAGAATACCCAAGCGGTCGCCGCGCTGTTGTATGCGAATATAAACAGAATAAGGAGCAACGCGGATATTACCGTCGAACCTGCAAACGACAGCAACGTCATCTTCTTCTTGCCTAGTTTTTTCTGTAAAATCGGCGCAAATAGCATACCGGGGACATAACCCACGGACGCTACGGTCGGCATTATGCCTCTCATAGTCGCGCCGAGCTGACCGCCGAGTATATAGAGACATACGTAGTTTGTCGCCGAGAATATCGTAAGTCTGCCGAACGAAATAATGTTGGAAAGATTGAAGAGCCAGAAATATTTGTTTTTCATACTCTTCTTTATACCGGTCATAAATCCGACTTTTTCTTTTACTTTCTTTTCTTGGATTATCCTCTCTTTCGTACCGAAAAACATAACGAGAGAAAGCGCAACGCAGGCAATTCCGAATATCGGGAAAATAACTTTATATGTATTGATGTTATCCATACCGAAAGTAAGTCTTTGACCGAGATTCTTTATCTGATCGGCAGTCATTTCGCCGAATTCCTCTTTATATACGCTTCCCGCCTGACCGTAAATTCCGCCTGCGATAATTGGGAAAAACATCTGTACTATAGACGGTCCGAGCGAATCTATAACGCCGCCGACCGAATACAACTTAGTACGTTCGTTGGTATTGGGCGTAATAACCTGCGCCAAACCTACTCTTCCGAAAGAGAAGAAACTGAATACAGTCGTCGCGACAAACAGTATCAACTGATAAGTACCTATTACCATCCACTGAGTCTTAGGAGTATGCTCGATTATATTATCCGGCATAAACATTTTCGGAATAAACGCCAACAACCAATAACTGACTATGCAAAGCGCGCCCGTAAACAACAGATAAGGTCTGTACTTACCCCACTTCGTATTGGTATTGTCGATCACCCATCCTACGATCGGCGCTCTGAACAGAGTGAGCAAGGCAATGATCCAAGTGGTATATTGCACGATCATCGCGTCGAAGTTGTAGACAAGCGCGAGATGCACGCCGACGTTGATAGCAAAATACTGCGTCAAAATACCGAAGCCCTGAACCCCCATTCCGCCGACGGAATAAGCTAAGAATTCTTTGTTGGGCAGATAATATCCCTCTTTGGGAGGAGTATTCCAATGCGCGAAAAAGTCTTTGACGAAAAATCCGACTTTCTGAAAGACGTTTTGTTTTCCCATATTCCCTCCTGTGAGAACAGCGCAATTTAAGTCTCCGATACCCCGTATCATCGTCACAAACCGCGACTTTTGTTACACGTAAACAATTATAACATAAAAATTCCCGTTTTTGTATACTTTTTAGAATTTTTTTTATTTTATTTGGTTATTACAGCTGTCCGAAAATAATTCGGAACAATTATATACCGCTATAGCCGTATCCCGCATATGCTCTTTTATAACGTACCTATAGACATTATAGCATACGCAAACGGGTTTTTTCACTGCCTTATTTTGGTAACGATTCTCTTCTTTTCGCCAGTTTCAACGCAAGCGAAAGCGTATTTCTAGCCGTTCTTTCCAATTCGGCGCGGGAGATACCGCCATCTTTTCCCAACGTGGCGAGCAAAGTGCCGTCCGATTTATATTTTCTGGAAGTACGGCTGTGATTACCGGGCATATAGATATCCACCTGCGCGCGCACTCTGTAAGCGTTGTCCTTGATCTTCGGAAACTCCGGACACTTGCTCTTCCTCATCCACCAGTCGGTGATCACGAGATTGGAATATCCCCACTCTTTCCTTAGTACGGTAGTTACCAGATCGTAATTATAGTGATTCCATACTCCGTTGATCTTGTTGTAACTCGTCATTATGTTGAGCGGACCGCTCTCTTTTACGCATATCTCGAACCCTTTGAGATAGATCTCGCGCAACGCGCGTTGGGAAACGCGAGAGTCGTTGTAATTTCTGTTGAACTCCTGATTGTTGCAGGCGAAATGCTTGGGACACGCCGCGTTGCCGTATTTCTGCACTCCGTCGACAAACGCCGCCGCCATTTTGCCCGAAAGCAGCGGATCTTCGGAAAAATACTCGAAATTGCGTCCGCACAGCGGATCGCGGTGTATATTCATTCCCGCGCCGAGCAATACGTCCACGTCATAGTGGCGCATCTCTTCGCCTACTTTCTCATACAGACGTCTGACAAGATCCGTGTCCCAAGTAGCCGCCAGCGCCGTTCCGCACGGAAGGAGCGACGTAAAGCGCGCTATCCTTATGCCCGCGGGACCGTCGGCAGTGACTATCGGAGGCACGCGTCTTTCTATCAGAGACGGTATAGTCGCGCAATAGGAGCCTGCATTGCCCGAAGCGCCGTACTCCGTTCTCATATATCCCATTCCGCGCGTCAAAGCCTCGAGTTCCCGATCGCCGAGTTGGGAGATGAAATCGTCGAGTTTTGCTTTGCCCGATATAACGTCGTCGAAAGTATATCCCTGCTCTCCCTTATATCCTATCTCTTGGGGGATTCCGTCGATAATTCTCTTTGCAAGATCGACTTCTGTTATAGGCACGGTCTGCATTTGCGCAATTGTTTTGCCGTCGCGCTCAAGCGCGCGTATTCTTTTGAATTCGTTCCTAACGGGACATACGCTTTGGAGAACGTCCAACGTCTTGTCCTCTTTTATATCGAATTTGCCCGCCAATATATCCGTCCTGCAATCGCTGCCGACGTATACCGAATACTTTCCCCTTTCAAGCACGTACGAATAGATATGTCCCGTCGCGCCGGTATCGTCGAAAGACGCTATGCCGTACTCGCTGAAACTCAATTCCAAAGTCTGCGTATCGTCGGGAGCAAGTACTTCGGTCTTTGCAAACGCAGCCAAAACGCGCGCGGCTTTTCCCAGTCTGCCCTGAGGCGCGGCGACATATATCTGCACAATCTCTTTTCCCGACCTCTCGCCTATATTTCTCACTTCAATTTTGCATCTTATCTCGCCGTCGGCGTACTCGAAAAACTTGGGAACAATCTCAAACTTCGTATATGACAGACCGAATCCGAACGGAAACAGCGCCTTTTCCTTTGCAAAAGTCTCAAAATATCTGTAGCCGACGAATATATCCTCGCGGTACTCGTTGAAATCTTTGTTGCCGAAACAGTCCGAGGACGGATAATCCGAATAGTTTGCCGCGATCGTATCAGGCAGTTTTCCGCACGGATTTACGTCTCCGCAAAGCACGTCGACTACTCCGCGTCCGCTCTCCATTCCTCCCTGCCAAGCATAAAGTATGGCGGACAGTCTGTCGCCGTACTTCTCCGTCCAAGACATATCTATGACGTTGCCGCAATTCATTATGACCGCCGTCTTCTCAAAAGCAGCGCATATTCTGTCGAGCATAGAGATCTCGTCGTCCGTCAAATAGTAACTGCCTTTGGTCAAAGTATTCTCTCTGTCTTCGCCTGCGGCTCTTCCCAATACTACGACGGCAATGTCGTTTCTGACCGCGACGTCGGCTATCAGAGAATCGCTGAGCGGCATCTCGGGATAATTCATCGGCCAATGTCCCCACCAGCCTTCAAACGGCACGTTCTCTTCCTTAGAACACCACTCCTCGTAGATATCCGCCAGCTTTCTGTCCAAAATAAACTTGCCGTCCGACTCTTTCATCGCGTCGAGCAAACTGACTTTATACGGCGGCGTGACGTCGCCTCCGCTGCCGTATCCCACGTAAAAATAATCGCGCTGGCATCTTCCGAATACAGCGACTCTGTCGCCGCTCTTCAAAGGAAGCGCGCCGTCGTTCTTTAACAAAACCGCGCTCTCCGCGCCCGCCTGTCTTATCAATTGGGGAATACCTTTTGTGACGTATCTCTCCCCGACAGGCACGTTCATATCCTGTCTGAGATCGCCTCCGTTTGCTTTTTGATTGATCTTTCTTATCAAATTCTTTATTATTTTCAACATAATCCTCTCCGCCTGTAAATGCGCAGCAAAAGCCATTTATCGTTTTTATTCTAACACAGGCGCGGAAGATATTGCAATAACGGAAAAGCAATTAAAATATAACAATATAAAAAGCGGCTTGACAGCCGCTCTTTATTTAAGCCAAATTCAGCAGATCGTCGGAAGTGATCTCGTATCCGACGCCGTATCTGTAATAACTGAGACAGGTCTGTTCGCAAGATACCGAGATACCGGTCGAGTGCTTGCCCTTGTACTTCTCGTTTCTTCTCCAGATCTTGAATTTCATCTTGCCGTCGATCTCCGCGATAGCAAAATCTATCGTAGTGTCTTCTATCGAAAAACCTTCTTCGCTCGCCGAAAGAGTATCCAAGAATTCTTCCATCGCCTCTCTCTGCACGCCTTTCATCATCTCTATCGAACAATCGATAGCCAAAGTACAATAATAAGTATCGCCGACTTTATACACCTTGTCGGTATGCGCGGTGGGCGACATATACTCTCTCTTGGAAATATCGTAAGTAGTGATCTTGTCTTTCATCAGCCAATTCTGTCTTTCGACGTCTCCGTCGAATTCTGCAAACTCGCCCCAGGACTTGACCTCGAACTTTCCGCTGTCCTTGTCGTAAGATACGTTCTTCTTATCGGTATTGTTTATCTCGTAAGCGTCGCTTCCGTCATAATAGTATCTCGTCGCGCAAGTTCCCTTGTCCATGCCCGAACCGAATATGACTTCTTGAGAATATATCCTGTCGCCCTGCATCTTGCGTATCAAATGCGTATTGCGGGACGCTATAGCTCCTTTGCCCGCCGAGAATGTAAAATACTCTTCTCTGACAAAATTCGTATCCTCTACGAAGTTGGCGTACGCCTCGAGCACCAAATCGTACGCGCTCATGCCCGCAACCAAATTTTCCTCTTTGTAATTGCCGAGATTTTCGTCCTCCGGATTGAGCGACCTACCGCCGCAACCAACAGCCGTCAAAGCTATGGAAAGCGCAAGTATAAATATTACTGCAATAACTGTGACTTTCTTCATAACATAGTCTCCTATATCTATTGTATATTATCTAATACATATATCGGGCATTGTCAATACCTTTTAATAAAAATTTCAGCAATATACGGCGAAACTTTGCTATTTTATTTCCGTAAATAATAAGATCGTACATTTAAATATTATTTTCCGCGGTTGCCTTGTATTTAGTTTAACGATGATGTATACTATAAATCTGTAGGAGACTAATATGAAAAACGCAATGTTCGACAAGGAATGGTTCAAACTCGACAACGCCGCGAAGATCTATCCCGCGGCAAGAAGTTCGAGATGGAACGCGGTCTTTCGTATGTCGGCGGTGATGAAAGACGAGGTAGATCCCGAAATTCTTCAACGCGCGCTCGACGACGTAATAGACAGATTCCCTACTTTTAGAGTTACTCTCAAAAAGGGACTCTTCTGGTATTATTTCCAGTATATCGACGAAAAACCGAAAATAGAAAAAGAAAATGATTTTCCTTGTACGATGATGAGACTGACGGGCAAGGGATACGTATTCAGAGTACTGTATCACTCGCACAGAATATCTGTCGAAGTTTTTCACTCCATAACCGACGGCACGGGAAACATAACTTTCCTCAAGACTCTCGTCGCCAGATACTGCGAACTCAAAGGCGCTAAAATAGAGGATTACGGCGATCTGCTCCACTATGAAGACGATCCGACTCCCGAAGAGGTAGAAGATTCCTTCTGCAGATATATGGATAAGAGCAAAGGCACTCTGCCGCGCAGAGAAGCCAAAGCTTATCAGATAAAATGTCAAAGAGAAAAGCGCGGCGTACTTAATATAATTCAGGGAACTCTGCCGTTCGAGCAGTTGCACAAAGTCGCAAAATCTTTTGACTGCACGGTCAATACGTATTTGACGGCGGCGCTGGCGTACGCTGTACTCAACAGACAGCTCTACGAAAAAAGATCCAAGAAACGTCCGGTAAGGATACAGGTTCCTATAAATTTGCGCAAGATGTTTCCGTCGGTAACGTTGAGAAATTTTGCGGGTTATTACAATTCCACAATCCAGCCGGTCGAACAGACGTTTGAAGAGATTGCAAAGGAACTCAACTCGCAGTTAAAGGAAAAGATAACGCCCGAATACTGTCAGAAATTTATCAATTCCAACGTATCTGTCGAAAAAAATCCGGTGATAAGAGTCGCGCCGAGATTTTTGAAGACGCTTATAATGAATTTATCTTTTTATGCCGTGGGCGAAAACCTTATGTCTTGCACTTTCAGCAATATAGGCAACGTGACTACGCCCGAGGAACTGTACGACTATATCGACAGATTCGAGTTTGTGATCGGTCCGCAGAAATATATGAACCACGTTATGTCGTGCGCATCGTATAACGGACAGACGGTGATATCCTTCTCTCGAACGTCGAAAGATCCGATACTCGAACGCGATTTCTTCTCCGTACTCACAAAACACGGCATAGACGTGACCGTCAACGGAAACAGGAGGTAAATAACTATGAACCATTGCAGAAGATGCGGCGTAAACGTCGACGGCGATTTGAAAAACTGCCCTCTTTGCGGAGCGTTCGTAAGCGAAGAGACCTCTCCGTCTATCTACGAATATCCTAAAGTCGACGAAAAAAGGGGTCGCAAACTCTTTATAAAGATAACTTTGTTTTTCTCTATACTGGCAGTCGCCGTAACAGGCGCGATAAATCTCACCGTCAGCGGCAGGATTTCCTGGTCTCTGCACGTGCTGTTCGGACTTGCGCTGCTGTGGCTTGCGGTAGGAAGATCGACAGTAAAGCGTTTTAATACGCGCAAACATCTCGCCTGGGATTTTTCGGCTGTGATAGCACTTCTCTTTTATATCAATATCTGGACGTCGAGACTTGCCAATCCTTGGGCTTTCACGTTGGGCGCGCCTATAGTATTCTTGGTATGGGCGAGCGTGCTTGAGATACTGATATTCGCGCACAAAGGCGGTCGCGGAAACTATCAGATCGCTTTGACAAAACTCTTCGCCGCTTCTGCGATTTGTATAGGAATATCTTTCCTTTGGGTAGGCAAATGCGACTGGGGCTGGATAGTATGCACTGCGAGAGGTTTTGTCGACGTAATGGCGCTGACTTTCTTTGCAAAAGATTCCTATCTCTCCGAACTGAAGAAAAGACTGCACGTTTAAATCAGTCGATAAATAATTCAATAGACTTCTTTAGATAAAATATTATAATCATACAAACAAAATAGCGGACGATAAGTCCGCTATTTTGTTTAATATGCTATTTTATTTCCGACAGGCTGACGGGCCTTCCCTCGTCGAGCGATTTCTTTGCGGCTCTTCCTATCAACACAGCCTGCAATCCGTCTTCTATGCTGACGGGAACGGGCTTATCATTGACGATACAGTCGACAAACTCGCTGACTTCGCTGACGTACGCCTGCATATATCTTTCGAGGAAAAACAGCAACGGTTTCTCTGCGGTAACGCCTTCGCCGTTGGAGATCACCGCGTTGGACGCACAATCGTTGGAGATAGCTACCTGACCGAGCTCGCCGAACGCTTCCGCTCTCTGATCGTAACCGTAAGTAGCCCTGCGGCAGTTGTCGATCACGGCAAGCGCGCCTCTCTTGAGTCTCATGGTTATCACTGCGGTGTCTATATCTCCCGCTTCGCCGATAGCCTTATCGACCATTACTCCTCCCATAGCGAATACGCTTTCGACTTCGTCGCCGGACAGATATCTTATCATATCGAAGTCGTGTATCGTCATATCGAGGAATATTCCTCCGCTTACCTTTATATATGATACGGGCGGAGCGCCCGGATCTCTCGAACATATCTTGAGCACGTTGAGAGCGCCTATCTTACCCGCCTTTACCGCTTCGCGCACGGCTGCAAAATTGTGATCGAAACGGCGGTTGAATCCCACCTGATATTTTACTTTGCTGCCTTCAAGCGCCTTTTTGACCTCGAGTATCTTATCTATATCGTGATCTACCGGCTTCTCGCAAAATACGTGCTTGCCCGCTTTTATCGACTCTATCGAGATAGGCGCGTGAGTGTCTGTAGACGAACAGATAAGCACCGCGTCTATATCCTTGTCGTCAAGGATCTCGCGATAATCTTTCGTCGTGCGCTCGACTCCCATATCTTTGAGCCACTTCTCTGTCTCCGCGTTCATAAACGGATCTGCGACGCTTTTTACGGTAGCGCCTTTGACATAACACATAATGGATTCGCAGTGTACTTTACCTATACGTCCCGCGCCGATTATACCTATATTTATCATAAACTGATACCTCTTTTATTTACTTTTAGATAGTGCCGTCCCAGGTAGATACCTTGGTGGACTTTGCTTCGTGCTCGTCAAACCAGTGGGTAGTGACCGTCTTGCTGTCCGTATAGAACTTGAAACTGTCTCTGCCAAGGCAATGTAGATCGCCGAAGAAAGAATACTTGTGTCCGGTAAACGAGAATACGCCTACCGGCACGGGAATACCTACGTTGACGCCGACCATTCCGCCGTGCGTATTGCGTACGAATTCTCTTGCGTAGTAGCCGTTCTGCGTATAGATGACCGAACCGTTGGCAAACGGATTGGCGTTCATTACCTGCAGACCTTCTTCAAAGTTCTTTACTCTCTTTATGCAAAGTACCGGTCCGAAAATCTCTCTCTGACCTACCGTCATCTCGGGAGATACTCCGTCGAGGATAGTAGGCGCAAGATAGAAGCCGTTCTCATATCCCTTGACCTTGACGTTTCTGCCGTCGAGAACGACTTTTGCTCCCTCGTCAATTCCTTTTTGGATCCAGTCGGATACGCTCTTTTTATGCTCCGCGCTGTATACGGGTCCGAGATTTGTCGTCTTGTCGTAAGCCGGACCTACTTTTATATTCTTTGCCAATGCGACCAATTTCTCGACGAGTTTGTCGGCGACGCTTTCCTGAACTACTACGACGGGCAAAGCCATACATCTCTCGCCCGCGCATCCGTAAGACGCGTTTATTATACCTGCGGCGGTTCTGTCCAAAGCCGCGTCTTCGAGTACGAGCGCGTGATTCTTCGCCTCGCAAAGACACTGTACTCTTTTGCCGTATTTAGCGGCAGTCTCGTATATATATCTTCCTACGGTTGTAGATCCTACAAAGGTGATGCCGACTACTTTATCGTTGGAGATGAGTTCCTGCGTGTCGTTTCTGTCGCAGCTCACTATATTGAGCACTCCGTCGGGAAGTCCGGCTTCTCTGTACAGTTCCGCGATCCTCAGCGAAGTCATAGGCGTCGCGCCCGCGACTTTCAGTACTATAGCGTTGCCGCATGCAATACATACGGGAGCCATCCAGCCCATCGGGATCATCGCAGGAAAATTGAAAGGAGCGATACCTACGAATACGCCCATAGATTCGCGGTATAGCACAGTATCGTAGCCGTTTGACGCATCCATAAGACTTTCGCCCTGCAACAGCGACGGCATAGAACATGCGAGTTCCGTGCCCTCTTTAGCTTTGAGTATATCTCCTTTGCTCTCTTCCCAGTTCTTTCCGTGTTCGGTAGCGCAAAGTTCGGTCAACTCGTCCATATGTTCTATCAAAAGATCTCTGACTTTATAAAGTATCTGAACTCTCTTTATCACAGGTACTCTGGACCATTTTTTGTATGCTTCGTGAGCGTTGTCGATCACCTTGCTCACTTCCGCCGTAGTGCAGCGCGGCATCTGCGCGATCTGCTCTCCCGTCGACGGGTTGAAGACGGGATAAAACTTGTCCGTCGTAGACTTGACGAACTCGTTGTTGGTAAAATATCCGAGTGTCTTTATTGCCATAATATTTCTCCTTTCTTTTGAAAATCGTTTTTTATTTAAAGTCCTGCCTTGTCGGCTATGTACTTTCTTGCTTTGATAGCATATTCGAGCGGATTGGCTTTTGACGGATCTTGTTCCGCCTCTACTATCATCCATCCCTCGTAACCGCTCTTATCCAATATCTCGAATATCGGCGCAAAATCTATGCAACCGTCTCCGGGAACGGTAAACGCACCCTCTCTGACGCCTTGCAGGAAAGAGAGTTTTTCCCTCTTGACTTTCTCCACAACGTCCGGACGGACGTCCTTGAGATGAACGTGCTTTACTCTGTCGGCGTGCTTTTTGAGCACAGACAGATAATCCTGTCCGCAATACGCGAGATGTCCGCTGTCAAACAGTAGCGAGAAGTTGCCTCTGTCTGTCATATCCATCATTCTGTCCACTTCTTCGGCAGTTTGTACTACCGTGCCCATATGATGATGGAATACGAGATTTATTCCCATAGAATTTGCTATTTCGCCCAGTCTGTTCATACCTTTGGCGAACTTATCCCACTCCGCGTCGTTCATCACGTATTTATTCTCGAATACAGGCGTGGTCATCTGTCCCTGTATGCTGTAACTCTGCTCCGACGCTCCTATTCTCCTTGCGCCCATTGCTTTGAGGAAATTGCATTGAGCTATAAAATCTTTCTCGACCTGCTCCATAGGCTGAGTGAGCACGAAAGAAGAAAACCACTGATTGGCTATCTCAAGTCCGCGCATATCCAACGCTCTTTTAAGCGCGTCTACGTCTTTGGGATATTTGTTGCCCACTTCGCAACCTTTATACCCTGCGAGCGCCATCTCGCTTACGCATTGCTCAAAAGTATTCTCCGCGCCCAGATCGGGCATATCGTCGTTTGTCCACGCAATCGGCGCAATGCCGAGTTTTATCTTATTCTTATCCATATAAAAATACCTGCCTTTTATCCGCCGGAACTAGCGGACTTATCAATATTTTCTAGCCTTTGAAAGCATCTCCTCTTTGTTTTCCAAAGCGCTCTTTGCGCGCTTGCTTCTCGGATCTTGAGTACAGCCTACGTTCCACCAACCGTCATATCCGTGCGTCATCGACTTGGGCAATACCTTTATGTCGATCAGCGTTGATACGGTCTGTCTCAAGCTGTCGGCTATAGCTTCGCGAAGTTCCTCTTCGTTGCGCGCAGTATACGTGACGAATCCGTATCCTCTCGCGCTCATAGCGTAATCTATATTCATAAACTTGCCGTCGCGTATAGGTTTTGCGCCGTCGCGATAGCGGAGTTCCGTACACAGAGCGTCTACTCCTTGATCCATCTGCAAATTGTTTATACATCCGAAAGACGCGTTGTCGAAGAGCAATACGTTCATTTTTATGCCCTCCTGCAACGCCGTAATCATTTCCGAATGGAGCATAAGATAACTGCCGTCGCCTACCATTGCATAAACTTCTCTGTCGGGACAAGCCATCTTACTGCCCAGACAGCCGGCTATCTCGTAACCCATACAGGAATATCCGTATTCCATATTGTAACTGTCCTTGCAATCGCTGGTCCACATTCTCTGCAGATCGCCCGGCAAACTACCCGCAGATCCTACTATTATAGCGTCGTCGGGTATGCATTCTCTTATTATTCCTATCGCAGTCGTCTGCGCCATAGCTCCGCCGTGCGTGTCTATAAAATCTTTTATCACGTCGGGAACATGAGCGTCTATCTCTGGAGAATACTTATCTCCTACGCCAATGGAAGTAAGTCTTTCCATCTCTTTTGCCCAATCGGCTTTGGCTTTCTCTATCTCGTTCCCGTATCCAGACTTATATCCGTCCAACATAACGTCAAGCGCTTCGATCCCCGCCTTTGCGTCGCCGACGGCTTTTACCGCGTCGAGTTTTGAAGCGTGGAAGTCTGACATGTTCAACGTCACTACTTTCTTATCCGCATAAAGCGATTTGGACGCCGTAGTAAAATCAGTAAATCTCGTACCTACGGCGATCACGAGATCGCAGTCCTTTGCAAGAGAATTTGCGCTGCTGTTGCCCGTCACTCCCAGTCCGCCGACGTTGAGGAAATGCGAAGACGGTATAGCCGTCTTTCCCGCTTGCGTCTCGCAGAAAGGTATATTATGATTTTGACAGAAACGAGCTACGCTGTCTCCCGCCTCGCTGTATTTTACGCCGCCGCCCACGATGAGAAGTGGCTTTTTGCTGTTTTTGATAGCGTCGGCCGCGTCGTCCAATTCCTCTTTTACAGGAACCGGTCTGGTGATCCTATGCACTCTCTTTGCAAGAAAATCTACGGGGAAATCAAAACATTCGCCCTGCACGTCCTGCGGCATGGCTATAGCGACCGCGCCTGTATGAGCGGGATCCAACAATACCCTCATCGCATTGAGCATAGCGCTCATCAACATCTCCGGTCTGGATATTCTGTCAAAATATCTCGTCACCGCCTTAAACGCGTCGTTTGTCGTAATAGCCGCGCTGTAAGTCTGCTCGATCTGCTGCAACACGGGATCGGGCTGTCTTGTGGCGAAAGTGTCGCCCATAAAAAGTAGCAGCGGTATATTGTTGGCAGTTGCCGTGCCCGCGGCAGTCACCATATTGGCCGCGCCGGGACCAATCGAGGATACGCAGGGCAATATCTTGCGCCTGTTGTTCTGTTTTGCATACGAGACGGCTACTTGCGCCATACCCTGTTCGTTCTTTCCCTGATACACTCTCAGCGAATGACTGCCCATTGACAGCGCTTCGCCTATACCCAACACGCAACCGTGTCCGAAAATAGTGAATACTCCCTCGACGAATTTAGTTACTTTGCCGTCAAAACTGACGTATTGATTGTCCAAAAATCTTACGACTGCCTCGCCGACGCTCATTCTCTCTGTCTTCATGATCTCTCCTTATTTCTCCCAATACTCGTATCTCGGATCGACTATCCTCGTCTTGTCCCAAGGATTGCCGTCGAGATGACGTATCATCCAACAACAGTACATAGGATATCCGGGAGCAGTCACCTGAACGTGCGTCTTTCCTCCCGGAAAACAGCCGACGCTGCCGTCTACTATAGTATGCGGTTCCATCTGTCCTATAAAGCACGCACCGAAAGCCTCGGGCGTAGGCATTTTGTAATAATACACTTCGGGTTGGGGATGTGAATGCGGAAGATAGCTCCACCATCTTCCCTGTCTCGCAAGCACTTCTCCGACTACGAGATTGGAGTAGGGCGCGTTGGAATAATCGAATACCGTGTTTACGTCGCGCACTGCGGTATTTTCCCACAAGCCCTCGCAAGACACGCTTCTTATCACGTCCTTTTTGTCGTAGAATTTGGACGGAAAAGCCCTGTCGTTTGTCGTAGCGAGATAAATGAATTCGCAGTCCGACGACGCGATCACTTCAAGCGTATTTCCTTTGCTTACGTGCATACATACTGGCAAATCGTCGAAGACGCCTTTTCTGTCGCCGAAACCTTTTAGTTCTCCGCATCTCATTTCCGCCGCTCCTTCGGTGAGAAGCACGCACATCTCTTTGTCTTTTTCGCTGTAGACGGCGCGCTCGCCCGCGGCGAGTTTTACGACAAGGATATCCATGAGCATATCTTTGTTTTTACCGTCCATTTGCGTCAACACCTTGACGCCGTTGGAATCAAATTGAGGATATTCAAAAGCCATTGCTATTCTCCTTCTCAGCCTCTTGCTATCATTTCGCCGAACTCTTTCTTTTCGTCCGCGATAAATTTTTCAAGTTCCGCAACCGTGGGCATAAATTCAGAACATCCGTGCGCGGATACCAACATAGAAGCAGACGCCGAGCCGAGTTCTAGACAGTCTATAATCTCTTTGCCCTCGAAAAGCCCGTACAAAAACGCCGAGCCGTATCCGTCTCCGCCGCCGAAAGATTTGAACGCGGTAACGGGGAAAGATTTGATATTGTACTTCGCTCCGTCAAACGTGTGGGCGGTGCTGCCCTTCTTGCCGTGTTTGATGATGACGATCTTGGCTTTTTTAGAAAACCAATACGCGGCAGTTTTTTCGTCGTCCATATCGGGAGCGAAAATCGCCTGCGTCAAGTCGTATTCTTCTCTGGAACCCATAATTATATCGGCGTGCTCCGCAACGGCGGTATAATATACGGCGATCTCGTCTTTACTTTTCCAGTTGTATTCTCTGTAATCTATATCGAAGATTATTCTCGTGCCGTTTTTCTCTGCCAGCTGCATAGCCTTCAGACAGGCTTCTCTGGACGGACTCTGCGCAAGCGCGGTACCCGAAATAAGTATGGCTTTTGCGTTTGCTATATATTCCTCGTCCACTTCGGACGGATCGAGCATAAGATCGGCGACGCCGTCTCTGTACATAAGTATACTGCTGTCGTTGGGAGAAAGTATCTCCGTAAAAGTCAATCCCAGCTTCTCTCCGTTTTTAGCTCTGGTAACTCTCGATACGTCAATGCCTTCTTTTGCAAAAAAGTCTGTCACGTAATCGCCGAATCTATCGTCCGACACTTTGCCTATAAAACCTACTTTTTTGCCAAGTCTTGCAAGTCCCACCGCTACGTTGGCGGGCGATCCGCCGAGATATTTGCGGTACTGCTGACTCTCCGACAGCGGCTTGAAATAGTCGAGCGGATTAAAGTCGATCGCTATTCTTCCCACGGCGATCAGATCGAATTTTCTTGCTTTTTCAAATTCAACGTATTGCATATTTATTCTCCGTTATATATTTACTGACGTTTGTCTAAATTATTCTATTTTATATTACACAGCCTTATTATGTTTTCCGCGACTTTCTGTACTGCTTCTATTGCGTACGGCATATAAGTCTTAGGATCGTACGTCGCCTCCGCGCTCGCCATTCCCTTCTTTAAACCCTGCGTAAACGCCTGCCTTAGATGCGTGGCAAAATTAATCTTGCTGATACCCGCCTCTATACAGGCTCTTATCACCTCGTCGGACAGTCCGCTCGCTCCGTGCAATACGAGAGGGATATCTATCGCTTGAGCGATCTCGCGAATCCTGTCGACGGCTATATGCGGTTGCCCTTTGTATACGCCGTGCGCGGTTCCCACTCCTATAGCCAGACTGTCTACGCCGGTGAGCTGAACAAACTTAACAGCTTCATCCACCTCGGTATATCTTATTTCGCTTTCCGTCTCTTCCTTTCCGCCTATTGTACCCAGCTCCGCCTCGACGCTCACTCCGAAAGCGCGCGCCTCTTCTACTACGCGCTTAGTCAATTCGACGTTTTTATCAAAGTCGAGCATAGAACCGTCTATCATCACCGACGTGTATCCCGCCGCAATGCAGGATCTGCATATCTGCAGATCGGAACCGTGATCGAGATGTATGGATATATCCGCTCCGCCTCTGTAGTTGGCTTTCACAAGAGCGGCATAGGTGGAAACACCGCCGTATTTCAAAGTCCTTGGTATCGTCTGTATAATTATAGGTCTTGCAGTATTTTCAACGGCGTTGAGCACGCCCAGAACGCTTTCGAGATTGTCTACGTTAAAAGCGGGAACGGCATAGCCGCCCCTCTTTGCCTCTTTAAGAAGTTGCGCGTTGGTAACAATCATAATTTCCCTTTTCCTCGTTATTAACGCTTTTATATTGTTATTATACTATTGAGATAAATATAAAGTCAATACGTAAATTAAAAAAAATCACCGAATTTAACATAAAAAATAAATTTTATATGATTTTGAAAATATTAATATTTTTTGTATGAATTATGCGCTTAGCGTTGCAATTTTTACGATTTTATTAAATTAGCCCGCTATTTAGCC
Organism: uncultured Clostridia bacterium; assembly: GCA_948471525.1. Taxonomy (GTDB): domain Bacteria; phylum Bacillota; class Clostridia; order Christensenellales; family UBA3700; genus RACS-045. The sequence goes on along the minus strand of CAOKSY010000004.1, from coordinate 4,827 downwards.
ATATGATTTCGTTGCCGATTTATCCATATCTTGCCGTTTTGTCCATAAATTTGCATATTATGGCGCACGCGGCAAGACGGCAATTATAGATTCTTTCGTTTAAATATTTCAATTACAAATATAAATATGCTTTGATTATTTCTCGCTATCGCGCAACTCTTTAAGACGGTCGTATTCGTAATCGTGATTTTTTGTCCAGAACAACCATTTGGAAGCGGCGGTCAATACATACTTCGGCTTTACCTTGCCTCTGTACATCTTCTGCGGACAGATCTTGCAACCTATCTTTTCAAAATAACCCCTCAAATTCTCAAGTCTGAACTCAAAATCTTTATAATTTTTCTGCATTGCGTCAAGCCAGCACACTTCGGAAAAAGCCGCAAGTCTTGCGCAGGTGAGCATATCCAATTTTTCCTCGTAGGCTATAAACTCCACCCATTGCGGAATTTCCATACCCAGCACGTTCAATCCGTCCGAGGCAAGTTTTTTTTCGGAAAAAGAATACGTTTTTTTCAAAGGTCTCATGCTGTATGAGTGATCCATATATATATACGGACACAGCGAAAGCAAACACTGTCCGCCGCCCTTCATCCACTCTTTTTCGTTTTTGTTGCCGATAGATCGCGGCCACCACCACTGAGCGACTATATCTTTATCGGTCAGGTTGCGCGACTCCAAGATCTCGTTCCAACCTATCATACGTTTTCCCTTGGATTTGAGATAATTTGCTATCTCGCCGGTAAAATATCCCTGCAAAGCGTTTTCGTCCGCCAAATTGAGTTCTTTCATCTTTTTCTGACAGCGCGGGCACGTTTTCCAACGCGTTTTCGGCACCTCGTCTCCGCCTATATGGAAAAATCTTCCTGTGAATATCTCGCACAGTTCGTCAATTATATCCTTTGCAAATTGATATACTTGATCTTTTCCGCAACAAAGAATATTTTCCATTACGCCGTATCTGCAAGATACTTCGGCGGCTTCTTCGGCACAAGACAATTCGGGATAACACGCTATCGCCGCCACCATATGTCCGGGCATATCTATTTCGGGCACGACTTCTATATGTCTTTCCGCCGCATAAGCGACGATCTCCCGCATATCTTCCTGAGAATAATACATTCCCTCGCCGTACTTTTCGTCGGCGGGCATTGCGTCGGGAGCAAACTCTTTGAGAAATAATTGCGACGTTCTTCTGATCGTTCCTTTCTTAGTAAGCAACGGATATTTTTTTATTTCCGCTCTCCAGCCCTGATCGTCGGTAAGATGCCAATGGAATACGTTCATCTTGAGCAACGCCATAATATCGAGATAGCTCTTTATCTTTTCTTTCGTCCAAAAATGCCTGCTACAGTCGAGCATAAAGCCTCTGTAAGTATACTTCGGCGCGTCTTTTATATCCACGCAATCGAATGTGCCGTCTTCTTCGATCAACTGTCTCAGCGTAGCATACGCATAAAACGCGCCCGCATCCGAAGACGCGGTCACCGTTACGTTGCCGCCGTTGCAAGAAATTTCATAGCTCTCTTCGCCCAAAGCCGACGATTTGCAAAACTTTACGCTTGCGCTTTCGCCGCCTGCAATACCGCCAAGCGCGTCTTTCAATTTTGCCTGCGCCTTGTCAAAATCTCCCGATACAGTAGATTTTGCTCCGAGTTTTACTACTCCGATTTTATAAGTAATGCCTGTCGGCATAGGTATCAAATTCATAATTCTCTCCGAATGCGTTTTTATTTATTTTATCATCAATAACAATATTTTTCAATAGCAATATTTTTTTTAATAATTTATTAAACATTTTATTTAATAAAATAAAAACGACGGCATATAATTGCCGCCGCAAATCACGTCGTACTTATAAAATTTCATTGACCGTTGTTGATATCTTTTTCTATAATATACTGCATATAGCCTAGCTCTTCAAAACCTTCTCTCCGATAAAGTCTCGTCGCTCCGTCGTTGGAACTTTCCACCTCGAGACGTATACGCGCATATTCGCCGAATTTATCCTTTATATATCCTATAAACTCTCTGCCGAGCCCTCTGCTCTGGAAGGCAGGCTTTACGTAGAGTTCATCGATCCACACGACTTTTCCGCCCGCCTCGTTACTGTATGAATACAAAGTCATAGCATATCCCGCGACTTCGCCGTCTTTTTCGAGAATAAAAAGATCAAAATACGGATTGCCTTTCTCCGCTTCGTCCAACGTCCTTTTATAATTATCTTCGGGCACTTTGTGCAACACGGCAGGAGAATCATAAAAATCCTTCATCATCTCGAAAACAGCAGATCTATCGTCGACGCAGTATTTTCTTATCATATTCTCACCTCTATATTTAGAATATTATCAGATAATGAAAAATTTTTCAATAATGTTGTGTATTTTTTTCCTCTGCGTGCTATAATATTGTAAAAGAAACAGCGTAATCATAAGGAGAATAGAATATGGCAGTGATAGAATTGACAAAAGATAACTTCGATGAAGAAGTAGTAAACAGCGACAAAAAAGTATTGATAGATTTTTGGGCAAGTTGGTGCGCGCCCTGCAGAATGCTGTCCCCGACCGTAGACGAAATAGCGGAAGAATACGACGCCGTAAAAGTATGCAAAGTGAACGTAGACAAGCAAAACGAACTTGCGGCGGCTTTTAAAGTATCCAGCATTCCTATGTTGGTAGTAATAAAAGACAAACAAATTTTGGACACCAGCGTCGGCGTAGTATCAAAGGAAAAAATCTTGAAAATGTTGGGGCTGTAATTCCGACACAAAGATATTGATTTAGAGGAGAAAGGTTGGCACTTTCTCCTCTTTTTTAAAGATCTATATAATGCCGTCTCACAATTCAATAAGGCGACCGACATAATGTCCGCCGCCCTATAATGAGGATTGAGATGTTTGACTTGTTTTATTTTATTGATTAGATATTTCGACTGCACTGCGTCTCGCTCAATATGACGACTAACTATAATTCGTCATTTTGATAAATTCCAGTCATTTCGACTGCAATGGGGAAATCTAATCCTTTTGTTTCGTCATCTCGACCGAGGTGAAGAGATCTAAATCAATAATCCTCCGTTGAGAGTCCGACAAAATACGGAGTGTACACGCAGTATTTTCGACCGGTCGAATTAGGTCGCAGTGAGCGCCCAAGAGTGCGGAGAGTAGTTCGATTTTCGCTTTAGCCAGAGCGAGCAGCGGCGTCAAGTGTACTTGCCGCACACGACACAACTCCGTCATCTCGACCGAAGTGGAGAGATCAAAGTCAATAATCCACCGTTGAGAGTCCGACAAAATACGGAGTGCATACGTAGTATTTTCGACTGATCGGAATTAGGGCGCGAACTCGACCGTCTTTTGTCACTATAGGAATTTGCAAATTCCTATAGTGACCGTATAGGTCGTGGTGAGCGCCAAGCGCCATTATCCACGGTCGGTTACTTATTACTTCTTACTCAAAGAGCGTTGCTCTTTAAGATACTCCTGATAACGTTCAATCTGATCTTCCCTAAGATCTATCATCCTCTTTGCCGCATCCAATGCCTGCGCGTCGCCGACCACGAGTTCGGTCTCCTTGACTTTTATCTTTGTTCCGTCTGATCCCGCGTCTCTTCTGATATCTTTGAAGTACTCGTCTTCCATCTTGAACAATGCTACCGTAGTATCTTTCTTGACCGTCAGCTTGATCAAAGGATTTACCGAAGACTGTCCGAGCAAGATGTAATACGTGGATTTCTTCTCTTTACACTTATCTTTGCTCATTGCATACGCTTTGAGCGTATCAAAGAACTTCTTCTGCTGTTTGGACAGCTTTGCGTACGCTTCTTCGAGAGTAAGTCTGGGAGCAACAGGTTTCTTAGGCGCAGTCGGTTTTGCCGCGGGCACTTCGACAACCTTCTCTACCACCTTTTCTACCGGTACTTCTACTTTTACCTCTTTCTCTACAATCTTTTCTACTTCGACAGGCACTTCTACCCGCACTTCCTTTTCTACAATTTTCTCTACGGGTTTCTCGACTATTTTCTCTATTACCTGAGGCTGAGCCGCGGCTTTGCCCGAAGACAGTTCAAGTATCTGCTTCATAAGGAGTTCCTGATTATGCATCATCTGCCTTAACATTTCGTCGTTTTTGCGTATCTCGTTTCTGTTGTCGCGCATATCCTCGGCAAGTTGTTTGATCACTTCTTCGCTTACAGAAGCCTGTTGCGGCAACATCTGTTGCATTCCAGGAAGCAAAGATGTCACAGTCTCGGACACTATTCCGCGTATCTCGTCTGCGCCTATAGATGGTTGAGCGTATACAAATCCGCCTTGTTGCGCATTCATATTCGATCCGCTACCCTGAGTCGTGCCCGCGCCGCCCATAAGTCTCATAAACAACATCTTGAGATCTTCATCTCGCTGTCTGAATTCCTCGTCCCTGCGACGGTAATCTTCTTCGCGTTGTCTGTAGTCGTCTTCACGGCGACGATCCTCGTCATCTCTTCTTCTATAATCGTCCTCTCTGCGCCTCTCCTCTCTATTACGCTCAAATTCTTCCTTGGCTTCGTCCAGTTCTTCTACCGCCTTATTGTATAATGACTTCTCTATTATCATAAAGATAAACGCAAGCAACGCCGCGCCCATAAGCACGCCCGCTATTATCGTCCATTTCGTCATACTCAAGCCGAACAAGCCTGTCGCATAGTATGAACTGTACTTCTTCTCTATCGTCTTCTTCGCTTTCTTTCTCTTGCTCGCATAATCCAAGCCCTTGCCGAAGAACGCTATTATAAGCACTATGCTTATTCCGCTCGCTACTACCTGCCACCATTCCTTGATGACTTTCAGTA
>CAOKSY010000003.1 GCA_948471525.1 uncultured Clostridia bacterium | reverse complement strand
TACTGAAAGTCATCAAGGAATGGTGGCAGGTAGTAGCAAGCGGAATAAGCATAGTACTTATAATAGTATTCACAGCAAAAGGCATAGGCTATGCAAGTAAGCGCAAAGAGAACAAGAAGACAATAGAGAGCAGATACAAGACGTATTATGCGACGGGCTTGTTCGGTTTGAGCATGACGAAGTGGACTATAATGGCAGGCGTGCTGATGGGCGCGGCGTTGATAGCGTTCGTCTTTATGCTGATAGAGAAGAGAGGATACAAGAAATCCGTACGCGAACTTGAAGAAGCCAAAGAAGAGTATTTGCAAAATGAAAAAGATTCGGATAATAGACGTAGAGAGCAAGAGAACCAACGTCGCGACGAAGATATGAAGATGATGTTTATGCATATGATGGGCGGTGGCAATATGAATGGCGGAGCTAACGGTCAAGCGCAGGGCGGCTTTGTATATGCTCAACCGTCGTTGGGTGCGGACGAGATACGCGGAATAGTGTCCGAAACGATGACCGCAATGCTTCCGAATATGCAGCAGTACTTGCCGCAACAGGCTTCGACTAATGATGAGATTGTACAGAGATTGATCGAGCAGAACGAGCAGCTGATGGAGCAGAATTCTCATAATGAAGAGAGAATAGAAAAACTTATGCAGAAGCTGTCCGAACAACCTATAGAAAAGGTCGTTGAACGCGAAGTAGCGGCTACGACTGTCAATGACGAGACTATAAGGCATATGATGAATACGCAAGAGAATTTAATGCGTAATCAAGAAAAACTGATGGAGAAAATACTTCAATTATCCGCAAACGGAAATACGCAGGAAAGACAGGTAATAGAGAAAATAGTCGAGAAGCCAGTCGAGAAGCCAGTCGAGAAGATAGTAGAAAAAGAAGTGCGAGTAGAAGTACCCGTCGAGGTCGAGAAAGTCGTAGAAAAGATAGTGGAGAAAGAAGTCAAAGTCGAAGTGCCCGCGGCAAAACCGACTGCACCGAAAAAGCCAGTCGCGCCCAGACTTACTCTCGACGAGGCATACGCAAAACTGAGCAAGGAACAGAAGAAGTTTTTTGATACACTCAAAGCATATGCTATGGGCAAGGATAAGTGTAAAGAGAAGAAATCTACGTATTATATCTTGCTCGGACAGTCTTCTGTAAATCCGCTTGTAAAGTTGACGGTAAAGAAAGATACGACGGTCGCACTCTTTAAGATGGAAGACGAGTACTTCAAGGATATCCGCCGCAACGCAGGATCGGACGGAACAAAGATAAAAGTCAAGGAGACAGAGTTGATCGTAGGCGACGCTCAGGCATTGGACGCGGCAAAGGAAATGATAGATTTGAGGGAAGATCAGATCGAGAGGTATCAGGAGTATCTTAAGGAACAGAAAAGTATGAAGCGATAAGGTCGACCGCGTATAGCAGTCCCCTTTTCGCTTGATCTTCGAGACTTGGGGCGACGACGTGTACGGGAAGTACACTTGACGCCGCCGCTCGCTCTAGCTAAAGCGAAAATCGAACTACTCTCCGCGGTCGAAAGATGCGTTGTAAAATTTGTTTATTTGACTATAATTTCTGTCATTTCGACCGCAGTGGAGAGATCTAATCGATTTAAATAAAAGGATGATATTTCTCCATTTCGCTACGCTTCAGTCGAAATGACGACGGCATAGCGAGAGGGGCGTATGCGTCTCGTGCGAGCAATAATGACAAATTTAAATGTCGTCATATTGAGCGCAACGCAGTGAAGTCGAAATATCTAATCAATAAAATAAAACAAGTCAAACATCTCAATCCTCATAAATAAAGCGGCGGGCAAATTGCGCGTCGCTTTATATTTGTCATTATTGAATAAGGGATTTGGGGTCAATCATTACGCTCAGCGAATAGCGTTTGTCGGCGAATTTGGTAAGGAAGGCTTCGCCGTATCGGTTGATAACGCTTTGTCCGTCCAAGAAAGTAAAGATCATCGTTTTTTTGCCGGTTGCAAGACGTTTTTCTACAGTAGATAATAGATACTCAAGGGTGACGTTTTTGTATATCGGTTCCGCGCCTAGATTATTTATTATCAACATCTCGCATTCAAGCACGTAATCGTACAGTCGGCTCATATTGCTTTGTTTGTGCGTATGTTTGTCCAGGAATATATTGATAAGTTCGAAAGACGATAGATGAAGCACGCTGACGTAATTGTCGATAAGCGCATGCGTCGTCGCAGAGGCGAGACCGACTTTGCCTATTCCAGTGGGGCCGGTAATCATAAAATTCGACCACTTGCAATTATCGAAATTATTGCACAGTTGATTTTTTATGATAGAACGAAGTTTATTCATTTTCTTTGCAAAGGGCGTGTCCGAATGCTTGTCTAATATCTCGTCAAAAGTTATTTTCTGTATTGCGGATATTGATTTGTTTTCGTCCAATATGCGACGGTATTCTTCAAGATAGCATTTGCACGGAGCGCCGTCTACGGTGCCGCTGTCTTTGCATACGGCGCAAGAATAGCGGGGAGCTAGATCCAAATTATTTGCTCGGACATATTCTTTGACGTCCGCGGATACAGCGTCTAATTTTGATTGTAATTCTTGTAAAGGAAGATTGAGCGCGGTGTTCTTTGACAGTTCCAATTCGATCAACTTCTTTTCCTTTAGCATTTTTGCAAAAGCAGGATGCTCGGCAAGAATTTCGCCGTTGCGCTTTTGAGTTGATTCTTTGTTGAGCGCGCGGCGTGAAGAGTAGAGCATATCGAGTTTTTGCGTAAAATATTTTATCATATCAATCCTCGATACCGTCCAGATCGTCAAGCGAATAGAAATAATTGGACAACTGTTCTTTGGTGTACGTCGGCGCGTTTGTCTGCGGTTGCGTAAATACGGAGTTTGCCTTTGCTTGATCGATCGTCATTACGCCGCTGTTTTTCCATTTGGCAAGCAAATTATTGAGCGCAGATACCGTCTTGCCTTGACAAAGACTTGCGCCGTATTCTATCACGTCGTGATCGAAATTCCACATTTGCGTCCATACCTTATAGGCGTCCCTGTCATAGGAATTGACGTTGCGGCTGGAGCCTGTCAGCTCTATAATCTTCTTGATTTCCAGATCCCTGTTCATCAGTTGAGCAAGATATTCGTTTATCGCTTCTACGCTCACGCAGCCCTCGCTGTAAAATTTGTTAACGCGTTTATTCATTCCCTCGAGAGTGCGTATAGAATTATCGAGGCAGTATTCGGCGACAAGAAGTATCGCGCGCTCGTCGAATCCGTGCGACAGCCAGTTGCCGATATATTTTTCCACTATGTATTCCACGTTTTCGTAATACAGCCCCAAAGTCTTGTTGACGTTGTAAGCGAGTTTATACATAGCTTGTTTATTGGCAAGATACATATCCATCTCCTGCACGCTCATCGCATTGTTGCGATAGAATTCGTCGAGCAGGGAATCGAGTCTCAAAAAACCGCCTTTGTTTTTTAAAGACTTGGCGGCGAAGAGTATCGCGTCCAGTCCGAAGCCCCAATTATTCGTCCATTTAAGATAAAGATTTTTGTCCTCGAGATCTATTTCGGATTTTTTACCTACAGCTTTGCAGATCATGCGCATTGCTTCGCCGCTTAGTTCGAGCTGTTTGATCTTCTCATCCACGTCGGCGAGCGTGCGCACGCCTTCGTCCAACCAGTTTTTGGCGACGGCGAGTATATAATTTGCTTTTATCTTTTCGCCTTTTAGATTTACGCAATAACGCGCTATAGTGATCAGCACTTCGGGTTTGATTTTGGTGTCTTCCATAAAATCGTAATACACGGTGTATTGATTTATGTTGTTGAACGCTACTGTCGGGAACAGAGCCTCGAGTTGGGCGTTAAAATCCGAATATTTGTCTTTTTTGTAATGTCTTGCAAAATTGCTTTTGATATTTTTGTACGATACGGCGAGCGGCGAATAGCTCGTTATGTTCACAAGCCCCATATCCGCAAGCGAACCGAAGGCCTCTTCGACCTTGCTTTCGCTCAGCGATAACGTATCGCAGATAAATTGCAGACTGTTTTCGGGCGCGTCGGGATTGGCGCAAAAAGACAGCCCAAGCATATAAACTTTGAGCTGAATCTCGTCGCATTGAGGCAGGTAATTGACGATAAAACTTCTATCGACAAGCACTGCGCTCTGTTCGCTATCTTTTGAAAGCGTGCAAAAACTCATAACGTACTCCTTGAATTTTTATATCAAGTATGGTAGAATTAAATTAAATCATAATATAATATATCATACATTCGGGAAAATAAAAAGACAATTCGACGTCTATTTTGCAAACCACAAAATATTGTATGTCGCGATAACGTCGGCACAACGCCCGAAAACGGAGAGATATGAAAATTATAGAAATCGAAAACGTATCAAAGACGTATGCGTTGAGAGGCAAACAAAAAGGGGGCACGGTCAAAGCCGTTTCCGACGTTTCGCTCGATGTCGAAGAGGGTGAGATCCTCGGTCTTTTGGGTTCCAACGGCGCAGGAAAAACGACGCTTATCAAATTAATTTTGGGACTGGCGAGACTGGACAGCGGCACGATCACCGTCGCAGGCTACGATATTGTCAAGTCGAGAGAAAAAGCATTGTCGAGCGTGGGCGCTCTTGTCGAAGCTCCGACGATGTTTTCCGAATTTACGGGTTGGGAAAATCTTAAGTATTACGCCAGACTTCAAGGCGGAGGCATAAGCGACGACAGGCTCAAGGCGATCGTGAGTATGGTGGGGCTCGAGGAGCGTATCCACAGCAAGTTCAAAAGTTATTCGCTTGGAATGAAACAGCGATTGGGCATAGCGCAGGCTATGATGCACAATCCGTCGGTGCTTCTTCTCGACGAACCTACCAACGGACTGGATCCGTCGGGTATCGCTCAGATGCGCGAGCTTTTTATACAACTCAAAAAAGATCTCGGCACTACTATAGTAATATCTTCGCATATGCTCAGCGAAATGCAGCAGGTGTGCGATAGGGTAGCCTTTATGGCGGGCGGCAAGATCAAAGCCGTAAAGACTATGGAAGAAGTAAATTACGGAGTCGACACGTTTAGAAAATTCTCGATGGAATGTTCGGACGCGGAAAAGGCGCAGGCGATAATCGCGGAGCGCGGTATCGAGTGCAGGAACGAAAGAGGCGCGCTTATTCTTATCGCCGAACAGAAGGATATGGGCGAGATAGTTGCGCTGCTCGTGAGCGAAGGAATACAGGTCTACACGGTGACGAAGATCAAGCGCACGTTGGAAGACTTGTATAAGGAGGTGTCCAGATGACGAAGTTTAAGGATATGTTCGCTTGCGAACTTTATAAGATAAACAGAAAGCATACTTTGCTCAAACTCGGCATCGCGTTATTGGTCTTTTTGATAGCAACTACGATATTTTTTGCAGTAATAGAGAGCGTGCTTGCAGATATGATCCCCTCGGGATCGGGAGATCTGAACGCAAATATTGAAAGTCTCAAGGCGCAGATCAAGACGTTTGAGGAAAACGCCACTTGGCTGAACAGACTTCTGCCCGACAAAACGCTGTACGGACTTAAAGCAAATCTCGCTATGTACGAGTATATGTCGGAAAACGGTATCACGTCGTCGGGCGTTATGTCAGTATCTTCCGGCGCGGATTTTTTAAATTTCGACTATTATAATTTTACCGAGACTTGTATGAGTACGGTGATGTCAATAATGATTATTTTCTTGATAGTGGCGTGCTGTCGCGCGACTACAGGAGAATATGCGAGCGGCGCGCTCAAAATGCAGTTTATCCGTCCGGTGGACAAGAATAAATTCTTTACCGCCAAGTGGCTGAGCGTCTTCGTCGTGTCCGAAGCGTTTTTGATACTCTCGTTTATCGTATCGTTTGTATTGGGAGTAATACTCTTCGGAGCGGACTGTCCGTCGGTGATACTCGTGATGAGGGCGAAGTCGGCAACGATCACGTCGGCTTTCGGAGTGCTCGTATTGAGTATGTTCTGCAAGAGCGTGACGTTGTTTTTGCTTGTGCAGGCGACGATGTTTATTTGTTCGTTCAGCAAGACCAACGTCAAATCGCTTGTCATCTGTCTCCTTATGTTTGCGTTCGATATCGGCATACTTCTCGAAAATATTCTCGCGGTAGGATACGTAGGTTTTGTCGGCTTTATCGCCAACCTGGATTGGATGAGCGCATTCTCGCTTACAGGTCCCGCGTTTAAAGGAATGTCGCTTTGGACTATGGTTCCGATAACGTTGTTGTGGGGAGCATTCTTTATGTATATGGGTTATCGCAGATTCAATAGGATCGAAGTATAGACATATAATAATTTATAGTTGAATAGAAAAGCGTCGTTGATTAAAAGCAGCGGCGTTTTTCTGTTAATTGTAATACTTTATACAGATTTATAACATTTATACACAAAATTTTCTAAAATATGACAAAATGTAACATTGATGTTAAGTCCGTATCAAAATATGTTAATTGGCTTTTACGGACAAGCCTGAAAATCTATAGTATAATTTAAAAGCAAAGATGAAATTGAAGTTTTTTTATTTAAGATTCAATATAATAAGAATCAATCGTATCAAGGAGAAAACAATTTGTTGGAACTTAAAGGGATCACCAAGATCTATAAGCCTGAGAAGAGCGCGCCGGTGACGGCGTTAAATAAAGTCGATTTGTCATTCGGCGACAGAGGGATGGTATTCGTGCTGGGCAAGTCGGGCAGCGGCAAGTCTACGTTGCTCAACGTCATAGACGGCTTGGACGGAGCGGACGGCGGGGAGATAGTGATAGACGGCAAGTCGTCGGCATCATTCTGCGCTGGCGACTATGACGCGTATCGCAATACATATATAGGTTTTATATTCCAAGAATATAATCTGCTCGACGAATTTACAGTGGCAGAGAACATTTCTCTCGCGCTTGAGTTGCAGGGTAAAAGAGCCGATGGGGAGAAGATAGCGGAAATACTTAAGGCTGTAGATCTGGAAGGGTATGGAGATCGGAGACCGAGACAACTGTCTGGCGGACAGAGACAGAGAGTGGCGATAGCGAGGGCGCTGATAAAAGATCCCAAGATAATAATGGCTGACGAACCAACCGGAGCATTGGATTCTCAGACGGGAAGGGCGGTGCTGGAAGCGCTTAAGAAGGCATCGAGAGAAAGACTCGTGATAGTGGTGTCGCACGATAGAGAGTTTGCGGAGGAATACGGCGACAGGATCATAGAGTTGTCGGACGGAAAGGTGATCGGCGACAGAGATGTCAATGCGGAAAGAGCGGAAGAAGGAGTTTTGTCGGTTGAGCAGACAAGAGGGGAAACTAAGTCGGAGATGCTCCGCTCTAGACTGCCCTACAGAAGAGCTTTTAAGATAGGGGCGAGAAGTATGGGCTGTAAGCCTATAAGACTGATAGTAACGTTGATTTTGTGCATAATAACTTTTTCTGCTTTTGCTTTTGTCACTTGCGGATATTCGTTTGACAAGGTGGAAATTGCTACGCAGGTATTCTATGACGGCGGATATGACGGCTTGGCTTTTTTAACAAGCGAGGCAAGGACGGGAAGTTATATGTGGCATGACTATATTGTAGGAGGTAATTATAGAGGCTCTTCGCAACGCGATCTTGACAAATTGAGAGAGGAGAGCGGAGTCGATTTTTTGGGAGTAGTAGGAAACGGTCAATGGTTATCGCTTGTAGATCGTGAAAACGAAGCTATTACGGATAAGATATATCACAATTATTATGTAGACGGGTGTCTTCCCGCAGATCCCGCGCTTTTTGCAAAATTGGGTTTTGAGGTGATTGGCAGGATTCCCGAAAGCTCAGATGAGGTGATGATCACTAAGTATCAATACGACGCGATAGAAAAATACGGATTAACATATTATTACGACAAAAAACATTATGAAATTTATCCATCAGACATTCAAGATTTCCTGTCTAAAGTTCCTAGGGTGAGCGTAGATGATATATATAGAAAAATTGTTGGCGTATTAGACGCGAATGCGGATCAGAACGGTAGATATTCCTCATTAAAGGACGTTGAAGAAAAATCCCGCTATGATCATTCTTATATAGAAAGGGAATGTTATTCTCATTTTCGATACGGATACAACAACGTCTATTATCTTTCTGTAGAAGAATATAAAGCCGCCGTCGAGAGAGAAAACTACTGGGCTAATAATCCTATGGGAAAAGGAGCGCATGGATTAATTAGTATTGATAGAAATGATTCTATTTATAGGTTTGGTAACAATGATTTTGATATAATAGCGCCGGACTCTTCTCTGGATAAGATGGACGGTATAGTGTGGGCAGGAGGTAAAAAGCGCGAGACATTGGCGGATAATGAGCTTGTAGTAGGGTGGAATACTTTTGAGTATCTTCACAATTCGGAGTTCGATTCTTTTGACGAGTTATGTTATGTAGAATACGAAGACAGGTTTTTAGACGGTAAAGTATCTATAAAAAAGATAAGATTTAAGGATTTTCGATGGAATGTTCCTCGGCTTATTGCCTACCTTGAAGAAGCTGACAGTATAGGAGAAGAAGAACTGGAGAAATTTAAAGATTACTGTATCGATATAGACTATATTTTTCGTCCCAGAAAAACTCCGTGGAAATACGCTGATATTTCTATAGATATGGACTCGATAGATTCGTTTGACTCGATGGAGGATATTCATTGGCGTCTGTCATACGCCGTTTACTTAAACGAAGCTAATATAGATTTGGAAGAATACGGTCATCGACAGGGAAAGAGAAGGATTAAAGGTGGCTTTAACGAAAACGTAACCGGACGCGCTCCCGGGATCGATTTTCCCACCGAGAAAGGATACAAGTATTATAAGGAGTCAAAGATGCAATGGGCGCTTGATTTAAATGCCTGGAAAGTAATGGACGATTCGCTGCGCTACTACACTTCGAATTTTTATAATCCGCACGATCGTTATCTGCCCAAGGACTGCAAGATAGTGGGCGTATATTATATCGAGTCGCCTGAATACGAAAACAGGTTGGAGTTCGATAGAAGGACCGATAAGTATATTTTCAACAACTTCATGTACGAGGATATGAATGACGAATCGATTATATACAGTTATCTTATCGCGCCTATGCCGAGCACGCGTGAGGAGATAAGGTCTCTTGTAGAATTGAGTTTTTTCTCGGTCGGCAGAACAGCGAAGATAATAGACTATCCTTTTGAATTTGTAGACATATTGGACAAAGATTTGGAACTTTGCGTAATGTATATGATAATGGCGTGTTCGTTGCTTGCGCTTTTCAGTGCGCTGTTGTTTGGAAATTATATATCTATTTCAATCGCAGATAGAAAGAGAGAGATAGGGATACTTAGATCTTTGGGAGCAAAGTCTGCGGACGTGTTCAAGATATTTGTTACGGAATGCGTATGGTTGGCGGTCATGGTATTTGTATTATCAAGTATCGTTACGCCTTTGGTATGTCTCGCGGTCAACTCGTTCATAGAATCTACGATCAATCTGAATATAAAAGTGATCAATTTCGGCATTGTTCAGATATCTTTAATATTTGCTATTACTGTCGGCGTCGCTATTATTTCATCCGTCATTCCTCTTTTGGCAGCAGTGAGAAAAAAGCCGATAGATTGCATACGAGGAAAATAAATACTAAAACACAAAAGATAAAATTACAAGGGGGGAAAAGACTTAAAGGATGCGTCGATATATAAAAGTCGAATAAGAGTAGAGCAGCCAAGTCGCGTTCTAATAAATTGATTATTAACTTTGAGGACGGTTTGTCTATGTATGCCAAACATAGCGAAAGCGTGATTAACGCTTCTTTATGTCCGCAGTTAGAACTCTATTCTTACGGCGAAGTAAAATTGCGAGCCGGAGAAACTTGGGGAGACGATGTTGAAAGTCATGCTGCTATTACAGGAAAAGACATTATATTTAAAGGAAATACGTTTAACGTCATAGGTGGTAACGGTGTCAATAAGTCAGCTACCGAGGCAATATGCGGAGTTGGAGGCAGCTATTCTACGCTTATATTTGCAGCCGATGTTGTAAATATAGTTGGTGGCAGAGGTCAAAGCGGTAAACAAGGTGTACAAGGAAAGAATTCAAGTACTCCTGGCGGTCAAGGCAGTCGAGGAGAAGTTGGCGCATACGGCATAGTATTCCCCGGAAAGATAATGATCAATAGTGGAATCGTAAACGTTACCGGAGGTCAAGGCGGAAGAGGCGGTATGGGCGGAAGAGGCTTTGACGGTGTTGACGGTAAATTTTTAATACCGCACCAGTCTCCTTCTGACGGCGGCCCCGGTGGACCTGGTGGTCCCGGCGGATCTGCTATACCTTCAAACACAGATTATAGAACAAACGGGGGAGATATTAATTTATATGAAGGAGAAGTTGGCGAAGGCGGAAGCGGCGGACTGGCAGGCGCGTCATGTAAGAATTATAATGGTACTAAGACTTATACCGCTAATCCGGGTCTTTCATATGATGAATGGATTAGAAGTTAATAATTTTAATATGGTATCAACTAAATAATAAGAATCAATTGTATTAAGGAGAAAACAATTTGTTGGAACTTAGAGGGATCACCAAGATCTATAAGCCTGAGAAGAGTGCGCCGGTGACGGCGTTGGATAAAGTCGATCTGTCCTTCGGCGACAGAGGGATGGTATTCGTGCTTGGCAAGTCGGGCAGCGGCAAGTCTACGTTGCTCAACGTGATAGGCGGATTGGACGGAGCAGACGGCGGGGAGATAGTGATAGACGGCAAGTCGTCGCTATCATTCGGCACAGGCGACTATGACGCGTATCGCAATACATATATAGGTTTTATATTCCAAGAATATAATCTGCTCGACGAATTTACAGTGGCAGAGAACATTTCTCTCGCGCTTGAGTTGCAGGGTAAAAGAGCCGATGGGGAGAAGATAGCGGAAATACTTAAGGCTGTAGATCTGGAAGGGTATGGAGATCGGAGACCGAGACAACTGTCTGGCGGACAGAGACAGAGAGTGGCGATAGCGAGGGCGCTGATAAAAGATCCCAAGATAATAATGGCTGACGAACCAACCGGAGCATTGGATTCTCAGACGGGAAGGGCGGTGCTGGAAGCGCTTAAGAAGGCATCGAGAGAAAGACTCGTGATAGTGGTGTCGCACGATAGAGAGTTTGCGGAGGAATACGGCGACAGGATCATAGAGTTGTCGGACGGAAAGGTGATCGGCGACAGAGATGTCAATGCGGAAAGAGCGGAAGAAGGAGTTTTGTCGGTTGAGCAGACAAGAGGGGAAACTAAGTCGGAGATGCTCCGCTCTAGACTGCCCTACAGAAGAGCTTTTAAGATAGGCTCGAGAAGTATGGGCTGTAAGCCTATAAGACTGATAGTGACATTGATTTTATGCGTGATAACTTTTTCAGCATTAAGTTTGATATATTCGGGTACGTTTTTTGATCCTGTAAATATAGCGACAAAAACTTTGGGCGCAGGAGATCAATACAACAGCATATCCTTTGTCGGCAGAGAAGTGTTGGAGGATACATATCCGTATAATTTTTACGGACAATATTATGGCGCGTCGCAAGGTGATTTAGATAAAATAAATTCAGTGTCAGATGTCAAATTTAAGGGTGTAATAAGCGATTTGGATAATTTGATCAGTACTAGAACTGCTTACGGCGTTCCGTGTGTAAATGAAGAAGTCTTTTACAATGATGAATTTTTAAATAAATATTATACCAGAAAAATGCGTGGATTTTTGCCGGCAGATACTGCTGTGTTTGATGCGATGCAATTCGGTATTACCGGAAGATTGCCTGAAAACAACGGGGAAATAATGATTACCAAATATATCTACGAGCATTTTTTGTTGGGAGGATTTGTAAACGTTAAATTCGATGGGAATTCAAATGAATCGCAAAACTGTGTAAATGAAGATATATATCCCGAACAATTCACCACGATAGAAAATTTACTAGAGAAGCAGCCGAGAATGTTTGTTGGCGGTTTTTATCCTGTGATAGTAGGGGTGGTCGATACTAATGCCGATTCCGATAAGAGATATGAGCAGTTATTAAAAAAAGAAATTAAGGAGGGAGAATCCGGAGTCATAGCGCAAGAAGTCGAGCAATATTTTAATTACGGCTATCATTCGCTTATATATATCAGTCAGAATTATTATGATTCTCTTGTCAAGAAGTTTGGATCGCCAACTTTTTACAGAAGTTCGGCAGGTAGAATTCAATTGAATACCTATTCTGAACATAGGGGAGGATCAAGCCAGTTCAATGCAGTGAAGTCTGACAGCGATTTAAGTAAAATCGATAGTATCGTTTGGAGCGACGGAATCGAAAGAACAACTCTTGCCGATAATGAATTTATATTAAGCGTCGACAATGCGCAATACTTAATGTATAGAAAACCGTCTGAAAGCGATATTACTTTGGATATGGATGTAAAGGTATTTTACGAAAAGGTATCTGTTAGACCGAAACGTGTTTTATCGTCGTTCAATGGAATAGTTAGGATATTAGCGTGTTTTGAGGATGCGGAAAATATTACTGACGCTGAATTGGAACTGTATAAAAAATATTGCAGAGAAAACGATTGCATTTTTAAGTTTACGAGCGATACTGTTCGTAATTTAGTTATACCTGATATGGGAGTTTTAAATCTCGACAGAGATGATAATTTGCTTTGGAGAATGTCGTATGCGGCTTATATAAATACTCCTTGGTTGGAAAAAGGATCTACGAAAATCGAGGGTGGCTATTATAATTCAAACGTCACAGGCAGACAAACGGGAAGTAAACTTGATACAACGTTATGGGATATATATTATGAAAAATCAATGGCAACGTATTTGGCTAAAGCTCTTATCAACTATAAGTTTGAACCGGATGACTATATAGGTCTAAATAACGTATCTTCGCACGGTATAAATAATCGAAGTAAAATAAAAGACGTGTTTGACGGCGATGTAAAAATCGTGGGCGTATATTATGGAGCAAATGATGAGATCAATTGGCTTTTTAACAATAAATATGCCCAACTCAATGACAAAGAAGAACCGTTGATATACTCTTTCCTCATAGCGCCTAAACCTTCAAATCAATCTAATTTAAGCATTTTAATGGGCTTTACGTTTGGAGGCGAAGTCGGCGAAAGAAAATTATTAATGAAGAATGCCGTAAATGATTTGATTACGAAGAGGTCGGATACGTTAGACTTTATTTGCAATGATATTTTGAAAATATTTTTACCGATAATGTTTGTATTTTCGACTTTATTGCTTTCAAGTTTTATTGCGGCGTCTATTTCTAAGAAAAACAGAGAAATAGGAATATTGCGATCTATGGGAGCGAAGTCGGGGGATATTTTTACTATATTTCTTACCGAGTCGATAATAGTAGCGTTTGTGATATTTATACTTTCAATTATTATCGCGCCTATAGGATGCGCTATATTTAATTCTACATTGGCGCAAACTACTCTAAAAGTTTCGTTGTTTAATTTCGGCGTAAAAGAAGTCGCTATACTTTTTGCGGCGACTATCGGAATTGCTTTAGTTGCATCGATCATTCCGCTTGTAGTTGCAATGAAGAAAAAGCCGATAGATTGCATACGAGGAAAATAAATACTAAAACACAAAAGATAAAATTACAAGGGGGGAAAAGACTTAAAGGATGCGTCGATATATAAAAGTCGAATAAGAGTAGAGCAGTAAAAGAGCGTTCTTTTGAGCAAATAAATTCAGTATGCTACGACAACATCGTATTTCTCATCCACTCCACCTTTGTCGAGAGATCGACTGAGAAACGCGATGATCGAGCAGATATAAGTAGTCGGACGGCTCAGCCGTCCGGCGAAATAGCGGCAAAGTTACATAATTAATTTGATTTTGAATCTTTTTCATCTTTCAATTGATTGTCAAATTTCTGTCGGCTATCCGGCATTATTTATTGCAGGACAGGATCTTGTATAAATTTCTCAAATATATGCGCCGGCATATTTCAAATGTCGCGATTCGCGGCTTTAAACGCGCATGGCTTTTGCGCTTTCGGATTGGATTTGTCTTTGTGGATTCAAGAAAAGACTTGATCTATGTGATATAGGTTAAGTTTTTTCTCCGCAACCTTGTCGAATTATGTTGAAAAATATCAAATAACAAATCCTGTACATACAAAAAAGAGAGGGATGACCTCTCTTCTTTGTGTGCCGATTAAGGCAAGTCTTACTGAAATGGTCTGAGTGACTGGACTTGTAAGGAGCAAAGCGACGGAATAGCGAGCGAGCGGGAGCGAAAAAGCGAGCGTCACAAATTCGGGAAGCCGAGTACACGGTGACGGGAAGTAAGACAGCGCCGACATTCGGGGAACAAAAAAGAGAGGGATGACCTCTCTTCTTTGTGTGCCGTCTAAGGCAAGTCTTACTGAAATGGTCTGAGTGACTGGACTTGAACCAGCGGCCTCTTGCCCCCCAGACAAGCGCGCTACCAAACTGCGCCACACCCAGATATTTCTTTTATCTTTTGTACATTTCTATAGCATTATAGCACAATTATTTTTGCATATCAATAAATTTTATGATGTTTTCCATTGAAATTTTTATTAAAATATGAATTATCGGACAAATTGCATATTGATTACGTTCTTAAAATATGTTAAACTTAAAATACAGTCGGAGAAGAAATGGCCTGTCCGACATATCGTACGAAAGAAATGGATAAACTTAAGATAAAAAAGTTTTTTGAAAAAATACTGCTGGAAATATTTGTAGACAAATATAATTGCATAGTCTGCGACAAGGAATTGCAATATCAGTCGAAGTACGGTCTTTGTCCCGACTGTCTTAAGAAGACGACTTTTGTCAAAGAGAATATCTGCCTCAAATGCGGAAGGTGGCAGTCAAACGAAGCCGATTATTGTATCACCTGTCAAAATCATAAACGATATTTCGATATGGCTCGATCTTGCGTTGTATATGACGATATCGCCAAAGAGATAGTTCGCGGTCTTAAATTCGGTCGCAAAAAATATTTTGCCAAATACGTCTCCGCATTTCTTATCGAAAGATACGAAGAGTGTTTTAAAGATATAGAAATAGATTATATAATCCCCGTTCCGCTGACAAAGAAAAGACAGCGCGCGAGAGGATATAATCAAGCGTATGCTATAGCGCAAAAATTCGCCGAATTCTATGGGTTGCCAATACGCGCCGATATAGCGGCGAAGACAGTCCGGAATAAAGAGCAGGCAAAACTCGCCGGCGAGGAAAGAGAGAAGAACGTACTGGACGTCTACGAGGTCGTCAAGCCGGAAGACGTAAAAGGCAAGAGTATACTTATAGTGGACGACGTTATGACGACCGGCAGTACTGCCAGCGAGTTATCGCGCATATTGAAGAAAGCCAAAGCGAGCGCCGTATATCTGCTGACGTTTGCGAGCACAAAATATAAAATCATCGGCGAAACGTCGACTATAGAAGAGGTGGAATAATGAAGACAAGATGGTACAAAGACGCGGTGATCTACCAGATATACCCCCGCAGCTTTTGCGACGGCAACGGCGACGGTATAGGCGATATTCGCGGTATAATTTCAAAACTCGATTATATCGCATCTCTCGGCGTGGACGCGGTATGGCTTTCGCCCGTATACAAATCGCCCAACGATGATAACGGTTACGATATAAGCGATTATAGGGACATTATGGAAGAGTTCGGCACGCTCGACGACTGGAAAGAGATGCTTGACGGAATGCACGCGCGCGGTATCAAATTGATAATGGATCTTGTAGTCAATCACACTTCTGACGAACACGCTTGGTTTGTCGAGAGCAGGAACAAAGACAGCGAATACAGAGACTATTATATTTGGCGCAAGGGCAGAGGCAAAAACGGTAAAAAACCTCCCAACAACTGGACGTCTAACTTTGTAGGACCGGCTTGGGAATACGATGAAGAGAGCGGCGATTGGTATCTGCACTTGTTTTCTAAAAAACAACCAGATCTCAATTGGGACAATCCCAAGGTCAGGCAGGAAGTCGCGGATATTTGCAACTACTGGTTCGATCTCGGCGTAGACGGATTCCGTTGCGACGTGATAACTTATATTTCCAAACAAAAAGGGTTGCCAGACGGCAAGGTCAAATTCCCCATCGTCGGACAGGAAAGATACGTCGTTGGACCGCATTACCACGAGTATATCCAAGAACTCAACGAGAGGAGTTTTTCGCGCTACGACAGTATGACGGTGGGCGAATCGATAGGCATCACGCCAGACAACGCGGCGCAGGCTATCGACGAGAGCGCGGGAGAATTGGATACGGTTTTCAGTTTTGACCACATGAGCGTAGATTTCAAATTGAACGTGCTTCCTTCAAAATTCAATCTCGTAAAATATAAAAAGATCATCGACAGATGGCAGCAACTTCCGAAGACCTGCCAACCTACTATCTTTATGGAAAATCACGATCAGCCGCGATGTCTTCCCAGATTTGCAGGAGACTGTAAAGATAAGCGCGAACTTGCGGGAATGGCGCTTGCAACGTCGATGCTTTTTCTCCGCGCGACGCCTTATATCTATCAGGGACAGGAGATAGGTATGACCAATTGCGATTTTAAGGACGAAGACTATCTCGATATCATGGCGACGAGAGCCTTGGCGGCGATAAAGAAATATTGCCCGCTTCTGCTGCCGTATGTGAGGAAAGTTTTGCTGAAAAGAGCAAGAGATCACGCCCGTACCCCGATGCAGTGGACTGACGGTGAAAACGCGGGATTCTCTACCGCTCGGCCGTGGATGATCGTCAATCCCAATTATAGAGAGATCAACGTAAAAGACAGCGAACAGCGCGAGGACAGCTTGCTCAATTTCTATCGCAAAGCTATAGCTTATCGCAAAGGTAAGGACGTCATTATAAAAGGCGACTTTTCTCTGGTGCGACCCAAAGATAAAGACGTATTCGCATATATAAGGGAGTATGAGGGGAAGCGGCTGTTGGTGATAGCCAATTATAAGAATAAACGCGTCAAATTCAGACTGCCCGACGAGATAAAATTTGCAAAAGTTGCAGTAGCGCTTTCAAATTATGCAGACGCTTCTGCGGATCCGCGCGACGTAACGCTTAGAGAATACGAGGCGGTCGTATATGAATTGTACGATTAAGGGGAAAATATGGATCTCGGAATGCCCACGTTGCTGGAACTTGATACTATAGAAGAATGCGCACGGCTGTGCAAAGAATTGGGCTTGGATTTCGTAGAACTCAATATGAATATGCCGCAATATCAACTTCAATCTCTCGATAGGGATATTCTCGGCGGTGTTTCTGAAAAATACGGGATATATTTTACTTTGCATTTGGATGAAAATACCAACGTGAGCGATTTTAATCGCTATGTCGCCGACGCGTATATCGATACCGTAAAAGGCGCGATAGACGTTGCGATAGCGTTGCGTATTCCTATAATAAATATGCATCTTCCCAAAGGAGTATATTTTACGCTGCCGCAAGGGAAAGTTTATCTGTTTGAAAAGTACGAAGAAAAATATTTAGAGAGCATACTTAATTTTAGAAAAACGGTAGAAAAAGCAATAGGCGAAAACGGTATAAAACTTTGCGTGGAGAACTCCGACGGTTTTGCGGAATTTCAGTTGAAAGCCCTGAATATTCTATTGGAAAGTTCCGTTTTTGCGTTGACGTACGACATAGGGCACGATTTAGCCGCAGGAGGATCAGACGGGAAGTTTATAGCGGATAATATAAGCAGACTTCGCCATATGCATATTCACGACGCCGTCGGGAGACGGGATCATCTCGCAATCGGCGACGGAGAAATTGATTTAGAGAAATACGTCGCGCAGGCAAAGCGCAATAATGCGAGAGCAGTGATAGAAACCAAGACGGTTGCGGCTTTGAGAAGGTCCTGCGAACGTATTCGCCGATTTATATAGCGGACGTATCAGATGCAAGTCGCAATATATGAAGTTTTTGCATATAATAAATGTGCGTGAGATCTTTGGACAATAATTTTTGGAAAATTGCGGCAAATCTCTTGACAATAGAAAATTTTTACTTTAATATTAATATGCTTAATACAGCAAGCCCTTATAGCTCAGTCGGTAGAGCATGCGGCTGTTAACCGCAGTGTCATAGGTTCGAGTCCTATTGAGGGCGCCATAGAACGGCGCATTCGGAAGAATGCGCCGTTCTTGTATTATAATAATTTTTTGCAATTATATTATAGCGTAAGCTCCTAATTATACTTTTATCAGTATATTTTAAAATTTATTTAAATATATTAATATTGAATTTTTTGCCGATATGTGTTAAAATATAATTATCTATTGTCTGAAGAGGTGGTTATTATGAATTATTGGAAGAAACTGTCCGTACACGACGTCAATTCTTTGCGCCGTTATGCGTCTGGCTTTCCGTTGGACGCGGACAAGAACGCTACCGCGGCTTGTCTTGACGGAGAATGGGATTTCCGTCTTGTAGACAATCCGAAAGCTATACCTTACGGATACGAATTGCCGGAAGCCGATTTAAAAGATTTCGTAAAGATCAACGTTCCGTCAAACTGGCAGATCGAAGGACACGGTCAGCCTATCTATACAAATTATATCTATCCGTATGCGCTTGCACAGTTTAATATCGCGGCTATACCGCACGTAAAAGCACGTAAAAACGAGGTTGGCTGTTATGTCAGAGAGTTTGAGGTTGAGAAAAACGGCAAAGACGTATTTCTTCGCTTTGAGGGTATAAACAGTTGTGCCGATATATATGTCAACGGCGTCTTCGTAGGGTACTCAGAGGACACGTTCTCTCCTCAGGAATACGATATCACAAAATACGTGCGTCCGGGCAAAAATAAACTCGCGCTTTCGGTATACCGTTATACTACGGGCAGCTATCTCGAAGATCAGGATATGTGGCGCATATCCGGTATATTCAGAAGCGTTTGGCTGATTTATAAACCGCAGATAGAGATAAGCGATTACTATACTTATTCATCGCTTTCGGAGGACTATAAGTCGGCAAAGTTTGCGATAGAGGTATCGGTAGAGGCGCGCGAGGGATATGCGTCAAACGCAAAGATAGAAGTAGATCTTTCTTTAGCAGGTAAAGTCGTAGCGAATATGGAAAAATCGCTTGGCGAGATCAATGCGGATAATTCTTCTACAGTCGAATTAACTGCCGATATTGAAGACGTCGCATTGTGGTCGCACGAATATCCCAATCTCTACGACGTAGAAGTAAGGCTTTCCGACGGCGAAAATCTTATAGATACGCGCCGCTCGCATTTCGGTTTTAGAGAGATAAAGATAGAACCTATGCGCGACGGCAGAGGACCGTTCATAAAACTCAACGGCAAAGTGATAAAAATATACGGCGTCAACCGTCACGAATTCCATCCCGATTACGGTCACGCCGTTCCGGCAAACCTCATAGAAGAGGACATAAAACTCTGCAAAGCCAACAACATCACGTCCATCCGCAACAGCCATTATCCCAATCAGGACGTATTCTACGAGCTGTGCGACAGATACGGTATTTTGGTTATGGCAGAGACCAATCTCGAGTCTCACGGACTTGCCATGTTTTTGCCGAAGAGCGACAAGAGATGGAAGGATCAGTGCGTATACAGAGCGACGAATATGGTCAGACGTCTGCGCAATCATCCATGTATCATAAGTTGGTCGTTGGGTAACGAGGCGGGCTTCGGCAAAGACTTTTTTGCAATGAGAGAAGCAGTGCTTGATCTTGACAAGACGCGCTTTATCCATTACGAGCCCGATCAGTCGGGCAAAGTGGGCGACGTGCTGAGCGAGATGTACTCCAAGGTAGAAAAGATGCCCGTCATCGGTGAAAATAAGCCCATGCGCCATTGCTATGCGATCTGGTCTCCGTCTGGCAGCAAATATACGCCTCAGATGTACAAAGACTTGCCGTTTATACAGTGCGAGTACGCTCACTGTATGGGCAACAGTCTCGGCAATTTCAGCGACTATTGGGATATGTTCTATAAATACGACAGACTTGCCGGCGGATATATATGGGACTTTGCGGATCAAAGTATTCGACGCAAGAAAGACGGAAAAGATATGTGGTGCTACGGCGGAGATTTCGGCGATAAACCCAATGCGGGAAGATTTGCTTTCAACGGTATTGTACGCGCCGACCGTTCACCCAATCCCGCGCTGTTCGAGGTACGCTATCAATATCAGCAGGTGAAATTCCTGCTGGAAGGCAACACGTTGAGTATGCTCAACAGACATAGGTTTACAGACCTTAAAGAATTTGAACTGGAGATATCCGTCGAGGCGGAAGGCGACGATATATATACTCGCAAAACCAAAGTGGAGTGCGCGCCCGACGAGACTGCGACTTGCGATCTGATCGAAGGCAACGTTCAATTCCCCGAAGACAGAGAGGTCGTCTGCAACGTGCGTATGTATACAGTTGCCGACACGCCTTATGCAGAGGCGGGACACGTGATCGCATACGAACAGTTCGTTCTGCGCGGCTACGACTTCGGCGCGCCCGAGACCGTCAAAGGAGCGACGTTCGAGAGCGACGGAAAGACGTACGCGATCAAAGCGGGAGATACGGTATATACAATTACTCGCGGAGAGATAGTATCGGCAAAGAGAAGCGGAGTAGAAAAACTTTCTTCGCCGTTTGCGCCCAACTTTACTCGCGCCGCGATAGACAACGACGCTTTGCCGCAAGTGCCGCGTATAATAGCCAAGACGATAATGGGAGTTGACAAATTCCGCAATGCGCAGAAGGGATTAAAAGCCAAGAACGTGCGGGTAAACGAGAACGGCGGTATAGTGACCGTAGAGACAGATTGGAAGATGCGCTATCTAAAGTACTTGCATACTACTTATAAATTCGGCGGCGACGGCAGCGTAGAAGTGTCTATGCGAGTGAAAGCCGGCAAACATCTCGAGCGCTACGGATTTACGTTCAGGCTGGAAAAGGGCGTAGACGGTATAGAACTTTATGCGAAGGGGCCGCACGAGAATTATTGCGACAGAGCGACTTCTTCCAAGTTGGGACTTTGGAAGGGAAATGCCGAGGACTTTATACACGATTATCTCTATCCGCAGGAAAACGGCAACCATACCGGCGTGAGATATGCGAATATAGGCGGGGAGAAGGGCGTGGCGTTGCGCGCGGTGGAGAAGCCGTTTGAGATGACGGCGCATCCGTATACCTGCGAGACGTTGCACAACGCTCAGCATTCATGCGAACTCGAGAGAGACGATAAGTTGACGGTTTGCGTCGACGGCAAACAACGCGGCGTAGGAGGCGATATTCCGGCTATGGCGAATACAAAACCGCAGTATAAAATCCCAGCGGGCAAAGAGCATACGTTGCGCTTTATTATGAAGTTCTGATATCCGACTGATAGACGGAACGGACGGGCGCGATGCCTGTCCGTTTTTGATATATCCGCATAGAATTAAGCAAGAGTGGGATCTTTGAACAGAAACAGATCGGGCGGGTTGTACGTGAACGTAAAAAAGCACGCCGCGATCGCGACTATTCCTATAAAGCAGACAACGTTGACGAACGTATTTCTTCTCGCTCCGAACAGTCTGTAAGCGACGCCGTAGCCCAATACTATAGATAGTATGAAAATCAAGATGTCTACGGCAAGAATGGATCTGCCAGCCGTGTGCGTGTACGAATAAAACGCAAGCGGAATGACTATTATAACCGTCATCATTGCGCAAAACGCCGCCGCGGCGAAGTTGTTGGCGCCTTTTAGATTAAACGCGCCGAATAGAAAAATCAGCAGCATGGGGAAAAGCGCAAGCTTGACGTGCTCCCATACGCTCTCGTTTGTCGCAAATAAAAGTCCGGCGACGAAGTTGTTGCCCGACCATTCGTATATGAAGTGGCCCAACGATCCGAGCAGTACGGTTGCTATTGCGCCCAATGCGGTAAAACGTTTTATATCCTTAGTCATAATTTTATCCTTATGTCAATAGTATTCGTATAGATACAATAATTATTAATCTAAATAAAAAATAATAATATGCAATAGAATTTAAGGTAAATTTTGCAAAAAAAGTGGATACAAGTTGTTGACAATAAAATTTATTGACCATATAATATTTGTTAGATATCTAACTAATAAAGGTGTATATGGATAAGTCTATTGGCTTCGAGATAAGATCTATCAGCAATCGAATCAAGCGATTCCTTAATGCGCAACCTGCATTTCAGTCTTGCGAGATGCGCGGAATATACGGATACGTAATAGGATTTATATACGAAAATCCGCATAGAGATATTTTTCAGAAAGACATCGAAGAGGAATTTTCCATACGCAGGTCGAGCGTGACGAACCTTCTTTGCAAGATGGAAAATCACGGATTGATAGAGAGGAAGTCGGTCAGCGGCGACGGCAGACTTAAAAAAGTCGAACTTACGCAAAAGGCTATAGATATGCACAAACAGATCGTGAGGGAGATAGACGGGCTGGAGAGAGAACTCAGCCGCGGGCTAAGCGAGAGCGAAAAGCGTACTCTTTTGGATTTATTGGAGAGAGTAAAATCCAATACGGATAGACTGGGAGAGGACGAAACAAAAGATAAATGAGATAAAATCAGATGAGGTAGTATATGTTAAAGAAATTGTCGAGGAGTATAAGAGAATATAAAAAGACGTCGATATTGTCGCCGTTGTTCGTCACGTTGGAAGTTGCGCTCGAGTGCATAATTCCGTTGTATATGGTGACGATGCTTGAGGCGATAAAGTTGGACAACTCGTTGAAAAACATAGCGTTTTACGGCGCGATACTGTTGTTGCTTGCCGGTTTTTCTCTGTTGTTCGGCATATTGGCGGGCAGGTTTGCCGCGACTGCGTCGGCGGGATTTGCAAGGAATCTGCGAAAGGATATGTATTATAAGATACAGGGCTTTTCATTCGCCAATATAGACAGATTCTCCACGTCCAGCCTTGTCACGAGAATGACGACGGACGTATCCAACGTGCAGATGGCTTATATGATGATCATAAGAGTGGCGGTAAGATCGCCGATAATGCTCGTATTTTCGCTGATAATGGCGTTTGTGATAAATCACAAAGTCGCATTGATCTTCCTCGCGCTTGTGCCTATATTGGCGGTGGGACTTATATTGATATTCAAATTTGTCGATCCGATCTTCAACAGAGTATTCAAAAAGTACGACGCGATGAACGAGTCTATACAGGAAAATATCAAGGGCATAAGAGTGGTCAAGTCCTACGTAAGATCTGACTTCGAAAACGGGAAGTTCTCAAAGGCGGCAAATGACGTGAGATGGGACTTCCTCAAGGGAGAGAAGATCATTGCGCTTGCAAATCCGCTTATGCAGTTCTGTATGTGGTCGTCTATACTTTTGATATGCTTTTTGGGCGCTATGTTTGGAGTAAGAGAAGGAATAGACAATTCGTCTCAGATATCTTCGCTTATCGTATACGCGTCCCAAATACTGTCTTCGCTTATGATGTTGAGTATGGTAATGGTAATGATATCGATATCCAAGACTTCGGCAAAGCGTATAGTAGAAGTCCTCGACGAGGAAAGCGATCTGCATAACCCGGAAAATCCCGTATACGAGGTCAAAAACGGCGACGTAAGATTTGACGACGTAGAATTCAAATACGACGTAAACGCCGACAGAAGAGCGCTCAAGGGCGTAAATCTCGATATCAAGTCGGGCGAGACGGTAGGTATATTGGGCGGTACGGGAAGCAGTAAGACGTCGCTTGTCAATCTAATACCAAGACTATACGACGCTACTGGCGGCCACGTGTATGTCGGCGGAGTCAACGTCAAGGATTACGATCTTGATACGCTGAGAAATCAAGTGGCGGTAGTATTGCAGAAGAACGTGCTTTTCTCGGGCACAATCAAAGAAAATCTGCGATGGGGAGATCCGGACGCAAGCGACGAAGAACTTGAGAGAGTATGCCGTCTGGCGCAGGCGCACGATTTTATCATGGGATTTCCCGACAAGTACGATACTTATATCGAACAGGGCGGAAGCAACGTATCTGGCGGACAGAAGCAGAGGCTTTGTATAGCGAGAGCTTTGCTCAAAAAGCCCAAGATACTTATACTCGACGATTCGACAAGCGCGGTCGATACCAAGACAGACGCGTTGATAAGGACTGCGTTTAAGGAAGAAATACCCGATACGACCAAGTTTATCATCGCGCAGAGGGTGGCGTCGGTTCAGGACGCGGACAAGATCATAGTGATGGACGGCGGAAGCGTAGCCGACATTGGAACGCACGATGAATTGCTTGCTCGCAATGCGATTTATCAGGAAGTATATCATTCCCAGAACAAAGCCAATTCTCAAGAGGAGGTGAACGAAGTTGAATAAGCAAAAAGTCAGACAAGGCGGCAGAGCGGGCGTTGTGTCCACGCTCGGTAGGCTTCTCAAATTTATGTTTAAATACTATAAGATACAACTCGTGATTGTCGCGATATGTATCACGTTCAACTCTATTGCCGCGATAAGTTCTTCGATCTTTATAGAGATGTTGGTAGATGACGTTATCGAACCGGGCATTGCCGGCGGATGGGATTCGGTCAAGAACAAACTTTATACGATTATATCGATAATGGCGGGAATATATATAGTAGGTTTGATATGTTCGTTTGTATTCAACAGAATAATGGCGTACGTAACGCAAGGTTTTCTTTATCATATAAGACGCGATATGTTCGAGAAGATGCAGTCCTTGCCGATCAGATACTTCGACACGCACACTCACGGCGATATAATGAGTATATATACAAACGATACCGACGCGATCAGACAGCTCATTTCGCAGAGTTTACCACAGGGATACGCGGCGTTTGTGGCGATGGTCACGCTTATGATAACGATGTTGGTATCGAGTATTTGGCTTACTCTCGTGGTATTACTGGGCGTAGTGGTAATGCTTTTGGTCACAAAGACGATAGGTGGACGAAGCGCGAAGTACTTTATCAAACAGCAGTATTCTATAGGTAAAAGCGAAGGCTTTGTCGAAGAGATGATGAACGGACAGAAAGTCATCAAGGTATTCTGTCACGAGGAGCAGTCCAAACGCGATTTCGACGCGATAAACGACAGACTGTTTAAGGACGCTCAGAGCGCCAACGGCTACGCCAATGTGTTGATGCCTATGCTTGGTAATATAGGACACGTACTATATGTTATAGTAGCAATAGTGGGCGGTATTTTGGTGCTGTATAACGCACCCAATCTCTCGTTGACGGGATTTGCCGCAAGCGGAATAGGTATGGGAGCGATAATCAGTTTTCTCAATATGAGCAGACAGTTTACGTTCAATATAAGCCAGATGTCTTCGCAGGTCAATGCGGTAGTAATGGCAACGGCAGGCGCAGGCAGAATATTTGAACTGCTTGACGAACAGCCGGAGACTGACGAAGGTTACGTCACTTTGGTAAATGCTAAAGAGGATGACAACGGCGAGTTGACTGAGTGCGCGGAGCGTACGGGAATATGGGCTTGGAGACATCCTCACAAGGCTGACGGCACGCTTACCTACGAAAGATTGACGGGAAATATAGAGCTCAACGAGGTTGACTTCGGTTACGTCGAAGACAAGATAGTGCTTCACGACGTGACGATACATGCCGAGCGCGGACAGAAGATCGCATTTGTCGGTGCTACAGGCGCGGGTAAGACCACTATCACCAATCTTATCAACAGATTTTACGATATCGCCGACGGTAAGATAAGATACGACGGTATAAATATCAATAAGATCAAGAAGAGCGACTTGCGCAGATCTTTGGGTATAGTCCTGCAGGATACCAATTTGTTCACAGGCACGATAATGGATAATATCCGTTACGGAAGATTGGACGCAAGCGACGAAGACTGTATAGCGGCGGCAAAACTTGCCAACGCTCACGATTTTATCACAAGACTGCCCGGGGGATATGCCACGATGCTCACGGGAGACGGCGCAAATTTGTCGCAGGGACAAAAGCAGTTGCTTTCTATCGCAAGAGCGGCGGTTGCGGATGCTCCCGTAATGATCCTTGACGAAGCTACTTCTTCGATCGATACGCGTACGGAAGCGCTTGTTCAGCAAGGTATGGATAGGCTTATGGAAGGAAGAACCGTATTCGTAATAGCGCACAGACTTTCTACCGTACGCAATTCCGACGTGATCATAGTGCTCGATCACGGCAGGATAATAGAAAAAGGAAGTCATGATCAACTTATCGCGCAACGCGGACAGTATTATCAATTGTATACGGGCGCGTTTGAATTGGAGTAAGACCGTTTCAATATAATTAAAATAGTTTTCAGTTGCGTCGCTTTATAGCGGCGCAACGTTTTTTATATCGATATCAATTATAGGGTGAATTTAAAATATAATATTGAATCAAATAGTCATTCTACTGAGCATAGCGAAATGACGGGTTGGAGAACACATGGAAAACGGAACCGTCATCTCGACCGAAGTGGGGAGATCTAATCAAATTATTAATTTAACGGAATAGATTTCTCCACTGCGGTCGAAATGACGGGGGCGGAGATGGGGAGGCGATAGATACAAACAGATGATAATTCTTTCTAAGCAATAAAAAAGGAACGCACCGAAATGCGTTCCTGATTTTTTGTTGTCACGATTTATAAAATCGATTTTGAATTTTAGCCAGCAATTTTGCCGGGAGCAGTGCCGTACTTGATATCGGTAAGTTTGATTGTTATCAATACTTCTTCTTTGGGCAAGCCTTTGATTGTGCTGCTGTTGACCATATGAAGTTGCTTAGCAGATACTGTGACAGTGACGCCGTCTTTATTCAAAGTTAAACCGCCGCCGATTTTGATTTCTTTTTCGGTTACAGTGACTTTGTCTGCCTCGACTTCAGTCTCGGTATAGTTATCGCCTTCGCCTGTTACAACATAGTATTTGCCGTCATTTTTGATTACTACAGCGTTAGGATAGTCTTTCAGTTTATATTCTTCGCCTACTTTGACAGCGTATTCGTTGAGATTAGCGCTGACGCCGTTGCTGTTGATGATAACAGAGAGAGATTTGATTATGTCGGAGATAGTCTTAGTAGCCGCTGCGGCTGCTTCCTCTTCTTTCAACTTATCCTCTTCTGCGAGCTTATCATACTCTGCTTCGGTGATAGGTCTGCCGTTGTAGAGTTTGAAACCGGTTTGAACTTTCAAATTACCCTTGTCGTCGAATGCAAGTTCCTTTGTCTTCTTGTCTTCAACATAGCCGTTTGCAGTATCGACGGAGAATGTGCCGTCTGCATTCTTGATGTAACCGCTGCCTTCCTCGCCTTTCTTGATGAGTTTTCCGTCTTTGATGAAAGGAGTATAGTCTTTGCCTACTTCGAGCAAGCCGTTCTTTTGATACTTGAGGTGACCTGTGCCGTCGTCGATAAAGCCGTTTTCGGTGTCTACCTTGAAAGTGAGCTTTCCGTCAGCCGTGTTGGGACCGTATAAGTAACCTACGTCTACGCTATCTTTGACAAAACCTTTTATCATATTGATAACGTTATCGATAGATCCTTTCAAAGCGCCGGTAATAGATGAAGGCAAGCCGAGCGCACCTACGTTAAGGTCGGTAATATTGAGTTTTCCGGCTACCTGAGAAAGTTCGATCTTGAGGAAGGATGTCGTAGCGCCATCTTTCTTGATGTCTATCTTCAAATAACGTACTGCTTTGTGCAATACTTCGGACAGTATTTCAAAAGTCTTATATACGGAGTGAGACTCAAAATCGACATTTGCGAGCACAGACGGATCTGCGTGGAGAGCAAGTTCGATATTATATGTTCCACCAGGGATTTTCGGACTCATAGAAATAGAACCAAAGTTTAATTCCAAATTTATATCTTTGTTCAACTCAAAGGTGCCGTTTGCTACAAAGTTAGCTGCGCCGATGAAGACGTAAGTTTTGTCTGTAGGTATTGATTTTACTCTGGAAGTGTCCGGATTGAAGAACAAATCTGCTTTTACGTTGGCTTTGAAATCTTTTGCAACGTCGATTTGGAGCAAAGTGCCGCCAGCGGTATTCTTGATAACTACGTCTTTCTTGGGACAGCTCAAATCAGCGGAAAGACCGGTGATGACAGCTTTTTCAGGTTTTTTATTGGAAACGTTGACGTTTATACCGATAGCGAGATCGGGAAGAACGGTGTTGAGCGTCTTCAAGTCAATTCCGATACCGTAATTGTTGATCATTGTCTGAACGTTTTCGCCGATCATATCGAGAATTTGATTGATAGCCTCGCCGCCGAAGATCTTGCCGATGCTGGTTTCGATACGGTATGTAAGTTTGTTCTTAGAAATCTTAGCGTCCAAGATGTCAAAACTTTTTATCATACTGATGATGTCGCCGGCGCTGCCGAGTCCATCGACTATGTCGTCTTTGATGCCGTCTGCCTGATCGTCGGTAACGCTTGCGTTCTTGTTTTTAAGAACTTCCTTGACTTTTACCGCTTTCAAACCGAAGTGTGCGTCTTCGCCCAAAGACATATAGACGTAATCGGCTACAGCCTCGTCATAATAAAGGCTCAATACGTTCTTGTTCAGAGTATTGTCGGTGATAGTCAAGCTTGCGCTGTTTTTGTTCGGATCGTCTGCGTTGAGCGCCAACTTTGCAGCCAAGTCGACAGTGTACTTCTTCGAAGATTCGCCGTAAGTAGTATCGACCACGATGCTCGCGCCGAGTTCCATGTTGTTAAGTCTTTTTGACTCGCAAGTGTTTTCAGCTATCTGAACAAGAGTTTCGAACATAGAATCGATTTCTTGCTCTTTCCAATCCTTACAACCTACAAGAGCCGTAAGAGAAAAGCCGAGAACCATAATCGCTATCAACAAAAAGACAACAATTTTTTTGTTCTTCATAATTGTAATAACCTCCTAGTTATTCATATATTTTTAATACTTTAATTATAAAGGAAACGTCTTGGCGTGTCAATAGCTTTTTTGAATTTTTTTCCAATATGAAATTTGTGAGCAAAGTATATTTTTTTATTTGCGCAATATATTGAAATTTTTCTAATCTTATGTTATAATCAACATCGAAAAATATTAATGCATAAGTTGGATCGGCTATATAGGAGATTATTATGGAAAAACTTCAGGCAAAGAACATAGATTGGGTAAAGACGGGTAAGAATTTGGAATACCTCAGACGTCACAATATAAATTTGATAAAAAAAGTCTGCGAATATTGCAGAAGCAGAGAGGACAGCAAAAATTATTGCACCGGCGGAGAAAGATGCAAGACTTGTACTTTTGATATGGATAATCATATTTCCAGAAATGAACTCGCCAGCGCGGTCGCAGGTTGGTCGGATTCGCAGGTTGCGAATTGGGAAGACGCAAGATCGATCATTTCGATAGAGGATCTTTACGTGTACTGCGAACTTTGCAATCTTACACTAGAAGATATCTTGGTTTGCGAACCCAGTAAGAAAAATAACTAAGAGTATAGAGATCTGTTCGACTTTGATCAGCATGACGGTTGTACTTTTTACGTCGCCAAAAATTTTGTCATCTCGACCGAAGTGGAGAGATCTAAACCAATTGAATGGATAGAGACCAGTTCGACTGCGCATACGCTTCGCTCAGGGTGACGATTGGAATTGTCATTGACGCTCGCACGAGATGTATAAGCCACTCTCGCTATACCGTCGCTTCG
Organism: uncultured Clostridia bacterium; assembly: GCA_948471525.1. GTDB lineage: Bacteria > Bacillota > Clostridia > Christensenellales > UBA3700 > RACS-045. The sequence continues at coordinate 145,261 of CAOKSY010000003.1, read as the reverse complement.
CTCCTTACGACCGCAGTTGAGGGATTATCATATTGTTTAGATTTCTCCATTCCGCTTACGCTCCAGTCGAAATGACGGCTTAGAGTTGAATTGTACTTTTCTAGTCATCTCGACCGTAGTTGGAGAGATCTAATTCGATTAAAAATACGATTAGAAATTTCGACTTCACCGCGTTTCGCTTAATATGACGACTGTAGATAATTTAAATAGCTATCGTTATTTTGACAGTAATGAGACAGTCTCATCCGCTTTTATCTTCAATCCAAATTGTTTTCCAAGGGCAATTTATCTTCACTTTTTTTCAGTTTTCCTATTGCCAGAGAAGCAATAAAGAACATTATAGCGAAGGCGGAAGCCGCCGCAAGACCGCCGCGCAATCCAAAAGACGAAGCGTCGGACACGTATCCGACAATACTTGGACCGAGCGTACAGCCTACGTCGCCGCCAAGCGCGAGCAGGGCAAACATAGCCGTGCCTCCTCGGGATATATTTCTGGAAGAAAGGTCGAGCGCAGCCGGCCACATTATGCTGACCGCAAGTCCGCACAGCGCGCAGAATATCAAAGACACTATCGGCAGATTGCACGCGACGATGACTATATAGCAGGTTACACACGCCGCGCCGACTATCGGCATGATATGAGCGAGTTTTATTTTTGTGCCGAAAAGTCCATATAACAGTCTTCCCAACCCCATCAAAAACGCAAAGCTGAACAACCCCACGAGATCGCCCGTGGTCTTGGATATATTAAGTCCCTTTTCCGCAAAATAAGATACCCATTGGCTTATAGCCTGTTCGCTCGCTCCCGCGCACAGTATCAGTATAAAGAAGAGATAGAAGCGCTTGTTTTTCAATAGTTGACGTATCGACATACTTTCTCCGCGCTGTTCGTCGAGATTGCTGCACGGTACAAAAAAGAAGAAAAAGCCGTTTATTATAGGCGCGATAGAGAGAGCTATCGGGAGATATTGCCACTTATCTCTGTCAAAAATCGCGAAATATGCGACACATATCAGCACTACCGCAAGAATTCCGAAGCAATAGCAAGAGTGGAGCAAAGACATACTGCCGTCTCTTTTTTCGGGTATAGCCTCGACTACCGGGCTGACGACCACTTCGGTTATTCCTCCGCCGATAGCGCATACTACGGTGCTTATCACAAGACCTGCGTATGACGGCATTATAAAGGGCAGAGTGCCCATAAATATCAGTCCTAAGGCGGCAAACGCGTGGGAGAGTATTACAGCGGTGCGATATCCTATTTTGTCTATAATTTTTGCACTGACAGCGTCCATAGATAATTGGACGAGGAACATTATTGTGACGAGCGCTGTAAGTTCTGTCAGAGATATTGAAAAACTGTTCTGAAAGCTTACGAATAACAACGGAGCGAGGTTTACCGTGATCGCCTGAATGGCCGACGCTATGCAGCAGGATTTAAATGTATGTCTATAGCTTTTTAGTCTTTTCATTGTGTTGTATGTAATGATTAATTTCGGTTTTCGTTATCATTATATGTCGGCTTATATTATCAAGCCACCGTTTACCGAAATAATCTGACCCGTGACGTAAGAGGATTTTTCGCTTGCCAGCCATTCAATGGCGTCGGCGACGTCTTGAGGCGAACCTGCTCGTGCGAGAGGTATCTCGGAAACGATCGCGGATACGTCTTCTTTGCTCAAAGCGCTATTCATTTCCGTATCTATGAATCCCGGAGATACGCAGTTTACTCTTACGCCGCTGGGTGCAAATTCTTTTGCCAAAGCCTTGGTCAGTGCAATCACACCGCCTTTGGCCGCCGAATATACGCTTTCGCAGCTTGCGCCTACCTCTCCCCACATAGAAGCGATCGTTACGATATTGCCGCTCTTTTGGGAAAGCATGACTTTTCCCGCTTCGCGGCAGAGATTTATAACGCCGATTAGATTGACGTCTATAAGTCGGCGCGCGCAGTCTGCGGAACTGTCGATCAGAAGTCCGTAGCACGCTATACCTGCGTTTGCGACCGCAAGATCCACAGATCCGAAAGCGGATCTGGCATATTCCACCATTTCCGCAGTAGCTTGCGGATCGGATACGTCAGCTTTGTAAATGCATGCGCTGCCGCCGTTTTCTATTATCGTTCTTTCTATTCTCTCCGCCTCGAGTCGGGAATTGAGATAATTGACGATCACTCGGTAACCGTTTTTTGCAAGAGTGAGAGCCGCGGCTTTGCCTATTCCGCGCGACGCACCTGAAATAATTGCTGTTTTCATACAACTATTATACCTAATCGTTTGGAAAAAATCAACTTTTGCTGTATACTTGTGCTATGACAAACTTATTTGAAGAATACGGCTTTGCGCCTGAAATACTGCGCAGCTTGGAAGAACATAATTTAATAAATCCTACCGACGTTCAGAGAGAAGTCATACCTCTTGCTATGAAAGACGGGGATATCGTCGCTCAGGCTCCCACAGGCACGGGCAAGACTCTTGCTTTCGTATTGCCTATGCTCGAGAAGATAGACAGGAGCGACAACGCAGTCCAAGCGGCGGTCGTATGTCCTACGAGAGAACTGGTCATACAGACTTGCGAAGTGATACAGAAAATTCTCAAATATTCGGAGAACGTTCGCGTAGCGGGTATCTACGGCGGTCAGAATATACAAAAACAACTATTCTGTCTCAGGAAAAAGCCGCAGATAGTCGTCGGAACTCCCGGAAGATTGCTCGATCATATCGACAGACGTACCGTCAAACTCGCCGGAGTTAAGTATTTTGTGCTTGACGAGGGAGACGAAATGCTCGATATGGGATTTAGAGGAGATATAGAAAAGATAAGCGCATGCGTCGGAGACTGTCAAAGACTTTGTTTTTCCGCCACGCTTCCGCAGAACATATCTCAGTTGATAGACAAACTCTTTGTATCTCCTACCTTTGTCAAGACTTCAATAGACGGAGACAACCTGCCAAAGATAAGTCAGTATTACTGTATGGTAAAAGACGCGCAGAGAATGGGCGCGATGCTTTCGATAATCGACGGCAAATCCTACTCGCTCGCGATAGTGTTCTGCAATACAAAAGTCAGGGCGGACAGACTGTACAAGGCTTTGGTATCAAAGGGTAGATCCGTCGCCGTAATTCACGGAGATCTGCGACAGAGCGAGCGCACTCAAATAATAAAGAGGTTTAAGTCCAAGCAGTTGCAGATACTCGTCGCTACTGACGTTGCGGCGCGCGGTTTGGATATCGACGGAGTAGACGCGATAATAAACTTCGATCCGCCTACGGATAGCGATTTTTACGTGCACAGGATTGGCAGAACGGCGAGAGCAAAAAAGGACGGCGCGGCTTATACTTTGATCGATTCCTCTCAGGTGGGATATATTCCCAGTTTTCAAAAGGTAAGCGGAGGCGCGCTTAAGTTTATGGAGATAGGCAACATTTCCGACACCTATACTTTGCCTAAGGATTCTTCCAACAAGATAAAGGATTTTTACGGCAATCAGAGCAGATTTTTCCTCAACGTAGGAAAGAGAGACTTGCTCGACAAGGATACGCTTACAAAACTTCTCCTTTCTTCTACTCAACTCAAAGTGTACGAGATTTCCGATATAAAGATAAGGGACACGTACAGTTTTGTATCCGTAATAAAGGGTTGCGAGACCAAGCTGTTCAAACTCAAGGGCGTAATGCTCGGCAAGCGGGCGGTAACGGTGCAGGAGGCAAAAGAAGAGGACCAACCTTTGCCGCAGGGCGAAAATAAATTCAAGTCCAAGAAGGATGCGCCTGCTCGCAAAAAGACGGGCGGCAGAGAGGGAAATAAAAAACCTTTTGCAAAAGGCAAGTCCAACGGCAATAAAAAAAGACAGAGCGGTCTCGGTTCAAAAGCCAAAGGTTACTTGCGTTAATCTAAATAAATTTATGAAATTTCGAGTATAGAAAATATCCCGGGCGAATGCTCGGGATATGATTTTTATCAGGCTTTTACGCTTCGCCACATTCGGTTCATAGCAGAAGTGCGTTCGCCGAAGTCCAGCATAACCGCGCAACGCTCTATTACCTCGGGGGAGAAGAACTGCGCTTCAAAAGCGTTGTAATCTTCTTCCGACACGTATACGAGCACGCGGCCTTCTTCGTCTGCAAAATCGCAGTCGCTTCCGAAGAAGTACGATAGGTCGACGCAATATTCGGTCTCTTCTTCGCTTGCCCAGTTTTCAATGATATAATCGTATACCTCTTCGGTAGCTACTCCGGTAGTATATCCGATGTAGTCCATATTCTCAATCGCTATGTCGGGACGGCACATAAAGTTTATCCACAGATTTGCCGCGACGGGGTTGCCTGAATATTTGGGTATGCACCAGGCGTCGCTGAAAATGTTCGATCCTTCATACGGAACGAAGTAAGACATATCGCGCGATTTGCCTATTTCGTCCTGTAGATCTGACATCGCGTATACCGCGTCGCCCGCCCATTGGAGCGTCATATCTATGTCGTCTTGAATGATCATCTCCTTACCTTCGTCATTCTCGTATCCGCATATAAAAGGCTTTTGAAGGATCAGATATTCTTTTATCTTTTTGATGCTTTCATCGTCTGTCGCATTGAGCGCGGCGGAGGGGGAAAGATCGGGGGAGTAATACTTGGATTTTTCGTTGAGCAAAGTATAGATCGCTCCTATTGCGTACGTGTCGCGCAAAGAGTTTTTCATCATTATTCTTTGGTCGAACGCTTTGTCCCAAAGCACCGCCCAACCGTTGGACTCTACGTAATCGCTCATCGACGAGTATTCGCCGTACGCGCTGTTTTTATAGAGTTCGCTGTCGTTGGCGTAAAGTATTCCCAACGTTCCCGTCATATACGTGCGGCTGTATAGATTATATTCTCCGCTCGCCTCGTCGTAGTCGTACTTGAAGTAAGAATTTTCTCCCGAAGTGAAGAGAGGAGAAATCGTGTCGCGGTAGTCTTCTATTTCGCCGTATCCGTATTCGCTGAAATCGCTCTGCAGTTTTAAAAGCAGATTTTCTTTTATCATCTTTTCCACCATATAGTCGGACGGACAAATGACGTCGTAGTCGGCTTTGGTAGTCTTTATCTGAGCGTACATAAGCTCGTTTTCGTCAAACATATCGTATTTGACTTTTATGTTTTTACCCGTTATCTCGCGATAGTATTCCTCGAATTGTTCGATGACGTCTTCGCCGATATACTCGGACCAGTTGTATACTTTGAGTATTTCGTCGCGCGGCGCGCATCCGGCAAGAATAAACGGACAGGCGAGCGCCAAAGTCATGACGGTCAGAATAGCAAGCGCAGTAATTTTCTTTTTCATTTTCTCAGCGCTCCTTTTCCGATTTTTTGCGGGGGCTGTACAGTATCATCATAAGCGCGAATACGATAAAGAATATGATCGTAAACAGGGCGCGTATATCGGCGGGAAGAGGTTTCTTTCCGCTCTTGAGACCGTAGAGCATCGTCGAGAGAGTAGTGAAGGAAGTCACGTTGACTTTAGTTATTACAAAGTCGTCTATCGACAGCGTGAAAGCAAGCAACGCTCCGACTATTATGCCGGGCATTATATCGGGCAGTACGACTTTGAACATAGCTTTTGCAGGCGTACAGCCGAGATCGAGAGCGGCTTCGTATATTTTGTTGTCGGATTTCTGAAGTCTTGGCAGTACGTTGAGAAGCACGTACGGCGCGCAGAAAGAAGTCTGAGCAAGTATGAGTTTAAGAGCCGTGATTCCCCAACTTCCGTCCGTTATTCTGAACATAGACGCAAACATATTGAATACCAGCGCGAGCGCAATCGCGGTGACTATTTCGCTGTTTATCATAGGTATCTGATTTACCGTCGAATATGCGGTTTTTATCCTCTTGCTGTGTATAGCGTGCAGACCTATCGCGCCGAGCGTGCCAAGCACCGTAGAGAGCAGACTTACGAATACGCCGACGAACAACGTATTGCCCAGCGCTTCCTTTATCAGATCGGCTTTTTCGCTGGTGCCGTTGAAGAGTTTGATATAATTGTTGAAGGTAAATCCCGTCCAACCTTTCAAGGCTTCCGTCTCCGTAAAGGAGTATATTATCATCCATATTATAGGCAGATAGAGTATGATCAGCACTGCCGCTATAAAAGTCCTGACAAGCGTTTTTCTTACCATAATTTACCTCCTTTATCGTTGCCTTTGTCGTATTTGTTGGTCAGCGCCATAGACGCTATCATAAACAGTATCAACACTATCGATATTGCCGCCGCCATATTGAGACTGTCGGCTTTGAGACTGTAGATGAAATCGCCGAGGAGCATCATTTTGCTGTTGCTCATTATCTCCGTTACTGCAAAAGTAGTGACGGAGGGGATCATAACCATAGTGAGACCGCTGAGTATTCCCGGCATAGACAGCGGAACGGTCACTTTCCAGAAAGCCTTTGTCGGCGTCGCGCCGAGATCTCCCGCGCCCTCGATATAGCTCTTGTCGATCTTCTGTATCGTATTGTACAGCGGCATTATCATATACGGCAGGAATTCATAAGACAGACCGAATATAACGGTGCCCATGCCAAGCCTGATATTGAGTACGCTGAATACAGCTTTCGCCGCCATCATTCTCAGCAGGAAGTTGACCCACATCGGAGCGATGAACAGACCTATCATAACGCCTTTTTTATTGAACTCTTTTTTTGTGAGATAATATGCTATGGGATAGCCTATCAAAAGACATATCGCGCTTGTGGAGAATCCGGCTATAATAGAATTGACTATGACCTTGCCGAGCGCGTCTTCTTTGGCGAGTTCCTTGAAATTGGCTATCATATCGAAAGAGCCGTCCGTCGCGTCTATGACTGCGAAAACCAGTATAAGCGCCAACGGAAGCAGTACGAATAGCAACATAAACATCGCATAGGGGAGCGCCATAAGTTTTTTAAACATTGTTTTGCTCCTCCTGTTTATCGAATGCTCCGCAACTGACGAGGCGGAAAGCGTCGGGATTGACCTTTATGCCTATTCTGTCGCCTTTATCCCACAGATACTTGGTATCGGCGTAGATATGGTGATTGTCGTCTGTCTTTATATCGACTAGATAATTTTTGCCTTTGTATATCATACTGTCGACGTTACCGGCAAGAGGGGCTGCGTATTCGTCGTCCGTCATATCGATATCCGCAAACTCGAATTTGACCGTAGCGCTCTCGCCCTTGAGCGTATATTCATTAGAGCATACCGTCAATACGTCTTGGTCGGGATCGTAGGAGCAGTCTTCAAAGAGTTTTGTCGGATCGAAGGAATATATGCCGCCGTAGAGATCGAAGGTAGTATTGGACGTAAACGTCACGGGTACTGTGTTGTCTTCGTGTTGTTTGTGCATTATCTGTATATTTTCGGGCGCGACGTAGAGACCTACTTCTTTGCCGACTGGGGACTCCAGAGTGCTGTGTATAGTGAATTCGTATCCGTTGCATTCGCATACCATTTCATAGTGTACGCCCCTGAACATACTGGATTTTATCACGCCGTCGAGCTGACCTTTGCCTTTTGCCCTTACTTCTATATCTTCGGGACGAATTACCGTGTCTACCGGCTTATTCTGTCCAAATCCCGCGTCTACGCAGTCGAAGTCTACGCCGACTATATTGACCTTGTAATCGTCGATCATCGTACCGTCGAGTATATTGGATTCTCCTATAAAGTCGGCGACGTACGCAGTCCTCGGTTCGTTGTATATATCGATAGGCGTGCCTTCTTGACATATCTCTCCGTCTTTCATTACCACTACGGTGTCGCTCATCGTAAGCGCCTCTTCCTGATCGTGCGTGACGTAAATAAACGTTATTCCCAAGGTCTTGTGCATCTCTTTGAGTTCGATCTGCATCTCCTGACGCATTTTGAGATCGAGCGCGCCGAGAGGCTCGTCGAGAAGAAGCACTTTGGGTTCGTTGACGATAGCGCGGGCGATTGCAACTCTCTGTTGCTGACCTCCCGAGAGAGAATCGACGTCTCTCGTCTCGTAGTCGCTCAGTCCGACTATCTTGAGCGCGCGCCTTACTTTTTCGTCTATAAAATACTTATATCCGCTGACTTCTTTTTTTACGCGGCCTTTCTTCGTCATCTTATCTACAGTCTTTTTGATCTTACGAAGTTTTACGTAGCCTTTTTCGATATAGGAATAATAGTCTTTATGCGCAATGGAGAAATCGGGCTTACCTGTAGCGGGATCTACGAGGAAGTCCTTAAGTTTTATCTGCGCTACGGCGGGTTCTCCGTTGGATTTTACATAATCCACTTCAATCTTTTTGAGTTTGAGGCCGAAGGCTATATTGTTGAATACGTTGAGGTGGGGGAAGAGAGCGTACTTTTGAAATACCGTATTTACAGGACGTTTGTGCGGCGGAAGTTTTGCGATGTCGTTTCCGTCGAATAGTACTTTTCCCTCGGTAGGAGTCTCGAATCCCGCTATCATTCTCAATGTCGTCGTTTTACCGCAGCCGCTAGGTCCGAGAAACGTCACGAATTCGCCCTTTTTAATATTGAGATTAATATTGTTGACTACGGTCTTGGAACCGTATTGCTTGCTTATTCCTTGAAGCTGGATTATATATTCGTTGTTTTTTTCCATATTCGTTTCTCCTTTATCTCAAAATGTCGGAGGGCTGGATACCCAAAGTATTTTTGCGGTCTCGTCGCCGTTGTTTTCAATGAAATGTCTTTTCTTGCTTGTGAAATAGAAGGAGTTGCCCGCGTTTATCTCATAAGTCTTTTTGCCTAGATGGAGCAAAGATTTGCCCTCGAGCACGTATCCGAACTCTTCGCCTTCGTGCGGCATATCTTCGGTGGTGCTTACGCCCTTTTGTAAAGTCAGCAATATAGGTTCCATTTCGTTTTTGAGACTGTTGGGCACAAGCCAGGTCACCAGTTCGCCGTCGTCTTCTTTCTCAAAAAAGTCCTTTTCTTCGAATACTATCTTTTCCTCGGTCTCTTCGTTGAAGAAAGATTTCAGATCGCTGCCTAGTACTTCGAGTATGTCTATAAGAGTTGCTATCGACGGAGACGTAAGGTTATTTTCCAGTTGGGATATATATCCTTTCGTCAGTTCGCAGCGGTCGGCTAGTTCTTCTTGGGTAAGTCCGCATTGCAATCGCAGACGTTTTATTTTGATGCCAAGATCCATTGTTTTTCTCCTTGGATTTCCATAAATAGTCGTGTTTAGTAAATCTAAACTATAATCTTATAGGGTTTTGGTATAATAAACATTAAGTTTAGAATTATTAAACAAAATGATTATAGTTTTTATTGCGCCATATGTCAACGATTTGATATACATTTTTTACAAAATTCTCGATAAAGTTTCAAAGTTTTCTATTTGAAAGGATACGCGCGTCTGCGTACGCGGCAAAACGGATAAATTTTTGACAAAACAATTTACTTAGACTAGTCTAATATGTTAATATATATTATAATATTAAATCGGCAGGAAGGAAATTATGAAAAAACAAGTTGTAGTCGCCGTAGTGGCGGGAGTGCTGACGATAGGATTTATAATAGGCGCGGCGTTGGGAATATATTCCGCGATAGTCAATTTCGGCACGACCACGATCACGGTGTTCAACAATAAAGAATTTCAGACCATAAAAGGTTTCGGCGCTTCGTCGGCGTGGACGTATCAGGCTTTGGGCGCAATAGAGGACGATTCCGTAAAGCAGCAGGCTATAGATATGCTTTACGGCGATTACGGACTTAAGCTCAATACTTTCAGATACAATATAGGCGGAGGCGGTAAAGAACTCGGCATATATGAGAACAAAGGCGAAGAAAAGGGGAAAGATCCGCTCAGAGGTGCGGAGAGTTATTTCGTAGCTGAGAATTTTCACGGAGATTACGCGGCTTTTTCCGATCCCGCCAATTACGACTTTACGAGAGATAAAGCAGTGCGAGAGATGTTTGAAAAAGCGCTTGATACAGGCAATATAGACGAAGTTGTGTTTTTTGTCAATTCGCCGCATTATCTTTTGACGCGTAACGGACTTACGCACGGCAACGAGGCTTACGACAACAATCTCAAAGAGGAGTGTTATCAGGCCTTTTCCGACTACGTATTGATAATTACCGACTGGCTGTATTCTAATATCGTATGTAAGTACGACAAGGATATCAAAGTATATATAAGTCCCGTCAACGAGCCTCAGTGGAAATGGAACGGCAGCGGAGTTCCGCAAGAGGGCTGTCATTACGATCCGGAAGTACTTGCGAAGTTTTACGACGTATTCCACAAGACGCTAGTGAAGTTCAACGCTTCCGAAGGCACGTCGTTCATTATGGATATTTTCGAGAGCGGTAATTACAAGTTGACCGAGAGCGGCACTAAATTCAAGAGATATATGAAAGCTTTCTCCAAATACGATTATTTTGACGAGATCGACACAATATCCGTGCATTCTTACGGCGCCGATACGGATAAGAGAACGAGAAATATGCTGTTCAGTTACCTGACCAGAGATATGGACAGCAGAAAGGTGAGCGTAAGCGAATACTGCGTAATGGAACCGGGCGTGAGCGAAGGAATAGATATAGGGCTCTATTCGGCAAAGGTCATTCTTCGCGATCTTGCTTTGATTGACGCGGTGAGTTGGAACTACTGGCTGTCGGTATCTATGCTCAAAGAATACGATTACGAAGACGGTCTTGTGTATTGGAATACGCAAGACAATTCGCTCAGCGCGTACAAGAGATATTACGCTATGGGTCAGTTCAGTAAATTTATCGAGCCGGGTTGCGTCAGATTGGGCACTGAATACGGAGATACTTTGGGTATGAACGGAGTGGAATGCGTAGCTTTCAGAAAGACTGACGGCACTACCGTAGTGATAGTTATCAACGACAGTAAGAGGGAACACGTACTCAACGTCGTCGGAGTAGGCGATTTGCTGAGCGGCGTGACAACGGACGCAGATAGAAATTGGGCGCAGGTCGACGCTTCGGGATTTGCAAGCGGCAAAGTCAAAGTGTCCGCAAAGTCTATTACGACGTTCGTATTTTCCGCTCCTGTGATAGAGGGCAACGCTTAATTGATAAATATATTGCCTTGCGCGTATACCGGTCGCGCAAAGAAGAATAACTATAGAAATAATCAATTTTTTAGAGGTGATACAATATGTTGAAAATCGATATAATTTCCGGCTTTTTGGGCGCGGGTAAAACTACTTTGATAAAAAAACTTCTTTCTTCTGCTCTCAAAGGACAGAAGATCGTGCTTATCGAAAATGAATTCGGAGATATCGGCATCGACGGAGGTTTTCTCAAAGAAGCGGGAGTGCAGATAAACGAAATGAACAGCGGATGTATATGCTGTTCTCTAGTAGGCGATTTCAAGAAAGCGCTCAACAAAGTTTATGCCGATTATGCTCCCGACAGAATAGTTATCGAGCCTTCCGGAGTAGGCAAACTCAGCGACGTGCTTCAAGCCGTGCTTTCAGCGCAACTTCCCGACAGCGTTATCTCATCGCTTACCGCGGTCGTAGACGCAAAGAAGTGCAAAATGTATATGAAGAACTTCGGCGAGTTTTATAAAAATCAAATCGAGCAAGCCAAGTGCATAGTGCTCAGCCACACTACCGATATATCCGCGGACAAGCTGGATTACTGTCTGGATACGGTAAGATCGCTCAATCCCGAGGCTACGGTGGTCGTAACCCCTTGGGAGGAATTAAGCGGAGAAAAGATATTCGAAGCGATGACCAACGAATCGACTTTGGCAAGCAATATGAAGTCTCTTGAAGACGAGGAAATATGTCCTGTCTGCGGAGGTCATCACCACGAGCACGAACACGGCGAGGAGTGCGGTTGCGGTCATCATCACGACCACGAACATAGCGAGGAATGCGGTTGCGGACATCATCACGACCACGAACATAGCGAAGAGGGCGGCTGCGGACATCATCACGACCACGAACATAGCGAGGAATGCGGTTGCGGTCATCACCACGAGCACGAACACGGCGAAGAGTGCGGTTGCGGTCATCACCACGAGCACGAACACGGCGAAGAATGCGGTTGCGGTCATCACCATCACCACCATCATCACGGTCATGACGCGGACGAAGTTTTTACAAGCTGGGGAAGAGAGACCGCAGGCAAGTATTCTTCCGAGCAGATCAAATCTATTCTTTCCGCTCTTGACAGCGGGGACTACGGCACGGTATTGCGCGCAAAAGGCATAGTTGCGGGCGACAACGGACAGTGGATACATTTCGATTACGTACCCGAAGAAATAGACGTCAGAACTGGCGGCAGCGAAGTTATAGGCAGACTGTGCGTAATCGGCAGTAAGATCGACGAAGAAAAACTCGCATTGCTTTTCAACGTCAAATAGGAGTAGAGATGGAGATACCGGTATATTTATTTACGGGCTTTTTAGAGAGCGGAAAGACTAAATTTATTCAGGAGATGATGAGCGACGACAGATTCAACGAGGGCGAAGAGACTCTTCTGCTGTTGTTTGAAGAAGGCGAAGAAGAATATCATCCCGAGTATTTTGCGTCGTCCAACGTACATATCGAGGTCGTGGACGATATAGAAGATCTAAATGATAAATTTCTTTCGTCGCTTGAAAAAAAATATAAGATCAAACGCGTTATCGTCGAATACAACGGAATGTACGAGGTAAGTAGATTTTTTGACGCGTTGCCGCAAAATTGGGTGATGGCGCAGATACTTATGATCGCGGACAGCAATACTTTTATGAATTTCAACGCAAATATGCGTCAACTCACTTTCGATAAAATGCAGGCGAGCGAAGCGGTGATATTCAACCGTTTCGACGACAAAAAAGATAAGAACGAATATCATAAAATTGTGCGCGGCGCGGGCAGAAGAATAGATATTTTGTACGAATACGTCGACGGACACGTCGAGCCTGACAGAATACCCGATCCGCTTCCTTACGATCTGGACGCGCATATTGTAGAGATCAAAGACGAAGACTATGCGGAATTTTACAGAGACTTGGTAGAGGACGGCAGTAAGTACGAGGGGAAGATACTCTCTTTTAAAGGGATAGTCGCGGTAGACGGCACTCTGCCGCCCAAGACGATAGTGCTGGGCAGACACATAATGACATGTTGCGAGGCGGATATCTTTTACGGCGCGTTCGTATGTACCTATACGCAGACGATAGCCCTCAAGAAGAGAGATTGGGTCAAGATCACGGCAAAAGTCAAATTCGAAAAACACGAAGTATACGAGGGAGTGGGACCTGTATTCCAAGCGATCTCTATAGAGAAGACGGAAAAACCCAATCCAGAACTCGCAACTTTTAATTAATAAATTCAACGGAGAAACACAAATGCAAAGAGTAGCAAAATTTCACAAGGTATCCTATGCGCAGTTTGAAAAAGACTGGATAGATACTTTCGGACAAAGCGATAACGTAAAAGATATATACGACGGTATAAAACTTCCCAAAAGAGCGACTACAGGCTCGGCGGGATACGATTTCTTTGCTCCCGTCAAGATAGAACTCAAACCCAACGAGACCGTCAAGATCCCCACAGGAATAAGAGTGGAGATACTTGAGAATTGGGTGCTCAAATGTTATCCCAGAAGCGGACTGGGATTTAAGTTCCGACTTCAACTCAACAACACGGTGGGAATAATCGACAGCGACTATTTTAATTCTTCCAACGAAGGACATATATTCTGCAAACTCACCAACGCCACAAACGAAGGTAAAACGGTCGTCGTAAATCAAGGCGACGGATTCGTACAGGGAATATTTATCGAATACGGAATTACCGTTGACGACGAAGTGAGCGCTTTGCGTGACGGCGGATTCGGTTCGACTACAAAAGCGTAAATATTCGGAACTCGGCTTATGATAAAAAACGGCATAAAGAATTATTTCCGCAATCTCAAATATTTTTTTACGCCGCTCGGCACTATTGCTTTGGGCGTAGTTTTCGGTCTGTCGGCGGCGATACCGGCGATAAACGCGGCTATCAAAGAACTGTTTGAAGGTATCAAAGAAATAGCGGACAGTTCGTCGATAGAATATGCAGAGTTTTTAAATTCTTTCTGGTTGCAGGTAAAGGCGCTCGAGTGGTCGTCGCCCGTCGACGCTATCGAGACTTTGTTTGACAAAGAGTGGTTGACTACGGCTTTAAACAACTGTATGTACGGCTCTATGTCGGTGGAGATAATGCAGGTAGAAGAACTGGTAAATCAGTGTTTTGTCAATATTACACTGGCGTTTGTTGTATGCGTCATCTTTACGGCTATAGGATTTATCGGCGGATTTTTCGTTACCAAGTGGCTGATAAGAAGGGAAATAGCAAGACGCAGTATTTGGAAATATTTTCTCATATCATTTATCGATTCGCTGCTTGGCGCTACGTTGGTGACACTCAGCCTGTGGATACTCACTCTGTGGAAAGTAGGCGTTATAATTTCTGCGTTCGTATCGGTGATTCTGTTTGGATTTATAGAACTGTTTGAGGCTTACATAGCGCACGCATGGAAAAAGATCGATTTTAATAAAGTAGTGAACGTAAAAAACATAGGACTTCTGTTTTGTTCCAATACGATATTATTTTTGATATCAGGCGTATTCGTATCGTTGGTGGTCGCTATATTCAATTCGTTTGTGGGTTTATTCGTCGGAATGGCTCTTATCGAAATAGCTTTTATAGTGATAGGTCTCAACGCCGAGTCTTACGTCAAGAGCGCCGTAGCAGAGGGCAATGCGGAAAAAGAAACGTCCGCGACTTTTGAGAAATCGGTGGTTACTGAGAGCAAAAAGATTGAGGTCAAGAAAGAAAATCCCGCTATTAAAAGTCGATCGACCGAACAAAATACGAAATCATTGCCTTGCAAAAATAATCCTAAAGCGGTCAGCGCAAAAACTAGCCAGAAAGAAAAAGAGTGCGCTAGCGATAAAGTAGCAATTGCCGAAGATAAGGATTCTTCCGAATAAGGGAATTATTAGTGTGATACGACAATAATAAAAGCGATATGCGTAAAACATATCGCTTTTTGTATACCGGGTGAATTATACTGTCAAGCGTGCAATACGACTTCGCCCTTCTTCAAAGTTGCCGGCACGTCGATTACGCGTTGATTGCTCGAGCCTTTCCAATACAGCTGAGTGTCGAGCAGATCGATCTTGAATTCTCCGTCTACGATCACGTCGAGATAGGGGACGATCGGCAAATCCTTTATTTCTTCCCATTCAAATCCTGTGTAGAGCCACATAGTTTTTCTCGGGAACTTGTCCTTTATCTCTTTTGCAAGTTCGTATATAGGCTGACGGTTTGCGGGGTGCAACGGGTCGCCGCCCGAGAAAGTGATGCCCGAGACATAGGATTTTCCCAATTCGTCGAATATTTCTTTTTTTGCTTCTTCGTCAAATTCCAATCCTCCGTTTATATCCCAAGTGATAGGATTTTGACATTCTTTGCAGCAGTGAGTGCAACCAGCTACCCACAACACGACTCTCAAGCCGTCGCCGTTGAGCATATCGTCTTTGGTAATATTGTGATATCGCATAGTTACATACTCTTCCTGTCTTGTATTTCTGCCATTTTAGCGGCGTTAAGTCTAGTGTCTCCCTTTACTCTGGAGTAGGACAGATATCCGTTCATTCTGTCGATCTTCGTGAGGTTTTTGCTGCCGCACTTGGGACATACGTCCATGCTCAGTTCCTGATGACCGCAGTCGTCGCAATATGCGAGAGAGAGATTTACGCCCTCGTAGAAGCCCATCGCCATAGCTCTTCTTATCAGAGTGCGGATCGCCTCTTTGTTATAGTCTATCGGATACTTTACGTATTGGATCTTGCCGCCGTTGAGAAGATCCCAGAATCTGTTTTCGAGATTTTGTTTTTGTATAGGCGTAAGTTCCTCGCTGACGTGACAGTGGAAAGAATTTGTGACGTAAGGTCTGTCGCTGACGTTCTTTACGACGCCGAATTTTTTTCTGAACTGTTCGACCTGAAGTCCGCACAGACTTTCCGCCGGAGTGCCGTACATAGCATAGAGTATGTGGTCTTCTTCTTTGAATTCGTTGATTCTTTTGTTGATATATTCCATTACCTCAATTGCGAATTGACCGTCTTCGGCAATAGATTTTTTGTTGTGGATCTCCTGCAGCTCGTTGAGCGCCGTTATTCCGAACGAAGCGGTAGCGGCTTTGAGCAGGGGAGCGATCTTGTCGCTGTATTTGAGATGACCGCCGTAGAAGCCGCCTTCACAGTATGCGAGCGGATTTGTCGAAGCTCTCATTTCGCTTAGATAGTCGTAAGTGCGCAGGTGAAGCTGACGTATCAATCTGAGATAGTAGTCGAGCACTTCGTAGAAGTCTCTGGACTCCTGCTTTGCCTGAGCATAGATCATAGGCAGGTGCAGACTTACCGCGCCGATATTGAATCTTCCTACGAATACCGGCTTGTCGTTTTCGTCTGCGGGATACATACCGCCTCTCTCAAACCAGGGAGAAAGGAAAGCTCTGCAGCCCATAGGCGAGATGACTTCGCCGTATTTTTTGTATATGCTTGCCACGTATCCGTCGCCGGTAAGGGAGAGCCAGTCGGGGTACATCGTCTTGGACGAACACTCTACGCCCGCTTCGAATACGTCTTCGAGCGGTTTTCCCTCTCCGTGAAGATTTTCGTCATAAAGGAATACGATCTTGGGGAAGAGAACGGGCTTTTTGCATTCTTTTTTACCCTGTCCGTTCTTTCTTACTTCGAGCATACAGATATTCGCCATTTTTGCAAAACGCGAAGTACCCAAACCGCCCGTTATCGTGATAAACGGATAGTCTCCTCTGGAAGACGCGACGGTGTTGAACTTATATTCCCAGCCTTGGAAGCCCTGCATCATATCTTTCTTGACGTCCTTGATAGCTTCTTCTTCCGCCTTTTCTTTGCTAAGACCCATTCCGGTGTATCTTTCGAATTGTTTTTCAAAAGTCTTTTCCGCATACGGTTCGAGTATCTTGTCGACCTGCGGTACGGTAAAGCCGCCGTACTGCTGACTTGCCGCGGAGAGAACTATATCGCCGATGACGTCGAACGCTACGTCCAAAGTCTTGGGCTCGTTATACCAAATGTTGCCCATCTCGAAGCCGCCTTTGAGTACGGTGGCTACGTCGAAGAGACAGCAGTTCATTGTATCGCGTCTCGCCGACATATCGTGGATATAGATATATCCGTCGCGGCACGCCTGCAATTCTTCCTTGGTGAGGAAGAACTTCTGATAAAGTTCCTTGTTGAGCTGATTGAATATCAGACTTCTCTTGGTAGATACGAGAGCGGAGTCGGAGTTGGAATTTTCCTTGTCTCCTATATACATTATCGCCTGACTTTTTTTGTATACTTCGTCAAGCATGTGTACGAAATCCTGCTTGTAGTTTCTATAATCCTTATAGCTCTTAGCTACCGACGGATTGAGCGATTCGAGAGCATACTCGACGACGTTATGCATTTCGCTTATGCTGATAAAATCTTTGTTCATAGCCGCGACTTTCTTATTTACGAAGTCGCATATAAACTGAATATCCTCGTCGCTGAATTTGACAAGCGCGCGGAAAGCCGATTTGTTTACCGCGGTGACAACCTTTTGGACATTGTAGGCTTCTTTCGTTCCGTCTTTTTTGATTACGTACATAATGGTTCTCCTCATATCGTTGGTGCAGAAATGATTATATCACAAGCATATGCGCTATGCAATACAAAATGACAAAATAAATTTAAAAAATTTAGCGAAAATCGCTTGACAAACCACAATATATAGTGATTAGACGGAATACTCTTACTAGATATTGATTTTTAACCGTTAGATATGCCGCTCTTGCAATCGACTTTTCAACGTATAAAAACCGCCCGTTAGTCGGTCTTGACATATATTATAGATTGTTATATAATTATTAAAAGAGAGGCGACGATGAAAAAGGCTTGCGGTATTTTGAAAGCCGCTTTTGCGGCAAACGTTCTGCTTATTATCGGAGAGCTTATAAGCTTTGCGGTATGGACGGCAGTTGCCGTAAAGAGATCCGCCGAGCAGAGCGTGTATTGGTGGACGCCGATGACGTTGATATTTGTCTTGAGCGCGACGGTTGCGGTCGCAATAGAGCGGATGAAAATAAAAAAGGGCGCATATGCGGAAGCGGCTACTTTGTCGTTGGCTACCGTGATGCTGAGTTTTTTCGATATATCATTATGTAATATGCATTTTATAGAGGTGTTGGGGCTGTCGCTGTCTTTTGATATGTCTAAAGGCGTAAACTTCATTATAATATTTGCTTTTTATATATTGGATATAATTTGTTTTTTATCTTTCAAAGATTATGCGGTATTTGTCAATCTAGACAGTTTTATGCAAAATGCGAAACTCAGACATAAGTACGGGATTATCGGCGGAGCGACTCTGGCTGTTTGCAATACAATATGTCTAATCGTAGCTATATTTGTGTCTTCATATATCGTCGCGATAGTTGCGTGCATAGCTGATACGGCGGCGATATTCGCGTCGATGGCGATCTGCGCAAAGAAGTACGGCGAAAAAAATTATTATTTATAAAGTATAATCAAATAAAAAATTAGACTTGACATATTTATTTATTGGTACTATAATATTTTAAAATATATTGGGAGGTTTTTTGATATGGCTAAGAAAAAGTCAACTAGCAAAAAAATAGAAGACAGATCCGTCAAAGCAAATATGAACGCGCTTATCGGATTGTGCGCTTGCGTCGTAATGATTCTCGCGATAGTTATCTTTATCGTCAATCTTATTCTTGATGCGGTAGATCAAAGCGGCGGAGTTGTGATGAACGTTATGAATCTTATCAAAGACATTGCGCTCGGTATAGTTGTATGTTTGGCAGCATTCTATTTTGCAAGAAACAAAAAGAAAGCCTTTAAAATCACAGTATACGTATGTATCATTGTATATATCATACTGGTGTTCTTAGGCTTTGGACTTTCAATGATCTGATGACGGTCTAAGCGGGGGAGAAATATCTCCCCCTTATTTTTTATTATCTATATATTATAATACTGTTTGTGCGTGCGCTTATATATAGATATACGGCGGCGGTCGATAAAAAGTGCATTGCGCATTATATAACATTTTTGCGGATTAATATTTTATTTTCGTAAGAATATAAATATCTTGACGGGGATTGAAATGTCGTTTGCGAGTTGACATAGCGTTGGCTCGGGAGTATTATGTATATAAAGAAAGAGTATAAAGGAGATCAAAATGGTAAAACTCAACGAAGACAAAGAGGTAGTTGCGGCGATCAAAGAAGGACTTAAGGCGAGAGGCGGTTACTGTCCGTGCCGTGTGGAGATGATCGAGGACAACAAATGCGTATGCAAGGAATTCAGAGACCAGATAGCCGATCCGCAATTCGAGGGCTACTGTCATTGCAGACTTTACTATAAATCAAAAGACTGAGTTTTTTAAATAAGGAAAAATATGTCGCTGAAATAGTGTTGACAAACGTTATTTTACGCAATATAATAAAAATACTTATACGGGGCTGTCCCGGATTCGATGGGGAAGCGGGTATGGTATAAGCACGCCGAAGGCTCGACTTCGTAAAAACGGAAAATTAAATTTAAACGCAAATAATAACAAACAAGTAGCTTTCGCTGCCTAAGCAGCAGGCTTGTCGACTCGAGACTCCACGGCTCGATAATCGGCATCAATCAGTGGAAAAGGGTCGGGCGCATACGCCTTTACCGTCCGACAATATCAAAGGCTTGCCGAAGCGTTTCTCCGTGAATAGAGAACGTCAGGGACTAATATATGTTCAATAAGCGTGTAGAAAGTGTCATATGAACTTGTCCAGACAGGGGTTCGACTCCCCTCAGTTCCACCACAATCGGAACGACTGCGCCAAATGTCCGACAGCGGACAGACGGCGCCGGGAAAACAAAACGCAGATATATATTTGCACTAATAATTTAATAAAAAGAATATACGGGGATATAGCACAGTTGGTAGCGCGATACGTTCGCAACGTATAGGTCAGGGGTTCGAATCCCCTTATCTCCACCAATTTATAAAAGTTTGAACGTAATAATTGTTCAAACTTTTTTATTTACAAATATTAAATCCCCCTAAAATATAGCGCAACAAATCCTAATCAATACTTTAAATTTATTCGTTGTGAGAAATGTTTGAAGACGAGCATAAACAAGACGATTGTTATATCAATCACCCACCACCGTGCCAAAGTCTGTTTCATATAGACATATAGTTGAAAATAGCGTTTGTTTGTGCTATAATATATTTGCTTAATAAAGAATAAACAGTAATTTACAAGTGAGGCGAGAAATTATGAACACCGAAATTCAGGTTGCTATTGATAAATTTAAAGAGGTAAAAGATATATTAAAAAAATTTGATAGCAAAGATGAGGCAATAGAGTATCTGGTCAATGAAACAAAATTATCAAAAGAAGAATGTTCTACTGCATACGACATTATTATTAAAATTGAAAATTAAATTTCAATTTAGCGGAGAATATTCGTTTTAGGTTACCACTGCTCCACCATTACGGGAGTATACGCATACCATGAGATAAGAGAAATCGCATTTGCGGTTTCTTTTTCATTACTATTTTGTGCTTTATAGAGTAATTCGGTTTAATGTATGTTTGATGATGATTTTACATTTTTTTGAATATTAAAAGGCAGTATTTGTATTTTGATTTTTGAAAATGGGAAAAATCAAAAATATAATTGATATTTTGCTTGTTATTATTTGCAAAAAATGATAATATGAATATACAGGAGTTAGTATGATATATAAGAATTTGGAATCGTTTTATTATAAAAACCGCGATGAGTACGAAGAGCAATATATAAAGCGCTTTGAAAGCGTATCTACGCAAAAGTTGGATATTTTTATAAAAGATTATCAGGCTTTTTATGTAAACACTAATGAAATAATGCAATTGATTTACGAAATAATGCAAGCCAACAGAAGGTTGGACGATATTTGCGTGTGTCTGCCCGGCGTGGCTTTGACACAATATAAAAGGAATAAGTTGATAGATGAAATCAATATAACGAACGAAATAGAGGGCGTTTACAGCACCAAACGTGAAATCAGCGATATTCTTGATAATTTGGGGAATAAGGACAAGACTTTGCGACTTGTAAACTTGGTAAAAAAATATGAGAGGATAATGCAACACGATGAAATAGATTTGAGGAGTTGTGAAAGTATACGAAAACTGTATGACGAAATTGTCTTGCAGGAAGTAGTCGCCGCCTGTCCGGAAAATGCGCCTGACGGTAAATATTTTAGGAAAAACGACGTTAGCGTATGGAGCAGTAAACAAGAAATGGTTCATAGCGGTCTTATGCCGGAGAAAGCGATAGACGAGGCTATGGAAAAAGCATTGAACATTTTGAACGGAGATAACGGGAATAGACTTATAAACATTGCAATATTCCATTATTTATTGGGCTATATACATCCGTTTTATGATGGAAACGGGCGTATGAATAGGTTTATAAGCAGTTATATGCTTTCTAAGGAACTTAATAACCTCATAAGTTATGGACTTTCTGTCGTAATAAAAGAAAACCGAAACAGGTATAATAAACTCTTTATAATAACAAATAACAAAATAAATAGGGGAGATTTGACACCGTTTATTATCAGTTTTTTAGAGTTTATAAAGACCAGTTTGATTCATATGGATATTAAACTTAGAGAAAAGCAGGAAAAACTCGATTATTACGAATCTATTTTGCAGAATAAGTATCAAGGCAAACCTAAATATTGGGCGTTGCTTTACTATTTACTACAAAATGCGTTGTTCGGATTCGAGGGACTTACGATGTCAGATTTACAAAATCTTTCGTCTTTAGGATATACGGCTATTAAAAAAATATTAGAATTAAATGGAAATTTAATAAAGACAAATCAAGTAGGAAAACGTATATTTTATACTGTAGATTTGGAAGAATTGGATATGCAATAAACTTTTATGCAGTAGAAGCAAAGGAGTACAAACAAAAAAGTTTGTGCTCCTTAAAGTTTGTGCTCCTTTTTTATTATAGGATTAAATATATAAATAGGTTATTGAAATTTATTGATTTAATTTGTGGGTGATTTATGCATTTTTAAAGAGTTTGAGACGTATGATATGTTGACGCAACTGTTGCTCGTGGATTAGCGGGCAATCGTTGGTCTTAAAGTAGAGCGTCTCGCCCTATGATAGGGGCTACGTTACGCAGAGCTATCCGCGGCGGCTATGTGTAAAAACGGGACAAAGAATATATTGTATAGGAGATATTTTTTATGGAAAAGAACATCACGAACACAACAGTACCTACGACGGCGTCTGCAACGACGGCTACGACAGCGGCGGCAGCTCCGACTGCGCCTGCGGCGGCTCCGGCGGCACCTGCGTTTACGGAAGAAGAACTTTGCGGATCGGTGAAAATTCTTGACACCGTACACCTTAAGAATCTCGTAGACGATCTTTCTAAACTTTACGGAACTTTCGTCTGCACTAAAGTAGCGAGAGACGCAAAAGTGGCGGCAGAGAAACGTCTCATCGAAGCTATCCGCGCCAACCTTGACCGTTACGAGGGCTAACGTTCGGCAAATAGAATTCAAGATATAATATTTCGACCAAAACAATTTACTATGCGCTCGAGGTAAATACATAGGCGCATAGTTTGATCGTGAACGGTACGACTTTTGCAATAAAAAGCGTACTGTTCATTTTTTGTAGTGCGTTTAATCGCTCTTAAGTTTGAGAGTCTGTATTATTTAATATCAAATGTTTAGCCTTGCTTTACAATGTAATTATGAGGTGATATAATAATAACCAATAAGGTATAGAGGGTAAAGATTCTATGAATAAATTTATGCATGAGGCTATTGAAGAGGCTAGAGTCGGTATAAAAAATTTTGAGGGCGGTCCGTTTGGAAGCGTTATAGTCAAAGACAATAAAGTAGTCGGCAGAGGACATAATCAGGTTGTAAAATTAAATGATCCTACTTGTCACGGGGAAATGCAGGCAATACGCAATGCGTGTAAAAATTTAGGAACGTTTGATTTAAGCGATTGTGAGATCTGCACTACGGGGGAACCGTGTCACATGTGTTTGGTAGCTTGTATGTGGGCAAACATATCAAAAATTTATTACGGTTGTACGATAAAAGATAATGAAATGATCGGCTTTAGAGACAACAAGTTTGATGCAATTTTGGGCGGCAGAGAAAAATTGGGCGATTATTTAAACAATATTGACAGGGATGAATGTTTGAATTTGTTTGAAGAGTATAACAAAATGACGGGTAAAACAAATTATTGACCGTTAAAAAAGATATCGAAATTTGATTCTTTGGATTTGAGAACTAAGGAGAAGAAATGGCGCAAGAAGAACAGAAAATAAAGCAAGAAGACGGAATTACTGCGATCGATATAGATACTGATTATACGTTGCTTTTAAACAAACCTGTTTTATACATTTTTGATTGTTTGCTTTTTGGCATCGTATGCGCAGTTTTGTCGATCCTTACTACAAGAAGCGTCGCATCTTCTGACGGCGGAGTAGTCTATGCTTTTTTCGTCAGCGTATTAGTCGTTGCTTTGACGATCAAACGTTTTAAAGCATTCGGCATAATTACAGCTATCATAAGTTCGATATTATTTTGCGTTGCATTGAAAATAGGTTTTGTCAAAAGTATTATTAACGTCGGCGTAAATACATTGCAAGCAGTTTTGATCTATTCGGCTTTTAAAATAATAAATTTGATTGAAAAGAAGAGCAAGGGCAAAGACAAACAAGTAAATAAAATTTGGCTCAATATTTTTGCTATCGTACAATTTATGATAGGAATTATTTTCACTTGCATTGAATTTGTAAAAAATGATACGGTTGTTGCGTTGAGAGTTTTTACTGTAATAGAGATAGTGCTTTTTGCGATTTTTTCGATATGTCAAAAAAAATCTAGATATATTTATTTTCTTTTAATACTTTGCTTGGCGCCGAGTTTGATTTCCGGAGTGTTAAACGGACTATTGCAATTCGACGAAAGCTGGCAAAATAGAGGCGCGTCCATAGAGGTCTGGACTTTATCCAATTTTATTTTGCTTGCGACTTTCGGGTTTATATTTATAGAACGCATACATCCTGAGAAAATGAAGCAAAAATTAATTTACGGAGAAATAAAAGTTAAAATAACAACGATAATATATTTTGCAGCGTCGCTTTTATGGAATTCGATAATTTTTATTGTCTTCTATGTTGGATGGCTTGGAGACAATCTTTTGCCGTTTGTTTTACCTTGGCTTGTCGGAAATATGTTTTTGCTTGCAAACTTATACTTCAATTCGCACGTGGAAGTAACCGGCGATAAAAAAACAAACGCATTTAAATGGTACGAAGACAGAGCGGTTGTAGCAGAAAAAAATACGCAGTTCCTTATTTCTATAATAACGTTTTTATTGCCGATATCCTCATCGCTTTTTGATAAAAATTTAAACTCGGGAATAATAACTATTTTTTGTATTAATATCACTTGCGCTTGTCTGTCGATAGGATTGATATGGATTCCCAATAAAGAAGTAAGGGCAATGAGTTTGATAAAAACTCTAAAAACAGTATTTCACCTTCTCACAGTATCATTTTTGCTATTATCAGCAACTATGATAATAGTATAAATTAATTTTGATAATAAATATAGGTAAAATATGATTTTAGCAGGAAATATACTTAATATAATAGCTCCGATAATACAGATGCTTGCGGTTACTTTGAAAAACAAGCTCAAGGTACTATTCGGTGTAATTATCGCATCGGTCGTTTGGGTGATCGCTTATATTTTGTTGGGAGCTACGCCGGCTGCAATTCTTTCGGGCATAGGAGTAGTAACGCCTATTATCAATTATTTTTTTGAAAAGAAAGATAAGAAAAAACCTTGGTGGATATATTTGATATTGATATCCGTCATTATAATAATATCTGTTGTATTTTATGTAAACATAGTTGAATTGATCCCGTCTTTTGCCGTTTTGTTTTTAGTAGTCAGCACTATTCCGCGAAGACAGATACCGTTTAGACTTACGTTGATATTGATGTCTGTGACTTGGTTGATATACGGAATAATAAAAATGCAATTCGGAATAATAGCGGGCAACGCTATTCAAATTGTATTCTTGATAGCCACTATGATCTTTTATTCGGCAAAAACAAGAAAAAATATAAACTGATAATCAATAAAATTTCAAAGTATTTTCTCGTAAAGTTATACAAAAAGGACGGCAGGCGGCGAATGGGGTAGATTTGTATAATTAAAGGTTTAGAATTGAGGGGGTAAAAGATCGTTTTTGGCGGGTTATAAATTTTTTTGAAAAAAATTGAGTAAAATTATTGTTAAAAAACGCATTTGCTGATATAATTGTATTATCGCACAAATATTTACGGGGACAAATGGAAAAAGTCGGGGATAAAATCTTTAAGTTACGTGTAAAGCAGAAAATGTCGCAGGAACAACTGGGGGCAAGAATAGGCGTTACACGACAGACGATCTCGCAGTGGGAGGCTAACAGAAGAAATATCCAAGCGATCAAAGTTATTTTGATATGCAACGTCTTTGAAGTCCCGTTGGAACATTTTGTAGTCGGAGACAATCTGGAAGAGATAGGAATCACCTTGCCTAAAGACGGCAAAGTAGTCGATTTATTCAAAGAAACCGTACAAAGAGTAAAGATCAAAAACGAATTAGAAAAACAAAGACGAGCAGAAGGATTGCTTGTCGACGATGAGGAAGAAGAGGAAAAGAATCCTCCCGAGGTCATCGATATGCTGACCAAGTCAGATAGCGAAATCGTAGATCTTTATCGCGATAAACTCAAAGAAAGATTTGAAAGAGCAGAGGCTTTGAGAAAGAAGAAAGCCAACGCCGATAAGAAAGTCGTCTCGGAGAAGAAATTAAAAGACATGACTCTCGACGAGCAGATAGAAGTGTTGTCTTCGCCGGTGTTCACTACTATTGACACCGATATCGTCGGCAGTACTCCTTTCTTAGATAAAATTGCAAATAAGATAACAGAAGAAGAAAAAATTTCTGCGGCAAAGATCGAAGAAGTCGAAGAAAAAGAAGATTTGACTGAGGCGAGCGCTGAAACGGAAAATAAAGTCGCTGACGCTGTCGCGGAAGAGGAAGAACACGTTGCCTGCGCAGACGCATGCGCCGAAGTTGCGGGAGCGTTTGGCGCTGTAGACAATATCGCCGACCAAAATCCTGCGCGCAGGAAGATGTCCAACAAAGCAAAGGCTTGGCTGATTTCTTTTATGATCCCGATATCTATCGTTTTGATAACAATATTTGGGATTTCAATAAGTATGTTTCCTATTCATGATCATGGTTTTGTGTCGTACTCCTCAACATTTGATTTCGGTCCAAGGAATATCTGTAAGATTATAATCGGATTTATAGTCGTGATGTGGATAGTGGCGATTATGGCTAAGATCATCTATAAAATATTGGAAAAAATTGACGTCAAAAGAAATAAAATAAAGAGGTAAAAAATGACTCAAACACAGAAAAGATTAACAGTTATGTTCTTGCTTTTATCGATAACGATATTTGCAGGTCTCTCCGCTTTTATCGCGACAAATTCAGCCACTGCCCATGCAGATACTGTAGGTGAAGAAGACGAGCCTACGCCGTTGGGACTTTACACCAAGATCACGCTTGGAATGGACGCTATATATAATGGCAATACAGTTTTTGCTGAAGCTAGAAATGATTTTACTTTCGGATTTGCGCAGGTATATGTAATAGTGCAATTATACTCTTATCCAAGAGAGAGAGAAAGTTGCGACATGATGGACTTTGAAAATCAAAATAGCATAATAGATTTGAATATGTATAAAAGTATTCGTGTTGAAGCTCAGATTAACGGAGTAGCAAGATATTGGAGATCGAGAGTAGAATACAGAATGGATAAAAATGATTGGAAATACCATGAATCCGAAACCATTTACGTTTTGGAAGACGGCAGAATTATGAGATAAAATTATTGAATAAAAATATGAAGACGGGCATTATCGCCCGTCTTTTATATTTCAGTAGACTTACCGTCAACCGATATATCCGTAAAAAAATTTTTAGATACTTCTCAATATAATTTTAATCAGTTCGTCAAATATGTATTTTAAAAATCAGACAGGGATATGTCTTGATAAATATGCCGTGATTTCAGTAGGGATAACCCAAAAGGAAGTCGGTAGATACTTTGAAATAATCGGCGATCTTTATAAGCGCGTCGAGGTCGGGTTCCCGCTGACCGCTTTCCCAAAAACTTACCGTTTGGTTGCAAAAGCCAAGTTCTTCGCCTAGTTTGCGCTGAGAAATGCCGTGTTCGAGCCTAAGTTGCCTTAAAGTTTTTCCGAATACATTGTTTTTCATAATAAAATTTTAACCGCACTTTCCTACATTTGTTGACTCCCTACAAATTGTAGGATATAATACGAGTATGTACCGCAATAGCGGAGCATATACCAATCAATTTCGGAGGAACTATGGAAACTACCAACGAACAATTTGCGGCAACAGGCGCGGAGGCAAAATCGTGCTTTACCGGCGGAATGATGGCAAACTTTTTCATAAACTTTTTGACGTTGCTCGTATCCGCCGTTACTTTGGGACTGGCATATCCATTCATGGTATGTTGGAAACTCAAATGGCAAGCCTCGCATACCTATCTCAACGGAAAGCAGTTGGCTTTTGACGGCAACGGAATGCAACTTTTCGGCAATTATATCAAATGGATGTTGCTGTCGTTGATCACCTTGGGACTGTACTTTATACTTTCCGCAAGCGTCAAACTCGCGCAATGGCAGACAAAGCACACGCATTTTGCAGACGGCTCGGATATTGCTCAAGGCGCGGAGTCTGTATTCAGCGGCAAGTGGTATCAGCTCTTTGCGGTCAATTTTATATGCAATTTCGTCACGGTGATAACTTTGACTTTGGGATATTATTGGGCGCACTGCTATAGAGAGCGTTGGTTCTGCAAGCACAAGACCATCGACGGACGCGAACTCTATTTTGACGGCACGGGAGCGGAGTATTTCGGCAAGCGCATCGTGTGGATGCTTTTGACGGTAGTCACGCTGGGCATATATTCGTTCTGGCTTCAGATCAAGTCTGTCAAGTGGACGGTATCTCACACCAAGATAAAATAATACATATCAGACCGATCTCGATCGGTCGCCCCTAGATTTATTTATCGGAATGCGGAGCGCTTTGCGGCGTTCCGTATTTCTGTATTATTCTTTCTATCTCTATATAATACCGCCTATATTTGCGCGAATATAGGCGGCTTGTTTTTGGCGATCGATAAACTTGACTTTTTGAGGCGAATAGTATATATTGAATAAGCGAAAACATATCTATCGGACAGGGAAGCGATGAAAGGGATAGCAAAAGAAAAAATCGGAATAATGAACGAAAAGCTGAAGAATATCGTCTTGCCTGTCATTGCGTACGGCGGCTTGGCGGGAATACTCTCGGGATTTTTGGTGGGAGTATTCAATTTTTTTGCCCGCTATCTGATAGAGTATTCGCAGAAGATATATCAGTCGGTGCTCGACCATCTTTGGGCGCTACCGCTGTTCTTTATAGGCTTGGCGGCTCTTGCGCTGTTGATGGCAGTATTGCACAGACTTGTGCCCAACGTGCGCGGAAGCGGTATTCCCAACGTAGAGGGCGCGATACGCGGACTGTTGACTTTTAAATGGCTGAGGACTTTGGTGGGCACGGTCATAGGTTCTTATATAGGATTTTTTGCGGGACTGCCGCTCGGCAGCGAAGGTCCGAGCGTTCAGCTCAGCGCGATGACGGCGCAGGGCATCACGGAGATGATGAGGGCAAAGCTGACTTGGAGAAGATACGTAATGGCAGGCGGCGCGGGCGCGGGTATAGCGGTTGCGTTCAACGCGCCATTGGCGGGAATACTGTTTGCTATGGAAGAATGTCACAAGAGATTTTCTCCGATAATTCTTCTTTGCGCGTCCTCAGCGGTTATCACGGGCACAACGACGTTCCGATTGCTGGGTATGGCGATAAAAGATCCCAAATGGTCGAGCACGTCTATGCTTTTCAATATAGAACAGTTGAAGCCTTTCGCCGACTTTAAAGAGATGAAATCGGTGGGCGAATTCGCGGCGATACTCGGCATACTCGTGGCTATAGGCGTGGTGATAGGCGCGCTGGCGATAGTATTCAATCTGCTTATGGTCAATTCGCAGAAACTGTCCGACAAATTTCTAGACAAATTCCCTTATTGGGCGAGACTTTTGACGGCTTTTCTTTTGACGGGCGCGGTGGGACTTATATTCACCAAGTTTGTCGAAGGCGGTTTTGCCATGGTCAATACAGGCGGCCACTCGCTTATCGACAACATATGCCACAGCGGACTGAAGTATTCGTTCCTATTCCTGCTGTTGGTGATAGCGGTGAGAATGATACTCACGCTTATATGTTTTAATTCGGGAGCGACGGGCGGACTGTTTATACCTATGCTCGCCATAGGCGCGTTGCTCGGAGCGATGTTGGGCAACATATTCGTCAAGCTTGGCATGGACGAAGAATACTTTTCGGCGGTAGTGGTAATTGCGATGACGACGTTTTTCGGAGCGAGCGTGCGCGCGCCGATCACCGCGATAGTGCTGATAGTAGAACTGTCGGGCTATCAGTCGGACTTCCTGCCTGCGGCGATAGCGATATTTACTGCATTTTTGGTTGCGGAACTTTTGGATACAAAGCCGCTTTACGATTCGCTTCTCGACAGATTGCGCGAAAAGAGCGACGTCAAGACCGTCAGACGAAATTTCGAAGTCGCGATCGAGAAGGGATCCTTTGTCGTCGGCAAGCAGATCAGCAATATCATTTGGCCAGCCAACGCGCTTGTCACGGAAGTGTTGAGAGCGGACGGCGAAAGCGTTGTTCCCGACGGCGAAACCGTCTTGTATGAGGGCGATAGAATACATATCGTAGTGGAAAGCAGCGATTTCGAGGAGACGGAAGAGTTTGTCGCGCACCTTGTCAAAGGCAATACATCAGTAAAATAACGGAGCATACAATGAGTGTACTTACAATAAAAGGACTTACGCATATATTCGATTCCAAGACGCTGTTCGACGACGCGGACCTTTCCGTCAACAACGGAGAACATATCGGAGTCGTCGGTCTCAACGGCGCGGGCAAGTCCACTTTTATGAATATAATAACGGGCAGACTTTCGCAGGATGCGGGCGAGGTCAAATGGCTGAATACCGCGAGATGGGGATATCTCGATCAGCACGCGGACATAGACAGAAACCGGACGGTAATGGAGTATCTTCAGGGGTCGTTCGATCATCTTTTTGAGCTCAACCGTCAGTTGGAAGAGATATACGCGTCTATGGCGGAAGAGACGGATATGGACAAGTTGGACAGACTTGTCAACAAGTCCGCCGTAATGCAGGAGCGCCTCGACGAGAGCGGATTTTACGATCTCGATTCCAAGATCAAAAAGGTCGCCAACGGTCTCGGGGTCAACAATTTCGGATACGATACGGTGATAGGCAATCTCAGCGGAGGACAGAGGGCAAAACTTATGCTGTCCAAATTGCTTCTGGAAGAGCTTGACGTAATGCTGTTGGACGAGCCTACCAACTTCTTGGATCTCGAACAGATCGACTGGCTGAAGAAATATCTCGACGCGTTTAAAGGTACGTTTATACTCATATCGCACGATACGGCTTTTCTCAACAACGTATGCAAGATCATCGTCAATATCGAAAACGGTATGATCAAAAAATACTGGGGCAATTACGACGCTTTTCTTCTTCAGCACGAGCAGAACGCCCGTCAGTATGCGGACAGCTATGAGAGACAGCAACGCGAAATCAAGAAGATGGAAGACTATATCGCCCGCAATAAGGCGAGAGCCGCGACCGCGGGTATGGCAAACAGCAGAAAGAAGATGCTGGACAGGATCGACGTTTTGCAAAAACCCGTTTCTTTTGAAAAGCCTACTTTTAACTTCCCGTATACTTTGCTTGTGACAAAGCATATGCTCGAAGTCAAGGATCTGTCCGTCGGATATGACGGCAAGGCGATACTTCCGCCGATATCGTTCTCTATGGGCAGTACGACAAAACTGTGGCTGCGCGGTACAAACGGTATGGGCAAGACGACCATACTCAAGACCATTATGAAGAGATTGCCGTCGATAAGCGGATCGTTTTCTTTCAATATCAATTCCAAGATAAATTATATCGAGCAGGATCTGCAGTTTAGAAGCAAGGAGATCAACGCCACGACTTTTATGAACGAGACATTTCCCAAAATGTCGCAGAAAGAAATCAGGACACAACTCGCTAAAGTCGGTATAAAAAACGATCTCGCAACCAAATTTATCTCCAATCTTTCTGGTGGAGAGCAGGTCAAGATAAAACTCTGCGCGCTCATGCAGAAGGAAAGCAATATCCTTATCCTCGACGAGCCGACCAATCATCTCGACGTCTCTGCCAAAGAAGCGCTTTTTGAGGCGCTGAGCGCGTACGAAGGCGCAATAATCCTCGTCAGTCACGAACCTCTCTATGCAGAAAAACTTTGCGATACTGTCTTCGATATAGAGTTTAGATAAGGCAGGGGATTTATTTCGGTTTCAATAAAATGACGATAGTATAGAATTTAGACCGTCTCAATAATTATTACGATTACATTTGATAATTTTCCTAAGAAAATACGGACAGGCTTCACCTGTCCGTATCAAATTTGTTTTTATGATTTATTTGGATTTTTTCGCTGCTTTCTTCTCGGCTTTTTCTTTTGCTTTGAGTTCCTTTTTCTTTGCTTTATCTTCTTCGTCGCCGCCGATATTTTTCAATACCATATTTACGCCCTTGAAGAAGTGTCCGTTCATTATCGTTATTACGCCGTCGACCATCTTCATATTGAACATACCTTGCGATGAGAACGCGAGCGCGCGCATCGGGGAAGTCTTCATTACTTCGTATATCATAAGATAGTTGGGATCGTTTTTGTCGGCTTTCATACTCATTCTTATTGCAGGCTTTGCTATTTTAAGCGCAAATCTTGCAAGACCGCTTGTGTGCGACATATCTTCAAATGAATCGTCGGCGGTGAATTCGCCTTTCTTTGCGATCCTGTAGTCTTCCTTGATATTGAGTTTGGACATAGCGACAAACTCTTCTTTGCTTATCTGCTCGCTACTCGGATTCATATACCAACTTTGCGGATCGGTAGGCGTGATTGCCGCAGTATCGCCGGATTTTACGGTGACAGTAGTCTCGAGTTTGATATCGCGGCTGGACGCTCCGATCATTATCTTGAATTCGCCGCTTTCGACCTGCCAATCTCCCGCTTCTGTGTTGTAGAACGCAAAACTGCGTTTGTCCAGACTGAAAGTTACGGTCTTCTTTTCGCCTGCTTTCAGCGACACTTTTTCAAAGCCTTTGAGCTGTTGATAGGGAGTATATACGGTGGAGACCACGTCGTTTACGTATAGCTGTACGATTTCTTTGCCGTCCGTTTCGCCGATATTTTTAACGTCTACGCTTACCGTGACTATATCTTTATCGGTCACGCTGTCGGCGGACGCTTGGATATTGGAGTACTCGAATTTCGTATAGGAAAGACCGTGTCCGAACGGGAAGAGTACGGGCGCGCCTACAGTATTGAAATATCTATAGCCTACGTACAATCCTTCTCTGTATTCCACGCTGAATCTGGCGCCGGGGAAGTTCTGAGTAGAGGGATGGTCTTTGAGATCGAGAGCAAAAGTCTCGGCAAGTTTTCCGCAAGGATTGGCTTTGCCGAGCAAAAGATCGACGCACGCTTCGCCCGAAGACTGTCCGCCGAGATACATGCACAGCACGCTCTTTACCCCGTCTATCCAGGGCATCGTAATGCTCGAACCCATAGTCAGCACTACGTTGACGTTCTTGTTTACGGTGGAAAGTTCCGAGATAAGCGAGTTGTGGCTTTCGGGCATATTTATATGTTTTCTGTCAAAGCCTTCCGCTTCATAAGATCCCGGCAAGCCTGCTACTACGAGTACGGTATCGTACTTCTTTGCAAGTTCGACGGCGTTTCTGCGTAACTTGGCGTTTTTCTTTTCGTTGTCGTTCTCGAGATCGTAACCGCTCGTGAATTCGTATTCTATACCCGCGTCTCTCAAAGACTGTTCGACAGTCGTGATCTTTGTACAGTTGATAAACGAGGAGCCCGCTCCTTGGAATCTAGGCTGTATCGCAAGTTCGCCTACAAGCAAAATCTTTTGAGCCTTGAGCGGCAATGCGCTATCTTCGTTTTTGAGCAGCACGGCGCTTTCTTCGGCTATATGTTTTGCCTTTTGATAATGTTCTTCCTTATCGTAAGACGCGTCTTTGGGATTGGTAGTCGTCGCCATTACCATATCCAAGATCCTGTCTACCGCTCTGTCTAGTATCGCTTCGTCCAACGAGCCGTCTTTGACTGCCTTGACGATAAGTTTGTCGTTCATTCCGCCGCTGGACGGCATTTCGAGATCGTGACCTGCGACGAGACCTTTTACGCGTTGGTTGGTCGCGCCCCAGTCGCTGACGACGAGACCTTTAAAGCCCCATTCGTCTCTGAGCACTTTGTTGAGTACAAAATCGTTTTCCGTAGCGTAGGTGTCATTGATAAGATTGTAAGAAGCCATTATCGTACGCGGCTGAGACATCTTGACCGCTATTTCAAAAGGCAGAAGATAGATCTCTCTCAGCGTTCTTTCGTCGACGACCGAGTTGATCGTCATACGGTAGGTCTCTTGGTTGTTTGCGCAATAATGCTTGATCGACGTGCCTATGTTCTTGCTCTGCACGCCGTTGATAAAGTATGCGGAGAGCATACCTGCAAGATAGGGGTCTTCGGAGAAATATTCGAAGTTTCTGCCGCAAAGCGGGCTTCTCTTTATATTGGTACCGGGACCGAGCACGACCGCGATGTTTTCCGCGACGGCTTCTTCGCCTATTGTACATCCCATATCGTATAGCAATTCTTTATCCCACGAACACGCCGTAGCCGAAGCGGTGGGGAAGCATATCGCGTCTATCGATTGATCGAGATTGGTCGATACTCCGCTGTCGTCCTGCTTACGCAGTCCGTGAGGACCGTCGCATACCATTACAGAGGGGATACCCAATCTTTCTATCGCTTTTGTGTGCCACATATCCTTACCCGAGCAGAGACCGGCTTTTTCTTCCAACGTCATCTGCGCGATAAGATCCGCAAATTTCAATTTCATATTTTCACTCCCATAAAAATAACAGTACTTTAATCTTACCATATACTCGGTGAAAAAACAATATAAATTATAAATAAATTATGATAAATATATGAATAGTCAAGTTGCATCCCGTTTTGTTATATATAATTGATATAAAACTGCGATAGTTTTATTATTATGAAAAATCAAAACCGAGAAGATAAATATTTTTGGATAAAATAAAAACCCGCCTTGCGGCGAGTTTGTTCGATTCAAACCGTTTGGGTTATTTCACTATAGGAGAATGTCCAACCAAATCGTCGATCGTAATTTCGAATATGTCCGCAAGTTTACAAAGCGATTCGATATTCGGTTGGCAAGTTCCGTTTTCATAATGAGAAATGGTACGTTGAGATACACCGAGAAGCTCGGCGATCACTGCCTGAGAAATGTGTTTTGACTTCCTTAATTGTTTCATATTTGTACAAAAATTCATAAATCCACCTCTGCAAACATAATACCATAAATTTTGAATAAAGACAATAGGAATTTAAAAAATTCTTAAAAAATTAAATAATTCTCAAAAATCTTCTTTTAATTTTTTACGACTCTTTAAATATTTATAATATTTGCCCTCTGCTTATCACCAAAACGGACGGTCGTGATTGATAATTATGGAATTCCGTCTCATAATATTTATATATTAAATTATTGCAATGGCTTGATATTATTCGGGCGGTTTGTTATAATAAAGCAGTAAAACTGTATAAAAAGGAGTTTTTATGAGAAAGAAAGTCAACGTTATCGTTATCTTATTGCTGACGTTGTGCCTCTTTGCGTTTGCGGCGTGCAAACAGAGGGACGCGGACGGATTGATAAAACTCAAGACGCCTAAGGATCTCGAACTGAGCGGCAGCGCTTTGAGTTGGGAAGAGGTAGATAACGCGGAGAAGTACTATATATCGGTAGCCGGAGAAGAAAAGGCGGAGACCACTTCTTCATCCTATGATTTGAGTTCTATTGTCAGCGGATACGGCAATTTTTCCGTAAAGGTAAGAGCGTACGGCGACGGTAAGACTTACGGCACAAGCGATTGGAGCAAGGAAATTATCTACCGTAAAGGATATTCTTTGGACGCGCCGAAGATAGCGGTAGACGCGGACGCTAAGAAAGCCAGTTGGCAAGCGGTGGAGAATGCGGTCAATTATACCGTCGTAGCCTACAACGGCAAGGACGAAGAAATCAACAGAGTAAAGATAGAAGAGACGTCTTACGCTTTCGCGGACAAGCTGAACGGAGAAGGCAAGAGCGTATTCGAGGCTTTTGATAAATATAGATTAACTGTCGTTGCGCATCCCGAGGAAAACAGCGAAAAATATTCAGATTCCGCGATAGCGAGCGAGTATTATTACAACTCGACTGTTTTGTCTAAACCCGAATTCACCAGTATGAGTTCTTCGAGAATACAGTGGGGTGCGGTGACCAATGCGAAGTCTTACAGAATAAGACTCTCTTATAAAGACGGTTCGTCCTATACTACGGTCAAAGAAGTTACAACCACCGGCACAAGCTACGCACGAAGCAACTTCACGTTTGAAAAAGTAGGCGAGTATTATTTCTCTATAATGGCGGTAGGAGACAACGAAGTATATTACGACAGCGGATACAGCGACCAAAACGATTCTTATAAAGTAAGCAAGATCGACGGAGTAAAACCCGAGAATATATCTATGGCTTACGACGAAAACGGCAAAATGATACTGCAATGGAGCATATCCGCCGATTCGTTGGCAAACCAGTTCAATCTTTCCCTCAAGGCTTTGCTTCCCGACGGCAGCAGCAAACTGTCGAATACCGAGACTTCGAGGACTATTTCCAATAAAGTAACTATGGTTTCGGGTAAGGTGTACGGAGTATTCAAATATATCTCTGCCGATAACAATGACGTGGCTAAGGTCGACGGTAAGACGATGATAGTCTACAACATGAACGGAGCTCTTCAGGTGCAGTACGACGGTAAAGAATATCCCGTATTCGACAGAAGAGCGGACAACGCAGATAAATTAAACTATTCTTCTTACAGTAAAGGCGACAGCGTAGATATAGTATATGACGGAGACAAAGATAAGTTTGTATACGAAAAGCATACGGTATTTGAAGCGGACGGAGAGACGTTGGCGGTGCAGGCTACGGACGAAGATAAAGACGTATTAAACGGCGACGGCAATCAGCTTTATTATTTCGACGAAGACACCAAGGATATCGGCGTGGAGAAGAGCATAGTTTTCAGAGACGGCGAGCCGATAGAGCATAGATTCGTAGCAGTTCTCGACAATATATTCTATAAAGAGACCGTTACGGAAAACGAAGATAACACTACTTCGACGACTTATGAGTATCTGATAAAAGACGAGACTTATTACGGAATACTCTATGACGTTGCCGTGGCGGCGGGCAATTCTTCTTATAATTACGTTTCCAGCGCGGAAACTGTGACGGCAGGTAAGTACCTGAGTTATAAGATGCCGAGCAAGAACGAGTACGGTTGGCAGATAACCAACGCGGGCGAATACGCGTATATCGCATTGAAGAATTATCTCAATAATAAAAATAATGTGACCGAAACAAATCGCTATTCTATCGAAAAGAACATCAATTTCAACGGATATGAGATTGTACAGATAGAGAATTTTGTAGATAGTATCGAAGGCAACGACCATACTCTGAGCAATATGGTGGTAGGCAACAGACGTTTGAGCGATAACGGCGCGATAGAGGTCAACGAACTTGTCGGAGACGAACTTTACGACAGAAATTATTCGCTGTATATAGACGTCAAAGAAAATGCGTCTATCAATCACGTATTCTATATGGGCATAGACTTTGTAGGATATGAAAAAGATGAAGACGAAGAAGGCTACGAGCAAGGCGTGCGCAATATTTACGTCGCTCCTATCGCAATAAACAATTACGGAACTATCTCCAACGTCTTTGTACAGAGCAACGGCATAAAGGCCGACAGCGCTTATGCGGCGGGTATAGCGATCAATAACTACAGTCAGATTTCCGGATCGCAGGTATATGCCGATCTTACGGGCAGAACCGTTGCCGGCGTAGCAATTAAAAACGAGGCTACGGTCAGCAGTACAGGCTTCTACGGCAACGTGACGGCAACTTTGGGCGAATATCTCACGCCCGAAGGCATGACGTTTATGGCTGCGGCAGGATTGGTTGTCGAGAATAAGCAGGGCGCGAATATACTCAACTGCGAAGCTATCGGCAACGTAAACGCCGAAGCAAGTCAACTTGACAAGCTGGTCGCGGGCGGTCTCGTAGCTGTCAACAGCGGCAATATAATGTCTTCGTTCGGCGGCGAATACGTTCGTTTTAACGTGGCAAGCAGAAAAGAGATCAACGCGAAGGGAAATAATTCCTA
The DNA here is from genome assembly GCA_948471525.1 of uncultured Clostridia bacterium. Classification (GTDB taxonomy): domain Bacteria; phylum Bacillota; class Clostridia; order Christensenellales; family UBA3700; genus RACS-045. The sequence continues at coordinate 107,559 of CAOKSY010000003.1, read as the reverse complement.
CGCAGGAGGTTTGGTAGGCGAAAATACTTCTACCGGAAAGATCACCGAGTCTTACGCGACGGGCAGAGCTACGGCAAGTAAGTACGCGGGCGGCTTTGTAGGATTGAACGCAGGCGAGATCTCGGTAGCATATGCTTTGGGAGGCACGACCAGAGGCGGAGATTATTACGGAGTATTTGCAGGTCAGAATACCGGTGCGATAGAAAAAGCCGCTGCTTTTTCGTCGGATAGCTGGGCAAAGACAGAGGATTACTATCAATTGTTTACCGATGAGAACGATCTCGGCGGCATATTAAACGCGCTTTATCCCGAGGGTGAGAAAAATATGACTTTGGTAGACATGGACGGATACCGTTATCCGATATTTAAGAATCGCGTATATACCAAGTCGTATGTCGTGGAAATGAGCCCTGCGCAGACTCCGGATGTCAAAGGCATAATAGTCATCGGCGACGAGCAAAAGAATATTACGGTTGTCGGCGACGATATCTTCGGAGACAGAAGCGCCAGAGGAAACAAGGTTGTCATCAGGATCAAACATCCCGACAGCAACAGAGTAAGATTGGTTTACGGCATAGTCAGATAATTTATTATCGATCTATAATACAAAAGATAAGTATTCCGCCTTGCGAGAAGCAGGGCGGAATTTTATTTATGCGAATCGCCGCAGTATGCCGTAGCAATGAAAAATATCGGGTATTGCTTTCCTATATTCAATATGATATAATTATAATAATATAATAAAGCGAGCAAATTATGGACAGGTTAGACAAATATCTATCTATTACGCCAAACGTGCGTCAAAAGCGCATACAGCGAGAAAACTTCAATGTGTTTTTCCATTACGGTCTAAATACCTTTACCGGCAAAGAGTGGGGCGACGGCAAGGTCGATCCGAAGGAATTCAATCCCGGCGAGCAGGACACCGATCAGTGGATAAGAACAGCCAAAGAAGCGGGCGCATACGGAGTGATACTGACTTGCAAGCATCACGACGGCTTTTGTCTTTGGCCGACGGAGACAACAGACTACAGCGTTGCGGCGTCTCCTTACAAGCAAGGAAAAGGCGACGTGGTCAGAGAGGTGTCGGACAGCTGCAAAAAATACGGTTTAAAATTCGGAATATATCTTTCGCCTTGGGATAGAAACAACGAGAGTTACGGTCAAGGCGAGGCGTACAACGATCTGTATTGCCGTCAGCTTACCGAACTTCTGACAAATTACGGAGAAGTATTCACGGTATGGCTGGACGGAGCGTGCGGCTCCTATATGGACGGAAAACCCAAGCAGGAGTACGATTGGGCAAGATATTTCGACACAATAAAAAGACTTGCTCCCAACGCCTGTATTTCCAACTGCGGACCCGACGTAAGATGGGTGGGCAACGAAGGCGGATTTGCGCGTGAAAGTGAATTCAACGTCGTGCCGCGTTTTGCTTGCGATGTGCAGACTATCGAGGCTAATTCTCAACAGAGCGACGACGGAACTTTTGTCAAAAAAGGCGCGGATATCGTGAGTTCCGATTTGGGAAGCAGAAAGTTTTTGGAGAATTTCGACGAATTTATGTGGTATCCGGCAGAAGTCGACGTATCTATCCGCCCGGGATGGTTCTATCATAAGTCGCAGGACAAAATGGTCAGAAGCGCGGATAATCTCAAGAGAATTTACTATACGTCCGTAGGCGGCAACTCGCTTTTGTTGCTCAACTTGCCGCCCGACAGACGGGGACTTATCAATGAAAAAGACGTCGAGGTAATGAAAGAATTCGGCGCGCATCTCGCAAGATCGCGCGATCAACTCGTTCCGATCAAGGAGATTGCCGCCCCGCAAGCGGAAGACGGATGCGATATCAAGGGAGTATTGTCAGATGCTTACGACGCGCAGACTTACGATCCGATAGAATATTATACGCCCAAAGAAGAGCGCGACAGTTATATGATAAAGCTCACGCTTGACAAACCTCGCAAGATCAACAGAGTCAAATTGATAGAGAACGTAGCCTTTTCTCAAAGGATAGAGGAGTTTTATATCTACGGACACGTCAAAGGCAAGCGAGTTAAACTCTGCCGAGGCACTACCGTCGGTTACGGCAGGATAGCGTTTTTCCGTCCCGTCGTCACAGACCGTATCGAGATAGAATTCACGCAGGTGAGGAGAAGACCTTATATAGAGTTTATAGGCGTATATGAAGATAACGGATATATGCCAAAGACTCCGCTTTTGCACAAAATCAAACTTTGGATACACCGTATGAACTATAAAGTATTCATAGACAGAGAAAATAAGAAAAACAAAACCGAGAACAAGTAATAAAAAAAGTCCGCCTTCGATTTGTGAAGACGGATTTTTATCATGGTTAGTCTATATTATTTTTGCTCCGTTTCTTTTGTATCGGCCGAACTTTCGTCGGCAGCGACCTCGGTGTCCGAAGCGGTCTCTTCGCATACGTCTGCGGAAATTCCGTTGAGCGCGATATCCATTTCTTCGGGAGTCATAACGTTGTCGTGTTCTTTCTTTGCGTCTTCGAGTTGAGTGTCGAGTGTTTCCGCGCTTTGATCCACGGCGTCAACTTTCTGAAGTATCTCGTCGGGAATAGCGACGGTATCCAACGTAGTGACAACGGGTTTGTTTTTTCTTTTTCGCTTTTTGCGCTCTCTGAGTTTATCGAATTTGAGCGAACTTCCTATAGAATCGGATACGTCCATTATCGATACAAACGCTTTGGGATCGATGTTGGTTATTATCTTTTTGAGAGTATTGATTTCAAATCTATTGACTACGCAATAGAGTACCTTTTTAGGCATTTTGGAATAATATCCTTCCGCGTTTATAATAGTGACGCCTCTCTCGAAAATATCTACCAAAGAATCGGCGATCTTTTCCGGATGATTGGATATGATAAATGCAGACTTGGACTTGTCGAAACCTTCGATGATAAAGTCTACCGATTTTAGTCCCACCGCATAAGCCAGTATTGAATACAGCGGATGTATCCAACTCGTCGTGATTATGCCGGCAGTTATGTAAAGGATCAAGTTATAACTCATTACGAACGTGCCGACCGTCATTCCTATCTTTTTGGCGAATATGAGCGACAGCACTTCTACGCCGTCGATAGCGCCGCCGAATCTGATCGTCATACCGCTGCCGATACCCGATATAATTCCGCCGAAGATAGCCGAAAGAAGAAGGTCGTCTTTGGTGATCGGGGATCCGTTGGAGTAGTCGATATGGAACGCAGGCGACTGGAACAAGAAAGAGAACAGCGAAAAGATCGCTATCGCATACATCGAATAGATTATGAAGTTCAAGCCCAATTTTTTATATCCGAAAATAAAGAAGGGGAAGTTGAGCACAAGCAGGAAGATACTGACGCTTGCTCCAGAGAGATTGGAGAACAGGATAGACGTACCAGAAAAGCCTCCGTCGTACAGCAATGCAGGCTGAAGGAACAGCGTTACCGCCGCGGCGTTTATCACGCCTGCGAGCGTAAGAAAGATAAAATTCACGTAATGTATCTGTTTGAGCGTTGCGCGCACTTTATTTGCACCTCTTGATATTTTCGATCGTCGTGTATAAGGAAATTCGACGCTTTACTATTATAGCAATATATGATATAAAAGTAAAGAAAATAGTGTGTCAAAACTTGGTAATTTGTGGTAACTTGTCGAATAATTGCGACTCGAGATCGAGCGAATAAATAAAAATTAAAATAATTTTTTTAAATTGATTGACAGTTGCGTCTGCTAGGGCATATACTCAAAATATAAAGCGAAGATTTAGAGAAGTAGCCGCAGTCAACTGCGCGCAGTGATTCGGGGACAGTGGAAACTCGATCGCAGCCTGAGGTGAATAACACTAATGAGCGCAAACCGAAATCGTTATCGAGAGTAGGGGCGACGGGGGAGGCCCGTTACAGCCAATGCTTTTGTCAGAAAGTAAAAGTGATCGACATACCCTGTCGGTAAGTTAGGTGGCACCGCGGAAACAGCATTCGTCCTAAAATAAGGATTAATGCTGTATTTTTTTGGAGGTCACTTATGTGTTCTATTATGGGTTATGACGGCAAAGACGTATCCGTCGACGAGTTTGCAAAAGCTCTCGCGGCTACAGTATCAAGAGGTCCCGACGATACGAAGATCGTCGAGAGCGAAAACGCGATTCTGGGATTCAACCGACTTGCGATAATGGGATTGACGCAAGAGGGGATGCAACCGTTTTCTCTCGGCGATGATATGCTTGTCTGCAATGGAGAAGTGTACGGATTTCGTCCCATAAGGGATAAATTGAGCGAAAAGTATAAATTTGCGTCGGACAGCGATTGCGAGGTACTGTTGCCGCTTTACAGAGAAAAAGGCACGGATATGTTTGCCATGCTCGACAGCGAATTTGCGATGATCATCTACGATTCTACATGCGGAGAGTTGATAGCCGCGAGAGATCCGATAGGCATCAGACCGCTTTTTTACGGATACAGCGCGAGCGGGAAGATCGCCTTTGCCAGCGAAGCTAAAAACCTTGTCCCGTTTTGCGACAGGATAGCGCCGTTCCCTCCCGGACACTTCTACCGCGGAGGAAAATTCATCAGATATACTGATATCTCAGAAGTAAAAGAATATTGCTATGACGACTTGGATACCGTGTGCAAAAATATCAGAGAAAAGCTGATTGCGGGAGTAGAAAAGCGTCTCGATTCGGACGCTCCGTTGGGCTTTTTGCTGTCGGGAGGATTGGACAGTTCGCTTGTATGCGCAATCGCCGCAAAAAAGCTTGGCAAGCCTATCCGCACGTTTGCCATAGGTATGAGCAAAGACGCCATAGATCTCAAATACGCAAAAGAAGTCGCCGAGCATATAGGCAGCGATCATAGGGAGATAATCATTTGCGAGAAAGACGTAATAGGCGCGTTGGACAGTGTGATAAAGACTCTCGAGACGTTTGACATAACTACCGTCAGAGCGAGCATAGGTATGTATCTTATATGCAAAGAAATCCGCCGTTTGAGCGACGTGAGAGTATTGCTTACCGGCGAGATCAGCGACGAACTTTTCGGATACAAATATACCGACTTCGCACCGTCTGCCGAAGAATTTCAGAAAGAAGCGGTAAAGAGGGTGAGCGAACTATATATGTACGACGTATTGCGCGCAGACAGATGTATTTCCGCGCATTCTCTCGAGGCGAGAGTGCCTTTCGGAGATTTGGATTTCGTAAGATACGCGATGGCCATAGATCCGTCCAAAAAACTCAATATTTACGGCAAGGGCAAGTATCTTCTCAGAAAGGCTTTTGAGGGAGACTATCTTCCCAAGAGTATTCTTTACAGAGAAAAAGCCGCGTTTTCGGATGCGGTCGGACACTCAATGGTCGATCGTCTCAAAGAGTACGCGGAGAGTTTATATACCGACGAAGAGTACGAAGAAAAGAGAAAGAAGTATGCTTATCACGCGATGCCTTTTACAAAAGAGAGTTTGCTCTATAGAGAGATCTTTGAGAAGTACTATAAGGGAATGGCGGAGATGATAAAAGATTATTGGATGCCCAACAAAAATTGGCAGGGGTGCGACGTGACGGATCCGTCTGCCAGGGTACTGTCCAACTACGGCGAATCTGGTAAATAGCGATATTTTGATCATAGACGGCGCGCGCGTTTTGTAAGTCAATGTTTACAATCGTGCGCGTTTGTGCTATAATACATACAAACCGCATAAATCAAGAGGAGTTTATGATAAAGATACTGGTCGTAGAAGACGATATAAAACTCAATAAGCTCGTGCGTACAGTGCTTGCGCAGAACGGTTACGACGCCGATATGGCGCTCGACGGCGACAGCGCGCTGGATATGTTCGGGGAAAAGCATTACGATCTTATAATTTCCGACATAATGATGCCGGTCACCGACGGATACGCTCTCGCAAAGAAAATACGCGAGATCAACGCAAATATACCAATACTGTTTATGACTGCGGTCGACGATCTCGACGCCAAGAAAAAGGGATTTTCTCTCGGTATAGACGACTATATGGTCAAACCTATAGACACTGACGAGCTAATATTGAGAATAGGCGCGATAATGAGGCGGTCCCAGATCGTCAGCGAGAGAAAACTTACCGTAGGCGATACCACGCTCGTATACGACTCTCTCACGGCACAGACGCCTGAGGGAGATATCGAACTTCCTCAAAAGGAATTTTATATACTGTACAAACTTCTTTCGTATCCCGGAACGATATTTACGAGAAGTCAGCTTATGGAAGAATTTTGGGGCGCGGACAGCGAGAGCGCGGAACGCACCGTAGACGTGCATATAACGCGAATCAGAGACAAATTTAAATCCAGCGAAGATTTTGAGATCGTGACCATACGCGGATTGGGATACAAAGCCGTGAAGAAACGCAGATAGAGGAGAATTTTATGTTGCAAAAGCCTAGAAAAGATATGTTTTTCAAGCTGAGTTTCGCCAGTTTTATATCCATTCTGGCGGCGTCGGGAATATTTTCGGGAGCGTATTATCTGCTCAATTATTGGGGAGTGACTATCGACGACGTGTGGTGGACGATAATCATAGCGACCATCGCCGCATTGGTGATAGGAATAGTGCTGTCTATAATTATAAACGTATCGTTTTTTACCCCTATTCGCAATCTTTGCGACGTGACGAATAAGGTTGCGAACGGCGATTTTTCAGTGCATTTGAAAGAAAATAAAAAGAAAAACGGGGATTTGAAAAAAGACGAGATTTCAATGCTCATCCATCACTTCAACGTGATGGTTCACGAGCTTGACAGAAATAAGACTTTGGGCAGCGATTTCGTCACGAATATATCCCACGAGTTCAAGACGCCGTTGGCAAATATCCAAGGTTATGCCGAACTTGTCAAAAACAATAAAGATTCCGACAGGCTGGAGGAATACTGCGACAATATCATCGACGCCGCAAAGTCTCTGACGGAGCTGACTTCCAATATACTTAGATTGAGCAAATTGGAGAATCACGCTATTTTGCAGCCCAACGAATTCAGAATAGACGAACAGATAAGAATGGCGGTTATAATGCTCGAAGACAAGTGGAGTTCCAAGAATATAGAGATGAATTTGGATCTTGACGAAGTAACTATATTTTATGACGAAGCGCTGTTTGCTCACGTGTGGCAAAATCTTATCTCCAACGCCGTCAAATTTACGGGCGAGGGAGGCGAAATAAATATAATTCTCAAGAAGTACGAAAACGAAGTATTTTTCAAGATAAAGGACAACGGCATAGGAATGTCGCCGGACGTCAAAGAGAGGATTTTCGATAAGTTCTATCAGGGCGATACCTCGCGAGCGAAAGAAGGCAACGGTTTGGGATTGGCTCTAGTCAAAAAGATACTCGACAATTCTCACTGCGACATAAAAGTAGACAGCGAGGAGGGAAAAGGAACGGATTTTACCGTTACTATACCGATTTAAGAGATATGGGGCGATTATTAAAAAAATTTAAGCGCTTTCTTGTTTGACTTTGCGTAATATATATAATATAATGGATTTGACCGCAAACGACCTTTGCGGATAGTTTGATTGAAAAAGGTAAATAATATGAAGTATGTTGTGATTTTGGGCGACGGAATGGCGGATTATCCCGACGAATTATTCGGCGGAAAGACGCCGCTTGCCGTGGCATGCAAACCTAATATCGACAGACTTTGCAAATACGGCAAGATAGGACTCGTCAAGACTGTGCCGGAAGGTCTTAAGCCGGGCAGCGACGTCGCCAATCTTTCTATGATGGGCTACGCTCCCGACAAATATTATTCGGGCAGATCTCCTCTTGAGGCGCTTTCGATAGGAATAGATCTAAAGGACAGCGATATAGCTATTAGATGCAATCTCGTCACTTTGTCGGACGAGGAAAATTATGCCGACAAGACTATGGTCGACTATTCCGCGGGAGAAATCTCCACTGCGGAAGCAAAGGAACTGATCGATCACGTGAGAGAGAATCTAAAAGACGATATGCTTGATTTTTACGCCGGAGTGAGTTATCGCCACTGTCTTGTAGTACACGGCGCTAAATTGGGCACTGACTTTACTCCTCCGCACGATATTTCCGGCAGAAAGATCACGGAATATATGCCCAAAGGACGATATGCGGAAATGATGACGGCGCTTATGGTCAAGTCATACGGCTTGCTGAAAGATCATCCGATAAATCTTGCGCGGATAAAACAAGGTAAAAATCCCGCCAACAGTATTTGGCTTTGGGGAGAGGGCACGAGACCTGCGCTGACGTCTTTTTATGAGAAATACGGATTGAAGGGCAGCGTGATTTCCGCGGTGGATCTAATCAAGGGAATAGGCATCGGCGCGGATATGAACGTGATAGAAGTGCCCGACGTTACGGGGACCTATCATACCAATTTCAAAGGCAAAGCAGAGTATGCCGTCGCTGCGTTGAGAGAGGGATACGACTATGTTTATATACACATGGAAGCTCCCGACGAATGCGGACATCAAGGCGATGCGGAAAACAAAGTCAGATCTATCGAACTTATCGATTCGATAGTAGTAAAGCATATAGTAGAGGAATTGGATAAGATCGGAGAAGATTATAAGATACTTGTCGCGCCCGATCACCCGACTCCGCTGAGGCTGAGGACGCATACTTCCGATCCCGTGCCGTTTATAATCTATTCGAGCGCGGAAAATACCGAAAGCGGATTCGATAGATACGACGAGGAATCGTGTAAAGCAAGCGGAGTATATTACAAAGACGGAGAGTCGTTGATAAAAGATTTTTTGAAGGAGGACGGTAATGTCGGAATTTGACCGTGACGAAATGAATGAAGATATAGAGTTGAAGGAAACGGATACGCCTGAGGCGGATATTCAACCTTCTCTCGATACCGAAGAAGAACAGTATCAAAGTTCGGAGAACTCGCAGGCAGACGACGGTCTGTCTGATCAGGCAGTTCAAGATGAGCCGGAAAAAAGCAAAAGCTTTGACTTTTCGCTTATGTATGCGGCTGAAGACGAGCCTGCGCAGAGCGAAGAAGCGGAAGTCTTTAATGCCGAGAAAGAGGATAGCGATATAAGCGCGGAAGATAGCGCTGAAAGCGAAACTTCCGAGCCGTCTGTAATTGCAGACGAAGGGGAGGAAGAGACTGCCGACGCGCCTATCTCGTCCAAAAAGAAAATAAAATCAAATAAGCCTATGGCGAAAAAGAAGAAGACCGCGCTTGCGTTGGTCATATCTCTTTGCATAGTCGCCGTAGTGCTGAGCATAGTTTTGCCGATAGTATTCTATCGCGTACCGCGTATATTCGTAACAAGCAAAGAAGACTTTGTCGCAGGAAACAAGGTTGGCGATATGAAAAAGTATTTCTATGCTTTGCAGAAAGACGTAAATTGCGATTCGCTTACTCTTGACGGAGACAACGTATACAGCATCGATCTCAGGGGCAAGACATTGTCGGTCGACGGAGATTTTGCAATATTGACCGATAAGGAAGGCACACTTTATATCGGTTCGAGAAAGTCCAACGACGAATACGTCGCCAATAAGTCGGAACTCAAAGCGTCCAAAATAATCGTCGACGCTCCCAATCTCGACGTTGTGCTGATGGCTGATATTTCGTGCGAGAACTTGGAGATCAATGCCAAATCTCTCAAGATAGGCAGTTTTAAGAACGGCGAATTCACCAAAGTGGATATGAATATCACCGCTCAACAAGTTACTTTTGTCGGCAATATGTCCGGTTCTACGTCCAGCGCGATCAATCTGTCGCACTGCGATCAAGTCGTAGTAGGCAGCGGAGTAAATATATCCAATACCATAAATCTTACGTCGTCAAAGATGACGGTCGAGAGCGGTGCAACTCTTGCGACGGTAAATTTGGACGCGGACAGTTATGCGACCGTATCCGGCAGCGTCACAAACGCTATAACGGGCGGCAGACAGGTCACCATGCTCAAGGGACATACTTGCAACACTTATCAGGATATCGACACACTTGTCATATTCCGCAATTTGAAGGTGTCGCAGCTTATTAAGAATTGCAAGAACGTGATATATGTAGAAAAACTGGTAGCTCCGATAGATATAAATATCGAAGAGCGAGACAGCAGGATTTATTGCAACGTTGCCGGCGTAAAATACGCAAGCGGCTATAGATTCGAGATAAACGGCGAAGTCGTCAGCGAGACGGGCGCGGAGACTACGGAGATAGATATCACGGACCGCGTCAAGGACGTAGGAACTTACGATATAAAGGTTACTCCTATCGGAAATTACAGCGAAAATTCCGATCTCACTCAGGCGGGACATCGCACAATGTATACGGACGGAGACAACATTTCCGTCAAATACGACTGCGTGATGCAGTTGAAGGCGCCGAGCGGTCTGAGCATAGATGAAAATCGCGTATTGAAGTTCAACAGCGTAATGCACGCGCAGTTCTACTTTATATGGGTGGACGGCGATTTTGTGGTAAGAAGCGATATTACTTCTACGGAAGAAGATCTGTCTAAGTATATCGGAACGGTAGGCAACCATTCGATTAGAGTACAGGCGTTCAATACCAATGACAACATTCTCAATTCGCCTGTATCGATGTATTCTTATTCTTCTACCGAAAAACTCGAAGCGGTAGACGAGGAGACGCTCAAAGCCAATTTCAATGCGGATCATACCGTTATCAACGTAAGTTGGCAGGGAGTTGCGGACGGATACGAATATATAGTATATCTCGAATACGGCGGAAGGAAAATAGAAGTCGGCAGAACTTCTATCGTCGACGAGGTAGGCGTCATAGCGTATACGATCAATTTCGAAGATATCGATTTTGAATACGATCCCGATTCGGAGATGGAATTCAGAGTTTCCGTAGTTGCGGCAGAGCACGATTACTACACACAGTCTGACGAAAGCGTCTGTACGGTCAGACAGTTGGGCGTAACCAACGGAATACGTTAAAGGAGACGTCAATTCGGAAGTCTGCGGGCTTCCGAATTTTTTTGTCTATAGTTTGTATTAAAAATATTGAAAAATACGTAATTCTTTTATATAATAATTAGTATAGGAGGAAATTATGAGAATTTTACTTGTAGAAGATTCAATGAGTCTGTGCGACGTGCTCAAGACGGTGTTGCAGAAAGAAAAGTACGAAGTGCAGATCGCCAACGACGGAGAAAGCGGACTTAATTACGCTTTGGCTGATATTTACGATCTTATCATTTTGGATGTTATGATGCCAAAGAAAAACGGATTTGACGTCTTGACCGAGTTGAGAAAACAGCGTATCACCACGCCTATCATTATGCTGACTGCGCTTACGCAGGAATATAACAAAGTCAAAGGATTGGATCTCGGCGCGGACGACTATCTGCCCAAGCCCTTTTCTACGGCGGAACTTCTCGCGCGTATCCGCGCATTGCTAAGACGAAAGACGGACGCGACTCCGGACAACATTATTACGTTCGGCAACGTAAGTCTCAATCTATCGACTTTTCAGTTGTACAATCAAAGTCAGCAGAAGAGCGTCAAGCTGTCTCAGAAAGAGTTCGATATAATTAGATATTTTTTTGAAAGACCTAGGCACGTTGCGGAGAAAGAGTCCCTTATAAATAAGGTGTGGGGATTGGAAAACGATTTCGAGTCAAACAGTTTGGAAGTATTCATATCTTTTCTGAGAAAAAAACTCAATTACATAGACGCTGATTTTGCGATCAGTTCGGTAAGAGGAGTAGGATATCAGCTCATGCCTAAAAATCAAGATTGATGGATGACAGAATATTAAAAAAACTTCAACGTAAATTCTTTTATCTTCCCGTGGCAATAGGGTGGATATTGATTATAGTTGCCTGTTCGCTGGTATTTTCCGTATCGCATACGGAAGCAATGGCAAAGGTGGAGAGTTCATTGCTCAAGGCAAATACCAGACCGTATTTCGATAACGTACACAGCGAAAAATTTATTTACGTATTTTATGACGATACTACCGAGAGCGTATCTTCGCGCGTTTTGCTCGACGCGTTTTCCAGCGACGAGATAGTAGAAGTAGAGAATTACGTCATTACAAATACTTCGGAATCCAATAAGTTTTCATCTTCGAGCGGCAATAAGTATATCTACGATTCGTCGGTCGTGTTGGAAAACGGCACTTGGATGCGTAAATTTGTCGTGATGGATTATACGGATACGTATGAGAATTTGCGTACGCTCGGCATTACGCTGTTTTGCGTAATGGTTTTGTGTATGCTTTTCATTCTTGCGTTTTATTATTTCTACGCAAAAAAAGCAATCGAACCGGTCAAGCAGTCCTTCGAACGTCAGCAGGAACTTATCGCCAACGCTTCGCATGAGTTGAAGACACCTATTACTATAGTGCGCACAAATCTCGAGCTTATCGGAAGCGATCCGGAGGCAACGGTAGCTGATAATATGAAGTGGTTGGAATCCGCAGAGTATCAAGTGAATAGAATGAATACGCTTATTCTGGATATGTTGGAACTTACTAGATTGGAGTCCAACAAGTCTCACGTCGAGAGGGAAGCGTTGATAGTCAACGATATCATCGAGGGAATGATGCTTTCTTTCGAGGCTCCTTGTTATGAAAAAGCGATCGAACTGTCGTATAGCGCCGATAAAGATATAAAAATTTTTGCCTCTAAGTCGGAGATAGAAAAACTACTCGGTATTCTCGTGGACAACGCGATAAAGTATACACCCAACAACGGAAAAATTACCGTAGAATTGAAAAGGCAGCGCCGCAATGCCGTGTTGACGTGTTATAACACAGGAGAGGGCATTAGTCAAGAAAATATAAATAATATATTCCGCCGTTTTTTCAAAGTGGATACTTCGCATAAAGAAACTGCCAATTCTTTCGGACTGGGATTGAGTATCGCGCATTCAATAGTGCAGTCGCTCAAAGGCGAGATATATTGTCAGAGCGAATTGGGAAAATACACTAAGTTTACAGTCGAACTGCCGATTTACGCATCTTTTTCGGAGCAATACAGACTGTCGGAAAAGGCGTAAATTTATAGCTTCTTTTTCGCTTGACAAACATCGATAAATTCACTATAATATCAAAGAACATCCCATTATGCACTCATAGCTCAATTGGATAGAGCGTTCGGCTACGGACCGAAAGGTTGGGAGTTCGAGTCTCTTTGGGTGCACCATAACAGGGGTATACGAACACCCAGATTGAGAAACCGAGTTTTCGGTTTCTTTTTCTTTGTTCTTTCTTGATTTTTTCAATGATAATTAGATGAAATAAATAAGAAATTCAAATCCGTATTTTGATGGACTGAATTGGAAAGGCTGTTGAGTGATTTGGAAAAACTGTACGGCTATACAAGGCTGACAGTCGATTGGTTTTAAATGATATATTGTCTCACACTTGGGATAAAAACAAAAATAAGTCTGTTGCACCAATCTTTCGTTAGCGCTCATAAAATATTCAAGGAGCAAGGCGGCTCGAATGTGTAGGCGTATTGCTTCAAATGCAAGTTATGATTTTGCGATCAATAAAAGTTTTACATATCGCAAGCGCGGATGGACGGACAAAATTTTTATTCGTCCGCGCTTGCAATAAATTTTTGTATTTGCTATAATTTCCCCGAAGAACATATATAACTGTAATTTAGGTAAACAATGAGTAAAGAAGTAAAAAGAAGAGGATATTGCGTTTCGGAAATAGCGTTGCAATTGACGGTCGGCGGAATTTTTACCGCATTGGGAATAGCTATATCGGTAAACGCTATAAAGGGTTTGATTAAATATGGCACGATTTCCGATCTCGGTCCGGCTATAATCCTTCCGATTATAATTATTTTGGCTCTTATGGGATTTGGCATGACCGCTCTCATTATGGGCGGCAAACAGATATATCTATGGATAAGGGAGAATAGGACAAGGGAAAAGGGAATAGAGTCTCTCGCGCGAATTATAGATTACAAACGTGCAAGTTTCGGCAAACGTACTAATACGAATATAAAATATGCGCTTGTCCTGTCATATAACGACGGTGGGGTAGATAAAACTTTCACGACCGACTATCTTTTTGACATAAACGAATTTAGGTATTTGAAAGAACTTGAAGAAGTCAAGATCAAGATCGACGGAAATTTTGTGATCGTAAGCGAAAAGTTTACTGAAGAAATTTATAAACTCGATTCCGTATACGGAATTGAAAGGGCGTTTTTCAAGCAGAAATTCGTTAAGATCCTGCTCCGTGTTTTCGGCATACTGCTGTTTGCCTCGATAATTTTTTTGATCGCGTCTATGTTACTCGAAAACGGCACTTTGGTAAAAGCGGCAATGATTACCTTCGGCGTTGTAAATTTTGGTTGTATAGTGCCGTTGGCTGTAAGTCTTATTCGTTGGATGATGAGAAAAAAGTAATATAAGATTTGAATTTAAGGCGGCAGCACAAATTGCGGCGGAAACAAAGAGACTGTTGTCGAACTGCAGTCATTCGTATCAAATCAAAGTCTAGATTTGATAAGTAGGTTAATATTCAAATAATAGGTACAAAAGCCGCAACTTTTACCGTCGCGGCTTTTGTATTCGTCAGTTGTTTTTTAAGCCAAGAAGTGCCGCCCATTTGATCAAATCGTCTTCTGATATATTACCGTTAAGCAGTTTTCCCTTTTTCCATATCGCTTTATCAGAGCAGATAGACGAGAGTATATTTTCCGTCTTTCCAAAACCGCTTCCACCGGAAGTTGCAAATGGGATAAGCGTTTTGCCTGCGAAGTCGTAACTTTCCAAAAAAGTATTGATTATCGTGGGAGCTACGTACCACCATATAGGAAAGCCTATGAATACAGTATCGTACTGCGAGATGTTTTCCGCTCGATTTGCGATTTGCGGGCGGAAGTCGGGGTTGCTCATCTCAACGCTTGAGCGGCTTTTCTTATCAGTCCAATCGAGATCTGCCGCCGTATAGGGAATGGCAGGTTGGATAGAGTATAGATCAGCGCCGACTGCCGTCGCCAATCTTTTCGCCGCTTTTTCAGTCGCTCCGCTGCAGGAGAAATATGCTACCAGAATATTTTTGTTCATTTTATATGTACATTACTATAGATTTATTACAGGCTTGCTTTGAGTATATTGCTTATTTCTTCGCCGTTTAGAACCTTATATCCGCCGTCCATTATCACAGTGCTTTTGACTATACCGTCTATCATTGACGCGTCGGCTCCGCATTGAGTTATATTCATTACAAGACCTATCTTTTTCATCCAATCTTCCATGGCCGCCAAACCTTCTTCGGCTACTTGCGCGTCTGATTTTTCATGAGGATCTACGTTCCATACGTTTACGGCGTAACGCGCGAATTTTTGTAAACCGTAGGGGAGAATGTATCTGTAGTACGGCAGTGATACCGCCGCCAACGTCATTCCGTGAGTGGAGTCGGTGTGCGCCGCGACTGCCTGAGCGATCATATGCACCATCCAATCCGTTGATTTTCCTTTATCGACAAGCGTGTTCAAAGCCCAGGTAGCAGTCCACATAATATTGCTTCTCGCCTCGTAATTTTCGGGATCTTCGACAGCTACGTTCGCGCTGTGAATAAGGGAGCGGAGAAGTCCTTCCATTATATAGTCGCTCGTGTTGTCGTCGGTTCCGGAGAAGTATTGCTCGAGGATATGCGACATTATATCGTATATTCCCGATATCATCTGATACTTGGGAAGAGTGAAAGTAAACTCGGGATTGAGTATAGAAAATTTGGGGAATACGCTTTCTTCAAATACGTGTCCGATCTTGAGTTTTTGCGCGTGGTTTGTGATGACCGATCCGCCGTTCATTTCGCTTCCGGTACCTACCATTGTAAGGACGCAGCCCACAGGGACTATTTCGCAGGTCGGTTCTTCGAATCTGATAAAATACTTATCCCAAGCGTCGTCGTTGCAGTTTACCGATACCGATACCGCTTTTGCATAATCGCATACCGATCCGCCGCCGACGGCTAGGATCAGATCGGCTTTTGCCGCTCTTGCTCGGGCAATGCCTTCATTTAGTTTCTCAGAGGTAGGATTGGGCATAACGCCGCTGTCTTCGTATATTTGTTTGCCGTGGGCTTTGAGTATTTTGACCACTTTGTCGTAGATGCCGTTTTTCTTTGCGGAACCTCCTCCGTATACCAGAAGTACGCTTTTTCCGTACTTAGGCAATTCCAATTCAAGCCCGTCGAGAGCGTCTTTTCCGAAATAAAGTTTTGTAGGATTGCAATAAGTGAAATTTCCCAACATAATAATCGATCTCCTTTTTATCTATTCATTTATATGTCTTGCCGCTTTATCAGAGTAAGACGTTTTAATGGTTTTTATTATTTTGGCGGGTACGCCGGCTACTATCGAGCAAGACGGCACGTATTTTGTCACGACCGCGCCCGCGGCGATTATAGCGTTGTCGCCGACGGTTACTCCAGGACAGACAGTGGCGTGAGCGCCTATCCATACGTTGTTGCCTATCTTGACGGGAGAGGGAGTCATACTCTTTCTTGATATAGGGTCTTGGTCGTGATTTAGCGTTGCTATTACCACCTGCTGACCTATAAGACAGCCGTCGCCTATGACTATCCCGCCTTGATCTTGAAAACAGCATCCCGAATTTATGAATACGTCTTTGCCCACTTGGAGATTTTGTCCGTAGTCGGTAAAGAATGGCGGGAATATATTAAATCCGCCGTCCACGCATTGTCCGGTAAGCTTAGAAAAGAGGTCGCGCAATTCTTGAGCGGTATGAAAACTGCCGTTCATTTGCATAGTGATCTCTCTTGCCCGTTCGGCGCTTTCGTGCATATATTCGTGCATTTTCGATCCGGCGACTATATATGTTTGTTTGGACATTTCTTTTTTGAATAGGGCGCTGTTCATCTCTTATCTCCTATGTTTATTTTATTTCACTCAATGCGATATGTCAAATGCTTATGTTTTATATAATACTATAATTGACAAGCATAGATTAGAAGATTATAATACAAAAAAAGAGAGAGCTATGGAACTTAGAGAACTCAGGTATTTTTCGACAGTTGCCAGAAAGCAGAATATAACCAGGGCTGCAGAACTATTTTTGAAAAACTTACAAAAAACCTTAAAATCATAAGACATATATCGCCGTATTTGACAAAGTTTTGGCAATGTCCAATCAGAAAATCCGACAAAATATTTATCTTTGTTCGACTTGGATATCCAAAATATGAAATGGTATTGAATTTGTATTTCGCGCGTGATATAATATATCGGTAAGACAATTTATATAAGAGGTTTTATGAGAAAAATAATTATAATAGGCGGCGGTATAGTAGGTTGCGCAGTGGCTAGGGAACTCAGCCG
The DNA here is from genome assembly GCA_948471525.1 of uncultured Clostridia bacterium. GTDB lineage: Bacteria > Bacillota > Clostridia > Christensenellales > UBA3700 > RACS-045. Next base: position 90,225 of record CAOKSY010000003.1, on the reverse strand, counting down.
TTACGACGCCGATATCGTTGTTCTGGAAAGTTGCAACGACGTAAGTTGCGGCACGACCAAGGCTAATTCGGGCATAGTTCACGCAGGTTTCGACGCAAAACCGGGCACGCTGAAGGCAAAGTTCAATTTGCTTGGCAACGCTATGTTTGACAAACTGAGCAAGGAACTCGATTTTCCTTTCAGACGCAACGGCGCGTTGGTGCTTTGTTTCGATAAGGAAGATTTCCCTAGATTGGGAGAACTTTACAACAGAGGCGTAGACAACGGAGTAGAGGGGCTTGAAGTGATCACCGCCGAGAAGGCGAGACAGCTCGAGCCTTACGTGAGCGAAGAGGTAGTAGGCGCGTTGTATGCAAAGACTTCGGGTATAGTAAGTCCCTATGAGATGGCTATCGCCTATGCCGAAAACGCCGCAACCAACGGCTGCGAATTTTTATTCGACAAGAAAGTCGTATCTATAAAATCCGTTGGAGAAAAGTGGAGCGTGACTACCGAGGACGGCAGCGAGTACGTAGCCGACGCGGTGATAAATTGCGCCGGAGTATACGCGGACGATATCAATAATATGGTGTGCGAAAAGAAGATAAAGATAATCCCAAGAAAAGGCGAATATATGCTGTATGACAAGACGTGCGGTTATCTCGCAGACAGGACGATATTCCAAATGCCTACAAAGATGGGCAAGGGCGTGCTTGTCGCTCCGACCACTCACGGCAATATAATCAGCGGACCTACGGCGAACGATGTAGACGATAAAGAGAACTTATACACGACGTACGAAGGGCTTGAAAGCGTATATACGAAGTCGCTCAAAAGCGTGCCGTCGCTCAACAAGCGCTATGTCATCAGACAGTTCAGCGGATTGCGAGCGCACAGCGTCGACGGCGATTTTATTATCGGCGAGAGCGAAAAGAAGGGATTTTATAACGTTGCCGGCATAGAGTCTCCGGGACTTACGTCTGCGCCCGCAATAGCGGTGTATGTGGCGGAGGAGATGGCGGCGAAGTTTTCTTTGGGCAAGAAAAACGATTTTATTGCGACGAGAAAAGCAATTCCGCACTTTGCGACGATGTCCGACAGCGAGAGATCGGAGTTGATAAAGCAAAATCCGCTTTACGGCAAGATTATCTGTAAATGCGAGGTGGTCACCGAAGGCGAGATAGTCGATTCGATAAGACGTCCCGTAGGCGCAAAAGACGTAGACGGAGTAAAGAGGCGCACCAGAGCGGGAATGGGCAAATGTCAGAGCGGTTTTTGTCTCGAGAGCGTAATGGAAATAATCGCCAGAGAGACGGGCAAGTCTTTTGACGAAATACAGATGTGCAAAGGCGGCAAGATAGTATTCGGCAAAGCCAAAAACAACAGGTCTGAGGGGTAATATATGATGGATAAGAATATTGTTATTATAGGCGGCGGACCTGCGGGGCTTGCGGCGGCGATAAGCGCATACGATTGCGGAGAGCGCGATATACTTATACTCGAACGCGACTCGTCGCTTGGAGGAATACTCAATCAGTGTATCCACAACGGCTTCGGATTGCATACTTTCAAAGAAGAACTCACCGGTCCCGAGTATGCGGGAAGATATATAGACGAGGTAGAAAAGAGAGGTATTGAATACAAACTCGATACTACGGTGCTCGGAGTAAATAAAGATAAGGTAGTGACCGCGGTCAACGAGAGCGACGGACTTTTGAAAATAAATGCAAAAGCAGTTATTTTAGCTTGCGGATGCAGAGAGAGGCCGAGAGGCGGCATCAACGTAGCCGGCAGCAGATGCGCGGGAATTTTCTCGGCGGGCACGGCGCAGAAACTTATCAATATCGACGGATATATGCCCGGCAAAGAAGTAGTCATATTGGGCAGCGGCGATATAGGGCTTATAATGGCGCGCAGAATGACGTTTGAGGGAGCGAAGGTAAAAGCGGTAGTAGAACTTATGCCATATTCTTCGGGATTGAACAGAAATATCGTGCAGTGCATAAAGGATTTCGATATACCGCTTATGTTCTCGCATACGGTTGTAGATATAAAAGGCGAGGGCAGAGTCAGCAGCGTGGTCATAGCGCAAGTGGATGAAAAACTGCGTCCTATAATGTCCACCGCCAAGGAGATCGAGTGCGATACTCTGCTTCTCAGCGTGGGACTTATTCCTTCCAACGAACTTGCCGCCGGGGCGTCTGTAAATCTTTCTCCGATCACAGGGGGAGCCGAAGTGGATGAAAATATGATGACGTCGGTCGACGGTATATTCGAGTGCGGCAACGTATTGCACGTGCACGATCTCGTCGATTTCGTAAGTAAGGAGAGCGAAGACGCGGGCAGAAGCGCGGCAGAATACATAAAGAGCGGAGAGGTTAATCGCGATTACGTGGACGTATGCGGAGCGGACGGCGTTAGATACGTTGTTCCGAGGTTTTTGTCGAGAGATTGCGCCGCAGAAAAAATTCAGTTTAAAATGCGCGTAGGCAACGTATTCAAAAACGTGAGACTTGTCGCCGAAGTCGACGGAGAGGAGATATATTCCAAGAAAAAGCAGATCGTAACGCCCGGCGAAATGGAGTCGGTGATATTTAATAAAGATCAGATAGGCAAAGCCGTCGCAGGCAAACAACTCAGATTTGTTCTTAAGGGGGAATGATATGAAAGAGATGATTTGTATATGCTGTCCTATGGGCTGCAGGCTCAGCGTCGACGACAGCGATAAAAACGATATAAAGGTGACGGGCAACACCTGTCCCAGAGGCGCTAAATATGCTAGAGACGAAGTGATTTGTCCCAAAAGAATGGTCACGTCGATCGCTCAGGTTAACGGCGGAGAGATCAATATGGTCAGCGTAAAGACGTCCGACAGCATTCCCAAGGACAGAATGTTCGACGCGCTTGTTCTTTTGAACGGATTGAGCGTCGACGCGCCCGTCAAAAAAGGTCAGGTCATAGTCGCCGACGTGCTTGGTTTGGGCGTGGATTTCGTTGCCACCAAGGACGTGCAAAAAAAAAATGACTGCAAATATATTTTAGCGCTCGATCAGGGCACTACTTCTTCTAGGGCGATAGTATTCGATTGCGAGGGCAAGATAGTGTCCGTCGCGCAAAAGGAATTCAGACAGATATACCCCAATGCAGGTTGGGTGGAACATGATCCCGAAGATATTTGGTCCACGCAGTCGCAAGTGTTGAAAGAAGCGGTAGAAAAGAGCGGGATAAACTTGGCTTCGGTAGCCGCTATAGGAATAACCAATCAAAGAGAGACTACTTTGGTATGGGACAGGAAAACTGGAAAACCCGTATACAACGCTATAGTATGGCAATGCCGTCGCACTTCGCAATATTGCGACGAATTGAAAAAGCAAGGTTTCGACGAGAAGATTTTTTCCAAGACGGGACTTACCGTCGACGCGTATTTCTCAGCGACCAAACTCAAATGGATATTGGACAACGTCGAGGGGGCAAGAGAACGCGCGCAGAAAGGCGAATTGCTTTTCGGCACGGTAGATACTTTTTTGATGTGGCGCTTGTCGGGCGGAAAGATACACGCGACCGATTATACCAACGCGTCGCGTACAATGATGTACAATATCAAGACGCTCGAGTGGGATGACGAACTTCTGGATATATACGGAATACCCAAGAAAATGCTGCCCGAGGTACATCCGTCGGGATATGATTTCGGACGTTGCGACGCGGCGGTAGTCGGCAGAGATATACCTATATGCGGAGTGGCGGGAGATCAGCAGTCCGCGCTTTTCGGACATCTCTGTACGGAAAAAGGAAGCGTCAAGAACACCTATGGCACGGGATGTTTTACGCTTATGAATACCGGCAATGACTTCGTGACTTCCAAACGCGGACTTATCACGACGCTTGCCGCAAGTATGCAGGACGGCAGACCTCAGTATGTGTTGGAAGGCAGCGTATTCGTGGGCGGAGCGGTATTGCAATGGCTCAGAGACGAGCTTGGACTTATCAAGTCGGCAAAAGAGGCGGATATACTGTCTGCAACTGTAGACGATACCAACGGAGTATACATAGTCCCCGCTTTTGTTGGGTTGGGAGCGCCGCATTGGGATGCAAATGCAAGAGGCACGGTGACGGGACTTACCCGCGGTACGTCCAAGGCGCATTTCGTGCGCGCCGCGCTCGAGTCCATAGCGTATCAGGTGTTCGACGTCGTACACGCAATGGAGAGCGATATAGGCTACAAGATATCTTCATTGGCGGTTGACGGAGGAGCGAGCGTGTCGGATATACTTATGCAATTTCAGTCCGATCTTTTACAAGCGCGCGTAGCAAGACCTGCCGTAATAGAGACGACGGCGTTGGGCGCGTGTTATCTCGCCGGACTTACGTCGGGAGTATGGTCGGATATTGAAGAACTTCGCAAGCGTATTGTCTCAGGCAAGACTTTCGATCCCGATATGGATGAAGACAGACGTTACGGATTATTGCTGGGCTGGGAAGAAAGCATTGCCAGGGCAAAGCGTCGCTGACGGATTGTACCGTATTGAAAAGTCGTAAAAAATATCAAAAAATTTGTTGACAAACTCAATACGATAGCGTAATATATTGATATAGAAAACAAAATATTGTGATTTGTTCACAAACCGTTGATAAAGAAGAGTACCTATCGGTAGCGGCTTTACAGAGAATTGCAGGCGGTGAGATGCAATGAGACGTGAGATAGCGAATGGACTTTTGAGGGCAGAGTAATGTCTGACGGAATCCCCTCGTTAGTGGGAATACGCGTGGTGGCGCGTAAGGGTGGCTTACAAACAAGATCATGACTCACGGATCTTGTCCCGAAATTACAGGGACAAGATTTTTTTTTATAAAAAACAACAGGAGGACACAAAAATGGCAAAAATACCGTACAGATTTTATCTTACAGAGGAGCAACTGCCCAAGCAATGGTACAATCTCAGAGCAGATATGAAAGAACAACCGGCCCCGCTTCTCAATCCGGCTACGTTGAAGCCCGTGACGAAAGAAGATTTGACTCCGGTTTTCTGCGATAAGCTCGCAGGTCAGGAACTTGACGGCGAGACAAGATATATTGATATTCCCGAAGAAATACAGGAGATGTATAAGATATACAGACCGTCGCCTCTGTGCAGAGCGTACAATCTGGAAAAGGCGCTCGGCACTCCGGCAAAGATATATTACAAGTTCGAGGGGAACAACACTTCCGGCAGTCACAAGCTCAACTCTGCGGTAGCTCAGGCGTATTATGCGAAGGAGCAGGGACTTACGTCTCTCACTACGGAGACGGGCGCGGGACAGTGGGGAACCGCTTTATCCGAGGCTTGCGCATATTTCGGTCTCGATCTCAACGTGTTTATGGTCAAAGGTTCTTATGAGCAAAAGCCGTTTAGAAGAGCCGTCATGCAGGTGTTTGACGGCAAGGTTATCCCAAGTCCTTCCAATACCACCGAAGTGGGCAAAAAGATACTTGCCGAGAAACCCAATACAAGCGGATCGCTCGGCTGCGCTATATCCGAGGCGGTAGAAAAGGCGACTTTGACGCCCAACTGTAGATACGTGCTGGGCAGCGTGCTCAATCAAGTGCTGTTGCATCAATCTATAATCGGTCTTGAAAGTCACAAGGCAATGGAAATACTGGGAGAATATCCCGACGTGGTAATAGGTTGCGCCGGAGGCGGATCCAATCTCGGCGGATTGCTTTCTCCGTTTATGCGAGACAAACTCAACGGCAGCAGACCGAATACGCGTTTTGTAGCGGTAGAGCCTGCGTCTTGCCCCTCGCTTACGAGAGGTAAATACGCTTACGATTATTGCGATACGGGCAAGATTACTCCGCTTGCGAAGATGTATACGCTCGGCTGCGGATTTATTCCTTCGGCAAACCATGCGGGCGGCTTGAGATATCACGGAATGTCTCCGATAATGTCAAAACTCTATCACGACGGATATATCGAAGCGGTGTCGTACGAGCAGACAAAGATATTCGATGCGGCAGTAATGTTTGCAAAATACGAGACCATACTTCCTGCTCCCGAGTCTGCGCACGCAATAAAAGGCGCGATAGACGAGGCGCTTAAATGCAAAGAGAGCGGCGAAGAGAAGACTATACTTTTCGGTTTGACCGGCACAGGTTATTTCGATATGAAAGCGTATATGGAATACTTGGAAGGCAAGATGACGGATTATATTCCCACCGACGAGGATCTTCAGAGAGGATTCGACTCTCTGCCCAAGATAGACTGATATGAGTCAATATTATTCTTCTGTCTCTCCGATCAATGCGGTCGGAGAGATTTTTTTGTCTTTGACGATGTAAATACGTTTATATTTAATTGTTTTGTATACTATATATTAGAATCTTTGATTTATCTAAAAAAGTTGCAAAAAACTCTTGACAAGCATACCCTATAGGGGTATAATTAAGAAAAACGGAAATACCCTATGGGGGTATATCGGAGGTAAAATGGATTGCAGACACGACGGTTGTGAATTGACCAAAAAACTGACGGGTAAACTTTCGAGGATAGAAGGACAGGTCAGAGGTATAAACAAAATGGTGCAGGAGGAAAGAAGCTGCGAAGATATTCTCGTACAGCTGTCCGCCATCACCAAAGCACTTGAGGGCGTTGCGAAAGATTTGCTCTATCATCACATAAATCACTGTGTGGTAGACAGCATCGAAAGCGGTGAGATCACAGATACTTTGCAAAATCTCAAAGTTGCAATAGAATACTATTCTAAAATATAGGTGGAATATGGAAAAGCATAGATCGGAAAATGAAGTTATTGAGTTGCCGAACGCCGACGCGCACATACACGGCGAGGAACGTCACGGCAAAGATACTCATAAGGAGAACGGCTGTATGCACGAAAGTCACGGACACGCGCACGGTGAGGAGTGTGAATGCGGTCATTCGCACGGTCATGATCATAAAGATCACGGCCACGGTCATGGCGGCGCGTGCGCTTGCGGACATTCTCACGAGGGTCACGCTCATTCGCATGGCGAAGAATGCGTTTGCGGACACGACCATAAAGATAGCGGGCATATACACGGAGAGGGCTGTTCCTGTAATCATAATCACGAAGAGCACGGACATTCCCACGGACACGGTTGCGCGTGTTGCGACGATACTCCGATAAAGATAGATTCAAATCAAAAGGTATGGCAGATAGATAAACGGCAGACTATAGGGATAATTATTTCGATATTGTTTCTTATCGCGGGACTTGTCGTCGATAAAGTCGTAGGCAAAAAGTTGTTCGGACTATATCTTGCTTTTTACATCATCGCATTTATCGCTGTCGCATACGATAGTATGTACGAGGGCTTTAAAGGTCTTATACACAAGGATATTTTCAATGAAAATACGCTTATGAATGTGGCGGCGATAGGAGCGTTCTGTATTGGCGAATTTGAGGAAGGAGTAATGGTAATGTTGCTCTATACTATCGGCGAAACGATACAGGGAATTTCCGTGCGCAAATCCAAGAAGAGCATTGGCGAATTGCTTGATATAAAAGTCGAAAAGTCCAATCTGCTCAATCCCGACGGTTCGACGGTATCGGTGGATACGTCGTCTCTGAAGGTCGGAGATAAGGTTGTCGTCAAGGTGGGAGAAAAAGTGCCTGTCGATGGGAAGATCGTTGAAGGAGCGTCTTCTTTCGATTATTCCAAACTCACGGGCGAGAGCATACCTGCGGGCAAAGGCGTAGGCGACGAAGTGTTAGGCGGCACCATAAATCTCGACAGCGTTATTACGTTGGAGACTTTAAAAGAGGAAAAAGACGCTACTGCCGCGAAGATATTGAAACTCGTCGAGGAATCTCAGCAGAATAAGCCTCAGGCGGAGAAATTTATAAGAAAATTCGCCAAGGTATATACGCCTATAGTATTTGCGTTGGCGTTGATAATATCTGTATTTCTGCCGCTCGTTTCGCAAGTGACTTATGTCGACGCTATCAGAAAGGGACTTGTATTTTTGGTCATTTCCTGTCCATGCGCGCTTGTGATCTCCACGCCGCTCACTTATTTCAGCGGTATTGGAAGCGCGTCCAGAAAAGGAGTGCTCGTCAAAGGCGGCAACTATCTCGAGATACTTGACGGAATAGAAGAGGTATGTTTTGACAAGACAGGCACTTTGACCGAAGGCAAGCTCGAGGTGAAAAACGTATATTCGCAGGATGTAGAACTGCTTTTGAGAATAGCGGGAGCGTGCGAGGATATGTCTTCTCATCCTATAGCAAGATGTATATCTCAATATTGTAAAAGTCAAACCGTTGCGACGGACGCGAAAGAGATCGCGGGTAAAGGCGTCGTCTGCGAAGTGGACGGCAAGATCGCCGTATGCGGTAGCGCGGCGCTGTTAAATGACAGCAGCATAGATGGATTTGAAAGAACTGAAGGCGCGTACAGCGCGGTATACGTCGGGTATGACGGAAAGTATCTCGGACGCTTTGAAATAGCCGATAGGATAAGAGAGAATTCCAAGTCTGTAATCAAGGACCTAGAAGACAGAGGTATTTCTGCCACTATGCTTACAGGAGACAATAGCGCGGTCGCCGAAGCCGTAGGCAAGGAGCTCGGCATCGATACCGTAAAGGCTTCGCTGATGCCTCAGGATAAGTGCGATTACGTCAAGTCGAGAGTAGCCGAGGGCAAAAAGGTGATGTTTGTCGGAGACGGACTAAACGACGCGCCTGCTATCAAAAACGCTACGCTGGGTGTATGCGTCAGCGGTATGGGTAACGACGCAAGCGTTGAGGCGAGCGATATGGTGCTTATCGGCGGCAATATCGACAGGCTGGGCGACGCCTTTAAGGTGGCGAAAAAGACCAAGCGCGTGATCATTCAAAACATAGCTATGGCTCTCGGCGTAAAGTTTGCAATAATGGTTGTATGTATGTTTGTCAATCCTCTTATGTGGCTTGCGGTCGTAGCGGACGTGGGAGTTTGTCTTTTGGCGGTGATCAACAGTATGAGCGCTCTCAGAGGCGAAAAAAGAAAATAATATGCGCAGTTTGTATATAAAAAAACGTTCTCTAATTTAACGGGAGCGTTTTTTTGTCGATATATGTAAAAAAACAGTTGATATTACAATAGAAAATTATAAAAAATCACTAAATATGTACTGTAGGTGTTGACTATTGGCGAAAGTATGGGGTATAATACATAAGGTATTTATGAGAAGTTATCAGATTATTTCCGCCTTGTCTTCCAAGGTTAAGCAGGTATACAGAGTCCGCTGCGCGGATATTGACTGTATCCTCAAGATCTATCCCGACGCGGAGTCGGCGGCGAAGGAAGCGGAAATCGCGCGAAAGGTATCTATGACTGGATACGCGCCCAAAGTCATAGAGTGCGAGGACAACAAAGCGTTGTTCGAGTATATAGAAGGTGATAATTTCAACGAAGTATTTCGACTCGCTACAATGACCGACGACGTCGCAGGGATGGAACTTCTTGCAAGCAGACTTTCCATATTTCTGCAGATGATATATTCGTTCACCGACTGTGTGATGAAGAGAGTTGATTTCAACAACTATATCGTCAAGGAAGGCAGAGTTATAGGCGTGGATTTTTCGGAAGTGGACGACGGTATGCCGTACGAAGACCTAGCGGGAGCGATAACGTGCGCGTTGTTCAACGGCGTAGGCGAATATTATAGCTGTTTTCCGTTTATACAAAAGCTTCTCGATTGTTTTAAATTGAGAATGATGGATGTGATAAACGAAATAAAGGTCAAGATTGACAGCGTGAGCAAAAATACAAAAGGCAATTTGGATAGAGAGCTTTTGTTGGATTCGCTTGCGAACTTTGATGAGAAATGTGTAGATTGGCGTAAGTTGATCTAGTTATTATAATAATCTTAGGAGGTATGTAAATGAAATTTGCAGAGAGATTGAAGGAGCAGAGACTGCTCAACGGTTACAATCAGGAGTATCTTGCCAGATATATGCAGGTGTCTCAGGTATCCATCAGCAATTGGGAGAGAGGAGTAAAAGAGCCTAGTTATCAGGCGCTGATCGACCTCAGCAACCTGTTCGGCAAGACTACCGATTATATGTTGGGTCTCAAAGACAACGATTGATTAATCAACCGCTACATTAAAAATAAAAGAAGAGGTCTACGCCTCTTTTTTTATTTGCCGAAAGTTTCTCCGTACATTGCTCTCGCTTCTCGCGTCATATTTCCTTCTTCGTCGTATATCACAAGCTTGTCGATATCCAAAGAGTGTTTGCCGCATTTTTTACATCTCAATATAAAGGTGTCGGCTTTTTTGCTTATCTTTGGATATATGAGAGTTAGATTTTTGGGAATCAGCGAGACTTGCGAACAAAAGGCGATCGCTTCCGCCATTCGCTGTGTCTTGTGGATCATATAAAACTGTCCGCCGTATTTGAGAATTTCGCTTGCGCCGGTCACTATTTGTTTGAGATCGCAAGTGCTTTCGTGTCGGGATAACGCGATCTCTTCGCACTCTCTTTTTTCGCCGCTCGATTGCGCGAAGTAAGGGGGATTGCAGACCACGACTTCTACGCTTTCTTTGCCGAGAAGTTTCGCCGCGTCCTTTATATCGCAATTTAATATATCTATTTTATCTTCGAGACCGTTTAGGCGCACGTTTTCTTGCGCGAGAATAGCAACTTCTTTTTGTATTTCCAGTCCGATTATTCTAGAGCAGTGTGTTTTCGCGCTTAGCAAAAGGGAAATTACTCCGTTGCCGCAACCGAAATCGACCGCGGTATCTCCTGCGCCGCATCTGATCGAATTTGCAAGAAGCACAGCGTCGGAAGTAAAACAGTAGCCGTTTGGATTTTGTTTGATCTTGAGTCCGTTGCATTGAAGATCGTCTATTCTGAATTCCATATATAAATGATACTATTTTTATCGCTTGCTGTCCAGTAAAAATAGGCGTCGCGCTCGGATCGATAAAAAAGACGGATCGTGAGGTTTAGAAATCTTATAAAACCCAATAATATAATACGGAGGTATTAGATCATGAAATATGTATGCAAAGTATGCGGCTGGATCTACGATGAAGAGAAAGGCTGCGAAGAAACGGGAATAGCTCCCGGTACGAAGTGGAGCGATATCGACGAATTTTTCTGTCCTACCTGCGGAATGGGTAAAGAGGAATTCGAACAGATATGAGAAAAATCGTACGGTTTGATCGCCGTGCGATTTTTTGTTCGCGCTTTGTTTAAATATTTGTTAAGATCTCTTATAATATGTTATAATAACATTATGGAAAAGAGACTTACGTTGCTTATCGACGCAGACGATACCGTGCTTGACTTTGACAATTCCGAAAGGGATTCGATAATTTTGCTGTGCAAAGATCACGGCATTGCCGACGGCGAGAGGGTAGCGGATAAATTCAAACAGATCAACAGACGTATGTGGGATATGTTCGAGCGAGGGGAAATAACGCGCGAGCAGATATTCTATACGCGGTTCGAAGAACTATTCGATCATTTCGGTTTGACAGGTCTCGACGCGGTGGCGCTGGGCGAAGATTACAAAGAGAATATGGCGCACAGCAAGAGGATAATCCGCGGCGCGCGAGCATTTCTATCTAGGATAAGCTTGAGACACGACGTCTATTGCGTGACCAACGGCATTACGCGAACTCAAAAGATGAGAATGAAATCGAGCGGGTTGGGAAGATATTTTAAAAAACTGTACATATCTCAGGAGATGGGACTTGCAAAACCGTCAAAAGCGTTTTTTGACAGAGTGATTGCGGATATAGGGGAGTACGATCTCGAAGATACGTATATCATCGGTGATTCGCTGACTTCGGATATTCAAGGCGGCATAAACAGCGGAATAAAGACTATACTTTTTAATCGAGAGGGGAAGAAAATAAAGGATATTGTGCCTGATTATTCCGTCGGCGGATATCGAGAGTTGGAGAAACTTATCGATGAGTTGTCGCGCAGATAGCATATCCGCTGTCGACATAGATTTATTTGAGCGGCGTTTATGCGCCGTTTTTGTTTTTGATATTGATATTTTGCAAAATTTATGCTAGAATGTATTCGGAACAGCAATGTGTCCGGAGGAGATAATTATGTTAGAAATAATCCCGTTGAGTTCGCTGGTCAAGGTGTTTTCGGATGAGGCGCCTACTGCCAAACCGTTTTCCAAGTTGAGTATGTTCAAAAACGAGAAAGCGTCCGTACAGATCGCGGTAAAAGGCGACGTAGACTGCGCTCTCGGAGTGACCGTAAGATCGGATTTGGGCGATGATGTAAAGTTGTACGTCGTAGAGGAAATATATTCGGGTATGCCTGTCGCAAACGCTCAGGACAGCTATACGCTCAGAAAAGAATCGGGCTACTTTCCCGATCTGCTTATCCCTTGCGACGGCGAGGTAAAGTTGGTCGCGAATAAGTGGAAAAGTATTTGGATAGAAATTGCGCCAAAAGACGTTTTGCCGTGCAAAGAGACGGTCGTTTCGGTATATCTCAAGGCCGACGGAGCGACTCAGAGCGTAGACTTTACTTTGGATATTATTGACGCGCTTTTGCCGCAACAGAGTTTGATCTATACAAACTGGTTCCATACCGACTGCTTGGCTCACTATTATGACGTGCCGGTATTTTCCGACCGCTATTGGGAGATCGTCGAGAATTATCTCAAGACGGCCTGCGATTACGGAATGAATATGTGTTTGACTCCCATCTTTACGCCGCCACTCGATACAAAGATCGGAAAAGAGAGAAAGACCGTCCAACTGATCGACGTAGAGATCAAAGACGGAAATTATACTTTTGCTTTCGATAATCTGAGCAAGTGGATAGACATGTGCGAAAGGATAGGCATTAAGTATTACGAGATGTCGCATCTGTTTACGCAATGGGGCGCAAAAAAATGTCCCAAGATCGTAGCTAAGGTGGACGGAATCGAAAAGCGTATTTTCGGTTGGAACACAAGGGGCGCAGGAAAGAAATATCGCGCGTTCCTTGCGGCGCTGGCTCCCGAACTCAAGAGATTTCTCAGAGATAAAGGCGTATTCGACAGAGTATTTTTCCATGTATCCGACGAGCCGATGTCGATTGCAAAACGCAGCTACGGCAAGGCAAGTTCGATAGTAAAGGAGCTGTTCGGAGAATTTGAAATAATCGACGCTCTGAGCGATTATGATTTTTATAAAAAAGGCTTGGTAAAATTGCCTATCCCGGCGACCGACCACATAGCTCCTTTTATCGGCAACGTTCCTCAACTTTGGACTTACAACTGCGGCGCGCAGTTTAAGGACGTCTCCAATAGATTTTTCTCTATGCCGTCTCAGCGAAACAGAGTGTTGGGATATCAACTTTATAAATACGGTGTAAAAGGCTTCTTGCATTGGGGATACAATTTCTGGTTCAAGCGTCTTTCCGTGGGTGCTCTAGATCCTTTCAAAGAAAGCGACGCGGGCGGATATTTCCCTTCGGGCGATTCCTATGTAGTATATCCGGGAAAAGACGGAATGCCGCTCAAGTCTTTAAGACTCAATGTTTTCAACGACGGTTTGCAGGATATGCGCGCGCTTCAACTTGCGGAGAGTCTTATAGGAAGGGAAGAGACAATGCGTATATTGGAGAGCGGACTGTCAAAGCCGATAACTTTTGCCGAATATCCTCACAGCGATGAATGGCAGTTGGAAATCAGGGAAGCGATCAACGCCGCTATCAAAGCTAAATTGTGATATGATATTAGACTTGCCGCGAGCCGCATAACGTTGCGCTCGCGGCGTAAGTTTATTATTCTTCGGCGTAGACTGATTTTGGAAATATAATAAATTGAAATTAATTTTGCGAATTATCTTGACTTTTTGTCGGATAACCGCTATACTTCGAATTGTGCCGATAATATCTTTGATATTTAATATTTCGGTATTAAATAATATGGGCAATTAACTCAGAGGGAGAGTGTCTTCTTGACGTGGAGAAAGTCATAGGTTCGAATCCTATATTGCCCACCAGACCGCAAGCCATGCCTTGGACGGCAACGCAAAAGGAGCGCAAGAAACGCGCTCCTTTTTGCATTACCGAAGCGGCGGCTTGCTTGAGTAGGTAATAGACGGACAGATCGAAATAGTGACGCTCGCACAAGACGCTAGGACGCTTGCTCGCTATTCCGTCGCTACGCTCCTTACGAATCCTATATTGCCCACCAGACCGCAAGCCATGCCTTGGACGGCAACGCAAAAGGAGCGCAAGAAACGCGCTCCTTTTTGCATTACCGAAGCGGCGGCTTGCTTGAGTAGGTAATAGACGGACAGATCGAAATAGTGACGCTCGCACAAGACGCTAGGACGCTTGCTCGCTATTCCGTCGCTACGCTCCTTACGAATCCTATATTGCCCACCAGACCGCAAGCCATGCCTTGGACGGCAACGCAAAAGGAGCGCAAGAAACGCGCTCCTTTTTGCATTACCGAAGCGGCGGCTTGCTTGAGTAGGTAATAGACGGACAGATCGAAATAGTGACGCTCGCACAAGACGCTAGATCTTTTTCTATTTTAAAGAATTTTCAAGCCTGCGATACAAACGGCTATTGTCAAGTGTAGTATATTGTGAGATAGAATGGAGGTGGGATTATGAAGAAGAAGTTATTGATTGCGTTGAGCGTGATAGTATTTATTGTGATCGCAATGGGAGTTTTATATTGGGGATTGCAGCCTGTAACAAGAGAAGACGTTACGTTGGACAAACTGAATAAAAAGTTGAACGATAAATATAGTATGCCTTCGGAATTGCCTTTTGAAGGCGACGTCGAATGTTCTATTATTTATATCGAGGGACATATGGGCGTAGTGCTCACCAGATTTGAAATAAATCCAAAGAGAAGTACGGGATATTCTATCAGTCTTAATGACAGTAATAGAAATATCTATATTGCCGCAGACTCACATGACGGGTTGGGCATCGGTATTATGGAAGAATATTCTAAGTATTTGATAACAGATGAATACAACAATCAAACAATTACTTATCTCTTCAATGCAGAAAACGGTAAAGTACGGAAAAATTCTTTGACGATCATATATTATATTGACGATAATATGTATTATATAAGCGCGGTATATGATAAAACGATAGATATTGAAATATTGAAATCCGATATGCGTCATATATTAGATCAAATGATTAAGTATCAATGATAAGATAATTTTATTAATATGAGAGGGGAGCGTTCTGCTCCATTCAAAAAAAATATAATATATTGATCTTCCTATTTGATCATTTCGTCGACTATGGAAGACGGCTTGACTGTCATTTCTACCCATGCGGGAAGAAAGCCGCTCTTTATGGCATTGCGCGCTGACGGAATATTTGACCAGGCGCAGCAGTAAAACGGCACCTTGTCTCTATTTAAAATTTCTATTGCCAGACGGCTTGTCAAGGCAGCCGCGACGCCTTTTTTGCGGAATGCGGGCAATACGTCGACGCCTATCTGCCACATATCTTCGCAGTCGGCGGAGCAGCCTGCCAAAGCGATGAGTTTTCCGTTGTCGTAAGCGCCGACGGCGAGCATATCCAATTCCTTTCTTGCTTCGCACAGAGCGTTGCTCCACTCGGGCAAATACAGGCTGATTAGATTTTCTCTTTGCAGGATCTTTATCTGATAGTCGCAATTGAGAGGTTTGATCTTTTCCATGTCGGGCAGAAAATATTCTGCCATAAAGCAGACTTTTTGAGAGTATTTGCTCAAGCTATTGTCCAATCTATGAATATTCGGCGTCTCAAAACAATGATAAAATTCGTATTTATCAATATATTCTTCTACGACGTCTCTGTATTCGTCTTTGACGGAAGCGACTATATTGTTGCCGTACGAGACAAGATTGCAGGTAATGGGTTCGCTATAGTATTTTCTCGCAAAAGCGCTTATTTTAGAGCCGACTATCACGTTATGGCTTTCTAAAAAATCCGAGACTTTGCAGTTGTTGTCCAACGCCGACTGTCGCATTGCTATATTAATTATTTCTTTATTTGCGTACATGTTTTTTATCTCCGCGCTTATCTATTGAAAGTATACACTATCTCATCGTTTGCCGCAAGGAAAAATGAGGCGCGGCGACAAAGCCGGGGCTTGAAATGATCGTCTCGAAGTGATATAATAAAAGAAAAAAGTCACGGAGATAAGTAATATGTCACAGTTTGATCAAATTTTTGACGGTATAAGAAACAGCGAAAATTATGAAGAAAACGCGCGCTTGCTAGAGTATTTGGGCAATATAATCAGAGAAAATATCAGACGCATTTCGGAATCGGAGAAAAACGAGATAAAAAAGTTTGCCCTCTCGGAGATGGAGAGGATCTTGAACGTAATTCCCAAAGCAAAGAATTATAGAGAAAAGGAGAATCTGTTTGCTTATGAAGACAGGTTGTTGATGATATATACGGTATTGGGCAAGCCGAACGAAAGCGCCGAAGCGGAGTTTGAATTGATAAAAAAGTTGGTCGCCGCGGTATCGGCTGAGAGAACGCTCGAAAACGCAGTCGACGAAATGTTTAAACTTTCCAAGATAGAAAAAAGCGACGTAGACAAAGCGCTCGCTATCGCAAGTTCCGTCAAAGACGATTATCAGAGGTCGATGCTCTATAGAGGCATCAATGAATATAAAGAGAAGATAAAGAATATGACGGCAGAGGCAAGAGCCTCTTTGGCGGACTTCACCGCCACCGAGATGGAGAGACTGCTCAAGAATCCCGATACCATCGACGAAGACGGCGAAACCGTCCTCGAATTCGCGCTTGACGTAAGCAAGTGTTACGCCGACGACAGATTGCTCGGGTTGCTTGAAAAAGCCGTTATGTTGGATAAAAACATAATAAAGTTTTTTGCATTCGAGACGTTGTTGGAAAATAAGCGCAACGTGTCCGACGAGACGGTGAGATCGCTTGCTCAAGATCTCAAGTATGCGCTTTTCACAAAGAGAGCGTTGGACAAGTGCGGCAAAGGAGATCTTTTCCCCAAGGAACTCGATACGGCGGAGTATCTTGCCAAGAGCGATCTTGCGCACTGGCTCACCTACCCTACGGAGTTGAACGCTTTGCCCGACGAGATCGAATTGTTGGGAGTGACCAAGATAAAAGGAGCGCAGTATCACGTCTTCAAGTATAAGTCCGACAGCGACAATCTTGGCGACGATCTCAAAAACGTATGGCTTATCGGATGGTCGGGTGACGACGGCGGCACGTTTAGCAATTTTGACAAACTTTCCGATTTTGAGAAAAAGACTTCGGAAAAGACGTTGAAACATATTGTAAAAAAGCTTATCAAATAAAATGCCGATAATGAAAGATTTATCAAATAAAGAATATCCTGACAAAAAAACGGCGGAAGAAATTCTTGCCGAAGCATCTTCGCACAATCTCGGACCTTGGACGGAGCACAGTCGCAACGTGGCTCTGTGCGCGGAAAGAATAGCTTCGGCTTGCGGTATGGATGGCGAAAAAGCTTACGTATTAGGACTTATGCACGATATAGGCAGGAGATTCGGGACGCGTCATTTGGGACACGTCTACGACGGATATAAATATATGCTCGGCTTGGGGTATAGGCAAGTCGCGAGGATATGTCTTACGCATTCCTTCGGGATAAAGGATATCGGGACGTATATAGGCAAAATCGATATAGATGATTCTGAGTTGAAAGAACTTGAAGACGCTTTGCACGCCGTAGAATACGATGATTACGACAGGCTTATACAGCTTTGCGACGCGATGGGCGCCGCCGAGGGAATAGTAGATATTGAAGAGAGGATGAGCGACGTAAAAAAACGCTACGGAAGTTATCCTCAGGACAAATGGGATAAGAATTTAGCGCTTAAAAAATATTTTGAAGATCTGACAGGGCGCGATATATATGAAGTAGTAGGTAAATAGAGCGATAGTTATGAGAAGAATTGACAGAGAGATAAAGGACATAGAAGAAATATTCCAGATCGTGCGCGGGCATAACGTCGCGCATATTGCGATGTCGGACAACGGCAAGCCTTATATCGCTGTAATGAATTACGGATACGAGCGAAAAGACGACGGTCTGATATTGTATTTTCACAGCGCCGGCGAGGGGCGAAAAATAGATATATTGCGCGCATATCCTCAAGTGTATTTTATAATAGACCTGTCCAACGGGCTGATCGGCGAAGCGGAAAACAATCCTTGCGCTTTAAGTTGGAGTTACGCAAGCGTCGCCGGCGAGGGAAAAGTCGAATTTATTGAATCCGACAAAGATAAGAGCCGCGCGCTCGATCTGATAATTTCGCAGGCAAATGGCGGAGGTGGCGAATATGAATATTCTCGCGCATTACTTGAAAAGACTTGCGTTTTCCGCATAGACTGTACGTCGATAACAGGCAAACGCAATAGATAAGTTTCTACAAAAGGAGTTTCCATAGATGAAAGAAAAGTATGCGGAAGAGATTTCTGTCAATGCTGTCTCTGCGCTGGAAAAATTGAAGGACGGAAACGCAAGATTTATTTGCGCGAGCGATGTCTCGGAGACGTGTCTCCCAAAGCGCGCAGTTTTGCAAGCCGCAACGGTCAAAGTCCGTACGCCGTAGTAATTTCCTGTTCGGATTCGAGAGTTATCTCCGAGAGTATCTTTTCCGCAGGTATAGGAGATCTGTTTGTAATTCGCGCGGCGGGCAACGTGGCCGACGGGATGACTTTATTCTTTTGTCAAGACTCTTCAGCCGGATTGTCACGTGGGCGTGAATCTTACAATAGGCAAATTCAACGGCAAGAAGGGAGTGCCAAAAAAGAGATATATGCCGCTGTCGCAACAGGAAGGCGACCCGATACGTATGTTCCCGTCCGATTTCAGACTTTGGGATCCTCATATGTGCAGGGCGGACGATCCCAAGATATTTACTTTTAAGGATCAGAAATATTATCTTCCGTTCGAGCATACGGTCTGTTCCCGTATAGAAGGAAAATGGTTTTATTCCGATACATATGAAAGCGGCACCACTCTTATGGACGTCGACGAAGCCGTAAGGCGGATAAATATAATCAGATCTACGTTCAACAGTATGGTAGTCAATCTTCCTCCCGATAAAGACGGCAAACTCGTCAAAGGCGACAAGGAGAATTTGTTTGCGATAGCCCGCAAAGCAGGGATATACAGAGGAAAAGAGCTGTCGTAAAAGTTTTGAGATTGGGGAATGCGCGCTTAAATAATAATGAATTTGTTTACGTTATATGAAAAGAATTTTATCTGTGAATAACTTTACATATTGAGTCGATCATATCTTTTATTTCAATGACATAATATTTTTGAATAATATATAAAATACGCGTCTGCGGTCAAACCGTAGGCGCGTATTCGGCAATTATTATAAAATTAAAATTTGTACCGCGGCAGGAACATTGGAATTCGACAATATAAGAGACGGAGACGGTTTTAAAAGAATAGTTATGAATCAAATAGAGTTGTACGAAGAAGAATGCGTAAAAAATCAAGCTCAGCAGATGGCAAACGCAATGATGGGAGGAATGGCATCATACTCCAACAGATTTGACGCTCAAAAGTGATTTAATTAAATGACAAGTCTTTTGCATGCGCTCGCGATTTTTTTGCGGGCGTAATTTTTTATAAAATTTTCAAAATGCTATAGTAATTTCTAAATAGATATATTATAATATATTTAATGGCGCGAATAGGAAGCGAGATCTCTTTCGCGACCGTCGAATTATCTTTTTTAAGGAGAACATTATGCAACCAGCAATCGGCATCAGACCCATAATCGACGGAAGATGGGGAGGAATAAGAGAAGGACTTGAAGAGCAGACTCGCCGCATGGCGCAGTCGGCAAAACAACTTATCGAAAGTAACCTGCGTTACACGGACGGCACGCCTGTAAGAGTAGTCGTATACGACGGCACTATCGGCGGAGGCGCGGAAGCGGCGAAGTGCCGCGAATACTTCGATACGCAGAATATAGTCGGCACGCTAAGCGTTACGCCGTGCTGGTGTTACGGTACAGAGACGATGGATCTCGATTCCAATACTATAAAGGCGGTATGGGGACTTAACGCGACGGAGCGTCCGGGCGCGGTATATCTTGCCGCGGCTATGGCTGCGCACGCGCAAAGAGGTCTTCCCGCTTTTGCTATCTACGGCAGAGACGTGCAGGATAAGGACGACGCGGTTATTCCCGACGACGTTGCGGAAAAGATATTGCGATTCGCAAGATGCGCGATAGCGGTGGGCTGTATGCGAAATAAGGCTTACGTCGGACTGGGAAGCGTGGCAATGGGCATTGGCGGTTCCTTCCTCGACGCGGATCTTATGCAGAAATACTTCGGTATAAGGTCGGAATGGGTAGATATGACGGAGATACAGAGACGTATAGCTCTCGGAATATACGATACTGCCGAGTACGAGAAAGAACTCGATTGGATAAAGAAAAACTGCAAAGAGGGCAAGGATACCAACGCCGCGCCCAAATCGCGCAAGGAAAAGGACGAGCAGTGGGAATTCATCGCCAAGATGACTTTGTGTATCAAAGACATTATGCTCGGCAATAAAAAACTCGACGATATAGGCTGGCACGAAGAGGCTTTGGGCAGAAACGCGATCTTGGGCGGTTTCCAAGGACAGCGTATGTGGACAGACTGGCTGCCCAACGGCGATTTCAGCGAAGCGATACTCAATTCGTCGTTTGACTGGAACGGCAAGAAAGAGCCGCTGATCGTAGCTACCGAAAACGATACTCTCAACGGAATGGCTATGCTGTTTGAAAAACTGCTTACGCAGCGCGCGAGCATATTCGCCGACGTGCGTACTTATTGGTCGCCTCAATCTATAAAAAGAGTGACCGGTTGGACTCCCGAGGGCAAAGCCAAAGACGGATTTATACATCTGATTAACAGCGGGGCGGCTGCGCTCGACGGCACGGCTATGGCAAAGAACGACAAGGGCGAGAACGTCATCAAGCAGTGGTGGAATATGAGCAAAGACGATATAGACGCGTGTATGTCCAAGACTGACTGGTGTCAGGCAAATCTCGGATATTTCAGAGGCGGCGGTTTCAGCTCCCACTTCAAGACAGAGGCAGAGATACCTGTCACGATGGTGCGCGTCAATACGGTCGACGGACTAGGTCCCGTTATACAAATTGCGGAAGGATATACCGTAACAGTTCCCGACAAGGTGCAGAATATTCTGTGGGACAGAACCGACCCGACGTGGCCGAGCACTTGGTTTGCTCCCATACTCACAGGCAAAGACGCGTTTAAGGACGTGTACAGCGTGATGGCAAACTGGGGCGCAAATCATGGCGCGTTTACGTACGGACACATAGGAGCGGATATAATCACGCTTGCATCTATGCTCAGAATACCCGTCAATATGCACAACGTGGACGAAGACAGAATATTCAGACCGCATGCTTGGACGGCTTTCGGCACCAAGGATCAAGAGAGTGCGGACTATCGCGCATGCGCGGTATACGGGCCGCTCTATAAATAAGGAGAGGGATAAATGGATATAAAAACTCTTTCCGTCAAAGAACAAGTGCTGTTGGCAATGCAGAGGGTATACGCCAACGCGTTGACGACCACTTCGGGCGGCAATATCTCCGCGATCGACGACAACGGACATATCTTCATTACTCCTAGCAGTATAGATAAAGGTTCGCTCACCGTAGACGACATAGTAGAAGTGTTGCCCGACGGCACCGTCATAGGCAAGCACAAACCGTCTATGGAGTTGCCTTTTCATTCCAATATCTATCGTACCTGCAAGGACGTGCGCGCTATCGTGCACGCTCATGCGCCTGCGGCTGTGGCGTATGCCTGTATGAGGCTTGTGCCCGATTCTTCGTACGCTAGGATATATGAGGATTCGCTTGGGAAGATCTCGGGATCGAGATACGCTCTTCCGGGAAGTCTTAAACTGGGCGATATCGTAATGGGCGAATTTCTTGCAGGCAGCCGTTCGGTAATGATGGATAATCACGGAGCAACGGTAGGCGCGGAAAATATGCAGCGCGCGCTTGCAAAATACGAGACTCTCGACTATCTTTGCAGATCTCTCTTCCACGCTCGCGCTCTCGGCGGAGCTAAGAAGATAGACGACAAGATCGCGCTTGCCGACGCGGATTTTCCCGTCGCAGAACTCTCTTGCGGCGATAAGTCGATAAAGAGCGAGATGATCGCGTTTATCAAGAGAGCGTATAAAGGCGCGCTTATCGGCAGCGAGTGGGGCACGCTTGCGGTACGCGGCGACGACGGCTCGATCTATTTCAACGCCGATTGCGATTCTCCCGAGGATATGAGCGAAGAGGATATTATCCGTTATTGCGACGGTAAAGTTTCCTCGTCCAAAAAATGCGCTTATTTCGGACTTGTAAAAAAGATCTTCGACAGGATGCCGGAGGCGAAAGCAATTTTCGTATCGATGCCGGCGGCAATTATGGGATTTGCTCTCGCCAATAAACATTTTGACGCGAGACTGATACCCGAGAG
This sequence comes from uncultured Clostridia bacterium, assembly GCA_948471525.1. Lineage (GTDB taxonomy): Bacteria > Bacillota > Clostridia > Christensenellales > UBA3700 > RACS-045. Next base: position 67,765 of record CAOKSY010000003.1, on the reverse strand, counting down.
CTACATAATGCTCAAGGACGTGACGAGACTTCCCTATACGGCAATGGGAGACTTTGACAAGATAGCCGACGCGTTGACTACTTCGTCGCCCGTCGTTGTGATAGACAACGAGTGTATGATAACGGTCGGCAAAAATATTCTCAAGGCTTTCGACAGACTGGAAGTAGCGGATTATTCCGCGCGCTCGGTCATTATGGCGAAATCCGTATCCGAGATCAATCCGATCGACGAAGATGAAGTAAAAGAGATTGACGATACGTTCAACGGTTGGTGATCATGGGCAAAATTACGAGGGTATTGGCGATAGATCTCGGCGCGAGTTCGGGCAGAGGGATAGTTTTCGAATACAAAGACGGCTCGCTTCGCGAAGAGATTGCGCACCGTTTTCCCAACGGCGCAGTCGAAAAAGACGGGAAACTCTATTGGGATTTATCTATGCTTTACGAGGAGATATGCAAGGCTATAAGCATAGCGGACATCCGATTCGGAAGACTCGACTCGATAGGTATCGATACCTGGGGCGTTGATATAGGATTCGTGGATAAAGAGGGCAAAGTTATCTCCGATCCGCGTTGTTACAGAGACGCGTCGCATTCCGCCGTGCGTGGAGATTTGAGAAAATATGCTCGCGAGCTGTTTTCTCTTTCGGGTATTTCCGACAATGATTTTAATACGACTTATCAGCTTATTGCGAGAAGGCGCGAGGGAATTGATTTCGGTAAAGTAGGCGCTATTCTTTTTATGCCTCAGCTTTTGGGATATATGCTGACGGGAGTTGCCGTCGCCGAACCGACGATAGCGTCGACGAGCGGTTTTTTCACGCAAAATAGCGGATTCTCCGATAAATTTTTAGATGCGGCGGGGATAGATAAGCGTCTTTTCCCCAAGATAACGGCTACGGGAGAAAAGATAGCCTGTCTCAATGAAAAGACCAAGCAGAAAGTCGGTTTGACTTACGACCTTCCGGTGATAGCGGTCGCGGGTCACGACACGGCTTGCGCTGTCGCCGCAATACCTTGCGAAGAGGAATATCCGTTGTATATCAGCAGCGGCACTTGGTCGTTATTCGGCACTCTCGAAGACGCGCCTATCGCGTCGAAAGAAGCCTTTGAAAGCGGCTACACCAACGAACTTGCCTATAACGGCAAGACGCGTTTTTTGCGAAATATAATGGGAATGTGGCTCATACAGGAATGCCGTCGCCAGTGGATAGGACAGGGTAAAGATATTTCTTATGCGCATATAGCAGACTTAGCCGCGAATGCAGCAGACAAAGGCGCTGTAATAGACGTAGGAGACGAAGCTTTTGCAAGACCTTGTCCGATGGCGGACGCAATAAAAAATTACGTGCTTGAAAGACAGGGTATAGAATTGAAGAGCGAGGGAGAGATCGCGCTTTGCGTATATAAATCGCTCGCGAAGACGTACGCGGAAGCGTTGACGTCGTTGAAAAGAATTACGGGACGCGAGTACGGTAAAATATACGTTATCGGCGGAGGCTCCAACAACGCCTATTTCAACTCGCTTATTGCCGATGAATTGGGACTCCCTCTTTCGGCAGGTCCGTCGGAGGCAAGCGCGCTGGGCAATGCGTTGGCGCAGCTTATTTCGTCGGGGGCGATCGGACGGGATGAGATAAAGAAAGTAATTTCCGACAATTACTCGGTCAAAATGTTTTATCCTCACTCTTAAACGAAAGCAAAAGCCGCTCCTCACGGAGCGGTAATTTATTGTATTAAAAGTATTTTTATACGCTCGGAGCGATATACGGAGTAATTACGTGAGAGATTGCGAAGTATGCTTTTTTGGTGAGATGCAGTCCGTCGCGCGTATATCTGGAGTTTAGATTGCCTTGCTCGTCGGAGAGGATCTTATTTATATCGATATAAAGACATCCGTACTTTTCGCAAATACTCGGAAGACGCTGATTTATTTCGTGCACTTTGTCGTTGTCTCGGTTGTTGACTTTATTGAGATAGCGCGGCAGTTTTTCTTTATTTACCGGATACACCGATTGAACGATGACTTTGCATTCGGGGAGCCGCGTTTTTATCTGCGAGACTATGTTTTCTATGTTGTTTGTTATCTCTTCAACGGATATGTTTTTGTCCACGTCGTTTATTCCTCCGAGAAAAAGAACCGTAGAGGGCTCTATGGACAGCAGATTGTTTTCAAGTCTTTCCAACATACCTGCGGTAGTGTCTCCGGATATTCCGCGATTGACGATATCCAGATCGGGGTAGTACGTATCGGTATCGCACATCTCTGTGATAGAGTCGCCGTAGAATACTATCTTTCCGTGTTCCTGTGTTTTGTTTTTCACAGTGTATGCGGCGGCTTTTTTCTGCTTGTCCGAGATAAGAGTAGTGCAGTATTTTCCGTAAGCGTAATAAAATGAAAAAAATACGATAAGCACCGTCAGCGCTATCGATACGTACAAGGCTATAGATGAATTGCGAATTTTTCTACCGTATTTTTTCATATATTTTATATCCGTATTTATATTATATCACAATTATTTTCAAAGAGTAAACATTATAAGCCAAAATAATGTCATCGCTTCAGTCGTTCGACTTGTCTTTACAAATCGCTTAAAACGTGCTATCATATACCTATGTCCACGTTGTATTTGATAGGAACTCCGATAGGTAATTTGGCGGATATAAGTCTCAGAGCGCTCGAGACTCTCAAGAGCGTCGATTGCATCGCGTGCGAGGATACGCGTCATTCGCTCAAACTTCTCAATCATTACGAGATAAAAAAGCCGTTGTTTTCCTGTCATAAATTCAACGAAAAGGACAGCGCGGATAAGATTTACGCGTTGCTGAGCGAAGGGAAAGACGTCGCTTTGATCACCGACGCGGGTATGCCGGCGATCTCCGACCCGGGAGCGGCGGTAGTGGATATATTGCTGAAAAAAGGAGCCAAGATCAGCGTCGTTCCCGGCGCGACGGCTCTCACTTCGGCAATGGCATTGAGCGGCATCTGTCAGCCTGTCTTTACATTTATCGGTTTTTTGCCGCCCAAGAACAAAGACAGAGAAGCTTTGGTCGCTCCGTTTAAAAACATTCGCACGTCTTTGGTGTTTTACAGTTCGCCTTACGACGTCAAGAAGGATATCGAATATCTATCGACCGTCTTGGGAGACCGTATCGTGCACGTTATTAGGGAGATCACCAAAGTTCACGAGGAACATATCGTAACAACTCTGCTTAGCGGCATAGAGGGCGAGGCGAGAGGAGAATACGTGCTTATAGTCGAATGCGGGGATATTGAGGAGAACAAGCCCGACGGCACAGTCGAGGAACAACTCAGACGGCTTATCGATTCGGGTATCGATAAAAAGAGCGCGATAAAGCAAGTGGCAAAGCTCAACGCTCTTACCAAAAACGAAGTATACAAGGTCGCTATGACGATCGATTAAAGTCGGACAGGTGTTGACTTTTGACCGCGCCTATTATATAATTTAAAAGATAAGAGGTGTATATGGAAGACAGGACACAGTACAAGAGCGCGCTCAAGTCTAAAAAACTTATTAAGAACGCATTCAGCGAACTACTTCAAAAAAAAGATTTTGAAAAGATAACGGTTACGGAAATAGTCAATCGCGCGGGGTTGAACAGAGGTACTTTTTATGCGCATTATAGAAATACCGTAGACGTGCTCGAAGAGATAGAAAAGGACGTATCAGAGCAGATACTCTTCTTTTTTTCATCTTATAAAGACAGCATAATAGAAAATCCCACGCCATTTTTGCGTAATATAACGAAATATCTTCAAAAGGATTTCGAGTTTTACAGACGGCTTATTTGCGCCAAGGTGGGCGATCACTTTATCGACAAACTCAAAGAGTTTTTTATCAAGATAGTCATAGAGAACAATTCCAAGATCAGTCATATAAAAGACACCGATATTTTCGCGTTGAAGGTAAGATTTTATACCAACGGATTTGCCAATATGTTCGAGGACGTATTCAAAGGCAGGCTTGAAGTCAGTCTTTCGGAACTCACCGAGATAATCGGACAGATAGTAATGTTGGGATTTGAAGATTATAAAGTCATCAAGTAGGGAGTTTTTATGATATACAACGTAAGAGATTTCGGTATAAAAGCGGGCGAAGATATCACTGTATCTTTGCAGAACGCTTTGCGTCAACTTGCAAAAAAAGACGGCGAAAAGACTTTGTTGTTTGAAAGAGGAGAATATTATTTCAATGCGTCCGACGCGTATTCGCGCAGACTTTTTATCACGAATACGGTAGGCGATAAAGAGTGGAAAAGAGGCGAAGTGCCTCATTTGCACCGCGCGGCAATATGGTTGGAAAACGTCAAAGACATTACCGTAGACGGCGGCGGCAGTATATTCGTAATGAGCGGCAAGATGAGCAACGCCGTAATCATAGCGTGTCAAAACGTGAGATTGACAAATCTTAAGATAATCGTCCGCAATCCCGATATGCACGAGTTCAAAGTGCTGTCCAAAGGTCGAAATCATATAGATTTCGATATAGATGAGGAAAGTCAAGTCAAAAAGATATCTGGCAAGTACTGTTTTGTAGGCGACGGTTACGTTACGCCGTTGGAAAAATTTAAAAACACGGCTAGATGGATTGCAAAGATCGAGGACAGAGATAAGGATTCCACGTGGCGTACAGCGCATCCGCTCAACGCGTCTTTTTGTCTCAAAAGATTAGACGGCAATAAGATCAGAGCATATTATCTCTCTACGTCGAGATTTGCAGTCGGCGACAGGTTTTACGTATACGACCATCGACGCGACTGTTGCGGAATAGCGATCGATAGATGTAAAGACGTAGTGCTTGACAAAATCTCGCAGCATTTCAATTACGGTCTCGCGCTTGTCTGCCAAGATAGCGAAGGAGTGTCGCTCACGGACAGCATATTCGCTCCCGAAGACGGCAGCGGTAAACTTATAGCCTCGGCTGCGGATTTTTTGCACTTTTGCTCCTGTCGCGGAGAAATAGCGATAAAAAACAATTATTTTGCTGGCGCGGGCGATGACTGTCTCAACGTTCACGGAATACATTTTTTGATCTCGAAGTTACACGCTGACGGCGTATCTGTCAAATTTTCCCATCCTCAGACGCACGGCTTTAATCCGTTGAGATCGGGCGATGAGATAGCGTTTGTCGATACGGATACGCTGTTGGAAAGTTCGAGGGCGAAGATCCTCGAAGCCAATCTTGAGAATGAATATACCATACGGTTGAGATTGGATAAAATCGAGGGCGCAAGCGTAGGTATGGCGATAGAAAATAAATCCGCGATTGCCGATCTGGATTTTTCGCACAACAAGATGACAAGGATAATTACCAGAGGAGTACTGGTCACGTCGGGCGGTAAGATACGCATTTGCGACAATGATTTCGACAGCACGTCCATGCATTCGATCCTCATTTCCGACGACGCAAAAAATTGGTATGAGAGCGGATCCGTTTCGGACGTGGAAATAGCGCGCAACCGTTTTGGAAGATGTATAGGTTATACGGCGCAGGTATTACCCGAAAACAGAGCGCATAGAGGCGCGGTGCATAAAAATATACATATTTTCGACAACGTCATAGAGAGCGGAGATCAAGGCGGATTTTATTTCAAGTCCGCAGACGGCGTAGTATTGGAAAATAATTCGTCTAGCAGACCTTTAAAAGTTGAGTCTGTAAATTCACAAGTAATAGAAAAATAGGAGCATTTATGGAAATATTCGAATCCTGCGAAGTGGGAAAAGTAAGACTTAAAAACAGAATAATTCGTTCGGCGACTCACGACGGATTGGCGGACGAAGACGGCGGCCCCGGCGAAAAACTTATTTCAAAATACGCTTTTATGGCAAAAAACGAAGTGGGATGTATAATCGCCGGATACGCTATAGTAAGCGAAGAGGGAAGTTCGTCATATCCCAGATGTCTTACCTTTTACAATGATTCTGCTAGAGAAAAATATATAAAATTGACCGAGGCGGTGCACGCTCACGGCACGCCTATCATCGCTCAACTTGCGCATTGCGGCAGACAGACGTCGAGCAAAACGATAGGTATGAAAAAAATCGCTCCGAGCGCAAAACGTCATCTGTTCTATCCCGATAAGGCGAGAGCAATGACGGAAGAGGAGATAATTCGCGTCGAAGACGCTTTTGCCGATTCGATTGCAAAGGCAAAGGAGTACGGATTTGACGGCGCGCAGATACACTTGGCGCACGGTTATCTTCTGCACGATTTTATATCGCCCAACGGAAACAGGCGCAAGGACGGTTACGGTAAAGATATCGACGGCAGACTGCGCATAATCAAAGAGATACTTGCAAAGGCGAGGGAAAAAGTCGGCGATTTTCCAATATGGGTTAAACTTTCCGCTACCGATAAGAGACGGCGCGGAATGCGGATACCTTATGCGATAGAGGTATGCAAAAGACTTAAGGAATACGGCGTCGACGCTATAGAAGTCTCGTGCGGCAGCGTGCAGGACGGTATGAATACGATGCGTTCCAAGCGATTGCCGATGGACGCGGTGTTTAAATACAGGGAACCTGTCGCGAGTATGCCCAAAGCTCTCAATAAATTTTGTCTTGCTTGCGCAAAACTTATCAATCCGCTGATACCTCAGCCAAAACCGCTGACTATGTTCAACTATCCCGCCGCTATGGCGATAAAGGAAAATATAGATATAGACCTTATACTAGTAGGCGGAATTGCCGAGCGGGGAGATATGCAGAAGGCTTTGGACGGCGGAATAAAAGCCGTGTCTATGTGCAGACCGTTTATTTGCGAGCCGAATTTTGCAAAAAAACTCAAGGAAGGTAAGTCGGACAAGAGTCTTTGCGTGATGTGCAACTATTGCGGATTGGTCATCGAAAAGGGCGAGACGAGGTGTCTTTTGGGAAAAATAAAGAAAAATTGACAAAATAATTTCTCGAATTTTACTTTGTAATCATAAGGATTTTAATATATAATTTATTTATACGTATTATAATAAGGGAAACAAATTCGGTATCGCCGCGCCGCGGCGGAATTGAGAGGTAAATATGAAAAAGAAAAGTATTGCGCTTATATCCGTATGTCTTATACTGATAGTATTCTGCGCCTTTGCCGTCGCATGCGACAACAAAGGACTTTCCGCATACGATCTTGCCGTACAGAACGGCTTTAAAGGTACTTTGGAAGAATGGCTTGAAAGTCTTAAAGGAGCGGACGGTATCGACGGCGAAACCGGCGCGCCGGGCAAGGACGGAGAGGACGGCAAAGACGGCGTCAACGGTTGGAACGGTATTGACGGTCAGGACGTCAGCGTCGAAGATCTGTATAATAAAGCTGTAGAGAACGGATTCAAAGGGGATTTTCTCGCTTTCCTCAAAGAATATCTTTCGCTCGATATCAACGGAGAGACCGTCAACGTCAGCGACGCATTGCTTGCATCGGTAAAAATAATGGCGTATTACAAATATATTACCGGGGGTACGCTATTCCAACCAGAGCAAGAGATTTCTGCTGTCAGCAACGGTTCGGGCGTGATTTATAAGTTAAATAAAGAGATCGGCGAAGCTTATATCATTACCAATTATCACGTGGTGGCAAACGATTCGGCAACAAAAGAGACCGCAACCGACGGAATTATAAACGATATCTACGTTTATCTTTACGGCACTCAGAACGAAATGGACGCTATCGCTGCGCAATACGTTGGCGGTTCGTTCACCTACGATATAGCGGTGCTTAAGATCAAAGAAAACGATGTTATAAAGGATAGCGCGGCAAAACAAGTCGCAGTAGAGAATTCGGACAATTTGACCGTAGGCAGCGAAGTTATGGCGATAGGAAATGCGGCTGCGCAGGGCATTTCTGTTACGAAAGGCGTGATCAGCGTAGACAGCGAAGTCATCACCGTGGCTGACGGTACGGGAATCAACGCTAAAAGATCTTCGCACAGAGTTATCAGAGTAGACGCCGCGATCAATTCCGGCAATAGCGGCGGCGGACTGTTCGATTCTCAAGGAAGACTTATCGGTATCGTCAATGCAAAATCCAATTCGACGGCTATCGAAAATATGGGATATGCTATACCCAGTAATATAGCTACGGCAGTAGCCGACAGCATAATCGACAACTGCGATAAAGAAGATGCGGAAAGCAAAAAGCTCAGCAGGATCACTTTGGGAGTGAGCCTGACCGTTGAATCTTCGAGAGCGGTCTACGACGCCAATACTCTTTCCGTCAAGATAGTCGAAGACGTGGCGATATCGAATGTCACAGCAGGCGGCGCGGCAGACGGCAAATTGCTCGAGGGCGACGTAGTCAAGTCTATTTCGATCAACGGAATAGAGTATAAGATAGAACGCACCTTCACGTTTATCGACGCTATGCTCAAAGTCCGCATAGGCGATACGATCGTCGTAAACGTAGTGCGAGTAGTCGAAGAAGAATTACCTCCTACCGAACCGATCGAGCCGACCGACGGAACAGACGTCACCGATCCGAGCCAACCTTCTACGGGTAATCAGACTATCCAAAAGATCTCTGTCACTATAGAAGCGACAGAGGAGTTTTTCTCGGAGATAGAATAACGGCTTGACCGAGATAGTTATAAACGTCAAACGACTCTCATACTATTGAGTATGGGAGTTTTTTGATATGAATTTCGTATTCGCTATTATGATTTTGGTGTCGCTTGTAATGCTGATAGTAGTATCTCCGGAGAGCGCCTTTTCCATAATGATAAGCGGCGCGAGTTCCGCGTTGAAACTTGCGTTTACGCTGATCGCGATATACGCCATATGGCTGTCGGTGCTGTCGCTTATGGAGGGCATAGGTCTCAACCGAGCGATGAACAGGATATTCAAGCCTATCACAAAGCGGCTATTCAAAGGCGAAAGCGATCTTGCTTTGGAATACATTACGCTCAATTTTTCCGCCAATCTTCTGGGTATGGGCGGGGCGGCGACTCCGCTCGGAATAAAGGCGATGGAGTGTATGCAGGACGGCAGCGAAAAAGCGACCGACAATATGATACTTTTTATGGTCGTCAATTCTACGTCTATACAGCTTATTCCGGCTACGATAATAGGATTGCGCGCGGCGGCGGGCAGTAACTCAGCGTCGGATATAATTCTTCCCTCGCTTATCGCGACGGTAATCTCCACCGTTACGGGAGTAATATTGGCAAAGATATGCGCCAAGTTTACAAAAAAAGAAAAAGAGCGGGAGAGCGATATGCCGAGACAGCCGCTTTTTGCAGGAGCAAAGACGGGGAGCGTAAAGAAATGAGCAAGTACATACTTCCCGCGTTTATATTCATTATTATACTCTGGGCGTTTATAAAAAAAGTGCCGGTATACGACAACTTCGTCAAGGGCAGCAAAGAGAGCATATCGCTGATACTTTCTATTTTTCCTTATATATGCGCAGTGCTCATTGCCGTCGAACTGTTTTCGCTCAGCGGTCTAAACTCTTATCTTGCAAAGATAATGTCCCCCGTGCTTACAGTGTTGGGGATACCCGACGAGTTGTGCGAATTGCTGATTATCCGTCCGCTTTCGGGCAACGGTTCGCTTGCTCTGTTGGAAGGAATATATAAGACGCACGGCGCGGACAGCTATATTGCAAGATGCGCTTCGGTAATAGTGGGCGCGAGCGAAACGGTCTTCTACGTCGGTACTGTTTACTTTTCTACCACAAAGGTCAAGAGACTTCGTTATGCCATACCGATATCTCTGTTTGCCTGTTATTTCGGCGCGGTAATGGCGTGTCTTATATGTAAAATAATGTGACGGAGTTTTGAATTCCGTCACGTTTGATTTTGGTATTTATTTGATCATTAAAGCTGTCTAAGCGTCTCGTTGACCGTCTTCATATCGCATTTGCCGGCATAATTCGTCTTGAAATGTTTCATTACCGCAGGCACCGATCTGTCCTCAAGAGAGAGTATTACCGCCTTGATCTCTTCTTGGGTCATAAGTTGGGGAAGATAACTCTTTATAGTCTTTATCTGATTGTCCAGACTTTCGACTTTATCGAGATAATTTGCTCCGGCTTTTTCATAGCCGCTCTTTTCTTCTATCAGTTCTTTTTCAGTTTTTTGAAGAAGAGACAGCACGTCGCTTTCGACCAAGGTTTCGCCTTTGGCGCGTTTTTCGATAGACGCCAGCATTATCTTATTTATTATGACGTTTAGAGCGGACACCGCGTCTTTGTCTTTTTCCTTCATCTTTACGACTTTTTCTTTTTTAAAAAAATCTATATCCATATATTACCTCCGTTGTTTTTATATTATCATAATACTTTTTTTCTCAAAAAGCAATCTCAGAGAATAATTTATCGCAAAATAAGCACTGGGTCGGCTAATATCTTCAATAAATTTTCCGCCTATCGTATACTGCCAAGGTATGCGCAGATCGATGTCGGATTATGAGATAAAAAGGTTGCGCAATCAAAACAAAAAGAGTATAATATTAAAAACTTCGTTTTAACGAAGCTGTGATTATAAAAAATATATTGGAGGTTTTATGAAATCTTTAACAAAACGCATGAGCGCTTTGATACTGTCGCTTGTTATGTTGATCGCTATGTTTATAGGTTCCGGACTTTTGATCGGAGGCATAGCATTGGCCGAAGATGACAATGACGGCGCTTATAAGTATTTTTACGATCAGCTAATCGACAATTCGATGGAACAGCGATTTTACAAAGCTTTCGAAACTCTTGCGAATAACGGCGAATTCAAGAAGGGATCTTTCCAATACGATCTTATAGCCAACAGCGTCGTCAGTCAGGAAGAAGCCGAATCTTATGTCAACGGCAGTAAGTTTATGGCAGAGGCATACGGCGCGGGACGCGACGCGTTTTATATGGATCATCCCGATCTGTTCTACGTCGATTTATTTTCGACTTCTATCAGCGCGGGAAAAAACAGCGACGGCAAGTACGTTGCATTCCTCGATACGAGCAGAGCGCTTACTACATACAGAGGAAATCTGAACAGCGAGAGCGCTATCGATTCCGCGATCAAATCTTATGAAACGGAATTGAGCAAGATAATCGACGAAGCAAAGAACAAGGCGTCCGTAAAGGAGCAGGTAGAATACGTAAACAATTATATTGCGAGCCACGTGACCTACGGCTTCGGTACGAAAGTCGAAGGCGACAGAAACGTTGACACCGACAAAGCTCCGTTTGTCTTTACGTCTTACGGCGCGCTCGTAAATAAGGAATCGGTCTGCGAAGGCTATGCAAAATCTTTTAAAGCGGTAATGGACAGACTGGGCGTACCTTGTGTATGTGTTCAGGGCTATGCCGACGGAAGCGGAGACGAAGTCTACGAACCGCATATGTGGAACTATGTACGCGTAGAGGGGCAGTGGTATATGGTCGATCCTACTTACAACTCTTCGTCCAATAAAAAATGGCTTCTCTGCGGCGGCGAGTCGATGAATGAAACTCACCTCGAAGACGGAGCGGTATCATCGTCGGGTCATAAGTTGGAGTATCCCGCGCTTAAACCTTACGATTACGGCAACGACACCGACTCCAACGGTTTGTCAATAAGAGGCGAATATGTGGGCGAAGGAAATTATACGCAATTAAATCTGTATGTATCTTATGGCGATAAAGGCGCGTTGAAATTGGAGGAAGAAGGCAAATATCTGTCTCTTAGAGGCGGCAAAGCCAACGAACAAGGTACGATTACTTGGTACGATTGGTACAATTTGATCGTATTAAACCAAGCGATGAAAGATAAGTACGGCACCGATGAGTATCCCTATTTGATCACTGATACGGAAACGGTCGTCAGAAATATGGGTTGGGAATACGTGCAGTTTGCCTTGATGGACAGCGCGCCTACTCTAAATACATCTGCGTTTGGTGAGAACTACAAAATATATTACGATGAGGCGACTATCAATAGAGCTACGCCGTCTGCGCCGTATCACAACGAATTGGTAAAGGATAATAAAAATCCTTCTCCCGTCGGTTTCGGCGACCCGTCCAATACCGGCGCATGGCCTTATGATAGAACTTACGACATCAAGATCAAATATACCGATGAATTGGAGCTTTTGGATAAGGAACGTCCGGCAAGTATAGATTTCTTTACTTCAGTGTCCGACGATATCGCTCATCAAAATGCAAAGATAGAGAATTTTAAATGGGAAGAGGGAAGTAATTTAATTTCGTTCACTTTCACTCCCAGTCGTATGTTTATCCACAGTGACGCTTGTTATTATTTTACGTTGAGCAACGTCGTAGGTAAAAAGAGCCACAAGGTCCCCGATCCCGTAATGTATATGTTCAAGGGAAAGAGCGTTGTGTGCAGTAAAGTTTTCAACGACGGCAGACTGTATATGAACGTATTCGGCACGCCTCAACTTTTGGATAATTCGGATATTTCCGTTACGGATTTTAAAGACGAAAACGGTAAATATTATGCGGAAAGTCAGCGCAGTCAGCTGATGCTTGTCGCAACCAAGACCGCGGAAACCGATCAAATGAATGATATGCTTACTGATCAGATGGGAGTGCAAAACGGAGACGTTGTCGCTTCGTCCACGTACGAGATCGACTTGCAGGTATGCGGAGTCGTACGTCAAGTTCCCAACGGCAGCTATATGCAAGTATCGTTCGGCTTCCCCGAGGGCTATGATGCGAACGACGCAGGTACGACGTTTAAGATCTATCACTACAAACATGACAGCAGCGGCAAGATCACAGGAGTGGAAGAGATACCGGTCATCGTGACTCAGTACGGTTTGATCGCGCAAGTTACGTCTTTTAGTCCGTTTACTATCGTGCAGATCAAAAACACCAGTCCGGCGGTAAAAGAGAGCGCCAAGAATATCTATGCAAGCGTAAACGGCGGTTCGGGCGGAACAGTTACAGCCGACGGTAAAAGCGGTATCATATCGGTAGACGGCGATTCTATTACGTATAAGATTCAGCCTGACAAGGGATATGTGATCGGAGCCGTCCAATTAAACGGCAGACTCATCAACTCTAGCGAATACAAAAAAGGAAATCTCACTATCAAAAAGAGCGATATGTCCGACAGCAATATGCTTGAAGTCAGATTTGTCTCCGAGGAGTCTGCGAAATATTATAAAAAACTAGGCGTCAATCTTGCTTACGGCGGAACTGTCAGTGCGGATGAGCCCAAGAGTTATGTAGGCGTTACTGTGGGTATAATAGTAGGCATAATCGCGCTTGGCGGAGTTGGTTTTGCAATTTGGTGGTTCTTGATCAAAAATAAGAAAAAGACTGCAAAAGCGACGGCAGGCGGCAATGCGTCTAAAACAGTAAGTGCTTCCGAAAAAAGACCTGCGGCTGTAAAACAGAATAGCGCGTCCAAAACTCAAAAATCCGATGCGTTTGTCAATAGCGCTAAACCCGTTGCTAATTCCGGAGCTGCGAAGTCGACAAAACAGGCGGCGACGGCAAAGCCGAGCGCAAAAGTAACAGCGGCAAAATCTGATAAATCTGCCGAGACAGAAAAAACAAGCGCTAAGTCCAATGCGGTCAAACCTGCGACGGCAAAGTCGACGAACAAAGCGTCAGCGACAGCAAAATCGAGCGCTAAAGCAAGCGCGACAAAGTCTACCGCGGCAAAAACTTCAAAGCCCGCAACGACGGCAAAGCCGACAGCTAAGACGGGCGCGGCAAAAACTTCAAAACCCGTAGATAAGAAGAAATAATCTTATTGTTAAATTATTTTATTGATAGCGTTGCTCTTCGGGGCAGCGCTATTTGTTTGTCGACTGTATATAAATGCAGATAGTAATATCAAACAGCATGCACTACCTGTATATAAATACTGGATTTGATTTTTTATAAAAACATAAAGAATAAAAAAAATGTCATAAAACTATTGCCAATTTATATTTTTGCTATAGAATTTAGTTGATATAACTATTTTGAGGTGTATAATGATAGTAGATTGGTCTAACGATTGGATAAAAGTAGTCGACGAATTAAATGACAAAGTTATTGATGATTTTGACTACAAAAGCGGAATTCAAGGCTCGGTAACTCAAAAACATTGCGTGAAGTGTATTGCGGCAAATAAATGTTGGTTTGCTAATGAAAAAAATAAAAAGCCTGAGGCAATGGAGTATTCCGTCGAACAGATATTAAATGACAGTAAAAATATGATCGGATTATATCACTATAATTGTCATTGCAAGGAAATAGATATTCCTATGCCAAATGAAGATGATATCACTCTGATTTGTCCAGAAGGTAAAGATGATTGGCTATTTAGAGATAAAACACCTTGGATTCGTTCATTAGGTTATGATAATGATAATGAGTTTTTAGAATATTTAAAAAACAAAGTTGTCGAAAGTTATTGTTTGGGACAATATGAAATTAGAGATATTACAAAATACGGTGTTGCAATAAATGTATTTGTGAATATTGAAGGAAGAGGAGAAAATTTCGGTAAAATATATACGGCTAAATCTGCTTGGATGGTTTTTTCAAATGGCAAATTAAAATGCAACACTTTTCTAGGAGGAAAAGCAAAATGAAATTATTTGATAAGGTAAAAATATTGGTATCTAATCCCGAATATGAAAAGTACGGTGTATATAAGGATATGGTGGGAACTATTATTGACGCGGAAATAGAATTTAGAAGTTTTCAAGTAATATTTACAGATTCAACGCCGTGGAGCGAAGAAACGTGGGAAGATATTAAAGACGATATTTTGTGTTTTATTCACATTAAAGATATGGAAGTCGTTGAAGAGAGTGATTGCACGGACGAATACTTATTAAGGAATTTGCCAAACAAGGATATTCGTTGGTATTGCAAAGTTGAGGACGGATATATCAAAAATTTGCGCGGCGAGAAATTAAACAAAATTGCTTACGACTATGACAGCTGACAAAGTTTATAAATAAAATAAGAGAGGGGAAACTCTCTTATTTATTTTCTTGCGAAAGGCAAGTCTTATGATTTGGTGGGCGACAACGTGTGCCGTAAGAATCGTATAAAAGACAAAATCACGGGGACTCAAAACTGCAAAAGAAGTCGCTCGGCACAAGAAATGACTGACAAGATAGTTAGTCTTATCAGCCATTCTAGGCTAAATTGAAATTTATCGTATCAAATAACTTTTCCATATCTCAAAATGTAGTGAGAGAAATTTTCGTCCACAACGACAAAGCCATTTCTTTCATAAAAATTCTTTGCAGGATTACTCTTAAAAGTATCCAAAAATATCGGTTTATTTAATTCATTTGCCTTTTTAATAAAGTCTTGCAAGATTAAAGAGCCTAATCCGTTATTACGATATTCAGGAAACAATGTAAAAACATCTACTATAATTTTTGTATCTTCTTCTTTATAGTAAACATACCCGGCGGTTTGATTTTTGACTGCAATTTTAAGAAGATTAGGTTTTAATTGTTTCAAATGATTTTCCATAATAGCCATATCGCAAACACCAAAGAACTCTAATATATACTTTTCAAAAGCGTCCATTTGGCACTTTATATAATTATCGTGGTCTGCGTCGGTATATGGCACTAATTCATAGATATTCATTATAGGTCGTTTATAACTCTCCGTTAAATTGAAATTTGTTTAATTATTTTGATATACTCTCAAGAACTGCAATATCTTGCTTATCTTTATCTCTTAACTCATATCCCGAATGGAAAATTTTTTGTCCTTTTAGGGATATGCAAGGAATTGTTTTTCCTTCAAAAATGGCATTACTAAAAAAGTCTTTTTCAAATTCATAAAATCCACCTTCTAAATCTGCTTGTTTTGAAGTTCCATCCTCATTCAAAATAAATGGATGAATATCCAAATATCCATATTTTTCGCTATATAGTTCTATCCTAACAGGTTTCCAATCTGTATCTATTTTATATCCATATTCAAAAAGTAGATTTAATAATTTTTCTGTATGTTGTGCATCAAAATTTACATCAATATCTCTATGATTTCGTGTTTGTTTACCTGCTAATATATCAACACCCCATCCACCATCAATCCAATATTTTATGTTTGCATTTTCTAATAAATTGATAATAGTCATTAAATCTTCTTTTGTTGTTATCTCTTTCCTATTCATATAAGTTCTTCTCACAAACTATTGTTTATCGTATAATCATTATATCAAAAATAAAAGATTTATTCAAGCAAACAGTAAGGCACTCCGAGATTTCTCTCAAAGTGCCTTTATCGCTATTTTGTAAAGTTGCCGTTCTCATCACGCTTTTGTGTTTTCCACGCTGTTGGTGTAGGCGGTTCCGGCGACGCTATATTCATTCCAACGCAAACGCCGAAGTAATCTCTTTCAAAGAATAATACGAACTCACTTTGGCGTGGGTTCGTATTATTCACTAATGGTGGAGCGTAATATCTTAAAACGAATTTTAACTCAATCTTTTTTTACAAAAATTTTTTTTGCCGCATTTTGGGCATTTCAACTTTCTTCTTGTCAACATATGCGCGCCGCCAATAAAATCTTTCATCGACGGCACAAACTTTTCGCCGCACTCGGGGCATTCGTATACACCAGCGTCAACAGTCAAAACGCAACATACGCCTATGCCGAGAATTATGATAATAAGCGAGAAAACGATACAACCGATTTTTAACCAAATAGGTGCAGAAAGCAGAGCACTCAACAGAATTATCGAAAGACCGGCAAGAATTGTTATTGCGGCAACAATACAAGAAACAGTCAATCGCTTTATTGCTTCGTTCCTTTTTTTCATTAAGTCCGTAACAATATATTCTTCGGCTCTTTCTTTATAATGTTTTTCGTCCAAACGTCCGCCCGCAAGCAATTCGTTAATGCTAACACCATATAATTCACTTAAAATTTGTAGCATTTCGGCGGGCGGTAAATAATTGCCGTTTTCCCAACGTGAAACCGTTTTATTTGTTACACCTATTTGTTCGCCCAATTCGTCTTGTGTAAGATTTCTTTCTTTACGCAATTCGGCTAAAAATGTCCCGATTTTTTGCATATCCATAGTGAATACCTCCTTTTGTTTGACAATATTATAGCACACCAATGCGTAAAAGTATTACCCACAAATAGCGAATTTGAAACGAACAGCAGACAAATCATAGGATTTTGGCTACTTAGTCGGGTGCTTGATAAAAAGAAAAGTTTGAACACAAAATAGTGTTCAAACTTTAACGACATTGTTGGAAACTATAGGGCTCGTAAGGAGCGAAGCGACGGCATAGCGAGCAAGCAAATGCGTCTTGTGCGAGCGTCACGAATTCGGACTGCCATAATAATTGAACACAGAATAAGACGCGCCTATAAACTTAGAAAATAAAAATAAGAGAGGGGAAGCTCTCTTATTTATTTTCTTGCGAAAGGCAAGTCTTATGATTTGGTGGAAACTATAGGGCTCGAACCTATGACCCTCTGCTTGTAAGGCAGATGCTCTCCCAACTGAGCTAAGCTTCCGTACTGCTTTATGATTTTAGCATATAGGGATTTTGTTGTCAAATGATTTTGAAAAATATTTTATACTCAGTATACAAAATTCTTCGTTACGCTATAATTAAATAGAAAAGGGGGACATAGGTACTTTATGATAAAAACTTTATTGGGCACGCTTATTACGCTTGTGATAATAGTGATGTTGTTGATATGCGTGTGTTATTGGTTTTTGAATTACGTAACTTTGGAAAAACTCGGTTACGCCGAAGTGGAAATTGCCGAGAGCGAGTTGCCCGACGGAAAAAAATTTTCGATCACGCCGACTACTTTGGGGATCGAAAATATGACCGTACGGGAGATATACGCTTGGTTTAAGTCAAAGGTCGGAAATTGAAATTCGGGATTTTCTCTCAGTAGAATATATTTGTAAACTTAAAAAGTCGAATCTCCGCCCCTCGATCAGTCATAGCGTCACCGTTGGTATTGCTGCAATTTATCTATAAGATAGGGGATAGCTTTTTCGAATTTAAGCCCGTAGAAATGCGTTTTGTCTCGAGCGGTAATTTCAATGCATCTATGGGTAAACTCCGCCGCCAATTCCAGAGCGGCGTCCAGGTTTAAGCCGTTGGCGATTGCGCCGACTGCGGCTGACGCAAATACGTCGCCGCTGCCGAAAAACTGTCCTTGGATTTCATCGATATCAATCGTCTTGATCTTTCTATCCTGAGAGTATAGCATTTTCATTCCTTCGGCGGTTTTTATTCCTGTTATCGCAAAAGTTTTGATACCAATATCATTCAATCGAGCCGCAATTTGTATTAAGCTGTCTTCGGTCTGTATTTCTGTATATTCTATTCCTGCAATCATACAGGCTTCGCTTACGTTGGGCAAAGCAAGGCTGCTTTTCTGACACAGACGGGTAATATCAGATACGTATTCTTCGCCTATTCCGTCATAAAGTTTTCCGTGTTCCGCCATTGCAGGATCGACCACTAGGAACGCATTGGGATAACGTCGGCATATTATTTCCACGTCCTTTACGATATTGCTTTTCCCCAAATATCCTGTATAAATGATATCGAATTCCATTCCTACGGATAGCAGATGATCCGCCGCGGGCATTATTCCGCTCTGAAGATCTATATAAGTATAATTATCAAAACTGCTTGTCTGCGCCGAAAGTACGGCAGTCGGCAACGCGACGGTCTCTATGCCTGCCGCGGAGATTATAGGCAACGCCGCGGTGATAGAGCATTGTCCCACGGACGAAAAATCCTGTATTGTCAGCACGCGGGTATCTTTATTCATTGTCATCTCCTTTTTCGGATTTGTCGTCGCAGGTCGTTTCGCTATCGGCGCGATCATTGTCAATATGATCGCTTGAAGACTGTGTATTTAAATGGCCGCTTTGATTTTTTTCTGCAGGCGGAATGGCGGCCCTTGCGCTTTGGAGTTTGTCGAACAGCTTTTTAATTTTAAAGGGATACAATATCACGACGGCGACGACGGCGGAAATCGCTCCTTGAAGAATATTGAACGGCAGATTTACTATACCTCCCGACCACTTGCCTTCCGAGAGAAGAAGTCCTTCGGCAAGAAAATATCCGAGCGCCATCACACAACCTGCAAAGATATTTATCAGAGTCGCCAATATAGCTTCCGTTACGGTCTTAAATTTTTTGGATACGACGGTTTTTTCAGCCGCTTTAAACAGTGCGCCTGCTATAAATCCTTCCAAAGCTTTTATGACGAGAGTAAACGGCATATAAGGCACGTAACTCAATGCTAGATCTCCCAACGCGCCGCCTATGCCGCCAACCAACGCGCCGCACATAGGTCCGAGCAGAATCGCGGCGATGAAGATGACTATATCGCCGAAATTATAATATCCGGTCGCCAGTGGAAAACTGATGAGGGTGAATACAGTAGTCAAAGCCGCGAGAATCGCGGTAAAAACGATCTTTCTTGTTTTTGCAGACATATAAACCTCCTATTCCCGGGACAAAAAAATTCTTCCGCCGAAATGGGGAAGAAGATAAATCACGCAAAAACCGCATCGAAAAAACGAGACGGAACTATAGTAAATCGATCATCTTTCCCAGTCTGACTTTACAGGCGGTTACGGAATCTCACCGTATCGGCTGTTGGGGCTGTTGGACTTGTTCGTTCTAAGACGACATTACCACCGGTCAGCGTATTCGCTTGCCCAAAGATTAATTATATGTTACCACTGTCGAAATATGCAGTCAAGAGATTTTGATGAAATTCTGCGATATTTTCGACAAATGGATATCTGCGGTTAGAATTTGGAATCTGCTATAAGCATATCCTTTAATTTGAGATATGAAGCATAAGCCACGAACTTAGCGCCTTTGGTATTGAAATGCAGTTTGTCCGCCGCATAGAGATGCTCTTTATCTTTCGTCAGCGCATGTATATCGATATAATCTGTTCCGCGCTCCATAAGCACCGATCGCTGAATGCGTACGATTTTATCAAGTACTTCCAGACTGAAGTCCTCTTCGTGAAGCGGCGTGTCTTCAAATGCGCTCGGCGATGTCAGCGCCAGTATTTTCGGCGAACTCGGCAATGCCTGAAGCATATCCAACAGCTTTCCGTATTCCTGTCTGAATATGGTCTCGTCAGACCAATTTCTTGTACGCGCGTCGTTTGTGCCGAGCATCAACAAAATATAGTCGGGCAAATACGCTTCCAGAAATTTGAACGCGTATTTCTGTCCCCAGTATTTTGACGTGAAGGAACTCACCGTATGTCCGACCATACCCAGATTGAGTGTGTCGAAGTTGTCGCCCAATAGTTTATTAAGTCTTGCGGGGTAGCAATCTTTTCTTCTGTTAAACAGCGTTGTGCCGTATGTGAGACTGTCGCCTACACACGCTATTTTCGTGCCGGGAAAATCTGCATGTATATCGGTTATTTTTATCATTGTATCCTCCAAGAGAAACTTTATATAATTAATTATAGCACTATCTTCGCAAATTACGCAAATTTTTATAATTTTTTTATTAATATGTTAAGTTTTTAAGCCATTATAGTAAAAAAGCTCCTATAATTACGCTTATTTCTTGACATTTATAAGAATAATATAGGATAATCAATCTATAAATATAGTTGAGACGGCAGTTTCTTTATGTTTGCGCTCTTAGTCTAATGGATAAAACAACACCCTCCGACGGTGTAGTTATGCGTTCGAGTCGCGTAGGGCGCGCCAATATTCCGGCCATAAAAAAGGTCGGAATATTTTTTAATTTTATCGTATAATTAATCTGGATTCATACGTTCGGCATTATCCAAAAATATCGATTGAAATATTTGCGCATATTTTCTTGAAATATACATATGAATATATAGAAATATTATTATTTAAGAATAATTATTCATTATAAATATTGACAACATAATTATCGAGTGATATAATGAAAAAAATTAAATAAATTTTACATTATCAAAGGAGGGGTTTTGATATGTATCGTGCAAAAGACTATAGACTAAAGGCATGGGGCTCGCTCAAAGATAAGTGGGGCGTCATTGTCATCACGCAGTTGATCTATCTTGCGATTATTGCGGCTTGCGACGGACTTGCCACTATCGTTATCGGAGCGATAGCTTTACTTTTGGTTGGCGGACCGATGGAAATCGGTATCAACAAAATTTCGTTAAACGTTGTCAGAGGAGAGACTGTAGAAATAGTTACTTTGTTTGACGGCTTTAAAGATTTCGTTAGAGCGTTTATACTGTGGCTGACAAATCAGATTTTTATTTTCCTTTGGACATTATTGTTTATAGTACCGGGTATAATCAAGATGTATTCTTACAGCATGAGCTGTTTTATCTTGCTTGACAATCCCGATATGAGTGCAAACGACGCAAGAAAGAAGTCTATGGAGATGATGAAAGGCAACAAGTGGAGACTTTTCTGTCTTGACTTCAGCTATATCGGCTGGATGTTCCTTTCGGCATTGACGTTCGGTATCCTTTCTTTGTGGGTAGCGCCTTCAAACCGTACGGCGCATGCGTTCTTCTATCAGAGTTTGTTGCCGCCGGTCGAAGTTAATACGGATGACCTCAGCGCAGAAGGCGACGTTTTCGACAATGACGTAAACGAAACAAACGACAGTCCGATCGCTATAGAAGACGTGATCGACGGTGTCGACGATAACGATAAGAACGATATCGTATTCTAACATTTGTATTTAAACATCAGCAAGCCGCCTATATCGGGCGGCTTGTTACGATAATCGGGAGAAGCATTTTATGGAAGAGAGCATCAAATCTCTTAAATCTCAAGCAAAAGAGGCTTTGAGGGGCAAATGGACTACGTTGGCTTTGATAGAATTTTTGTCGAGTCTTTGCGTCGGGTTTGTATGGCTGTTGCTGACAGGACCTTTGAATAAGGCAAGATTTTTGGCGGCGAACAAGGCGATCGACAGAGAAGATGTCAGTTTGCTTATAATTTTGGACGGATTTAAGAATTTTATCGACGTAGTCATGGTGTATGTCGTAAATCTTCTCATTACCGTGCTTTGGGGATTGCTGTTCATTATCCCGGGCATAATCAAAGCGCTGTCTTTTTCCATGTCTTATTTTATTATGATAGACAATCCTACGCTTGATTACAATAAAGTGAGAGAACAGTCCGTTGAATTGACGCGAGGATACAAGGGTAAGATATTCAGGATATATATGAGTTTTATAGGTTGGTATATTCTCTCGATATTTACGTTCGGGATAGTGATGTTGTTTGTTAAGCCGTATATTCGCGCGACGTTGGCGCTGTATTATAGAAGCATTGCGCCCGAACAGAATAACCAAAACGCAGACATGGAATTTGCTGACGTCGAGATCAATTGACGACGAACGTATGATCTAAATTTATATTCGCTAAAAGTTAGTTTATAAAAACGCACGGATTTCTAACGCCTGCGTTTTTTGTTTGCGACGTCCTTCGAGATAGTCCGAACCGCTTGCAAGGCAGAGCGTATTGTGCTAAACTGAAATTATGAAGAAGAGAGTCGTAGTGGGTATGAGCGGAGGCGTGGATTCGTCATTGTCGGCGTTGCTTTTAAAGGAGCAAGGCTATGAAGTCGTCGGTCTTTTTATGCGTAATTGGCATGAAAAGGACGAGGGCGGATGCTGTACCGCCGACGAGGACTTTTACGACGTGCGCGCAGTCTGCAACGATATCGGCATACCGTACTACAGCGTGGATTTCGCCGATCAATATTATGACAGAGTATTCAAGCATTTTTTGCAAGAGTACAAGAAAGGCAGGACGCCCAATCCCGACGTGCTTTGCAACAAGGAGATCAAATTTGCGCCGTTTGTCAAACACGCTCTGTCTATGGGCGCGGACTATATCGCCACGGGTCACTATTGCGATATATTGCATGACGACGACGGTTTGAATTATCTTCTCAAGGCAAAGGACAGTAATAAGGATCAGACTTACTTTCTCAATCAGTTATCTTCCCCTCAGCTGGATAAAGTACTTTTCCCCGTCGGAAAACTTGATAAAAGCGAAGTGCGAGATCTCGCCGCAAAGTACGGTTTGTCCACCGCAGAGAAAAAGGATTCTACGGGAATATGTTTTATAGGCGAGCGTAATTTCAGAAAATTTCTGAGCGAATACATTCCTATGCAAGAGGGAGATATAAAGACGCTTGACGGCAAAACGGTAGGACGGCACGACGGAGTTTTCTACTATACCGTGGGACAGAGAAAGGGACTTGGTATAGGCGGAGGCGGCAGCGGAGAGCCTTGGTTTGTGGTCTCTAAGGACGTGGGGCGCAACGTACTCTACGTATCTCAGGGAGATCAGTCAATGATCTATCATAAGGGGCTGTTCTGCGGCGAATTCAATTTCATCACCAAGCGTCCAGAGACGGTTGAGTTCAGGTGTACGGCGCGTATACGTCACCGTCAGCCCGAGCAAGAAGCTACCGCGATTTTGCGAGACGGAGGTTTGGAACTTCGATTTGACAGACCGCAACGCGCAATAGCGGAAGGACAGTACGCTGTGATTTATTCGGGCAACGTATGCCTGGGCGGCGGAGTCATCGACAGCAAATTTAATTGATGTCGCGAGAAAATGCGGATAGATAAAAGTCTATCCGTATTTTTCTGTATTTGCGCTATTAGATTATTTTTTTCGTGTAAATATTTGTCTCTCTTTTGATTTAAATTTGAAGGACGTCGTCCAAATATTCGTCGGGCAAAAACGAGCAGGTCTCAAAGCAGAAAACCGTATAAATTGAGATTTATCGGCAGATAACGACGTCTGAGTTATGCGGAACAAACGCAGAAATCATATCGGGAAATGTTTCTTAGCGTTACTCTTATATTTAAAAGGGCTTGACTTTATAGCGTATAAAATATAAAATAAAATATATACAAATTTTCGTGAGGTTTTATGAAGAGCGATATCGAGATTGCAAACAGCGTAAAGCTGTCGCCTATACGCAACATTGCGGAAAAACTCAACTTACGTGAAGACGAACTCGAACTGTACGGCAATTATAAGGCAAAGATAGTGAAAAAGCCTGATTCGTTTACAGACAATCTGGTGTTGGTCACCGCGATCAATCCCACGGCGTTCGGCGAAGGCAAGACGACTACGTCGATAGGTCTTGCCGACGGAATGAGCAAACTCGGCAAGAAAGTTTGCCTCGCTCTGAGAGAGCCTTCTTTGGGACCGGTGTTCGGAATAAAAGGCGGGGCGACGGGCGGCGGAATGGCGCAGATCGCTCCGATGGAAGATATCAATCTTCACTTTACCGGAGATCTGCACGCTATCACTACCGCCAACAATCTCATTTCCGCGATTTTGGACAATCACATAATTCAGGGCAACGAACTCGATATAGACGGCGACAGCGTGGTATGGAAACGCTGTATGGATATGAACGACCGCGTGCTCAGATGCATCAAGGTCGGACTCGGCGGAGAAAAGAACGGCGTGCCCAGAGACGACGGATTTAATATCACGGCGGCTTCGGAAATAATGGCGATCCTTTGTCTTGCGAGCGATCTTAAGGATCTCAAGAAAAGGATAGGCGAGATTATCGTCGCTTACGATAGATCGGGAAAGGCTGTCACTTGCGCAGACCTCGGATGTGTAGATGCGGTGGCTATCACTTTGAAAGACGCGCTCAAGCCAAATCTCGTGCAGACGCTCGAGGGCACTCCGGCGATAGTTCACGGAGGACCTTTTGCAAATATAGCGCACGGTTGCAATTCGGTGATCGCTACAAGACTTGCAATGGGGCTTGCCGATTACGTTGTCACCGAGGCGGGTTTCGGCGCGGATCTCGGAGCAGAGAAATTTTTGGATATCAAATGCAGAGCGGCGGGAATACGTCCCAAAGCGGTCGTTTTGGTGGCAACCGTAAGAGCGCTCAAATACAACGGCGGTATTGCCAAATCGGAGGGCAATGAGGAAAACTTGGCCGCATTGGAAAAGGGTATGCCCAATCTTATAGGACATATACGCAATCTCAGAGACGTTTTCGGAGTAAACACCGTCGTTGCGGTAAATAAGTTTGCTACCGATACTGACGCGGAGATAGAAAAGATCAGGCAAGCCTGCGAAACGGAAGGCGCAGTCTGCGCTTTGTGCGAATGTTGGGCAAAGGGCGGAGACGGTTCCGTAGAACTTGCTAAAGCCGTGCTTGCACAGTTGGAAAAACCTGCGAATTTGAAATTTGCATACTCGTTGGATATGAGCGTCCAAGAAAAGATTGAAGCGGTCGCAAAAAAAGTATACGGAGCCAAGAGCGTAACGTATACCGACAAGGCGCAGGACAGTCTCAAGAAGATATACGCGCTCGGAAAGGGCGGACTGCCGATCTGTATCGCAAAGACGCAATACTCTTTCTCCGACGACGCTACGAAATTGGGAAGACCGACGGATTTTGAAATGACAGTAAGAGATATCGAGATAAGAGGCGGCGCGGGATTTTTGGTCGTAATCTGCGGCAATATAATGCTTATGCCGGGACTGAGCAAGCGCCCTAGCGCGCTCGGTATGACGATAGACGACGATACGCAGGAGATCAGAGGACTTTTCTGATCGAGATAATATAAACTCAATCTAAGGAATATATATGGAAGAGATCAAATCAACTAATTTTATCGAAGAATTTATCAACGAGGATCTTGCATCCGGCAAGGTCGAAGAGATCGTCACGCGTTTTCCGCCCGAGCCAAACGGCTATCTGCATATAGGACACGCGAAGTCTCTGTGCATAAATTTCGGTATGAAAGAGAAATACAACGGAAAATGCAATCTTCGCTACGACGACACCAATCCCAGCAAGGAAGACATAGAATACGTCAACTCTATCAAAGAGGACATCGCGTGGCTGGGCTTCAAATGGGATGCGGAACTATATGCGTCAGACTATTTTGACAGAATGTACGACTGCGCGGTAATGCTGATAAAAAAGGGCTTGGCGTACGTATGCGATTATTCTGCGGAACAGATCAAGGCTACGCGAGGCACGCTTACCCAACCGGGAGAAGAAAGTCCGTGGAGAAATAGAAGCATAGATGAAAACCTGCGTCTTTTTGAAGAGATGAGGGATGGCAAATACGCCGACGGCGAAAAGGTGTTGCGCGCTAAGATAGATATGGCAAGTCCCAATATCAATATGCGCGATCCCGTTATCTACAGAGTGCTCAGAGCCACTCATCACCGTACGGGCGACAAGTGGTGCATATATCCCATGTACGATTTCGCCCATCCGCTTGAAGACGCTTTCGAGGGTGTGACGCACAGTATCTGCACTCTTGAGTTTGAGGATCACAGACCTCTTTACGACTGGATAAAGGTCAACTGCGGATTTGCGGATTTACCCAGACAGATAGAGTTTGCAAGACTTGGCATGACGAGGACGATAATGTCCAAGAGATATCTCAAAAAACTCGTCGACGAAGGCAAGGTGAGCGGTTGGTCCGATCCCAGAATGCCTACGCTGTCGGGTATGAGAGAGAGAGGTTATCCGCCCGAGGCTATAAGGAGATTCTGTCAGGAGATAGGAGTATCCAAGAGCCAGAGCGAAGTGGACGTGTCGATGCTCGAGCATTTCGTCAGAGACAATCTCAATCTCAACGCAGACCGTATGATGGTCGTAAAAGATCCTATCAGACTTACGATCGCAAATGCCGTCGAGGATGAAGTATACGATATAGAAAACAATCCCAATGCGGAAGTAAAGTCGACGCACAAGGTTACTTTCAGCAAGGATCTGTATATTGACAGGGATGACTTTGCGGTCGAGCCGCCGCCCAAGTATAAGAGGCTTGTGCCCGGAGGCAAAGTGAGACTCAAGGGAAGTTATATTCTCGAATACGTCTCGCACGAAGTCGACGCGGACGGAAAGGTCGTAGGCGTGATCTGCAACTATATTCCGGATTCCATAAGCGGCGGAGCAAACGCAGGGATCAAAGTAAAGGGAGTCATACAGTGGGTCAACGCAAAAGATTGCATAGATCTTGTACTTCACGAATTCGACTATCTGCTGCTTGACGGCGACGGGGATTTCAACGACCGTCTCACTCCCGAGAGCCATATAGTCTATCCCGATGCCAAGGGTGAGAGCTTCCTCAAGTCAGTTAAACCGTACGATAGATTCCAGTTTATGAGAATGGGATATTACAGCGCAGTAAAAGACTACGGCAAGGACGGCAAATACGAGTTTAATTTGATAACGGGTCTCAAAGACAGTTATGGCAAATAAACTTTTCTCCAAACCCAAAAGCATACGCGAGTGTAAGTATACTTCCATATCGCGGCATAACGCCGAATTCTCGAGCGAGTATATTCTCTTCGATCCGCCCAACTTGACTTCGTTTGAGTGCGCCAAAGGAGAAAAGGACGGAGTGACAGTATATATCAGAGAAAAACTTGTCTGTATGTGGGGCAACGAAGATATTGAAGAATACGTATTGCTCGACAATGACCATAGGGATATATTCGAATCGTACAGAAGCGAAAGCGCGGCTGCCGCGCACGGTCAGACCTTTACCAGAGCAAAGGTCGAAGACGTGACGATAGAGTATTCCCACAAAAAAGGGATGTTCTCGAGGCATCATTACAACGTTTGGTTCGAGAGGCGAGGGATTTATTATTATCTTTACGTCAAGACGAGCGACGGCAGGAAGTTTAAATCGCTTATGGAAGAATTTATCTCCAAAGCGGTGATATAAAGGCGGCTCAAGTTATCGGCGCGCATTCGTTGCGGCGGAATATGACACAGTCGCTTAAAGTATAAAATCAGGTGGTATTTATGAAAAAATTATCGTTATTGGAGACGCAGAAAGCTATAAAGGATTGTAAGGATACGTTTATCGACGCGCTCGCGAAAGAACTTTCGCTGAGTAGAGTTTCCGCGCCTCTCTTCGTACTCAGCGACAGCGGTCTCAACGACAATCTCAACGGTACGGAACGTCCCGTGTCTTTCGATATAAAAGAGAGCGGCAAGATCGCCGAGGTAGTGCACAGTCTCGCCAAATGGAAGAGATTTGCGCTCAAAAAATACGGCTTTGAAATGGACAAAGGCCTTTATACGGATATGAACGCTATAAGGCGCGACGAGATCGTCGACAATATCCATTCGCTGTACGTAGACCAGTGGGATTGGGAAAAGGTGATCTCCAAGGAAGACCGCAATATAGATTATCTCAAGATCACCGTGGAAAAGATATACAAAGTCATAAAGTACACGACTGACGCAGTGAGAGAAAAATACGGACTGGACAAGGCGGAGCTTCCCGAAAAAATTTCTTTCGTCACAACTCGGCAACTTGAGGACAGATATCCCGACCTCACACCTCAGCAGAGAGAAAACGCGGCGGCAAAGGAGTACGGCGCAGTCTTCATAATGCAGATAGGCGGTCTTTTGGCAAGCGGAAAAAAGCATGACGGCAGAGCGCCCGATTACGACGATTGGAATTTGAACGGCGATATATTCGTAGACTATCCCGCTATAGGCAGAGGACTCGAACTTTCGTCTATGGGTATAAGAGTGGACAGAGATTCATTGATGTCCCAGTTGAAATTTGAAAACGCATTGGACAGACTTTCTCTTCCGTTTCACAAGGCGTTGGAGAGCGGAGAACTTCCGCTGTCTATCGGCGGCGGCATAGGTCAGTCCAGATTGTGTATGTTTATACTTGCCAAGCGTCATATCGGCGAAGTTCAGCCGTCTGTATGGAGCGACGGGGAACTAGAAAAATGCAGAAAAGAGGGAATAGAACTTCTCTGATACACGCATAGCAAACGCGGATATGAGTCCGAATAAAAACTAAAGGATAGTACGATGAATTATTTGTTCTTTGATATTGAATGCGCCAACTGTTTCGGCGGACACGGCAAGATATGCAGTTTCGGCTACGTGCTTGCCGACGGCAATTTCAATATAATCGAACAAAAAGATATTCTGATAAATCCAAAAAGCAAATTTCATCTTACCAGAGGCGACGGCGAGGGAATAGAATTGGGCTATCCTAAAGAAGAATTTACAAAGTCGCCTGCTTTTGATTTTTATTACGACAGAATAAAGGAATTGCTCGAGGATAAAAACGTGACTATCTTCGGACATTCCGTGATCAACGATATCAATTTTCTACTATCCGAATGCGACAGATACCGCAAGCAGTATTTTACTTTCAACGCATACGATACGCAGATGTTGCACCGCGCTATAATGCCCGAAAGCAAAGACAACGGATTGGGCAAGATATGCGCCGCTTTCGGCATTTCCGTAGAAAATCTGCACAGAAGTGACTACGACGCATATCTGACGATGAGCGTGGCAAAGAAGATGTGCGAAAGCCGCGGAGCAAGTCTCGACGCTTTGATAGAAGAATTCCCCAATTGTTATTATTCGGTAGACGAAGGAAAGGTAGTCAATCACAACGTGACGGTTTCGAGTTATAAAAAGCTCGCCGAATATGCGCGTTACGTCAAGACGGACAGATCGTTGTTGAAGACAAGCAAGGTCAAAAACAAGACTTTGAGTTTCTCTTGCGATTTCGAGCAGGACAAGTTCAAGCAGGCGCTTTTCTTGGTCAATACTCTTAGACGGCAGGGCGCAAACTATACTTGCAAATTGAGCAAGATGCAGTACTTCCTCGAATACGGAAATGAGTGCAAGCGCACGCAGAACGTAAGAGAGTTGGGAGAAAATACGATAAAGACGGTTACGGAAGACGAATTGTTGGAACTGCTTGGCGTCGATCGCGATTTGTACGAGGGCGTCAAGACTTGGAGCAACGGCAGGATCAGGTCTTATGGCATTCCGAGGTCTAAGAGACGCGCTCCGTCGAAAGACGTACATAAATAATGCGGCGGGAAAAACAATGGTCGAACTTCCTTTACAGTTTTTATCGAGAATGAAAGATATGCTCGGCGACGGATACGAGGACTTTGTCGCGAGTTACCGACGCGACAGTTTTCGCGCTTTGAGAATAAATACTCTCAAGGATTGTGAAGAGGTCGTAAAGAAAGAGTTTGAATTGACAAGACGCGTGCCTTGGTGCGAGAACGCTTATTATTACGATGAGACGCGCCGCCCGGGGAAAAATCCGTTGCACGAGGGCGGAGCATTCTATATACAGGAGCCGAGCGCTATGGCGGTCGCGGAAAACCTCGATATACGGGAAGGCGACAGAATACTCGATCTATGCGCCGCTCCCGGCGGTAAAAGCACGCAGATAGCGGCAAAGCTCAAGTCGAGCGGTATTTTGGTCGCCAACGAGATCATACCGTCGAGGGCAAAGATCCTCTCGCAGAATATAGAGCGTTGCGGTATTAGAAACTGTATCGTGCTCAACGAAACGCCGCAGGCGCTAAGCGGAAGATTTGCGGGATTTTTCGACAAAATTCTCGTAGACGCGCCGTGTTCGGGCGAAGGTATGTTCCGAAAAAATCCTCTCGCCGTAGAGGAGTGGTCTCCCGATAACGTGCGTATGTGCAAGGAGAGGCAGTCGGAGATTTTGGATTGCGCGCGCAATATGCTTGCCGACGGCGGAACGATCGTGTATTCTACATGCACTTTTTCTAAGGAAGAAAACGAGGATACGGTAGACGCTTTTCTGACAAAATACCGAGATTTCGAAACCGTCGCTTCAAGATATGCCTTTGAAAAAGGTATTTCGTCGGGGACTGAAAACGCGGGATATATAGAGACGTGCAATAGGATATATCCGCACAAGGTCGACGGAGAAGGACACTTTTTTGCCGTGTTGAGACATAGAGGCGAGAGAGGCGAAGTTCGATATGCCGCGCAGGAAAAGCGCGTCAACTCAAAAGCGTGCGCCGAGTATGAGCAGTGGCAGAAAGATAATCTCAACGTGCGGTTTGCGCCCAATATTTCTTTCGGAGACAATCTCTATGCGATGCCCGAAGGCGCGCCGAGATTGGATAGACTCAAGGTAGAGAGAGCGGGGCTGCATTTGGGAGTTGCGGTAAAAAACAGATTCGAGCCTTCTCATTCGCTCGCGATTGCGCTCAAACCATGCGAGGTCAAACGCGTAGTGAAACTCAGCGAAGACGACGCGTACAGATATATCAACGGTCAGACTTTGGAATACGAAGGAGAGAAGGGCTGGGCGCTCGCCGTATATAAGGGCGTTTCGCTAGGTTGGTGTAAATGCGACGGCAGTTATGCCAAAAATCACTATCCCAAGGGACTTAGAAAGTAGAGCGGGAATTGCGGTCAAACCGTATGGAGATTTTATGAAGATAGTAATTTTGGACGGTTACACTACAGACGAGGGAGACTTGAGTTGGGGCGAACTTGCCGATATGGGTGAGTTGAGTTATTACGAGCGTACCTCTCCCGATCAAGTCGTAGAAAGAGCGAAAGACGCAGAGATACTTATCGTCAATAAGGTGTTGTTGGATAAGAAAGTGCTGGAGAAACTTCCGCGTTTGAAATATATCGGATTGCTGTCTACGGGCTATAACGTCGTAGACATCGAATATGCCGAGCAAAGGGGCATACCTGTCTGCAATATACCCGATTATTCGACGAAATCGGTGGCTCAGCTTACGCTTGCGTTGCTTCTCGAACTCACTATGGGAGTGGGACTGCACAGCGGTAAAGTGCGACAGGGCGAATGGTCGGCATGCAAAGATTTTTGTTTCAGATCTCAAGATATTATCGAATTGGACGGAAAGACTGTCGGGCTTATAGGTTATGGGGCGATAGCCAAGGAAGTCGCAAAGATAGCTTGCGCTTTGGGTATGAAAGTATTGGCATACAGACGGCAT
Organism: uncultured Clostridia bacterium; assembly: GCA_948471525.1. Lineage (GTDB taxonomy): Bacteria > Bacillota > Clostridia > Christensenellales > UBA3700 > RACS-045. Next base: position 36,052 of record CAOKSY010000003.1, on the reverse strand, counting down.
AAGTTTGAAGACGACGCTTATGCGGAATATGCGGACTTGGACAGATTGTATTCGGAGAGCGACGTGATAAGCCTGCACTGTCCTATGAACTCGGACAGCGATAGAATTATTGACGCCAAGGCGATATCGGCGATGAAAGACGGCGTCATAATTATCAATACCGCAAGAGGCGGAGTTGTCGACGAATGCGCCGTACGATCGGGACTTGACTGCGGAAAGATAGGCGGCTATGCGGCGGACGTTTTGTCGAGCGAACCTCCGTCCGTGGAAAATCCGCTTTTGGGCGCGCCGAGATGTTATATTACTCCTCATATGGCTTGGGCGTCGAGAGAGGCGAGGAGCCGTCTTATGGAGATAGCGATCGACAACGTACGCGCATATCTTGACGGCAAGATAAAGAATTGCGTGTACTGAGATAACGGTCGGCAGTCGAACTGCCGTATAAATTTATATCAATAATCAAGGTGGACATATGATATCCGAAAAGATGAAGAAAATAATGAGTTCGGGCTCGGCGATAAGAGCGATGTTTGAAGAAGGTAAGAGGCTTGCCGCTATATACGGCAAGGAGAACGTCTACGATTTTTCGCTTGGCAATCCGAGCGTTCCCGCTCCTAAGAAGATAGGCGAGGAATTAAAGCGTGTTATCGATGAGACGGATCCGCTCGCATTGCACGGATATATGACCAACAACGGATTTTCATCTACAAGGAAAGCTGTCGCAGACAATTTGAACAAGAGATACGGATCGAGTTACGGCGAGGATAATATCGTTATGACGGTAGGGGCGGCAGGCGGTCTAAACGTCGCTCTTAAAGCAATAATCAACGAGGGAGATGAAGTCATAGTCATCGCTCCTTATTTCGGCGAATACGACAATTATATCTCCAATGCAGGCGGAGTATCTGTAGTCGTTCCGCCAAATCCTCCGACGTTTTTGCCCAATACGGAAGCTTTTGAAAAATGCTTTACGCCGAAGACCAGAGCCGTAATAATCAATACTCCCAACAATCCTACCGGCGTAGTGTACGACGAATATACGTTGAAAGTTATGAGCAAGATAATGGCGCGTAAGAGCGATGAATACGGCAATACTATTTATCTCATATCGGACGAGCCTTACAGAGAACTTATATATTCGGATGAGCCTGCTCCTTTTGTCGCAAACCATTACGACAATACGATTGTGGGATATTCTTTTTCAAAATCCCTTTCTCTGCCCGGCGAACGTATAGGTTATCTCGCGATATCCGATCGAGCGGAGGGAAGTAAGGAGTTGATAGCCGCGTGCGGCGTGGCTACAAGAATACTCGGATTTGTAAACGCGCCGTCTCTGCAGCAGTTGGCGGTAGAGAAGTGTTTGGACGAAAAGACGGATATCGAGGCTTACGATAAAAACAGACGGCTGCTATATTCCGCGTTGAAGGAATACGGGTTTGAGTGCGTACGTCCGGACGGCGCGTTCTATCTGTTTGTCAAATGCCCGATAGAGGAAAAAGACTTTGTAGAAGAAGCTAAAAAGCTGAATATACTCATAGTCGGAGGCAGCAGTTTCGGTTGCGAGGGATACGTCAGGATTGCTTATTGCGTGAGTCACGATATGATAAGATCCGCTCTTCCCGCATTCGAGAAATTGGCGAAAGAAGTATTCTCAAAATGATTTTTCATACGAGAATAATATCGGTAAATAAATAATAAAGGAGACGGATATGAGCATTATAAAGTCGGAGTATCTCAAAGTAGAGATAAACGAAACAGGAAGTACTTTGGAGAGTCTTTACGATAAGGCAGAAGAGAGGGAATTGCTTTGGCAGGGATCGGCAGACAGCTGGACAGGTAAAGACGTGACGATATTCCCGTTTGTCGCGCGGCTGAAAGACGGATACTATACCGTCGAAGGAAAAAGATACGATATGCCTTTGCACGGTCTTTGCACAGACAGAGTTTTTGAAATAGCGCAGGCTTCGGGAGATAGAGTGGAGCATAAGTTCGTATACGGCGAAGATACGTTAAAATACTATCCGTATAAATTCGATTTGCGCGTGATACATAGAGTCGACGGAAAGAGATACGTCAAGACTATGAAAGTAAAAAATCTCGGCGACGAGGATATGTACTTTTTCGCAGGCGGACATCCCGCTATCGCGCTCATATCAAAAGGCGATTTCGATACCTCGGACAATATTATCAAATTCAGAAGACAGATGTCGCCGGATATGTACTATCTCGACGGGGCTGGACACTTTGTGGAGCGACGCGGCGGGTACGATTCTTTTTCGGAATTGCCCTGCGATAAGACGTTGATGAAAAAATACGGAACTATGATATTCGCAGGCGAAAAATTCGACGAACTGACTTTGGAGAGAGCTGACGGCGTGAAATTGAAGTTTTCTCTCGGCGAACCGCCGGTATTGGCTTTTTGGTCGCATCCCGACAGAGGCGAGTATATTTGCGTAGAACCTTGGTGGGGAATACCCGACGACGTGACGCCTAAGAGAGAAATAAAAGATAAGACGGCGATAAATAAATTGAGCGCGGGAGAAGAATTTGAATGTTCTTTCGCTATCGAGATTGAATAAAGGAGAGAATTATGAAACCTACGGCGCAAACTGTATTCGGAAAAGAGAGCGGAAGGGCGGAGAACTACCGTATCCCTGCGATCATAAAAACAAAGAGCGGAACGCTCGTGGCTTGTGCCGACGAGAGATTTTTTACGGGTCGAGACAATCCCAACCGCATTGACAAAGTCGTACGCAGATCCGTCGACGGCGGCGAAACGTGGCAGGAACAGATCGTCGCGGTGGAGGAAGTGGGCGCAAGCAAGGAAGACGCTTCCGCCGCAATAGATCCGTGTATGCTTTACGACGAAGATACCGACACGATATTTATCGCATACTGTCATACTCCCGCTGGCGTCGGCATACTCAACTGTAAAAACGGCACGGGACAGGACGGCGAGGGCAATCTCTATCTGTATGACGGCAGAAAGAAATATACGCTTAAAGACGGATGTCTATATCGAAAAAACGGCGAGAAGGCTGACGAATGGACTGTCGCGGAAAACGGCGATCTCGAGTATAACGGCGAGCCTGCCGGCAATTATAAACTCAATTCGGGAAGATTAAAAGAACTCGCTACTTCTTTCTTCTGTATCGTGACGAGCACGGACGACGGTATTACTTGGTCCAAGCCTCGTAATATATCTTATCAGATAAAAGAAAAGTATATGTCCTTTATAGGTCCCGGACCGGGAGTTGGAATAAAGGTAAAAGAAGGCAAGCATAAGGGCAGGCTTATAATACCGATATACTACAATACTTTCCCACTTCCGCTGACGGGAATACTCAATCTTTCATCGTGCGTTATATACAGCGACGACGGCGGAATTACTTGGAAAAGAGGCAAATCCCCCAATCAGACAAGGAGAAGACTGGGAGTGCCTATAGGACATAGGCTTATCATGCCCAACGACTGCATAACCGAATGTCAGTTGATAGAGTGTCCGGCAGGCGTGCTGAAATTGTTTATCCGCAATCATTCTCCCAAGAAATTGATAGCCACCGCGCTCAGCGACGACGGCGGAGCGACGTGGCAGGATTATAAACATAACCCCAACTTACCTCAATGTATCTGTCAGTGCAGCGTGATAAAAGGTTATGACGGAGATAGAGAGATTACGGTATTTCTCAATGCCGCCAACAAGACGGCGAGACGCGACGGAGTGATAAGGATATCTTATGATTACGGCGAGACTTACGAGTATTCCAAACTGATAAAGGAAGGAGAATTCGTATACAGCAGCATGATATGGCTCGGCGACGGAAAGATCGGCGTGCTCTATGAGGAAGACACCAATCACGAAGAGATAAAATTTATGATCGTTACGCTTGATTATATCAAAGAAAAGTAATATCATATTCGAGATAGGAGAAGACGTTATGGCAAATCTCAACAGAGGACTTATAGTATCTTGTCAAGCGGTAAAGGGAGAACCTCTTTACGGACTTGGCATAATGGGATATTTTGCAAGAGCGGCGGTTGCAGGCGGAGCGGTCGGCATAAGAGCCAATTACGTCGGAGATATAGCCGATATCAAGAAAGAAGTCGACGTGCCGCTGATAGGAATAATAAAAGAAGTCTACGACGGCAGCGACGTATATATTACGCCTACGCTCAAAGAGGTCAAAGCATTGCTTACGACGGGATGCGAAGTTATCGCGCTAGACTGTACGAAAAGAGTTAGACCCAACGGCGAAAAACTCGAGGATCTTGTCGCGTATATTAGACAGAATGCTCCCGACGTGGAGATAATGGCGGATTGTTCCGACTTTGAAGAAGCGGAGATTGCTCACAGATTGGGCTTCGATTATATAGGCTCGACAATGAGAGGCTATACGCCTTATACCAAAGGCGTAGACCTGCCGGATATAGATTTTTTGACAAAACTTGTCAAGGCTTTTCCCGATACTAAGATAATCGCCGAAGGCGGTATTTGGGAGCGAGAACAGCTTGAGAAAGTTTGCGGGTGCGGAGTATACGCGGTCGTGATCGGCAGCAGCATAACCCGACCAAAAGATATCACGCAGAGATTTGTCGGAGCGATGAAATTATGTTAGGCATAGGGGTGGACGTAGGCGGTACGAGCATCAAAAGCGCTCTTATAGAGATAGGCGACCCAGCCCGTCCGGAGACCTATTCCATATTGAAGTTTCAGTCCATTCCGACAGAAGCGGCAAATGGAAGAGACGCCGTAGTAGCCAATATAATAAAGTCTATAGAACGATTCGATTGGCGTTCGTGCGAGTATATAGCTGTGGCAAGCGCAGGTACTATAGATTGGGACAGCGGCACCGTTACGTTTGCTACCGATACGTTGAAGGGATATACCGGACTTGAACTTTCCAAGATACTCAGCGAGAAGTTCGGCAGAAGAGTGATCGCGATCAACGACGCGGTGGGCGCGTTGGTGGCGGAGGCGTTTATAGGCGCGGGAAGAAGAGCGAACAGCATCATGATGTTTACTATCGGCACAGGCTTGGGCGTGTCGTTTCTCAAAGATAAAATGCTCGATTCTTCTTCTGTAGTAGATACGAGAATGGGACATTTTAAACTATATCCCGACGGCAGAAAATGCACTTGCGGAGAATGCGGTTGCGCCGAGCAGTATGTTTCCGCGACTGCGCTCAAGAGATACGGCAATGAAAATCTATATCATTTGTTCCGCGCAAACGATGCTGTAAGCAAGAACGTAATGTCGAAGTTTTATAAGGATTTTTCGACGGTGATAGCGGAGGCGGTAAAGAGATATTCGCCGGATATGGTCATCGTGGGCGGCGGCGTTATAGAAATGGCGGAATACTGGTGGCAGAATTTTCTGAAAGAGTATAAGATCAGATCCGAAGCGCCTATTGCTTGCGCGGGATTGGGCAATAAAGCCGGCGTGCTCGGAAGCGTATACGCTATGGCAAACGGCAAATTCGACAGACAATAAAATTTAAACCTAGAGAGGTGCAATTTATGGATAGAGCAAAATTCAAGGGCGTGTTTTCCGCGCTGCTTACTCCCTATACCGCTGACGGCAAGATCAACGGTAATTCAGTCAAAAAAATCGTGGATATGAATCTGTCCAAGGGCATCAACGGATTCTATGTCGGAGGTTCTACCGGCGAAGGAATGTTGTTGACGGTCGAGGAGAGAAAACATCTCTTTAAATATGCGGCGGACAGTAACTCGGGCAGAGGAACTATGATCGCGCACGTCGGCACTATCAATACCGAGCACGCGATAGAGATGGCAAAATACGCAGAGGAATGCGGCTACGACGCGATCTCGGCTGTCGCGCCTTATTATTACGGATTTTCTTACGAGGCTATCAAGGGATATTACAACGATATAGCCAACAGCGTCGATATCCCTATGATAATGTATAATTTCCCCAACGCGAACGGATTTAAGTTTGACAAAGAACGCGCCGAAGATATGTTTAAGAACAAGAAATTCATAGGCATCAAGCATACCACTTCCGATCTTTTTGCGCTTCAGCAATTCAAGACTATGGAATGCGACCCGCTCGTATACAACGGCTTTGACGAGATGTTGGTTGCGGGACTGAGCATGGGCGCCGACGGCGGAATAGGTTCTACCTATAACTTTATGCCTGAAAAATACGTCGAGATGTACAGAGTCTTCAACGAAGGTAATATCAAGCAGGCGCAGAAGATCCAGTACGAAGCCAACGAAATAATTACCGAACTTATAAAGTACGGCGTATTTGCAATGGAAAAGGCTTTGCTCGAAGAGATGGGAATAGAGATGAACGGCTGCAGAAAACCGTTTACCGAACTTTCCGCGGAAGGTAAGAAGGCTTGCAAAAAAATAATAAAAAATCTTTGATTTCGATAAGACGGAATACCGTCCCGATCTAGGTGATATATGAGCGAGTGTACTCACGATTGTTCGAGTTGCGGACAGGACTGCAAGGACAGAAAGACGACGCAGAAAGCGCAGCTAAATAAATTTTCTAAAATAAAGAAGACGTATGCGATAATGAGCGCAAAAGGCGGAGTGGGCAAATCTATGGTCACCGCTCAGCTTGCGGTGCTCAACAGGCGAGAGGGAAGAAGCACGGCGGTATTGGACGCGGACGTTACGGGAGCGTCTATGACGAAGTATTTCGGCATAAAGCAGAAAGCTGTAGGAGACGGGCGAGGTATCGTGCCTGCGGAGACGGCTACGGGGATAAGGATCGTCTCGATGAATATGTTCTTACAGGACGAGGAAAGCCCGATTGTCTGGAGATCGTCGCTGGCTACGGGCGCGGTGACTCAATTTTGGACAGACGTATGTTGGGGCGACGTCGACACAATGTTTATAGACATGCCGCCGGGTACCGGCGATATTCCGCTGACAGTGTATCAAAGTCTTCCGATCGACGGCATTATAATAGTCGCCACTCCTCAGGAGCTTGTTGAGATGATCGTATCCAAGGGCGTAAAGATGGCAAAGATGATGAATATTCCCATAGTCGCCGCGGTAGAAAATATGTCCTATTACAAATGCGGCAAGTGCGGAGAAGAACTGCCTATCTTCGGGGAAAGCAAGATAGAAAAGATCGCGGAGAAATTCGACATACCGCTCACTGCCAAGATCCCCGTCAGTCCAATATTGACAAGCGCGTGCGACAGCGGCGCGATAGAATACTTTGACGGAGACTGGCTGGGAGAGTTGGTCAAAAAATTATGATTGAGACAGGACGGTCGCGCGTACGGCCGTCTTTTTTATATTATTCGCAATATTTGGAAGATTAAATATCGTTATAGTAGCTATACGTTGTAGACAAAATCGCGATTTGATGATAAAATATTAGTATGAGAATGAGAAGAAAGCGCAATCTCGACGAGAGACTGGGCGCAGTCGGCGACTATATAATAGAGAGGACGATACTCGACAGAAATATGAAGACTTCCGTCGAGCAGAAAGACTATATTGATTATAGAAAAGTTTTCGGCAATTTCAATCCTGTAGAATTGGAGATCGGGTGCGGCAAGGGGCAATTTATATGCGAATTGGCACGACGCAATCCCGGCGTCAATTATATAGCGATAGAGATGCTGTCCAACGTGATAGTCGAGGCGTGCGAAAAGGCTAAGAAGATGGAACTCTCCAATGTCAAGTTTATGATAATCAGGGCGGAATGTCTTGAGAGTTATATACCCGACAGGACGATTTCCAAGATATATCTCAATTTCTCGACGCCTCTTCCTCAGAAAGGCTATGAAAAACAGCGTCTTACTCACAGAAAATTTTTGAAAGTTTATTCAAGGTTGCTTGTCGACGGCGGAGAGATACATCAAAAGACCGACAGTAAATCGTTGTTTGAGTTTTCTATAGCGGAATTTTCTCAGAGCGGATATATACTTAAAAATATATCGCTAGACTATCTCAATTCCGATTGTAAAAACAATATAATGACCGAACACGAACTCAAGTTCGCGGAAATGGATATGCCGATCTACAGATTGGAGGCGTATCTACCCGACATATCTCGAGAGGTATTATGAAACAAAGAAAATATTTATTGCCGATAATACTGATTGCCGTATTGGCTACCGCTGTGCTTTTGGGCGCGTGTATAGACTTTTCCAAGCCGATAGGCAAAATTGACATTTCAGTCGGCAGCGAGATATCTTTCGACAAAGACATATATGCTTATACGGGGCAGGAGATAACGCCCGAGATCACTTTGACGAGAAAAAACCGTGTCGTGGAAAAACAATATTATACGGCGCAGTTTGCGAATAACGTCGATCCCGGCGCGGCTATGGTGACCGTCAGCGGTACAGGGGATTATATCGGAGAGTTTACGGCGACTTTCCGGATAGGTTATGCTTATAAATTCGATATCGCGGGTGCAGGCGCTTTCGGCGGCGAACTTGAGCAGGTACTCGCCTCCAAAGACGAAATAGAACCTCCTGATGTCGAAAAGCTGGGCTATGAATTCAGTCATTGGAGTTTAGACGGAGAGCGCGTCGACTTTTCCGATACAGAGTCTTTGCCGAACGGATGCGAGTTTGTCGCCAATTATACTCCGAAAAAATACAAAATAGAGTATCGCCTTGACGGAGGGATTAATTCTCCCGACAACAGAGATTGGTATACGGTCGAAGATATTTTTATACTCGCTGACGCGCAGAAGAGCGGTCTCAATTTTGCCGGATGGTATAAAGATCCGGATTACCGAGATTATGCGGCTTCTCTTGACGGAGAGATCGGCGAATTAGTTCTGTATGCTAAATTCGTACCTTTCAGCAAAAAGAGGATTTATTATCATACGCCGAGCGGCGCTCAGACGATAGACAGTATAGAGATCTTTCCCGAGACTCCTTTGACCGCTCCCGAAAAGCAGTTCGGAGAAATTGACGGAAGAGATAAAAAACTCGTTTGGTATGCCGATGGCGAATATACCGTCAAATATTGGTTTAGACAAATGCCCGATGCGGATCTTCATTTATATGCGCGTTGGGAGGACGATATAGACAGAGGATTTTTGAATAAAACGGACGGTTTTGATACAATAGACAGTTTGGAAGAACTGGTCGCGTATATTGATTGGATATGTTTTTACAACGTCAACGACGATATCGCCTCACTGCCATATGTCAAAGTTACTTATATTTCCGACAACGTAAAAGGCGAGATAGAAAAGGCTTTGGAGCAGTGTCAGTATCCCCGTACGCGCGACGTAAAATATCAATATCTTTCCAATGAATTCAGAATAACAATGGTATCCGAAGACAGATTGGAAGAGCCTACTATGTCCGCAACTCCGCTACAGGATTTTTATCCGCAGCTCGGCAACGTCTTTGCGTTGACGTCAAAGGGCAGAGGCGCCGATTATGATAAATTCCCGATAGATTTTGTAGAGGATACTTTTGAGGTCGAGACCACTGATCAACTGTTCTACGTTATGTCGCACGGCTACCGTCCTATACCAAAACAAGGCTCGGCGGCGGAAAGCGCATATTTGCAATTCAGGGAGATAATGCGCGAGATATGCGACGATTCTATGTCCGATCTCCATAAGATCAAGGCTATCTATGAATGGCTTATAATCAACGTCTATTACGACAACGCGGTCGCTTATCCCGAGCTGTCCACGCAGACCGGACAGTTGGCGGCGAAAAAGCCCTATCTTTTCGACGCGTTCTATCTAGAGGGCGTGCTTAGAGGGGCTGCGGTTTGCGACGGATTGTCCAAGGCTTACGCCGTAATGTGCGCTATAGAGGGTATTGATTGCGTAAGAGTCGCGGGCGAACAGTATGATTTTGACGACAGCGAAGCCCAATCTGCGGGACACGCGTGGAACAAGGTACAGATAATGGGTGAATGGTATCTGTCCGACTCCACGTGGGGAAATCAGGTATTCACTCTGTCCGGCAGAGTTACGGAGATAGCTTTTTATAATTATATGCTTTTCACCGACGAAGTAAGATCTCAGGTTGATCATTATATAAATCAGAATTACACGCATTACGTGGCTGAGACGGAGTTCGATTACAGAGCTTTTTATGATTCTATCGAATTGCAGTTGGGGACATATACAGCGGATTTCTTGGTGCAGGACAGCGAAGAACTCAGCTATATACTCGAATATATTTATCTCAATATATCGGTCGAAGAGAGAGGCGGCAGTACGTTTGAGATAATGATAGACTTCCAAGTCTCTAAAGATAAGAATGAGATATCTAAGATGCTGAGCGAGGCAAGAATAATATTGTCGTCGAGAATATCGGACGCAAACGTGGATATTTACAGTTTCGTCAATTACGGAGACGATAATGAGTTTGTCGTGTTTTTATTCAGATAATATAAATCGGTACGCCGCATTGAGCGGCGACTGGAAGAGATAAATTTTAAAGGAAAAAATATGTGGGACGTTTTACTTGACGCATTTCTCGATACGCTCAAGCTATCTTGGATACTTTTTATATTCTATATTCTGATAGAACTGGTAGAGCAGAAGATCGCCGTAAAAATGCACGATAAATTAAAATCCAAGTATTCCGTTGCGGTGGGAGCGGGATTCGGTATCGTTCCGCAATGCGGCTTTTCTGTGCTTGCGGCAGATCTGTATTCAAAAAGACAGATAACGTTGGGCGCGTTGGCAGCTGTATTCATAGCCACTTCCGACGAAGCGCTGCCTATATTATTTTCTTCTATAGATCAAAAGGGAGTGTGGCTAAAGCTCGTCATGCTCATAGTTGCAAAACTCGCGCTTGCGCTCGCGGCTGGTTATGCGATAGATATAATTATACACGCGATAGCAAAGAAAAAAGAAAAAATTACAGTCGCGACCGACGCGGACAAGTCTTCCGAAGAAGTCGGCAACCATAGCGATCAAGAGGACGGCGGCGTTCAGCTTGGCGTCGCAGACGGCGACGGCGTCGCGATCGCGGCTGTAGACGAGAAACATCTACACGCCGATCATTTGCATTCCCACGGAGAAGAGGAGCACTCGCACGATATTCATTCTCACGACGACGGCGAAGAAGCGGTAGACATACATAAGGGATGTTGCGGTCACCATATCGACGACGGCAAGGAGAGCAACGTAAAAAAATATCTCGTCCATCCGCTGCTGCATACCCTAAAGATATTGGCTTACATATTGGCGATAAATATCGCGATGGGTATGATAGTGCATTTTATAGGCACTGACAGGATAGCGGATTTTATGTCCAAAAGCGGAGTCCTGCAACCTATAATCGCTACGTTGGTAGGATTGATACCCAATTGCGCGTCCAGCGTGTTGATAACGAAATTATATCTTGCGGATACGATCTCGTTCGGCTCTTGCGTCGGAGGTCTCATAGTAAACGCGGGATTGGGCGTAGCGTATCTTTTCAAGGCAAATAAAAATATAAAAGAAAACCTACTCATCACTGCCGGACTTTTTGCATTCGGACTGACGGTAGGCATAGCGTTATTCTATATTTTCTGATAGATCAATCTTTTTTGACTTCTTTAGGAAACAGTTCGTTCTTTTCTCTTATGAATTCCTTGATGCTCTTGATATATTTTTTTACTAGAAGTATGTCGGAATAGACGAGTATCGCCACAACGCACAAACATATCGCCGTCAAAACGATTGCGGGGAATATCTTGGCGCTTTCGAGCATAAAACTCGCAACTACGTATTTTGCCGAGCATATAAAAGTGAACAGCGCCATAAACGCAACCACAAGCACTCCTGCCGCGCCTATTATACTGAACGGAGTGAAAAACAGCCATTGGTATATTTTGAAATCTTTTTGTTTTTTGTTGTCCATAAATTTATTTTATCACAGCATTATCATTTTGTCAAAAGGACTACGCAGCTTACGCTTATTCCCTCTTCGCGACCGACCATACCGAGTTTTTCGGTAGTAGTGGCGGTAAGGCTCACGCTATCTTCGCTTATTCCCATTACGTTCGCCAAGTTGGTCTGTATGTCGGGTATCCTAGGCGAGAGTTTGGGTTTTTGCGCCATTATCACGGCGCTGACTGATTTTATCCTCATATTTTTGGTTTTTACTATCTCCAGTACGCGTCTTAATAATACAACGCTGCTTATATCTTTAAATTGGCTGTCAGTGTCAGGGAATAGAAAGCCGATGTCTCTTTCGTGCATTGCGGCAAGTATAGCGTCCATTATCGCGTGTATCAGCACGTCGCCGTCGCTGTGAGCGACAAGCCCTTTGTCGTGATCGATCTTCAGACCGCCGAGTATGAGATCTCGTCCCTCGGCAAGTCTGTGGGTGTCCCATCCGTTGCCTATAAACAGTTGTCCGCCCAACGCTCTTTCACAGTCTTCGGGAGTGGTGATCTTGACGTTTTTATCGCTGCCTAGCGTCAAATGTACGGGTTTGCCTATACGGCTTTCGTACAGCGACGCGTCGTCTGTGAATTCATCTCCGACAGCGGCAAGATACGCTCGCTTGATCTCGTCGGCAGGGAATATCTGAGGCGTTTGTATTCTTACTATTCTTTTTCTGTCTATAGGTCGGGAAGTATTTCCGTCTATCGCCCTCAAGCTGTCTGTACTTTGGGTATAGAGCACGCTCGTGCCGAATTTAATCGCGTCGTCCATAGCGCGTTCGAGGCATTCTCGCGTTAGATAGGGGCGTGCTCCGTCGTGGATGATTACGTAATCGCAGTCGTCTTCTACGAGAGCGAGAGCGTTGGCTACGGAAGCCGTGCGCGTATCTCCGCCTTGACAAAGCGCGACTTGGGGGATATCCTTATATGCTTCTATCAGAGAATAGTCGTCTTTATTATAGGATATTATTATTTTGCTGATGTTTTTATGAAAAAAGCAGGAGAGAGTTCTGTCCAACACACTCTGTCCGCCTATATCTAGCGCGAGTTTGTTATAACCGAGATCTGCGCGCGTGCCTTTGCCGCCGCATGCGAGAATGACGTCAAACTTCATCGCTCAGCACCTCGTACATATCGCCGCAATCTTGTTTTTTGGCATTTTCGTTGACTTGCAGTATCTTAAAAGAGAACTGTTTGTCGCCGAAAAAGAGTATTACGACGTCTCCTTCTTTGACTTGCGTTCCTGCTTTTGCCGATCTGCCGTTGATCTGTACTCGTCCGCTGTCGCACGCTTCGTTGGCTACAGTGCGTCGCTTTATTATTCTCGATACCTTCAAAAATTTGTCAAGTCTCATATCATCACCCGATATTTTTTGTCCCGTCGGACGTCTCTTTATAATATATAAATATTTATATATAATTTATTTTATCCAATATATTATAGCAGAAACGGAGAAGTATTTCAATACTCGCGGTGAAAAAATCTATAATAGAAGCGTAAATTTTCGCATATCAAAATTGCGGATATATTATAAAAAGTTCCTTATATATTATAAAAATCAGCAGGGAACATATACAATCGCCTATATAAAAGCTATAATATAAAATTTCTAAAATAAATTAATTAAATTTTTATAAATTTTGATTGACAATGCTTGTGCATTTTGTTACAATCTATAATTGTATGATTATGTAAAATGCCGAATTGACCCTTTCAGACGCGTGAAAAACGTACAAAACAGGGCAAAAAGCGCAAGATCATTGAATATTAAGAAATTTTTTAAGGAGGGTGTGATATGCCTCAAAGAACTCATACAGTCAAGTACGGCAACACGGAGCGCGAGTGTTTTTCCAAGATCAGCGAGCCTCTCGAGATACCGTATTTGATCGAACTACAGAAAGAATCTTACAAGCAGTTTATCACGACGGGTATACAGGAAGTGCTGGACGACTTCTCTCCCGTATGCGACAGAGGCGGAAGATTCGAATTACATTACCTTGGATTTAGACTTGACGACGAGATCAAGTACAGCATCAAGGAATGTAAAGACCGTGATACTACTTATGCAAGGGCGCTGCGCGTAAAGGTGCGCCTTGTACGTAAGGCTACGGGCGAAATTACCGAAGAGGAGGTATTCATGGGCGATATGCCTATCATTACCGACAACGGTTCTTTCATCATCAACGGCGCGGAGAGAGTAATCGTCAGTCAGTTGGTTAGAAGCCCGGGAGTTTACAGCGTAAGCACGGTGGACAAGTCCGGTATCGAAAGATACGAGACTACGATCATGCCCAACAGGGGCGCTTGGCTGGAGTTTAAGCAGGATACCAACGGTATACTTTGGGTAAACGTGGACCGCAACCGTAAAGTGGCGGCGACGGTATTGCTTCGTTCGCTCGGTTTGGGCAGCGACGAGCAGATATACGATATTTTCGGCAGAGAAGAAATTCTCGTCAATACTATAGCAAAGGATTCCACCAAGACGATGGAGGAGGCGAAAGTCGAACTCTATAAGCGTCTGCGTCCGGGCGAGATACCTTCGCAGGAAGGCATTTCTCAGTTGATAGAATCCACTTTCTACGACGACAGAAAGTACAATATGATGAGAGTTGGCAGATATAAAGTCAATAAGAAACTCTGTCTAGCTACCAGAATGGAAGGTCAGACTCTCGCAAGAGACGTCGTAAATCAGGAGACGGGCGAAGTTATGGCTTCGGCGGGCGAAGTAGTGGATATAGCTACCGCTACCGCTATCCAGAACGCGGGTATAAACGTCGTATATATCACGAAGAAAGACGGAAGCGAGTTCAAACTTATCGGTAACAACACCGTCGATCTCGCCGCTTATATCGACTGCGATCCCAAAGATCTCGGCATCAAAGAAAAGGTATACTATCCTTCGCTGAGAAAACTTATGGAGGAAAATCCCGACCTCGAGAGTCTCAAAGAGGCTATCAAATTGCCCGAGAACAGAGACAAACTGGTCGTCAAGTGCGTAACTATCGACGATATAGTCGCTTCGGTATGCTACAATCTCGGACTTTCCGTAGGTTTCGGCGAAAAGGACAATATAGATCACCTCGCCAACAGAAGAATACGTTCGGTAGGCGAACTTCTTCAGAATCAGTTCAGAATAGGTCTTACCAGACTTGACCGCGGCATCAAAGAAAAGATGTTGGTCACTCAGGACGAAGGCGAATTCAAAGCGCAGACGTTTATAAACATAAAGCCTGTCACCGCTGTGATAAAGGAATTCTTCTGTTCCTCTCAGCTGTCGCAGTTTATGGATCACCACAATCCTATAGCGGAACTTACCCACAAGCGTAAACTTTCCGCACTCGGACCGGGCGGTCTCAACAGAGAAAGAGCGTCTTTTGAAGTGCGCGATATACATCACACCCATTACGGACGTATGTGTCCGATAGAGACTCCGGAAGGTCAGAACATCGGTCTTATATCTTCGCTTGCTACATATGCGAGGGTAAACGAGTACGGATTTATCGAGGCTCCTTATCGCAAAGTGGACAAAGAGAGAGGAGTAGTTACCGACAAAGTAGAGTATTTGCAGGCTGACGAAGAGGATAAGTATATCGTCGCTCAAGCAAATGCGCAACTCAACGAAGACGGATCTTTTGCCACCGAGCGCGTAACCTGCCGTTACAGAGCGGATATACGCGAATTCGACGCAGACAAGGTCGACTATATGGACGTGTCGCCAAAACAGCTCGTATCGGTAGCTGCGGCTCTTATCCCCTTCCTCGAGAACGACGATACGGCGCGTGCGCTGATGGGCTCCAACATGCAACGTCAGGCAGTACCTCTTCTCAGACCCGAAGCTCCGTTTATCGGTACGGGTATCGAGCATAAGATCGCTTATGACTCGGGCGTTATGGTGATAGCTCGCAACGACGGTTACGTCGAGACTTTGTCTTCCAGCGTGATCGGAGTGAGATGCGACGACGGTTCTCTCGACACTTACGGTTTGCAGAAATTCGAGAGATCAAACGCAGGCACCTGTATTATTCAGAAGCCTATCGTAAAGAAAGGCGACAGAGTAATGAAGGGTATGGTCCTTGCGGACGGTCCGTCTACTTGCAACGGCGAACTCTCGCTGGGCAGAAACATCTTGATAGGCTATATGTCTTGGGAAGGTTATAACTACGAGGACGCTATACTTATCAACGAAGATTTGGTCAAGGACGACGTGTTTACGTCTATCCATATAGAAGAATACGAGATAGAGAGCAGAGATACCAAACTCGGTGAAGAACAGATCACAAGAGATATCCCCAATCTCGGCGACGACGCGCTCAAGTACCTCGACGAAGACGGTATCATTATTCCCGGCGCCGAAGTGCATAGCGGAGACATACTCGTCGGAAGAGTAACGCCTAAGGGCGAAACCGAACTCACTCCCGAAGAGAGACTTCTGAGAGCGATATTCGGAGAGAAGTCCAGAGAAGTCAGAGACACTTCTTTGAGATTGCCTCACGGTCAGTCGGGTATAGTAGTCGACGTAAAAGTATTCACCAAAGAAAACAGCAAAGAGCTTTCGCCGGGCGTAAGCAAACTCGTAAGAGTATACATTGCTCAGAAGCGTAAGATCGGCGTAGGCGACAAGATGTCGGGACGTCACGGAAACAAGGGCGTAGTATCCAGAGTGCTTCCGCGCGAGGATATGCCGTTTATGCCGGACGGAACTCCGTTGCAGATAGTCCTCAACCCGTTGGGCGTGCCTTCGCGTATGAACATCGGTCAGGTCCTCGAAGTGCACTTGGGTCTTGTGGCTAAAGCGTGCGGCTGGCATATTTCCACGCCGGTATTCGACGGAGCGACTGAGTCCGATATCAAGCAGTTGCTTGTAGAAAACGGTTTGCCCGAGAACGGCAAGATAGAACTCTACGACGGCAGAACGGGCGAGAAGTTTGAAAATCCCGTTACGGTAGGATATATGTATATGCTCAAGCTCTGCCACCTCGTAGACGAAAAGATCCACGCGAGATCTACAGGACCGTACAGCCTTGTCACGCAGCAGCCTTTGGGCGGTAAAGCGCAGTTCGGAGGACAGAGATTCGGAGAAATGGAAGTGTGGGCGCTCGAGGCTTACGGCGCGGCAAACATACTTCAGGAGATACTTACTGTCAAGTCCGACGACGTAGTGGGAAGAGTAAAGACTTACGAATCTATAGTCAAGGGCGCGCCGATCACCGAACCGGGTACTCCCGAATCCTTTAAAGTATTGATAAAGGAATTCCAGGCTCTCGGTCTCGACGTCAACGTGCTCAATGAGAATAAAGAAGAGATCGGCTTGAGAGAAATGGTCGACGACGATACGGAGTACTTCGAGGAGAAGGATACCGCTCCCGATAAGGAAGTGGATATATTCGATCTCGGCGGCGACGACGATATCTTCAGCTTCGGCGACAGCAATCCGTTTGCCGACGACGTCGACGACAAAGACGACGAAAGCATCTTCGACAATATGTTCGAAGACGAAGAGAATTAAGGAGGTAGGGTATGTCAGAAGTAAATAATTTCGATTCGATAAAGATAGGCGTTGCTTCTCCCGAAAAGATCAGATCCTGGTCTCACGGCGAAGTTCTGAAACCCGAAACGATCAACTACAGAACGCAGAAACCCGAAAAAGACGGTTTGTTCTGCGAGAAAATATTCGGACCTACAAAGGACTGGGAATGTCACTGCGGAAAGTATAAACGTATCAGATATAAGGGCGTTATATGCGACAAGTGCGGCGTAGAAGTCACGAAAGCCAAGGTCAGAAGAGAGAGAATGGGACATATCGAGCTTGCCGCTCCCGTATCCCATATATGGTACTATAAGGGCGTTCCGTCCAGAATAAGCGTAGTGCTTGATCTTTCTCCCAAGGACGTAGATCTCGTACTCTATTTCAATAAATATATAGTCCTCGATCCGGGTAACACCGATCTCAGCTATAAGGACGTTATTGAGGATAAGGAACTTGCAGACGTTCAGTCCAGATATAAAGACGCGCTCGGCTCGTTTAGAGTAGGTATGGGCGCGGAGGCGATCAAGGAATTGCTTGCAAGCATTGATCTCGAAGCAGAATCGGCAAAACTCAAGGCGATCGTCGCTGAGAATACCGATAAAGCCAACAATCAGAAGAGGATCAAGGCGGTAAAACGTCTGGACATCATCGAAGCGTTCAGAGTGAGCGGTAACAGACCCGAGTGGATGATACTCGACGTATTGCCCGTACTCCCGCCCGAACTCAGACCGATGGTTCCGCTCGACGGCGGAAGATATGCTGCGTCCGATCTCAACGATCTCTATCGCCGCGTTATCAACAGAAACAACAGACTTAAAAAACTTATGGAATTCGGCGCGCCCGATATTATCGTGAGAAACGAAAAGAGAATGTTGCAGGAAGCTGTCGACGCTCTTATCGACAACGGCCGCAGAGGAAAGCCCGTTACCGGTCCCGGCAACAGAGAACTCAAATCTCTTACCGCTTTGCTCAAAGGTAAACAGGGACGTTTCCGTCAGAACCTTCTCGGTAAGCGCGTAGACTATTCGGGACGTTCGGTTATCGTAGTAGGACCGGAACTCAAGATGTATCAGTGCGGTATTCCTAAGGAAATGGCTATCGAACTCTTCAAGCCGTTTGTAATGAAGAAGCTCGTAGAGAGAGGCACCTGTCTCAATATCAAGAGCGCGAAGAGAGTGATCGAAAGAGCGCAGGACGACGTGGTATGGGATATACTCGAAGACGTAATCAAAGATCACCCCGTACTGCTCAACAGAGCGCCGTCTTTGCACAGACTTTCTATACAGGCTTTTGAGCCGGTGCTCGTAGAAGGCAGAGCAATCAAATTGCATCCGCTCGTATGTAGCGCGTTCAACGCAGACTTCGACGGCGACCAGATGGCGGTTCACGTACCGCTTTCGATAGAGGCGAGAACAGAGGCGAGATTCCTCATGCTCTCCACCAACAACATACTCAAGCTCAGCGACGGAAAGCCTGTCGTATCGCCGACTCAGGATATGGTCATCGGTTCGTATTATATGACTATGGAGAGAGAGGGCGGTCTCGGCGAGGGAAGATATTTCAGAAATCCCGAAGAGGCGAGAATGGCTTATCAGTGCGGTCAGATCAGCTTGCAGTCCAAGATATTCGTCAGAGTAGAAAAAGTAATCGACGGAGTGAGATATTCCAAGAGACTTCACACTACTATAGGAAGAATTATATTCAACGAAGCTATTCCTCAGGATCTGCATTTCGTGCCGAGAAATACTCCCGAAGAGCAGCTTGACCTCGAAGTAGATTTCAGAGTAGGCAAAAAGGAACTCTCCAGAATAGTAGACGCTTGCTTTAAGTATAAGGGAGCTACGGAGACGTCTATCATCCTCGACAAGATCAAGGCTCAGGGATATAAGTATTCTACCGTTGGAGCCGTTACGGCGAGCGTATTCGATATGCACGTGCCTCCTCTCAAGAAAGAGATCGTAGCAAAGGCGGAACAAGACGTCGTTACTATAGAAAAACAATACAAGAGAGGCCGTCTCACGGAAGAAGACAGATACAAGCAGACTATCGCCGTATGGCAGAAGTCTATCGCGGATATCAACGTCGAACTCAAAAAAGGTCTCGACGAATTCAACCCGATTTGGATGATGGCAAACTCCGGAGCGCGCGGTAGCATGACTCAGATTTCTCAGTTGTGCGGAATGAAAGGACTTGTCGCAGACCCGTCCGGACGTACCATCGAATTGCCTATCAAGGCGTCGCTGCGCGAAGGCTTGTCTGTTCTCGAATACTTTATTTCTTCGCACGGCGGACGTAAAGGTATGGCGGATACCGCTCTTAAGACTGCGGACTCAGGTTATTTGACCCGTCGTCTCGTAGACGTATCGCAGGACGTTATCGTCAACGAAGTCGATTGCGGAGACAACAGAGGCGTCACTATCGAACTCGAACCGAACAACGTCAAGGAATTTATCGACCGTATCGACGGAAGATACGTCATGGAAGATATCCTCGACGAGCACGGCAATACAATAATAGAGAAAGACTGTATGACTACTCCCGAGCAGGCGAAAGCTATCGCAGAGGCGGGCGTCACCAAGGTCAAGATCAGAAGCGTGCTTATGTGTAAATCGGCGCACGGCGTATGCGCTAAGTGTTACGGTAAAAATATGGCTTCGGGCAACTCTGTCAAGCTCGGCGAAGCGGTCGGTATCATAGCGGCACAGTCTATCGGCGAACCCGGTACGCAGCTGACGATGAGAACCTTCCACACCGGCGGCGTCGCTCTTTCCGGCGATATAACAAACGGTCTTCCCAGAGTCGAAGAGCTGTTTGAGGCGAGAAGACCGAAAGGTCAGGCTCTCGTCGCAGATATTGCAGGCGAAGTATCGCTCGACAATACAAAGAGAGTACTTACGATTACTTCTCCGAAGGGAGATAAGATCGATTATAAACTCATATTCGGTCAAAAACTCAAAGTCGACGACGGTCAGATCGTTGCTGCGGGCGACGTGCTTACTCAGGGAAGCATCTATCCGCAGGATATCCTCAGGACCAAGGGCGTAAGAGGCGTGCAGGATTATATCATTAAAGAAGTCAAGATCCCGTATGCCAGCGCCGGCGTTGACATCAATGAAAAACATATCGAAATCGTCGTAAGACAGATGCTCAGAAAAGTCAAGATAGAAAATCAGGGCGACACTTCGATGATGCCTGGCGAGTACGTAGATATCTTTGCGTACGAAGCGGAAAACGAGAAAGTGATCGAGAACGGCGGTCGTCCGGCAACCGCAAAGAGAACTCTTCTCGGTATCACAAAAGCCGCGCTCGCTACGGAGTCCTTCCTCTCCGCCGCATCCTTCCAGGAGACTGCAAAAGTACTTACGGAAGCGGCTATCAAGAACAAGGTCGATCACCTCATCGGACTTAAAGAGAACGTTATTCTCGGAAAACTTATTCCTGCAGGTACAGGTATGAAGCGTTATCGCAACATCGTATCTCTTCCCGCCAACAGCGGCGAGAACAGGATCGTAGAAGAGAAGATAGACGACAAGTTTACTCTCGAGGACGATATCGAAGACTGATCTATCGCAAGTCAGACAATTTAATTCGAATGAACCGCATAGACGGAAACATTGCGCGCGGATCTTGATCCTAAGATCCGCGCGACGGAAAACTTAATATTTGATTCTATAAAGAGTGTGGGAGTGACGGACACTGAGAACACACAGCAACCTCTTGTAAGGTGCTAAATTCCGCAAGTATACTTGGTAGATAGAATGTGACAAGTCGCTATCCGGTATAGCGGCTTTTTATTTCGAGCCAAAGAAGAAGGAGTTTTTATGACAAAGAGATTATTCACAAGCGAAAGCGTGACCGAGGGACATCCCGACAAGGTCTGCGACAAGATTTCGGACAGCGTGCTAGACGCGCTGCTCGCGCAGGATCCGAATAGCCGCGTAGCGTGCGAAACGTGTACTAATACCGGTTTTATACTTGTAATGGGCGAGATTACTTCCAAGGCTCGTATAGATTACGAAAGCGTAATAAGAAAAGCGGCGTTGGAGATAGGATACGACAGCGAAGAAAAAGGACTTGACGCGCTTAACTGCGAAGTTATAGTAAGATTAGACAACCAGTCAGCCGATATCGCTATGGGCGTAGACAGTTCTATCGAGAACAAGGCAAGCGGAAAGGACAAATACGATCTCATTGGAGCGGGCGATCAGGGAATGATGTTCGGATATGCCTGCAACGAGACTTCCGCGCTTATGCCTATGCCTATCTATCTCGCGCATAGATTGACGGCAAGACTTACGCAAGTTAGGAAAGACGGTATTCTCAAGTATCTCAGACCCGACGGCAAAGCCCAAGTGTCGGTAGAATACGAGGATGACAAGGTCAGCAGAATCGAAGCGGTGGTCGTATCCGCTCAGCACGATCCCGACGTAGATACAGATACTCTGAGAAGAGATATCAAAAAGTACGTCATTGACGAAGTTATTCCCAAAAGTTTGATAGACGACGATACAAAGATATATATCAATCCTACCGGACGCTTTGTCATCGGCGGACCTCACGGGGATAGCGGTCTTACGGGCAGAAAGATAATCGTGGATACATACGGCGGCTACTGTCCTCACGGCGGCGGCGCTTTTTCCGGTAAAGACAGTACCAAGGTCGATAGGTCCGCTTGCTATATGGCGAGATACGTATGCAAAAATATTGTCGCGAGCGGTATCGCAGACAGATGTCAACTTGACGTGGCTTATGCTATAGGCGTGGCAAAACCTGTATCCGTGAACGTAAATACGTTCGGAACAAGCAAATTGAACAATGTTCAAATAGCGAAAATAGTAGAAAAAGTCTTCGATTTGCGTCCTTTGGCGATAATAGAACAGTTGGGACTTAGAAAACCGCAATTTGCAAAGACAAGCAACTACGGTCATTTCGGAAGAGAGGATCAGGGCTTTAAGTGGGAAGAGTGCGACAAAGCGCAAGAGATAGCGCGTCTCGCCGCCGAGATGGCTTAATCATTTATATGAATTTAAATAGGGGGGAGCGATCCCTCTATTTTTTATGCGGCGAGGAGTAAATTAAAAGTGCGATCGGAAGGCGATACGGCGAAAAGATTGTCGAATATCGGCGTCGGATCACTATTGGATTGACATATCGGCGGTAATAAACTACAATAATATTGGTATAGCGCCGGTATTTTTTGCGGAGAAGAGTATGGAAATCGTCAAAGGTTATGTAGAGGAGGTTGTTTTCAGAAACGTCGACAACGGTTATTGCGTGATTTACGTCAACAGCGACGACACGCTCGTCACCGCCGTCGGCAATTTCCCGCCTATAGAAGAAGGCGAATATCTTGAGATGAAGGGTAATTTTGTCCTCAATTCCAAGTTTGGAGAACAGTTCAACGTTTCTGAATGCAAGACGGTAAGCCCCGATTCGCTTGAGTCTATATGCCGATATTTGTCGAGCGGATTATTCTACGGAGTGGGAGAAGTAACCGCAAAAAATATTGTAGATACATTCGGGCTGGCTTCGCTCGAAGTTATAGAAAAAGAACCCAACAAGATCGCTCAAGTCAAAGGACTGTCGCTGAAAAAAGCTATGGCTATACACGAGGCGTACATAATCCACAAAGAGCAGCAAGCTACTATTTTATATTTGCAGAACTTTGAGATCAGTCTCAATTTGGCGCTTAAAATATATAAGAGATACGGAGACGGAACAAGGCGCATCGTAGAAAAGAATCCCTATCAAATGGTCGAGGACGTCGACGGGGTAGGTTTTATCACAGCCGATAAGATCGCAATAAATATGGGATTCGATCGGTTCAGCCGCTTTAGGATAAGCGCAGCGATAGGACACGTGCTTCAGGAGAGCGCAAACAAAAACGGGCATACTTATTTGCCAAGAGAAGAGCTTGTGCGCGAAGTGTGCCGACTTTTGAGAATGGAGCAGGATGAGTACGGATTTACCGTAGAAAGTATTATTCTTGACAATGTAGTCATGGGCAAGATCGTCATTGTGGATCAGAAAGGCGAAGAATGTATAATGCTTACCGGTATGTATAAGAACGAAAACGGCATTGCGCAGTGTGTGGCGAATATGCTTGCCGCGGCGACGCCTATAGATCTCAATCTGGACGCGGATATAGAAGACTTCCAGAAGTCGCACGGCATAAGTTTGCACGATGGTCAGATAAACGCCGTAAAAAATTGCGTGAAGTACGGCATAAACGTGATAACGGGCGGTCCGGGTACGGGAAAGACTACTATCATCAAATGCATTATCTATTTGCTCAAAAAACAGTATATGAAAGTTATGCTGTGCGCGCCTACAGGAAGAGCGGCGAAGAGACTTGCCGAAGCGACGGGCGAGGACGCGAAGACTATACACAGACTGCTCGATCTTGATTTTACAGGCGGCAAGGGACATTTTAATTTTAACGAAGATACCAGGCTCAACGCCGACGTGGTCATAGTAGACGAAGTAAGTATGTGCGACGAGTACGTTTTTTACGCTCTTGCGAGAGCGGTGAAGAGAGGCGCGAGGCTGATACTTGTGGGCGACAAGGATCAGTTGCCCTCCGTAGGCGCGGGAAATATTTTGGGAGACATAATAGAGTGCGGATTGATACCTGTCAATTATCTCACGCAGATATACAGACAGAGCGACGACAGTTTGATAATAGAAAACGCGCATAAGGTCAACAACGGAGTCATGCCAACGATAGACAACAGATCCAAAGATTTCTTTTTCGATTCGCAGACTGATACTCAGACTATTCTAAAAAACTGTATAGAACTGACGACCAAGAGACTGCCCGCATTCGCAAAAATATCACCGAGAGACATTCAAGTGCTCTGTCCGACGAAAAAGGGATTGGTCGGAGTGGAGAATATAAACGTCGAAATGCAGAAGGCCATCAATCCGCCGTCGCACGATAAGGGGGAGATAAGGTCGGGCAACAATATATTTCGAGTTGGAGACAAGATAATTCATACGGTCAACAACTACCAGATGGAGTGGCTGTCGTCGGACGGAATAAGCGGAAGCGGTGTTTTCAACGGCGATATAGGCTATATCATAGAGATAAACAAAAGCCAGCCGAGTATGAAAGTCGAGTTCGACGACGGCAAAGTAGCTACCTATAGGCACGAGAATTTTGACGAAATATCGCTTGCGTACGCTATAAGCATTCACAAGTCTCAAGGTTCGGAGTTTCCCGCGGTGATCATCACCGTCAGCGGAGGCAATCCCTTTTTGATGACGAGAAATCTTTTGTATACCGCGATCACGCGCGCAAAGTCCGCCGTCGTAATCGAAGGATCCAAAGAATGCGTCGCAAAGATGGTGAAAAACAACTATACGGCAAAACGCAATACGTTGCTGACTCAGTTCATTGCCGACGCGTGCAAGAAAGCGGGTATTTAGAAAACCAATCTGTAAATATAGAAATAGACAGGGTAAATAGGAGGATAAAATGTCAAAAATATATACTTCGATAGATCAACTTATCGGACACACGCCGTTGCTCAGACTCGTCAAGACGGAGCAGGCGCTCGGACTTAGATCAAAACTGTATGCAAAACTCGAATATTTCAATCCCGGCGGTTCGGTAAAAGACAGGGTTGCCAAAGCAATGATCGAGAATGCGGAAAAGCAGGGAATATTGAAAAAGGGTTCTGTGATAATAGAGCCTACTTCAGGCAATACGGGAATAGGTCTCGCGGCAGTCGGCACGGCAAAAGGATACAGAGTGATAATCGTTATGCCCGACACTATGTCCGTCGAAAGACGGAAACTCATCAAAGCATACGGCGCGGAGCTGGTGTTGAGCGAGGGCGCAAAGGGAATGCGGGGCGCGGTAGACAGAGCTGAGGAGTTGGCGAAAGAATACGGCGGAGCTTTTATTGCGGGGCAGTTTGTCAATCCGTCAAATCCGCAGGCGCATTACGAGACTACTGCGCGCGAGATATGGGACGATCTCGACGGCGACGTGGATATTTTCGTCGCGGGGGTAGGTACCGGCGGCACTCTATCGGGCGCTGGTAAATTTCTCAAAGAAAAGAAAGCCGACGTACGCGTCGTGGCTGTAGAACCCGCGCAGTCGCCTCTGCTGTCGCAAGGCAGGAGCGGAGCGCATCCTCTTCAGGGAGTGGGCGCGAATTTTATACCCGACAATCTCGATACAAGCGTGTATGACGAAATCATTGCCGTAGAAGGCAAAGACGCTTTCGACGCGGTCAGGTCTCTCGGCAAGAGAGAGGGAGTGCTTGTCGGCATTTCTTCGGGCGCGGCTCTGCACGCGGCATTGCAGCTTGCATCAAGAAAAGAAAACGAGGGCAAGAGTATCGTCGCAATACTGCCGGATACTGGAGAAAGATATCTGTCGACAGCATTGTTTGAAGAGTAATTTTAGGATATAATCAGAAAATAAAAGGCGCGTAACGGCGTCTTTTTTCATCAGGCAGATAGATTATTTGGATTATTATAGGCAGAGAGAGATTTTTGTATCTCGATCGCCGAGATAGATAATTTAAGAGATATTGCCGTGCAGAACGACGATATGACAGGATTATTCAAAAAGCGCGCGCTCGTCGCGTCTTTGCGATATATAAAAAAGTTGACTTATATATATATATTATGTTAGTATGGATAATGGCGAAACAGAGCCAAAGGACGGTGTCAAGATGGGAATATTCGGAAAAATTTTTCCTAGTCACAACGATAGAGAACTTAAAAAAATATACAAGACCGTTGACAAGGTCGTGGCGCTTGAGGATAAATTCAAGGCTATGAGCGACGACGAACTCAAGGCTTGTACGCAGAATTATATAGACAGATTCGCCGATGGCGAAAGCCTGGACAGCTTGCTTCCCGAGGCATTTGCAACGGTGAGAGAGGCGAGCGACAGAGTGCTGGGAATGAGGCACTTCTACGTTCAGCTAGTAGGCGGCGTAGTGCTGTATCAGGGCAGGATAGCCGAGATGCGTACGGGAGAAGGAAAGACTTTGGTAGCTACGCTTGCCGCTTATCTCAAGGCGATAACCAAGCAGGGCGTTCACGTCGTAACGGTAAACGAATATCTTGCCAAGCGCGACGCAGAATGGATGGGCAAGGTATATAAATTCCTCGGCTTGAGCGTAGGCGTCAACTATGCTAGAATGTCCCGCGAAGAAAAGGCGGCGGCATACAACTGCGATATAATGTATACCACAAACAACGAACTCGGCTTCGATTATCTGCGCGACAATATGGTGACGGATAATTCTATGAAAGTGCAGAGAGCGCTGGATTTTGCTATCGTGGACGAAGTGGACAGCATACTCGTGGACGAGGCGAGAACTCCGCTTATAATCAGCGGACGCGGTAAAAAGTCGAGCGACACGTATGTAACGGCGGATAGATTCGTCAAGACGCTCAAAGAAGAGGATTACGAGATCGGCGAAAAAGAAAAATCGGTATTTCTCAACGAATTTGGCGTGGAGAAAGCTGAGAAGTATTTCAACGTAGAGAATTTGTCGGACTATGAAAATCAGTCGCTTAAGCACTATATAGACAACGCGCTCAAAGCCAATCTAATAATGAAAGAATCCGACAATTATATAGTCGTGGACAAAGAAGTAATAATAATCGACGAATTTACCGGACGTCAGATGATCGGCAGACGTTACAGCGACGGACTGCACCAGGCGATCGAAGCCAAAGAAGGCGTGCCGATACGTTCGGAAGACAAGACGATGGCTACGATCACTTTCCAGAATTTCTTCAGACTGTACAAGAGACTGTCGGGTATGACGGGTACGGCAAAGACGGAGGAGACGGAGTTTGATTCTATCTACGGATTGGACGTCGTAGTGATACCTACGAATAAGCCTGTCGTGAGAAAAGACGAGCCGGATATACTCTTCAAGACAAAGGCAGCGAAGTACAACGCTATAATCGAAGACATCAAGAAATGTTACGAGAGAAAACAGCCGGTACTCGTCGGCACCGTCAGCGTAGAAAAATCCGAAGAACTGTCAAAGATACTGTCCAAGCAGAAAATACCTCACAACGTGCTCAATGCCAAGAATCACGAAAAGGAGGCTGAGATAGTCGCGCAGGCGGGCAAGAAGGGAGCGGTGACCATCGCTACCAATATGGCAGGCAGAGGTACTGATATACTTCTCGGGGGTAATCCGGAATTTCTTGCCAAGCAAAAACTTGCCAATCTAGGCTATCCGCACGATATTATCGAACAGGGCGCGTCTTATGCGAATACCGACGACGAAGACATATTGAAAGCGAGGGCGGAGTATAAAAAATATTACGATCTCTTTGCAAAAGACACCAACGCAGAAAAGCAGGAAGTCATTGCGGCGGGCGGTCTGAGAATAATCGGTACGGAGCGCAACGAGGCGAGACGTATCGACAACCAGCTCAGAGGTCGAAGCGGCAGACAGGGCGATCCCGGTTCGTCGGTTTTCTATCTTGCGATGGAAGACGATATAATGAGGAATTACGGCGGCGAGCATATGCTCAAGATTGCCGATGCGCTCAATCTCGACGATTCCACTCCGATCGTCAGCAAGATAATAACGCGACAGGTCGAATCCGCTCAAGCGAGAGTAGAGGACAGAAACTTTTCTATCAGAAAGCACGTGCTCGGATACGACGACGTCATGAACAAGCAGAGAGAGATCATATACGAGCAGAGAAACATAGTGCTCGACGGTATGGACGTGCACGTTCAAATTCTTGCGATGATGGAAGCCGTGATAAACAGCATTTGTTCCGATTACGTGGATTTTAAAGAAGATCACCGCGAGTGGAATTACGAAGGATTTAATAAGGAACTCGAAGAATACGTACTTGAGAGCGGCACCGATCTGCTCAATCCCGATTATATAATAAATCTTCAAGACAATTCGCAGAGCGGTCTTGTCGAGAGTATTTACGAGGTAGCAAAAGAGCAGTACGAAAAGAAGTGCGAATTTATCAAGAATGAAGTAGGCATAGATTTTGCAAGATTTGAAAGAGACTGTATGCTCTACAACGTCGACAGCAAATGGATGGATCATATCGACGCTATGGACGAACTCAAGCAGGGTATCGGACTTGTCGCTTATGCTCAGCGCGATCCGGTGACGCAATACAAGATAGAGGGCTTCGATATGTTTGACAAAATGGTCGAATCCATACAGTACGATACGGTGCGTACGCTTGTGAAATGCAAGTTTGAAAAGGCTACGCAGACTCAATCCAAGGAACAGGGCTCGATCGTAACAAACGAAGAAAAAAACGCGGTTAAGACTGTGATAAAGGACAAAAAGCCAAAGCCCAACGACAAGTGTCCCTGCGGCAGCGGCAAGAAGTATAAGCAGTGTTGCGGAAGATAGCTTGAGATCATCCGAATAGGATATCTCAGACTGCAAATCGCAGAAAATAGAGGAAATGATATGCTGACTATCGAACAGGCAAAATGGGATTATAATAAGATAAACAAATCGCTTCTCGAAGTGAGAGAGGCGTTGGATTACGACGGACTTGCTAAGCGCGCGGAAGAGTTGAGAGCGGAGCAAGGCAAGGATGGATTTTGGGATAATATGGACAACGCTCAGCAGGTCAACCGCGAGCTGTCGAGAATAGAGACTAAGATCAAGCATTACGACAGACTTTATTCTCAGGGCGAAGACTTGCAGGTGCTCATTGAGTTGACCGAGGACGGCGGCGGAGACGAGGAGATGGAAGAGCTGCAGAAGGAACTCGATTGCTTTTCCGCCAACGTGGAAAGTCTGAGGTTGGAGACGTTGCTCAAAGGCAAGTACGACGGCAACAACGCGATACTTACTTTGCACGCCGGAGCAGGCGGAACCGAGGCGCAGGACTGGGCGAACATGCTTTACAGAATGTACACCAGGTATTCGGAAAGAGTGGGATATAAGGTGATAGAAGTCGACAAACTCGCAGGCGACGAAGCGGGCATAAAGAGCGTGACTTTCAAGGTTGCGGGCGAAAACGCATACGGTTATCTCAAGTCGGAGAAAGGAGTTCACAGACTCGTGAGAATATCTCCTTTCGATTCCAACGCGAGAAGACATACTTCGTTTGCTTCGCTTGAAGTAATGCCGGAGATAGAAAATCAGAACGAGATCAAGATAAATCCCGAAGATCTGAAGATAGATACTTATAGGAGCGGCGGCGCGGGCGGACAGCACGTCAACAAGACCGAGAGCGCGATAAGAATCACGCATTTGCCAACGGGTATAGTCGTTCAGTGTCAGAACGAGCGCAGTCAGATCCAGAACAGGGAACAGGCAATGGGAATGCTCGTCTCCAAACTCATCGAGAGACAGGAGCGCGAGATGCAGGAAAAGGAACTTGAACTCAAGGGCGAGATCAAAAAAATAGAATGGGGCAGCCAGATAAGGAGTTACGTTTTCTGTCCGTATACAATGGTAAAAGATCACCGCACCGGATGCGAGACGGGCAATATCACCGCGGTAATGGACGGCGATATAGAGCAGTTTATATTCGACTATCTCAAGAAGGCTAACTGATAGAGTATGAGTTATATCGATATCGTAGATAAAAAGTTGGACAAAATGCGCGGACGCGACGACGTAGTAGTGCTTGCTATCGAGAGTTCGTGCGACGAAACCGCGGTCGCGATAACGCGCGGCAGGGAACTTCTGTCCAATGTTATCGCTTCGCAGATCGATATACATAAGAGATTCGGCGGAGTAGTGCCGGAGATAGCGTCGCGCAATCATACTATGGCGATAGACAACGTTACGAAAGAAGCGCTGAGCGAGGCGAATATGACGTTGGATGACGTCGATTGTATTGCAGTGACGTACGGCGCGGGACTTTTGGGCGCGTTGCTCGTAGGAGTATCGTACGCCAAGGCGCTTGCCTACGCGACGGAAAAACCGCTTATTGCAGTCAATCATATCAAAGGACATATCGCGGCAAATTATATTGCAAAACCTGATTTGAGACCGCCCTATCTTTGTCTGATAGCGAGCGGCGGACATACTACGATAGCCTACGTCAAATCGCTTTGCGAGGTAGAGATAAAAGGCTGTACGCAGGACGACGCGTGCGGAGAAGCGTTTGACAAAGTCGCGAGAGTACTGGGCTTGCCGTATCCGGGAGGACCGCAGATAGAGAAATTGGCAAAAGAGGGGAATCCGACAGTAGTTTTGCCCACGCCTTACAAGGATAAGGATACGTACGATTTTTCTTACAGCGGAATAAAGACGGCAGTCATAAATTACGTACATAAAACCGAGCAGAGAGGAGAAACGGTCAACTGCGCAGACGTGGCGTGTTCGTTTCAGGAAAAAGTGACTGATATTATGGTCGACAACACTATTCGGTGCGCTACGGATATGGGAGTAGATACCGTGGTGATAGCGGGCGGAGTAGGCTCAAACGCCGTACTGCGTGAAAAGATGAGCAGGCGCGCGGGCGAGCGGGGAATAAAAGTATATTATCCGCCGATAAAACTGTGTACGGACAACGGCGCGATGATAGCTTCGCAGGCTTATAATATGATAAAGACAGGCGCGCGGGCGAGCGACGTAGATCTTGATGCAAATGCAAATTTAAAGGTATGGGAATAAGACGGACGGAAGTTCGTCTTTTATGTTGCGCTTTTGCAGGGGCATAAATAATGAGAAAACTATAATTTATGTTTTATAGACAAACAATTTCAAAATCTCGACAATCAAATCGTCATCTCGACCAAAACGAAGAAATCTAATTTATCGTCATTTCGACCAACGCAAATGATTAGATATTTCGACTTCACTGCGTTTCGCCCAATATGACGAAGAGAAATGCGCCCGATATTAAATGCGTATCAAAGGCAGATATTGCCGTCGGCAGCATTGTCGGGCGCGAATTTGCCGTACCGATATGACGGCACGGCAGGGCGCAAAGTCCCTTCATCTCCCAACGCAGTTCGACGTACCTTGATACGTCGAAGACCGGAAAACAGCCTGTACTTGCAGGCGGAGTGAAGCGCGGGACGAACAGCACACGAGGCCGTAGTGGCGGGCCAACCATTATTCGAGCCGTCCGCCAACAGCGTTTAGGCGAGTGAGTAATCATTATTATTCGCCGAACGCAGCCAAGGCAGCGTCCCTCCCAATAGGAGCGGCTTTGCGACCGGTATATTAGTATAGTTATGACAAAAGATAGATCATTGTCTTGTCATCTCGACCGAAGCGGAGAGATCTCAACATATTAAACAATAGAGGCAAATTCGACTTCACTATATTTCGCACAATATGACGATAAAACATTGCCATTTCGCCACGTTGCAGTCTAGGTGACAAAAAAGAAATGCGCCCGACGGCGTATATCCGAATGCAAAAGCCGTCGGAGATTGTCGGGCGTGTATTCGCCGCACGGTAACTGTGCGATACGGCGGGACGCAAAGTCCCTTCATCTCCAAACGCTGTCCGACGAACCTTGATACGTCGAAATCCGGAAAACTGCTTGAAATGCAAGCGGAGTGAAGCGCGGGACGAACAGCAAACGAGGCTGTGGTCGCGGGATTGGCATTATTCGAGCCGTCCGCTAGGAGCGTTTTGGCGAGTGAGTAGTTATTATTATTCGCCGAACGCAGCCAAGAGTACGTTCCCCCAATAGGAGAGACGTTGCGCCCTTATATCTCCGACCGAGCGAATAGAATTGCGCGGCGTCGGGTCGATAAATTTTTTCTTACGTGGAAAGTAAATTCTATATAATAGATTTATTGATTTTTAAGAAAATCGGTAATGCGCCGAAACTTCATCTCGATATCAAATCTGCATCTCGACCGAAGCGGAGAGATCTCACCATATTAAACAATAGAGGCGTATTCGACTGCATTTCGTTTCGCTCGATATGACTGAAGAGCAGATATCACTGTTTTGCGGCGAGTTTTGTAGACTTTATCCAACCGTTGAGCAATTTTTTTGTTTCGCAACTTTGCAGAGCGATTATTTTGACCTGCTTGAGCGTGATAGCGCGCATTTGATAAGCCGTCTCGCTATAGTAGTCCATAATATTGAGTTGGACAAGAGCTTCTCGTTGAAACTTTTCGCGGCATTCGTCTTTGCTGAAATTTGCTCTGTACAGATTTTCTATAAGTTCTACGGAATTATTCTGCAATTTTCCGACAATGCTCCAACGCAATTTTTTAGGTGATTTTTCGGTGATAACAAAAATATATTCGCTCAGTTTTTTCGCGCTTGTGAAGACAGCCATTTCTTTATCTTTCGGGGGATCGAAATCGACTATCCTATACTTAGGTTTTGCGACGTGTTCGGGCTGAGGCGATTGAGTTGTTGTCTCGGCGGTTTTTTTATTTCCGCGTTCCATATCCTTTTTATAATAATCGCAGTCCAGTTCCTGCGCAATCTCGTCTTTGATCAATTTGTTATTATCCATAGATTTCCTCGCTTGTATAAATATTGTATTTTAATTATCGTTTTTAAACTTTTGAGATTTTCTATATTGGTGAGAACTGCCGATATCTCATACGGCTTCCGTATTATTGTTCGCCTTTTTACTCGCTTCGGCGGCGCGCTTGACTTTTAGGACGTTCATATCCAATTTTGTATTAAGTTCTTTCGTAAACTTCGCGCTTTTTGCGTGCGAGAGATGACCGAGTATAGAGGAGTAAGACTGTTTGACTTTGCTTTCGTCGATTATACCCTCTATGTATGCTTTTTTGAGTAGGGAAGTTTTTTGACGGAAGCGTCTCTTGGTAGCCTTTTTTACCGTCTTGAGAATTCTGCCGTTTTCGTCTATTCTATAGTTGTATCCCAGATAGGTAATGCCGTTTTTAAATGGGAAGATCTGCGTCTTGTCATTCAGCGCAAGTCCGAGATCCGCGCATGCGGCATGCAGGATATTGAGCACTTGCTTGATAAAGTCGAGATCGGGATGCGCCAACACAAAGTCGTCCATATATCTCGAATATACTTTGATACGCAATTTTTCTTTGATAAGTCTGTCGATGGGATCGAGATAAAACATTCCGAAAATCTGGCTTGTCTGATTGCCGATCGGCACGCCGCGGCAAGTCTTTTCGCCCTCTCCGAGCGGAACTATATTGTATTTTTTTAGAAAGTCCGCACTTGTATGATATCCGTCGACTATATCGCGGAGAAGATTTTTGAGCTTTTCATCCTCTACGTGCGACAGTATCACTTTTTTTAGATTTTCATGGGGGATAGAGGCAAAATATTTGAGTATATCGCATTTGAGAAAATAGCAGTTTGTGCCGTGCTTGGCTATGAGTTTTCTCAGCATTTTCTCAAAACGCTGAAGCGCGAAGTGCAATCCTTTTCCTTTTTGACATACGCAGTTGTCATATATTGCTTTAGAAGAAAAGTAAGGGGATAGCACGGTGTCGCAAATCGCGCGCTGAACTATACGGTCGGAATATTTCATATTCTGTATCTCGCGCAGTTTGGGTTCCCGCACGTAAAAAGTATGATATTTGCCAAAACGGAATTTGCCGCTGTGCAATCTCTCGTAGAGTTCGTTAAGATGCGCGAGCGCGCCGATCTCAAATTTGACTATAGGCTTTTTGCTGCGTCTGGAACTTCTGCTTTGCATATGCGCGGCGTAGAGATTTTCAAAAGTAAAGATTTCGTCGTAAGTAGTGGTTATCATTTTTTATCCTTGGTTGATGGGAAATGTTGTTTAAATTGTCTTCGATCTGTTATCGCCCCACTGAGCGGCGCGTAAGCGCAGTCGAACGGGTCTCAATAAGTTGAACTGTTGAGAACTCTCCGCGTCGGTCGAGATGACATATTATTCAATTCGTCATATTGAGCGAAACGCAGTGCAGTCGAAATATCTAATCAATATAAAATAAAAGGATGATATTTCTCGACTATGATCACATTATTGTCCTCGAGACGGGATTATGGTCGTAAATAGTGAATAGAACTGCACGGCGAAATTTGCCTATGCTATCTTTGCGAGCGTCAATGACAAAAGGATTAATTCGGTCGATATGACTATTGAACACCCGTCTCCAAAAACGACGGTATAATCACACTATCAAATAAGTATATGGTTTGTCAATCGAATTTACAAAAGTGATTAGATTTTTTTTGTAATAACGTGCGCATAGTCCGTGAAATAGAGAAATAATAACGATTTTTAATAAAATTTTACAGAAATTGGAAAATTTTGGAAAAAATGACTTGTATTTACACTCAACGTGAATTATAATAAACTCACATAATTGTCTTATTATGCCCAAATGCCGAATTGCGGCAAACGGATATAATACGGATAAAATCGACAAAAGAAGACAATCCGACAAATCAATATAATATATCCGATACATAGGATATTATAGGAATAATCGGAAAAGTCGAGACAGGGAGTGAACGGATTAGATCTCTCCGCATCGGTCGAGATGAGAAATTGGATAGCGTAGAAATCTAATCGATATAGATCTAACAAAATAACTGGACGGCAAACAAATAGATAAATCAAACGAAAACGTAAAGGGCAAAGAGGTCAAGAAATGTTTGGAAGAAAAGAAGTACGAAGAAAGGCAGCGGCGGCACTGATAGGCATAGCGATAGCGGTATGCTTATTGACGGGTTGCGTATTGATAAATTACGGGAACGTAAACGGAGGCGAAGTTGCGGAGGCGATCAAGACGGACGTGTCGACAGTATCGGCGGGCGATATTGTACTTCCCGACTATGACAAGCCGAGACCTGACAAGAACGTCTTTGACGGAGAGAAACTTGAAAAACTCTACGGATATCTTATCGGCAACACCAACGGCGCGACGTACGATCAGCTTGTCGATAAACTCAACAACGAAGGTAATTTTACTTCCAGTAAATTGCGTACTCAGAACGGCAACAATCTCGTCACCGTCACTATCGGCGGTATAGAATGGAACGCCGTATACGTATCCAAAAACAACGCCGGCGATCCTATCTTGACTTTGTGGCAATCAAAATCGTCGGATAAATCGGTATGGAGTCCTCTTACGGGAAATTCAAATACTATATTGCCGTCGAATATGTACAGCACGAGCAGGATAAGAATCGAGGCGTTGAACGTAGGCGGCAAGTATTATACTTCCAATACGAGTACGGGCAGTTATATTACCGTCGCTCAGGACGCAGGTCATAAATACGCGAAGTTTACAATGACCGAGACGCAGGGCGTCAAGGGCAGTCTGACTGAATTTATAGAAAAACCTGTCAACGTAGCATGGCAGGAAAATCAGATATCACATAAGCACAACGGTTATGCTTACGATTTCAACAACGACGCATGGGGCAACGTAGGCTCGGGCGGCGGAGACAACGCCAATTGGTACAGCGGAATGGTCAACTATTACGGCAGGCCGGGCGGCGCAGAAGGCAATCTGTATTCGGCATGGTCGGACGATTATCTATGGCTTCCGTCGATGACGGAAGCCGGATGGTACGAAGGCTCATATATTGCAAAGGGTATATGGGATACATCAGCTGCTGAAAGGGGCAACGCCGGCGGCGTTGACTCTTGGCTGCGTTCGGCGAATGGTGGTAACTACTCACTCGCCTACACGCTCCTAGCGGACGGCTCGGATGGTGCCGATCCCGCGACCACAGCCTCGTTTGCTGTTCGTCCCGCGTTTCATCTCAATCTAAAATCTGCCGAGCTCC
>CAOKSY010000002.1 GCA_948471525.1 uncultured Clostridia bacterium | reverse complement strand
ATAACGGCGCTTGGCGCTCACCACGACCTATACGGTCACTATAGGAATTTGCAAATTCCTATAGTGACAAAAGACGGTCGAGTTCGCGCCCTAATTCCGACCAGTCGAAAATACTACGTATGCACTCCGTATTTTGTCGGACTCTCAACGGTGGATTATTGACTTTGATCTCTCCACTTCGGTCGAGATGACGGAGTTGTGTCGTGTGCGGCAAGTACACTTGACGCCGCCGCTCGCTCTAGCTAAAGCGAAAATCACACCGTTCTCCGCTGTCGAGAGAGGCTAGGGGTAATACGCTCGAAATGACAGGTTGGCGAATACACGGAAAATAGAATCGTTATCTCGATCGAAGCGGAGAGATCTCATCAATTAAATTAAATCGAAAATATATTCAATAATATATTTAGGGCGGAAGTCAGTATTAGAGTCAGGCTGTCCTTTCTTGGCTGCGTTCGGCGGCTTAGTCGCACATTTAGCGGACGGCTCGTGCGACGGCCTCGTTTGCTGTTCGTCCCGCGCTTCACTCCGTCTGCGAAGTCGCAGGCTATTTACGGAATCCTGCTTATCAAGGTAGGCAGGGCAGTGTGTAGGAGATGAAGGGGCTTTTCGTCCTGCCGTTTTGCATTGCAAACGGTAAATCCGCGCCCGACGATTTTCGCGACGGTATTATGCTTTTGCGTATAATTTATCGGGCAAATAATATTTAGAATTTCTGTGATAATTAAAAAAGACCTTACGAAATACGTAAAGTCTTTAATTTTTATAGATGGATTTTTAATACATTCCGTCGCCCATATTGGGAGCTACGGGGGCCGGAGGCTCGGGGATATCCGTCACAAGTACTTCTGTGGTGAGCAAAGTAGATGCTACGCTTGCTGCGTTCTGCAGTGCGGAACGCGTGACCTTTGTCGGGTCGAGTATACCGCTTTCGATCATGTCTACATATTTGTCGGTAAGAGCGTTGTATCCGTATGTGTCGCCGCGCTTGCTTGTCATTATATTGTTGATAATAACGCCGCCGTCTACGCCTGCGTTATAGCAGATCTGTTTGATCGGTTCTTCCAATGCCTTGAGTACGCACGCGCCGCCGGTCTTCTCGTCGCCTTCCATTTTGTCTACGATAGGTCTGACTTTGGGGATTACCGAGAGCAGAGCAACGCCGCCGCCGGGAATAACGCCCTCTTCGACAGCCGCGCGGGTAGCCGCAAGCGCATCTTCAATTCTCAGTTTCTTTTCTTTCATTTCTACTTCGGTAGCCGCGCCGACGTTGATAACCGCTACGCCGCCTGCGAGTTTTGCCAATCTTTCCTGAAGCTTTTCTTTATCGTATTCGGAAGTAGTCTCGGCAATTTGAGATTTGATGGCGTTGACTCTTCCTGAAATGGTTTCTTGATCTCCGTTGCCGCCTACGATAGTGGTGTTGTCTTTGTCGACCTTGATCTGTTTTGCACGGCCGAGAAGAGAGAGGTTTACGTCCTTAAGTTCGTATCCGATCTCGCTGGAAATAACAGTGCCGCCTGTGAGAATAGCTATATCCTCGAGCATAGCTTTTCTTCTGTCGCCGAAGCCTGGAGCTTTGACCGCTACGCAGTTGAGAATACCTTTGAGTTTGTTTAGTACGACAGCCGTAAGAGCGTCGCCGTCCATATCTTCGCATATGATAAGAAGTCTGAGACCGTTCTGAACGACCTGTTCGAGCACGGGCATAATGTCCTTGCTGGAAGAGATTTTTTTGTCTGTTATAAGCACGTAAGCGTCGTCGAGCACGGCCTCCATCTTATCGGTATTGGTCACCATATAAGCGGAGATATAGCCTCTGTCAAACTGCATTCCCTCGACGGTAATAAGTTCCGTATTTGTAGACTTTGACTCGTCGACGGAAATAACGCCGTCTTTACCTACTATCTCCATCGCTTGAGAGATATACTGTCCAATAGTTTCGTCGGCTGCGGAAACGCTTGCAACCTGACATATAGCGGCGGAGGAGTCGATAGGCTTGGATATAGCTTTCAATTCTTCGACTACTGCGTCGGCTACTTTTGCGATACCTTTTTTGAGTATCATAGGATTTGCGCCGGCTGCCACGTTTTTGAGACCTTCTCTGATTATTGCCTGAGCGAGAACGCAAGCGGTGGTAGTTCCGTCGCCTGCAACGTCGTTTGTCTTTATGGATACCTCTTTGATGAGTTGTGCGCCCATATTTTGGAAGGAATCCTCGAGTTCGATTTCTTTTGCTATCGTCACGCCGTCGTTGGTGATAAGGGGAGCGCCGTATTTTTTATCGAGCACTACGTTTCTTCCCTTGGGTCCGATCGTGATCTTCACTGCGTCTGCGACTGCGTTTACGCCTGCCTCGAGACTTCTTCTGGCGTCTTCGCCGTATTTAAATTTCTTAGCCATTATGCTGTACCTCCGTGATTAATTCTCTACTATTGCGAGCACGTCGCTCTGTCTGAGTATAGTGACCTCTTCGCCGTCGAGCTTGAAGTCGCTGCCCGCATATTTATTATAAAGTACGGTATCGCCGACTTTGATCTGCATTACGATTTCCTTTCCGTCGATTATTCCGCCGGGGCCTATTGCAAGTACTTTAGCCATCTGCGGCTTTTCCTGAGCCGAGTCGGGCAGTACGAGACCGCTGGACGTCGTAGTCGCGCTTTGCACTTCTTGAATAACGATTCTGTCGAATAATGGTTTGATTTTCATATAATGCCTCCTTTGATTTAGCACTCGCACCTGTCGACTGCTAACAAAAGTAATTATAGCACCATTTATAAGAGATGTAAATGTTTTTATGTAAATTCTAAACAATATTTTTGATATTTTTTGCGGAAAATTATATATCGCTTGAAATGACGGTCAGCGTATGATAAGATATATATAATAAAAGGAAATTACGGAGATACTTATGAATAAATGGGACGGAAGGTTTATACAGATGGCGGAGACGGTAGCGGGTTGGTCTAGCTGTTTTAAGACGGACAGACAGGTCGGAGCCGTTATAGTAAAAGACAAGAGAATATTGACTACAGGGTATAACGGAGCCTCTTCGGGAATACTTTCCTGTGTGGAAAAAGGCGAGTGTCTGCGCGTAAAACTCGGCATTGAATCGGGTACGAGACACGAACTCTGCTATGCCGTACATGCGGAGCAGAATGCTATAATACAGGCGGCAAAATTGGGGATCTCCGTTGACGGCGCGACGCTTTACTGTACGCATCAGCCGTGCGTTATCTGTGCGAAAATGATAATAAATGCGGGTATAAAGCGCGTTGTGTACAAGTACGGCTATCCCGACGACTTTTCTATGAGTTTGTTCGATCAGGCGGGAGTTTTGGTCGAAAAAGCCGATGATCTTCAATGAAAAGATGCGTAATACTTTATATATAATGCGTCGGTTTTGCCGACGCATTTTTATATGCATTTTTTCTGTCAAATCAAATTTTATTTTGTGATGGTTATCGGTGCATATTCGCTTATGCGCACGAATAACTTATACTATGGATTACAGTAATTATTATCTTAAAAATTATTTTAAAAACAGGGATACAGATTCGCGCGAGAGTATAAATATGAGAAGTGAGATAGCCGACGAAGAGGATCCGCGCCGGGATTTTGCCGGCGGCGATAGCGAATATGTGCAGAGCGGAAACGTCGAGATTGAGGTTGTGCCTCAGCTTACGGGCATGGTGCATACCAATTATAAGGTCGACGAAGAAGAGGAAGAGGAAATTATAGATATTGTGCCTCAAGCCTATGACAGAGCCGACAGTAAGCGAAAAGTATGGATAATGAGCCTTACGATAATAACGTGTATGCTTTTGACAGTAGTGATAGGAGATTTTGCTTCGGGCGGAGCGCTTTTGGCTGGCATATCGTCGTTGTATAGAACGCAGGCGTTGCCGAAATCGAGTTTTTATGCACTTGTGTTAAAAAGCAGCGATAATTATTCGGGCGCGCGAATATATGCGGATCAAATAAGATTGCTTGGCGGTGCCGGTTATATTGTAAAAAACGGCGACAGATATATTGTAATAGGAGATATATACGACGATTTATCCGAGGCGAACGGCGTAGTCGAAAAGAATGAGGGCAGCGAATTGATCAGCTATACCTTCGAAGAAATAGATTTTGACAAGGTATTTTCTGGCAATTCGCCTTTGATGAAGACAATGGGCGGCTATTCTCTCAGCGTGATTAATCAGTTGGCGGTAATAGGAGATAACTTGGCTACGGCGCAGATAGATAAGGCGCGCGCGGTCGAGCAAATCGGTGGGATATACGACAATCTAAAGATGCAATTCGATGAACTGAGCGCGGAGAGTAATACGAAAAGTGATGCCGTAAAACTTCTTATGAACGATCTCAATGTCTCGCTCGGACTTTTGTCCAACTTAAGCGGCGACAGTGTCAGCCGTCCCAATCTTCTCTGTGATATAAGGTATACGAAAGTGCAGATGACGCTCAATTACTGTCAGATGATTTCCTCTCTATCCGATTGAAATTCGTATGATAAAAAACGCGACGGTATCGATGACCGTCGCGTTTTTTATAAGGTTAAATTTCTCGACTATACTCATGATTATAAGCGCGTATGCCGAACGATTGTTTTGAGTGAAATCAAATATATTAATTCGATTAATATTATAATAATATATAAATTTACTCTTTTTCTCGGATGAGATAATTGACGATCGAGCCTTGTTTTTGGCTTTTAACCTCGAATTCGTCGTTGGATTTAAATAAGTTGCTGAGTTTTGAATATCCGTAGTTTCTGCTGTCGAAATCGCTGTAGAGTTTGTACAGACGGTTGCCTATATCGGCAAGTCCCGCCCAACCGTCTTCGTCTGCGAGTTCGGGAAGTATTTCCGTCTTTATCAGAGCTGCGATATTTTCCCACGGCATAACTGCAGGAGCTTCGTGCGCGGTTTCTTCTGTCTGAGCGATATCGGGTTTTTCTTTTGCCGCAGGCTCGGAAGTTTTATTCTTTTGAGTTTGCTTTTTCGCTTTGTCAGCTTTATCCGTTGTTTTCAACGCCTTTTTGTCGTTTTCTTTAGTAAGTACGTCCAAAAGTATAAATTTTTCGCAAGATTTTCTGAAGGCAAGGGGAGTTTTTTCCTCTCCCATACCTATGACGAGTTTACCTGCTTCGCGCAATCTTGACGCCAACTTGGTGAAATCGCTGTCCGACGATACTATACAAAATCCGTCTACGTTGCCCGAATAAAGTATATCCATTGCGTCGATGACGAGAGTTATATCGGAAGAGTTCTTGCCGGCGTTTTTGTTTTTTTGAGAGGTGTTTGAGTACTGCTGTATCGGGGTAAGCGAATTTTTGAGCATGTCGTCGCTTGTCCAACTGATCGTTCCCGAAGTAAAATCTCCGTATATGCGTCGATAAGTGGTGGTTCCGTACTTTGCGAGTTCGTTCATAATTGTTTTTTTGTATTTGTTTGAAACGTTTTCCGCGTCTATAAGCAACGCTATTCTTTTGTCTTGATTCATAGATCTCCTTATTTTCAACAAAAAAGCCACTTTTGTAGTGGCGTTTTTGACAAAAAACTGTGCATCTGATATTGATAGTGGCTACCCAAGCGTAACACGAACAGTTAACTCCTTCAAAGCTACCTTATGGCACATCAAACGATCTGCTTAATGCTGCTACGGTCAAGTCCTGACATGGTTCACAGGGAATGATTGCACAAGACCTTGATATCGACATCAC
Organism: uncultured Clostridia bacterium; assembly: GCA_948471525.1. GTDB lineage: Bacteria > Bacillota > Clostridia > Christensenellales > UBA3700 > RACS-045. The sequence goes on along the minus strand of CAOKSY010000002.1, from coordinate 252,563 downwards.
TTATCCGAGGCAGACCTCACATAGCCAAAACCGCGACCAGCCTTCAGTCCTGCTGTTGCGGATTGCAGGTTCAGGGCACCGCAAGCTCCCCACCTAGCACAGCACTATAATTATATGGCATTATACTGCAAAAGTCAAGACGTAATCAATAAAATATGTTGCGCGGCGACAAAATAAGTATAACATCGGCTAAAGCCGCTGTTTTTCGCAAACAGCAGTCGCTTTTGGCAAGGCTATTTGCGCGATAAGAAATATAGTCGATTATAAGTCCTTTGCTCAACTTTATGTAATAATCGTACGATTTACATAATACAATTTATTGAATAGGAATAGGCGATTTCAAAATCGACATATCAATATAAAAGTCGACACAAATCGACAAAAGTCGATAATATTCCTTTATCAATTAATGATATTATCAAGAGGTGAAAGATGATTTATCTGATCAAGAAGAAAAGCATACTGACTGCGATCGCCGTAATTTTGCTGATAGCCGTCTGTTCGGCGGGAATGGCAAGTCGAGATGTGACTGCGGTGTTCAACAATCAGAGTCTCAGAAAAGTGCCCGTATACGGCGTCGATACGCAGGAAAAGACAGTCGCGCTTACTTTTGACGCGGCGTGGGGCGCGGATAAGACGCAGGGGATTCTCGACACGCTTGAAAAGCACGGAGTCGGCGGAACGTTTTTCTTGGTAGGTTTTTGGATAGATAAATATCCAGAAATGGTCAAAAAAATAGCCGAAAGCGGCTGTGATATCGGTAATCATAGCAATAAGCACCTCAATATGAGTACTTTGAGCAGAGAAAAAATCGCTGAAGAACTCGACTATGTGACGGACAACGTCAGGGAATTGACAGGAAAAGAGACGAAATACTTCCGTCCGCCTTTCGGAGATTACAATAACACGTTGTTGGAAGTGGTCGAAGAGAAGAATATGGTGGGAGTACAGTGGACGGTGGATTCGTTGGATTGGAAGGGGTTGAGCGCTACCGAGATAGTCTCTCGAGTATCTACGGGAGTAAAAAGCGGCTCGATAATACTTTTTCACAACAACAGCGACAATATACTCGAGGCTTTGCCCTTGGTGATCGCCAACTTAAAAAATCAAGGCTATAAAATGGTAAATTTATCGGAATTGGTCTATACAGAGAATTTTACCGTGGATAGCAATGGGATACAACACAAAAATCAATAAATTTACGCAGTTTGGAGGTTAATATGAACTACGAACAGATGAACAACAACAAGTTGCAGTTGATCGGCACGGTCGTTAAAAAGCCGATTTATTCGCACGAGGTCTTTGGCGAAGGCTTTTACGAGACGGTTCTTTCCGTTCCGCGCTTATCGGAACAGACGGATAATATACCAATCACTATATCCGAAAGACTTCTGGCAAGACATTCTGTCAAGGTCGGCGATAGGATTAATGTGGTAGGGCAGTTTAGAAGTTATAATAAGCTTGAGGGCGAAAAATCTAAATTGATACTCAGCGCATTTGTCAGAGATATGCTTCCGTTAGAGGATGATCAGAGTCCTAATATTATAGAGATAACGGGTTTTATATGCAAGCCTCCGATATATCGCACGACGCCGTTTAAGAGGGAGATATGCGACGTGCTTATCGCGGTAAACAGGGCTTATAACAAGTCGGATTACATACCTTGTATAATGTGGGGCAGAAACGCTAGATTCGTTCAAAATATGAAAGTCGGCGAAAAACTAAGCGTAGTTGGCAGGATACAAAGCAGGACGTACGTAAAGAATCTCGGCGGGGACAACGTACAGGAAAGGGTGGCGTACGAAGTGTCTGTGAGTAAGATAACGCTTGGAGAAAAAGAAGATCTTATAAGCGGCGAAATTGCCAGCGCAGAAGTAGAATAAGTATTCTAAATTGCCGTAATTATTCTATATACTTACAAATTATCGCGATTAACATAATTAAAGCGGGGTATATATAATATATAGATATAATATTGCAAAGATGAAACGATGAGGATAGAGTTTCTAACAACGCGTATTAACGCGCAGGGATTTTAACGGAAATATGCGTTCGTATATACAGCGCGATCGCATAAACACCGTCACGATGGCGTGAGAAGAATATCTTGCGCCGATTTTATTTTTTGGCGTTCAAGAGAAATTTATACCTTGTATTAATAAGACCTAATAGCCGTTTTGACTTATATATTTGATGAGATATTAAGGAGATTTTATTTATTACGCAATCGACATGCGCTATATTAAGAGAATGTCTAAATTCGTTGACAAATTATATGGATAAAACGGTTTTGGTTTGAACGGTTTAAAAATTCTTTTGTGAGACTGATTTTAGTGTTTCTTGTAATTTTTTGTGTAGACGGTATTTATTATTTACTTTTATTATAAAATATGTTATACTTCTAATATCCAAATTTACGTTATATGATTATCGGAGCGCGTATGCAATTTGAAGAAATTGACAGAAAAATCGCAGAATGTTTGAAAAAAATTGAAAATGCTAAAGAAAGAGCGGGTAGACACGACGAAGTTACGCTGATAGGCGCGACAAAAACGCAATCGTCCGAATTGATAGCGTATTTGCAGGAAAAAGAACTTTTGAGCGACGTCGGCGAAAACCGCGTACAGGAGATTGTGGATAAATACGACTCCGGTAAGCGTTTGAACTGGCATATGATAGGACAGCTTCAAACGAATAAAGTCAAGTATATTATAGATAAAGTGTGTTTGATACATTCTTTGGATAGAGAAAGTCTTGCGGACGAGATCGACAGGCAGGCCGAAAAGCATAAAATCACCTGCGATTGCCTTGTAGAGATAAATATGGGCGGAGAACTGTCCAAAGGCGGGGTAGAAAAGGATAAATTATTCGATTTTATCGATTATGTTGAGAAAAAAGCGGCTATTCGACTTCGCGGTATTATGACTGTAATGCCGAATTTGCAGGATAGAGAGCAATTAAAGTCACTGTATAAAGACTTTAAACAGCTGTTTGAGGAAGTAAAAAAACGCGCTTCTTCGAGGCATAAAATAGATGTTTGTTCGTGCGGAATGTCCGGCGACTATGAGATGGCGATAGAGTATGGCGGCGCGACCGCAGTACGGTTGGGCAGGATAATTTTCGGTGAGAGAAATTACGCGGCGATTACGGCGCAGAGGTAGATATGGACAGAAGAGATTACAACAACGAAGAAAGAGAAGTTTTTAACAACGACAGGGGGTATTCTCCCCGTCGGAAGTTCAATTTTTCGCGCAGTGATTATCAAAATATCAACACAGGCGGCGAATTTTCCGAACAAGCCAAAGCTCCTTATCCGCAGGACGGACCTTACGGTCAGCCTTACTCCCAAGGCGGATATCAGCCTCAGAATCCCTATAATAGGCAGGCTGTTCCCGGCTATGATCAGGCTCAGTCTCCCTATCAGCCTGCGCCCCAGCCGCAAGCGCCTCAATACGGAGTACAATCTTATCAAAATCAATATTATCCAATGGATAACGGATTTGATTGCGATGCAAGGATGATGCCTCCGCAGGAGATTCAACAGCAAAAGAAACGAGGGTTGTTTTCTTTCAAAAACAAAAAACAGCAAGTGTATACGCAAGGCGATATGCAGAATATTCTTATAGTGACTCCCAAGACGCTTTCTGAAGTTCAGGATATTATAGACAATTTGCGCAATAGGCAGGCGATTATAGTAGAGTTTAACAAAATCAATGAAAAGTACGCTCAGCGTATACTTGATTTTCTAAACGGCGCGATATATGCGTTGGGCGGATGCGAACAGAGAATAGCTGATAATATGTTCTTGTTTACTCCCGGAGGAGTATCAATACAAGGACCGAGTTCGTTGAAGAATAGATATTGATTTTTGCGATATGAGGCGATAAAATGCCTTTATCGAACGGTAACACAGAGAAATGATCGGACAGGAAGATAAAAAAATTATAATAAAGAGAGTATTGATAGAACTGCTATTGTTTGCGGCGCTTTTGCTCGGCGATCTCATCTCCAAAGATTTGGTGATGAACAGGCTCGGGCTGCAAACTTACAGGCAATACGTTATCGTGGACAGGCTCTTTGCGATATATCCGTGCCTCAACGACGGCGCGTCGTTTTCTGCTTTTTCGGGTAAGACGGGATTTTTGATCGCACTTACTTCCATATTGACGCTTGCCATGGCGGCGCTTATGATTTTCAACTTGCTCAAAAAGCCAAGGACGTCGGTATTGTTTAGATGGTCGCTTCTTTTGATTTTGACAGGCGGAGTCGGAAATCTGTACGACAGAATTTTCTGTGACGGAAAGGTCAGAGATTTTATACAGTATTTATTTTTGGACGACTTGTTTGACAAGCTGTTCGATTCTTCGTTTGGTATAGGCAATATCGCAGATATCTATTTGGTATTGGGAGTTTTTCTGCTTGTAGGCTATATCGTCTTTGATTACAAAGAGGGGGATATCGGATTTTTTAAACCCAAGAAAACGGAAGTTATCGACGATAGTAATGCAAAAGTACAGGCGGAATGCGCTGAAGTTGAAGCAGGTGACGGTAATGTAAGCGACGGAGATAATTCGTTTCATATCCAAGAAAAATCTTCCGATTCCGACGGAAAAGACGTATGATCGAAGAGATTTTGACACTTGACGGGCAGGAAGAGCCGATAAAATACGTTGTCGAAAACGCGGATTGCGGTCAGCGCGTCGACGTGTATCTCAACGCCAAGACGAGCGACAGCCGTTCTCATATAAAAGGCCTATTGGAAAGAGGAAAAATACATATCAATTCGACCGTCAGAAAGGCGGGATATACATTGCGTACGGGAGACGTGATCGAAGTCTATCCCGAAGAGGTAAGGCAGTTGAATCTTACCGCGCAGGATTTGCCGATAGATATAGTCTATGAGGATGACGATATTGCCGTCGTCAATAAAGCGCAAGGTATGGTGGTTCATCCCGCCGCGGGATCGTACGACGGCACTTTAGTCAACGCGCTTTTGTTTCATCTCAAATCGCTCAGTTCGATAAACGGAGTAGTTCGACCGGGAATAGTTCACCGACTGGATAAAGATACTTCGGGACTTTTGGTGATTGCAAAAAATGACGCCGCTCACATAAATCTTCAGGAGCAGATCGCATCAAAATCCGCTAAAAGATATTATTATGCGCTCGTAGACGGAGTTGTGGCAAAAGACGAAGGCGTAATTGAGACGTTTATCGATAGATCGCAGAAAGACAGGAAACTTATGGCGGTTTCCCGCAACGGCGGACGCGTTGCCATAACCTGTTACAAGGTATTGGAACGTTTTTCTAAGTACACGCTTATGGAGTATGAACTTAAGACGGGCAGGACGCATCAGATCAGGGTGCACAGTAAGCATATAGGACACTCGGTCGTCGGCGATAATTCATACGGAGGAAGCAATGCTTTCGGGCTTGACGGTCAACTGTTGCATGCGCACAAGTTGATCCTTACTCATCCCGTAAGCGGAGAAGAGATGATATTCGAAGCTCCTTTGCCTAATTATTTTCAGAACGTGTTGGACAAATTGAGAGGCGTAAAGAATTAATTGGATCAATAGATAAAAATCCGCTTGATGCGGATTTTTTTGCGTTATGTGTCGATTTTTTTGCTTTTGAGTTTGTTAAACGGATAGATATTCTTCGTGTTTATTGGGCTGAACGTAAGCTGTTTTATAAGTCGTATAGAGCACCATTCCGAGTTTTCCCGACGGATGACGTCGGAGATTTCTTCTTAGTGTATAATCGCATTCTTGTTTAGTCGCAGAGTTTCCAAGCGAATAGTATGCGGCTATTTCGCAGGCGACTTGAACGACGTTGTCTGGTATTTCGCGGCCTTCGGCAAAGATTATCACGTGACTTCCGTGAACTTTCTGCGTATGCGCCCACATGTCGCCGCCGTTGGCGACTTTGAAAGTAAGTTTATCGTTTTGAATATTATTTTTACCTACTAGTATAGCGAAATCGTCCACTTCGTATGCGATAGGTTGAGACGGTTTGTACTTTGTTTTTTCGGTTTTGATCTTCTTCAGCGCGCCCAAATTGGAGAGCTCTTGTTGAAGTTCCGCGATTTCGTCGGCGGTCGAGCACATTGCAAGCGAGGGGGATATGGAATCCAAGTATTGCAGTTCGTCTTTAAGTTCCTCTATCTGTTTGCTTACGACGGCAAAAGTACGCTTGAGTTTTGCATATTTCTTGTAATATGCCTGCGAATTCTGTTGGGGAGTGAGCCTGTCGTCGAGTTTGATTTCTATCACAGGGGAGTTTTCCTCATAATAATCCGCTACTTTTGCAACGGTGTCGCCCTTTTTCAGCGCATATGCGTTGCTTAATATGAGATCGCCGTATTTTTTGATCAATTCCGCCTGCGCGCATTCTTCGAGCTTGTCATTGTCTTTGGCTATTTTATTCAGCAATTTTTTACGATAAGCGGCAAAGGCTTTCTGTAAAAATTTCGTCTTGTCCTGCCAGCGCTCCTTTCTGTCTTTTTCCACCGTGCATAGTACGACCGCTTGATTTAGAGACTTCGTCTTTTCAAGATCTTTGAATTCAGAGTATTGTGTAACGAAAAAGTCGGTATAAGCGCCGTTCTGTTTGAGGGCGCAAGGGGAGTATTTCGGCGAGTTGAATATGTCGCTGTATTCTTTCAGCCTTTGCGCTACGGCGTATGCAAATTCTTTACTTTCTTGAGACGTCTCGGCGGCGCACTCGGCAACTATCTGTTTGGCTGTTACAAGCGCAAGTCCCGATACGTTGGATATGATATATTTTGCAAGGTCCGTGCCGTTATATTCTCTGATCAAATTGCAAATTTCTTCGTTTTGTGTCGGTAAAAGTTTGTTTTGCGGGGGCAATATATATTTCGCTCCCGGAAGAAGGCATCGCTTGGTCATGGTGTCGTAGGACACTTGTTTGAGTGTGTCGGATATTATCCCGTTTTCCTTTACCAGAAGTATGTTGGAATAGCGTCCCATCATTTCCGCGATGAGCGCGAAGCGCACCTTGTCGCGCATTTCGTTATGCGCGGTAATGTCGAAACATATTATCCTGTCTTGCGCCAGAGTGAAAACGCCGTTTATTATTCCGCCTCCGAGATGTTTTCTCAAGTGCATGCAGAAGGACGGGGCGGTCATTGGATTTGTCTTTTTGTCTCCGCCGATATGTATCCGCGGATTATTTGCATTGCAAGATACGGCGAGGAGTTTGGTTGCGCCGCCGCTGCGTATATTGAACCCGATCTCGTCTTTTTCGGGCATATTTATCTTGTCTATTTTACCGTCTTTGACAAGCGCGTTTATCTCTTGAGCGAGCGCGTTTATCGTGATATAGTCGTTTGGCATTTTCCTTCCGTTTTGACGCGGTTTGCGCCATATTATCGATAAATGTTTTATCGCGTAATATAATTATAAAATATAATACAAATTATTGCAATAATAATTGCTTTATTTTATTTTATATGCTAAAATTTATAAAGTAAACTAATTTCGTACTATTTTTAGGAGACATATTTATGAGTTACACAGTTGAAAATTTAGAGAAAAACAAGGTCAAGATAGTTGTCAAAGTCGACAGCGAAGCATGGCAGTCGGCTATTCAAAAGGCTTATGAAAAGACCAAGAAAAACTATCAGTTGGGCGGATTCAGAAAAGGTCACGTTCCTTTCAAAGTTTTGACGAGCACATACGGAATAGGTATTTTCTTCGAGGATGCTTTGGATATCATTCTTCCCGAAGAATACGGAGCGATACTTGACAAAGAGACGGCGATCGATCCTGTGGACAGACCTGAAATAGATATCATTGCGATCAGCGACGCTACTCTCGAATTTTCTGCTACAGTTCAGTGCAAGCCCGACTTTAAGCTCGGCGCTTATACCGGACTGGAATTCAAAAAAGACGCAGTAGAGGCGAGCGAAGAAGAGATCGACGCCGAGATTAAGGCAAAACTCGACGCGGCGGGCGCTTGGATCCCCGTAGTAGACAGAGCGGCAAAAAAGGGTGATCAGGTTACCATCGATTACAGCGGAAGCGTAGACGGCGTAAAGTTCGACGGAGGCACTGCCGAGAAGCAAACTCTTCTTTTGGGAAGCGGTAACTTTATCCCCGGATTTGAAGAGCAAGTCGAGGGTATGGAGATCGGAGAGCAGAGAGATATCACGGTTAAATTCCCCGAAGAGTATCACGAAAAGAGCCTTGCAGGCAAGGATGCGGTGTTTGCTATCAAACTCTACGAGATCACTTATAAAGAAGTTCCCGAGCTTGATGACGAAAGCGTAAAGGATATCTCCGAGTTCGACACCGTCGCGGAATATAAAGAGAGCGTAAAGAAAGGCATTGTCGACAAAAAGAGCGCAGAGGCTGAGTCCAAACTCGAAAACGATATGATCGAGGCTATCGCAAAGAACAGTCAGGTCGAGATACCTCAGTGCATGATAGACAATCAGATAGAGGATATGATCAAGGAATTCGAGAGCAGACTCCAATATCAGGGGCTCAAGGCTGAGGATTATTACAAGTACACCGGAATGAAGAGAGACGATCTCAAAGTTCAGTACAAAGATATGGCGGAGAAGAACGTATTGTTCAGACTTACGCTCGAGGCTTTGCTCAAGGCTATACAGATCCCCGTATCTGACGAGGAGATCGACGAAAAGATCGGCGAGATGGCAAAGCAGGCCGGCAGAACCTTTGAAGAGTACTCCAAGTATATCAACGAGGAATACAGAAATTATCTGCGCAACGACCTTATTACCGGTAAGTTGTTCGAGTATCTTAAAAACAACAATACAATTAAATAATTGACAAATTTATTGTACATCAACGGTAATATTCTTTGGGAAACAAGATAATAATTAGTGTAGGCTTAGTTCAGTAATCTTAGGATATTTACTTCAAGTCCGACACGATACTATATTATGTCGGACTTCATATTTAAAGGAGGATTAGGGTATGAATTTGATACCGTACGTAGTTGACAAAACGGATAAGGGCGAGAGAAGTTATGACATATATTCGCGACTTCTCGAGGACAGGATCATTTTTATTTCCGGTGAGATAACGGACGAGACGGCTAATACCGTCGTGGCGCAGTTGATCTATCTCGAGGCTAAGGATTCGTCAAAAGACATAAGTCTTTATATCAACAGTCCGGGAGGAAGCGTGACCGCGGGTCTCGCGATTTACGATACGATGAATTACGTGAAATGCGACGTCAGCACGATCTGTATAGGTATGGCTGCGTCTATGGGAGCGTTTTTGCTTTCTTCGGGAGCGAAGGGCAAAAGATTTGTTCTTCCCAACAGCGAGGTGATGATACATCAGCCTTTGGGCGGCGCAAGAGGCCAGGCTTCCGATATAGTTATTACAGCAAACCATATTCAGAAAACTAAAGAAAAACTTACCAAAATTTTGGCGGAAAATTCCTCGCAACCTTATGAAAAGGTATTGGCGGATTGCGAGAGAGACAACTATATGTCGGCGCAAGAGGCGCTCGAATACGGTCTCGTGGACAGGATTTTTGATAAGAGGGGTTGAGGATTTTGGAGAATAAGAGAAGATGTTTGCTCTGCGGAAGATCGCTTTACGAAGAGGTGGACTATATCATTCCGGGCGCCGATCCCGAAGTCGGTATATGTTATGACTGCGTAGCGACTTGCGTAGATTTGATAAAAAAAGAAAATCTCAATATGCAGTACGGAGAAGAGGACGAAGGAGTCGGTCGCGACGCTTTGCTCAAACCGCATGAGATAAAAGAAAAACTCGACGAATATATAGTCGGTCAGGATAAGGCGAAAAAGGTTCTTTCCGTTGCGGTTTACAATCACTATAAGAGAATAAACTACAAAAGCGACGAAGTGGAACTCGACAAGAGCAATATACTTATGCTCGGACCTACGGGAAGCGGCAAGACGTTGCTTGCAAAGACTTTGGCTAAGATACTCAACGTTCCGTTTGCGGTCGCTGACGCTACTACGCTTACAGAAGCCGGTTATGTCGGAGAAGACGTAGAGAACGTGTTGCTCAAACTAATTCAGGCTGCCGATTACGATATTGAAAGGGCGCAGCTCGGTATTATTTATATCGACGAAATAGATAAGATAGCGGGCAAGAGCGAGAATATGTCTATCACCAGAGACGTTTCGGGCGAAGGCGTTCAGCAGGCTTTGTTGAAGATAATAGAAAGCACGGTTGCAAGCGTTCCTCCTCAGGGCGGAAGAAAGCATCCCCAGCAAGAGTGCCTGCAAATAGATACGACAAATATATTGTTTATTTGCGGCGGAGCATTTGTAGGGCTGGATAAGATTATAGACAAGCGTCTTGACGGTTCGGGATTGGGATTCGGGGCAAAGGTCAGAGACGTCAATAAGATCGGCTACGGCGAACTTATCGGCGATATCAAGCCCGACGATCTCATCAAATACGGACTTATCCCCGAATTTGTGGGCAGAATTCCTATTGTGGTGGGATTGGATGCTTTGGATACCGACGCGCTTGTCAAGATTTTGACAGAACCGAAAAACGCGCCTATACGTCAGTATAAAAAACTTTTTGAGATAGACGGAGTGGATATAGAATTCCAAGACGATGCGCTCAAAGAGATAGCGGCTCAGGCGATCAGGCTTAACACCGGAGCGAGAGGTCTGAGGTCTGTCCTCGAGAATATGATGCTCGAACTTATGTACGACATACCTACCGACGATACGATAGAAAAAATAGTCGTGACCAAAGACGTGGTGCTTGGGAAGAAAAAAGCTAAAATTATAAGAAGAAAATAAATCCTTTGAATTTGAACGGAATACGAATAATAACCAAAATTATTCGTATTCTTTGATTAAGGAGAAATTATGTCAGATACAAAAAGGATGCCGATGGTTGCTCTCGTCGACGAAGTTGTTTTGCCGGGCGTGACGATGCGGATCGAATTTATTGGAAAAGAAAACCGCGATTTGTTGAAACAAGCGTGGGAGAATAAAGAACGGGTTTTTGTCGTGCGTTATGCAAACGGCAAAAAGAAGTTTAACGATATAAGCGACGTGTGCAAATACGGCGTGCGTTGCAATATGACGGAATATAAAGAGATGATCGATTCTCTGGTCGTCAGATTTGAAGGCGAAGAGAGAATGATGCTTACCGCCGTCTATGAAAAGGATGGGGATAAGGTCTTATGGGTAAAGGCGGAGGAAAACAGAGGAGAACTTTTTGACGCCGAGTTTAAAGAGGAGATGTATAAAAACATACTCTATCGAAATATCAAGCAGTTGGAAAAATTGGGTTATGCGGTAAAGCAATCGGTATGGCTTGCATTCGAAAAGATGTACGATATCTATTCAATAATGAATATAATCGCCGACGGCATAAAAGACTTGGACAAACAAGAGTATCTAAGCGAGGATAACTGGGAACTTAAGGCGCAGAAACTGTCTGCTACGCTCAAAATGGAGGCGTATAAACTCAACGTGTTGCGCGATATAGACAAGAAGCTCGATGCGTCTCTCAAAGAAAATCAAAAAGAGTTTTTGCTCCGAGAGCAGATCAAGGTAATCAAGAGAGAACTCGGCGACGACGACAGGGAGTACGAGGAAATAAGAGAAAAGATATATTCGCTCAAGGCGGGCGACGAAATAAAGGAAAAATTGCTCAAGGAAATGGATCGTATGGAGAGGATGAATATCTCGTCTCCCGAATATTCGATTTTGAGAAATTATCTCGATATTGCGCTTTCTTTGCCTTGGGGAGAATATACCGAAGATAACTTCGATCTTGCGCATATCCGCAAAGTGCTTGACGACGAGCATTACGGAATAGAAAAGGTAAAAAACAGGATCATCGAAGCGATAGCGGTAAAAAAACTCGCCGGCGAAAAGAATAAGGCTCCGATAATCTGTCTTGTCGGCTCGCCCGGAGTGGGAAAGACGTCCATAGCGCAATCTATAGCGAGAGCGCTCGGTAAAGAATATATCCATATGAGTTTGGGCGGTATTCGCGACGAAGCGGAGATACGCGGTCATAGAAAGACTTATATAGGCGCTATGCCGGGCAGGATCATTTCCTGTATGTCCAAGGCGAAGACTGGCAATCCGATGTTTCTTCTCGACGAGATAGATAAGATGACGTCGGATATGCGCGGCGATCCGTCGAGCGCTATGTTGGAAGTGCTTGATCCCAATCAAAACTCAAATTTCAGGGACAATTATCTTGAATTACCGTTCGATTTGTCGCAGGTAATGTTTGTAATGACTGCAAATTCGCTCAGCTCTATTCAAAAACCTTTGCTTGATAGAATGGAAGTAATAGAGATGGAAGGCTACACCGTATGCGAAAAAGTAGAGATTGCCAAGAGATATCTTGTGCCTAAACAAAAAGCGCAAAACGGTATCGAACAGTGCGAGGTTAGTTTTGACGACGGCGCAATAGAGGCGATCATAGACGGATATACGAGAGAATCGGGCGTGCGTGAACTTGAGAGGCAGATTGCCAACGCTTGCAGAAAGATCGCGACGAAGATCGTCGGTGGAGAAAATATCTCGTACAGCGTAAATGCCGATAACGTTGCGGAATACCTGGGCGCAAAGAAATATCAGGGCGACAACGATATTGTCAACGGCGAAATAGGTGCGGTGAACGGACTTGCTTGGACAAGCGCAGGCGGCGTTACGATGCCGATAGAGGTGAGGTTGCTTCCGTACGGCAGCGGAAAGATACATCTTACGGGCAGTTTGGGCGACGTCATGAAGGAATCTGCGGACATTGCGCTTTCTTTGATAAAAAGTAAGTCGGAAGAATTTGGAATATCGGAAGAGTTTTTCAATAAATACGATATCCATATACACGTGCCGGCGGGCGCGACGCCCAAGGACGGTCCGAGCGCGGGCATTGCGTTGGCTACGGCTATCCTTTCGGCGTTCACAGGTAAGAGTGTAAATGAAAACCTTGCAATGACCGGCGAGATAACTCTCAGAGGTAAAGTGCTGGCTATCGGAGGACTTAAGGAGAAGACTTTGGCGGCGCAGAGAAGCGGCGTAAAGACGGTCATAATACCTGCGCAAAATGAAAAAGATATGCTTGAGCTTCCCAAAAGCGTCTTAGAAGACGTAAAATTCGTGCTTGCGGACAATATCTCCACGGTGTTCGAGTGCGCAGGGTTGAGCGTTTAGGCGGTGCGGTATGGAAATAAAGCAGTGTGAGTTTATTACGTCGGTTGCCGACTTCAAGCAGTGCAAGGATTACGGGATAACCGAGATAGCGATCGCGGGCAAATCCAATGTGGGGAAGTCGTCATTTATCAATTACCTTGTCAATAACAAGAGTATGGCGAAGACGTCGGCTACTCCCGGCAAGACGAGGTTGCTCAATTATTTCGAGCTTAATAAAGGCGAATTGATGTTGGTGGATCTTCCCGGATACGGATATGCAAAGGTCTCGGGCGGAATAAAAGACGGTTGGGATAAACTTATCGGAGGATATCTGCTCGGGAGCAAAAGGCTGATAAATGTGTTTTTGCTTGTGGATATAAGGCACGAGCCGTCTGCGTTGGATAAGCAGATGGTTGCGTATCTTCACCATTATCATATACCGTTTTCTATTATTGCGACCAAGGCGGATAAACTTTCTAGGCAGGCTTGTTTAAAACAGAGGCGGGAGATAGCAAAAACGCTGTGTCTCGGAGCGGACAATATCTATATGGTATCAAGTCATGCAAAAAAAGGCAAAGAGGAAATATTGATACATATCGAACATTTGTTAAATACTTACAAATAGCCTTAATTATTCTCAAAGAGTTCCAAATTAGATGTGATTTTGTAATAATTTAAGGCAAAATAGCCAACAATATACTTAATATCGTTTTTTTCTTAAAAATCGCTTATTGACTCACGTCGAGCGATTTTTTTCAATAATATGTTATTAGCCTATCGGTTTTTTCAGCCGTTTGTCTGTGCCAGTAACCAAAAATCGCATTTCGGAATATATAATTGTGAGCATACAAAATCAGTATGCCATACGACAATTTACAGGAGGAATATAATATGTCATTTTCCAACAACTGCAAGTCCGATAAAATTCCCGGACCGATAAGAGGGAACAATGGATTGGGCGGCATTTGCGAAAGAGCTTGTATCCAATGCGATAAAGTTATAGATATGTGTATGAGACAGGAGACGCTTACCGATCTCAGCGTTACGCTTACCGACGTTACGCCCGAAGGGCTCGTTGCTCCGTTTACGTTCTTAAACGCTACTTCTACTTCGGCGCAGGCTACGATAAGCGATCTTATAGTGACTCCGCTTTCAGACGATCCTTGTTCGTCGAGAGTGCAGTGTACGATCACGCTTCCGATACAGGTCAATTTTGTTGACGCGGCGGGCGTAAGGGGCAGCGGTAGCGCTACGGTTTCGGTGACGAGAGACGTCGTGCTTCATACTTCGGCTCCGTCCGTAATGCCTTATTCGATAGTTGCTTCGGCATCTCTTTACGGCGCGAGAGGTACATACGCGTCGGATAATACTTTCACGTTGACGGCTTGCCTGACGACGATCCTCAAGGTCATCGTTCAGGTGCAGCTTCTTGTGCCTAGTTACGGATATTGCTATATACCGCCTTGCCAAGACTTCAACGAACAAGTGTGCGACGGCGTATTCGACTTGCCGCTTTATCCGCAAGAATGCGGTTGCGAGCCTAGATGCAAGTGCAATCTCAACGGCAACTAAACCGATTTTCGATATAAGGGTAGTAGAAAAATACTACCTTTATATTATTTGCGCGTAATAAAATATCAATATATTTGATTTTTTGCCATTATCTTTTTCCAAACCGTTGAGGCATACAGCGAGAATATGCTATAATAACTACATGAAAGTTTTTGCTATAAGCGATTTGCATCTGTCGTTTTCTTCGGACAAGCCAATGGATATATTCGGGGCTTGTTGGGATAATTATTGGCAGAAAATATGCGACGATTGGAAAGCAAACGTAGCTGACGGCGACGTTGTGCTTATCGCGGGGGACGTCTCGTGGGCAATGACGCTCGAGAATGCGTTGACGGATATCTTGGAGATCGCCAAATTGCCGGGGAAAAAAGTTTTGCTCAAGGGCAATCACGATTATTGGTGGAGTTCGCTGTCAAAGATACGCACTTCGTTGCCCGAAGATTTTTTCGTCATACAGAACGACGCGCTTAAGTTGGATGGCGCGATTGTTTGCGGCAGCAGGCTTTGGAATATGGCGTCGCAATCAGAGGACGATCGCAAGATCCTAGCCAGAGAAAAAAACAGATTGATTCTATCGCTGCAAAAAGCTGCGGATTTGAGACAAAATGATGAAAAAATATTGGCTATGTGTCATTTTCCGCCATTTGACGTGTCTTTGTGCGATAATGAATTCACAGAGCTTTTCGAGCGTTTTTCCGTAGATTCGGTGATATACGGTCATTTGCACGGCAAGGATTGCAGAGCGGTGAAGTATCTCGAGAAAAACGGTATAAAGTATTATTTGACTTCTTGTGATCAAGTAAATAATAAATTGGTTAGAATTTTATAGCTTTAGGTATATTTTAATAGATGAAGAGTCGGCGTTTGCCGACTTTTTTATATTGCATATTTTTTGATTTTTTTGCGGCGGGGGAATTGCTGCCCAAAATTGTATCGTTTGGGAAAATTTCCTCACAGATATCAATGAATCGTCTTGAATTTACTATGGTTTTCATTTGAAAAGCCTGTAATATAGGTAGTATTATCGACAGTTAGCTCTTTTTGATATATTGCTTAATATCGGCGCATTAGTTTTCGGCGAGTTAAATTCCGGCGTAATGCGGGTGAATTTTCCCAAATTTGCCGTTAAGTTTCCATTCATTTCCCAAAATAACAAATTTTTGCGAAAATTGTAGAATTTCTTCCGCTAATTTTTAGATAATTTTGAATAATTGTTATTGATATAAATTTTTATTATATACATAGTATATAATATTTTAGAATAAACAAACTAAAAATTTTTTTTGGAAATTTGGGAAAAAAATGGAAAAAATTTATTGACAAAATCTATATATACAGAGTATAATGGAACTACGATAGCAAAGGAGGGTAATATGAAGTCGATTTACGGAACGATTGAGATCCAGGCAGACGAACGCGGAAGAATCAGAATCCCGTCGACTTACAGAGCCGCTTTGGGCGATACCCAGGTCTTTGGTTTTAAAAACAAGAAAGGTTGCTATCTCAGAATTTTCGGCGCGGAGATGCTCGACGCTTTGACGCAGGGATACAGCGGCAAAGTTACGTTGGAAGAGAGTCGTGCGTCGATCAACGCCAGAGAGATTTTCAGACACGTCATCAGACTCGAAGAAGACAAGCAGGGCAGGTTTACTCTTCCGCAGAAGTTGAGAGATTCGCTCAGGATATCTAGAGAACTCGTCTTCGTGGGTATGGGCAATACGCTCGAACTTTGGTCTAAAGAAGTGTACGACGAATACGAGGCGGAACAAGACAGACTTGCCGACGAAGAAGCGCAGGACGACGAAGACGATATTTCTTCTTTCAAATTCTAAGGAGCGATATGGAGTTCAGACATAAGCCGGTGATGCTCGACGAATGTATCGAGGGGTTGGACATAAAGCCCGACGGAATATATCTCGACTGCACGCTGGGCGGCGGCGGACACTCGTCGGAAATAGTAAAAAGACTTGCGGGCGGCAGACTTATAGCGATCGACAAGGACGAAGAAGCGCTGGCAAGCGCAAAGGAAAGACTTAAGGAGTACGAAGACAAGATCACTTATATCCACGACGATTTCAAGAATGCGATTGCTCGTCTTGACGGATTGGGGATAGGACAGATTGACGGAGTACTGATAGATTTGGGAGTATCGTCCTACCAGTTGGACAACGGCGAAAGAGGATTTTCTTACAACGCCGACGCGCCGTTGGATATGAGAATGGACAGAGGACAGTTACTTAGCGCGTATAACGTAGTCAACGAATACTCAGAGGCGGAACTTGCGGACATAATATGGAAATACGGCGAAGACAAACTTTCTAGGAAGATAGCGAGAAACATCGTCGAATACAGAGCCCGCAAGAAGATAGAGACGACCAAGGAACTTGCGTCGATAGTGGAGAACAGTTATCCGGCAAAACTCAGGTGGAAGTTCGGAAATCCTTGTAAAAGAACTTTTCAAGCTATCCGCATAGAGGTGAACGGCGAACTCAAAGATCTGGACACGGTGGTGGAAGATCTGAGTATAAGGTTGAAAGCAGGCGGAAGGATATGTATAATAACGTTCCACTCCTTGGAGGACAGAATAGTAAAAAGGGCGTTTGTAGATCTCAACAAAGAATGCGTCTGTCCTCCTCATCAACCGATATGTACGTGTAATAAACGCAGAGAAGTGGAGATAATAACAAGGAAGCCGACGGTAGCGACAGAGGAAGAGTTGGAGAACAACAGCAGGTCGGCAAGCGCAAAGTTGAGAATTGCGCAAAGGGTGTAAATTAACGGGAATAGTTAACAGGGAGGTGTATACTGATATGGCATTTTTGGTAAAAGAGAGAAGACAGCAGGCAGATTACGTGAATTACGAGCAACAGGCTCCTAATAGAGATATTCATTACAGACAGGCTAATATGGGGGGCTATCAGCAACCTTATTATCCTCAGGATCAGCCGCAGTATAACGAGTGCTATGCTCAGCAGTATACCCAACCTCAGTATACTCAGCCCCAGTATTCGGCTCAGCCCGCGCCGCAGTACGTTGCAAGTTTTTATCAAAATCAGGCTGACAGATACGTTGCAAGCGGTTATATCCCTCCCCAACAGAGTTTTGATAACAATCAAGCATACAGTGCGGAAGAGCAGTACAGACAGGATATGTACGTAAATCAAAACTATGATTACAGAGCTCAGGCAAAGAGAATAAGCAAGCACAGAAGCGGCAAGATGAGACAGAAGAACGTCAATGCCGATATGATAAAGATAGTTGTCACCGTTATGGTAGTCGCGCTTTTGATATGCGGTCTTTTGATAGCAAATCAGTTTATCTCGGGATCGGAAGCGGCAGCGGAAGATCTTCCACAAGCGATAGACAGCCAGCTCATAGCCAGCGCCGCAACCGATAGCGGAAGCGCGGCAATGAAGCAGATAGATACTTTACCGGCTTACGAGTATGAGCAGAGCACCAACTGGTTCGATAAAGTCTGCGACTTTTTCGGCGGTAAATTAAACTAAGACTTTCACACACTCCATCTTAATATATTTAACTACAAAAAGACGGCTTCGGGTCGTCTTTTTGTATTTTAAGCAAACTGAGCGTTTTTTGATCGATTGCCGAGAATAATCGGGATTTTTCTCAAATAGTATATTGTAGAGCAAATCTAGAGGAGTTCGGCGCGTGGATAAAATATCTCATTTCAGCATAAAGAAAAAACTTGTGATCAGCCTTGTGCTTTTGGTATTTATATTTGTATTATTGTTCGGCAGGTTGTTTTATCTGCAGGTGTTGTGGGGAACTACGTTGCAATATCGGGCGTACGATCAATGGACGAGAGAACTTCCGTTCAGGGCGGACAGAGGGGATATAGTCGACGCCAACGGAGTTGTGTTGGCAAAGAGCAGTAGCAGTTATACTCTGTACGCACGCCCCAACGAACTCGAAGACATTCCGTATATAGCGTCCAGTATCGCCGATATCATAGATATGGACAAGGACAAACTTATCGAAAAGTTATCGCGCAAGGGCGTCAGCGAAATAACGGTTGCAAAAAGCCTTACAAAAGCGCAGATGCTCGCGCTTATAGCCACCGACGTCGACGGACTTTATCTCACTGCCAACAGCGACAGGTATTATACATACGGCAATTTTCTTACGCAGGTCTTGGGATTTACCAATTCGGACGGAGTAGGACAGAGCGGAGTCGAGCTGTATTACGACGATTATCTCAAAGGCGTGGACGGCGCGTCGTATACTCAGACCGATCTCATAGGACGGAAACTTTCATCCAATGTGACTACGTACGTAGATTCCGTAAAAGGAATGACTACAAAACTGACTATAGATTACTATATGCAGAGTTTTGCTCAAAAAGCGGTCGAAGACGCTCAGCGCACGTACAGTTCCAATTCGGCGAGTTGTATAATTATGAGCGCGAATACCGGAGCGGTGCTCGCTATGGCGAGCGCGCCGACTTACGATCTCAACGATATTCCCAGAGACGATATGGATCTGCTTCTCAAAGGATCGCGCAATCTGTTGGTGACCGACGTGTACGAACCGGGATCTACGTTCAAGATTTTGACTTCCGCGATAGGTCTAGAGCAGAACGCGATAAAAAACTCCTATTATTGCGGAGGCAGCGCGACGGTCGACGGACAGCGTATAAAATGTTGGAGAAGCATAGGGCACGGAAGTCAGGATTTTAAGCACGGCATACAGAATTCCTGCAACTGCGTATTTATGGACATAGCTTTGACGGTAGGAAAGAATAAGATGTACGACTATTTTTCCGATTTCGGACTTGGCGCGAAGACGGGCGTCGACATTACGGGCGAAGCGGGAGGAATTATGCTCAACCTCGATAGGATACAGAACGTTGATATTGCCCGTATAGGTTTCGGTCAGGCGATAGCGGTCACGCCGATACAGCTTGTTTCGGCGGTATGTTCTGTCGTCAACGGCGGCAAACTCTATACTCCTTACGTAGTCGACAGCATCACGGACGTCAAGGGAAATACCGCCTATTCCCACGTGCCGACAGTGAGAAATACCACCGTAAGCCAGAGCACGTCGGACACAATGAAGGAGTATCTTTACAGCGTAGTTTCCGAAGGCGGCGGTAAGAACGCATATGTCGCAGGTTATAATATCGGCGGCAAGACTGGCACGGCGCAGAAGTATGAAAACGGCGCGATAGCGAGAGGAAAGTATATATCTTCCTTCTTGGGATTTACCGACGTTGGAGACGATACTTTGGTATGTCTGCTTTTGGTCGACGAGCCGCAGGGATATACGTATTACGGCAGTATTGTAGCCGCTCCTTTTGTAGGCAAACTGTTTTCCAGCATATTTGCCTACAAGAATATCGCACCCAATTATAAGGACGGCGAAGCCCCGAGTTATACCGAGATCGATATGCCGGATCTGACGGGAATGAGCATTGCCGATGCTCTTGTAGAACTTAAGAGAGCGGGATTGGATTGCGAGATAGGCGGCGACGGAACGAAAGTGACTTATCAATTTCCTGCGGCGGGGCAAAAGGTAAGAAGCACGGCGGTAGTGCTTATTTCTACGGAATAGGTTGCGCGACAAAGGGCGGATCTAATCCGCCTGCCGGGCGTATAACGGTAGAAAATGATAAATATTTCTATTATGCGGCTATAATGTCGAAGATTGTTAAAGCCATTGAAAGGAGCGTGAATATATATTATTATATTAAAAAACACGCGTAATAATTAAAGGAGATACCATGTTACTGAGAAAATTATTGGAAAGATGCGATATAGAGGACGTAAGCGGAGACCTTGATATCCAGGTCGAAAAAATCAGAATAAATTCGCGCGAAGTAGAAGAGGGAGACTGTTTTCTCTGTCTTGTAGGAGGCAGGTCGGACGGACATAACTTTGCCAACGAGGCAATAGCGAGAGGCGCTAAAGCCGTGATCTGCTGTCACGATTATTCCAACGCGCTCGCGACGGTAGTAAAAGTCGCCGACACGAGAAAGGCGTACAGCTTGATGGCTGCCAATTACTACGGCAATCCGTCGGAGAGGCTTAAGATCATAACCGTAGTCGGCACCAACGGCAAGTCGACTACCGCGTATATCATCAAAGAACTTCTTCAGCGCAACGGAATAGAATGCGGATTGATAGGAACTATGTATTACGAATACGGAGGCATAAGGCTGTCGTCAAATCTCACTACGCCCGATCCGGTTATGTTGCAGGAACTGTTTGCGAAGATGCTCGCAAGCGGAGTGGAGTACGTGGTTATGGAACTGTCTGCCCACGCTATTTATCTCAACAAACTCTACGGAGTGCGTTGCGAAATGACTGTGTTTACCAACCTGTCTCAAGATCATCTCGACTTTTTCGGGAATATGAGCGAGTACGGAAGATGCAAGAAGAGTTATTTCGACAGGCAAAATACGCGACTAGCGATAATCAACGTCGACGATGCTCTCGGATTGGAGATTATAAAAGAAGAGAAGTTGCCGATAATTACTTACGGATTGGACAATCCGAGCGACGCTTTTGCTATAAACATCGTGCAGAAATCGGGCGGAGAGAGTTTTGTCGCCAACGTGCTTGACGATATTATGGACATCGATTGCAAGTTTTTCGGCAAGTTCAATATCTATAACATACTCGGCGCGCTCGTCGCAGTCAAAAAAGTCGGTTTGACCAACGCCGCAATAATGCGCACTTTGAGAGAGATCGACGCTCCCGAAGGCAGATTCAATGTCGTGCGCAAATCGGGAGTGACTTACGTCGTTGATTTTGCCCACACTCCCGACGGGATATTCAATCTTCTCAAAGAGGGCAGAGGTATGACTCAAAACCGCGTTATCACGATATTCGGTTGCGGCGGAGACAGAGACGTGACCAAAAGGCCTATAATGGGCAAGATCGCCAGCGAGATGAGCGATATCGTAATAATCACTTCCGACAATCCGCGTACGGAAAGCCGCGAGGGAATCGCGGGAGACATACTTCAGGGGGTAAATCCCAGGGGAAAGCTGTACGTAGAACTTGACAGAGCCAAGGCGATAAAGCTCGGCGTGGAACTCGCGGGCGAGGGCGATATTGTATTTATTGCGGGCAAAGGCAGCGAAAACTATATTGACGAAAACAATATCAAAGTGCCGTACAGCGATATGCAGGAAGTCAAAAAGTGGATCGGTTGATCTGCAGTCAAAATATATTTTTCGCCCGATCGCCCCATGCGGTCGATGGGCGAATATTAATAATCAATTCCTTTAAAAAACGAGGAGAGAAATGAGCGTAGAGATAAAGATCATACTTGCTTTTATATCGTCATTCGCGTTGGCAATGGCGCTTTCGCCGTTGATTATACGGCTTATGAGAGCGCTCAAGGCAGGACAACCCATACTCGAATACGTGGACAAGCACGAGGGCAAAAGCGGCACTCCGACTATGGGCGGCATAATTTTTCTGTTGCCTATGGCGATAATTACGTTGCTGTTTTCTATCAAAGGCGAGAGGATGGGTATAGTCGCGATGGCGATCACTCTCAGCTACGGATTGATAGGTCTTCTCGACGATTTCATAAAGGTCAAGTTTAAACACAATAAGGGGCTGAAAGCATATCAAAAGATCATAGGTCAGTTGGGCATAGCGATCATAGCTTCTTTGTACTGTTATAAAAACGCTTTTATCGGTTCGACCGTCGAACTTCCTTTTACGGACTATACTATCGATCTGCAATGGTGGTTCATTCCGCTTTGTATTCTTGCCTATATCGCAATGACTAATGCGGTCAATCTCACCGACGGACTGGACGGACTTGTCGGCAAGACTTCGTCAGTCAACTTTGTATTTCTCGCTTTGATAGTATACGTATGCTATCTGCGCGCAACGCATATGGGGCAGACTTTTTATTCCGCTCAGCTTCTTTCGCTCGAGTATTTCGTCTGCGCAATGCTCGGGGCTACTTTGGTATTCGTATGGCACAACAACTATCCCGCGAAGATATTTATGGGAGATACCGGATCGCTTGCCATGGGCGGAGCATTGGCTTGCGCGGCGATTTTTATATCTCAGCCCTTCATTCTTCTGCTTATAGGCATAATGTATATAGTATCGTGCATATCAGTAATATTGCAGGTGATCAGTTTCAAGGTCAGAAAAAAGAGGATTTTTCTCATTGCGCCTTATCACCATCATCTGGAATATAAAGGTGTGCACGAGAACAGAGTCGTAGGTTTTTATGCGTTGATAACGTTTCTTTTCAGCGCGGTCGCATTGATATCTGTCCTCGTATAGAGGAGGATATGTGAAAAACGCTCTTATTATAGGTTTCGGTATAAGCGGCAAAGGCGCGGCGGAACTTTTGTTGAGACAGGGAGTAAAAGTAAGCGTATATTCGGACGGACAGATAGATCTGTCGGATTATCCTATGATAGAGGACGTAAGCGGCAAAAGCGAATACGAAGCGGTTGCGGACAAGGATATCGTCGTTGTAAGTCCGAGCGTGGACAACGGTCACAAACTCGTCGTGTATGCGGGACGTTTCGGGATACCCGTGATCGGCGAAATAGAACTGGGCTACAGATACTGCAAGGGCGGCATAATAGCTATCACCGGCACCAACGGAAAGACTACGACGACAAAACTCATAGGCGAGATGATAGGCGCAAGCGCGAGAAAGGCGTATACGCTCGGCAATATAGGAGAGTCCTTTTGCGCTCAGGCGGATACTATCGGCAGCGACGAGATCGCGGTGCTCGAAGTATCGTCTTTTCAGCTCGAGAGCGTCAAGGAATTCCGTCCCAGAATCGCGGCTTGTCTCAATATCACTCCCGATCATTTTGAAAGACATTCCACTCTTGAAAATTACGCTATGTCGAAGTTCAATATTTTTATCAATCAGGGTATGGGCGATTGCGCGATACTCAATTACGACGACGCTTTGGTTAGGGATTTTTACGACGACATATACGGAGAAGTCTATTTTACGAGCATACGCAACAAAGTCAGAGGGGCTTACGTTCGCGACGGTAAGATATACGTCGACATTGACGGCGAATACGAGTTTATGTCCATAGAGGATATACCGCTCAAAGGCGACTATAATTATCAAAACGTGATGACTGCCGTACTGGCTTGCAAACTCATAGGCGTAGAAGACGAATACATAAAAAAGGCAATAAAAGAATTCCGACTGCCGAGATATCGCAACGAATATATCGGGACGGTTGACGGAGTTGATTTTTTCAATGATTCAAAAGCTACCAATATAGACAGCACTCTCAAAGCGTGCAATTCTATGAAAGGGGATACGTCGCTGATTGTCGGAGGCTACGACAAAGGCATAGCGTACGACGGATTTTTCTCCAATCTTCCTTCGCAGATCAAACACATAGTCGCAACCGGAGACAACGTCTATTCTATGATGCAGTTTCTCCCGTCCTATCACGAATACACTTTTGAGATAACGTCTTCGCTCGAAAGAGCGGTGGAACTCGCGAGGGAAAAACATGTGCGTAACGTGCTCTTTTCTCCCACGACGTCGAGTTTTGACAGATATTCAGGATACGTGGAGCGCGGCGAGCATTTCGATATGACTGTCGCCAATCTCAAGGGGTAAGGCGGATGGATGCACGCGGCAAATTCAAAATTCATAACAAACTTCTCGTTGCCTGCGCCGTAGCGTTGTCGCTGTTCGGACTTTTGATGCAGTATAGCGCGAGCAGTTACAGCGCGGAATCGCAGTTCGGCGACGCGTTTTACTACGTCAAAAAGCAGGCGCTGGCACTGGTGTTCGCGCTTGTCGTAATGTATGCGGTCAAATTTCTCGACACCAAATGGCTCAAAAAATTGCGCTATCCTATACTGGGAATATCGCTAGTGTTGCTTGCATTGGTATTCGTGCCTAAGATAGGAGTAGAGAATTACGGTGCGAAGAGATGGATAAATCTCGGATTTACCACTATGCAGCCGTCTGACGTAGCGAAGTTCGCGCTTGTGATATTTATCGCGTCGTGTCTTGATAAGAAGAGCAGCGTATCTTTCAAAAATATGATCCCAATCCTGCTTGCGACGTGCGCGGTATGCGTCTTGATAATGTTGGAGCCTAATATGTCCGTGACCATGTGTGTGGGACTGGTGGTGATAATAATGCTGTTTGTGGGCGGATGCTCGATTAAGCATTTTTTGATAATGGGAGTGCCGCTTGTTTTGGGAGCGGTGGGATTGATATTCCTCGAGCCTTACAGGGTTAAGCGTCTTATGGCGTTCATAGATCCGTGGGCGTCTCCGCTGGGAGAAGGGTATCAGTTGATACAGTCATATTACGCCTTGGGCAGCGGAGGACTGTTCGGATTGGGACTTTTCAACTCCAGACAAAAGTACCTTTTTCTCACTTTTGCCGAGAGCGATTTCATATTTTCCGTCATAGGAGAAGAACTGGGCTGGGTAGGCTGTATAGCGGTGCTCGCGGTCTTTATCGTTATGATAGCGTGCGGGATAAAAGTCGCGATGAGAGCGCAGAACAGATTCGATTGCTATCTGGCTTCGGGAATTACCGCCGTAATTGCGATACAGACGCTTCTCAATATAGCGGTCGTATCGGGCAGTATACCGCCTACCGGCATACCTCTTCCGTTCATAAGCAACGGCGGAACTTCTCTCGTATGTTTTATGACGGGCGTGGGATTGTTGGAGAATATAGATTCCAAAGCACAATACTCCCGTCTCGCTCATAAAATGTATTGAGACTATAGCATATTCCGTCGGAGTATGCCTATGCTTATTACTTATGGGAGAGAAATATGAAAGAATACATAATAAATGGCGGTCGGATGCTGGACGGAAGTCTGGATATCAGAGGCGCGAAAAACAGTATTTTGCCTTTGCTTGCCGGCAGCATTTTGACAGATGAAATAGTAGTACTGCACGATTGTCCGTATATTAGCGACGTTGACAGCATGATAAAGATACTCGAGGGGCTGGGAAGTAAGATAATACGCAACGACAGAGATCTGATAATAGACAACAGCGGAGTATGTAATTCCGAGATACCCAACTCATTGGCGAAAGAACTGCGTTCGTCGATATTTTTGCTGGGCTCGCTTTTGTCGAGACATAAGAAGGCAAAGGTCGCTTATCCCGGCGGCTGCGATATAGGATTGAGACCTATAGATATACATATTGCGGGACTTAGAGAACTCAACATAGAAATACAGGAACAGGGCGGTTTTATCAACTGCAATTCTCAAAACGCGCGTTGCGCGGACGTTGTGCTCGATCTTCCGAGCGTGGGCGCGACGGAAAATCTCATGATGTCGGGAGTATTCATAAAGGGCAGGACGGTGATTCGCAACTGCGCCAAGGAGCCTGAGATAGTAGACTTGCAGAGATTTCTCAACGCGATGGGCGCAAAGATTCGCGGAGCGGGAAGCAGCGTCATAGTCGTGGAAGGAGTGGATAAACTTCACGGAGTGGAATATACGCCGATACCGGACAGGATTGTGGCGGGCACTTATCTAATAGCGACGGCAATGTGCGGCGGAAACGTAGAGCTTCGCAACGTAAATTGCGAGCATATATCTTCGCTTATTTCCAAATTGTCGAAAACTACTTGCAAAGTATCGTTGAAAAATGATAGAATACTTATAAAGAGCAAGGGACGTCAGAAAAGTCTGGATTGCATAGAGACTATGTACTATCCGGGATTTCCGACTGATCTTCAATCGCAGATAATGGCGATGCAGACGGTATCGAGAGGAACGAGCGTTATAGTCGAGAATATTTTCGAGACCAGATTCAAGACTGCTAGCGAACTCAAAAAACTCGGCGCGGACATTACTGTAAAAGGCAGAGTGGCTGTAGTCAGAGGAGTAAAAGAACTTATCGGCAGCGAAGTCGTCGCGACCGATTTGAGAGGAGGAGCTTCGCTTGTGTTGGCGGGACTGGTGGCGAGAGGCGAGACTGTCGTAAAGGATATCCACCATATCGACAGAGGCTATGAGGATTTATCTACCGAACTTTCGGCGCTGGGAGCATACGTAAGAAGGAATTGAAATGCATAAAAGGCTTTGGGTCATTTTGGGTATAATCGTATCGGCAGTCGTATTGTCGGTGGTTTTGGGCGTGATGTTTTCTATAGGAGGCGTAGACGTCAATACCACCAACGATATTACTGTCGACGACGGAGTAAAAAGCGAGATCATCGCGCTCAGCGGAATAAAGAAGGGTAAAAATATATTTTCTATAGACGAAGCGATCGCAATAGAAAATATCGAAATCAACAGACCGGAACTCAAAGTCATTTCCATAGAAAGAAAGTTTCCCAACAAAGTAGTCGTATATGTTACGCGCAGGACGGGAGTATTCTCGCTCGCGCTCGACGACGGAAGATTTGCCGTGCTTGACAGGGAACTGAAAGTCATATCTATAGATAATCAAGCCGATAAGTCGTTGACAAAGTTGTCGGGAGTTCCTTCCGACAGCGTTTCGCTCGGACAAGCTTTGGATTTTAAATACAAGATACTTCTCAATCTTATCAAAGGCGCGGAGAGCTGTTCGTTTATCAACGAGAGATTTTCTACGTTTTTCGTATCTATGAAAGTGGAAGACGAAGTCATAGATCTCAAGACCAATACGGGAGTAGTGATGCGCATTCCCGTATCTTCCAATATTTCCGAGAGCATCGTGGGCTGTTACAGTTATTATCTCGACAAGACCAGCGTCAAGGGAAAAAGCAGCGGCGTGATATGTCTGAGCAATATCGGCTGGAAGTGGGAAGACGTCGGATAATCACGAAGCAACGAATATTTTAGTAGAATTTCGCTTATTTTAGCAAAAATTTTCACCTTTTACCTAAAAAATATTATACGGGCATTGACTTTATATTATTATAATATTATAATAAATATATGAAAGAAGAATTTGCCGTCTTGGACATAGGATCGGGGAAGCTTGCTTTTGCAGTGGGAGTCAAGTCCGCCGACGAAATATTTTTTGTCAAGAACTTTGCTTCGGCAGAGTATTCGGGATATTTCAACGGCGAATTCGTTGCTCCCGAAAGACTTAAAGACGACGTCGCGCAAGTTATTGCGGACAGTAAATTCGATTTTAGGATAAAGACGTTGTACGTCGGAGTGCCTTCGCAGTTTACTGCTATTAGGACGAGCGGTCTTTTGTCCGACGCGGGCAAGACCAAACAGATTACTTCGTCAATGATAAAGGATATCCATAAGAAAGCGGAAGGATTTAAAGTCGGCGGATATCGCGCATTGTGTTCGTCGGCGTTGGAATACGTGTTGGACGGAAGCGTGCACACTATTCGCCCGATAGGCGAGAGCGCAAAAAATATCTATGCCAATATGTCGTATATCTTCTGCAAGGAAGATTTTATACACGCCGTTTACGATATCGCGGTGTCTCTCGGATTTAAATACGTGAGATTTATAGACGGAGTTTGGGCGGAGGGAACTCAGCTTATTGACGAGAGGACGCGCGCCGACGGAGCGGTGCTAATAGACGTCGGATATGCGGCTACTACTTTTGCTTTGATAAAAGGCGACGGAATAAAATATAAAAAGGACTATCCTTTCGGCAGCGGATTTCTTGTGGATGCGCTCGCAAACGCGTTGGATATAGATTACGACGCGGCAAAGAAAATATTGCCGCAAATCACTCTTAATTTAGAGACTGACTCCGTAAGCGCATATCAGTACGAGGTCGATTCGATAAAATACGACTGCAAGGCGAGCGAGATAAATTCCTATCTTCATTCGCTCATCGCTGGTAATTTAGTCGAGTTCGTAAACGAGTGCATTGAGGATGTCAAACGCAATGACGAACTCGCAGTGGCGCAGAATGCTTTCGGAGGAAAATCCATAGGTTCGATAAATTATCTGACGGGATTTTTCGTCACAGGGGGCGGTTTGAGCGAAATAAAGGGAGCTTTGAATTATTTTTCAAGGACGCTCTCGAGAGACGTCGAACTGCTTTCGGCAGGTTCGGCGGGATGGGACAAGCCTTATTATTCTTCATTGTTCGCTACTTTGGAGATAGCGGACAAAATGAGTAGAAAAAACAGTATATTGGAAAGATTATTCGGTTAATCGGGAGGGGTTTATGGAAACAGCTACCAAAATCAAAGTCGTCGGAGTAGGCGGTTGCGGAGCTAATACCGTCAACAGCATGATCGACGCGGGTGTAAAAGACGTGGATTTTTGCGTCGTCAACACAGATCTTCAGCACTTGAATATGTCCAAGGCTTTGCCTGAGAACAGAATTCAGATAGGCGCGGAACTGACCAAAGGACAGGGCGCCGGAGCGCGACCGGAAATAGGCGAAAAAGCGGCGGAAGAGTCTCGCAAAGTACTTACCGATATGCTTGAAGATACAGATCTGCTTTTTATCGTCGCGGGAATGGGAGGCGGCACGGGCACGGGAGCTTCTCCTGTAATAGCCAAATATGCGAGGGAAGTCAATCCCGATATGCTGATAATCGCGATAGTTACCAAGCCGTTTAGATTCGAGCGCAACAAGATGCGCGCGGCTGAGACAGGCATAGAAAAATTGCAGAAATACGTCGATTCTCTTATCGTTATTCCCAATCAGAAGTTACTTGACAGCGATCAGAACATCATATTCCTCGACGCATATGCAAAAGCCAACGATATACTCAAAAATTCTATCAGAAGCATAAGCGATCTTATCAATTATCCCAGCATAATCAACGTCGATTTTGCCGACGTCAAGACTATAATGCAGGGTAAAGGATATTCGCATATAGGTATGGGCGAGTGCGACGGCGCAAGCAATTCCGACAGAATGGTCAAGGCAGTCAAGATGGCCGCCAACGAGGATATACTCAATACCAGTATCGCGGGCGCGACAGGCTTGATATTCAGCATACAGACCGGATTGGATCTTACAAGCAGAGAGATCAACGAAGCCGACGCTTATATTGCCAGCCTGGTATCGGAGAAAGTAAATTATATATTCGGACACAGTTATGACGAGACAATGAACAATAAGGTACGCGTAACTTTGATTGCGACCGGTTGCGCATCCGATAACATACCGACAAGACAAAATCCGACGGTTGCGGCGGGAGGAGCGAGACCTAATTTCTCGGGTATGGCTATGCAGCAGAATGAAGCAAGACAACAGCGCGCAGGCGAATTTGCCCGCGATCCTCAGAGAGGAGTGCCGCAGAGACCGCAAAACCCGTCGCCTCAGTCAAGACAGGTTCCGCCCACTAGAATAGAATCCGTCCCCAGACAGGAAATGCCGAGCGAGACTCCTTCGTTTATGAAGAGATTCCTCAACAGGAATAAGGACAATCGCTGATAATACTGCACATATTTTCTAAGAAAAAGCGACTCGCATACAAATAGGCGGGTCGCTTTTATTTTTCGACCGATATTTTATATTTTTACGCGTTGTTTTCGACAAGGAAAGAATAATTTTTTGCGCAGTCGGAGATATAATCTTGCTATGCAAGTGTATATCGAATACGTAATAATAAACAATTTGCTTATCAATGCGCTGATACTTACGCTCACGCTGAGATTTCTTCGCGGAAAGGTATCGGGAATAGCAGTGTTCATAGCGTCGGCTATAGGTACGTTATACGCTGTTTTTTTACCTCTTTGCGACGTGCTCGGATTATTTGTTTTTAAGATAATACTTGCTTTGATAATGGTTGCGATCACGGTGGGAAGATGTACTTTCAAGCGGTATATTTCGGCGACTGCGATATTCTTTGCGCTGACGTTTGCAATGGGCGGAATTACGCAAGGAAGCGCGGCTTTATTCGATTTGAATCTGTCGGATACAAATTCGTCGCTTGTGCCGTTTTTTGTTGGATTGGCAGGCTTAATCGTCCTATTTGCGCAAAAATTGATCTATAAGCATGTCGTATTGGCGCGTCGCAGGAGTCGTTATGAGGACAATATCGTGTTGTGCGCAAACGGCAGGGAAGTGCTGTGTAAAGCCTATTACGACAGCGGGAACAAGCTATATTACCGCAATAAACCGACGATAATCATAGACAGAAGCGTTGCGCTCGAGTTATGTGCCCAAGGCGGTTTGAACTCGCTGAAAGACAGCGCGGAAATAGACACCGTTACGGGCAAAAGAAATCTTTCTGTATTGCCTCTCGATTATATGCGTTCGCAAGGCAAAAAAGAGAGGGTATACGGAGTGATGGCGGCGGTTTCGGATTGTATAAAAGGCGAATATAAGGTCGTATTGCATTGCGATCTATAATATACGGGAGTTTTATTATGTTTGAGAAAATCAAAAAATTTTTATCTAAGTTGTTTAATTTCCAAGACAAAACAGTCGACTTTATCGGCGGCGGCGAGGCTCTGCCGGGTCCTTTGGGGCCCGACGAGGAAAAGGCTCTGGTAGCGCGTTATATGCAGGGCGACGGAGCGGCAAAGAGCAAACTGATAGAGCACAATCTCCGACTTGTCGTCTACATAGCCAAGAAGTTTGAAAACACCAACGTGGATATAGAAGATCTTATATCCGTAGGTACTATAGGGCTTATTAAAGCCGTTAATTCCTTTGACGACGGAAAGCAGATAAAACTTGCCACATACGCCAGCAGATGTATAGAAAACGAAATACTTATGCATTTGCGCAAGGTTGTCAAGACGCGCAATGAGCTTTCTTTGGACGAACCGCTCAACGTGGATTGGGAAGGCAACGTGCTTTTGCTGTCCGACGTGTTGGGAACAGAGAGCGACGTTATCTATAAAGACGTGGAAAACGACGTGGAGAGGGAAATCCTTATCGCTTCGTTCAACAAACTTCCACCCAGAGAACGTCAGATAGTAAAACTTCGTTTCGGCATTTTGGGATCTCCCAAGAAGACGCAAAAGGAGATCGCCGATATGTTCGGTATATCTCAATCGTACATTTCGAGATTGGAGAAAAAAGTGATGAGCAAACTAAAGAAAGAGATGTCCAAAATGGTATAGTATATCGCCGACAGGCGATTGACAGAGAACACAGGAAAAATTTTCTTTGAATAATAGCGGATTTTTTGCGAATAATACAATTATCGAATAAACTGAGTTGATCTTATTGCGGATAAAATGCCTCGCCTACATATACGAAGGAGGTATTTATGCACAAAGTTGTGATAAACGGCATCGACACAAGAAGCCTGCCCAAGATTACGCAGAGCGAGTGCGAAGAACTGCTGAGAAAGACTAAAGAAGGGGATAAGGACGCCAAAGACAGACTTGTAGTGGCGAATTTGAGACTTGTGCTTTCGCTTGTCCAAAGATTTTCCGCAAGAGCGGGAGGCGACGATCTTTTTCAGGTTGGCGTGGTAGGGCTTATGAAAGCCATAGACGGTTTCGATCCCAAATTCAACGTAAGATTTTCAACCTATGCAGTGCCAATGATCTCGGGAGAGATGAGAAGATTTATCAAGGATTCTACGGGTATAAAGGTCAGCCGCAGCATGCGCGACACCGCATACAAGGCGCTCAAGGCAAAAGAGGAGTACGAACTCAGACATTCTATGTCGCCGACTATGTTGGAGATAGCTCAAGAGATAGACGTGCCGTTGAGAGACGTCGTATGCGCTTTGGACGCGGTGAGCGAGACCGTATCGTTGCAGGAGTGCGTGTACAGCGACGGCGAAGACGGACTTCTTCTTATGGAGCAGTTGGGCGATACAAAGCAAACAGAAGAGAATTGGTCCACCGATCTTGCTTTGAGAGAAGCGATAGCCGAGTTGCCCGAAAGAGAAAAGGAAGTGTTGAAACTCAGATATTACGTCGGCAAAACTCAAATGGAGATATCTCAAAAGATAGGCATTTCGCAGGCGCAGGTGAGCCGATTGGAGAAAAACGCTCTGAGCAAGATCAAAGAATGTCTGTGACGGATAGAATTCGGTCAATAAAGAAATATCGCTCTTGAGAGGGAGCATATATAAATAAATCTGTCATAATTTTTATATCTCGGAATAGAATAAAACGAGGTGAAATATGGCAGATTTATCTTTTTGTATACTTAGAGATAAGGTGGTCGTCAACGTGTGCGACGGAAAAAAACTCGGTCACGTGATAGATATCAGTTTTAATTCTCACGGACATATACTCGGGATAATCGTCCCGGGAGACAAAAAATTCATCAAAAGTTTTTCGGCGGGCGAAAGCATCTTTATTCCGTGGCGGTGTATTGTCAAAATAGGCGAAGATACTATCTTGGTCGAACTCAACGGCGAAGTTGCGCCGGTAAATTGTTAGTATTGTCGTTAAATTGTTAGACAAACCCGCATTATTGCTTTATAATATAGTCATAAGCAATACTTGCGGAGGCAATTATGAAATGCAATTTTTGCGGTTGTGTCGACAGTAAAGTCGTCGATAGCAGACAGAATGAAGAGGGTACTTCCATCAGAAGGCGTCGCGAATGTATGAAGTGCGGCAAGAGATTTACCACCTACGAGACGATAGAGACCGCGCCTATAATGGTAGTCAAGAAAAACGGAGCAAGACAGCAGTTTTCAGCAGCTAAGCTTAAGGCGGGCATTTTGCGCGCTTGTGAAAAACGTCCCGTTCCTATGATGCGTATCGACAGACTTGTAGAGGAGATCGAACGCAAGATACAGAATAATCTCAACGAGGAGATCGCATCGTCGAAGATAGGCGAGTACGTAATGGAAGGTCTCAAGAAGATCGACGAAGTAGCGTACGTAAGATTTGCCGCAGTATACAAAGAGTTCAAAGACATTGAGAGTTGGCTCAGCGAGATCAATACGATACTCAAAGACAAGTCTTCGACAGAAAATTGACATGTTATTCGCCGTCCGTTAGGACGGCGTTTTTATTACATAGAAAACGTATCTCAGCGGTTTGTGCGACAGAGCGGACGGGCAAAGTTTTTTGAATTTTATTTATCATAATTCGACAAAATTCCGCATACCATTAAACAGTACTTTTTTAGGAGTAGGGTATGATTTTATCGGGATTGATCGGATTATTCAGCAACATTTTTCTATTCAGCGGCTATATTAGCAACAAGAACGCTTTTCCGAAGCCGTTGGATCCTCAGCGAGAAAAAGAGCTTTTGGAGCAAATGTACGCAGGCAGTAAGCAGGCTAAAGAGGAACTTGCCAGACACAATATGCGTCTCGTAGTTCACGTCGTCAAAAAATTCGCCAATTATCACGATAATGACGAACTTATCAGCGTCGGTTCGATCGGTCTCGTCAAGGCGCTCAATACGTATTCGCCGTCAAAGGGTACGCAATTCGCCACTTACGCGGCGCGGTGTATAGAAAACGAAATACTTATGACGTGGCGAGCAAACAAGAAAAATCTCAACAATAAATCGCTTTACGAGCCTGTCAGTTATGATAAAGAGGGTAACGAAGTCGCATTGATAGATTTGATCTCGCAAGACGAAGAGAGCGTGATCGGCATTGTGGAAAGCAAGTTTGCGTCTCAAAAATTGATGGAGATAGTTAAAAGTCAGTTGGGAGAGAGGGAATATCGCATTATATCGCTCAGATACGGATTGGAGGGCAACGAACCTCTTACCCAAAAAGACGTCGCCAAGATATTCGGGATATCCAGATCTTACGTTTCCAGAATAGAGACAAAGGTGCTTACAAAGCTTCGTAGATATATGGTAAAAGAGAAAATCACGCTTTGACTTAATTTGTATAAATCATAAATTATTGGGGATAAGATACAAAATCTTCGTTCTATCGGCTATTGAAATAAACAGTAAAATATGATATTATTATATAAAATATATTAATATTTCGAAAGGCATGAGGAAGTTTATGGAGTATGTTTCCGCAAAAGTCGTCAAGGGGGTCGAGATAGACGGCGACAGGATCGTCGGCTCTTATCTCGTCAACCGTATAAGCGGAAAAAGGCTAGAGCATAAGGGCGGCGAATTTGCATTGTCGTATTTTATCGGCAACGGTATATTTAGAAAAAAAGTGCGGCTGGAAAGCGGCGATATGCGAGTCGTATATTGCAAAGAAGACGGGATTAGACTTGTCGCGGAATGCGGCGGCATAAAGTTTGAAGCGTTTATGTCCTATACCGCGGACGGAGAGTCGGGAGTACTGAGAAAGACGGTGGCGCTGAGATCGTCGGATCCCAAAGTGAGGTTAGACTACATAGAGTTGGACGGATTTTCTGTCGAGGTCGCAAAGTTTTCTTGGAGTATTCCCAAGGTAAAGAAGAGAGTATTTATACCTGCATATATCACTACTATGGGACAGCCGTATTATGTCGAGGATATGTTTTTCGGCGGCGAATTTCCGATGGCGGACAACAGGATAGAGGACGGTTTTGCATATTCGCGATATTACTTAGGCAGAACCTTTGAAGAGATAGCAGAAGACGGAGTATACACAAGCGTCCCGTTTGTAATGGGCAGCGGAAGATCCGCCGATTTTTCTTCTATGCGAGCGGATTTCTTCGAGTATATATCCACGGTCGCAGTTCAGCCTGCCAAATTTAGAATTCAGTTCAACAGTTGGTACGACAATATGCTCGATATCGACAGCGAAAAGATCGCCGCATCCTTTACCGAGATCGCTCAAGGATTTGAAAATGCCGGTCTGCGACCGCTTGATTGCTACGTGGTCGACGACGGTTGGGTAGATTATAAAGTTCCCAAATTTTGGGAGTTTGACAAAAATAAATTTCCCGATAAGTTCAATAGAGAAAGCGCGCTTACCAAACGGCTCGGATCTACTTTCGGAGTATGGTTCGGTCCGAGGGGAGGATACACTTCTCAGACTGTAAAGTACGCGAGATTGCTCGGCGGCATAGGTTATCACGTATGCAAGCAGTCTTTCGATATTTGCACCTGCAATCCTAGATACATAGCCGATCTGTGCGACAGAATGGCGGAATTTTGCATTAAATACAACGTCAGTTATTACAAAATCGACGGATTTGCCGTCACTCCCTGCAAAGCAAAGGATCACGGTCATCCAAAGGGATACGGCGACGGTCTTTATTTCTATACATTTCTTTGGGAAGAATGGACGAAAGGTTTTGAGCGCATAAGACGCGCCCGTCCCGACGTATTTCTCAACGTCACTTCGTATGCGCATTGCAGTCCGTGGTTTTTGAAGTGGTGCGACGCGATCTGGCTGAATAATTGCGGAGATATGGGCTATGTAGGAAAAGGGGATAATTTGGCGCAATGTCTCAATTACAGAGACGGAAAATACCGCGACTTCTTCGAGGTAAGGCAGTTGCAGTTTCCCGTGTCCAACTTGTATAATCACGAACCGTGTTATGCGGAGCGCAACTGTAATCCGCCTATGAGGAACAATCTGCAAAAGCCCGGCGCGGCTCATCCCACCGTCATATACGATATAGACGAGTTCAAGCGTTATATGTATATGTGTATGATGAGAGGTACGGGATTTATAGAACTCTATTTTACGCCCAAGATGTTCGACTCCGAAAGATATAAGGCGGCGACGGAAGTTTTGCAGTGGGCGGAACGCAATTTCGATATAATAAAGCGCAGTAGATTTTTCGGCGACGCTCCCGAAGACGGCGGAGTTTACGGCTACTATGCTTACAAAGACGGCAAAGGCATAATAGCTCTGCGCAACAGTGCGTCCGACGACAGGGAGTGTACGGTCGGAGATGATGTCTTGCGCTTTGAAGGGCGAAGACATATCTTTGTTCCCGTTTACCCTCGGGAAGGAGAAGCAATCCAAACGTATAGAGAGTTGAAGATAAATCTTAAGGCATACGAAATAAGAATATACGAATTAAGAGATGAGAATAGAAAATGACAATGACTGCGCGTAAGAAAAAAATAACCGTCATAGTACTGTCGGCGGTATTGGTACTTGCACTTTCGGCAGGACTTGCTGCAGGTATTTTTTACGGTATCAATCACGATAGATACAGCGGCTATGTATATGAAGCGGGAAGCGGCGATCCTCTTGCGGGAGTGAGCGTTACCAACGGCAGAGACGTGGTCAAGACGGACGAAAACGGGAAATTCGTTCTGGACGGATGGCTCAAACAGAGATTTATAACGGTGTCTATCCCGAGCGGCTACTGGACTGAAGATTACTATATCGAGACGGCAAAGGACATAGAAAGTTATGATTTCTATTTGGATAAAAAAGAAGAAGACGAGTCCAAGCACGGCTTTTTGCAGGTGACAGATACGGAGATAAACGGCGAAACCAAGGTGGATTTTATTGATTATGTCAAAGAGAGCGCGCAAAACGAAGATGCGTCTTTTATAATACATACGGGCGATATCTGTTATGAAGAGGGATTGAAGAGACACATCGAAGTTATGAACTCGGAGAATATGGGCGTGCCTGTGCGCTACGTTATCGGCAATCACGATTTCGTCAAATGGGGCAAGTATAGCGAAGATCTTTTTGAGAGCACTTACGGACCCGTCAATTATTCTTTCGATATAGGCAATATCCATTATGTCGCTACGTCTTTGGCGTACGGCGACAACAGGGCGAGGTATAGCAGATCGGACGTATGGCGTTGGTTGGCGAACGATCTTGCGCAGGGCTGTCGAGGGTGTTATAGCCGTACAGCTCGATACGTTTGAAATAAAATACCGTCTCAAGACGGGTAAGTCGTTGGCATATACGTCTCCGTATACAAACGGCGATTGCGCTACGGTCGAGAGCGGTATCGTGCCGATAGGAGATAGTCTTGTCTTCGGCGCGTCCGACGGATATATCTATTTGACGGATAAGAGCCTCAACGCAATCGGCAAGTTCAATACAAAATCGCCGATATTGAGCAGCGTTGCGGTGGACGGAGATTGCGTGATAGTATTGGATTTTTCCGGCAACGTGACAAGAGTAAATAGGAGTCAATTTGCAAAATAAGATTACCGATTTATCCAACGGGGCTGAATAGATAATACTTTATTCTGCAAATAAAGCGAATTGCTTCTCAAGCGCTTATCTATTGACAGACGAGTTTTGATTTGATATAATGACCTAGCAAGACAGCCAGACTATCGCAGACCGCAAGGGATGAGGAAAGTCCGAGCGCCGCAAGGCAGAGTGCCGGCTAACTACCGGTCAAGGCGACTTGAAGGAAAGTGCAACAGAAATAGACCGCCGACTTATGTCGGTAAGGATGGAAAGGCGGGGTAAGAGCCCACCGTCCCTGAGGTAACTCGGGGAGCCCTGTAAACCCCACTCGGCGCAAGAGAAAATCGACTATAAGTAGCCTGCTTGTCGAGAAAATCGCTTGAGCGTATCGGTAACGCTACGCCTAGACAGATGATAGTCCAATACAGAACTCGGCTTACAGACTGTCTTGTATAAAATACGTCTTTAGGACGTATTTTTTTAATTTAAATATTATCGATTTACTTTTTTCATACTTTCCGGATATTTGACGAGCGGTGATTAAATCGCAAAATTGTGACAATAATCAAGGTATGTTATATGCGGTTATTACGTTACTGTTTATTTTATTGATCATAATAATGTTGTTTGCAAGACGCTCGGGCGGCGGAGAAGAGTTTACGTCGACAATGAGCGAAAAGGACTTGGAAGACAACGTCAAAAGACTTGCCATTTCTCTGAGAAGCGGCGAGCCTGTCGGTTCTATTCCCAATGTGGATACGCATTTGCGCGCGGTAAAGAGAGCGTATAAAGTCGTCGTAAATAAAGCAAACAACGGCTTGGCTTTGCACGAATGCGAGAAATGGCTGTACGAAAACTATTATTCCGTGACCATAGATCTCAAACAGAGCGATTATAAAGGATTCAGCAAACTCACTCACAAGAAAAACGGAGTGAGGATAATCCAACTTGCGAGATTTCTCGTGGCGGCGTCAAATTGCAATCTCACGCAAGACACAGTGAGACGCGTGGTAGAGTTGTTCAACGATTATACGCCTCTGCATTACGAAGAAACGCTCAATTTGGAAAGGGCGATCGCGTACGCTCTTATCGAACGCGTGGCAAAGATAGGAAAAGAGATCGTGCGTACGGAAAAACTTCGAGTTCAGGCTGAAAATGATTTGGAACCTGTCAAAAGACTGTGCAAATACGACGCGTATCTTTATTTTTTCAAACACTCGGGAAAGTATCTCGACGAAAAGTATTTTTATAAGATAAACGATATAAATCCTGACAATATAGACGTGTCTTTTGCCAATAATTTGGTAGATATGAGCGTACTTATATCGAATTGCATTTCTTCGATGAAGCGGCTCAAAGATATGTTTTCCGATGAATTTAAGATAGAACTTTGTTCTACTTATTCTATTATGTCTCAAGACGAAGTGTACAAAAATATGGATATGTGTTCCAAATTCGCATATTTGAGCGCTGTCAGCAAGTTGTCTGCGCTTTACGGAGCGAGCGAAAGATCCATCGCAAAATCGGCAATGGAACTTGCAAAAATTCACAACGTGCATTTCGGAGAGATTATTTATGATTACAGATACGCCATAAAAGCGCATATACATTCGCTTACGCTTCCTATACTCAAAAAGCCTACCACAAAAGCCGATCAGAGACTGTATGCGATAGTAATAGCATTGGTGTGCGCTGTCTTTACGGGATTAAGCGTGATTTTTCTCGGCAGTTGGCAGATGAGATTGGCAGTCGGATTGATAATGCCGTTTGCCGCGGTGCCGACGGCAAAATTTGCGGTCAGTCTGATAGTCGACAGATTGCTTCCCGCGCGCAACGTCGCCGCAATGAATTATATTGATCTGCCCGAAGAAGCCCGCACGCTTGTAGTAAAAAACGAATTTCTCACAAACGCTGAGCAGGCAAGAGACGCCTGCCGCAGTCTTATAGCGCTTGCAAAGTCCAACAGGGACGCTATGCTCGAATACGCTCTTTTGGTCGATCTCAAGGCTTCGGCAACTGAGACGGAGGGCAACGACGATACCGTGCTCAACGAGTTGCGCAGTCTTTCGGAATATAAAAACATAAACGTGTTTGTCAGAAAGCGAAAATATATCGACGGAAAATGGCAGGCGTACGAGAGAAAGAGAGGCGCGACAAACGCGCTGAACAACGCTCTTTTGAGCGGAGATTACAATGAATTTTCCTTTGTGCTGAGAGGACAGAGCCGCCCCGAATTCGTCGTGCTTTTGGACGACGACAATACCGTAATGCCCGGGGGAATTAAGCGCGCCGTCAACACGATGCTTCATCCTCTCAACGCAAAATACACGCTTATGACGTTCAGGTCGAGATACAAGCTGTCTTCGCTGGACACCTATTGGGCAAAAAACTATAAATCCGACAGCGGAGTGGACAGTTATTGCAATTACGGCGACTTCTATTACAAGATATCTGGACACTCAATATATTGCGGCAAAGGCATATACAGATTGAGCGAATACGTGAGACAGATAGAGGGGCAGTTGCCGGATAATCGCATACTCAGTCACGATATCATAGAAGGCGCAATTGTGCCTACCGGAAGTCTTGCGCTGCCTACCTATGAGGATGCGCCGAAGAATTTCGTCAGTCACAATTTGAGACAGAACAGATGGGAGCGCGGCGATCTTCTGTTGATCCCGTATATATTTTCCAAGAAGGTAAGTCAGCCCTTTTATAGGTACGTTATCGCATACAACGCGCTTAAGACGCTTGTTCCTGCGCTTTGGCTGTCGCTATTGGTGACGCTTGCCACAAGCGGAAATGCATTTTTGCTGATACCGGTTTCGCTCGGCATATTGGCGACTTGGTTGATACGTTTTGGACTTTGTCTCAACGATCTCGGCTATGACAAGAGGGCGAGATATTTGTTCAAGAATTTCATTATTCAACTGATAAATATGGTATATGAGTTGATAATGCTGCCGTATTTTGCTACGTCGGGATTGCTTTTGTGGCTGAAGATGGGATTTAAATGTATCTTTGACAGGAAAAAACTGCTCGAATGGAAGACGTTTTATTCTTCGCAAAGACAGAACGGCTATTCCAAGCATATAAGCATTTTACTGCCGAGTTATATATTATCGGTGGCATTGGCGGCTGTATTCTATACGAATATTTATATACTTGTCTATATAGCATCGTATTTTGTACTTTCCAACGTTATTTATCTTTGCGGACGGAAGATCAAGGGAAGAAAGGAGATCGAGGTCGAAGATAAGGAGTTTTTGCTGGATCTCGCCAATAAAACTGCCGCGTATTTTGAGTCCAACCTCAAGGATAATTCGCTTATATGCGACAATTATCAGGTATTCCCGCAAAAGCACGCCAACGGCTTCACCTCGCCGACAAATATGGGGTTTGCGCTTTTGTCGTACCTGTGTTCGTATAAGATAGGACGAATAGATCTCGACGAATGTATGCGAGGCATATCCGAACATATAGAACTTGCCGAATCGCTTGAAAAATACGAGGGGCATTTGTTCAACTGGTATTCGCTTGCCACGCGCAAGCCGTTGCCTCCTTATTTTGTATCCAGCGTGGACAGCGGCAACTATATCGCCGCGCTCATTACGGTCAAAGAGTTTGTCAAAGATATAGACGTCAAATTGTACGCAAGGATCAATGATCTGGTTGACGCGGTGGACTTCGACGCGCTGTTTGACAGATCCAAAGGCAAATTCCATATAGGATACAATAAAGCGGAAGGAAAGTTCGAGGGGCATTACGATATGCTTGCTTCGGAATCAAGGACGCTTTGTTACATCGCGTCAGCGGTAGGCGGAGATACTTGCTATTGGGACGGATTGGGCAGAAATATAGCCAAGATCAACGGAAATACGTTGATATCGTGGTCGGGTACGGCATTTGAATACCTTATGCCGCAGATATTTTTGCAGGATTGCGACGGTAGTCTTCTTACGTCGAGCGTAAAGAATATAATCAAGATTATGCAAAAAGCCAAGTGCGGCGGAGTTTGGGGTATAAGCGAAAGCTGTTATTATGAGTTTAATGACGAAAATAGTTATAAATACTCGGCGTTCGGAGTGAGCAGTATAAGTTTGAGCGCGCAGAAGGACAGATGCGTAGTCAGTCCCTATTCGTCCGCGCTTGCGCTTAGATACGCGCCCAAAAAGGTCGTGCGCAATCTAAGGAATCTTGCAGAAGAGGGATTGATAACTCCCAAAGGTATGTTTGAGGCGATAGATTTTACCAACGGTAAAAACATCGTAGCTACGCTTATGTCGCATCATCAAGGAATGATCCTTTGCAGTATAGTCAACGCGCTTTACGACGATTTTTTGATCAAACTGTTTATGAGCGACAGCGCAATGGACGGAGGTAGGCTTATGCTGGAGGAGCAGATACCCGAGAATAAGAGTAAATCAACTAAGAAATTCGACTTTGTATACGGAGGAGGCAATACGAATAATTATCTTGCGTACGGAGAGTGCGGCGCGTTCCCCAAAGCGAGCGTGCTGACCAACGGTCATTATTCCTGCGTGATAGATTCGTCGGGCAAAGGATATTCCTATGCAAAGGGCAAATATCTCAGCAAGCCCGCGCTCGATCATAAGGAGAAAAAAGGCGGATTTTTCTATATATGTGACGGAAAAGAACTGTATTCGCCGACATATGAGCCCTTCTGTACGGATAAATGCTCTTATACTTTCAAGCCTTATGAAAGCGAGTTTAAGAACGTCGACAGAGACTGCTCGATGAGCGTGTATATTCCGCAGAACTTTAATTGCGAGATAAGAAAAATAACGATCGTCAACAGAGAAGGCAGGAGTAAATTATATAAGTGCGGATACTGCGAAGAAGTCGCGCTGACAGATTTCGGCTCTACTTTTTCTCATCCGGCTTTCAACGATATGTTTGTATCTACGTCGATAGACGACAAGACCAATTCGCTGATCGCCAAACGTACGTCCAGAAATTATTACGGCGATTGCTTTACTGCGCTTTGCGTATTGGGAGTCGACAAGATGGAATATGAGAGCAATCTGACCAATTTCGTAGGTCGCGAGGGCAGTTTTGCCGCGCCGAATATATTCGGGAAACGCAAGGTATACGGGAAATCTTCAGGAGACGTGCTAAATCCCTGTCTCGGATTTATCGGAGAGATAGAGGTAGCTGCAAACTCTTCTAAAGAATTATATTGCGTAAAATTCTACGATTCGGATATAGTGTCGCTGAAAAACAATCTCGAGCAGTGCAAGATGTTGGATTTTGCAAAATACTCGTATGAAAGCGCGAGATTGACTATGCTGTCAAAGACTTATAAATATCAACTCAATGAAAATATAAGCGATTTGGTCAGCCGTATCGCCACCAATATTCTATACAGACCGTACGACAGAGACAAGTTGTCGTCAATTGCGGGCAATAGACAGGAGAGGCTGCCTATCGGACTGGATAAAGGGGTAAAATATATTTACTTTGAGCATTACGGTCACGACGAAGCATTGAAAAATATGATATATGCGACGATATATCTCAATATGACGTCGGTAAAGT
This sequence comes from uncultured Clostridia bacterium, assembly GCA_948471525.1. Taxonomy (GTDB): domain Bacteria; phylum Bacillota; class Clostridia; order Christensenellales; family UBA3700; genus RACS-045. The sequence continues at coordinate 209,438 of CAOKSY010000002.1, read as the reverse complement.
ATGTGCTTGTAGTAGGATATAAAGCGGACGGCAACAACAACGAATATACGCTCAAATCCTTTGTCGATATGACAAATATAGGCGATATTCTTCAACTCGACTGCGTGAAATTTCTGCGACTTAACGGAATTGACGACGGAGCGTTGAAAATAATAAGAGACAATGCGTTTATAGAACTGGCTACGGCTCCCAAAAAGGGAGAAAAGGCGCAATTCGACAAAGAATCGATAGCGTATCCGTCGATAAAGGAAGCGGAGAAGACGTCGCCGATATCTGCGATATACGGAAAGAGAGACGGCGATATACGGTGGGAGTGCGGCGCGGGCGGTTTCGACGAAAAAGGCGACTATATAGTGACCGAAACTCCGCTTCTTCCTTATTCAAACGTCATATGCGCGGATAAGGGGGGATTTGTAGTTACGCAAAACGGCGGCGGTTTCGATTATTTTGAAAACAGCAATCTCTTCCGCGTGACGAGATTTGAAAACAATCCCGTATTCGATACGCCGTGCGAGGAACTGTATGTGGAGATCGGCGGCTTTAGACGTGTCAACAGACTTTGCGAGGGCGGCTACGTAAAGCATACTCAGGGCGCGAGCGAATTCTGTGCGTCGATCGACGGAATCGACGTCGACGTAAAGGAGAGCGTGATCAAGAACGGCGATATAAAAGTCATTGCCCTGAATATGAGCAAGAGCAAAGGAAATATAGATACAAGAGTGCTATTCCGTCTCAATGCGATGCTTAATGATCTGCCTATAAATCAAATGCTTTTCGACGAGCAGATAGATAAAAATACAATGCGTATTACAAACGCGCTGAACGGCAAAAGCGTCTATATCAGGATGAGTACGGATGCGCAGTGTATACACGACTCAGCTTGTTTGAGGTATAGCGACGGATGCATAAATATAGGGGAAGGATCGTCCGATTTTCACAATCCGTCCCATGCCGCGCTCAGCGATAGAATGAGCGGAAGACGGATACAGGTCAAGATACTGATATCGCAGAGCTATGAATCATTGAGCGGAGTAAATCTAGATTCTATCGACGCGATGATAATTGAACAAGAAAACAAATTTAAAGATATGAATAAATTTGAACTATGTTCAAACAATAAAAATCTGGATATTATATTCAACAAATGGCTTGCTTATCAAGTAGTGTCGTCTAGAATCAACGGCAAGTGCGGCTATTATCAGGCGGGAGGAGCGATAGGATTTAGAGATCAACTGCAAGATATGCTGACAATGCTCTATATTGATCCGGAAAAGGTAAAAAATCATATATTACTGTCTGCCGAACATCAATTTTTGGAGGGGGACGTACAGCATTGGTGGCACGGAGACTGCTTTGGAGTGCGTACTCATATCACTGACGATAGGTTGTTTTTGGCATATTTGACGTTTGAATATATAAATTTTACAGGCGATAAAATGATTTTGAACAGTGTTCAGAGATATTTGACGGCGCCTCCGCTAGACGACGGCGTAGAAGGACGGTTGGAATCGCCCGAGAAGAGCAGAATAGGAGAGAGTCTGTTGTCTCACATAAAGCGAGCGATAGACGAGACTTTGAAATACGGATCGAACGGGTTGCTATTGATAGGCGGCGGCGATTGGAACGACGCGCTCAACGAGATAGGTATAAGGCGCAAAGGCGAGAGCGTGTGGCTGAGTATGTTTGCCGCGCACGTATTGAGGAATTTTATCAAGTATATTGACTTCGATCAGAGACAGAAATATCTCGCGCATATCGAAAATCTTCAGCTTGCTTTGGAAAAGGCGTTTAAAGACGGATACTTTATGCGAGCCGTGACGGATAACGGAGAGGAGCTGGGAGTAAAGAACTGCCCGCATTTCGAGAAGGATATACTGTGTCAGAGTTGGAGCGCGATAGCCAATATCTCTTCTAGACAGAGACAGCGGCAGGCGTTACGGTCGGTTGCCGATCTCGTGGACGGAGAACGCGGATTGATAAAACTTCTTTGGCCTCCGCAGAGCAAGGAGCATTATTACGGATACATCTCTTCATATCCTAAAGGGGTGAGAGAAAACGGGGGGCAATATACTCACGCAGCAGCTTGGTATATAAAAGCGTTGGCGATGTTGGACGAAAAAGTTCCCGTAGGAGAGTGCGAGTTGAGCGCGGGGCAGTTGTTGGATCTGATAAATCCTATAACCAAAAATCTTACTGCGGAAGGATCAAAAGTATATAAGGGCGAACCGTACGTATTTGCCGGCGACGTTTATTCCAACGCGGACAACTACGGCAGAATGGGTTGGAGTTGGTATACGGGTTCGGCAAGCATACTTTACGATACTATTATAAGAGATCTGTTCGGAATAACTTTGAGCGAGGGTAAGATGTCATTCGCCCGTCCGAAAATAGATGGGTGGGAGGATATGCAGCTGTCCTATAGATACAAAGGCACTGTTTATATGATAGAATTTGCGCAAGGCGCTGAGGACTGTATGAGATGCGACGGCATAGCGTACAAAGGAAATACCGCTCTCGCATTAAAAGAGAACGAGGGCAGAAAGCATATTCAACTGACGTTCAGATAATAGATAACGGACTTCGCGGTATATAATTGACTTCGGAGTCCGTTTATTATATAATATCCGTATGAATTTATTCGATATTATTCAGAAAGACAACGCGCCGCTCGCCGAGCGAATGAGACCGTCAAATTTGGACGAATTTGCGGGACAGGAACATATAGTAGGGAAAAACAGCCTGCTAAGGCGCGCTATTCTTACGGACAGTTTGGGCAGTTGTATATTTTACGGCGCGCCAGGTTGCGGCAAGACTACGCTGGCTAATATCATAGCGAATACTACAAAATCCAACTTCGTAAAACTCAACGCGGTTTCGTCGGGCATAGCGGACGCAAAAAAAGTCATAGAAGACGCGAGGATCGAAAAAGAGCGGTACGGGATCAAGACCTATTTGCTTCTCGACGAATGCCACAGGTGGAATAAAGCCCAATCGGACTGTATGCTCGAGGCGATCGAAAAAGGTCACATTGTCTTTATTGGATCTACTACGGAAAATCCCTTTGTGTCTATGACGAGGGCTATCGTATCGAGATGCAGGATATTTGAGTTCAAACCATTGAATTCCGACGATATCAAAAAGACGCTTGTCAGAGCGATAAACGATAAGACAAAAGGTCTGGGAGATATGTCTCTCAACGTGAGCGACGAGGCGCTCGATCACTTCGTATGGGCGAGCGACGGCGACTTGCGCAACGCGTTGAACGCATTGGAACTTGCGGCAAAGAGTACGGATCCGGATAAAAATGGGGTTGTAAACGTCGATCTTACGGCGGCTGAGCAGTCTTCGCAGAAAAAATCCATGAGCATAGACGAGAGTATGTATTACGATATGCTTTCGGCGTTTTGCAAGTCTTTGAGGGGCAGCGACAGCGACGCCGCGCTCTATTGGGCGGAGCGGCTTATACAAGCGGGGTGCGATCCGATGCTCATACTAAGACGGCTTGTCGTACATAGCAGCGAGGATGTGGGCATGGCGGATCCGCAGGCTTTGGTAATTGCAACGTCGGCGCTGACGGCCTATCAGAATATCGGTCTTCCCGAAGGGAAGATACCTATGTACAACGCTATCATATACGTATGCGAAGCTCCCAAGTCCAACAGTGTCGTCGCCGCCAAATATAAGGTAGAGGAAGTCGTTGCAAGCAGAAAAGACGACAAGGTGCCGCAATATCTTATGGATAAAAATTATAAGACTCAGAAGATATCGGGATATAAATATCCTCATGATTTCGGAGGTTGGGTAGAACAGCAATATTTGCCAGACAGTCTAAAAGACGAAAAATTTTATTCTCCGTCGTCAAACGGTTTTGAGAAATATCTGATAAGAGCCAAAGAGATCAAAGCCAATAAGGAAGAAAACAAAGATAAATAGGAATCTCAAAATCTTAATATATTAAAAAAATTCTAAAAAAAGTGTACTTTTTTTTGACTTCAAATGTGTCAAAAACGTACTTTTTTTTATTTTATTATATCTTATTATTTTGCGTTAATCAAGCGTTTTGTCAGTAAAAGTACACTTTTCCCGACTTAGGGTAAGGAGACTTGGATGAAGAAGAAAAAAAGTGCTATTTATTCTGTTTTCGGCAATTATATGCGCGTTGTGCGCGCCGACGGCTTGTACTGTCGTTAAATAAAGCAATTTTTTGTAATTTGTACCGAAATATTGTAAATAATATATAATAATTACATTGACCGATGAAAATGCGTGGTTTATAATAAAAACGACTCCAAAAGAGAGGTATACATCAATGGGAAATATTTTGACCATCACAAATTTGAGCAAAAAATACAAGGGCAACGAAAAGTATTCCGTCAAGGATCTATGTTTTGAGGTAGAAGAAGGAGAACTTTTTGCCTTTCTAGGACCCAACGGAGCGGGAAAGAGCACTACGATAAAATGTATCACGGGCGCGTTGCCGTACAGCGAGGGCAGCGTACGCATATGCGGATACGATCTGCACGAATCGCCTATCGCGGCAAAGAAAAATATCGGTTACGTGCCGGACAATCATTTTCTCTATGAGACTATGACTGCAAACGAGTATATTAACTTTATGGCGGATATTTACGGCGTGGGTATCAACGACAGAAAGACGAGAGCCGAAAAATATCTTGAATTGTTTGATCTCGCAGACGTTGCCAACAAGCAGGTCGGAGGATATTCGCACGGTATGAAGCAGAAGATCTGCGTGATCGGGGCATTGATACACAATCCAAAACTTTGGATATTGGACGAACCTCTTACGGGTCTAGATCCCAAGAGCGCGTACAATCTGAAGGAACTGATGCGCGAGCACTGCAAAGAGGGCAACAGCGTTCTGTTTTCTTCGCATATCATCGAGGTAGTGGAAAAACTTTGCGACAGAGTTGCGATAATAGACAAAGGCAGCTTGATCGTCAGCGGATCTATGGACGAGATAAGAGCAAGCAACAAAGAGGGCAGTCTCGAGGAATTCTTTATTTCGGTGACGGATTCGAGCGCAAACGGCGGAGAAAGATTTGACGAAAATCTCTCTTCCGAGGAATTCAAACTTTAAGGGGGCGTATTATGACGGCTTTCGGCGCATTGACAAAGCAGATGATAAAGACTACGCTTCTGCCGAGTTTTAAAAGCAAAAAAGAGAGGAATAAATTCATTATAGCGTTGACGTCAATAGCTATTGCGATAGGCATTCCTTATATATTGGCGTTGGTCGCGTCGTTCGGATTGATAAAAGCGGCTGTCGCTCAGGGATATCTTGCGGAAATACTGTCGAGTATTTTCTTGATGAGCCAGTTGATTACTATATTCTTCTCTTTGTTCGTTTATATAAACATTATGTATTACAGCAAGGACAACGAGTTTTTATTTACATTGCCGCTCAAGACGGCAAGCGTATTTTGGGCGAAACTCATCGCGCTTGTATTGTATGAATTGATTTTGTCGGCAGTGATAATACTTCCGGTATCCATAGTTGCTATCGTCGCAATGATTCAATCCGCGGCGGGATTGACGGCAGGCTTTGTGATATTGTTGATACCTGCGATCGTATTGCTACCGCTTATGGCGATACTTGTCATAGCAATACTGTCTTATCCGATAATGAAAATATTGCAGTTCTTTAAAAAGAGACCTATTTTGGGCGCGGTATTTGTCATTTTGTTTGTAGTAGCGCTTTATATCGCTATCTATGTGCCTATACTTTATGCAAATAACAGCGCGCCGCCAATTGATCCCGATGCGATAACCGGCGGAGAAGCGGATAATTCCGAAATGGATATGGATCAAATGTACGGCGCAATATTGCCGTCGCTTGCGGGAGCGGGTAAATACTCGTATCACACGTATTTCCTCGCAAAGGCGATGACCGCGACTTCCGCGCTTTCGGGATTTGGCTACGCGTCGGCTTTCTTCGGAATAGTGATCGCGCTCGCCGCGCTCGGCAGTTTGTTGGCTTCGTGGCAATACAAACAGCTCGCATCCGCGGCTTTGGAAGGCGGAGGCGTATCAAAGACGTCCGGCAAAAACAAAGAGGTCAAACAATTTGAGGTCAAACGTGCGCTTTTTAGAAAAGATCTGTTCTCGGTGCTGAAGAACAATACTTTGCTGATACAGTCGGGTATGATGGTAATACTTCCTCCTATATTGGTCTATTTCATCTGTGCGATAAATATAAGGAATATCCCGGGCAGCATGGGTGCGATAATCTGTGCGTCGATAGCCGATTTTATTGTCAAGCTTATGCTGAGCAGCAATACGGCAAGTATTCTTGCGTTTTCAAGAGACGGAGAAGGAGTGCTTTTTATGAAGACGATGCCGCTCTCCGCCAAGAGTATCGTCGACGCAAAGATAAATTCGGGCTTGGTATTCTCGCTTTTAACTTTGGCTTTGAGTACGGTAGCGCTTATGATAGTGCCGTCTATGAACGTGCTTGCGGTATTGGGATTTGCGGCGTCCAACGCGCTTTATGCTTATGCGGTCAACAGGATGTGCGTTTACAGAGATCTTAAAAACCCAAATATCCATTGGAAAAATTTGCAGGAGATAGTCAAGAATAATTTCTCTTCGGTAATACCCATGCTGTTTGCATTTATCCCGGGAATAGTTACGACGGGACTTTCGGTAATGGTATCGATTCTGCTCAATATCAATATATATGCTTTGGCTGCTATATATTGCGTTATCTCGATCGCAGTCAGCGCAATATACTTTTTAATAACCAGATCCATGTATAATTTCGACGAAGAAGAGTATTTGCAGAGAGTAGAATAATTTGTCAATGATATAGATGTCGATAAGAAGGAACGCGGACTTACAGTCTGCGTTCCTTTGCTTGACATATATTGTTCGGATATGGGATAATCATATTATGAAATATCTTGCAATAGACCTCGGCGACAGCCGCACCGGTATAGCGGTCAGCGAAAGCGGAATTATCGCGACGGGGATAGAGACGTATAAAAGGGTAGAGGAGAACAAGGATCTGCAGCATATTGCCGATCTTGTAAAACAGTATAGGATCGATACGGTGGTATTCGGTCTGCCGCTCAATATGGACGGTACCGAGGGCGAAAGAGTGGAGAAGACGCGGGCGTTTGCGGAAAAACTTCGACCGTTGATAGATGCGAATATCGACTATGAAGACGAGAGGCTGACGACGGTAGTCGCGGAAGAAATGCTGATCGAAGGCGGTATGCGTCGCGATAAACGCAAGAAAGTAATAGATAAGATAGCGGCTACGATAATACTTCAGTCATATCTCGACAGAAAATGAGAAGAGCGGAAATGTCCGCTTTTTTTGTTGTCGTACAAGACAGACGCATTATTCTAAAATCCATTTAATTTCGAGCATAAGGTGAATTTACTTGCAAATTGATAATTATTAATATAAAATATTCGTGTAATATATAAAATCGGAGGTAGTTATGTCCGGACATAGCAAATGGGCAAATATCAAAAATAAGAAAGGCAAGAGCGACGCAAAGAGAGCGAGCGTATTTACCAAGATCGGCAGAGAAATAGCTGTAGCGGTAAAGCAAGGCGGACCCGATCCCAATTCCAATGCCAGGCTGCGCGACGTCATTGCAAAGGCGAAAGCTAATAATATGCCCAACGACAATATCGAAAGAGGCATCAAAAAAGCTAGCGGGGAACTCAACGCCGTCAATTATGAAGAAAACGTATACGAGGGCTACGGCGCGGGCGGAGTAGCTGTGATCGTAGAGACTTTGACCGACAACAAAAACCGTACGGCAGGAGATATAAGACATCACTTTGATAAGTGCGGCGGTGCAATGGGCACCAGCGGATGCGTATCCTATATGTTTGAGACAAAGGGAGTTATCGTAGTCGACGCAGAGGGCGTGGACGAAGACGAACTTATGATGGTCGCGCTCGACTGCGGAGCGGAAGATATACTCAACGACGGCGACGTGTTTGAAATATACACCGAACCGACGGCGCTCGGCAGCGTGAGAGAGAATTTGGAAAAGCAGGGCGCTTTGAAGATACTTTCGGCAGACGTGGACAGGATTCCCAACAATACCGTCAAGCCCGATAAGGACGCGCAGGCTAAAGTCGTCAAACTTCTCGATATGCTTGAGGATAACGACGACGTGCAGAACGTATATCACAATGCGGAACTCGACGAGGAAGAGGAAGAATGAACGATATAGAAAGAGCTTGCTCGGCTGCGAGAAAGGCGTCGTATAAACTTGCTTTTCTCAATAGCGAGGATAAAAACAGGATATTGCTTACTTTGGCGGAAGATATAGAAAACGCAAAGGAGAGCATAAAGAAAGCCAATGCGGCGGATATCGCCCGTGCAAAAGGCGTGCTTTCGGAAGCTATGATAGACAGACTTACTCTCACCGACGCAAGGATAGATTTGATGGCTGAAGGAGTAAGGCAGGTCGTTGCTCTCGACGATCCCGTCGGAAAAGTCGTAAGAGAATGGACAGTGCCCAACGGTCTGCATTTTAAGAAGGTTAGAGCGTCGCTCGGCGTGATAGGAGTCATTTACGAGTCCCGTCCCAACGTCACAGTGGACGTCGCTAGTCTGTGCATAAAGTCGGGCAACGGAGTTATTCTCAAGGGCGGAAAAGAGGCTATAGATTCCAACAGACGTCTTTTTGAGATAATTCAGAATGCTATAGAAAAGTGCGGCTTTGATAAAGAATGCGTGGGATTTGTCGACAACGTGGACAGACAGGCGACGTACGATATGCTTCAGCAGTCCAAATATATAGACGTTATAATCCCCAGAGGAAGCGACAACCTCAAGAAGTTTGTTTTGACAAATTCTCAGATACCTGTAATTGCGTCGTCGGGCGGCAACTGTCACGTATATGTTGAAAAGAGCGCGGACTTGGCAATGGCGGAAGAGATTGTATACAATGCAAAAATGCAGCGCGTGTCGGTGTGCAACGCCGCGGAGCAACTTCTCGTCGACGAAGCAATAGCGGATAAATTTTTGCCGACTATGCTCGCAAGACTTATGAAAGACGGCTGCAAGATCAACGGATGCGAAAAGACTTGCGCTTTGGTGAAGGGAGTCTGCCCGGCTACCGAAGAAGATTATAAGACGGAAAGAGAAGACTATATTCTCACGGTAAAAGTTGTAAAGGATTACAACGAGGCTATCGACAGAATCAATGAAAACGGTACAAAACACAGCGAAGCTATTATCTCTACAGATGAAAAGGCGATGGAAGTATTCGTCGGAATGGTGGACGCAGGTTGCGTATATACCAATGCGTCGACTAGGTTTACGGACGGTTTTGAATACGGTTTTGGCGCGGAGATTGGTATTTCTACTCAAAAGTTGCACGCCAGAGGTCCTCTCGGTCTCGAGCAGCTTACGAGCGAGAAATATATAGTCACGGGCAACGGACAGATTAGAAAATGATCATTTTGGGAATAGATCCGGGCTTAGCGATAGTCGGCTACGGCGTGATAGACTGTCAAAGGGGCGGCAGCCGTCCTATAGACTGCGGAGTAATCAATACGCCAAAAGAAGACAGCGTACCCGTCAGACTGTCCAAGATATACGACGGAATGATATCGTTGATTGAAAGATACAATCCCGACTGCATTGCAATAGAGGAACTGTTTTTCAATACCAATATCACGACGGGTATAAACGTCGCTCAGGCTAGAGGCGTGATACTTCTCGCTTGTACTCAAAAAAATCTTAAGATGTACGAGTATACGCCGTTGCAGATAAAGCAGGCGCTTACCGGATACGGTAAGGCCGAAAAGAAGCAGATACAGTTTATGGTCACGCGACTTCTAAATCTCAAAGCAGTTCCCAAGCCCGACGACGCGGCGGACGGATTGGCGGTGGCGCTTACTCATGCGCAGACGGCGAGATTGGGCGGATTGTTCAGTATCAGATAGAAGAGGACGACATGTATTATTCGATCACGGGAAAAGTTATACATTACGAAGAGGGCAAGGTCGTGTTGGAAAACAACGGCATAGGCTATGAACTCGGAGTGTCGGCGAATACGCTCTCGGCTTTTGCAAAAAAAGGCGAGACGATCACTGCGTTTACTTATCTAAAAGTCTCCGAGGACGAAATGAGTCTGTACGGCTTTTATTCCAAGGAAGAGAAAGCGATGTTCCTCAATTTGATAAGTATCAGCGGAGTAGGTCCCAAGATCGCTTTGCAGATACTGTCGGGAATTGACTTGCAGAGATTGGCAATCGCGATAGTCAACGGCGACGTAAAGACGCTTGCAAAAGTAAAAGGAATAGGCAAAAAGACTGCGGAGAGGATAATACTCGAACTGAAAGAAAAGATAGCGCAGAGCGACAGCTCTGACGACGACGGATTCTTCGGACTGGTCGGCGGCGAGACGACTTCCAAAGACGAGATCGTCAACGACGCGGTGCTTGCTTTGGTAAGTTTGGGCATATCCAAGACCGAGGCGGTCAAGGCGGTGGCGGTCGCCAGACAGCATGACGACAGGTTGGAGAATATTATCACAGCCGCATTAAGGAGTTTTGACAGATGATGGAGTTCGACGACGAAGAGCGCTTTATGTCCTCTATGCAGGGCGTTAGCGAAGGGGAAAGCGAAAATTCTCTTCGCCCGAAAAGTATGTCCGACTACGTGGGGCAGGATAAGATAAAAGAAAATCTTGAAATATATATCAAAGCCGCGGTAGGAAGAGACGAGGCTTTGGATCATGTATTGTTATACGGACCTCCGGGATTGGGAAAGACGACGCTCGCGCATATAATTGCGAGCGAAATGAACAGTCAGATAAGGATCACGTCGGGACCCGCTATAGAGAAGGCGGCGGATCTGGCGGCTATACTTACCAATCTCAATGAAAAAGACGTTCTATTTATAGACGAGATACACAGGCTCAATCGCAACGTGGAGGAAGTGCTTTATCCAGCAATGGAAGATTATGCGCTTGACTTTATGGTCGGCAAAGGACCTAGCGCGAGAAGCATAAGGCTTGCGCTTCCCAAGTTTACGCTCATCGGCGCGACTACAAAAGCGGGTATGCTTACGTCTCCGTTGAGGGACAGATTCGGAGTAAACTGCCGTCTGGAGATGTATACTCCCGAGGAATTGGCGAGTATAGTCAGCAGAAGCGCAGGACTTCTCAACGTGGAGATAACCGAAGACGGCGCATTTGAGATAGCAAGGCGAAGCCGCGGTACTCCGAGAATTGCCAACCGAATTCTCAAGAGAGTTCGCGATTACAGCGAAGTGTTGGCGCAGGGCGTAATAGACGCGCAGGTAGCCGACGTCGCGCTTGGCAAGATGGAAATAGACAAGTTGGGACTTGACAGCATAGACAGAAAGCTTATCTTGACGATAATAGATAAATTTAACGGCGGACCGGTGGGACTTGATACTTTGGCGGCGTCCATAGGCGAAGACGCAGGAACTATCGAAGACGTGTACGAACCGTATTTGATGCAGATTACGTTTATAGCGCGTACTCCTCGCGGAAGAATTTGTCTTCCCGACGCATATAAGCATTTCGGCAGAAAAGCTCCGCAGCTCGCGTATGAACAGCTTTCTATGTTGGATAGCGAGGAAAAGAAATGAATACAAAAGATTTCTATTACGATCTGCCCAAAGAGCTCATAGCGCAGACTCCCATCGAGCCGAGAGACGCGTCGAGAATGTTGGTTTACGACAGAAAAAGCGGAGCTGTCGAGCACAGACATTTTTACGACATCGTCGATTATTTGAAAAAAGGCGACGTATTGGTCATAAACAATACGAAAGTAATCCCTGCAAGGATATACGCCACACGTTTGCCTAGGACGGATAAGACAATAGAAAAAAACACCGAGGTTTTATTACTCAAGCGAGTAGAATACGATACGTGGGAGTGTATCACGCGTCCTGCAAAAAAACTCAAGATCGGCACGGTATTGGATTTTGAGGCTATGACGGGAGAAGTCGTAGGCTATGGCGAAGAGGGAATAAGATTTGTAAAATTCGCATTCGACGGCGCGTTTGAAAATATTCTCGAAGAGATAGGCAATATGCCGCTTCCGCCATATATCACTCAAAAACTCGAGGATAAGACGAGGTATCAAACGGTATACGGCAAGGTCGAAGGTTCGGCGGCGGCTCCTACGGCGGGACTGCATTTTACTCCCGAATTGCTGGACAGGCTATCGAGTCAAGGCGTAGAGATAGCAAAGGTATTGCTTCACGTAGGTTTGGGGACTTTCCGTCCTGTAAAAGAAACGGATATTCTCAAACACAAGATGCACAGCGAATATTTTGAGATAGATCAAGCCAATGCAGATATAATCAATTGCGCTTTGAAAGAGGGACGGCGGGTCGTCTGCGTAGGTACGACGTCGGTGAGAGTAGTCGAAAGCGCGGTCGGCGACGACGGATATATCAAACCGTCTTGCGGCGAAACGGATATTTTTATCTATCCGGGATATGAGTTTAAAGTCGTCAAAGCTTTGATAACAAATTTCCATTTGCCTGAATCCACGCTGATCATGCTTGTAAGCGCATTTATAGGAAGGGAGAACGCTTTGTCTATATACGAGACTGCGGTGAGGGATAGGTATAGGTTTTTCTCTTTCGGCGACGCAATGCTCGTCTTATAGCCGTCGAAATACGGCGTTGCGCTGTGGCAACCCTCAGTCATTTACGCTTAGTAAACTCCTTCGGATTTTCCTCGCGCGCCTTGTCTTTCTCGGCTCTAAAACGCGCAGTGCTGCTTCCCGTAATAATATCGGCGACGATAGTTGCGTTAGAGACGCGCTATAATATAAATAAATAATATATCAATATAAAATATAAGGAATATATGTCGGATAAATTTAAATATGAAGTTGTGAAAGTATGCAAGCAATCGGGCGCCAGAGTGGGAAGATTTACCACGCCGCACGGAATTATCGATACTCCAGTATTTATGCCGGTGGGTACAAACGCCACGGTCAAAGCGCTTACGCCCAAAGACGTCGAGGACACAAAGGCTTCGATAGTGCTTGCTAATACGTATCATCTCTATCTCCGTCCGGGAGCAGATCTCGTGGAGAAGGCGGGCGGACTTCACAAATTTATGAATTGGAATAAGCCGATATTGACCGACAGCGGCGGCTTTCAGGTATTTTCGCTGTCAAAAATGAGAAAGATTACTCCGCAGGGAGTTACCTTCTCATCCTATATAGACGGATCCAAACACTTTATGGGACCGGAAGAATCTATCCAAGTGCAAAATAAACTCGGAGCGGATATAATAATGGCGTTCGACGAGTGTACTGACGGATCTACCGAATACGGTTATGCGAGACAGGCTATGACCCGTACTCTTGATTGGCTGGATAGATCGTATAAGGCGCATAAAAATCCGGACCAAATGCTCTTTCCGATAATTCAAGGCAATATGTATAAGGATCTGAGAGTAGAGAGCGCCAAGCGCACTGTAGAATACGCAAAATGCGGATTTTCTATAGGCGGTCTTTCCGTCGGAGAGCCAAAGCCTGTAATGTATGAAATGCTGGACATTTTGAGAGAGTATTATCCCGACGATCAGCCTCGTTATCTTATGGGAGTGGGATCTCCCGACTGTCTCGTAGAGGGGGTCATGCGGGGAATAGATATGTTCGATTGCGTGATACCTACCCGTATGGCGAGAAACGGCACGGCGTTTACCAAGCGCGGCAATTTGACTATAAGAAACGCGGCCTTCAAAGAGGATTTCAATCCGGTAGACGGCGATTGCGACTGTTATTGTTGCCGCAATTTTTCAAGAGCGTATATCAGACATCTCATCAACAGCGGCGAGATACTGGGAGGAAAACTGCTGTCTATACACAATATAAGATTTCTCACGAAGTTCATGGAAGATATAAGGGAAGCGATTATGGAAGACAGATTCGGGGATTTCTACAAAGAGTTTACTTCAAATTACACTTGGGGACACGGCGGAGAAAAATCCGTAATGAACTTCAAAAATCGTTAATCAGCGCTTTATTTGACAAACTTTTGTAAATTGTTGATAAATTAGTGAAATAAAATCAATAAAATGCTTGATATTTGGCAAACATATAAGTTAAACTTGAATAGATGTAAATCAGAAATATAATCCGTATACGGAAAATAAGGAGATATAAATGAATATAAGTCAGATTTTAACGCTCGGCGAAGATACCGCTAAAGGTTTCGGCACTTCCAATATAATTATGATAGTCGTGTTGCTCGTGCTTATGGTGGCAATGTTTGCAATGTCGATAATCCCGCAGAAAAAACGTCAGAAAAAAGCGCAGGAGATGGTAGACTCCATCAAGGCAGGCAGCAAGGTAAAGACTATAGGCGGTTTTGTCGGCGAGGTAACTAAAGTAGATAACGCAAATAACGTTTTCGTACTCGATATCAGCGCAAACAGAGACGGAAGCGTATTAGTCACGATAGACAGATCGGCTATTTATATGGTGCTCGAGGCCGTTAGGACAAACGACGGAGAAGTCAAACTTCAGGAAAAGCCCGAAGTGTCGGCTCTTGACGACGCAGAAGCGGATCGTGCGGCAGAGGACAGAAAATCCAAAAAGAAAAATTCTTTCGATGTGCCGGAAACCGAAGAATTTGTACCCAACGATTCTTTGGAGAAGACGGACAGCGAGTCCTTGCTCAAGGATTGATCTAATTGAAATTAATTATCAGGAAAAGAACGGCTTGTCGGTCGTTCTTTTTTGTGTTATGATATATCTATTAAAAGTTGTAAATAGATAAGGAGAATTAATGCGCGATATATGGAATCCTTGGCACGGATGCAAGAAGTGTAGCGAAGGGTGTCAAAACTGTTATATGTATTTGCTCGATGCGATACACGGCGGAATAGACAGTTCCGTTGTCGTAAAGACAGGCAGTATGTATTATCCTTTGTCGCGCAATAAAAACGGCGGATTTAAGCTGGCGAGCGGAGAGACGGTCAGGGTGTGTATGACCTCGGACTTTTTTATACAAGAAGCGGATGCTTGGCGAGAGGAGGCGTGGAACGTGATCTACGAGCGCCCCGATCTCAAATTTTTTCTTTTGACAAAACGTCCCGAGAGAGTGGAACAATGTCTGCCGAAGGATTGGGGAGACGGTTGGGAAAACGTGTTTTTCAACGTTACTTGCGAAAACCAAAGGCGCGCCGACGAGAGGATTCCTATATTGCACGCACTGCCTTTTAAGCACAAGGGGATAATGACAGCGCCGCTTTTGGGAGAGATCACGATAGATAAATATTTGAGCGAAGGACAGATAGAACAGGTTGTATGCGGCGGCGAAAATTACGAAGGCGCGAGACTGTGCAAATACGAATGGGTCAAGAAACTGCACGACGAGTGCGTGGCTCACAACGTGACTTTTGCCTTCAGCGAAGCGGGAAACTGCTTTGAAATAGACGGACGTATCGTAAACTTGAAAAACAAACAGGAGCAGGCAAAATTGGCTTATGCGCTTGGTCTGTCTTTTAAAGGCAAGCCTATGAAGTTTAAACTCACAGACAGGTTGGGATTGCCTATCGACGAAAACTGCTATGCTCCTAAATTTAAAAAGCGTTGCGTTCCGTGCGGCAACAGAGTTATATGCAACGGCTGTGAAAATTGCGGCAAATGCGACGGAGAATACGCGAGCGAAAAGGAACTTGAGACGTTTGACAGACAGAGACGGGGAAAATTCGGACTGAGGATATAGGTCATATTGAGTGGAAAAAGAGCGTATATTATTCTCGGGAGGATAGCGTATGGCTCTAAAACTCAACAAAAAAGATTTCTTCGAAATGTTCAAAGGCGTACTTTTTGCCGTTATAATTTCGCTTTTGACGGTAATGTTATTTGCCGTGATAGTAAAATTTGCAAATTTATCTGCAAAAGCAGTCCGAATCGTCAATATATTTTTGAAGATCATAAGTATTTTCTTCGGTACATTACTGGCTATAAAATCAGGAAGACAGGGGCTTTTTAAGGGCAGTGTGATAGGATTGTTTTTTGTCCTTATATCCTATTTGATTTTTTCGCTCATCAACGGATCTTTTGCTATAAATCCGCTTACCGCTTTCGATATAATATTCTGCCTTATAGCGGGATTGTTGAGCGGTATATTTACCGTCAACGTAAGGCGGGAAAAGTGATTTGTACTTTCGGCGATTGACATAATGTCCGACAGATAATATAATTATATTATAAAATTTGGGCATTATGTTTTTTGCCGAAAGGGAAAAGATATGTACAGACAAGATATAAAAGAACTGATTAAAGAGCAACTGAATTTGCTCAAAGAAGAGAGAACGGAAGAAGTAATCGCTCGGTTTAGGGAAAACGATAAAAAGCTTTTGGCGGAATTTTCTATAAATCTCAACGATACTTTGGATTATTACAATACTTGCGACGAAGATGAATTGACGTTATTATTTATACTTGTTGTCGATTTATCAAATCATTTTAGGACAAAAGAATTGGTAGACTGCGTCGAGAAGAGGATCTCAAGAGCCGAAAATCAATCTTTAAAATCGTCGTGGGAAATTGAACTCGGTTTTATCAAAAGCGAATTAAACTATTAAGCCGCTATGCAACATTGATAAAATCTTAAAAGAATTTAAATAAATACTTGCAAAATAGCAGAGTTTATTATATTATATAGATAATAAAATTTATATAATATTGGAGAAATATATGAAACATATCAACAGTATCGTAACAAATTCTATGAAAAAAAGCGGAAACATTGGTTGCGGCGAGTGCCAATCCAGCTGTCAGTCGGCTTGTAAGACGTCTTGCACTGTAGGCAATCAGAGCTGTAAAAACCGCGACGAGAAAATCAACGCTACCAGAAAGCCTTTGATTTGATCTCGATCTAATAGATGGTACACGCTTTTAAATTCTGCTACGGAGGCAGGACTTATCATTTTGTATGGGATATAGAAAGCGGCAGTCTGCATAATGTAGACCGCGCCGCTTTTTTGTATGCAAAAAGCAGATACGGACAAGCTTTTGACGACAGTGAGATCGGCGAATTTGCAACAATGAGCGATCGGGAAAAGAACGAGCTCGGCAAGGAATTCGACGAACTCGAAGCGTCGAAAGTGCTAAATACTCCTTGCGATACTTTTGCAAAGAAAAAGAGGACAGGCGAGATCAAAGCGCTTTGTCTGCATATTTGCAACGATTGCAATCTGAGATGTAAATATTGTTTTGCGGACGAGGGAACGTATCATACGACCGAGCGCGCTTATATGTCCGAAGAAGTGGGCAAAAAAGCGATAGATTTTCTTATAGCGAATTCGGGCAGAAGAAATAATCTGGAAGTGGATTTTTTCGGGGGCGAGCCTCTGATGAATCTCGGAACAGTCAAGAAGATAGTCGAATATGCAAGATCTCGGGAAAAGCAGTCGGGAAAGAGTTTTAATTTTACAATGACGACCAATTGCGTTCTTTTGAACGACGAAACGATAGATTGGCTGAACAAAGAGATGCACAACGTCGTATTGAGTATCGACGGACGCGAATGCGTGCACAATGCGGTGAGAAAGACCGTCAACGGCAAAGACTGTTATGGTATAATAGCCGAGAACGCAAAGAAATTTGCTGCTGTCAGAGGCGATAAGTCGTATTACGTCAGAGGAACTTTTACCGCGCGTAATTTGGATTTTGCCGACGACGTGATCGCGCTCAACGATATGGGATTCGATCAAATATCCATAGAGCCGGTTGTCACGGATATCGAAGATCTAAGAATAACAAAAGAACATTTGCCAAAGATACTTGCCGAATACGAGCGATTGGCGGGGCTGTATATAGACAGGCGCAAGGGCGAAAAGTGGTTTAATTTCTTCCATTTTATGATTGACTTGGAAGGCGGACCGTGCGTTGTCAAGAGATTGACGGGATGCGGATCGGGTTGCGAATACTTGGCAGTGACTCCGACGGGCGGCATCTATCCGTGTCATCAGTTTGCGGAAAATAAAGACTATTATATGGGCAACGTCTTCGACGGTAAAATAGATATGGCGATTTCCGAGAAATTTGCCGAAAACGTCGTAACGAATAAACCCGATTGCACAAATTGTCCGGCAAAATATTATTGTAGCGGCGGTTGCGTTGCCAACAACCTAAATTTTGCAGGCAATATGTCCAAGCCTTACGATATTTCTTGCGAAATGATGAGAAAAAGGCTGGAATTATCGCTTGCAATAGACGCAATAGAGGGCAGCGGAGAATAAATATCCGTACAAACTGATATTTATTTATAATAATTATATTAAAACGTTTGCAAACCGTAGGTATTTATGATAGAATATCAAACGGTAAAATAAACACCCGAAGTCAGCACAGGCAGTTGCTTGTTTGCCAACAAGTTGCCGACAGCGAAAATTTCGGGGAAGAACAAACAAAAAAAGGAGAACAAAAAATGGCAGTAGTAACAATGAAAAGCCTCTTAGAGGCAGGCGTACATTTCGGTCACCAGACGAAAAAATGGAATCCCAAGATGGGCAAGTACATCTATGCGGCAAGAAACGATATCCACATCATCGACCTTCAGATCTCCGTCGATCTCGTAGAGAAGGCTTATGCTTTCGTAAGAGACGTCGCTAAGTCCGGCAAGTCGATACTTTTCGTAGGTACCAAAAAGCAGGCTCAGGAAGCTATCAAAGAAGAAGCGACCCGTTGCGGTATGTACTATATGAACCAGAGATGGTTGGGCGGTACTCTCACAAACTTCCAGACTATCAGAAGCCGTATCGAAAGACTCAATAAGATCAACCAGATGGAAATGATCGGTCAGTTCGAACTTCTTCCCAAGAAAGAAGTGTCCGCGCTCAAGGCGGAGAGAGATAAGCTCGAGGCAAACCTCGGCGGTATCAAAGATATGACTCATCTTCCCGGATGTATGTTCGTAGTTGATATCAACAACGAAGACATCGCGGTAAAGGAAGCTAAAAAGCTCGGAATCCCCGTAGTAGGTCTTGTCGACACCAACTGTAATCCCGAATTGGTAGATTACGTTATCCCTGGCAACGACGATGCTATACGCGCTATCAAATTGATCGCTAGTATTATGGCAAATGCGGTTATCGAGGCAAACGAAGGCATCACTTTCTCTGTAGAAGAAGAGAGTGAGAATAAAGAAGAGGCAGTTGAAGAAACCGCTGCTCAAAGCGTCGAAGAGACGGCTGAAGTTCAGGAATAATCGGAGGACGGAAGTTTTATGGCATTCACAAATAAAGACGTAATGGATCTGCGCGCAAAGACCGGCGTAGGTATGATGGATTGTAAAAAGGCTCTTATCGAATCCGACGGCGATATGGAAAAGGCTGTCGAGATCTTGAGAGAAAAAGGTATGGCTACAAGCGCAAAGCGCGCAGGAAAGATTGCTTCACAGGGTACGGTAGAGGCTTATTGCGACGGCAAGTACGGCGTATTGGTAGAAGTCAACTGCGAATCCGACTTCGTTGCCCGCGGCGACCAGTTTAAAGCCTTCGTGACAGAAGTGGCTAAATATATTGCTGAAAACGACGTGCAGACTGCAGAGCAGGTAAGCGAGGGAATGAGCATAGCTCTGGCTGAGGCTGTCGCTAAGATCGGCGAAAAGATTGCTGTAAGAAGATTTGCTAAATATGCTGTCGAAAACAACAAACTCGAGAGTTATATCCATATGGGCGGCAAGATCGGCGTGCTCGTAGAGTTGAGCGCAAACGCAAACGACGAACTCGCTCACGATATCGCTATGCAGATCGCGGCTGCTAATCCTTCGTACGTAAGAACGAGCGAAGTTCCGCAGGACGAGATCGAAAAAGAGAAAGAGATACTTAAGGCTCAGGCTCTCAATGAAGATAAGCCGAAGCCGCTCAACATCATCGAAAAGATGGTCGAGGGACGTATCAATAAATATTATAAAGAAGTTTGTCTTCTCGAACAGCCGTTTGTAAAAGACGGCGACAAGTCTATCAAAGCTCTTCTTAAAGAAGCAGGCGCGGACGTTGTAAGATTTACGCGTTTTGTAATGGGCGAAGGTCTTGAAAAGAAAGAAGAGAATTTGGCGGACGAAGTTCAAGCTCAAATCAACAGCGCAAAGAAAGCGTAAACAATATAAAAAGGAAAACGTTTTGTTTTCCTTTTTTTCAAGCAACTAGAAAATTATTCGCATTTTGCGTTCGGGAGGGCGATATGGCAGTAAAGTATAAGAGAGCGATAATCAAACTTAGCGGCGAAGCTTTGGCAGGAGAAAAAGGCTTCGGTATCGACGAGACTGTAGTCTCTTATGTAGTAGGACAGATTAAAAAGGTATATGAACTCGGAGTGGAGATAGGCATTATTATAGGCGGAGGAAACTTCTGGAGAGGCAGACAGGCGCTGAAAATGGAGAGATCGGCTGCCGATCATATGGGAATGTTGGCCACGGTAATGAATTCGCTCGCGCTTCAGGACGCGCTGGAATCCGCAGGAGTGCCTTGCCGCGTACAGACGGCTTTGACGATCACAAGAATTGCCGAGCCGTATATATTGAGAAAAGCAATGCGTCATCTCGAGAAGGGAAGAATAGTTATCTTTGCCTGCGGAACGGGCAATCCTTTCTTTAGTACGGATACGGGCGCGGCGCTTAGAGCGGCAGAGATAAACGCCGACGTGCTTATGCTTGCCAAAAACGTAGACGGCGTCTATGACAGCGATCCAAAGAAGAATCCGGACGCGAAGAAATACGACGAACTCACTTATATGCAAGTCGTTCAACAGGGATTGCAGGCTATGGACGCTACTGCGATAACGCTGTGTATGGAAAATAAGATACCTATTATTGCATTTGCGCTTAAAGAAGAGGACAGCTTGCTTAAAGCCGTAAGCGGAGAAAAGATAGGCACGCTTATCCACTGAAAATAATATAATACAAATGACGGCGTTCGCAAGGACGCCGTTTTTACTATGCAGTAAGATTTTTTGCGTATATTAATAACGCGTTTTGTAAAATATTTATAATATATAATAATTGCGGATAAAAAATTGAAGAAAAAGCATTGTATTCGACTTGGTTTTTTGGTATAATTATCATAGCAAATTTTAAGGAGAATCATTATGGCTTACGAGCAGATGGAAATATTGGAAATATTCGACGAATTCGAAACAAAAATGAACAAAAGCGTATCTTCGCTTCAATATGAATTCAACAACCTTAAGGCGGGAAGAGCGAATCCGCATATTCTCGATAAAATCGTAGTAGATTATTACGGAGTGCCGACTCCGCTCAAGCAGATCGGAAATATTCAGACTCCGGAAGCGAGAATGCTTATGATAACGGTATGGGATACTTCCATACTCAAAGAGGTCGAAAAAGCCATTATTGCCGCAAACACAGGCATCACGCCCAACAACGACGGAAAAGTGATCAGAATGATTTTCCCAGAACTTACTCAGGAGAGAAGAAAAGAACTCTGCAAAAATCTCAAGGCTATGGCGGAGAATACGAAGGTTGCATTGAGAAACGCGCGCAGAGATATAAACGACAGTATCAAGAAATTCAAAAAAGACAGCTTGATTTCCGAAGACGAAGCGGGAGTATACGAAAAAGACGTAGACAAGCAGCTTGCCGAGCAGATCGAAGTCGTCGATAAAATGACAAAGGATAAAGAACAGGAAATACTGTCGGTATAATCCATAAATATACATAAAATCCGGCAGTATTGCCGATCGAGAATGCAAGCCGACAGACGATCGGCTTGCCTTCGATATTGAGGAACTGATGGAGAAACAACTGAAAATCCCCAAACATATAGCATTTATAATGGACGGCAACGGACGATGGGCAGCCGAACGCAATCTGTCTAGAAGCGATGGACACAAGCAGGGCGCGGAGGCGTTGAAGACCGTAGTAAAAGCCTGCTCGGAGGCGGGCATACAGGCGGTGAGCGTCTATGCTTTTTCTTGCGAAAACTGGTCGAGACCTCAAAGCGAGATCAAGTTTCTGTTTTCTCTCATCACTCAGTTTGCAAAAAAAGAACTCAAGAAATATGCGGATTCGGGATATCGCGTAATGTTCAGCGGAGATATTTCTCAGTTGCCTAAGAGCACGCAGAACGCGATAAAAAAAGTTGCCGATTTGAGCAAGGATAATACCGGAATAATGGTAAATATCGCGCTCAACTACGGCTCCAGACAGGAAATAACCCGCGCGGTCAACAAGATCTTGCAGTCGGGATTGAAAGAAGTCGACGAGCAGATGATAGAGGACTGTTTGTATACGGCGACTTTGCCGCCGCTTGATCTGATAGTGCGTTCCAGCGGAGAAAAGAGGCTGAGTAACTTTATGCTGTGGCAATGCGCGTACAGCGAACTTATATTTATCGATAAGTACTGGCCCGATTTCGACGGCGACGTAATTAATGAAATATTGACTGAATATTCTTCAAGAGACAGAAGATTCGGAGGAGTGAAGTAATGCTAAAAAGAATATTGACGGCGATAGTGCTGCTTGCAGTGGTATTCGGTACGATACTCGGACTGAGACAGTTGTACGTCGAGTTTGCGGACGTCGTCGCGGTAGCTATATGCTGTTTGGGTGTATACGAAATGGCTCAGGCTTTCAAAAAAGCGGAATATAATCCCGTCAAGGGAAGTTTGATATTCGGATCGATAGTTATATATCCGCTTATTCTACTTTTTGAAAAGACGTTGGGCAAAGGCGAGATCGGCATATTGGCGGCGCTTACTCTTTCGCTTATGATAGCTATAGTTGAATTTACGCTTATACATAAATTCGAACTGAAAGATTTGCTGGCAACCGTATTTATACTTATCTATCCTTTGGGAATCTTTTCTACGTTGGTGCTTATAAATCACAGCGCATACGGTTTACT
Organism: uncultured Clostridia bacterium; assembly: GCA_948471525.1. GTDB lineage: Bacteria > Bacillota > Clostridia > Christensenellales > UBA3700 > RACS-045. The sequence continues at coordinate 186,564 of CAOKSY010000002.1, read as the reverse complement.
GGGAATATTCCTTGCTCTCCTGATACCTATAATGACGGATACGATGGCGTATTTTGTAGGTATAACTTTTAAAGGCAAAAAACTCTGTCCCAATATCTCTCCCAAGAAGACGGTGAGCGGGGCGATAGGCGGATTGCTCGGCGGAATTATCGGCGCGATGCTTGTATTCGTATTATTTGACGTAACCGCGTTATTTGAAAGTTTAAAAAACGTAGGAGAATTGAGGCTTTTGCAGTCGCTCGGCGGCTCGGCGGCTGTCTACGTTGTCTTCGGACTCGTAGGCGGAGTATTGAGCGAACTGGGAGATTTGGGAGCAAGTTGGATCAAGAGAAAGGCGGGTATAAAGGATTTCGGCAAAATTTTCCCCGGTCACGGCGGAATTATGGATAGGCTGGACAGTATTATCTTTGTTTTGCCGACCGTATATTTGTTGATAGCAGCGATCGAAGCGATAGGCGCGATAGGTTGAGCGATGAAAGATCTGATCATATTGGGAAGTACAGGATCGATAGGAACGCAGGCGCTGGAAGTCGTCGACGCATATCCCGATAAGTTGAGGGTAGTGGGACTTTGTTGCGCGTCAAACTCGCTTATTATCGAACAGATAGAAAAGTATGCGCCTAAGTACGTAGCGGTACAAAATTCGGAGCTTGCAGATAAAATTACTCGAACATTCAATGACGTCGAAGTGTATATCGGAGACGACGGGATTTGCAATCTGGCGGAAAAAAAGGTTGACGTAGTATTGAACGCGCTTGTCGGAATAAGCGGTCTTCGACCGACGCTTGCGGCGATACGCGCCGGCAACGATATAGCGCTTGCAAATAAAGAGACTTTGGTCGCGGGCGGAGAATTGGTTATGCCGCTTTCCAAGGAAAAAAACGTAAATATATTTCCGGTAGACAGCGAGCATAGCGCGATATGGCAGTCTCTGACGGCAAAAAATATATCGAGGATACTTCTCACTGCAAGCGGAGGAGCGTTCCGCGATTTGGGAAGAGCAGATCTAGAGAAAGCGAAAGCGTGCGACGCGCTCAAACATCCCAATTGGGATATGGGCGCAAAAGTGACTATAGACAGCGCGACTTTGATGAATAAAGGACTGGAGATTATAGAAGCTATGTATCTCTTCGACGTGGAAGTCGACGATATAAAAGTGCTGATACACAGACAGAGCGTCGTTCACAGTATGGTAGAATATGCCGATGGAAGCGTTATTGCGCAGATGAGTTATCCCGATATGAGATTACCTATACAGATCGCTTTGCTGTATCCTGAAAGAGGCTGTTACGCGTTTGAAAAATACGATTTTGCAGGAAAAAATCTATCCTTTGAAGACGCGGACGAGGAAAGATTCCCATGTCTTGCGATAGCGAAATATTGCGCGCGAGAAAAGGGCTTAGCGCCCGTGATAATGAATGCGGCGAACGAAATCTTGGTAAAAGCGTATTTGGATAATAAAATCAATTTTTATGACATACCATATTATATAAGACGAGCTCTGGACAAATTCTATCAAGGTCAAAGGATAGAGAATGAAGAGCAAATCTACGACGTCGATATCAAGGTAAGGGAATATGTAGGTTATTCTCTAAAACGAGGTGAAAATGGTATCTTTACTGGCGGTAAGCGGTATTGAAGTTTTGAAATGGATAGGTTATTTTTTCGTAGCATTGATATGTCTTATGCTTATGATAATGCTTCACGAATTGGGACACTATACTTTCGGCAAAATATTTAAATTTAAGATAAACGAATTCTCGATTGGCTTCGGTCCAAAACTTTTTGGCAAAACCAACAAAAAGACGGGCGAATTATTTTCCGTGCGCGCAGTGCCTCTCGGAGGTTATTGCGCTTTTGCAGGGGAAGACGAAGAGGGCGAGAGCGAAGCGGATTTCAACAAAAGACCGGTATGGCAGAGAATAATAGTCTTGTTTGCAGGAGCGGGATTTAATTTTTTGTCAGCTTTTATAGTTATAACTATTTTCTTTTCCGCATACGGGGAATATTTTCCGGTGGTAGGAAACGTATACCAACACGTCGAATACGCTCCCGACGGATCGTATAACACGCTCGATGGCTCGCAAGTGTTGAAAGAAGGCGACGTGATACTTTCGATAGACGGCAAGCCGTGCTACAGTCTTCTCGAATATAACAAGATGTCTTCGCTCGTGTCAAAAAGCGAAGAAAAGATCGACGTAGTCGTATTGAGAGACGGCGAAAAGCAAACTTTGAGCATTACTAAACATCACTATCTTACTTTTGCGGATACAGCCGATAAGGACGCGGACGGAAATCCTATACAGGCGCCGCAGGTCAGCGAAAAGAAAGGCTTGGGTATTTCTTTGGGCGGCTTCAGCGTGCAAAAGCTTTCATTCGGCAAAGCTTTGGCGCACGGCACGACATTCGGCTATGACGTGCTGAGAGTTACCGTCAATTCCGTAAAACAAATTTTTGCGGGTTCAGTATCGGTCGGCGAGTCTATGGGCGGCACGGCGACGGCGATATTCTCATTGGCGCAACTTGTACAGGCGGGAGTTCCCGCGATAATTTACGGATTCTGCATACTGTCCGTTTCGATCGGAATAATGAACGTATTGCCGCTTCCGGCATTGGACGGATCGCGCATACTGTTTGCGATAATTGAGGGCATAAGAAGAAAACCGCTCAATAGAAAGGTTGAGGGCACGATACATTTCGTAGGATTGATAGTGCTGTTCGGATTGGCGATATTGCTTGATTTTCTGCACTTTTTCGGATAAAATACAGACATAGGAGATATTATGGCTAAGAGGATCGTCAATGTTGGCGGAATAAAAATGGGCGACGGAAGCGTAAGTATTCAGTCGATGACAAATACCAAGACCGAGGATATAGACGGCACTTTGAGTCAGATATGCGCTTTGGCGAAAGCGGGATGTCATATCGTGAGGTGTTCCGTTCCCGACGAAAAAAGCGCAATAGCTCTCAAAGAGATAGTCGAAAATTCGCCTGTGCCGATAATAGCCGACATTCATTTTTCGCACAAGTTGGCGATTATGTCGGCAGACGCGGGGGTAAGCAAGATACGCATAAATCCCGGCAATATAGGCGGAGCGGACAAAGCCAAGTATCTTGCGGATTATCTAAAAGAAAGAGGCATAGCGTTGAGGATCGGCGTAAACGGCGGATCTTTGGACGAAAGACATAAGTCAAAACCGCTTGCGGTCGCGATGAAAGACAGCGCGCTCGAGTATGTTTCGGTACTGGAAAAATGCAACTTTTACGATACGGTTATATCCGCCAAGTCGTCGGACGTTAAAGTGATGATAAACGCATATAGATTGCTTGACAAGGCGTGCTATTATCCGCTGCATCTTGGAGTGACAGAGGCGGGACTTTATCATACGGGAATAGTGAAATCATCGATAGGAATAGGTTCGTTGCTTTGCGACGGAATAGGAGATACGGTGAGAGTGTCTCTGAGCGACGATCCGGTCAAAGAGGTCGAGGCGGCTAAGGATATACTCAAGGCCTGCGGAAAGTACGGCGAGCCGTACTGCGAAATAATCGCCTGTCCGACTTGCGCGCGTACCAATATCGAAGTAAAGTCGTTGGCAGAGCAAGTCGAAAAGATGTGCGAAGACGTTCGCAAGCCGCTCAAGGTTGCCGTGATGGGGTGTGTCGTCAACGGTATAGGCGAATCGCAAGGAGCAAATCTCGGAGTAGCAGGCGGCAAAGATAAATCGGCAATATTCGTTGACGGCAGTTATGTGGAGACCGTCGACAATAAGGATATATTGACGACGCTGAAAAAATATATTACGGAATACGAAAGCAAATAATACGCTGAAGAGGAAAATGCAATTCATTGACAGATTAAATCAGGCTACTGCCGATAAATATGAATTTTTGAGAATAAGCAGACTCAATCTCGATATCGGGACGAGTTCGCTTTCGGTAGTATGTCTTCTTCCGGAAGATATTACGGAAGATAAATTTTCCGATGAAGATAAAAAGATAGTCGAAGAGTTTTGCCGTAACCAAATCCCGGATACTTTTTCCCTCAAAATTTCTTTTGTAAAAAATAAACTCAATGCGGAAGCTATCCTCAATCAAGCGGTAAGGTTTATTTCGGCTAAGTATCAGACTTTGACAAGCCAATACGATCCCAATATGACGAAGATATCCATAGACGGAAAAAAGGTCAATATCGATTTATTTGTTGTAAGTACGGTCGTGCATTATTGCGAAAAGAGCGGGTTTAAGGACAGCTTGGCAAAGTTTATATATTCCCAAAACTGTACGGATAATGTTACGGTGCGAATAAACGTTGCGCGCGAAGTCGACGCCGAAAAGGTGCTTGAAGATAGGGAGAGCGTGCATTACGTCGATATAGGCGAAATAGATATTATAGGCGATTATCATTATTATATCGGCAAAGATATCGGCAGAAAACCGAGATACATAGATAAGTACAAAAAAGAGATGGACGGAATATGCGTGTGCGGTACCGTCAGCGAAATAAAGCGAATCAATATCTTAGACAAGACTTCGCCAGACAGAAGAGTGAAAAAAGTCTTATTCAAGTTTACAATCGACGATTCGACAGGTAAAATGGACTGTCTGTATTTTGCAAAACTTCGCAAACCAAAAAAGCACGAGGACGATCACGGCAACGGATTCGTAACGTGTCTCGATTCGCTTGCGGAAGGGGACGACGTAGTTATTTTCGGAAATTACAGGTATAGCGACTTTTCGGACAAAAACGAACTCACGGTCGTAAAACTCGCGCTTTGCAAGATAAATTACGCAGGCATGGACAAGCGTAGAGAAGAGATAAAGAAAGCCAATAAGATAAAGGTCTTCCAAATACCAAAAAAATACGAAGTAGACATAACCGATAACTTATTCGATATAATGGGGCATTGCGATTATATTCTCGACAATAAGTTTATTGTATTTGATCTCGAGACTACGGGTACGAATACTGAGACGGACGATATAATAGAGATCGGAGCGGTAAAACTCGAGGGGGGAAAGATAACGGAGTATTACGATACTCTCATCGATCCGGACAGGCATATCCCCGACGGAGCGTCGCAAGTCAACCATATTTACGACGACGACGTAAAAAACGCGCCTTACATAGAAGACGTGATCGGATTTTTTATGAATTATTGCAAGGGATACAAACTTATCGCTCACAACGGACACGGATTTGATTTTAAGTTTATCAAGCGGCTTTGCGAAAAATTCAATCTGCCTTTTGAAAATCAACTCATAGATTCTCTTACCGAGGCTAGAAGGATATTGCCGTATCTTCGCCGACACAGTCTCGGAGCGCTTTGCGAGCATTACAACGTGATAAATCAGAATGCGCACAGAGCGTACGAAGATTCGGAGGCGACGGCGAAAGTATTTGTAAAAATGATGGACGAGTACTTCTCGAGAGAGGAAAACAAGGCTTAAATGCGGTATATATGCCTATTTTATATAAATATATATAGTATTTAAGTATAAAACGCTTGCAAAAGCGCGATAACTATGATATATTATTAGTGCAATAGTGAAAGCTTGAGCGACTGCCGAATGCAGTCGCTCTAAAATTATAGAAGAGGAAATATGTCAAAAATCACGGACAGCGTAAGAGAACTGACTCAGCCTATAATCGAGAAACATGGAATGGAGCTTGTAGACGTAGACTTCAAAAAGTTGTACGGACAGGATACTTTGACCGTCTATATAGATAAGGACGGCGGAGTCGATCTCGAAGATTGCGAGACGATTCACAACGCTATCGACGGACCTCTCGACGATCTCGATCCTACAGAGGGAAAGCCTTATAATCTCAACGTTTCTTCTCCCGGTATCGACAGACCGCTCAAAAGCGCGCGAGACTTCAATAAGAAAATGGGACTTGAGATGGAAGTGTCGCTTTTCAAGCCTATTGCGGAGACAGGCAAGCAAAAGAAATTCAATGCTAAGCTGATCGGTTATGACGAAGAGACCTCTACGGTCGAATTGGAATATAAAACAAAAATAATAAAACTTAATATCAAAGATGTGGCTTTGATCAGAGAAGCCGTTATCTTCTAGGAGGACAAAATGATCAACAAAGATTTCTTTGCGGCGCTTGACGCGCTCGAGATGCAAAAGAAAATCGAAAGAGAGCAGTTTATCGAAGCTCTCGAAACAGGTCTTGCAGTTGCGTACAAGAAAGAAAAAGGCAAAGCAAAACCCGTGACGGTCGTACTCAATCCGGTACGCGCCGAGATCAAAATATATGCTTATCAGACAGTCGTGGACGAGGTGGTCGACGAAGAAAAGGAAATATCGCTCGAAGATGCAAAGGCGATAAAGAATTCGTATAAAGTCGGCGATATCGTAAAAGAGGAAGTCTCTCCTAAACTTTTCAGCCGTATAGCAGCCCAGACCGCTAAGCAGGTCATAATGCAGAAAAACAACGAAATCGTCAAAGAACTGATCAAAGACGAAATGAACAATAAGGAAGGCGAAATCGTAAAAGGTATCGTTAGAAGAATAGAAAACGATACGGTCTATCTCGAAATGACCGGTACTCAGCTCGAGGGAGTAATGCTCCCGTCCGAACAGATCAGAGGCGAGAAGTACAACGTCAACGACGTTATCAACGTATACGTAAAGGCTGTGCGCACTACTGTAAGAGGTACTACGCAGGTAATGGTATCGAGGGCTTGCAACGGCTTTGTAAAGAAACTTTTCGAAATGGAAGTGCCCGAGATCAAAGCAAACTTGGTCAACATAAAGAGGATTGTGCGAGAAGCGGGCTACCGTACAAAAATGGCGGTTTATGCAGAAGATTCTTCTATCGACGCGGTAGGAAGCTGTATCGGTCAGAAAGGCATGCGTATCAACAGCGTTGTGCAGGAACTCGGCGGCGAGAAGATCGACGTAATAGGTTATTCGCAGGATATGGGAGAATATATCTCCAGGGCGCTGTCGCCAGCCAAGGTCATCGCGGTAATGCTCAATCACGAAGAGAAGAGCGCTAAGGCGATCGTAGAAGACGACAAACTTTCGCTTGCCATAGGTAAATCCGGTCAGAACGTAAGACTTGCCGCAAAACTCACCGAATGGAAGATCGACGTCAAGCCGTATTCTTCGGTAGCCGGCGAAAGCGGTATGGAAGAAATAGAATAATATGAAAAAACCGCCTGTAAGAATGTGTATAGCGTGCAGAAACGCGTACGAAAAAAAGCAGATGCTCCGCATAGTGAAAGACAAAGAGGGAAATATATCTCTCGATTTCACAGGCAAAAAGGCAGGAAGAGGAGCATACATATGCGACAGCGCGCAATGTATAGAAAAGTGCGCGAAAAACAGACTTCTTTCCAGAGCATTCGAGCAGGAAGTCAGCGCAGAGGTGTACGATGCGATTAAAGAGCAATATTCCGCTAAGCAAAATTGATTGCTATATCAATTTTTCAGTGCGGGCAGGCAAAGTCATCTGGGGAATAGACAGTCTTTCGAGAGCAAAAAAGACGCCGGAAATAATACTTTTCGACGCGGCGCTCGGAGCAAACAGCAGAAAACAGTTGGAGACATATCGCCAAAGGCGAGAAGTTAAGACGCTGGAACTGCCGGAAAACTATCTTAATTCCTTACTCAAAAGAGAAAAAATCAAGGTTTTGTCAATAACAGACGCGTCTTTGGCAAACGCGATACTTACGTGTTGCGAAGAATAGACGCAGTTGAAACGGAGGTGTTTTTGTGAGCAACGGCGAAAACAGAAATGAACAGTTTAAAAGTTTGAAGGAGATCGAGGCTTTTTTAAGAGAAACGTCGCGTCCTTTCGTCAACGAGATTTCTTTGTCAAAGAGCAGGATCAAAGATCTTTATGACAAGGTAAATGCGATTAGACAGGAGAAGATACAACAGGCGTTGAACATACCCGAAGTCGAAGAAATCGACGAGGTCGACGAAGCAGTATCGGAGCAGACGGAAGTCGAGACGGATAGCGCGGAGCCCGTAATATCGGAGCCTGTAGTTCCCGAGCAGCCTAAGGCGAAGCCGTCAGAACCTGTCAAAGAGCAGACTTATATAAATCCCGATATGGTTAGACGTCCGGGCGCAAGACCCGATCAAAACCGTCAGCCTTTCGATAAAAACAGACAGGGTGCGCCCAACAGAAACGGCGCTCCTCAGAGACCTTTTACACAAAATAAAGGCGCAGAGGTAGTTGCACCTGCGAATAACAATTTTAAAAACGATTCCAAAAAGAAAAAAGACTTAAAGCCGACTTTCTCAAGAGACGACAGCAAAAAAGGCATGAGCAAGAGAGATCTATTCAAAAAAGGCTATGCGTACGATACTTCGAGAGAGGATGACAGCGATACCGCTAGATACGTCAAGGTTAAGAAAGCCAAGAAGGAGTCAAACGCTCCGCAGTACGTCAAGATTGATCACGCTGTGATAAACAGCGAGAATATCGCTATCAAGGCTTTCAGTGAGAAGATAGGTAAGTCTGCGACCGAAATCGTCAAGAAATTATTCGATATGGGTAAGTTTGCCACTATAAACGACGTTATAAGTTTTGAAGAAGCGGAAATGGTGGCGGTTGACTACGACATTACTCTCGAACTCAAAGTAGACAAGACGGCGGAAGACAGACTTAAAGATATCATCGATACCCAACAGGTCGATACGACAAAGCTAGTCAAGAGACCTCCTATCGTTACTATCATGGGTCACGTCGATCACGGCAAGACGTCGCTGTTGGACTACATCCGTAAATCTAACGTTGTAATGAACGAAGCCGGCGGAATCACTCAGCATATCGGCGCTTATACTATAGATCTCAACGGCGAGAAGATAACTTTCCTCGATACGCCGGGACACGAAGCGTTTACCGCAATGAGACGTAGAGGCGCAAACGTTACCGATATTGCGATCATCGTTGTAGCGGCTGACGACGGCATAATGCCCCAGACCGTAGAGGCTATAAATCACGCGAAAGAAGCGGGAGTATCTATAGTAGTCGCAGTAAATAAAATAGATAAGACGGACGGCAACCTCGACAGGATCAAGCAACAGCTTACAAACTACGACCTTCTTGCAGAAGATTGGGGCGGCGACATAATGGTTTGTCCGGTCAGTGCAAAGACGGGTCAAGGCGTCAAAGAATTGCTTGAAAACGTGCTTTTGGTAGCAGAAGTAATGGAACTTAAAGCAAACAAGAAGTGTCCTGCGACAGGTTCTATCATCGAGGCAAGTCTCGATAAAGGTAAAGGTCCTGTGGCTACGATACTCGTACAGAACGGTACGCTCAAAGTATCAGATTATATTGTGGCCGGCACGGCTATCGGTAAAATAAGAGATATGACCGATTATACCGGTAAGAGAGTAAAAGAAGCTTATCCTTCTTACGCAGTACAGGTACAGGGCTTTTCCGAAGTGCCTAACGCAGGCGATATTATGGTAGTCGTAAAAGACGAGAAACTCGCCAAGAAAGTAGCGCAAGAGAGAGCCGATAAAGAAAGATCGGAGATGCAGATGCGCAGCAGCGCGAGAAGTCTCGACGATATGTTTAAGAATGTACAGTCGAACGACGTCAAAGTACTCGGTCTTATCATAAAGGGCGACGTACAGGGTTCGGTCGAAGCCGTCAAGCAGTCTTTGCTCAAACTCAACGACGATATGAAAGACGACAACGTCAAGATCAATATCATACACAGCGCAGTCGGAGCGATCAACGAGTCGGATATTATGCTTGCAGATACTGCAAACAATGCAGTTATCATTGCATTTAACGTAAAAGCGGAAGCAAAAGCGCAGGCGCTTGCAGATCGAAGCGGTATCGAGATCAAACATTACAGCATCATCTACGATACGATCAACGACGTAGAGAAAGCGCTCAAAGGCATGTTGGAGCCCACTTACAAAGAAGTTATACTCGGACATGCGGAAGTCAGAGCTACGTTTAGGATCACCAATGTCGGCACGATCGCAGGTAGTTACATTACGGACGGTAAAGTGGCGAGAAACTCCAAAGTCAGACTTGTCAGAGACAATATCATTATCTATGAGGGCGTGCTGAGTTCTCTTAAAAGAGAAAAGGACGATGCAAAAGAAGTTGCAAGCGGCTATGAATGCGGTATCGGTCTCGATAAGTTCAACGACGTCAAGGTAGGCGACGTGATCGAAAGTTATATACTGGAGCAGATAGAGCATGAGTAGGATCGAAAGAATTAATGCGGAACTGCAAAAGCAGCTGTCGATAGTGCTTAGAGACGGTATCAACGATCCGCGAGTGGCGGGAAAAATGATCTGCGTTACTGACGTGGAAGTCGACAGCGATCTTACGTTGGCGCAGATATATATCAGCGTGCTCGGCGGAGAGGGAAGCGAACAATCTATTCTCGACGGTCTCGACAGCGCGCAGGGATATATCAAATCCTGTCTCAAATCTAAGATCAAATTGAGAAATATGCCGGCTCTGAGATTCAAATATGACAACAGCATCAGTTACGGTCAAAAGATCGACAAGATAATTGACGAGATAAATTCCGGAGAGAAAAATAAAGATTAGACGGGTGAGCAATGTATAGAGATTTTGTCAAAGCAGTGAATACGAGCGATAGAGTGGCTATAATTAGTCATGTAAATCCTGACGGCGACACTTGCGGCAGCGCACTAGCGCTGTATAGGGCGCTGAAACTGTACGGCAAAAAAAACGTATATCTATTCTGCGAAAGCGAGATCAAACAATCTTTGAGGACGTTGGACGGAAGCGAAGATTACAATGTATGCGAGGCGGCTAAATGTGACCTCGCTATTGCTTGCGATTGCGCGGAAAACGACAGAATGGGAATATATTTGGATCTGTTTAACAAGGCTAAGTTTAGGGTAAATATTGATCATCATAAGACAAATTGCAGATACGGAAATATAAATATAATCGAAGCGGGAGTCAGCGCGACATGCGAGATAATGTATAAAGTTATCAAGGCATTGGACGCTGAAAAGCCGTGTTTTGACGATATTGTGGCTAAATTGTTATATAGCGGACTTGTCACGGATAGCGGCGGCTTTTCCTTCTCGAGCGTATCGTCGCAGACGCATTTTATAGCCTCTGAGTTGATTAAATATAATTTTAATGCAAGCGAGATATGCGAGCACTTTCTCAAAAGCGTGCCTATGAATACTTTTTTGCTCAGGGCAAGAGTACTTTCCAGAGCCAAGTTTTTTGAAGACGGCAAGATAGGTATGATAGTCTTTGAGCAGGAAGATTTTGACGTCACGGGGACGACTCCCGACAATACCGAGGGAGCGATAAATTTTGTCAGAGATATAGTCGGAGTGGAGATCGCGGTGGCTATGACTCAGCTGAAAAAACAAAACAGTTTTAAGATCAGCGTGCGTACTTCCGATAACGTAGACGCGTCGCGTATAACTATGATTTTCGGCGGCGGCGGTCATAAAAATGCCGCTGGCTGTAGAATCTCGGGTTATTATGAAGACGTGAAAGAGCGATTGCTGAAGGCCTGTCGAGACGAACTATGAACGGATTTGCTATAATAAATAAACCGTCCGGTATCTCTTCCGGTGATGCGGTATTTAAATGTCGCTATGCTATGAGCAAGAGTCTCGGGCGAAAGATAAAATGCGGTCATATGGGCACGCTTGATCCTATGGCAAGCGGTATTTTAATAGTAGCTTTCGGAAATACAACAAGGCTATTCGACTTTCTTTTGAATAAGGAAAAGATATACAAAGCAAAGTTCGTATTCGGAGAAGAAACCGACACTTTAGATGCGACGGGACAAGTGATCGGAAGAGCAAGGATTCCCGAATATCGACACATAGTTGATTTTCTGCCAAATCTAGTCGGCGAAATCGACCAAGTGCCGCCAAAATACAGCGCAGTAAATATAAACGGCAGACGCGCATACGATTTGGCGAGAAAAGGTCAGGATTTTGAGATAAAGTCAAAGAAAGTAACTATCAAATCTATAGATATAGTTGATAAAGAACTCGACGGCTACCTATGTAAGAGCGTGACGCTGACGGTAGTTTGCGGCGGTGGAACGTATATAAGAAGTATTTGCCGAGACCTTGCCGAAGGCGCAGGCAGCGTAGGATATATGTCTGAATTGATACGAACTCACAGCGCGGGGTTTTCTCTTGAAGATGCGGCAAGTATTGAAGAATTTACTGCATCTCCCGACAAATTTTTGCAAAATACGGAAAATTTGTTGAGTAAAATTATGCAGGTGATCGAGCTGTCGGACAATCAATATAAACGTATACGTAACGGTCAAATGACAGAAATCGATAATAAAGACGGTATTTTCGGAGCAAAGTATGACGGCAAACTGTCATTTGTGATAAAAATCGAAGACAAGTCGGCTAAATCTATTTGTTTCTTGGAAGATTGATATGAGCAGATGGAAGGGAATTCGAACTTTGAATTACGGAGAAAAGAGCGAAGGACAGTTTGTTGTCGCGCTCGGTTTCTTCGATTGTCTGCATATCGGACATATAAAACTTATCGAAGAATGCAAGTTGTTGGCATTCAAAAATAATTGTCGCAATGCCGTTTTTACTTTTTCCAACAGTCCGTTTGAGGTATTGGGAAAAGATAAGGGGCAGATACTCAACTTTGAAGAAAGGCTTTTCAAACTCGATAGATTGCGCGTCGACGTATGTATAGCGGCTAAATTCGATAAGGCGTTTTCCGAGTTGTCTCCCATAGCTTTTTTGAATAAATTAATTGAAAATTTATCTATAAAAGGCATTGTAGTAGGAAGTGATTATACTCTCGGAAAATGCGGATCGGGCAACGTAGATTTACTGAAAAATTGGTGCGATGACAGCAATATAGAGTTGAAAGTCGTAGACTTTGCGCTGGATGAAGGAAAAAAAATATCTTCTTCGACGGTCAGAAAACTATTGATAGACGGAGATATTAAAAAAGCCAATGAATATCTCTATTATCCGTATTTTGTAACCGGTAACATACTGCGCGGTCATATGCGCGGAAGAAAAATCGGATTTGCTACCGCAAATCTCGAATATCCAAAGGACAAACTCAGAATAAGAGCCGGCGTATATTACACGCGAGTTCTAGTGGACGGAGTATGGTTAAAGGCGGTCACAAACGTAGGGAAGCAACCTACTTTCGACGGCGATGAGTTCAATATAGAGAGTTATATTCTGTATTACAGCGGAGATATCTACGGTAAAAAAGTGACCGTTGAATTTATTGAACGTATACGCGATATAAAAAAGTTTTCTTCTAAGGAAGAATTGGCTGAAAGAATAGCAAAAGACGTAGAATTTGCGCTTTCGAGCAAATTATGAGGTGATTTATGATAAAATTCGGACCGAGCGGACTGTGCGAACAGTTTGCGCAAAGCGGATTGTCGCATACCAAAGACGCGGCGGCATGGCTTAATAAACTGGGATTGGACTGTTTTGAGTACTCTTTTGGCAGAGGAGTTCAGATAAAATCCGCTACCGCAAAAGATATCGGCGAGGAATTTGCCCGACAGGGTATCGAAATGAGCGTTCACGCGCCTTATTTTATCAATTTGGCTACTCAGGACGAAGAAAAGGCAAACAATAACCACAGATATATAATGGATTCGCTTGCCGCATTGAGAGATTTCGGCGGAAAGAGATGCGTATTCCATCCGGGAAGTCCTCTCAAAGCGGACAGAAAAGACGCTATGAATTTGCTTCTGCAGAGATTTGAAAAAGTACTTGTTCTTAAAGAAGAGTTAGGCTTTAAAGATCTGCTTCTCTGTCCGGAGACTATGGGCAAAAAGGCTCAGTTGGGCGATCTCGAAGAAGTGATATCGATGTGTCGAATAGGCGACGACAGTATTGTTCCGTGTATAGATTTCGGGCATCTCAACAGCAGAGATTGCGGAATTTATCATACAAAAGACGATTATGAGAGAACTGTAGACCGACTGTTGGAAGGCGTAGGTGAGAAAAAGACCGACAAAATGCACGTGCATTTTTCAAAGATACAGTATACCGCCAACGGCGAGCTGAGGCATTTGACTTTTGACGACGAAATATACGGTCCGGAATTTCAACCGCTGATGGAAGTATTTGCCGAGTATAAGTTAAATCCTTATATAGTATGCGAGTCGGCGGGCACGCAGACGCGAGACGCGCTGGCAATGAAAAAATATTATTCGACGTTGAGCAAGTAAGAGTATTTTGCGGCTTTGTGAGTTGCGATACTTTACATATGCGGGAAATTATGGTAAAATAAATCTATGAATATATGCGCAAGACTGTATGATATTGCCGAAGCAGACAACTTGATAATAACGTTGCCTTCCAATACATTGTATCTATCGGGATATTCTTCGACAAACTGTCAAATAATTATAAACAAAGACAGGGCGTATTTTCTTACAGATATGCGTTATTATTCCGAAGCGCGAGACCGACTGGGAGCGCATTTCGAGGTAATATGCAAGGACTTAGCCGATGCAAAAGATCTGCTGAATGACGGAACAGTCGGCTTTGAAGCTGATATTTCATATAGACAATATCGTCAACTTCAGGAACTTGCAGGCGATAGAAAATCCGTTGACGTTACGGATAAGATCTCGTCGCTCAGAGATATTAAGACTCAAGAAGAAATCGACTGTATCGTCAAGGCGCAGAAAGTAACAGAGATAGCGTTCGAAGAGGCTCTTAAATTCATAAAAAATGGCATAAGCGAGATAGAATTATCCGCCTATATCGAATATATTATGCATAAAAACGGATGTGAGACGGCTTTTGACAGCATTGTAGCATTCGGAAAACATACCGCAAATCCACATGCGCACAAAAGTCGATCGACCATAGCGGACGGCGATTTCGTCACGATGGATATCGGCGCTAAATACAACGGCTACTGCTCGGATATGACGCGCACCGTAGGATATGGACAAATCGGCACAAAGCAAGCGGAAATATATAATGAAGTGCTCAATGCTCAGAATCTTGCTTTAAAATCCTTGAGAGCGGGTATAAGCGGAAAAGACGGCGACAAGATAGCAAGAGACTATTTTGCGCAGCGCGGTCTTGAAAAATATTTTATCCATTCGCTAGGTCACGGCGTGGGGATAGATATCCACGAGGGGACGGGACTTACTCCGAGAGAGCAAGGCGTACTCAAAGAAAATATGATAGTGACGGTAGAGCCCGGTCTTTATATTGACGGCGAATTCGGCGTGAGAATAGAAGATATGGCTTTGATAAAAGAAGGTTCGGTCATTGATTTGACCAATGCTGATAAACAACTAATAATTTTATAATAATTCGGAGGTATTTTATGGCTGATTTTATATTGGCAGGAGACTTTAGGAAGGGAGTTACGTTTGAAATGGACGGCAAAGTCGTCACCATTGTCGACTTTTTGCATGTTAAACCGGGCAAGGGCGCGGCTTTCGTACGTACAAAGCTCAGAGACGTTATCAACGGCGGAACGGTCGAAATGACGTTCAATCCGACTGCAAAATTCCAAACCGCTCATATCGAACATAAGAATATGGTATATTCTTACAACGACGGAGATCTGTATTATTTTATGGATCCGGTATCCTACGATATGTTGCCCATCAACAGCGAAAGCGTAGAAGACGCGCTCAAGTATGTCATGGAAAACGGAGAAGTTACCGTATCTTTCTACAACGGCAACCCCTTCTCTGTAGAACCGCCTAACTTTGTAGAGCTTCTTATCACGCACTGTGAGCCCGGCGCAAAGGGCAACACTACGCAAGGCGCTACAAAACCCGCTACGCTCGAGACGGGATACACTTTGCAAGTTCCTTTGTTTGTCAACGAAGGCGATACTATCAGAGTAGATACGCGTACCGGAACGTATATGTCGAGAGTTTAATCTACCGATTTTAAAGAAATTATATGCGAAAAGCCGATTAGATATATCGGCTTTCTGTGTTGATTAAGAATATTTTGTGGATAAGTTCGCTTATAAACACACAGTACATTGTTTTGCCGATTGCGTTATCCACATAAAATCATATTTTGCGGCCTAAATTTAGGTCGTAATTTTTATAGCATTTTGTCGAAATATTATCGAATAATTACACATTTGTAGTATCGTCATAAGGCAAGCAAACGGCGATTAAGATATTGTATGGAAAGACTGTTGACCTCGCTTTTGCCGCTGTCTGTATTCAACGAACTCTATTCCGTTTGCAGGATAGAGGACTTGACGGAAATACGGCTTAGGACGGGAAAACCTATCTACTATGCGATAAGCGGGAGATACAAAAGACTGGGAGACGGAAGTCTGAAAATTACTGGTGATGATATGAAAAGAGTGCTGTCAGCGGCAACAAAGTCGTCTTTATATGCTTATAATTCCAACATTATGGACGGCTATATAACCTACGACGGAGGAATAAGGATCGGAGTAAGCGGCGAGGGAGTACTTCAAAACGGCAAACTCAGCGGAGTAAAAAACATAACGTCGCTTTGTATAAGAATACCGCACTATATCGAATTCAAAGACAAGCGAATAGATTCGCTGATAGACAATTTCGGAAATACGATCATAGTATCCAAGCCCGGATACGGAAAGACGACCTTGCTGAGATATATGATAAAGACGCTTTCGGATAAAGGATACAACGTATTGGCTTTGGACGAGCGCGGAGAATTGAGCGCTATGGCTGACGGTAAGCAGACGATAGATCTCGGAGACTGTACAGACATTGCTCTGGGAATACCAAAAATCACCGCATATTCCTCTCAAGTGAGAAGTATGCGTCCCGATATAATCGCGACCGACGAAATTTTCGGACAAAAGGAAATAGAATGTATCGCCGATTGCGTCAGATGCGGCGTTAAAGTCATCGCGACGGTACATTCTGACGATCTTATAAATCTAAGGAAAAACAATTTATATTCCGATCTGTTCGGATATTTCAGATATGCGGTCACGATCATCGGAATAGGCAACATTGATAGAATAGTCGATCTTAAAAAATAGACGGGGTAAGCAATGCTAAAACTTGCAATAGGCGGAATTCTTTGTTTTATAAGCACCTATCTCGGCGTTGTCGGCAAGGGATATTACGACAAAAGATACAAATATCTCAAGGCGTTTTACGATTTTTTGCTGGCTATGATAGACGGAATAAATTATTCAAAGGACAGATTGAGCGAAATTGGAAAGAGATTCCTCGACGGCGCGAAAGGAGCTTTCTGCGACGACTTGTCACAATTTTTAAACTGCGTCGAAGAAGGCGGCAGCGGCGAGGAAATAGTAAAATGCTTCGACAGTAAATATTTGAAAAAAGGCGACAAAAAATATATCGGAGAATTTTTTTCGTCGCTCGGCAAGACGGATTATGATACTCAGATATCCCGTCTTAATCTGGCAAAAGCGGAAATCGAGAAGATCGTCGCAGGCGCGGAAAAAGAATGTAAGACTACGGGAAATCTTCTGTCAAAGTTAGGGCTTTTGATAGGTATTTCGATAATGATAATTTTGGCATAGAGAGGGCGATATGGCAATAGATATAATCTTTAAAATAGCGGGTATAGGTCTGTTGACGGCAATAATAAACATAATTCTCAAGAAAAGCGATAAGGACGAAATAGCAAATTTCGTGACAATCGCAGGACTGATATTGGTTCTGATACTCATACTCGATATGTTGGGCGGACTTTTCGATACGCTCAAATCAATCCTCAATCTCTATTAGGCGATAAGATGGATATATTCAAGATCGTAGGCATAGCAGTAGTCGGTTGCGTATGTTCGCTGGTACTCAAAAATACTCAGTCGCAATACGCTATGCTGTCCACGCTTGCGACAGGAATAATAGTATTGATCATCGCGCTTTCGTCTTTTTCCAAAGTCATACTGTCGTTTCAGGCGATAATAGATAAAACGGGAGTCAACAGTCAACTCTTTTCTTCTTTGCTGAAAATTATCGGTATAGGATATATTACCGAATATTCGCAGAGCGTATGTGACGACTTAGGCAGCGGTAGCATAGGAAAAAAAGTTTCGTTTGCCGGAAAGATAGCGATATTTTTGCTGGCTTTGCCGATAATCGAGAATCTTATAAACGTCATCGTGGAGATACTGTAACATAATGAGTATGCGGAGAAAGACGACATATATCAAATGCATTCTAATGATCGCCATGATCTGTCTTTTGGCATTGACTGTCGGTCAGGCAGGCGTATGTCGGGCCGACAACGTCGAAGATTCCGAACAGACAATTAAGGACAACGTAGATAAAAATCTATCGGAAATGGATCTTAGCAAGATCGAAGAATTGTTGGATTCGGTAGAAGAGGATTTTCGAGCGCTGTTCGGATCCGATGCCGTATCCACTATAAAAGATATAATAAACGGCAACTTTAAAGGGGATTTTTCGTCGTTTTTTTCAATAATCACAAAGGGTGTCGGAAAAAGCGTATTGGACGTATTGCCACTGGTACTTACGATAGTGGCGGTCGCGATAATATATAGTCTGTTGGAAAGTCTGACTTCGGGTTTTGTTCAGCAGCCTACCAAAAAACTTATATATTTCGCTACGTACAGCTCGATAATCCTCGTCGTAATGATAGAGATCGGATCGATAATTAAACTTACGACGAATACGATTGGCTCTATCAAAACGGTAATGGAAGCCGTATTTCCGATATTGCTGACTTTGGTTACATTGCTCGGCGGCATAAATTCTTCCGCGGTCTTCAAACCTATGATGGCTACGCTGACAACCTTTATCACATCGTTTATATCAAACGTCATTATTCCGTTTTTCATAGCGGCGATAGCGTTCAGTATAGTGGGCAATTTGACTAAGAGCGTAAAGTTGGACAGGCTTACAGGATTTTTTAAATCGACGGCAACATATGTGCTCGGAGGAGTATTCAGTCTTTTTATTGCTTTTCTTACTTTTCAGGGACTTACAGGAGGAGTAATAGACAGCATTTCGATCAAGACTGCAAAGTTTGCAATACAAAGTTACGTGCCGGTGCTCGGCGGTTATTTGTCGGACGGCTTTGATCTTATGCTTGCAAGTCTGGTACTGATAAAGAATTCATTGGGAATAGTTTCGTTGCTGACAATATTGTCCGTAATAGCGTTGCCAACTATAAAAATAGCCGTGTTGAGTCTCGGTCTCAAACTTGCCAGCGGTATTATCGAACCTATCAGCGAAAGTAAATTCAGCAAGATGCTTCACAACATATCGTCCAATCTCACGTTGCTCATAGTGTCACTGATAGGAGTCGGATTCATGTTTTTACTTACGGTAATGCTCGTCATATACACATTCAATGCGGGGGTGATCTAACGTGAGCGCGTGGCTGATAAGCATAGTGGGAATAGTAAGTCTGGGGGTTCTTATAGAAATTGTATTGCCCGAAGGCGAGAACAGCAAATATATCAGGGGGATATTTTCTATAATCGTAGTTTTCGTCATAGTCGCTCCTATTCCAAAGCTTACAAAAGGCGATTATTTCAAGGATTTTGTCAAAGGCGAGGAACAGATTGAGATCGACGAAGACTATTACGAGTCGGTTAAAAATACTATTCGAGCGGATATCACGCAAAGATTGAAAGATAAATTGGAATCAACTGGCTACGGCGATATTACCTTCTATATAGAATTCGACGAAGACTACGTGTTTGCGATCGAAAAAGTAACGGTGGATGGCAAGTTTACTGACGAAGAATGGACAACCTTAAAGAGAATAATCAAAGAATATGTCGGCAAAGCGACGGTTGAGAGGAGATAAGATGGCGAATCGAGTAAAGAATTTTGTAGAAAAATGTAAGAAAATAAAAGGTTTTGAGATAATTTGCGCTTTAATCATAGCGGCGGTAGCGCTCTGCGTATATTTTAGTGTAAATGCGATAACGGACAACCGTAAGACACAAGCTACTGTCAAGGAAAAACGGGACGGGCTTGTCGGAGAGATAGAGAGTATTCTATCAAGTATTGACGGCGTAGGCGAGTGCGAAGTGCTTGTGACGTACAAACAGGGTTCGGAAAACTCGAGCGTAGGAGAACTCGATTCTACGGATAATATACGGGGCGTGGTCGTCGTCGCTCAGGGCGGACAAGATGTGCTGATCCGAATAAAGATAACAAACGCGTTGTGTACGCTTCTCAAAATAGAAGCAAGCAATATACAAATCTTTGAAATGAAATAATTTGGAGGTCAATATGGCAACAAAAAAAGAAAAGACAAGAAAACTGTCATCAAACGGAAAAAAAGTGCTTGTACTTTGTTGTATGGTAGCGCTTTTGGTAGTAACGGGGGTACTTAACTTCGTGCTCAACAATCAACTCGGCAAGCAGCCGGACGATCCCGTCAACGGCGGAAACGATCCTACGGCGGTAGAGACTTTCTTCAGCTCGCACAGAAGCAATCGTGAGACAGCAAGAGCAGAAGAATTCAGTTATCTCGACGCGATAATCTCTTCGGAAAATACGAGCGAAACCGTCAAGGCAAGCGCGCAGGAGAAGCAGTTGGAACTTCTTTCGTTTATCGAGAAAGAACTCGTACTCGAGAGCCTCATCAAAGCAAAAGGCTATGACGATGCGGTAGTAACTATGAGCACAAACAATCTCAACGTTATCGTAAAGAAAGCCGAATTGACCAAAGAAGAAGTATCTCAGATACTCGGTACGATACTTCAGGAGACGAATTACGTCGCAGGTCAAGTGTATGTAGTACCTTATACTGTATAATTAAAAATAACATAGTTGATTTACCGACCGTATTCGCGGTCGGTAAATTTTTATAAATATTTTGTCCGCACAGACGTTTGGCTGAATAACAAAGTATATTTTTAATAATTATAATAATATAAATAATCAATCTATACTTGTCAAACAGTTGCGGATATGATAGAATATAAAATATCAACGGAGGTTTAAATGTCCAGAGAAACAAGCGCGGATCAGAGCAGATCCAACGAAACTTATATCAATGTGATATCATCGATCACGGGCAGCGCGGCTTCGCAGGTAGACGGAGTCGTTTCGGTCACTTACGGCAACGCAAAAAGTACGCGCGGCAGAAAGAGTAAAAACAAGGCGATAGACGTAGTCATATATGACAACAGATTTGCCAAGATAGAGATTTCCGTCAATATTTATTACGGCTACGTAATACCGGTAGTGGTTTGCAAATTGCAGGAAAAAATCAAGCAGGAAATAGAAAAATCCACGTTTTACCGCGTGAGCAGCGTAAACGTAAACGTAGTCGGCATAGTGGCCGGACACTGATAGGCAAGGAGTACTAATGAGCAGAAGAAGCGCAAGATCGAGCGCATATCAGTTGATATTCGGATATCTTTTTTCCAAGGAGATCGACGTAAAAACTTACGAGACGATGATCAATGCGGAAGATATACAGGAGTGCGACGCAAAATACATAAGCGACGTCGTATACGGCGTAAAAGAGCGCTATGACGAATTGATGGCGACAATAGCAGAGCACAGCAAAAATTTTAAAGTCGAAAGAATTTACAAACCCGACCTTGCAGCGTTGTTGTTAGCGTGTTATGAGATGAAATATATGCCGGATATTCCTTTAAAAGTTTCGATAAGCGAAGTTATAGATATAGTAAAGGTTTTCTCTACGGAAAACAGCAACAAATTTGTCAACGGCGTACTTAAAGGCGTCTACAATGAACTGACCAAAGAGGTGTGATATGCTTATATACGGAAAAGAAGTCGCAGCAAAAACATTGGAGAAGATAACGGAGCAGACAGTGCAATTCGAACAAACTTATTCGAGAAAGCCTACGCTTGCCGTTATCATCGTGGGAGAAGATCCTGCGTCGCAGACTTATGTCCGTAATAAAATAAACGGATGTAAGCAGGTGGGATTCAATTCGCTTTCTTACGAATATGCCGACGGCACGCCTCAATCGGAAATAGAAGATAGGATCAAAGCACTCGCCGAAGACGATGGCGTGGACGGAATTCTAGTTCAATTGCCGTTGCCGAAAGGTTATGAAGAAGAAAAGATACTGGCGCATATTCCCGACAGCAAGGACGTCGACGGATTCAACGCGTCCAATATAGGTTATCTGTGTCTAGGCAGACCGCATACGGTTTCTTGCACGCCGCTGGGCGTAATGCATATGCTTGAGAGCACGGGAGTAGATCTTACTGGAAAACATGCCGTTGTGCTAGGAAGAAGCAATACCGTGGGCAAACCTATGGCAATGTTGCTTCTCAATGCAAACTGTACCGTGACCGTATGTCACAGCAAGACAAAGGATATTTCTTCTTATACAAAAAATGCCGACATACTTGTCGCAGCTATAGGAAAGCCTAAATTCGTCACTGCAGATATGGTCAAAGAAGGGGCGGTAGTGATAGACGTGGGTATAAATCGTGTAGACGGAAAACTTTGCGGAGACGTGGATTTTGAGAACGTGGAACCCAAGACCTCTTATATTTCTCCCGTACCGGGCGGCGTAGGTCCTATGACGATATCTATGTTGCTTTACAACACTCTTATGTCTGCTATAGCGAGAGAAAATGTTCGGTAATATCATCAACGTCACCGCTCTGAATACGGTAATCAACTCTATATTCCGAGCGGAAGAACATTTGCATAATATTCAAGTCGCGGGCGAGATATCGGGATTTTCAATTAAGAACGGACATGGGTATTTCGAACTTAAGGACGAAAACTGTAAGATCGCTTGCAACTGTTTTAACTGCGCCAAGACTTATATACCAAAAAACGGCGAAGCCGTTATCGTCAGAGGTTCGGTAGATTATTACGCAAAGGCCGGAAAACTGAATTTCAACGTCGACAGCATTACTCTCGCAGGACAGGGGCTTTTGGCGCTGCAACTGGAAATGTTGAGACAGCAACTTGAAAAAGAGGGATTATTTGATCAACGCTTTAAGAAAGACATCCCGAAATATCCGTCAAACGTATGCGTGATAACTTCCAGATCGGGAGCGGTCATCAAGGATATAAAAAAGACGATACGAAGAAAAAACGATCTGATAGATATATTTATCAAGGACGTCAGAGTTCAAGGAACGGAAGCTGTCAAAGATATCGTCAAGGCATTGGAAGCGGTCGACGGCAAAGGATTTGACGTCTTGATAATAGCGAGAGGCGGAGGATCGGCGGAAGAACTTATGCCTTTCAATGACGAAAGTCTCGTCAGGGCGGTTTTTAGATGCAGGACGCCCGTTATCTCTGCAGTAGGACACGAGAGCGACGTTACGCTGTGCGATAGAGTTGCCGATCATAGAGCGGCTACTCCCACTGCGGCGGCAGAATGTATAGCTTACGATACGCAAGAATTGAAATCTTATTTGGAATATGTATTGCAAAAAATGAGATCGTCCGTATCTAAAAAAGTAGACGACGGAGAAAAAGAACTGGTCGCTAAACTCAAATATATCAATTCGCTGATAAAGTCGGTGTATAGCGACAATAATTATGAGATAAGCCGCGTCTTCGAGAGATTGAAAACTGCCGCGCGCAATTCATATATCGCCGCTGAACGTAAATTAGACTATGCAATATCGGCGCTGAAAGCCAATAATCCGCTAGATATTATGGCAAAAGGATATTGGCACGTGAGCAAAGACGGAGCGAGCGTAGTATCGACAAAAGAATTATTTATCGGAGACAGTTTGACTATGAGGTCAAAAGACGGCAAAGTAATTGCAAGAGTATTGGAGGTCGAAAATGAAATTTGAGAATGCATTGAAAGAACTGGACGAAATCGTAACAAAACTTGAGAGCGGCAAACTTACTGTCGACGAGAGCATAGAAATGTATTCCAAAGGAATGACCCTCTGCAAAGAATGTTCGCAGAAGCTCAATGAAGTCAAGGGACAGATAGCTTTGTTGGAAGAACAATCGGGTATTCTGGTTGCCAAGCCCGTAGAGGTGGAATAATGCAAGAGGCTTTGGAGAAATACAAAGTCGTCTTCGAGAGACATCTTTGCGAGTGGTTTGAGAAAAATCCATGCAATATAAGCCCGATCTCCGATGCGGTAAAGTACGGAATAAAGAACGGCGGCAAACGTATCCGTCCTATCCTGTGCTATATGGCGGGAGAATTTTGCGGAAAGTCTTATGATTTTATGGCATCTACGGCTGTCGGTATAGAGATGATACACAGTTATTCTCTTATACATGACGATTTGCCGTGTATGGACGACGATTCTTTAAGACGCGGAAAACCGACGTCTCATATCGTTTTCGGAGAAGGTATGGCGGTATTGAGCGGAGACGCTTTGCTGAATATGGCTTTTGAAGCAATGTTATCAGATAGTACTTTCGATGAAAATACGCTTGCGGCAATACGCTATATTGCCAAAAACAGCGGAATAAACGGTATGATAGGCGGGCAGTGCATTGATTTGTCCAATGAGAATAAGAGCGGTTATACTCTCGAGGAAATAAAAAATCTCAATAGGCTGAAGACGTCTTGTCTTCTCAAAAGCGCACTTGTTGGCGGATTGATAAAGTGCGGGGCGCAACAGACCGAGATAGAAGATATGGAAAACTTTGCGACAAAATTGGGCGAAATTTTTCAAATCGTAGACGATATTTTGGATAAGACGTCGACAATAGAGACGCTTGGCAAAGAAATAAACAAAGACGCGGCAAACGGAAAGAAGACCGTAGTCGATATATTGGGAATAGATAAATCCAGAGGATATATCGAAGAATTGGAGAGGCTTGCCGTAAATGATATTGCCAAGTACGGAAAACGAGCGCAAAATCTCATTGATTTGTGTCGTTATTTGACGCAAAGATTATACTGATAGCGCATATTGATTATATCTATGCCATATTTTATAATATGGAAACGAGACGCAGGTGTAAAAGACTTAGAGAAAAAGACGAAAAAAAACCGAAAGCGGGCATAAATATCGCGGAAATGTGGGTAATAAAAATTACCGTATTTACATTTTTCGGCGCAATCATATGCAGTTTTATATCGCAGATAACTACGTCGAAAAGCGATATTATCATATCGATAATGCTACTGTCATTTATGATACTGATCAGTATAATATTCGACGGGATAGGATTGAGCGTAGCCTCTTGCAGCGAAGACAGCATTAAGAAATATGCGAGATTTGAAAAACAGTATAAAATCGCTCAATTTCTTATCAAAAATGCGGAAAAAGTCAATAATATCTGCGCGGATGTGATAGGCGATATGTGCGGTATACTGAGCGGAGCCTGCGGCGCGTCTATCGTCGTTCAACTCAACCTCAACGCTCAAGGCGGACATTGGATAACAATTTTAATATCCAGCGTGATAGCGGCGATAACGGTAGGCGGAAAGGCGTCGCTCAAAAAGATAGCGGTCAAAAACAGTTCCGAATTCGTGTTTATGTCAGCAAGGATAATCGGTATATTCATAACGAAAAAGAGGAAAAAGTAATGGAGATTCTTGATAAGATTAAGTTGCCTGAAGATATAAAAAATCTTGATTCTAGCGATCTTGACAGTTTGGCAAACGATCTGAGAACTGTAATTATCGAGAATACGCTGTCCAACGGCGGACATTTGGCGTCCAACCTCGGCGTCGTTGATCTCACGTGCGCTTTGACGTACGTATTTGATTTTCCCAAAGATAAATTGATATTTGACGTAGGGCATCAGTGCTATGCATATAAAATTCTTACAGGAAGACTGGATGAATTTTCCGATCTGCGTAAAAAAGACGGACTGAGCGGATTTCCCAAGAGAGAAGAGAGTAAATACGACACGGTAAACAGCGGACACGCTTCGACTGCGTTATCGATAGCCTGCGGTATGGCTAGGGGCGGCGAAAAGGGCGAGATAATATGTCTTGTCGGCGACGGGGCTATGACCGGCGGATTGTTTTACGAAGCTTTGAACGACGTAATTACGCTGGATAAGAAGATCATTATTATCATAAACGACAACAATATGTCTATATCCGACAATGTAGGTTTTGTCAACGAATATTTGAAAATCGTAAGAAAATACGGCAATGAGATCACGTTTTTGGATATAGAAATGCTTAATAATATCGACGGGCATAATATATCCGACCTTATCGGAAAGTTAAAATATGCAAAAAATGCTCAAAATACTATAATTTTGCACGTCGTAACAAAAAAAGGCAAGGGATATGAAAGCGCGGAAAAAGAGCCTTCAAAATATCACAGCGTAGGAAAACACGGGGGGAAACCTTCCTACGGGCAAGTCTTCGGAGAAAAACTCGTAGAATTGGCAGATGAGAATGAAGATATTTTTGCAATATCTGCGGCTATGACGGACGGCACCGGACTAAAGGAATTTTCTAAAAAATATCCCGATAGATTTGTCGACGTGGGAATAGCGGAGGAGCATGCCGTCACTATGTCTGCCGGTATTGCGCTTGCGGGTAAAAAACCTTATGTCGCTATTTATTCTACCTTTCTTCAAAGATCTTACGACAATATACTTCACGACGTGTGTCTGAATAATTTGCCTGTAGTTTTCTGCATTGACCGCGCGGGTTTTGTAGGCGGAGACGGGGAGACTCATCAGGGACTTTATGATATAGCATATCTTGGCGATATGCCCAACATGACGATCGTCGCGCCTAAAGACGGAGAAGAGTTAAAGGATATGATAAATTGGTCCGAGACCTTTGACGCACCTTTGGCTATAAGATATCCAAAGTGTGAAATCAACAGTGTTTTTGACGTAAATACTCCTATAAAACACGCTAAATGGGAACAATTGAGCAGTTATAGTTCTAATATCGTATTGATAAGCAACGGCGAGATACTCGCCAACGTTTATTCCGCCGCAAATATTTTAAAAACAAACGGCATAAAAGTTGACGTCATCAACGCGAGATTTATTAAGCCTATCGACAAAAATATGCTCGATGAATTGGGTAACGGAAAAACCGTATTTATATTCGAAGAATACGTCAATTCCAATTCGATATACTCGCAAACGCTTGAATATTTTAACGAACATAATTACAATAGCAAAGTATTTGGAAAATGCGTAGAAAACAAACCTTATGCAGTCGCTTCCAGAGAAGAACTGATAACGAGCGCGCAATTAGATACCGACGGCATAGTAGCATATGTGCTTTCTAAAATAAATAATTGAAATGAGACTGGATCTTTACTTAAGCAAAACTCAAAAAATCACAAGAGCAAGAGCTCAGCATTTGATCGACAACTCTTTTGTCGAAGTAAACGGCAAGATAGTCACAAAAGCGTCGTTTAACGTAGACAACGGATACGATATCAAACTACTGGACAATTTAAAATTTTCTTCTATAGGCGGAGACAAACTTCAAAAGGCATTCAACGATTTTTCCTATTCCGTAAAAGACAAGATATGCGCGGACATAGGCGCGTCCAACGGCGGTTTTACCGATTGTATGTTGAAAAACGGAGCGGTCAAGGTCTATGCGGTCGATGTAGGCGAATGCGCTTTTGGCGACGATTTAAAAAACGACCCCCGAGTTATCATAAAAGACAGAACAAACGCTAGATATCTAAAAGTTGAGGACTTAGGCGAGTCGGTAGATTTTGTAAGCGTCGACGTCAGTTTTATCTCGTTAAGGCTTATTCTTCCTTCCGTATACGGTATTTTGAAGCCGGGCGGCGAAACCATCGCCTTGATAAAACCTCAATTTGAAGCTGGAAGTAAGTTTTTGAGTAAAAGCGGCATTGTATTGAGTGAAAAAGTGCGGACAAGCATATGCGATGACGTTAAAAAATTTGCAATCGAATTGGGATTTATATTCAAAGATATCACCGTCGCGCCTATAAAGGTTAATAAAAATAAAGAATATTTAATATTTTTATACAAACCTATTGAATAATTATGCAAACAAAGGTATAATTAGATTATGAGAATAGGAATCAAAACCAATCTAAAGAGAGATAAAAATGCGTCCGCTACTCAAATTTTTTGCAAAAAATTGCAAAAAAGCGGATTGAAATATTTGGTATGCGACAATGCTCGCGAATTCTTCGAACCTAGCGAAACCGCGCCGATGGAAGAGATTTTCAGTTGGTGCGATATCGTAGTATCATTCGGCGGAGACGGAACTATGTTGGATACAGTCAGAAACTTAGCGGATAATCAACCTATACTTGGAATAAATATGGGAAAACTCGGATTTTTGACAGAAGTCGACGAAAGTGAGATGGATTATGCAATAAAGTGTCTCAAAGAAAA
Source organism: uncultured Clostridia bacterium (assembly GCA_948471525.1). GTDB lineage: Bacteria > Bacillota > Clostridia > Christensenellales > UBA3700 > RACS-045. The sequence goes on along the minus strand of CAOKSY010000002.1, from coordinate 158,367 downwards.
GACTTATACTATCGAAAAACGCGCGCTCTTAAAAACCCGTATAGAAGACGAACAGTTTTATGCTCTTAACGAAATCATAGTCAATCGCGAGGATCCCTGTCACATTTCAACATTCGATATAGAGATAGACGGAGTAAGAGCCGATACTGTCAGAAGCGACGGAATATTGGTGTCGACGCCTACCGGATCTACGGCGTATTCTCTTTCATGCAACGGTCCCGTACTTAGTCCAACCGTAAAAGCTTTAATAGTCAATGCTATATGTCCTCATTCTTTGCATAGTTGTCCCATGGTTATAGACGATGATATGAAGATAAGAGTATTGACCGATTCTGCCAATATAAGAGTGATAGTTGACGGAGTCATAGTCGCAAAATCCAAAAAAAGTATTGCCGTTTCTATAGAAAAGGCTGACAGATACGCATATTTTATAAGATTTAAAAATGATAATTTCTATAATAGATTGAGAAAAAAACTCAACTATTGGGGAGACTGATATGTCAAATAAATCGAGACAACAGACGATATTGGATATCGTGATGTCAAACGAATTGGATACTCAGGAAGAATTGGTGACCATGCTTCAACAGTACGGTTTCAACGTCACGCAAGCCACGGTCTCGAGGGATATAAAACAACTCGGATTGGTAAAAGTTTCTGGTACAGTAAAAAAATATAGATATACGCGCGTCGACTACAAAGAAAGCGGTCTTCGCAATAAATATGATAATATATTTAAAGAAAGCGTCCTTAGTATGCAGATCGCAGGCAATATCATCGTTATTAAGACGGTCTCCGGAGCGGCAAATAGCGCAGGCGCGTTCATCGATCACTTGATGATCCCGCAAATTTTGGGTTCGATCGCAGGCGACGACACTATTTTTTGCGCTACTAAAAGCGAAAAGGACGCGGAAACAGTACTCAAGATGCTCAAGGAAAATTACTGATCTATGCTTAGTGAACTTTCGATAAAAAATATTGCGCTTATTGACTCTTTGGAAGTGCATTTTTCTCAAGGACTGAATATTCTTTCAGGCGAAACCGGAGCAGGAAAGTCTATTATAATAGACAGCCTAAGTTTTGTATTGGGCAAACGCGCAGACAAATCGCTGATAAGATACGGAGAAAATACTGCTACTGTCACGGCGATATTCGATGAAATAACTGCAAATACCGGAGCTATACTGGCGCAATACGATATAGAATGCGACGATTTTCTTATACTCAAGCGTTCGATGAGCCTAGATGGAAAGAATATCTGTTCTGTCAACAATCAAAGAGTTACGCTGGGAGTCTTAAAGGATATAGCGTCCACTCTTGCAGATATTTACGGACAGCACGAAAATATATCGGCGCTAAATTCCTCATTTCACCTAGATATAATTGATAAATACGGAGAAAAGGTCATCGCTCCGCTAAAAATCGAGCACGCAAAACTCTATGCCGATTATATACAGGTAAATAACAAACTGAAAAAGTACGGTTCGCTGACCGAAGTAAATAAGAATATCGATCTTTTGGAATATCAAATCAATGAAATTTCGCAAGCCGATCTAAAAGACGGGGAAGAGGAAGAACTCTTTGCATTGCGGCATAAATTAAACAATTCTCAAACTATCATAAGCACATTAAACGAATGCAATAACTTGCTCAATGGCGACGAAAATGAAAACGTACTGTCTGCGCTTGGATACGCGATATCTCAGTTGACAAAAATTTCATCGTTTGAAAGCGAAATCGACGGACTTCTCGAAAGACTGGATAGCTGTAAAATAGAATTAAAGGATATCTCGGCGACGTTGTGCGATCTGGCGGAAAACAATCAGTTCGACATTCGCCAATACGAAGAGTGCGAACAAAGAATATCTTTGATCAGATCGCTTAAGCGTAAGTATGGTAATTCAATAGAGGAAATCAACTCATATCTTGAAAAAATTACCGAAGAATATGATTTCCTCTCTGACGGTGAAGAAAAAGTAAAGGAATTCGAAGAAGAGCGCACTTGCTTGCTCCATCAATTATATGACAGTACAAAAATTTTATCCGACGCACGCAGATCCGCTGCCAGGGATTTGTCAGTCAATATATTAAAGGAATTGAAAGAGCTGGGGATGCCGTCTTGTAAATTCGACACTCAATTTGCCGAATTGCCTATCTACGACGCGTTTTCACCGGATCTTAACGGCGGCGACGATGCTATATTTATGTTTAGCGCGAATGCCGGACAACCTGCCAAAGAGCTCTCAAAAGTAATATCTGGCGGCGAATTGTCAAGATTTATGTTAGCTTTGAAAAAAATTATTGCAAATCTTGACGGCATTTCTACAATGGTATTTGATGAGATTGATACCGGTATAAGCGGAAAAATTGCTCAAATAGTGGCTAGAAAAACTTATGATATCTCAAAAGATAAGCAGGTTTTAGCTATAACTCATTTACCGCAGCTTGCTTCAATGGCTGATACGCATTTCTTGATTCAAAAGTCTTCTTCAAAGGACAGTACGTCAACTACGTTGATACGATTGGACGATAATACTCGAATAGAAGAAGTGTCCAGACTGATCGGAGGCAGCGAATCTTCGGATTTTGCATTGCCGCATGCAAAAGAAATGTTGGATTTTGCTCAAGAATATAAAAATAGTATAAAATAATTAATACGTTATTAACCTATGGCGGCAAATTGCCGTCATTTTTTATTTAATTTTCCATCTTAAGAATATTTTGAAATCTATTTCTCAAACTAAATTGCGAGAGGTTTGGAAATGAATAGAGTTTTTAATAAAAAATTATGTATGTTTTCTATAATTTTACTGCTGATTCTCACCGTATTTACGCTTTGTACTGTTGAAGGTATAATTGCCGATAATGCTGTCTATGCTTGGGAAAATAACAGCCGAGTAAGATTATGCAGTGAAAAAGGCGCTGACGATCACGTTCCGACCGGTAATTTTAAATTATTCGGATTTATCCCTATAGGCAAAACTCAGACGCCGTCGGAACAAGAAAAATATGTTATTTTAGGCGGCAATCCTGTAGGAATAGCTATGATGACAAGTCTATATATAACGTCTAAAGTAAGCGTAGTAACTAAAAACGGCGCAATCTGTCCTGTGGACGGTATTGACGTGCAAAGCGGAGATATCTTGATCTCAATTGACGGTATTACGCTTGACTCAGTATCGCAAGTCAGCGAATTGATAAAAGATAAAGAAGAAGTATCTATTAGAGTAGGCAGAGGCGGAGATATCAAGGATTATATGATTAAGCCTGCGGTTGACGTCTTAAGCGGCGCAAATAAATTGGGATTATTGCTTCAGGATCAAATCGAAGGAATTGGAACAATGACTTATTGCGACGGAAACGACTTTTATTCGCTTGGCCATGCTATAAAGGATATGAATGGCAACGATATTACGGCATCCAACGGAAATATATATAACGCCAATATAGTGGGATATGTACGCGGTCAGAAGGGAAAAGCGGGTGAATTGAACGGATCCTTCAGTACAATGGGCGGAAATTCCGGCGTAATTACGGCAAATAACAAATTTGGATTGTATGGAAAACTCAATCAAGGTGCAGACGGAGAAAAAGTTATATTAGGTAGCAAGAGTGACGCTCAGCCCGGTAACGCTCATATTTATACCACTATAAACGGCGGAAAACCGGAAAGATATGAAATACAGATCATCAAGACTAATAACCAAAATAATCCATCAGAAAAAAGTATGGTTTTGCGAGTAACCGATAAGAGGCTATTAGACACCACCGGGGGCATAGTGCAGGGGATGAGCGGCAGTCCGATCATTCAGAACGGCAAACTTATCGGGGCTGTGACTCATGTTTTTGTATCTGACCCAACAAAGGGCTATGGTATTTATGTTGATTGGATGAAACCCTAAGGTAATAAGTATTCTCAATTAGCGCATAATAATTCTTAATTAACTTAATATTTGTAAATATATCGAGAGTTTTATAATGCTTAATTATTGCTCTTGATATATTTATTTTTAGCCCTTATTTTTATAATTTCAATCATATAGTTTTAAATCAATGCTTAATCCAACATATGTTTTAGCGGCCATCAGAATTATTTCTTGACAAATATACTGTAACATCGAATTTATTTGTCATAAAACTTCTAATAAAATATAGAATGTTTTAATCCATATTATCCATATTAATTCGATATATACATAACTAGGTAAGTACGCTCATTTTATTCAATATGTACTTTGTTTTTCTTGATTTACTTATATAAATATTATATAATATTTAAAACAAATATTATTGAGGTGCAATATGTCAAATTACGTCGATCCGTTGACCACGCGTTATGCTACAAAACCAATGTTAGAGCAGTTTTCTGAAAAAACCAGAATGATACTATGGAGAAAACTCTGGCTGGCTCTGGCGGAAAGCGAAAAAGAGTTGGGACTTAATATAACCGATGAACAATTATCTCAAATGCGCGAACATTTGGAAGATATAAACTTTGAAGTAGCCAAAGAGAGGGAGAGAATAGTAAGACACGACGTAATGGCGTATGTCTACGCTTACGGACAACAATGTCCTAAAGCAATGCCGATAATCCACTTGGGCGCTACTAGCTGTTATGTGACCGACAATTCCGACGCGATAATATATCACGACGCATTGCAACTTGTAAAAAATAAGCTCGTCAACGTAATGGATAAACTCACTAAATTTGCATTAAAATACGCAGATATGCCTACTTTGGGATTTACTCATCTTCAGCCTGCACAGTTGGTCACCGTGGGAAAAAGAGCAGCGCTTTGGCTTCAAGAGTTGCAAATGGACTATGAAAACCTGGAATTTGTAATAGAAAACACTCGATTGAGAGGAGTCAAAGGAACCACAGGTACTCAGGCAAGTTTTCTGCAATTATTCGACGGAAATCATGATAAGGTAAAAAAATTAAACGAACTTGTTATCAAAAAAATGGGCTTCGATAAAAGTTTTGCCGTAAGCGGACAAACCTATAGCAGAAAATATGACTATAATATACTATCAGTATTATCACAGATCGCTCAGAGCGCCTATAAATTTGCCAACGACGTGAGAATCCTACAGAATATGAAAGAAATAGAAGAGCCGTTTGAAAAAAATCAGATCGGATCTTCTGCAATGGCGTACAAGCGAAATCCTATGAGAAGCGAACGCATATGCTCGCTTGCAAGATACGTAATGACCTTGCCGGCAAATGCCGCCAATACCGCCGCAACCCAGTGGTTTGAGCGTACGCTTGACGATTCTGCAAACAGACGATTGGTTATGGCGCAAGCATTCCTTTCAATAGACGCGATATTGGAAATATATATGAACGTCGCAGACGGAATGGTAGTATACGAAAATACGATAAACAAACATATTATGGCAGAATTGCCGTTTATGTCCACCGAAGTAATTCTTATGGAGTGCGTAAAAGCGGGCGGCGACCGTCAGGAGCTGCATGAAAGGATCAGAGTACACTCTATGGAAGCTTCAAAAATGGTCAAACAGTACGGAAAAGACAATGATCTTATCGATAGAATAAAGAAAGACGATGCCTTCGCCGCAATAAACGATAAAATCGACAGTATTTTAGATCCCAAAAATTTTATCGGAAGAGCAAAAGAGCAGACTGTAGAGTTTATTGAAGAAACAATACGACCTATACTCGATAAAAATAAAGATTATTTGGGACAGCAAGGTCAAGTAAACGTTTAAATTAAAAAATTTGCGCGATAAATAAAGTTTGATTTATCGCACAAATTGAGATCAAATACTTGCAAAATGATAATATTGATGTATTTTAAAATCAATTTCAATTTATCGGAATTGCAAATAAAAAAATGACTGTTTCCAGTCATTTTGGCAGGGGAGACGCGATTCGAACACGCAACCAATGGTTTTGGAGACCACTACTCTACCGTTGAGCCACTCCCCTAAAAAATATGAAGAAGAACACTTCTTAAATATTATATATAAACTTTTGAGACGTGTCAACAAATTAATCGGATTTTGGAGCGATTTTTATGAACTATAAGTACAAACTCGGCTTTATCGGCTGCGGAAATATGGCGAAAGCAATAATCAACGGACTTTTGACAAGTAAATTATTGTCTGAATCCGACATATTTATTGCTACGCCCAGCATAAAAGGCAAATACTTGGGAATAGATACAACAAACGACAATAGAGAGGTTATGCAATCGTGCGAATACGTTGCGCTTGCCGTCAAGCCGCAAATATTCAGGAATATCGCTGAGACCTTTGCCGATAATAAAGCTAAATGCGTAATATCCATCATGGCCGGTATAAGTTGCCAAACGATTTCCAAAGCATGTAATTGCAAAGAAGTAATAAGGATCATGCCTAATACACCTTGCGCAATAGGAGAGGGAGTAAGCGCAATCACCGATTTAGACGCTGATTCTGAAAGTTTGAATTTCGTAGTAAATATTTTTAATACGATATCAAAGACAATACTCATAAAAGAAGATTATTTCGACGCAGTAACTTCCGTAAGCGGCAGCGGTCCTGCATACGTATATTATTTTATCAAAGCCATGATTGACGGCGGAGTAAAAGGCGGATTGAGTTTTGAACAAAGTAAAGATCTTGCTATAGGTACAGTTATCGGAGCAAGCAAAATGATCGAACGATCTTCCGACAATCTCGATACGCTGATAGAGAAGGTTTGCTCCAAAGGCGGCACAACCATTCAGGCAATAAATACGTTTCGAGAAAACAACGTCGCCGAAAATATTATAAAGGGTATAGACAATTGCCGCAGACGTAGCGAGGAATTAAGTAAATTATGAAAAACGTCACCATTTATACCGACGGCGCATGTTCAGGCAATCCCGGAGTAGGCGGTTGGGCGGCAATTTTAATGTACAACGGTCACGAAAAAATACTTGTCGGATACAATAAAGACACTACCAACAACAGAATGGAAATGTTTGCAATAATCCAAGGTTTGAGCGCATTAAAAGAGCAGTGCGAAGTCGAGGTATACAGCGATTCGGCCTACGTATGCAACGCATTCAGCGAAGGCTGGATAGATCAATGGGTAAAGAATAATTGGCGTACTGCCGATAAAAAATCGGTCAAAAACGAAGATTTGTGGAAGCTCTTGCTGATGCAAGTATCCAAACACAGAGTAAAATTCAACAAAGTCAAAGGTCATTCCGACAACGAATACAATAATAGATGCGATAAATTGGCAACGGATGAGATAAAACGCGTCAAAAGAATAAACGAAGAAAAATAGAGCGAATAGCTCTTTTTTCAATTAATATGAATTTATGTAATTATTAATAAGGCAATTGCTTATAATATTTATAGGCTTATGACTTTAAAGACAAGGATAATTTCATCGTCAATAATTTTATTTTCGCTATTAATGTATAACGTCGTGATTATTTTAACGGCGATGCATTTTAATGTAAATCAATACGTCAAGTTGATAGCGTTTTTATTAAATGCGCCTCTAGTTATCGCGACTATGTTTGCTATAGGATTTAATTATCAACAGATTATACGCTGGATGATAAGTATTTCGATATTTATTCTTATTTCAGCAATAGCATACTATCTAATATTAAAATACGATATCTATTCAAAATTCGACAGCTCTGCTAAAATCCAAGCTTTTTTAACAAAATACGGAGCGTTTGCGGGCCTAATCTATATCGTAATACAATTTCTGCAAGTTACGATAATTCCTTTACCCGCGGCGCTGACGACAGTCGCCGGCGTAGCTCTTTTCGGATTTTGGAAAACGTTGCTATACAGCACGATAGGAATAATAAGTGGATCGATGTTTGCCTTCTATTTGGGCAGAAAATTCGGAGTAAAACTTATGATATGGCTATGCGGTAAAAGTCTATATGAAAAGTATCAAAAATTTGCAAAGGGCAGAGACAAGATCGTTCTTACAATGATGTTTCTATTTCCATTTTTCCCTGACGATCTGTTGTGTATAGCCGCAGGAATGACGAATATGTCCTACGCGCAATTTTTCGTAATAATGCTTATCACAAGACCGCTCAACATCATGACAATGGAGGGCACATTTAAAGGAATATCCGCGATTCCTTTGACAGGATACGGCATACCAATATGGATAGCGCTGATAAGCATAACGCTTTTAATTGTGGTACTGGCATTCAAATACAGCGCAAAGATCGAAAACTTTCTTATGAAGTTTTTTGAAAAAATTTCGGATAAATTCAAAAGAAAAACAAAAACCGAACGAATTGATGAAAAGAAATATTCTACGTCGAGATCCTGTTATGATAAAGACGATTTTATAAAATAAGAGGGAAAACCCCTCTTATTTTAGTTTACATGATATTTATTAGTCCTGTACAACAACGTAAATACAATAAAATACAGCGGGACATTGAACAGCAAAATACTCGGCAGGATTATCGACCTTTCCATAGACGCATAATCGTTTATGTTGGCGCCGAATTTTACAAATGCCATCAATGCAAAGACTATCGGCAACGTTATTACAGGTAAAAGCGATACCAATAGAGTAGATTTAGGATTAAAATTGGCAGAAAACTTCTTTGTCGGGTCTATTATATATGCGACATATCTTGCAATCGGATAGACCGAGACAGCCAAAAGCCCAAGCACCAATGCCCACGCAGGCAATTTGTCGTCATGCCTGTTGCAGATAAAATGCGACAAAAACAATTCGACTGCAAATACGGCAAAGAGTATAAATGACACGTGCAAATGCAATTTATTGGAATAGTAATATCTATTAATATAGAATTCCATTGTATTTTTTTTATCATAGGGCTTAACTTTGATACCTTTTGACTGGAACTTATATACCATTTCTTTCATCGTCAAATAGTCAAGATCCTGCTTATCGTCTTCTTCAGGCAACTGATTATCTGCCGATCTAAATAAATCGGAAAACGTTGTGATATAATTGACTTCGTTGTTTTCGTCAAAATAACTTTGTCTGCGATAAACAGGGGAGTTATGAGCATCATTTTCTTGTATATAGCCGTCATCTTCGACGTTAGCTTCTTCATCTTGAATAGCGCTTACGCTATTATCATCAGCAACTGCATTTTCTTCCGTATCGAACGACGCTTGATAAGCGTCGCCGTTTTCAGTCAACTGCGTTATCTCTTCTTCGATGTCTATCACGTCTTCAGTATCGATCTCTTCAACATTTTCTGTTTCGGCAAGTTCTTCCGGCTCTTGCGAAACTAAACTTTCTTCATCAATATCATTGTCGCTTTCCGCCGTAGCCGTTTCTTCAGTATCATTTATAATCGCATCGTCCTCATTCTCAACCGGAGAATTATCGTTATCGTCAGAATCATTTACATTTTCTAAATCATCTTCATCTACAGAAGAATTTTCATCTGTAGGCATTTCCTCGCGGGGTAAATAGATGTATTTAACAACTACTTTCTCATTGTCTTGGGAAGATTTATTTCTTCGCGTAAGCGGTCTGAAGTCTGCGGGATCAAAAGGTTTTTCCTCATTCTGGGGATCAAATTTGTTATCCGATATTAGACTGGACATCAAAAAGTTGCAAAATTCCCAATAAGATTTATCGTTATTGAGATGATCTCTACCTTGTTTTGTAAGTCCGTAATAAACTCTCTTCGCGCCGTTTGATACGTCGCCGTCATAAGATTGAATATATCCGTTCTTTTCCAATCGCTTCAAACTACTATATAATGTAGCTTGCTTAAGCGAATACATTCCTTGGCTTCTTTCTTGGATAGCATTGAGTATTTCAAGACCGTATTTGTCATTGTCAGACAGAGCAGAGAGCACTATCATATCGGCTTGTCCGCGAACAAAATCGACGTTGGCATTGAAATTATCTTTTTCCAACTCAACCTACCTCCAGTTTCTTAATTATTTAATTATATTTTACTATATTAATTTTGAAAAATCAACAAAATATTTAGATAGTTCACTGTAATTGATAAGAATTATGCATTTATTAAAGAAAACTTTGCAGATGCTTCAAAAAAAATAAAATTTGCCAAGGCACAATCCCTTGGCGAATTGACTTATGAAAAAGCCGCCAAACTAACTATGAAAAACAGATTTCAAGTCAACAGCAATATATAATCAAGTAAATTGTATAGTAAAGGGAAGCGAAACAATTTATCTATATAAAAAAGAATAAAAAAAGTAACGACCGTGCCAACGCTTTTAAGCATAAGCCCGATTTCCGAAGAAATCGTCGTTACTATTAGTATATTATCATGAAGCAATTACTAAGTCAATAGAATTCGCTAAAAATATTAATTTTTAATGACCTGATTTAAGGCAAATCGACAATAAATTAGACAAAAAAATATAGTGGGGCGACATTCATATCTATTCGCAAAACCATACCTTTACGAATAGATATGGGCAAATTAGATAATATTAGGCTCATATAGTTCTTATTTAAGCGAATTTTCGTAAATATTGTCGTATCGATTGACTTTTGCGTTATTTTATATAATTTTGCAAATTTTATTATTATTTGATTATTGAATTGTAGGAATTCTTTCATTAAATTAATTAGTTCTTAGCCATTCCATTTCATTGTTTGCATCTTTTCTTTTTTAAATTTATGACATTACAAATGTAAAATAAATCCTATCTATGTGTTTAAAATCAGTTTAAATATATAAACATCCTTTCAATATACACTGTTACATCTTGAATTCGAGCAATCTATGTCTATAATTATAAAACAAATATATGTTCACAATTGTAATATTTGTTGAATTTTTAATTAAATCATGCTATACTTAAATTATGGCAGAAAAAACATACTTTGAACAAAGAAATTACGAAAATAATATAAAATTACGGCAATTATTAAAAGAATTGCCGACTATGTGTAATGAATATTTCTTAAGTATGGAAAATCGTACTTCGATACTCACCCGCCTCGGCTACGCACAAGACTTGAAGATTTTTTTTAAATATCTTTGCAGCGAGTGCGCAGAATTTGTGGAAATTAAGGATATACGTCGATTTACTTATGAAAACCTGAAACTAGTCGATACTTTTCATATTGAAATGTTCCTAAATTATTTGACGGCATTTGAAATTGACGGCGTCGAATACAGTAATTCTGAAAAGACGAAAGCCCGAAAATTGGCTACAATCAAGTCATTTTTTAAGTATAATTATAATAAAGATCGAATTCCGGCGGATCCCGCATCAAAGGTATTGAGTTTAAAATTGCATGATAAAGCAATAATCAGATTGGAATCGGACGAAGTAAGTCGCTTACTGAATAACGTCGAGAACGGTCAAGGACTGTCACATACACAACAAGCATGGCAGGCAAAGACAAAAAAACGCGATATCGCTATATTGACATTATTCTTAGGCACAGGAATTAGAATAAGCGAATTGGTAGGAATCGATATAAAAGATCTTGATTTTAACGTAAACGGATTCAAAATCACAAGAAAAGGCGGAAATCAGACCATACTTTATTTTTCTGACGAGGTTGCCGATGCTTTGCTCGATTATCTTGATGAAAGAAGTAAAAATCCCTTGTTAGACGACGAGCCTGCTCTATTTACTTCGCTTCAAAATAAAAGAATAACCGTACGGGCCGTGCAAAATCTTGTAAAAAAGTACGCAGGAATTACTACACCTTTAAAACATATTACGCCTCATAAACTCAGAAGTACATACGGCACTAATCTATATAAAGAAACCAATGATATTTACGTAGTTGCGGAAGTCCTTGGTCATAAAGATATAAATACCACTAAAAAACACTATGCCGCTATAAGCGATGAAATTAAACGCGCGGCGTCAAAAGCAGTTGTATTGAGAAATAAGGAAGACAAATTACCTCAACAATAATAATTGAACAAAAAATAAGATAATTTAATCATATGATGCCGATAAGATCATTGATCGGCTCGACGACGATCATTAAAATATAAACAAATTTTCATTTTTTTATAAAAATTGCTTGCGATTTATGAACATTTGTGCTAAAATTTTATCATTAATAACAATAATAGATTTGAGGTACTCAAGATGGCAAAAAGCAAGACGATCGAAAAAACTGCGGAAAAATGTGCGATAACTTTAGAATTTATACGAAAATTCGTTGATGAAAAAGGATATCCGCCTACAGTACGCGAAATTTGCAGTCAGATCGGCTTTAAATCTACTGCTTCCGCCAAATATTATCTAGACAAACTTGAAGAACAAGGCGCAATAAAAAAGGGCGACAATAAAAATCGCGCTATCGAAATCGTAGTAAAAAACAATACTGCTTCCGACGATTTTTCTGATAAAGCATTAAATAATAGTTTGGAAAACGCAAACGACGTCTTTGCAAATTTGAAATCCATTCCAATGCTAGGCAACGTTGCAGCAGGATCTCCCCTATATGCCGATGTTGAAAACGACACAAGTTATATGGTGCCCAGCGACTTTTTTAATTGCCGCGGAGATATGTTTTTGCTCAACGTAAAAGGCGAAAGTATGAAAAATATAGGCATATATAACGGCGATATGGTATTGGTTCGTCAACAAAACGTCGCGCGAGACGGAGACGTGATCGTTGCGCAAATAGACAACAATGAGGTGACGTTAAAAAGATTCTTTAATCGCGGAACGTATATTTGCTTGAGACCTGAAAACGATGAAATGAGCGATATTATCATAACTTCCGATAGAGATTTTAAAATCTTGGGTATAGCGACAGGTCTGATGAGAAACCGTATTTTTTAGGTTTAAACTGCTTAAATAGAAAAGAAGGTTTTAAAAACCTTCTTATTTTTATTTAAATCTTATTTTTTCTACGCAATACATAGTTGCGATCTTGATATGTTCGTACGTCAATCCGCCTTGCATATATGCAATATATGGTTCTTTTATAGGGCTGTCAGCCGAAAGTTCTATAGACGCTCCCGCAACAAAAGTACCCGCCGCCATTATTACTTGATGTTCATATCCCGGCATATCCCAAGGAAACGGTACAACATTACTGTCTATCGGCGATGCTTGCTGTATGGCTCTGCAGAACTCAATCAACTGATCTTGCGTGTCAAACTTTATAGATCTGATGATATCTTTGCACTTTTCGCCCGGGCGCGGCATTGTTTCGAATCCCAGATCGTCGAAAACTTGCCCCATAAGCATAGATCCTTTTAATGCATTCGCAACCGTATGCGGAGCCAAGAACAATCCTTGATAGAAATCTTTATAACCGTAAGCATAAGAGCCTACTTCCATTCCTATCGACGGAGACGTCAGCCTATTTGCTATCAAATCGATATATTTTTTCTTTCCGCAGACATAACCGCCTGTCGGCGCAATTCCGCCGCCAGGATTTTTTATAAGCGACCCAGCAATTATATCCGCACCTACTGCCAAAGGTTCGTTCTTATCAAGGAATTCTCCGTAACAGTTATCGACCATTATACATATATCGCATTTTTTCTGTCTTACCGTATCAACTGCAACTTTTATATCGTCCAAAGAAAGCGCGTCTCGCCATTCATAACCTCTTGACCGACCTATAAATATTAATTTTGTGCGATCTGTGATGCTGTCGGATAATTTTTCTAAATTGATTTTTCCGTTTAAAAGATCGACTTGTTTATATTCGATCTTAAAATCTTTAAGCGATCCTATTCCATCGCCTGAGATCACTTCTTTAAGAGTATCGTAAGGACTTCCGGTCGCGGATATCATTTCGTCTCCCGGACGAAGTACGCCGTAGAGAGCCAAAGACAAAGCGTGCGTGCCGCTGACTATCAACGGAGATACGACCGCGCTTTCCCCTCCGAAAACTTGAGCAAAAAGTTTGCATAGCGTATCACGTCCTATATCGTCATATCCATATCCGTTTGTCTGAGAAAAATGTCTCAACCCTACGTTATTATCCTGAAAAGCCTTTAAGACTTTCCACTGATTGTATGTCGCGATCTCGTCTATTTCCTCAAACTGTTTTACCAGTTTGTTCTGAGCGTTATTTATCAACTCTACCGTCTCGTTGCTGAAATTCATATATCAACCTCTCAAATTTTCAATTATATATTCTTCCGCTTTATTCAATTCGTTTTCAGCGTTAAACCATTTGGCAAAAGAATACTTTTTAAGCCAAGTGATTTGTCTTTTTGCATAATTGCGCGTATTCTGCTTGATTTTATCCTTTAAGCAATCTATATCTATCTCATTTGAAAAATAGTTTTCGAATTCCTTATAACCTATAGCCTGCATACTTTGATTTTTAAAAGATACGCCCTTTGCTATCAAATCCTCAACTTCTCTCTCAAGCCCCGATTCAAACATCTTCTCCACTCTAAGGTCGATTGTCGAATACAATTTTTCCCTATCGCGATCCAATACCGTCATTATGCATTCATATTGCATTTCCTTTTCGCTGTTCAGCATATCCGATTTACATTTTCCGGTCGTATAATATATCTCCAATGCTCTCAGTACCCGTTTTACATTGTTGGGGTGAATCTTGGCGGCATCTTGCGGATCTATAGCAGCAAGCTTTTGGTGCATATATTCTTTTCCGTATTTTATTACGTCTTCCTCCAAAGCCCTGCGAATATCTTCGTTTTTATTTCCGCCAAAACTCATCGGATAAAGTATTGCGTCAATATAGAGCCCCGTACCTCCAACTACTACGGGAGTTATACCTTTAGACAACAGTTCGTCAATAACAGGTTTGGCGGCCATTGCATATTGTCCGACGCTGAAATCTTCAAACGGCTCGACTATATCAAGCAAATGATGCCGTACGCTCTGCATTTCTTCTAAAGAGATCTTTGCCGTACCTATATTCATACTTTTATATATCTGCATGCTGTCGCAGGATATGATCTCACCGCCTATCTTTTTGGCTATATTGACACCGAACGCGGATTTTCCGCTCGCCGTCGCTCCGGAGATAATTACGATTTTATTCATACTATTCTCTTAAACATTTTATCAAAATCTCTTCTCGTATACGTCAATACTGCCGGTCTTCCGTGCGGACATTGCAACGGCACTCCGTCTTTCATTTTACCTAAAAGATGTTTTATTTGATCGTTATCGAGCTTTTCTCCCGCTTTGATTGCGGATTTACAAGCCTTTTGCGCAAGTTTGTCTCTTATAAGATCCGATTGTTTCAATACGAGTACAGACTGCTTTTCAGCAAACAAATTATCGAAAAACAACGCAAGATTTATTTCGCGCAATACGTACGGCACGCTGTTTATCTTCATGCTCATATCTCCAAAATCCTCTATATCAAAACCAAGTTCTTTTAAATTTTCTTTCATAGATTCGACAAATTCATACTGACTTGCGCTGCATTCAAGAATAAAAGGCACGAGCATATACTGAACGCTTACGTTTTTTGCATTGACTTCTTCAAGTAAATTGTCATAAATAAAACGCTCGTGGCACGCGTGCTGATCTATGAAATATACTTTTCCCTCGCTTTCAACTATCAAATAAGTATCGAGAATCTGTCCTACGACCTTGAATTCCGTCTCGAGTTGATCCTCAACCATTTCTAAAAGAGACGATTGACCTAGATCTGTAGAAATCTTTCCGCTATTAGAATTCTTTTTGCCGTCTGAATCGCTTCCCCAAGGTTGGATCGACGTCGGTTTCGCAAATGAAATGCCTATACTGTCCGCAACCGTTTTATTCTTTGGCATATCGCGATGATACTTCATTGCCTCCAACACTCTTTTTTGTTTCTCTATTAAAGCGCTGTAATCGCCTTTCTTATCTATTTTATTATCGGTATATAAAATATCGGAAGCAACGGCAGAAGATATTGAAGTATCGTTATTTTGTTGGGCTAACGGTTTTTTCTCTATATCTTCTTTTTTTATTTGCGCTTGCTCGGCTCTTTCGGCGTCTATACTTTCAACCTTTGCAGTGGCAAATACCAATTTTTGCTCTTGTTCGGCAAGCGCCGTAGTAACCGCTTTATATACGCAAGAAAATACTTTGTGCGGATCTGAAAACCTTACGTCCGTCTTTGTCGGGTGGACGTTCACGTCTACTTCATCGAAAGGCATAACTATATTGATAACAAATACAGGAAAGGTTCTTGTCATCAATCTGTTGCCGTATGCCTGCGATACTGCTGTAGATATCGTGGAATTGGTGATAACTCTGCCGTTGATTATTATCGTCTGATAGTTTCTGTTGTGTTTTGCTATCGCCGCAGTTCCCGTGTATCCGTAAATCCTATATCTATCGAACGTGTAATCAAACGGCAACATTCCGTTGGCAATTTCATTATTGTATACGGAATATACCGCCTCTTCAAGCCCGCCGTTGGTCTGAAAAACAACTTTCTTATCCACGACGTATTTAAATTTTATATCGGGATTAGCCAAAGCCAACTGTATCATTACCGAAGTGACGGCAGACTCTTCCATCTTGTTCTTTTTTAAAAACTTTTTTCTCACCGGAGTGTTAAAAAACAAATTCTCTACCGAAATCGACGTGCTTTGCGCAATAGCGCGCTGACCTTCTTCCACTACCTTGCCGCCGGAAAGACGTATAAAATTACCGACTTGGTCCTGCTCTGTCTTTGACGTCATTTCTATCTGAGACACTGCGGCGATAGACGCCAAAGCCTCGCCTCTAAAACCAAGAGTAGCTATGCTGTCCAGATCTTCCGCGGTTGAAAGTTTTGAGGTCGCGTGTGGCAAAAATGCCAAACGCATATTATCTTTATCTATGCCCGAGCCGTTGTCAGTGATAACTATAGACGAAGTGCCTCCGTCTTTTATTTCAACGGCGATAGAAGTCGCTCCCGCGTCAATGCTGTTTTCAACCAATTCTTTTACGACAGATGAAGGTCTTTCTACGACTTCGCCTGCTGATATAAGATTAAAAATGCTTGAATCCAATACGTTTATCTTTGCCATATCATCCTCTCTTCGCCATGTCGACTAAAAGCGCAAGTTTCGCCAATGCCTGCACCGGAGTAAGATTTTCAATATCGATATTCTCGATTTCATCTTTTAATTGATTATCTTTACTCATATTTATCAGATTATTCTCTTCGAAAGCGTTGCTTTGCATACTGAGAGGATTGCTCTCCAGCTGCTTACAGATTTCTTTCGCCCTCTTTATTACGTTCTGAGGAATGCCTGCAAAGCGCGCGACTTCTATGCCGAAACTTTTGTTTGTTCCTCCGCGTACAATCTTGTGCAGAAATACGACGCTCTTATTTACTTCGCTTGCCAATACTTTAAAATTCTTAATTCCGTCAAACGCGTCTTCCATTTCAGTCAATTCGTGATAATGAGTGGAAAACAAGGTTTTACATCTTATTCTGTTATTGACGTCTTCCAACACCGCTCTCGCGATCGACATGCCGTCGAATGTAGAAGTACCTCTGCCGATCTCGTCCAAAATCAGCAAACTTCTGAAGGTAGCGTTTTGCAATATCGTAGCCACTTCTACCATTTCGACCATAAAAGTACTCTGTCCGTAAGCAAGATCGTCGCTTGCGCCTATTCTGGTAAAGATTCTGTCGGTAATTGAAATACTCGCGCTGTCCGCAGGCACAAAACAACCTACGTGCGCCATAAGCGTAATAAGCGCGACCTGTCTCATATAAGTACTCTTTCCGCTCATATTTGGGCCGGTAATTATCATAGTGCGGTTTTGACAGCAGTCAAGTTGAGTATCGTTGGGCACAAATTCATTGCTTTTGACAAGACTTTCTACCACAGGATGCCTGCCGTTTTTGATCGTTATCCCTTCAATTTTATCGCTGATCAACGGTTTTACATAATTATTTGCTATCGCGACCGTAGCAAAAGACAGTAACGAGTCGCAATATGCGATACTTCTTGACGTAGACTGCAGATGCGGTATTACGTGTAAAAGTTCCAATTTCAATTCTTCGAAAATGCGGCTTTCTATTTCTATCGCCTTTTCTTTTGCGCCCAGCAACTTCTCTTCGATCTCTTTAAGTTCCTGCGTAATATATCGCTCGCCTGTCGTCAATGTCTGCTTTCTCTGATAGCGATACGGCACTTTATCGACGTTGGACTTGCTGACTTCGATATAATATCCGAATACTTTATTGTAGCCCACTTTTAAGTTCTTAATGCCGGTCTGCTCTTTTTCATTGCTCTCCAGTTCCGCCAGCCACTGTTTTCCTAGACTGCCGGAATTTCTCAGCTCGTCAAGTTCTTTATCGTAACCGTCTTTTATGTATCCTCCGTCCTTCATCGTTAAAGGCGGATTGTCGGCGATCGCGTCGACAAGCTTGTCCGCTATTTCGTCAAGAGTAAATATGTTTTCATAGACGTTTTTGAGCATATCCGTCTTAGCATAACTCAAAAGTTCTTTTATCGCAGGCAACGCTTTTAGCGAAGCTCCAAGCGCAAGCAGGTCTTTAGGCGCAGGCGCGCCGAACGCTATCTTGGACGTAAGCCTTTCTATATCTCTGATATTCGAAAGCAGGTCGTATAGGTTGTTTCTCAGTTTTGTATTATCGATAAATTCTTCTGTGCTGTCCAATCTTCGATTGATAGCAGCGCTGTCTCGCAAAGGCTGCTCCAACCATCTGCGCAGGCATCTGGCGCCCATACTGGTCCGGGTCTTATCCAATACCCACAGCAAAGTCGCCTTTTTTGACGCGTCGCGGGTATTTTCGCATATCTCAAGATTTCTGCGGCAATTATTATCCATTATCAGATATTTATTATTTTGCACGTACTTGACGGATGAAATATGAGATAGAGACCGTTTTTGAGTTTCGTTGACATAATTTATCAATGCTCCTGCGGCAACGACCGCCATTTTCTTATCTTCAAATTCAAATTTTGCCAACGTCGTAACGTCGAATTGTTTTAAAAGCAAACCGTACGCCGTCTTATAATCGAACACCCAATCGTAATATTTCTGGAATTTAGGCAATCTTCCCACTCTTATCGCGGAAAGATTTTTAGATTCTTCGTACGCATATTCGTTACATATTATTTCCGACGGCGAAAAAGTAGCAAGCAGATCTTCTATTGAAGAAAAATCTCCGTATCCAGACTGAACGGTATTGAATTCTCCTGTAGATACGTCGAGCCACGCCAAAGCATAACTCTTGTCGTCTGCAAATATGCACGCAAGATAGTTGTTTCTCTTATCGTCCAAAATATTGTCTTCGATCGCCGTGCCGGGCGTGACAACTCTTACGACGTCTCGCTCGACCAACTTGCCTTGCTCCGGCGCGGTAAGTTGTTCGCAAATCGCTACTTTATATCCCTTTTGCACCAACTTGGCGATATATCCGTCTGCGGCGTGATAAGGAACTCCGCACATAGGAGCCCTCTCTTCGAGACCGCAGTTCCTGCCTGTCAAAGTAAGATCTAACTCCCTGCTCGCGATCTTAGCGTCGTCGTAAAACATCTCATAGAAATCGCCGAGTCTGAAAAAGAGCAAAGCGTCCTTATAATCTTCTTTTAAAGTCAGATAAAATTTCATCATTTCGGACAAAGCCATACTATCTCTCCTCCGTCAATGTACCGTAAAGGGACGCAGACTGCGACTTCTCGATCTTGACGTCGACAAATTTTCCTATCAAAGAGTCTGCACCTTCAAACGTTACCATTCTTCCGCTATCCGTTCTTCCGCATACAAAGCCGTCCTTTTTGGGAGCTCGGTCTTCGCAAAGCACTTCGTATACCTTCCCCTCATAGTCGCGCGACAGTTCTTTCGTCACCCTGTTTTGTTCCGCTATTAGCCTCGTGATCCTCTCTTTGGATACCTCGGGCGGCACCTGAGGCATGAGCGCGGCTTTAGTTCCTTTTCTTATAGAATAAATAAAAGTGAACGCGCTGGAATATCTTACTCTCCTGACGATATCGAGAGTATCTTCAAAATCATCTTCGTCTTCATATGGAAAACCTACCATAAGATCGGTAGTTATGCCGCAATCGGGAATTTTGCTTTTTATCGCTTCAATAGTCTTGAGATAAAAATCTCTGGTATAATGTCTGTTCATCAACTTAAGAATTTTGTCCGATCCCGACTGTATAGGCAAATGTATATTGTTACAGATATTAGGGCTTTGAGCGATTATATCTATTACGTCGGTGTTGAAATCCTTTGGATGAGAAGTCATAAATCTGACTCTGTGTTTTCCGTTTATCTTAGATATTTCCTGCAAAAGACCAGCAAAATCACTTCCGTCCTGCAAATCGTGACCGTAAGAATTGACATTCTGTCCCAACAGAGTGATTTCTTTGTATCCTTCATCCACCAACCGCTTAAACTCATCCAGCACGTCGGACATTTTACGGCTTCGTTCTCTTCCTCTGACATACGGAACTATACAATATGTGCAGAAGTTATTGCATCCGTACATTATATTGAGCCAGGCATTGCAACCGCTCGTCCTATATACTCTTTCGTTTTCGCGGACTTGCGGATTTTCATTTGGATCGATAAGCACGCTTTTTTTGCGAGTATTTTTAAGAGATACAATGCAATTTTCGAGTTCAAAAAGGTTATTTGTACCCAAAACTATATCTACGTATGGATATTTTTCACGCAATTTCAATCCCGCGCCGTCCTGCTGCGTCATACAGCCGACTACCGCTATTATCAACTCGGGCTTGGACTTTTTTAGATGTTTTACCGCGCCTATATTACCCAGAGCGCGTTTTTCAGCATTATCTCTAATACAGCATGTATTGAATACTATAATATCCGCCGCAGTCTCGTCTTCTGTCTGGCTATACCCCATATCTTCCAATATTCCTGCTATCTTTTCCGATTCGTGGATATTCATCTGACATCCGTATGTAATAATCTTGTACTTTTGCATATAACAATTATATCGAAAAACATAGAAAAAAACAAGTATAAAGTATTATAATGAAAAAAAATAATAAGAAAAGAAAAGTATTCAAAATTTTTTTTATTCTCGCGGGTATAATGATAGCCATAGCCACATTGAGTCTGAGCGCATTTTTCGGACTTCTCTATCTGGGAGGCGATGATCCCGATATGAATATGTTAAATAATTCAAAACAAAGCGTAAAAATATACGACAATGACGATCGATCGATGATCGACGACGAAGATCAAGATTATATCGACGGATCACAAATACCAAAATTATTGTCGGATGCATTCGTAGCAGTCGAAGATAAACGATTTTATTCTCATCACGGCGTAGACTATGTGAGAATCGCCGGAGCCGCGATCAATAATCTGCGCGGCAACAGAACTCAAGGAGCGTCCACTATCACTCAACAACTTGTAAAAAACACATACTTGAGCAGCGAACAGACTTTTTCTAGAAAATTTAAAGAAATGCAAACTGCCATCAAATTGGAAAAAAGACTGAGTAAAGATCAGATAATGGAATATTATCTGAATATGCTCTATTTCGGAAGCGGCGAATACGGAGTAAAAAATGCCTCCTTAAGATTCTTCGGCAAAGAGCCAGTCGAACTAAACGCCCTCGAATGCGCTATGCTGGCGGGCATTGTAAAAAGTCCGACAAAATACAATCCTATCAATAATTACGATAATTCGATAGCTCGCGCAAGAATAGTCCTATCATTAATGCGCGATCAAAATAAAATAGACGATAATATATATAATGATTATAAAAATGGCGATATAATTATACAAAACGCATTAATTGATAATACTTCAGACAAAATTTATCTCAATTCTGCCATATACGAGGCGGCTCAAATTTTGAATATCAACGAAAAAATGTTAAGAAACAGCGCATATCGCATCTATACGTATTACGATGCCGATACTCAAAACAGACTGCTCTCCACCGTATTGGATAAGGAATATTACGGGGACAGCGCTACCGGCGGCATCGGATTGGTATGCGATAATCAAAGCAGAGGGATAAAGGCTTTTGCCACCAATCGCAATATAAATATTTTCGAGTTCAAACGTCAGGTCGGTTCAACTATAAAACCGCTGGCATGCTATGCGCCCGCCCTAGACCAAGGCATAATAAATCCCTATGAGAAAATTTTGGACGAGCCCACGTCTTTCGGAGATTACTCCCCTTCCAATTACAAGGACCAATATTATGGTTGGACAAGCGTAAGCGATTGCGTATCGAAGTCATTAAATATTCCGTCTATAAAAATAATGCAGCAGCTGGGATGCAAAACTTCTGCCGATTATCTTGGAAAAATGAATATTCCGATAACTGAAGGCGATCAAAACTTGGCTTTAGCGCTTGGCGGTATGACTTACGGCATGTCAATGACCGATTTATTGGGAGGATACGCTACGCTTGCAAATTACGGATCGTATAAAAGACCTACTTTTATAAAAAAGATATTGGATCGCGACGGAAATTTGGTGTACGATTCGGAAAAAACGGTAGAAATACGCGTTTTTGACGAGCAAAGCAGCTATCTTATGACCGATATGCTAAGAAATTGCAGTAAAAGCGGCACAGCTAAAAAACTCAATACTTTGAATTTTGATATCGCCTGCAAGACAGGCACAGTATCTCTGAGCAATAAATCTTTCAACAGCGATATCTATTCCATAGGTTACACCGCCAACGATACAATGCTCTTCTGGCAAGGCGACAGCCCGATGGACGCGTCACACACGGGAGGCGGTTCGACAACGTTGATGCTCAAGAATTTTGCAGCCAGACAATATGTATCCAAATCTCCCGAGGATTTTTATATACCAAACGGTATTGAAGAAATAAATATAGATAAATTTTCTTATGAGAATCTTAACAAAATCGTTATAGCAAGCCAAAGCGCGCCCAAAAGCACTGTCATCAGCGGCATTTTTTCTCAAAAATGCATTCCTACCGATAAAGATACGACCTATGACAGAATTGCTATAGACGACATAAAATTCGATCAATCGGGCGGAAATCTGACGATCAGTTTTGAATATAATCCAAAATTGAGATACAAAGTATATAAACGGGATTTTGCCAAAGGAGAATATCTTTTAGAAGATATAAAAAACACTTCGGGGCAAGCAAATATACAAATAGGTATCGACGGATTTTTCGGCAATAAAATTACCGTTATCCCATATTATATCGACGATGACAATCGCGAAATAATAGGCAATCCGCAAAGATATTATACCAATTCGCTGATATCAGGGCTTTATGAATAAAATTATGACGGCCTCAACGACCGTCATTTAAAAATTTATCGGTTAATTTATCAGTATTCGGCGCTTATCAATATATCTTCGACGTTACCAATCGCGTCCTCTATCATTTTTTCCAAGTCTGCGATCTTAGCTTGTTCTTTTTTAGCTATATCAAGATCAGGCTTTATAACAGGATTTTTAGGCAAAAACACCGTACAGCAATCTTCATAAGGCAATTCTGATATGGAATAAGTATCAATTTTCTCGGCGGTTTCCATTATCTCATATTTATCCATACCGATAAGCGGGCGAAATACCGGCAAATCTTTTACAGCCTCATTGGTGACGGTAATGCTCTTGGTAGTTTGACTTGCAACTTGAGCAAGGCTTTCTCCCGTTATCAACGCGCCGCAATGATGTCTTTTTGCAAGTTTCTCTGCGATTTCCACCATAATTCTACGCATAATAGTTATCATATAGTCTTCTCTACAATTTTCGTGGATCGCCTGCTGAATATCGGTAAATTTAACTACAAACAATCTTATATCTCCGCAGTATTTTGTCAATTTTCCTGCGATATCTATGACCTTCTGCCGCGCAAGTTCGCTCGTATGAGGATAACTGTGATAATGAACGGCGAAAATTTCCATACCTCTGCGGGCCATTCTATAACCTGCAACCGGACTGTCGAAACCTCCGCTCAAAAGCAACATACCTCTTCCCGCGGTGCCCACCGGCATTCCTTGCGCGCAATCTAATTTTTCCGAGAATATATACGAGTAGCCGTTTTCTCTGATATCGACACATATCTCATATTTCGGATAGTGCAGATCTACCGAAAGCGAATTGTTAAGCGACAGCAAATGACCTCCCAGCATAGCGGATATCTGCATACTGTTCTTGTCCAAACTCTTGTCGGCACGCTTTGTAGTAACCCTAAACGTGCCCTCAGTAGGAGAAAATTTTACTATAGCTTGCTTCAAATTCTCATAGCTAGTCGGCAATTTTACCGCAACGGACAGCGAGTGCAAGCCGAAGACTTTTCTCACGCGCGATATTATCTCGTCCTGAACGTCTCCATCATAATCTTCTATATAATATCTGTTTTGAGTACGGATAAACTTATATTCGATGCCGGTCAATGCTTTTTTGATATTCTCTATGAGCCGTCTTTCAAAAAGATTTCTATTTTTACCTTTAAGAAAAATTTCTCCGTATCTCAACAATATAACTTTCTTTTCTTCCATAACGTTACCTCAACTTAAGCCTGGTCAGTATGCAATCGTCCTTTCCCGCCGACTTATTCTGATATTTTATAAGTTCTAGCAGACTGTTTTTAAGCGCTTCGACAAATACGTCTAAATCCAAAAAAGTATTGTCCTTACAAAAACTTACTCTCAACATACCCTGCGCATAATCATCTTCAATTCCAAGCGCGGAAGGTATTCTTCTATTTGATTTTCTTGAATTGCATGCCGATCCTGTTCCTACAATAACGCCTTTGTCTTCCAGACAATGCACGAGCACCTCGCCCCTTGCGCTGTTTAAAGCAAAAGACAGTATATACGGCGAAGAATTTTCGCGATCTGTGTTGATTTTGAGATTATCAAATGTATCAGTCAGCTTTTCATACAGATAATCGCGCAATTCCTTGACTTTATCGTAATTTTCTTTGATTTTAAAATAATTACTATCCGCAATTTCTGCAAACGCCATTATGCCTGGCATATTTTCAGTCGCGGAACGCACTCCGAATTCCTGTCCGCCTCCGTACACAAACGTCTTCAAATACAAACCGCTCCTGCAATAGAGCGCGCCCACGCCTTTAGGCGCGTGTATTTTATGCCCGCTCACAGTATAGAGATCAACGCCAAGCGATTTCAAATTGAGCGGTATCTTACCGTATGCCTGAACGCCGTCCGAATGGAATACCGCACGAGGCGATTTTGCTTTGATCAATTTGGATATGGCAGAGAGATCGTTTATCGCGCCGGTCTCGTTACACACGTGCATAATCGACACTAAGACGACTTTTTCGTCAAGCAAATTGGCAAGTTTTTCCAAATCGGTTCGACCGTATTCATCGCAAGGAGCAAATACCACGTCGAATCCTCTCACCTTTAATTCCAACGCCGCATTATATACTGCCCCGTGCTCGCTAGAACCTATCACTACTTTTCCCGCCTTTGATTTAAGAGCGCAGAACAATGCAATATTATCGCCCTCGCTTCCCGACGCGGTAAAGATAATCTCTTCCCCTTTTACTCCGAGAGTCTTTGCGATCAAATTCCTCGCAGTTTTCAGAGCATTGCCGTTTTCCATAGCCTTACGGTACAGTGCCGACGGATTATAAAAAAGGTCAATACCGTATTTTTTAATAATTTCAACGCAACTCTCGTCCATTCTTGTAGTAGCCGCATTATCCAAATATATCATCGCACGCTCGCCTCAATCAACGAATACATATAATCGTCGAGATTCAATAAATAAGTCTTACCCGATAATTCTACCACATATATCGGAAATGCGCAACTTTTGACAGTCAATGCCGAAGAATTTTCGGCAACGGTTTTTTTATCGCAACTGCTTATCTTGCTATCGTTACAATCAAACTCTAGCAATAGTTTAGTTTTTTTATAATATCGCTTTTCCACTCGAATAACGCCATTTTCATAGCATATAATCAACTCATATGTCAAAAAAGTAGTAGAATATTGAACTGCTACTACAGCTATGAACATAATAGAATACCATAGTATATCCATATACGAGCGATTGCCCAAAGCCGCCACGATGCATATAACTAAAGCCAAAATAGCAAAAATACATATTGCGAGAATAATGTTTCTAGCAATAATATGTTTATCGGACTTGATGCGTAGTGCGTAATTCTTATACATTATTTTAACGTAGCAATAGTAACTCCGCTCTCTCCCTCTCCGTATTTACCTATTCTGAAAGTATCTATCGACGGCGAAGTCTTGAGATAGTCTTGGACGGCTTTTCTAAGAATTCCCGTGCCCTTGCCGTGAACTATCCTTATCTCCGTGCAATTATGCAAAACCGCGTCGCTGATATAACTCTCGAGATTCGATATTGCCTCGTCGACGCGCTGACCTATCAGATTTATCTCGAAAGAAAACGGTTTATTCGTATATTCCCGCGTAACGGTGATCTTGACTTTCTCTTTTTCTGCTCCGCTATTTACTTTTTTACATTGATCAAACTTGACGTTGGTAGTCAAAATCCCTACTTTTACTTGATATTCTTTCTTTTTTTCATAGATTTTTACAACTTCGCCTACTTTATCCAACGTTGATACATATACGCTGTCGCCAACGGATATTTCTCCGTCGATAAAATTCAGCGCATTGACAGGCTTATCTTCCTCAATATTTATTTCTGACAGCCGCTTTTTGAGTTTTCTAGCTTCAAACAAAGCCTGTTCATCGCCTGCTTTTACCTTTTCCTTGATTTCCTCGATAAGGTCTTCCGCCTCTTCAAGATAGTCAGACAGCAACTCTTTTGCCGATTTCTTCATTTTCTCTTGCAGTTTCTGCTTTTGCTCATTCATTTCGTCGATAGTTTTTTGCGCTTCCTGAGCCGATCGCGCGGAATACTCATAATTCTCTTTTGCCTTACGCTCATATTCCAGAGCATCCCTTCTCGCCTGTTCCGCGCCTTTTATCACGTTGTCAAAAGCTATTTTTTCCTTGGACAGACGCGACCTCGCGCCGTCGACTATTTCCCTTTTCAATCCGAGAGAAGACGCTATCTCCAACGCATTTGACGACGATGAATGCCCCATTATCAATTTATAGGTAGGCGCAAACGTCACAGGATCGAAATCCATTCCCGCTCGAGCAATTCCGCTTTGCGCATAAGAATATTCTTTAAGTTCGTTATAGTGAGTGCTCGTGACCGTCTTGCACCCCTTATTTTTAAAATAATCTATAAGACTTATCGCCAATGCGCTTCCCTCCGACGGATCGGTACCGCCGCCCAACTCATCCAAAAGCAACAGACAATTTGCGCTCACATGATTGACTATATATATTAAATTGGTGAGATGCGAGGAAAACGTCGATAAATTCTGCTCTATATTCTGCTCGTCGCCGATATCGCAGAACACATTGTCAAATATCGCCAACTCGCTCTCTTCGTCGCATGGCGCGAATATACCGCTTGCGATCATTAACGAAAGTATTCCTATCAGCTTAAGACATACGGTCTTTCCGCCCGTATTCGGTCCGGTGATCAAAAGAGTATTATACTCCCCGCCTACGCTTATAGACACAGGCACGACTTTTTCTTTATCAATTAGAGGATGTCTACCGTCAATGATATTTACATATCCATCTGCGTTTATCTTCACGCGCCGCCCTCTCGTCTCGTGAGCGTATCTCGCGCGCGCAAATATTGAATCTAAATACGCGATCTTTTGATAACTCGCAATAAGGCTTTCGCAAATATAAGAAATTTTTTGAGAAAAAAACTGCAATATGCGTTCAATCTCATTGCTTTCCTCCGCGCAGAGCGCTCTAAGTTCATTATTCAGCTCCACAATAGCCATAGGCTCGACGTATACGGTCGCGCCTGAAGACGATTGGTCGTGCACAAGTCCTTTGATCTGCTTAGAATACTCGCTTTTTAATGGAATAACATAGCGGTTATTGCGCATAGTTATCAAAGAATCCTGCAAATAATTACTGTAATTTGATGAAGTAACGTAGGAATTAAG
This sequence comes from uncultured Clostridia bacterium, assembly GCA_948471525.1. Taxonomy (GTDB): domain Bacteria; phylum Bacillota; class Clostridia; order Christensenellales; family UBA3700; genus RACS-045. The sequence goes on along the minus strand of CAOKSY010000002.1, from coordinate 130,499 downwards.
TTTTTGCCTAATTCTGTCATTGCAATTTTTTATGCTAATCCTTATTGATTTCAAGGCAGACGACGCATTGTCGCTGACCTCGTTTTCCCCCAAAATGCTGGATGCAATACTATTTTCCAATTCATTATCTACGCACAGATCGATCAACAATGCTTTTATATCGCCCAATCTATCGTCGTTAAGCGGACTTATTGCGCCACCGATCAATCTCGCCGCGCGTAAAAGACGTCCGACTTTAAGTATCTCGCCGCATGATAAGACGGAAAGACGCTTTGCCCCGTTGAGAATCTCCGTCATATCATCCATCGCAAATGACGGAGATGCGCAATGCTCGTAAGCAATCATAAAAGCCTGTTCAGTGAGATCCAATCTATATTTTGCCTCTTCGATTTCTATGGAAGGTCTTATGGACAAAACCGTATTCTTTGCCAATTCGGAGGAAGTATACACGGAAATTGTCGATAGAATCTTATCGTACTCCAAAATCTTTAAACTTTTTCTATTTATAAATTTTGCCATCCCTATTATTTTACTCCTCTAAATAAATGACCGTATGTAGCATTATCGACACCGGCGCCGATTTTATTTGAAAATTCTTCTATTACAGCCGCCATATTATCGCACTCATACATAGAAAAATCCAAATATAACGAATTATTTATCGCACTTATTTTATTTCTGGTATCGACAATTTGCTGATTGTAAAGTTCAAATTGACAGTATTTCATTTTTATTCTACGTATTTCATACGCGCCGCGTTTGTCATAATATGAAAATTTGCCGCTATATTTACAATTATTGCACTTACATCCTGTATTGAGTTGCACGGGACAATGCAACAATGTCATTATCGGCAAATAGCCGAAAGCATATACTGCGCCTTCTCTAGACACTTCTCTTTTATTCAATTCAACCGAATTGATAAACCCGTCAAGTTCCAAAATCTTATCGTAAAAATAATTGTATATATTCAGTCCTATTCCGCCTATAGATGTCTTTTGAAATTTCTTAGCTAAGTAGACGGCGTATAGATTATCCGCGATTATTCCGAAAAACTTTTCTTTGCATTTTTCTAAATTCTGTTCGATAATATCATAGTCAGCACCTCTAGCTATTCGCGGCAATTTAAGATAAATATGTTCTATATTATTCTTGATTACATTGTTTTTTAGAACTATATCAAGCAATTCAGTCAATTTATTGCCATATCGGATAACTAAATTGTATTTGCTGTGCACTCTATATAATTGGTCGAACTCTCTTTCTTCCCCGTTTATTTCAACAAAAGGAATAGCATTATTTGATACATTTCTCTTTGAAAAATCTTTCTTGGAAAGTTCGCCAAAAACTACCTTTTGTCTAGTATTATCATATCGCTCAAGCATCAATTTTTTCAATTGGTTTACACAGTCTCTGCGCATTGAATTAAGTTTAGATTTTGGAATAAAACAAGGTCTTTCAGCTTCAGTTCGCACCGATATATTATCAAAACTCGACGTGAATTCACTGTCCCCCAATCGCAACAACTGATCTGACACGCTTTCTCTTGTTACAATGCTATTGACGGCATATTCTGCCGTTCCGCCGCTGATCTCCGCGATAGCATCGCCGCAAATCGCTTTTAATTTTAATTCTTCGCCTGCAACGGCATCCATATGCCATTTTATGGATATTTTGGGATCAATTTTTTCATATTTGTCGATTTCCGATTTCTGCGAGGTTAAATGCACCGAAGCTCCTGCCGCAAATTTTTCATTGCATTCGACGACATAAAGTCCGTTTTCATTTCGCAAATTTTTTATAGCAAAGCCGCCCAATTCGACATTGTCTTTGATGATCTTTACCCCGTCTCCGTCAAAAATCGAAAAATTCAATTGCATTTTTACCGTATTTTTAGTGCAAGAGACTATTTCGCCGATTTTCTCACCGATATTTCCGTTTATATCGCAATACATCATAGTATCGGTTTGCTCATAATTATATCCGGCGGTAAAATTACCCCTGTTATACGCGCGTCTCAGTGCCGAATAATCTAATTTGCTTATTTTGCCGTACAATATTCTGTCGACAGCCTTTCGATATTCTTTTACTACGTTTCCTACATATTGCGGATGCTTCAATCTTCCCTCTATCTTAAGGCTATATACTCCAACTGATCTCAATTCTTCAATCTTATCTATAAGGCACTGATCTTTGGGTGAAAGTAAGTATTTTGGCTTATTATTATACTCGGAAGTATATTTTAATCTGCATGGCTGATTACACCGTCCTCTGTTGCCGCTGTCGCCGCTCATCATTGAAGACATTAGACAAGCCCCCGAAAAACATACGCAGAGCGCGCCGTGCACAAAGTGTTCTATCTCCAAAAAAGTATTATTTTTGATTTTTATAATATCTTCAATAAGCGTTTCCCTTGCAAGCACCACTCTTGTAAAACCCAATTCTTCAAGAATTTTTGCTCCCGCAAGATTATGAACGCCTATTTGAGTGCTGCCGTGCAAAGGAATATCGTATTTTCTGAATATATCCAATGTGCCCAAATCTGTTACAATAAAAGCATCTGCGCCGGCTTTCGCCGCAATATCGACGTATTGCGTAAAAAGTTCCAGTTCAGATTGCTTTACAGAAGTATTAAATGCAATATATACTTTGACTCCAAACAAATGACAGTAGTCAATATAGTACTTTATATTGTCTTTGTTAAAATTCCCTGCCTTTATTCTGGCATTGAACATATCCAAGCCGAGATAAACAGCATCAGCGCCAGCGTAAATAGCCGCCTTTAACGCTTGAATATTCCCGACAGGAGCCAATACTTCCAACATAAATTCGCCGTTTGCCCTCTACTTTAAATGCGCAATAATATCTGCGCTTACTATATTACAGTATAACACACAATTTCTAAATTTACAGCAAAATCTATAAATTCAGAGCGCCAAATTATTTGACGCTCTGAAAACTCAACTAAAATTATCTTTGGACCGCTCCGAACTCTCCGCTCAATTTGGATAAAATACGCTCGGTCTTCGCATTGACCTCATCGTCCGTAAGCGTTCTTTCGGCAATTCTGTATACAAGATTTATTGCGACGCTCTTTTTATCCTTACCGATTGCGCTTTCATTTCTGTAAATATCGAATATTTTTGCATCAGACAAGAGATTTCCGCCGCCTTTTCTTACACACGCAAGCAGATCTCCCGCCAAAACGTTTTCGTCTACCACGATCGCTATATCTCTTTCTATCGGAGGATAATTGGATATTGCTTTGAATTTATAACCGAAATCGGCAAATTTATTCAGCAAGTCGACGTTCAACTCAGCCAGATACAACCTATCGGACACGTCGAAAGAATTCGCAACTTCCGGATGCACCTCGCCAAGATAACCTATGCACGTTTTGCCTACGTAAATTTCCGCGCTGCGCCCGATATGAAGATAATTTATCTGAGCGCGTCTGTACTCCGCATTTATACCGAATTTCTCGAGCAATACTTCTACAGCGCCTTTCATAGTAAAGAAATCTTCGCCCTCGCCGTAACTTCCCATGACAAGCATATTCACCTCTTCCGGCAACACCTCTTCTTTTTTGGGAAGATATATTTTTGAAAGTTCGAATAATTTAGCGGTACGGTTGCTCTTAAGATTGTTGCCGGCAAGCGCGCAAATCATACTGTAAGACAACGTCGTACGCATTATAGACATATCTTCGCCAAGCGGCTTAAGTAGTCTTATGCATTCTCTGCGGCTGTCCGTATCATCAAGTTTAAGAACGTCAAAACACTTCGGAGATGTAAAAGAATACGTCAACGTCTCGCTCATTCCTTGACTTACGCAAATTTCTTTAATCGTATCGCTGTTCTTTTGCTGCTGATTTTTGCCGCCAAGCGTCTGATTTCCTCCTACCAACAAAGTTCCGTTTATTTTATCGTAACCGTAAAGTCTTATGACTTCCTCGGCAATATCGTTGGCGTTTTCTATATCGTCTCTAAATGCAGGCGCGACGCATTTCAGTGATCCGTCACTCTCCAAAACCGTCTCGATCTGAAGAGAATTGAGCGTATCTACTATGACGTTTGCAGGCACGTCAATACCCAAAATGGAATTGATCTCATCCACGCCGGTCACTACCGAATTTTGAGTTATTTCTCCCGCAAGTCTGTCAATTATTCCATCGGCGACCTTTCCGTAAGAGAATTTATCTATAAGGCTCAAAGCTCGCATTAGTCCGAGACGCTGGCTTTCAAAATCTATTCCTCTCTCATATCTGTACGAAGAGTCTGAACGCAAATTGAGCGATCTCGAAGTACGGCGGACGTTATCTCTGAGGAATTTCGCCGATTCAAAGACTATCGTACGGGTATTCTCGCCGATACAGCTATTTATACCGCCCATAACTCCGCCTATAGCGCAAGGCTTCTTTTCGTCGCAAATTGCAAGCATCGTATTGTCGAGAGTATACTCTTTGTCGTCCAAAGCCGTCATTTTTTCTCCGTCGCGAGCTCTTCTGACAACGATTTTTCCGCCCTCGAGACAAGCGCTGTCAAAAGCGTGCATAGGCTGACCTATCTCAACGCGGACAAAATTGGTAATATCAACTATATTATTTATAGGCTTCAAACCTACGGATTTCAATCTTTTTTGAATATAATCGCAACTAGGCTCGATCTTGATATCCGTCACCGCAGCAGCCATATATCTGGGACAAAGATCGCTGTCTTCGACTTCCACGTCTACTATATCTTTTATGTTCACGGCGCCGTCTGTAGAGAAAGACATTTCCGGCATTTTCAAAGGTTTTTTCAGCACTGTAGCGACTTCCCTTGCTATTCCCAAGACGCTATTACAGTCCGATCTATTGGCTGTCACGCCTATATCCAAAATGACGTCGCTGTTCTCAAATATCTCATTGAGATCGGTTCCGAGCGGATATTTCTCTCCGTTCATAAGCATTATGCCGTAAACTCCGGCGCCCTTATAATCTTCTTCGCTCAGTTTGAGTTCTTCTCCCGAACAAAGCATACCGTCGGAAGCTACGCCTCTCAACTTTCCTTTTTTAATAATCTGTCCCGTTGGCAACAGAGAATTGTGCAATGCCGTCGGCACAAGATCGCCGAGACTGACGTTTTGCGCGCCTGTGACTATCTGCACCGGTTCGCCGGCTCCTATATCTATCTGACAGATTTGCAATTTGTCGGCGTCGGGATGCTTTTCAAGTTTTACGATCTTACCCAAAACGACGTTTTTCATAGTCGATCCGGATTCTATTATCTCCTCGACCTCAAAACCTGCGCCAACCAATTTATCCGCAAGTTCGTTTACCGTAACGTCTATATCTACAAAGTCTTTTAACCAACTCAAAGAAACTTTCATATCTACCTCCTTTTATTTGAAATCTTTCAAGAATCTTACGTCGTTCTCGAACAGAATTCTCATATCCGGTATTCCGTATTTGATCATAGCAACTCTTTCTACTCCCATACCGAATGCCAATCCCTTGTACTTTTTGCTGTCTATACCGCAATTCTCCAATACCTTGGGATTTACTACGCCCGCGCCGAGTATCTCTATCCAGCCCGTTCCCTTGCATATTCTGCATCCTTTTCCGTGACATACCGAACAAGTTACGTCTACTTCTACGCTCGGCTCCGTGAACGGGAAGAACGAAGGTCTGAATCTCACTTTAGTAGAAGAATCGAACAGGCGTTTTGCAAAAGTCTCCAACAATCCTTTGAGATCGCAAAGCGTGACTTTTTCGTCTACGACCAATCCTTCGACCTGCTGGAACATAGGCGAATGAGTCGCGTCGTCGTCCGGTCTGTAAACTTTTCCCGCACAAACTAGCCTTATCGGCGGCTTGGTATTTATCATAGTTCTCGCCTGAACGGAAGAAGTATGCGTCCTCAACAATACGTCGTCGGAAATATAGAAAGTATCCTGCATATCTCTTGCGGGATGATCGGGCGGAATATTGAGCATTTGAAAACAGAACTTGTCCAACTCTATCTCCGGTCCCTGTCCCAAAGTAAATCCGAGCGAAGTAAAAATATCGACTATCTCCTCTGTGATCAACGTACAGGGATGCAAACTTCCCCTTTCTTTGCGCTTACCGTCGAGCGTGACGTCGACGCTTTCGCTTTTCATTTTTTCATTGATCTCAGCTTGGGAAAGTTCGCGCGTTTTGTTTTCCGTAAGCTCGGTTATAATATCCCTCGCTTCGTTTACGTACTTGCCGACCATAGGACGCTCTTCTTGCGGAACGTCTTTCATTCCCCTTAGCAACTGCGTAAGTTCGCCGCTCTTGCCCAAGAACTTAACTTTGACATTATTGAGCAACGCCAAAGTATTACTTTGTTCGACGGCAATTTTTGCCTGCTCGATAAGTTTTGAAATCTTCTCTTTCATATTTACCTCTCCATTAAATAAAAAAACACGCCCCGTTTATTAGGGCGTGATATACGCTGTACCACCTAACTTCGCCGACATACGCCGACCTCGTTGCGGCTATAACGTTGCCGACGATCTTGCCTACAGTATAACTTATTTCAGCAAAATAACTCCGAGGCGAACTCTCCCGAACAAACCGCTTGCCCTTTCAGCCTCTAGAGGCAAACTCTCTGACGTCTATTCTTGCGGGATATGCTCCTCATCACAGTCTTTAGTGATATTTTATCATTAATAAACGTGCTTTGCAAGCGTTTTTGCAGAATTGCGTTTTATTTATCTATTTAAGGCAAAAGATCTATAGATCCCAATCCGTACTGGAAATAAAATTCCGGAACTTTTCCCACTATTAAATTTTGATATACTACCATATTATTGCTGACCTTAACGTTTTTCACGTAGAGCGGAAGCATTACGCTTATATCGGCAAACAGATCTATGTACATACACATAAGCGTCTGATTTATGCCCTGCGCCTCAAACGTAGTACGGTAATTGCATTGAATATTTCCAACCAATTCCATATTCAACGTATACTTACCGCCGTAATTGGCAAGCAACATACTGCCGAAAATACTGCTGTAAGGCACTTGCACGTCTTCTTGCTCGCAGAGTTTATTTACGTAATTCTGCGTGATTGCCGCAACGTCTCTCATCAAAGCGTTTATCACCACCATATCGGTGCTTATCAAAGACACGTTTCCATCTCCGTCATAGCGAATTTCGTAAAAATTCGATTTGTCCTGAAACATATCTCCGGTAAGAGCCTCTGTAGTAGACGTATTGAATATATCTACTACTCTGGTAGTGATCAAACCTTCGGCATATTTTTCCACATAGGAAATCAGATTGCTTCTAAAATAAAAAAAAGAAGCTATCAAAATGAAAAAAGATATTACAAATGCCAAAAATCTTCTTATGCGCGAAATTTTTCTTTTCTGCATATAACATTATATGCGTCGCGTACGCAATAATTGCATTGCCGCGTCTATATAAAGACGCGGCCGGATACTACACTTTTTTTGAATGCGATTTGAATATCAGCGCAAATATGAATCCGAAGAAGATCGCCGCGGTCAATCCCGCCGCCATATTTCGGAATCCGTAAGTCACCGCCTCGAACAATCCGATCTTTGCGCCTTCCTTCGCGCCCTTGACTATCGTGCTTCCAAATCCGGTGATGGGTATAGTAATTCCCGCTCCCGCAAATTTTTCTATATACTCGAACGCGCCTACCAGTTCTAAAAACGCTCCCAAAAGAAGAAACATAACGAGTATTCTCGCCGAAGTCATCTTTGTCTTATTTATGAATATCTGCGCTATCATACAGACCAATCCGCCGATCAAAAACGCTTTTAGAAATCCCAAAAAAATCTCCATATCAATCCTCTCTTTCTATTATTACCGCATGCGCAATACCGGGAATACTCTCTCCCTGCAAAGCCGAGTCTTTTGACAGCATAGCTCCTGTAGGTACAAAAAGTATCTTCTTAAGCGATCTATCAGATAATTTTTTATATAAATATGCCGCAAATACCAGCGAACAACATCCTGCTCCCGATCCGCCCTGACCCGCTTTCTGCTTGTCGCTGTATACCAAACTTCCGCAATCGTTGAGATTGTCCAGCACGTAGCCTTCTTTCTTGCATAGATAGTGCAACGTTTCTCTGCCGAACCTGCCCAGATCTCCCGTGATGATCATATCGTAATAATCAGGAGAGCGCCCTGTGTCCATAAAATGAGTCACGATTGTATTGGCGGCCGCCGGAGCCATTGCTCCGCCCATATTGTTGGGATCGGTCAAACCGAAGTCCAATACTCTGCCTACCGTATAACCTTTGACAAGCGGATAATCACCAGCTTTTTTTGACAGCAAGACCGCTCCGCTGCCTGTTACTGTCCACTGCGATTGAGGGGTAGGCTGAGTGCCCAACTCGAGCGGATATCTATACTGTCTTTCCGCGGTTGCGTAATGAGAACTCGTACAGCATATCACTTTGTCGAAATCTCCGTTTACCAAAGTCGAGCCTATCGACAGTGCTTCTCCGAACGTAGCGCAGGCATTATATAGCCCCAAAAACGGAGTGCGAAAATCTCTTGCCGAAAACGAAGTCGGCACTATTTGATTTATAAGATCGCCGCCCATTATCGCATCGCAATCCATCGGATTAACGTTTACTTTTGCAAGACATTCGCCTATGACAAATCTCTGCATCTGTATCTCCGCCATCTCATGAGATTTGCATTTCCACTCATCGTCTTCCATTACCGCGTCGAAGTACTCCCTAAAATTGCCTTTCGCCTCGTACGGTCCCGCTATGGAATACGCGGATTGAATATATACCTTATTGTCTAGAAGATAAGTTTGCTTTCCTACTTTCATATATCGCTCCTCAACCGAATAATCCTGCTATCCAATAAATTATGCCCGAAAAAACCGACGCGACCGTGCCTGCGACTATAATCGGACCGGCTATGACAAACATCTTTGCCATCATACCAAGCACTATTCCCTCTTTGTTGAATTCCATTGCAGGCGATACGACCGAATTCGCAAATCCAGTTATCGGCACTATCGAACCGCCGCCGGCATGTATGCCTATTTTGTCGTATACCCCGATACCTGTCAAAAACGCACCAAGGAATATCATCGTCATACTTACCAACGCCGCGATCTTGGACTTATCCCACTGCGGCAGCACTTCTTTGAAAATATATATAAAAGACTGACCGATACAGCATATCAGTCCTCCCACCAAAAATGCCCACAGAAGCGTCAAAGCGTGATTGCTTTTCTGCGCGTGCGTATGCACGTATTCCATATACTGTTTATCTTCCATTTCTCCCTCCCCCAATATCCGATCGTTTATTTGCGCTTCTATTGACGACTATATCTTTATCCTCAGGCAAAAGAAACTTTATCTCTTTGTCTTCGACGTTGTCTCTAAATAACGGACTTTTCATAAAAAAACACCCCCGATTAGATATTGTCCAATCGGAGGCTATTTATACTTTATAATTTAAGCCATTGCCTGCTTGAGTTGATTTATTACTTTACTCTCAATTCTGGAGATCTGCACCTGCGATACGCCCAGCATTTCAGCGATCTCGCTCTGAGTCTTATCTCTGTAATATCTGAGTATAATAACTTTTTTCTCCCTGTCAGGCAAGGAATCAATATAATCTTTGAGTAAAATTCTATTTATCACGTCGTCGTTATTTTCATTGGACGCGAGCTTATCCATTACGCATTGATTGTTGTCGTCTTCGTACTTTTCAAATATTGATACAGGATATTTGTTGCTGTCCATAGCAAAAACAACTTCCTGTTCGTCTATGCCGAAGTGCTCGGCAATATCTTTTATCGAAGGCGAGTTATTACCGGCAAGACATTCTCCGATATAAGCCTGTATCTTAGAACAAAGACTCTTCATTGCTCTGGAGACTTTTATCGAGCCGTCGTCTCTGATAAATCTCTTGATCTCTCCCGCGATCATCGGCACTGCATAAGTAGAGAATTTTACGTTATATGAACAATCGAAATTGTTGATCGCCTTTACAAGTCCCAACGCTCCCAACTGCAACAAATCGTCATATTCGACCTGCTTGTTGCGATAGCGTCGGGCTATACTCTTTATCAACGGCATATTGCCGTTGATCAATCTTCCCTTCGCATCGTCGTCGCCGTGTTTGGCAAGCTGTAAAAGCTGTATAGTCGTCTCGTAATCAAGCATATCAATCCTTCTTAAAATCTTTTTGCATTATTACCCTCGTACCTTTATTCTTCTGTGATTTTATTTCTACTTTATCCATAAACGTCTGAATCAACGTAAATCCCATTCCGCTGCGCTCCTGCTCGGGTTTGGTAGTAAAAAAAGGCTGCATTGCTTTATCGACGTCGTCGATTCCGCAACCTTCGTCTTCTATGATTATTTCCGCTTTTTCGTCTTCTAAACTCACCGAAAGCTGTATATATTTGTCTTCCTGCGAATTATAAGCATGCACTATGCAGTTTGTGACAGCTTCGGATACGGCAGTCTTTATATCGTTGATCTCCTCGATAGACGGATTGAGCTCAAGGCAAAAAGCCGAGACCACGCTTCTTGCAAAACCTTCGTTACCTGTTTTGGATAACAATCTCATACTGAATTTGTTCATAATTACCTGATTAACCTCACTCTTAACTTATTTTTTTCATTATTGTGTAGATTCCGGCGGTAGACAAAATAAAATCTACGTGTCCTTTGGCATTGCTTATAAATATCGGCACGTTGCGAGATCTGAGCTGTTTGTATCTTCCCAAAAGCATCCCGATGCCCGTGCTGTCCATAAAAGTCAGTTTGTCAAAATCAAAAACAAATCGACCGAAGTAATTGCTTTTGATAAATTTGTCTATGCGATCCCGCACTACTCTTACGCATCCCTCGTCGAGTTCTCCGTCCAATTTTGCTATTGCGCTGTCCGCTTTTATTGTTAATTCAATGTGCATAAAAATTCCTCCAATGCTTAATCAAAAGAAGTCTATCATATATTTTATATAAAATTTTAAGATGTTTTGTCGTAACGTGTCGATAATTGGCGATTGCAATTTCCGGTTGTTATAATGACTTGCAATAATAATAGTACTTCACATATCGATAACACGCGTCGCCACTGTATTTCTAAAAGTCTCGTCGTGTTCTACAAAGATTATAGTAGGCGCAAACTCGCATATAAGTTCCTCCAACTGTATGCGCGAATACATATCTATATAGTTCAACGGCTCGTCCCATACGTATATGTGCGCTTTATCGCAAAGACTTTTAGCAAGCGCGATCTTCTTTCTCTGCCCATGAGACATTTCGGAAATATCCGAATCGAATTCGCTGTAACCGACTCCCATTTTATTCAGTATTGTCCTAAACAATTTCCCGTCTAGTTGATTATTCTCTATAAATTCATTCAATTTACCTCTTAAATGTCCGACCGACTGAGGGACATAAGACATCGTCAGTCCCGAAGAATGCGTAACGATCCCCGTATATTTGATATCTTCGCCGACTATTATTTTGAGCAGACTGCTTTTTCCGCAACCGTTCTTTCCGTTCAAAGCGATCCGATCTCCGTTTTGTATATCAAACGAGAGAGGTCCGCATACTTTTTTGTCGCCGTAAAATATTTCCGCGCCTATAACCGAGATCAATGTCGAAGAGCGATAGCGCAACGGAGATAATTTCAATTTTTCGTTTTCCTCAAAATTTTTTAACAACGAAGACTTTTCCTCTATTGCCGATCTTTCGCGAGCTTCGACTACTTTTGCGCGTTTCATCATCTTTGCCGCTTTGTGTCCCACGTATCCTCTATCGGGCTTCAGCCCCGCGTCTGTCTTGCCAAATTTTGCCGCTTCCGTCTTATCCGCCCAATCTGAAGTACGCTTTGCCGCCTCGGATAGCCGTACGATATCTTTCTTCAGCTTTTCATTTCTCGACATCTCAAAATTCTGTTGTCTTTGAAAATTATCAAGCCACGAAGAAAAATTACCTGCCTGCACCTCTATATCGGTCTTATTAATCGACAGAATATGGTCTACGCATCCGTCTATAAAAGATCTGTCGTGCGATACCAAAATAAAACCTTTTTTTCGTTTTAAATAATCTGAGACCGTCTTTCTTGCGGAGATATCCAAATGATTGGTAGGCTCGTCAATAAGCAAAAAATTGTTATCTCTCAAAAACAAACTTGCCAAAAGAACTTTCGTCTGTTCACCGCCTGAAAGATGAGCAAAATTATCATAAAGCGTATCGGATGAAATTGCCAAATAAGACAGCTCTTTCACTATTTCCCACTCCTCTGCATTCGGACATATATCCCACAATACTTCGCATATCGGGCGGTCTTTATTAGGTACATGAAAAGGAAAGTTAGTAAACCCTACGTCTGCAAAAATCTTACCCAAATATTCGTATTTGCCCATAAGCAAATTCAAAAAAGTCGTTTTGCCTCTGCCGTTTCTGCCAACGAATCCAAGCTTCCAATCAGTATCAATAGAAAAGTTTACATTTTCAAAAATATTTTTATATCCTCCGTCATAAGCAAACGTGAGATTTTGAACTTTTATCAATGACATATATTCGCATCCTAAATAAAATACGGAGCCGTGAGAAAGTATCTCGCAACTCCGTATATAAATTTTATTATTATATCTATAAGAAAACTTTCCGCCAAATTTAAAGCGAACGAAAAAATCGCAACGCTTTAATATATTAAATTAGCCGAAAATTATCTTCATTTTACACCTATTTGCTTAGTTTTTGTCATTATATCATATAGAATCATAATTGTAAATAACTTTTATGCAAAATATATTAGCAACACTTTACATCCGACAGCTATTTGCGAAATTCGACTATAATAGCGGGAGCAACCCCCTCTCCAGCGTTTGCCGACTCGTTTGCGGTAGAAAATCCTCCGTCTCCGATTCCGCCCCCGTAACCTACACACCGAACATTGTTATTATACTTATGATCAGGCGAACGCAACCACCAACATGCGTTATTATATTTTTCATCGGGCGTTCTGTATGCAAAAAAGCCTTTTGCCTTTGAATACTCCGTCGCTTTCTTCCAACGCGATTTATTGTCGGGAAAAAGTGTAGCCGCTTCTTGATAACTCAAAAGAAATACTTGATCCTCCGTATCCTCGCAGGCATACTGATTAGGCGACTTCTTTGTCGTGGAAGAATCGTTCTTTACGTTTACCGTTTTAATACATTTCTTTTCGGCTTCGCTAAATGCCTCATTGTAAAAAACCTCATTGAGCCAACGTCTCAAATTGCTGTGTTTATAATTATTCGACCAATAAATTTTTCCGTCAATCAATCTGATATTGTCTTTGCTACAGAAGTCTTGCTCGTCGATCAATTTTTCCGATAAAAGCAATGCGCGGCCGTCTTCGATCGACAACACTTTCCACAAGATAGGCTCGTAAGAAAAACTGTAAAATGTATTGTTTTTATAGTCGGAATATTCTTTATAATAGCTTTTACGCCTTATAAGGCATCTATATTTCCTATCGCCGAATTCTATATCCGCAAACGATCCTTTGGCAAAACTGTACTCATAAGACTGCCAAATAGAATTGAGTTTTAATCGGCTTTTATTGCAAATCTTTTTCAACTGCCTATTGACTTTGTCATCCTCGACTAAATTTTGAGGATATCTTCCAAACTCAATTACATCCCCCACCGATAGTCCGTTGACATTAATTAACTTTGACATAATTATCTACCCCCATATTCTTACGATATGTTTGTCTATAATGCAACTTTCAAATATTTATTTTGAAAGATTTTCGACTGCATCGTCCAAACTATCGCTGAAAAAGTCTTTCAACGGCTTGCTGGTATATTTTGAATAATCGCCGTAAATAGCTATACGAAATTGATAATTGATAAATTTTTGCAATATTTCACCTGCGATCCCGCTGCTCAAAATAAAAAACTCCGGCGCTATCAAATCTTTAGATATAGCAATATTTTTTACGCCCGTTTAATAATTTACAGTCATCATCAAATCTATAGCTGATTGAGCGTCAGAAATTACTACCCTTTCGTCTATAACGTGAACTATATCTTTGTTGTTTCTTATTATTTTCTCAAATTCCATTTTGTTTGCCTTTTTATTTATATAATTTAAGTTACAATTCCGATAGCTTTTTGTACATATTTTTCACAAGCGGTTTCATTATCATATTCACCAAGAATCCCGATTTGATAAAACAGTAAACTTCGTTATACAGTCCGTAGAAAGCGCACTTCGCATCGCAATATTTGCTTGCTCCGTATTTCTTCATATACGTTTCGCGCAGAAAAAATCTCTTTCCTGTAAGATTATCAAATTGAAACAGGTCGTATTCCCTATCCGCATACATAGAATTCAAAGGATCTATAAACCCTGCAATACGATGTTTTTTATCTACCATTATATTTGCAATATTTAGATCTCCGTGAATAAGGCAGGCTTCGTCGACTTTTTCTGAGAATATAACGTCAAACTTGTCATACGCTTCACGCAATGCGTCGATCACTTTTTGAGAAAGTTCGCCGCCGGAGCACAACTCTTCCGCTTTATCCAAGATCGCTTTTGCAAAAGATTTATAAAAATCAATCCAATTTTCATATACAGGCTCGATTGTATCGCCGAATTTTTCGTTCTTAACGCAATGTATCTCATGCAATGCCGTGACGACTTCGTCTGCAAACTTAAGACGTTTGCGCTTACTTTGCAAAAGCATACCTGTTGAAAACACTGCATTTGAACCGTCAATAAGATCCATTCCATAGCAATCTATAGGTATCGTATCATCGGCATTTCTGACAAATAAAACGCTTGGCATCTTAACGGGACAGTTATCGGCAATTAATTTTAGATCATATACCTCTTTTTCCAACATATCTTTAGCCCGCAAAAACTTAATAACTATTTTTTTGCTATCGCCAAATTCAACGCCGTATGCCAGTCCAAACGAACCTCCGCCCAGATACTTTATCTTTTTTATCGCTGTCGAGAAATATTGTCCAGCTACTTTGAGCGCATATTCTTTTGCAGTATTTTTATCAAGCGGTATCGCCATTATCCGTTCTACTCGCATTTCTTCCTTCCCTTATCGTTAGTTTACGGTCATTATAACATAAAATACAGACCTATTCAATAGCTCCCCTCCAAATTTATAATTTAAATATTACATTAGACTTAAACAATAACAATTTTGCTGATTTATAGAGATCTTTTTGAATCCCTTAATTAACTGCGCTATTAGTATAAAGTTCTTAATAAATCAGCTCAATGAGTTCATCCACAACTCTGTTTCTTGACGAGTTGCAAAAATTTTATAAGGGATATTTGCGTCTTTAAGTATATTCATCATTTCAGGTTTGACCGTACTTTCGAAATTCAATATCCACTCTTCAAATTCAGGATCAAATCGCTCTATACATCCCTCTGTCATATCGGGACGACTTTTTCCTTTATATTCATTTACTCTTTGACATACGCTTTCCATACACAATGAAATCGGATAATCAAGAAAAATGCAAAAATCTGCATATTTCAGTCTTTGCTCAAATGTGCGCCGATAGTTCCCATCTATTATCCAATGCGATTCACTCAATTCATTATCAAGCAAAATATCGAACTCTTCTTTTGATCTATTTTGCCAATTCGGCAGCCACCAAATTTTATCAAGATGGACGACAGGTAAATTTAATTTTTGACCTAGCTGCCTCGCAAGCGTACTTTTGCCCGCGCCGCCGCAACCTACAATCAATATTCTATGATATTTAAATTCCATATTTTCCTCTTATATAAATCTAAAAGAACTACTCTATTTACGCTAACTTAACAATAAGCATCCTAACAACTGTTATAAACGCTTGCTAAGGAATAATTCTTCAGGTTGATCTGGAAGAAGCAAACTTCCGCAATCGCTATAACCGATTGAACGGTAGAAGTCTTGAGCATCCTCATTGGACTGCGTAGAAACTAAAACCGTATCGTATCCAATCGATCGCATTTCATTTTCCCAATAGTTCATCAACATTCTGCCGAAACCGTTTTTTTGATAATCTTTGTCTATATACAGTATAGTGCAAAACGGTATATTATCCCAAAACAAATTATATTTCAATATACCGATCGGTCTGTCATTTTGCAACATTACGTAACCTTGTTTATATCTTATTTTCTTTTCAAACTCAGAAGTCGACAAATGTTTATCAAGATAAAACCAAAATACTCTATCTTCATGACTCACATACCTTGTTTTAATATTAACTAAATTATTCATAAATTAATTATAGCATATTATATAAAAGATCTACAACTTTAAAAATCTTTCTTGAAAACTGACCATCAATATTATATTTCCAGAGCCTCACAAACTCCGTCTATGTCATATATGTTATCTATCATAATATAATTCAAACCGTATTTTTTACAAAGACGCAAATTATTTTCATTTTCCATAATCAAATTTTGTTTGTCGATTTCGCAGACGTGTAAGCGCCTTTCCACCTCGTTTTCGTATTTGCAGATTAAGGCAAAATTGTTTTCTATATATTTATTAGACATTATTAAACAATAATATTGTATTTTTGATAAATAATCTTCGTCAAAATCCTTTTTCCAATAATATGGAATATAACAACCTTCTATAATGAGACTTTGATTGTTTTCGATTATTGTTTTAATAATTTCTTTGACAATCCTCCAAAGATATGAAGTAAGTTTAGCATCGTCATTTACTGTATACGACGTCTGCCCACTTCTTATCAAGCCCATTTTCAAATGGTCAATGGATAAATAAGGAATCTTGTATCGTTCCATAAGTTTCTGTGCCAGTAAAGTTTTACCTGTATGAGTTGCTCCCGAAATCAATATTACCATATAAACAGTATAGATCATCTATTAAAATTTTTCAACTGTAAAATTGATACATAATAAACCCTATAACTATCCTACAAGGGTAATTCTATAACTTATAACGGCACGATTGTAAACTCAAAACGGCAAAAAAACTTATCCCGAATACTTACTTTGTGCTTCGTGTTAGGTTTTAAGTGGTGGACGCTAATGTGCACCATGAGAACATACCAAACTTTCGCGAGCTAAGATGAGTAAGTCCTATCGGTCATTCGACGCTAAATTGAAATTTAGATTACATACTTCATAGGTGTAAAGCGAATACCGTCTATTTCCTGTTCTTCCGATAAAGGAACGAATCCCAAGTGCAAATAGAAGTTCTTTCCGTAAGGGGAAGAATTGAGTGTTATTTCTTTAACTTGCGGACAATTCTTTTTGACTTCCGATAGCAAATACTTGAAGATAGAAGTAGCAATACCTTTTCGATGATACTCACTTTTCGTGAATACCAAGTTGATATGCGACTCAGTTCGCATACCGATAATTCCGATTATTTTATCTTCATTAAATGCGGCGTAAATCGGGCAAGTTCCTTTTCTGCACTTATCTATAAATTCGGCGTTTTCGATAATATCTTTTCTGAACGTTTCCACTCCTTGCGGCTTATAATCTGGTGCTTCAAACTGCATAAAAACTTCCATTGCAAGTTCTAACGCTTCGCCTACTTCGTCCGGCATTATTCGCCTGATATTATACTGTTCTTTTTTCACTCTTTGTACCCCACGATAGCCGTTTTCGCCCAATTCAGTAACAACTTAGACATTTCCTCAAACTTCACGTTCGCGCCGTTCTTCAATGCTTGGGCGGTTGTAAGCACGGCAGACGGTGGATTGATTGCCTTTTGCAATTCCGCCTTTGATTTGATATATTTGCCCGTTTCATAAAACCACACCGCTTGAATAACAAAGACTGCCGACTTATACAATGAGCGCAGTATATCGTCGCTTTTCTCGTGAACGAAATTATGAACGCAAGCGTGATATATATTACACGCGCCAATTCGTATCGCACGTTTAACGGCTTGCTTATCTACCTTTTCCAAAAGCAAATCAAGCGTACCTTTTATCGGTGTGGTATCATAATAGAATTGAAATAGGTCGCTTGCTTCCCAATTCAAAAGCTCGGCTTTGCCCGAAATAAATCCGCAAATCAAATCCCTGTTCGGTAAAGTATCGAGCATATCTCTATAAGTTTTCAAGTCGTTCACTCTCAACTCGTCGAGAATAACAACCACATCAATATCGCTCGTTGCCGTTGCTTCCCCTCTGCCGTAACTACCTTGCAAGCCGATAAACCACACGCGATCAGCAAAGAGCTGTTCGACTTTTTCCGTAAAGTCTTTAATCCAAGTTTTTATATCTATCATATTGCTATACCATAAATTGAAATTTATAAATAGTGCTTTTCTATCATTTCCGTAATATAGTCTTTAAGAATTTTCATTAGTTGCTCGTAGCGTTCAAACGCATACTCGTCGTATTCGTCGAAAACAGTTATTACAAGCTCGAAATCGGGTTCGTCGCCGAGCGAAATATATTTATCATACGCCGCGTTAAAATTTTCGAGCAAGCCTTCGGGCAGTACGGAACGTAGGTCTTTAACTCTGCTATCAAGACGGTCGTCGAATTTTGCAAGCGAAAAGAAGTCGAAATGACCTCTGCCGCCTCTTAAATGCTTCCTATCCATATACGAACAATAGTCGTAAAGCGCGGCGTAAGGGGCGGGCAATTTTTCGTTCCTGTATGCCTTTTGTGCCTTTTTGTACCACGCGTTTTCTTTGAATTTTTTACCGAACATCTTTATGCCCTCCGCTAAATTGAAATTTGCCGATTGGAATAAAATAATTTTATTAGCAATTATTTAGTATAGCTGCACCAAATTTAAACAATTTTTATGAATAAGATATATATATAACAACGCCATCTTTGGTCAAAATTTGAAAATTTTTATAATATGACCACAACAAAAAACCGCCTTTATCAACTTGTTCATAAAGATACATTTTTATAGTTTCGTCTATTTGCTCGATTTTTTTCGGTTTACCCAATTTGTTAAGCATATCCTCTTCGGACATTCCTTTATGAATATTATTCAATTGAGCAGGCGGCTTTTTGCTAAAATGCACTGCCGGAATAAATATTAAAACTATAATAACGGGAATTACAATGATGCCGATAATTAAATATAATATCCAGTCCATAAAATAACCTCTAACTAGTATATTATCACTTATTGTCAAATATTGCAAATAAATATTTGACAATAAGTGAAGGATGTTTTCTCTTCGCTCGAAGCGTCGAGGGATGTCAGGTTTTAAACAACCTACCTATTTACTCCACGAGAAAAGCACTCGAAGAGGTGCTATATTCTTGGTGGGCCGGTAGTAACGTAAAACAAATATTTATTTTGACTTAACGTGAACATTCAAGAAATGATTGACAATACTATCGACTGTACGGTATACGCAATACACAATCCAAACAATCCAAGTGTACTGCCATTTTTTCGATATTAAACTAATTACAATATACAATAAAGCCACGACTATAGCAATAATCCAATTCATAATTTTCTTTTGCTTACGTATGATGACGTTAGTTCTATTCAGTGCCGATTTTACGTTTTCTTCCGAAACTTTTTTATAATCGCTATCGTTTATCCGTTCGCCGTTTAATATTTCATTTATGCTCACGTCATAAAATTTGCTTAAAATTTGTATTATTTCAACAGGCGGTAAATAATTTCCGTTTTCCCAGCGTGAAACGGTTTTATTCGTTACACCAATTTGTTCGCCCAATTCATCTTGCGTAAGATTTTTTTCTTTCCGCAATTCAGACAAAAAGACACCGATTTTTTGTATATCCATAATAAATACCTCCTTATGTCCGGTAGCGCTATTATATCATACAAATATGTAAAAGCATTGCCCATAAACAGCGAATTTCAAACAAATATCAGATATGTTATAGGATTTGTGGCACTGTGGCGGGTGCCTGAATAAATAAATATCCACCAGCCTAGCTGGTGGTTTTTCAGTTTCGGGCGTAGCCCTTTGTTACTAGCCACACGAAATCGTGTTTGTTTTGTCCGCCTCGTGCTTTTTACTGCTTGAATGGGTCAAGCAACTCCGTCATACTCATTTGCTCTACCATTTTGTCTTCTTTCAATTGGTTTGCTATGTATTCCGCTATTTTCTTTGTATTCTTTCCTACCGTATCTACATAATATCCCCTACACCAAAATTCTCTGTTGCGGTATTTGTATTTCATATTCGCCCATCTTTGGTATATCATTAGGCTACTCTTTCCTTTCAAAAATCCTACAAATCCCGCAACGCTCATTTTGGGCGGTATTTCGACCAACATATGTATATGGTCAGGACATACTTCTGCTTCTATTATATTTATCCCTTTCCAATTACATAACTCTCTTAATATTGCCCCTATTTCTCTCTTCTTCTCTCCATAGAATACTTTTCTTCTATATTTTGGTGCAAATACTATATGATATTTGCAATTCCAAGTTGTATGTGATAGACTGTTTGTAATAGTTTCGTTTTTCATTTTTGTGCTCCTTTTGTTTAGATTTGCCTTGGCGGACAAATCTATTATAACAAAAGGAGTGCTATTTTTTACTCATCGGTAAACCTCTTTTGAACCCCCAGACTATCTGGGGGTTTTCGATAACAAGAAAAAGTACGAATCATAACGGTTCGTACTTTAACGCTGTTGGTGGGCAGGGATGGATTCGAACCATCGAAGACAGAGTCGGCAGATTTACAGTCTGCTCCCTTTGGCCACTCGGGAACCTACCCATATTAACTTTTTGGAGCTGGTGATCGGAATCGAACCAACAACCTGCTGATTACAAATCAGCTGCTCTGCCAATTGAGCTACACCAGCGCATACCATAATGGTATGGTGCCTCGGGGCGGAATCGAACCACCGACACGGGGATTTTCAGTCCCCTGCTCTACCGACTGAGCTACCGAGGCATAAATTAAGAGATTTTTACAAAATCTCAAAATTCAGAAGTATATTAAATTTGTTGGCGACTCGGAAGGGACTCGAACCCTCGACCTCTAGCGTGACAGGCTAGCGTTCTAACCAACTGAACTACCGAGCCAAATTCCATTTAATATTTAATTTATGTGGTGGGCCATCAAGGACTCGAACCTTGGACCGACCGGTTATGAGCCGGTTGCTCTAACCAACTGAGCTAATGGCCCACACAATTTTTTGCGCTTTGTAGATCTGGTCGGGGTGAAGAGATTCGAACTCCCGGCCCCATGGTCCCAAACCACGTGCGCTACCAAACTGCGCTACACCCCGATTCACAAATTCTATAAACTTGCGACTACTCAAATATACTATATATCAAGTAATTTGTCAAGGAATTTTTCTTATTTTCCGGAACTTTTTTTGGCGGTATAAACGCATACCGCCAACGGTCCGTTTTTATCTTATTATTCTTTTATATCGAGGTTAAGTCCCTTGAAAAGATCAGCCAACGTAGCGGTTGCATTTTCATCGCTACTCCAAGACGAAACTTCCTCTTCTTCTCTTTTAACTGCTCTTGCTTTCTTTGCGGGAGCGGCGGATGCGGCAGAAGTCTCGAACTTCTTAGCGTTCTTCTTAGCTCTCTTCTCCTTTGCCTCCTGATAATCTTCTTCGCTCACAACTGTATCTTCTATACTTTTTTCTTCCTTGGGTATCAAAGCTTTGATAGACAAAGTGATTCTGTTGTCTTCAAATCTTATGATCTGAGCGGTGACAGGATCGCCGGGCTTGAGCACATCAGCCGGATTCTTTGTATAGTTGTGAGAAATCTCAGATACTGGAACAAGTCCGTCGATATTGTCCTCTATCAGTACAAATGCGCCGTAATCTTTTACGTCTCTGACAGTGCCGTTTATTACGCTGCCTACGGGATACTTCTCAAAAGCGATCTCATACGGCTTCTTCTGAAGTTGCTTATATCCGAGTTTTACTTTATTGCTTTCTCTGCTTACATATCTTACGATAAATTCATACGACTTACCGATTTCAAGAACTTCGCTCGCAGGCACGTTTCTATTGTAAGAAGCGTCGCTGTTGTGAACCAGACAGTCGAATCCGTTTACGTTTACAAATGCGCCGAATTCAGCAAATCTCTTTACTTTACCTGTAACGATCTTATCTTTTTCAAAGAAAGCCCACATCTCGTCTTCTTTTTTCTTCAACTCTTCTTCGAGAATTATCTTCTGAGAAGCGATAAAAGACTTTCTGCTTGTCAAATCAAGTTCCTTATCCGGATCGTCCTTATTGGACTTGATGAGACGAAGTCTGAGTTCCTTACCTACGTACTTGGGCAAATCAGCCTCGGTAACGTAAGCGATCTTTATCTGCGAAGCGGGTACGAAAATCGAATAACCTCCGTAATAACCCTTGAGTCCGTTCTTGACGCACTCTTTCATGACCAACTTAAATTCAGGCTGAGAAAGCATCTCGACCGCGTCGCTGCTCTCTTTCTCGCGTTGATCAACCGTCTTCTTGGAAAAATATATATATTCCTTTGGCAAGGACTTAGAATTCTTTTCTATAACGACAGCCGTAAATACATCTCCGGATTTATAATTGTCGGCACTGTATTCCACACCGTCCATTTCTGCATCGTCTTTGCACACGAATCCATCTTTCTTGCCGCCGAAATTAACCGTTATGCCTTCTTCGTTTGCGGAAATAACCGTACACTTAAAAGACTTACCGGCCCTAATATTCATAGACTTATCGGTCTGCGAAGCGTTCAGAAGCGCGCCAAAATCCTCCTTTGCAGTTTCGTTCTCAATCTTGATGTTTTCTTGAGATTCATTCATTAGATTTTTTACCTCCTCAATCAACTCCGGCGGAGTTGATGCACCAGCTATTATGCCGATTTTTAAATTTTTATCTACAGTCACCGACTCTAAATCGGATATTGTTTGTATTAAATAAGTATTTTCGCAGTTTCGTTTGCTAATATCAAAAAGTTTGGATGTATTAGAACTGTTTTTACTGCCTACGACAAGCATCAAATCGCACTCTTTGCTCAGCAAATCGCACTCCTCTTGTCTGCACAAAGTAGTATAGCATATTGTATTATTTGTATCAAGCGATTTAATATTATTTTGTAAAAATTTAATAAATTTTTCGACTTTTTGGTGGTCGTATGTTGTCTGTGCCACCAAACAATATTTTTTATCGTCGTCAAAGCGCAAGTTTTCTTCTCCGTTGTATATGATCGCGCTGTTTTCACACCATCCGTTTATGCCTTTTACTTCGGGATGTTCGGGATTACCTATTATTATTATTTGCTTTCCCGCTTTATGATTTTCATATACGATTTTGTGTATTTTTTTGACAAATACGCAGGTACAGTCGACATAATCCACGCCGTTTTTATCCAAATAATCGTACACTTCTTTGCCTATTCCGTGCGAGCGAACTATGAGTTTTCTATCACCGATATTATCTAGAGAATCTATACACTCGACTCCTCTTTCTTTCAACTTTTCAAGTACTGTTTCGTTGTGTATCAACTTGCCGTATACAGCCGCTGGCACGTCGATTTTCATTGCGACGTCGACGGCGCGTTTGACTCCTTGACAAAAGCCGCTACTCTTTGCTACGACTACCGACATTTTCAAGCAACTCCTTATTTTGTATACGTTTATATTTTAGATATTTTTTCTTGTTCCCTTTAAACTTTTCCACCAAAATATCCGTCTCTTCTCTCAACTCCGTCATCTTAGAATATATGAATTCCGTAGCCTCGTCTTTTACTGCGTTGACCTTTTGACCGTAGAATTCATCCAACCAAAAAGCATTGCCGACTATAAGCTTGTTTCGCTTGAAGATGCCCGTCTTCTTGTAATACATAAGCGGCACTATAGGAGCTTTAGCTTTTAACGCAAAAGTTGCGACGCCCGACTTAAACGGCAGCATTTCTTTGAAATTTTCGCCTTTATTGCGCGTTCCTTCGGGGAAAATAAGTACGGGCTTGTTATTATTGAGCGCCGACATTATCCCCTTTACGGCAGATATATCCGCCTCTCCTCTTTTTACGGGAATACATCCGAGTTCGAGCGCCGTATTGGCAATAAATTTGTTTTTCATTATTTCGTCTTTCATTACGACTTTGCCGTTTTTGCCCAATAACTTGGAAATTATTACGCAAGGATCGAGCGCGCTGTAATGATTACAAATAACTATAGCCTTTGAATTTTTAAGGAAATTGTCTTTAAAATATATTTTTGTTCTCCAAATTCCGCCCATGCCCCATCTTACAAAAGCTGCAAATCCTTTATAAAAACAATTCTTTTTCTTAGTCTTTTTGACGGGCTTGACATGAACAATTTCGTTCTTCAACTCTTTTTCTTCATTAGACGTGACGCGTTGTGTTTCGATATGTCCAATTTTATCAAGCATTATATTGGCGACTTCTTCCAATGATAGATTCGACGAATCGATCTCGACGGAATCGTGCGTCTTTACAAGCGGCGCGATTTCCCTGTTCATATCGTTATGATCTCTGTCCACTATATCGGCAAATATTTTATCATATTCGACGGTCTGTCCCTTTGCCTTCAACTCTTCATAACGTCTTCTGGCGCGTTCTTCCGGCGTAGCTGTAAGATAGAATTTATATTTTGCATCCGGAAGAACAAAACTTGTAATATCTCTACCGTCCAATACAACGTCTTTCTCCGCCGCTATCTTTCTCTGCATATCCACCAAAAACATTCTGACGGAAGAATGCTTAGACACTTCCGACGCATACTTCGACATTTCGTGACGTCTGATATCCTCCGACACGTCCCGTCCGTTGAGACATATTCTGTCTTCGCCGTCCTTCTGTATATATGAGATATTTACCTTGTCAAGCAGATCTTCCACCTCTATAGAATTCGACACGTCCTTGCCGCTTTCCACAACAAACAACGCCACCGCGCGATACATAGCTCCGGTATCGAGATAAGTAATCCCCAGTTTATTTGCCAGCAATTTAGCTATAGTACTCTTTCCCGCTCCGGACGGTCCGTCAATGGCGATATTTATCATTTTTACCTCTAAAATCTTGATATAAATATTTTAACTTATTTTTTGATATAATGCAATCATTTGCTCACGCTTCGACACATCTGATTTGCCGTACAGAAAGCCAATTGCAGATTAAAGCCCCCCGTCAACGCGTCTATATCCAATACTTCTCCGATAAAATACAAATTTTTTACCAATTTACTCATCATTGTTTTGGGATCTATTTGCTTACAGTCGACGCCTCCCGCCGTAACTATACCAACATTGATTTTTTCCATACCTGTGATCGTAAACTTAAGATTTTTTATCGTATAGACAAGTCTCTGTCTTTGCTCTCTCGATACTGAATTCGCAGCGGTTTTTCCGCTTACTCCGCTCTGTATAATCACGACCTCTACCAGTGATTTTGGCATAAGAGCGGCAAGAATATTCTTGAGTTCTCCGTTTCGTTTCTGCTCGAATTCTCTAATCAAACGATTTTCCAACACTTCGTCGGAAAGCGCGGGTTTAAGATCTATATTTAAAAAATATTTAGCGTCGAATTTGTCATTCTTATAATGTCGATTGATCAAGCTTGAAAGCGATAAAATTATAGGTCCGCTAGCGCCGTTGTGAGTAAACAACATTTCTCCGAATTGAGAATATAATACTTTTCCGTCGCGAGATATAGAAGCGGTTACGTTTTTGAGACTGAGCCCCTGCAATGAAAACTGCTCTTTCAAAAGCAACGGAACAAGCGCGGGACGAAGTTCTACTACGTTATGCCCCAGTTTTTCCGCCCATCTATATCCGTCGCCGGTGCTTCCCGTTGATTGATAAGATAACCCGCCGGTAGCCACTATCACCCCGTCTGACAATTCTCTATCTCCGTTTCGATCAAGCACTCCTATCGCCTTACCGTTTTCCGTAAGAATAGATTTCACTTCGCTATTCAGTTTTATCCTGACGTTATTGCGAGATAATATTTTCTCAAAACACTTTATTACGTCGCTGGATTTATCGGACATAGGAAATACGCGGTTTCCCCGCTCAACTTTGAGTTTGAGAGCATTGTTTTCAAAAAAAGTCATAGTATCCTGCGGAGTAAACGAATGTATTGCAGAATATGTAAATTTAGAATTATTCACCACATTCGCCGTAAAAGTTTGCACGTCGCAATCGTTTGTTACGTTGCATCGCCCCTTGCCGGTAATAAAAAGTTTTTTTCCTAGTATTTCGTTTTTTTCATAAAGTACGACTTCATTCCCGTTTTCAGATAGCAACGAGGCGCACATAAGTCCCGACGCGCCTCCGCCGACAACTATGTATTTCACAACTCAAACACCTCGTCTTTAAGTCTTTGATAAGATTCCAGATCGTTCCAATCGTTTTTGACGGCGGATACGGTGATAAATTTTTGCTCGTACAAAATAACGTCGTCTTCCTGCGTATTTTTCTCGCTCAAGCCCACAATACACTTGAGCCGATATCCGAGATTATTGTCAAACTGATAATTTTCATCATAAATTTTTACCCCGACGCGACAAAACTTTATGCCTTTTATTCTTTTTTCATTGTCTATGGGTACGTTTATATTAAATACCGTCTGCGCGTCGTAAGGCAGCAAAGAGTAGAATTTTTTCAAATTTTTTGCAATAAGTTTCGACGTAAATTCAAAACCTTCTATATCGTACTCCTGCGATACGGCTATAGCCTTAATTCCCTGTACAGATCCTTCCAAAGCCGCGTTAAGCGTACCTGAATAAAGCACGTCTGTGCCGAGATTAAATCCTTTATTGATGCCGCTGACGATAATATCTGGTTTATCTTTTAAAATTAGATTTAACGCTACTTTGACGCAATCCGCGGGCGTACCGCTTACGGCGTAACAATCCGCTCCGTCAAGTATATTCAATTTGATGAAATTGACGTGATCGTAATAGGATATTGAATGCCCCATACCCGACATCTGACGTTGAGGCGCAACCAACGTAACGTCGTGTTCCTTCATCAGTTCGTATGCAAGAGTCAATATCCCCTGCGAATATATTCCGTCGTCGTTCACCAATAATATCTTCATATATTTATTTTATCAAAATCTGTTAAAAATGTAAATTGTATTTCACCTTTTATTATCGTCTGTAAAAATACTGCGCCGAGGCGTTAACCTCGGCGCAACATAACTCTGATTATAATTTATTATACAGGCTGAATTCCTTTTACGGTATCGCCTACTTCTCTGTCCACGTGCTTTTTATTTGCCTGACGATATTTGAAGAAATTCAAAGCGACCTGCGGGAAAAGCGCGTAAGAAAGTACGTCTTCTTCCTGTTCGATATACTCTTTTATTTCCTCGCGATACTTATCAAGTTCGGGCTTCAAAAGATCTGCCGGTCTGCAGGTTATCCTTTCTACGTCGCCCAAAACCTGTTTGATAACGTCTTCGTTAGGTTGAGCGGGAAGCTGACCGTATTCGCCTTTGAGTACGCCTTTGGTCTCCGCGGATACCATTTTATATCTTTCGCCCGCAAGCACGTTAAACACTGCCTGCGTTCCTACGATCTGACTTGTAGGAGTAACAAGCGGCGGATAACCGAGGTCCTTTCTGACATTCGGCACTTCTGCCAAAACCTGCTCGTATTTATCGAGAGCATTGGCTTTTTTGAGCTGTCCGACCAAATTGGAGAGCATTCCGCCCGGCACTTGATATATCAAAGCGTTTACGTCTGTAGCAAGAGACTTCTCCGTCAGCCAGCCGTCAGCCTTAAGTCTTTCCGCGACCTTCTTGAAGTGATTGGAAATTTCATTGAGATAAGCGACGTCAAGTCCGGTGTCGTACTCCGTGCCCTTGAGAATAGCAACCATAGGCTCGGTCGCAGGTTGAGACGTTCCGTTGCCCAGCGCGCTCAAAGCGCAGTCGATAATATCTACGCCGGCCTCAATAGCCTTGAGATAGGTTTGGTTACCCGTACCTGCGGTTTGGTGCGTATGCAAATGTATCTTAGTCTCGGGCTTAAGAACCGCCTTCATGCCTTTTACAAGATCGTAAGCCACATACGGCAACAAAATACCTGCCATATCTTTTATACAGATATTGTCCGCGCCCATATCTTCCAAAGTCTTTGCAAGCTTGATAAAATACTCGTTTGTATGAACGGGACTGGTCGTATACGAAATCGTAGCCTCGCAGATACCGCCGTACTTTTTACAGCTTTTTATAGCCTGAGCCATATTTCTCGGGTCGTTGAGAGCATCGAATATACGAAGGATATCGCAACCGTTCTCTATCGTCTTTTTTACGAATTCGTCTACAACGTCGTCTGCATAGTGTTTATATCCCAAAATATTCTGTCCTCTGAAAAGCATCTGCAGCTTTGTCTTGGGCATAGCCTTTTTCAAAGCGCGAAGTCTCTCCCACGGGTCTTCGTTGAGGAATCTGAGGCACGAGTCGAAAGTCGCGCCGCCCCAACATTCTATAGAATAATAACCTGCGTTATCCAGCTTCTCACACATTGGCAGCATCTCGTCGAGTCTCATTCTTGTAGCAGCTTGAGACTGGTGAGCGTCACGCAAAATAGTTTCTGTAATCATTACCATAAATTTATACCTCTCTTATTACGAAATAGTCTTCGATCAACCGAAAATAGCAAGCAGTACGCCCGCCGCAACGGCAGATCCTATAACGCCCGCGACGTTAGGTCCCATAGCGTGCATCAGCAAATAGTTGTTGGGATTTTCTTCCTGTCCTACCATATGCGATATTCTGGCCGCCATAGGCACTGCGGATACGCCCGCCGAACCGATAAGCGGATTGATCTTTCCCTTTGAAAATTTGGACATTATCTTACCTATAAGCAATCCGCCCGTCGTACCGAATGCGAATGCGAATACGCCTATAAGAATTATAAGCAACGTCTTGGTGTTGAGGAATACGTCGGCGGTAGCTTTACTTCCTACGATCACGCCGAGCAAGATCGTAATAATATTGATAAGTTCGTTTTTAGCGGTATTTGTAAGCCTGGGCACCACTTCGGATTCTTTCATCAGATTTCCGAGCATAAGCATTCCGAGAAGAGGAATTGCCGACGGCAAAACCATACCCACGATACCCGTAACCGCGATCGGGAAAACGATCTTCTCCGTCTTGGATACCGGACGCAACTGCTCCATAACGATACCTCTTTCTTTCTTGGAAGTCATAAGTTTCATTATAGGAGGCTGAATTACCTTTATAAGCGCCATATACGAATATGCGGCAACCGATATCGCCGGCAACAACTGCGACGCCAACTTGACAGTGACGTAAATCGCCGTCGGTCCGTCTGCTCCGCCGATAATACCGATAGAAGCAGCTTCTTCTCCGGTAAATCCGATATTGATAGCAATTATAAACGTTACGAATATACCCAACTGCGCCGCCGCGCCCATTATCAAGGATTTGGGATTGGCGATCAACGGACCGAAGTCTGTCATAGCGCCTATGCCCAAGAAGATGAGCGGCGGATATATTACCCACTCAACGCCTTTGTACAGATAGAAGAAAAGTCCCTGATCCGATACGGCTTCATGAGTAATAACTATATCGTTTTTGATATTCGGGAACATATTGAACACCGCGTTTTCTACAGACTCCAACTGCTTTGCGATACTCATTCCCTCTTCAAGTTTTATTCCCAATATCTCAGCCAAATCAGATATCTTACCCACCAACGGCTGACCGCCTACGGTAAGCACCTCGTTGACCATCTGTCCGTTGACTTCGACAGGTCCCATGAACGTATACGCCGGCGTACCGTACAAGATGTTGTACGCTCCCGGAATATTTATTATAAACATGCCGAAACCTATTGCAAGCAACAAATTGGGCTCAAATTCTTTGGCTACGGCAAGATAGATAAGCACGCACGCGATGACCATCATTATAAGATTTTGCCAAAGCGGCGTAAGGCTTGTCATAAAACCCGTACTCTGCCACAAGTTTTTGAGCGAATCCGTCATAAGATTCGACTGTAGCGTAGTGATTATGCTAAACATTTTGCCTCCGATTATTCGATTATGCTATAGTGCAAAGCACTGCGCCGGAATCGACGTTAGATCCTTCCGATGTAGAATAAGTAATGACCCCCGAGAACGGAGCCGATATCGGCGTATCCATTTTCATCGCTTCGAGGATGATTATAGCGTCGCCCTCTTTTACCGTCGCGCCGTTAGCGAAACAGAGTTTCTTTACGAGACCGGGCATCTGAGATTTGACCGGCTTGCCGTTGCCTGCAGCGGGCGCCGCGGGAGCAGCTTTCGGAGCAGCGGGTGCCGCCTGTTGAACGGGAGCGGAAACAGAGATACCTTCCGAAGTCTCCTCAACTTCCACCGCATAGGATTTACCGTTTACATTGATGTTAAATTTACGCATAATATTTCTCCTAAACTTTTATATATTGTGATTAAATTTCTTTGATTGAGCGAACTCTGAATTTAAGATTAGACTTATAAGATACTTCCTCGGTCTCGTAATAAGCCATGATCGCCGCAGTGATCGCCGCGACTATTTCGTCATCCTCGCATATATCTTCGGACACAGCGACAGTCGGAGCCTGTATATTCTCCGCAGCCTTCTGCTCTGCGCGCTTCTTTGCAAGAGAAGAAAATCCCTGCAACATATATCTTATCAGCGTGATCGCAAATATGAGTAGCACAAGCATAAGGAATACGGTTGCAAGTCCCAAAAATGCGACCTGAATACCTATCCAAAGTCTTTGTCCGAAATTTTGACTGCCTATATCCAACTTATCCGGCTTGCCGTAATTCTGATCGGATACCATAAGGTATATCAATCCCGCAAGCAACGCAGCGAATACCGCACAGATAATTATTGTCTTTATTAACTTTTTCTTTGAGACCTGCTTTCCCATCGCCCACCTCGATTAAAGTCCGAGAACCATTAAAAGCGCAGACGCGAGATACGGTCTGAGATTCGTAGCCTCGATCACGTTGTCGATATAGCCGTCTTTTGCAGCGATCAACGGATTGGTCTGCATCTGGGCATAAGCCTCTTCGACGGATTTGCCTTTGATATCGAGATTTTTCATAACTTTATCAAAATAAGCCATTGCCTTCTCCAAAGCGTTTGCGTCAACATCGTCTTTTTCAGTAGCCGCTTTGGCGCTCTTCTTAAGTTCCTTGATCTGATCGGTCGCGATAACTTTTGTCACATCCATTCCGATTGGAGCGACCACGGCTCCGGACGTAGCCAAAGTATAATCAAAGCCGATAGACTTGCTCATAAGCGCGCTGTAAGCATATCCCACCGCGTTGCCTACCGCTACGCCGATCTTGGGTATAGTGGAATTAGCAACGGTTCTCATAAGCGCGTTGGTCTTCTTTGCAAAGCCGCCTATCTCCTGAGACAACGTAGAATTAACGCCCAAAGAATCTACCAATGTGATAAGCGGCAGATTGTATGCCTCGAGTTTTTCTATAAACGAAGAAGCCTTTTCAAGTCCTTCACAGGAGATATAATCGCCCTCGGTCGCTATCACTCCTACAGAAAAACCGTTGAGTTTTGCGATAGAACATACTACTTCTTTTGCATATGCGGGACAATACTCTATCACACTCTTCTTATCGCATACGAGTTCCGTTCTTTCTTTTGCCGAAACCATCTTTTCAAGTTTGGGATCCACTCTGTTCGGATCATCGGAAGATTTATCTTCATCGGTAAGCAAAGCGGAAGTAAGTTTATTGAGCTTAGCGGAAAGATCTTTAGCGTCGCTGTAAACAAACTGCGCCATATCGCTGGAATTCTCATAAGCGGCATAACCGAGTTTAGCTTTATAATCTACGGGGAACGACTTTGCGTCCGATACAAGATACATAGGCGAATTAACGGACATAACCGCGTCTTTGGACATAAAGACAAAATCCGCGCCGGCGACATAAGTAGCCATCATACCTACCGCAACGCCTTTGACTATACAGATATGAGGTACCTCGTCCGCAATCTCAAAGCTTCCGGCAATAAGTTTTGCATATCCTTCCATTACGCTTGCACCCTCGCCTACTCTGGCTCCGCAACTGTCGATTACGGAAATCAAAGGCGTGCCGGCTTTGATTGCTCTTTGCATACATTTATATATTTTGTTTGCGTGAGCGTCGCTCAGGCTGCCTTTAAGCACTTGGGAATTCTGCGCAAAAATATGGACGGGTTTGCCGCCTATAGTCGCGTATCCCGTCACTACTCCTTCGCCCAAAGCTTCATCGACGCTGTCATAACTCTTTCCGGCGAGAAAAACATCGGTCTCGACAAAACTTTCGCCGTCGACGATACTTTCCAAAAACGCTTTGATGTCAGCGTTAGCCTTGTCCAGTGCCTTTACGCTTGCCAAGAGTGTTTTGTTCTCCATATAAACCTCCAAATATTGTGTATATAATTGAAATTAATTACTATATATTGTTGCCGAAGGAAATTTAAAGAAATTCATCTTAAATTTACAATCATAACTATTATATTGGTAAAGAATTTTTTTTGCAAGCAAAATCAATCAAAAAAATCAATTAATTTGATAAAATATTTATATATTATTTGAGTTGCGCACGCGCCTTATATTTTTTGATTGCAACAAAGCAATTTTAAGATAAAAAGCGTCCTATTTTTGATAGAACGCTTTTTGTTGCCTATTGAACAAAAACTCAAATGTTTTTCAAATAATACACCTCGTCATCGTTGAGATATCTGTAGCCTCCGCGAGAGAGTCCGCCCAGCCTGAGTTCTCCCACGGCTATCCTTTTGAGGAAAATCACTTCTTTTTCCACCGCTTGGAACATCTTTCGCACCTGACGGTTCTTGCCTTCGCTTATCGTTATCTGCACCTTAGACACTCCGTCTTTATATTCCAGCAATTTGACTTTGCTCCTCTTGGTCTTCTCTCCGTCTATTACGACGCCTTTACGAAGTTGAGCGAGTTTATGCTCGGGAATCTCCCCTTCCGTCTTCACCAAATACGTCTTCGGCACTTCAAAACTGGGATGCGTAAGCTTATGCGCCATATCGCCGTCGTTGGTCAAGAGCAAAAGCCCTTCGGTATCGTAATCGAGTCTGCCCACGGGAATAAGATGCGGCACGTTGATTTCCTCTAAATAATCGTATACGGTCTTTCTTCCTTTTTCATCGCTTACGGTCGTTATACAGCCCTTGGGTTTGTAAAACATTATATACGAATAATCGTTGGCTGGCTTTACTATCTTATCGTCTACTGTGACGGTATCGTTTCTCTCATTTATAGATTTTCCGAGCTCTGTGACGGTTTTACCGTTAACCTTGACTCTACCGTCTTGGATAAGTTTATCCGCGCCGCGTCTCGACGACGCTCCTGTCGACGCTAAATATTTGTTCAGTCTCTCCATTTGTATGACTTATGCGCCAGTCGCCGACATATGCCGAAAGTTTGCGCAACGCTCCTGTATCGTTTATATTATCAATATTAACAATATCGGCGCAAAAAAGCAAACGATTATCGTCATAAAACTCCAATTTACCAATAATTGATCCGCTTTCGAGCGGAGCGCTAAGCTCGTCGGAAATATTAAACCTGCAATTGAGTTTAAACGACTCGCCGTCTTTCAACGGTATTACCAGATCGCCTGCGAGAGCGATCTCATATTTTTCTCCGTCAAAATCAAATGTTTCCATAATATCGCCGCTCTTGCCTACCTCTACCGGAATATACTCGTCGAATACTTTATTCATATTGGTCGCGCACGTATTATATGTGTCGTAAATATTCAACACAACGCAAATGAGCTGCATACCGTTGCGTTCCGCAGAACTTACCAGACATCTGCCCGAATCTTTAGTATATCCCGTCTTTATACCGTTTGCGCCGTCATATACGGAAAGCATCTTATTTTTATTGGCAAAATAATAAGTCGGATGCGTTTCATTCCCCTCGACCGCATACATCTTTGTTCCCACTATCGTCTTGAAATCTTCATTGCGCATAGCGCAAGCGGATATCACCGCAAGATCATAGGCGGATGTATAATGTCCGTCGGCATGCAGACCGTGGGGATTTTCAAACCTTGTATTTTTCAGTCCCAATCTCTCCGCTTTTTCATTCATCATTACGGCAAAATCTTCTACGCTACCCGCAGTCGCAATAGCCAAAGCTGTCGCGGCGTCATTGCCGCTTCTAAGCATTAAACCATAAAGCAAGTCACGTATTGTCCATATCTCTCCGCGTTTAATATATATAGACGATCCTTCTACTCCCACTGCCGAGTCGTCAACCGTTATCTGTTTGTCAAGCGGCAAATTTTCCAATACTACCAATGCCGTCATTATCTTGGTCGTGCTCGCCATTTCCAATCTCATATCCTTATTGCTCTGAGACAAAACTCTGAGTGTAGATTCTTCAATAACTACCATTGACGAGGATCTGTTTGCGCTGCTTGGCCATATACTTGCGTCGGGATCTATATCTTTGTCTAAAACGTCTGCAGAGAAAATATCACTTGAAAAAGTTATATTATTCTGAAATACGGCATTTATTTGAAATAATACAAATCCGAGAATTATAATGGCTATAATCGTTGTGATAATTTTATAAATTGATTTAATTGAGAAATATTTACCCATTATTTTCTATCCTTGACAAGATTTATAGTTGCGGAGATCAAGTCCTTCCACTTATTGTCGCAGCTCTTCTCATCGACTTTGATGAGTTTTGGCTCATTGTCGTAAAACACTAAAAAGCCCATGGGAGACATTGATATTCCCCCGCCACCGCCGCCTGCATAAGGCTGCAACTTATCGCTTTTGACATCTGAGAATTTATTACTTTCTCCCCCGCCTCCGCCGCTTACAAAACCGACCGAAATCTTTGTAAGAGGTATCGCCATCGTATTGTCGTCAAGATAGATAGGTTTGAAAACCATATCTTCGCTCTGCACAATGCCGCGCAAATTATCCAACGTATTATTCATTATTTCCTGTAACGAATTGTCCATATATTTTCTCCTATAATTTAAAATATAATCAAGCCGTTTGAAAGCGTCTTTTCAC
This sequence comes from uncultured Clostridia bacterium, assembly GCA_948471525.1. Taxonomy (GTDB): domain Bacteria; phylum Bacillota; class Clostridia; order Christensenellales; family UBA3700; genus RACS-045. Next base: position 95,508 of record CAOKSY010000002.1, on the reverse strand, counting down.
CGTTATTATGCGCAATGAATATAAAATTATTTTTATAAGCGAAAACTTAATGACGCCGTTTAAATACACTCCCCTAAACGAAGATTGCGACGATATATCCGTCATATTAATCTCGTCAAATGCGATTTTATTGTGTGCCACTGCCAAAGCCGTATTTAATAAAGTTAGAGCCGCTCCGTTTAAAATAGACCTATTCTTAATATCGTCTATACTCGTCCCATATTCTATAATACCGCTTGAAAGACGTATCTTAGGCGCATTTTCTACGATATACCATAGGTACGATAAATATCTGGTCTTTTTCTTTTCTTTGCTATGTTTTTTTGATTTGGCAGAACTATCATTAGATTTTAATAACTTTATATCGTTTTTATTCAATTGATAATAGAATAGAGCGTCGCTTACAAAAATTTTTATACAAAATATCTCTATCCAATCGAATATATACACTTTTACGCAGACACTGAGATTATCGACGTCCAATCTTGTCGATATGCGTATTCCGTATGCAATGACGATGACAACCGAATAAATCGCCATAAATAGTCCGAATAATAAATAAATGCGCCACATATTACTATGTTGCGCATTTAAATATTTATTATTTATCTATTATCAAGTAACGATCTCCTCGCTTTCGGGCTCTTCCTCTACAACTTCGTCGCTGGCTACTTCACGCTCGACATACTCTTCGCCATTGCCTTCTATGACCTGTATTTCTTCGCCCTGTAAAAATTCCGGAGTTACGGACATGTCCATCATCTCATCCAATTCTTTGGTATCTTCGTCCTCAAACTTGTCTCCTATTATTCTTTCTCTATACAGTCCCTCCGTCTGGACATTATAGTTACTGTATTCGACAAGACGACGCATAATCTCTTCGTAATCAGGCAACTCTGCGAGACTTCTTATCTCGAATTTTTTCAAAAATTCATCTGTAGTACCGTACAAAAGCGGCTTTCCGGGAGCGTCTTTATATCCGCAAGTCTTGATCATATTTATTTTTAGCAAAACGCTGAGCGCATAATCCGCGCTTGCGCCTCTCGAATCTTCGATCTCGCCCCTCGTAATAGGTTGCCTGTAAGCTATCAGCGATAGCACCTCGAGCAATATCTTGGACAGTTCTTTTTCTCTTACAGGTCTAAGCATATCGCTGACAATCTCGCCGTATTTACTGTTGGATGCAAACTGCACTTTATCGTTGAAAATTTCCAAGACTATCCCGCAGTCTCCGCTATATTTCTCCGCAAGCATATCAATCGCGTCGTTGAGCTGTTTTCTGCTTACTTCCTCGGGCAAATTATTGAGTATTTCGCTCCTCTTTAAAGGAACGCCTGCCGCAAAAATTATCGCTTCCAGCGTCTGCAATAAATTTTCCATATCAATATTTTTCCTCCGTGTTCTTCAATTCCTGCAAATTCACGTTTTCTTCGCTGACGTTATCGTTAAGCGCTATAAATATATCGTCGGCAAAATCCTTTTGCTCCGCTACTACGATCTGCTTTTTCATAAGCTCCAACAACGCCTGAAAAGTAGTAATAACCTCACTTTTTGTTATATCATCCTCAAATAGTTTGTTAAATACGACGCATTTGTTTTTAAGAATAAACTTTGATATGTATTCTATCTTATCAGCGACGGTAAATCTATCCTTCTGAATTTTCTTGACGCTCTGCTTTTGCTCCTTTTCTATAACCCTGAGAAGTATCTTGCCGTACGCCTCTATCAACTTATCAAAAGAAAAATCGTTGACGACGATCAATGCGTCGGCATTGGTAAACTTCGGCTTGCGATAAAACTTATTGAGGGTTTCCATGTCTTTGAGCTTGATAGACTGCTCTCGGCAAAGTTGGAACATCATTATCTTTCGTCTGAGTTCTTCCTCAGGATCCTCTCCGTCCTCAAACGCCTCTTCATCTTCATCCAACTTCGGCAGACAAGCCCTTGCCTTTATCTCCAAAAGCGTAGCCGCGATCTTTATGTATTCGCTGGCTTCTTCCATATCCAACGAACCGACCTGCTCCATATGCAGCATATACTGCTCCGTGATCTGCGCCAACGGGAACGTACGGATATCGTACTTTTTCTCTACTATTATCAATTCGTACAACAGTTCTATAGGACCGTCAAAGTCGTTGATATAAAGTATTACGTTTTCTGTAGCGTGTTTTTCAAAAAAATTACTCATATTCCACCTACAGCCAATTTAAACTCAGACCGAATATTCTTGAAAACAGCCACGTAAGCGCTTTATTGACTGCGCTTAGATAATTGCTCAATATATCTAATTGCGGCACCAGATTGCCCAAGAATAAGCTGAAAAGCAATATAGCAACCATAACTACCGAACCGTACTTATACATAAAATTGACGTATTTATTATTTGGTTTGGTCAACGTCTCAACAACTCTAAATCCGTCCAACGGATATATTGGCAACAAGTTGAAAGCCATAAGAACAATGTTAAGCGTTATCGACAGTTGTAAAAGATATATCACAAATACCAAAAAAGCCGACAAAGCATTGTCCGTCAACACATAATTGCCCGACACTTTCATAACGATCGCATATATAAGCGAACTTATAAATGCAACGATAAAATTATACGTCACGCCGGCAAGCGACGTCATTACCATACCTTTTTTATACTTCTTGAAATTTCTCGGATCGATAGGCACCGGTTTAGCCCAACCGAATCCTACGATCATCATCATCAAAAGACCCGCCACGTCAAAGTGTCTGGCAGGATTTAAAGAAAGCCTTCCCATAAATTTGGCAGTCTTATCGCCGTTCCAATAAGCGACATAACCGTGCGCCAACTCGTGACCGACGATAGCAAAAAGCATAGCTATAACGTAAGCAAATATAGCTAATACGACTATTTTGAATCCAAACAGATCTGCTATGCGGCTCTGAACCACTCCTCTAATAAAAGAAACCATTAGCGCTCCTAAAAACGTACATATATATTATAATAAATATTGACGTTTAAGTCAATGATAAACGGGATTTTTGACAGTATCTTTAGATACTTAACAGAAAAAACTTACTTTTATCCCACAATATCAAAAGGAAAAAGGACGGAATAAATCACGTCCTTTCGATAGATTAAAGTTTTATTTCTGCAAGAAATTTTACCAATCTTTAGTTATGCCCTTGATGATATCCAAAAAGGTACTCTTTCTTGCATCCTGCATAGCTATTAAATCCGCGGTATATTCGCGTCCGTCGATTTGATAAACCGCCTGACCGACTATATCGCCTTTCTTTATCGGCGCCTTGACTTCTTGAGGAAGCGCAAGCGTTATTTCTTCAGACGAAGCTCCCAATTTGGAAAATTTGACTACGTCTGCGTCTATAGCGACTTCGATCTGCGATACGGGCGATTTCTTGACATTGACAGAACCTACTACGTCGCCCTTTTTATAATATACTTTGTTGACATAGTTTGCAAATGAATAGTCAAACATAGCTCTGACTTGATTGAATCTCGATTTACTGTCCGTTCCGCCTACGATCGTCGCAACCACTTTCATGCCATTACGCTGAGCGCAAGCCGAAAGACAATGACCCGCGGCATCGGTATATCCAGTCTTGCCGCCTACGCAACCGCTATACTGTCTGAGGAGTTTATTGGTATTGACAAACTGAGTAACTCTGCCCGACGGATGCGTATAGTCCTCCATCCATATACCGGCGTACTCAAAATATTTGTCGTGAGACATAAGTCTGCGCGTCATAATATTTACGTCTTTAGCAGTGCTATACTGCTCGTTTTCGCTAGGCAGCCCGGTACAGTTGGCAAATTTCGTATTTACCATTCCCCATTCTGCAGCCTTCGTATTCATCAAATTCACGAATGCGTCTACGCTTCCCGCTATGCGCTCCGCCATAGCGTACGACGCGTCGTTTGCGGACACTACAATTATACCTTTTAGCAAATCATTTACGGAATACTCCGCGCCTGCGTCCAAAAACATCTGACTTCCTCCCATAGCCGCTGCCTGAGGAGAAATAGTTATCATCTCGTCATAAGTCACCTTCCCCTCGTCTACAGCGTCGAATATGAGGTTGGCGGTCATAATTTTTACCATACTTGCGATCTCGTGTTTTGCATCCGCATTGTGCTGATACAACACTTCGCCCGTATAATATTCGCTGAGATATTCGCCGAAACCGTTGGCTTTTAACGTCTGATCCTGCGCCGTATCGGCAAAAGCCGCCGCATCGTTTTGCGAAGCCATACCCATCGGGAAAATCAGCAATGTAAGCAACAACAGTATAAAAATCGGCAATAATGATTTTTTATTCATATCTTCACCCCTTTTAAACATTTTCGAGTATATTGTATCGCAAATGCAAAAATTTATACGCGCTATCCGCCGACGACGTTTTTTCTAAAACATACTTCATTAATACAATTATAGACATAAAAACAAACGCGATTTATATTAATATATATCTATGGATAAACTGATATACTCTTATATGCTGACTATAGGACTTCGCCCCAACTGCCTCGGATATAAATATATTTTCGATCTGGCAAAAATGTATATCGGCGGAGAAAGCATTCTTCCGCTTAAGCTCAAAGGCTACGCATTGATTGCCGACAGATACGGCAAGACCGTCAGCAGCATAGATAAGAATATTCAAAATTGCATTTCAAAGGCATGGCTGGAAGGCGATATAGACGAACTCTACCGCGAATTCGGCAATACTATAGACATAAGCAAAGGAAAACCTACCGCAAAGCAACTTATAATGCATATTTGCGACAAAATAATTTCCAATTGATCGTTTGATGTCATAATTTGTCTTTTTTAAAAATAAAATTTACTACGACTTAAAAAAAGGCAACAGGCAATGAACAAACTAAACGGTATCAAGATAAACAAGCTATGTTTCAAACCATTGATAAAAAGTTATTGCAAAGACAACAAACTGTTTTTGATCACATTCTACGGCTTGTTTCTAGCAATTTTTGCATTTTCGCTCTTTATAGTACTCAACTACGAAAGCGAATTTACCCACGACAATTACTATCAAATGCTTATGAACGGCGAATACTCATTCGTAAAAGTAACGCTCAAATACGTATTACTTAATCTATTGTTCGCAGCATGCGCAATGCTGACATACCGCAAAAGATACGCGTTTGCGATAATGTATTTTGCCGTCACGTTCATCGCCTATCGCTTGGCTGTAAATATAGTAGGAAGTTGGAACGCAAGCCTTATTCTAAACATCCTCAACGCAGTATTGTTCTACGTGCCGATATTCTTGACTATTGTTACGACGATAGTAGCGATAATATGTTATATAGGCAGGAACTATTTATATTGCAGCGGAAATTGCCCGATAACGTTAAAAAAACTATTTAAATATACGGCAATAGTGTTCGCCATAGGTACAGTATTCATAACGGTGTTCACCGTTATCATTCCAATGATATTGAAAAAAATTTTATTTTGATAAAAAACGCAAAAAAAGAGCGCCTTGACTAGACGCTCTTTAAAAACAATTATTTTGCGTATTCGACTTTTCTGACTTCTCTTATGACGTTTACCTTGATCTGTCCGGGGTAATCCAACTCCGCCTCGATCTTCTTGGCTATATCTTTTGCCATAAATGTAGTAGCTTCGTCGTTAACTATTTCAGGCTTGACAATGACTCTGATCTCTCTGCCCGCCTGTATAGCGTAAGACTGTTCGACTCCGTCGAAAGAATTTGCAACTCCTTCGAGCTTTTCAAGTCTCCTTACGTAATTTTCAAGCGATTCTCTTCTCGCTCCGGGTCTTGCTCCCGATATCGAATCGGCGGCCTGTACGATTATCGCTTCCAAAGTGGTAGCCTCTACGTCGCCGTGGTGCGCTTCTATCGCATGAATAACGTTTCTTTGTTCTTTAAACTTCTTTGCGATCTCTACGCCTATAGATACGTGAGTACCCTCTACTTCATGGTCTACTGCTTTACCTATATCGTGCAACAAACCCGCTCTCTTTGCGACCTTTACGTCAGCACCAAGTTCGGCCGCCATCATACCTGCTATATAACTCACTTCAAGCGAGTGGTTGAGTACGTTCTGACCGTAACTGGTACGGTACTTTAATCTACCCAAGAGTTTGATGATCTCAGGATGCAAGCCGTATACGTTTGCATCGAACGCAGCGTTCTCGCCCGCCTCTTTCATCTGTTGCTCGATATCTCTCTTTACCTTTTCTACAGTCTCTTCGATCTTTGCCGGATGTATTCTTCCGTCGGTAACGAGTTTTTCTATAGTAAGTTTTGCAATCTCTCTTCTTACCGGATCGAAACCTGATACGGTGACTACGTCCGGAGTATCGTCTATTATCAAATCTACGCCGGTAGAATTTTCGATAGCTCTTATATTTCTGCCCACTCTGCCTATCAGCCTGCCCTTCATATCCTCATTGGGAAGAGGTACGACCGAAACCGCGATTTCGGACGCATGATCCGCCGAACATCTCTGTATGGCAAGTCCGATTATATTCTTAGCCTTTTTATCCGCTTCGTCTTTTGCTTTCTGCTCGATCTCTTTCGCCATCGCTACGGCGTCTCTCTTGACGTCCTCGATGAGTTCGTTCATAAGAATATCTTTTGCTTCGCTCTGAGTAAGTTTTGCCACTTTCTCAAGTTCCGTAAGCATATTCGCATGAGCGTTCTGCAATTCCTGCTCGATATTATCGAGTTCTCTTTCTTTGTTTTCTAACTGTTTTTTCTTTTCGTCGATAGCGTCAGACTTTCTGTCTATTGCCAATTCTCTTCTGACAAGCTGATCTTCTCTCTGAGCGATTCTCTGCTCGTTTCTGGCATTTTCAGCCTTCTGCTCTTCCGACTTTTTGTCGACTTCTTTAAAAAGTCTTTGCTGTTCTTCTTTTGCTTCGCTTTTAGCTTCCTTGAGATAGTTCTTAGACTCTTCGCGCGCATCCTTCTTTATGCGCTCGCATTCTTCTTTGACAGTGCCTACCGTCTTCTTTGCATACGACTTGTATATCAAAATGCCGAGCCCGATGCCGCCGCCTATTCCTACCAAGGCAACGACGATCGCAATCGCCACTACTATACCCGCATCAACCCCAAGGAGAAAATTTAAGCAATTCATTCCGAATTTCATTTTTGCCTCCTTAATATTAAATTTTAAAGTTACGACATAAAAAAATTTATGCAATTAAATTATAGACTATTTCATATTATAAAGTCAATAGTAATTGAATTATTATATCAACTTTTTGGGTATATATTGAATTATTTAAAACATAGACAACAATATATTGTATAAATACCTTAAAATTAGATAAGACGGATGCCTCCGTCTTATCGATTGCGTTATTCTTCTCTCGCTTTCATCATGATTTTGTTCTGAATCTCCAAAGCAACTTCGGGATTATCCTCAAGATATTGGATCGTCTTATCTCTTCCCTGACCTATCTTCTCGTCGTTATAGCTTATCCACGAACCGCTCTTCTTGAGTATATCCATACTTACTCCCACATCGACAAGACAGCCGTTATTTGAAATACCTTTGCCGTATATAATATCGAATTCTGCAGTTCTGAACGGAGGCGCAACTTTGTTTTTGACCACTTTTGCCTTTGCTCTGTTGCCTATAAACTCGCTACCGTCCTTGATAGCGTCGCCTTTCCTCACTTCTATTCTGATACTGGAATAGAATTTCAAAGCCTTTCCGCCGGGAGTAACTTCGGGATTGCCGAACATAACTCCGACCTTTTCTCTCAACTGATTTATAAATACTACGCAAGTTTTCGTCTTATTGATAGCCGCGGTGAGTTTTCTCGCCGCCTGAGACATAAGTCTTGCCTGAAGACCGACTACCGCCTGTCCCATTTCTCCGTCTATTTCCGCCTTCGGAGTGAGCGCCGCTACCGAATCGACAACTATAATATCCATTGCGTTACTGCGTACCATCGTCTCGACGATATCGAGCGCCTGCTCGCCGTCGTCAGGTTGGCTGACATAGAGTTCTTTGACGTTTACGCCCAATTTTTCCGCATATATAGGATCGAGAGCGTGCTCGGCGTCTACAAACGCCGCCAGTCCGCCCGCTGCTTGACAAGCGGCGATCGTATGTAATGCAACCGTAGTTTTACCCGAAGATTCAGGTCCGTAAATTTCTATGATCCTGCCCTTAGGCAAACCGCCTACTCCAAGCGCCATATCCAAAGTAAGACAGCCTGTGCTTATCACGTCTATCTGTTCGATTTCCTTATCGCCCAATTTGATAATAGAGCCTTTACCGTACTGTTTTTCTATTTTCGCTATCGCGTCCGCGATAAGTTCCGACTTTTCTTTGTCTACATTCTTCTTTTCCATAATTACCTCGTCTTATAGTTCTTTTATATTCTTAAGCGCCAAATACAAAGCCGTATTGGTCACACATTTTCTTATCTCGTTTCTATCCTTATCGAAGAAGGTATCGTATACGACGATATCGTCTCTATTGCCTATGCCTATATACGACAATCCTACCGGCGTGTCGTATTCGTCGCTCTGAGGACCTGCGCAACCGGTCGTAGATATTGCAAAATCGATCTCCTTATTCTCAAGCAATCCTTGCGCCATTTCTTTCGCGACCTCTTCGCTTGCCACTCCGAATTCTTCGATCGTCGCGAGTTTTACGTGCAACCTTCTCACTTTGGCGGACGCATCGTAAGTGACGAAACCTTCATAAAGAACGCTGCTACTGCCGGGCACGTTGACCAATCTCGAACATATCATTCCGCCCGTCAACGACTCGGCGACCGCGATCTTAGCGCCTTTTTCTCTGGCGTTTTCTATCACGCACTGTTCCAATGTCGTATCGTAATTTGCATACACGTTGTCTTTGAGCAATTCCAATATAGAATCGAGTATGCGCTGAAATACGATATCGCTGGCGCTTTTGTTTACCAACGTAAGCTTACAATCGAGATTTTGCTGTTTGAAGTCGAGACTTACGCCGTCGGCATTGGCAAATTCTCTGCATTTGGCAAGCATATCACCGTCGATATCGAACGCCTTGAGCACGCAGTAATTTTTGCAAGTTTCTATCATAATTACCCCCTTTCGACCACTCTTCCAAAGTAATCGGCGCCGTTTAATTCCTCAAGTCTGACTTTGTATATTTTTCCTATCTCCAACGGTGTATCGGAGATAAAGTACACTTTTGTATCTATCTCGGGTGCGTCGTACATACTTCTGCCGTAAAAAGTCTGCAGATCGTAATCGATCCCCTCGTATAACACGTCCACTTCGCTTCCCAAGCGGGCTTTAAGTCTGCGCGTCATCACATCTTCTTGCAAAGTATACAGCCTCTCCTGTCTTGCGAGTTTTACGCTTTCGTCGATCTGTCCGCTCAATCTCGCCGCAGGCGTGCCGTCTTCCTGAGAATAAGCAAAAAATCCGCATCTATCTAACTCCGCCGCGGAAATAAACTCTTCGAGCTGCGCAAAATCATCTTCGCTCTCGCGAGGAAATCCTACTATAAACGTAGACCGTATAGTAAAGTCCCCTTTGCTCCTTATCATCTTGACCAGGTCGACGATCTGCTTTTTACTAACGCGCCTGTTCATAAGTTTGAGTATATTATCGCTAATATGCTGACAAGGTATATCTACGTACTTGCAAATCTTAGGATTAGCCGCCATATAGTCTATCAACTTTTCGTACACAAGTTCTGGATAGAGATATAGCAGTCTTATCCAATCCGCGTCTAATTTCGACAACTCGTCAAGCAATTCTATAAGTTTGATTTCTCCGTATATATCTTTGCCGTATCTGGACACGTCTTGAGCGACCAAGATCAACTCTTTGATACCGTATTCGGCAATAAGCGTCCGCGCCTCATCGACTATATCCTCTATCGGTCTCGACGTATATTTTCCTCTTATATAAGGTATCGCGCAGTAGGTACATCTGTTGTCGCATCCCTCGGCTATCTTAAGATAAGCATAGTGATAAGGCGTAGTCAACACTCTGTCGGATGAAAAATGCCTGTGATCCTTGTCGTTAGTATGACAACGCTTTCCTTTACCTTCGACCATATCTTTGATAAACTCAGGCAAATTGTGATATCCTGCCGTACCCAAAAACATATCCACTTCGGGAAATTCTTCCGAGAGCTCGTCCATATATCTCTGCGACAGACAGCCTGTGACGACAAGAAATCTGCACTTATCCTTCTTATATTCTGCCATTTCGAGTATGGTATCTATCGCCTCTTGCTTGGCGCTGTCAATAAATCCGCAGGTGTTTATAATAATGATATCGGCTTCCGCAGGTTCGCCTGTCAACTCATATCCGTCTTTTTTTAGATACGCGAGCATATTTTCGCTATCTATCCTGTTTTTATCGCAACCGAGAGATATGACTCCTATTTTCATATTCCTTTGCCCTCGTCTCTATCGTCGACGTCTTCTGTCGAACCGGCAAACAACTGTTTGTTTCTTACCAAATAATTGACGCCGGACACTACGGTAACTATCGTCGCGATCAAAAACAAAGCCGTGCCGATATATCTAAATATTTCAAATACCGTACCGTTGTGTTTAGAACACAACAAAAACGTCAACGCAAACATAGTGCTGGCAGTCTTTATTTTTCCGAGTTTATCAGCCGCCAAAGCTACTCCTTTGAGCGCGGCAACCTGTCTTAATACGCCTATCATAAACTCTCTTGCAATTATGATAACCGTACAAATCAATTCTATGTACATGATCTCGGGAATATAATTGCCGTCAATAACTATAAACAATGCCGCCGCAACCAAGACTTTATCCGCAATAGGATCCAACAGTTTACCCAGATCGCTGACCATATTATACTTTCTCGCAATATGCCCGTCCAAATAATCTGTCATCGACGCCAATATAAACAATAGCGCGGTAACGATAAAAAGATATTCATACAGCGGTTGAAGACAATAACTCACCAATAACAACGGTATCATAACCAGTCTTACTATCGTTATCTTTGTAGGTAATGTCAACATTGAATTTTTACCCATAATAAATTACTCCTAAAACTCTTTCCTCTTGTGTTCCCCGTTATTCATCTTCGCCGTCTTGCGCATTGCGCGCGTTCTCTATGATCTCCTCAACCTGATCGGGAGAAAGCCTGCAAACGCATTTATTCTCGGCAAGTTTTTCTATATAATTGTTTGCCATAAGCCAGTCGTAGATCTTACCGCCTCGCGAGAAGCCTATAGAGAACATTCTCTGAAGCGAAGATATCGACACTTTATCGCTGCCCGCTATCCTTCTCAAGACGTCGGGACACAGATCGTCGGGGAAATCGAATTCCTTGATATTCTTGACCGCAAGCGGATCTTCCTTCTTCGGCGGCTCTTCTATCGCGGTGATCTGCTTGATCACGTTCTCATCGTAATAAGCCTTGTTATGCTGTGTTATATCGACCATTATATTTTTTATTTCTATATCGTCGATAAACGGATTTTGGAGACGCTCGAGATATCTTGACTTCGTTGTCTTGAAAAGCATATCGCCTTTACCCAGCAGATCTTCCGCGCCTATGGAGTCAAGTATCGTCTTACTGTCAACGCCCGACGTAACGGCAAACGCTATACGCGTAGGCAAATTGACTTTTATCGTACCAGTAATGACGTCTACCGACGGTCTCTGCGTGGCAAGTATCAAATGTATGCCGCAGGCGCGCGCCTTCTGCGTCAGCGTGAGCACCAAATTTTCAAATTCTTTTGCAAATTCGCTCACCATAATATCGCCCACCTCGTCGATTATGGTCACGATATAAGGTATTGTCTTTTCGTCGGCTATTACTTCGTCGAGCGAATTGTAAGTAGATATCTTGTTTACAAAATACTGCTCGAAAAGCGTATATCTTCTCGTCATCTCCTCTACGAGCCATCTCAGTATATTAAGAGACTCTTTTGGAGTATTGTAGATTTTTGGCGTAAGCAAATGCGGAAGTTCCTTATATTTTCCAAATTCTACGCGCTTGGGATCGACTAGTATGATCCTCAACTGCTCGGGCGAATATTTGTATATAAGCGAGCAAAGCATAGTGTTGAGACATACAGACTTACCGCTACCGGTACCGCCGGCTATAAGACCGTGCGGGAAATCAGTAAGATCCTCATAATGGCAGTTGTTGTCTATATCTTTACCCAAAGCGAAGCAAAGTCCGCCCTTCTTATTTTTAAATTCGTCGCTGACGATAAATTCTTTTAGTCCGACCGTTTTTCTCTTTGCGTTCGGTATCTCTATTCCGCAAAGCGATTTTCCCGGGATCGGAGCCTCTATTCTCAACGACGTTACGGCAAGCGCCATAAGCACGTTCTTCGACTTTTGAGGTATTCTGTCTACGGGAATAGTAGCGGGAATCTCGAATTCAAATCTTGTGACCGCAGGTCCGCTGACTATATTCTTCACGTGCACTTCGATACCGAAATTCGCGTAAGTATTCTCAATGATCTTAGCCTTTTCGTTATAATCTTCCGAAAAATCAGCGACGTCGATATAGTCTTTGAGGTTTTCGATACTCGGAGGGACATACGGACTTCTTTTTACTTTTTCAGCCGGCTTTTCTTCGACTTTCTTCTCCTCTTCCGCCTGCTTTTTAATCTCTTCGACTGCGCCGGTCTTTTTATCCGCAGCGTTATTTACAGGCTGCCTGGGAGTAGGCGTGATCGGAGTGATAGGCTTTGGATCGAACGTCTTTTTAAAATACCCGTCTGTAGGTTGGGTTTCCGTCTTCGGCTGGATATTTTCAGTGACCTTATAGTTGTTGATCACAGGCTTGTCCTGTTGCTGTTTCTGTTTGTTCATCTTTGCGATAAACTCATCCATAGATTCGGGCTGACTCTTCTCGGATTTATCCTCTACGGATCTAGCGGGCTTTTCAGGCTCGGATATCTTGTTTTCAGGCAGGATATCGTTCTTTATTTCGTCCGACTCGACCTTTTTATCTTTCACATCTTTGAGCGATCCGAAGTCAAAGTCGAAAGTCTTGTCTTCCTCTTTCTTGACTTCTCCGCCCTTATTGAGAATACTCTTGAGTTTATCGCTGAAAGAGGTATGTTTTTCTTCTCTCTTTATGCTTTCGGGAAGACTCTCTTCTCTCTTTACCATCTTGGACAGTCTCTCGTTTTCGGCAATTATACGAAGTCTTTCATTGGTAGAAAAACCTTCATATTTTGACGCGTCGATTTTTTGCGAAGCGTCGTTTGATTCAAGAGCATTATTTTGTATGCCCTCGTCTATCACATTAAAACGCTGTCCGCCGTCTATTCCGAAAATGTCCCTCTGCGCTTGCGATATATCGATAGAATCGTCTTGTACAATATCGTCTTTTGCATATATAAGACCGCTTCTGTCGAGCTCGCTCCTCACTTCTTCCGTATCCAAAATAAGCCTTGCGCTGTCGTCCGTGTATTCTTCGGGCACGCTGTCGGTATAGAATTCAAAATTCTGTTCTTCCGACACGTTGAGACGGTCTATCGGCACATAGTTGTCAAGTCCGCCTTTTCTTCTTCCCTTCGCAGTCAAACGTTCTCCCATATCGCGGCCGTCGACCGTCTGATTTCTGAGATATACTCCGTTGTCTGCATTATAATCCACGTCGAACATTCCCACATTTGCATTTTGTCCGCTGGTAACTTTTCCTTTCTTGCCAAAAGAAAATCTCTCAAGATGGATATTTATATTTACTTGCAGTAAGATTGCGATAACGATAAAACCAACCGTCAATATTCCTCCCGCAACGAGACTGAGAATATAAATTTTTTTTGTCGCAAACGGATATAAAAAGATACTTGCGATCGCTCCGCCGGCAGTGTTTGCGCTCTGATACGACTGCTTTATATAGTTGCCCCAACCGTCGAGCGCATAGTTATGCGACACGAGAATATGAGCAAACATTATCACCAATGCGGCGATCACGACGTACAGCAAAATAATTTTAAAGGACTGCTTGTGCTTTACGTTCATACACATAAAAATACCCAAAAGAGTAAGCGCAAAACTATATCCGTAGACAGCATAACCGAACGTACCCACAAAAAAATCCATCAATACTTTACCGGCTTTTCCGAATACGCCCAGAAGTATCAAATCCAACGCCGCAAATAAAATCGTAATTACTATTCCGTTTGCTCGGCTGGACTTATTTCTTTTGTTCTGATTATTCTCTTCCTGAGTTCTTGACATCAAATTATCTCCTTATAATCTCATTTTAGATTATAGCACAATTAATATCGAATTACAATATTTTTTTATTTAATAATTCTTATGTAGCGCGCGTATATATAAGCATTTGTTAAAACATTGACCGAATTGTGTAAGAATTTACACACAACATAAGAAATAATGATTAAATTGCATCATCATCTTTTTTCGAGCTAAATTAAGACGCGTACAAAAAGATAGGCATATACCTATCTTCCTTGCTGATTTTTATACCAATAAAAAACAATCAAATAAGTTTGTCTATATCGCAATTAGGTTTCTTGCCTATATAAGCGAGCGACGCCTTAGAAAGATCGTAAGAATAATCTATGACCTCTTTTGTCTGCGCAAGCGTAATATTTTCTATCTCTTTTATTTTCTCGTCTATATCGAAGAGTTTATCTGAGAAAAGCACGTTTTTCGCATTAACTCTCATCACTACCCCCGTACTCTCCTGTCCCAATACGTACGATCCCTTCAACTGCTCAATTCCGCGCTCCAATTCTCTCCTTGTAAGCCCGTTTTTTCTGAGTTCTTCTATCAAATCGACCGTACAGTCCACAGCCTTCTTGACCGACTCTACGTTGGTTCCTATATATAGCGAGAGCAATCCGTTGTTCACATACGAAGAATTGTACGTATATACATTGTACGCAAGCCCTCTCTTCTCTCTCACTTCCTGAAAAAGTCTAGAGCTCATTCCGCCGCCCACGATAGTATTGACAAGCATTTCCGCCATCGTAAACTTGCTGTCGTATTCAAATGCGGGAAATCCCAACGCTATATTGGACTGTTCGATATCCTTAAATTTGCTTTTTCTAGATGGCTTGGTCTCGTGACGAGTATCCTGCCAACTCCTTTTACAGTTGGAAGAAAATTTACCTTCGAAATATTTCTCGATCATATCCTTCGCCTTATCGAAAGATATGTTGCCCACTATAGAGACGACGCTGCTTTCCGCGCAGTAATTTTTTCCTATATAATCGATCAAATCGTCACGGGTAAAGCTTTTTATATTCTTTCTCTCACCGAGAATTGTCATACCCAACGGATTTTTTCCAAAATATCCCTCTGCCAAAAGGTCCAATACGATGTCCGAATTATCGTCTTCGCACATTGATATTTCTTCCAATACGACGCCCTTTTCTCTTTCCATATCCTGCTCGTCAAAAGTGGACTCAAACAGTATCTCGCTGAGAATTCTGGCGCAATCGTCGGCTCTGGAATCTATCGAAAGCGTATAAAAACAAGTGGTCTGTTTGGACGTAAAAGCATTGATCTGCGCGCCTATCCCGTCCACGTATTCTACAATCTCAAACGCGCTCTTATTCTTCGTACCCTTAAAATACATATGCTCGATAAAATGAGATATACCGTTGTTTGCAGGCGTTTCATTACCGCTTCCCACGCCCGTCATCACTGCTATTCCCACCGATCTTACCGACGGCGAGTATTTATACGCAAGTCTCAATCCGCTCGGAAATCTATATATTTTGTTCATTTATACCTCTCTTTCTTTAATTTAAGACTACAAATATTATAGTTTAATTATTCACAATAGTAAAGTATATTAATACATTGCCGCACACAAGGTGATAAAAATTAATTGCCGACTTTTGTCGACAATCGATTCTATGATTGTATTAAATAATCTCTTGTTTGATTATCTGCGATACGGTAACAGGCGTAAGCGAATTGTTTTCATAAAACGTCAATATCTCGCCCAAAGCCGCCAAAGTATGCGCCGTCGGATGCATGAGTATCATATCGCCCGCCGCTACTTTATTGGTAGCGCGACTGAAAACTATCGAGCTGTCTTTATCTCGCCAGTCTATCGTATCTCTGCTCCACATAATGGTTTGCATGCCGAGATCTGCCGCGACTTTTAGCGTTGTGTCGTTAAAACTTCCCGAAGGCGGCGCAAACAGCGTCATCTTATAGCCTGTCAAGCCGTTGACAAGTACGTTGTTCGACTTTATTTCGCTCTCGTTTTGCGCATAATTGAGTTTTGCGTGATCCTTGTGGAAATAGCCGTGATTTCCGATTTCATGGCCTGCGCTTATCATTTTATTGAGATATTCGCTGTTTTTACTCGCCCAACTGCCTCCGACAAAAAACGTAGCTTTAGCATTATGATTTTCCAACACCTTGAGCATATCGTCGAGATACTCGGTACCCCAATAGACGTTGATCATAAGAGCGACTTCGCCTCTTGCAGTATTGCCCTTATAATACGGTCTGTCGTTTGCGCCCAAAGACACAAACGAAGAGTATTGACCGCCGAAACTCACGACGGTAAGACTGATAAGCATTACGATTATTATAGTATTTGTTATAGCGCTTGTGATTCTCCACTTCTTTTTCATATACACACCTCAAAAAAAGATATGCAAGAAAGAAGCGCATTATACTAGTTTGTACGCGTTCTTATAAGTCCGACAATCAATAATAAACTATCTTCGCCTTGCAGCCTTTGCGCCATTTTTGGAATAATCTGAATTTTTTGAATCTAAACGGAACATAAATCGTCTGATCTTTTTTCCATCCGCCAAATACCGAAATGCTTAACCACTCCGTGTTCTTAGGGATCTTCAGTTCTTTTATTCCCGTACAGCCGCTAAAAGAGTCTACTCCTATCTCCAACACGGAATCCGGCAGATATACGTCCGTAATATCTTGCCTATCCTCAAAAACTGCCGTACATATCTCAGCAACGCCCTCTTCTACTATTACCTCGGTATCGTCTCTAAAATATTTTTCCAAAGCAATACCGTCGTCATCTTCTCGCTTGGAATATATGATTTCCTGTTTTTCGCCTGCAATATACACGTCTTTTAATTTTCTGCTGCATGCGATCGATCCGCTTGTAATATAAATATCTTTGTTTTCTATGTTCAATTTTTCCAATTCAAACATAAACATAGCATATTCATCCAGTTTTTTCACAGACTTAGGCAGATTTACCTCTTTTGCTCTGCACAATACGCCCATAGAAAGTATTCCCAATTCCTCTACTCCGTCAGGCACGTTTACCACGTCTTCTCCGTCGACAATTTTGCATTCCTCCAGTACACCGTTAGAAATACTCCAAGAATTATTGAGAAGAGTTAATTTTTTTCCAGGCTCAACGTTCTCGTCTATTTTTTCTTTCTCAAATTCTTCATCTTCAAAAAACATTTTACTTCTCCGAAATCTATTTTTATTACAATGAGAAGCAATCTTTCGACTGCTTCTCTATCGATTTGACTTATTTCAAGACTTCCAAAAGTCTCAGCGCCACTCCTTTATCGGTGATATCGGTTACTTTGACTTTTACTTTATCTCCGATATTGACTACGTCTTCTACCTTCTCCACTCTCTCTTTCTTAAGTTTGGATATATGGATCATCGCATCCTTACCGGGAGCAATCTCAACGAATGCGCCGAAATTCATAATTCTTACGACCGTACCCTCAAACTCTTCGCCGACTTCGGGATCGTTGACGATCAAGTCGATGATCTTTTTCGCCTTTGCGTTCATCTCTTCGTCTACGCCGGATACAAGCACGTTGCCGTAGTCGTCGATATCGATCTTGACACCTGTCTCGTCGATGATCTTATTGATAACTTTACCGCCGCTGCCGATAACGTCCTTAATCTTATTGGGATCGATACTGAACGATACGATCTTGGGAGCATACTTGGAAAGAGACGTTTTTGTCTCGGGCAATACTTCGAGCATCTTGTCCAAAATAAACAGTCTGCCTTTCTTAGCTTGCGCGAGAGCTTTTCTCAAAATCTCTTCGTTTATGCCCTTTATCTTTATATCCATTTGTATAGCGGTGATACCGTCGACGGTACCTGCCACCTTAAAGTCCATATCGCCGAAGAAATCTTCAAGACCTTGAATATCCGTAAGCACGGAGATCTTAGACTTGTCCTCGTTGCTGATAAGTCCCATAGCCACGCCGGCTACCGGCTTTTTGATAGGTACGCCTGCGTCCATAAGAGCCAACGTAGATCCGCATACGGAAGCCTGAGACGTAGAACCGTTGGAAGAAATAACCTCGCTGACTGTACGTATAGCGTACGGGAAGGATTCTACCGAAGGAAGCATCGGCTCGAGAGCTCTTTCTGCCAAAGCGCCGTGTCCGATCTCTCTTCTGCCAGGACTCTTAAGCGGCTTTGCCTCGCCTGTGCTGTACGGGGGCATATTGTAATGATGTATATATCTCTTGCATACCTCGTCGTCGAGACCCTCGAGTTTCTGAACTTCGGAAAGGCTTCCGAGAGTACAGATCGTCATTACCTGCGTCTGTCCTCTTGTAAATACGCCGCTGCCGTGAACTCTCGGCAAAATGCCGTGCTCGCACCAGATAGGTCTGATCTCTTCGAGACTTCTTCCGTCGGGTCTGATGCCCTTATCCAAGATCTTTGCTCTTACTTTCGCTTTCTTCATAGCGTACAAAGTCTCTGCTATATCCTTCTTGCCGTCGGGGAACTGTTCTGCAAAATGAGCAAATACGTCCGCGTCGAGAGCGTCTTCAGCCTTATCTCTGTCCTGTCTGTTGAAGTTGTCGAGTACGTCGTCCATTTTCTTGTCCGCATATTCCTTGACAGCCGCTTCGATATCAGCTTGCGGATGATAAAGCTCGGGCACAAGTTTCTCTTTGCCGATCTGAGCCTGTATGTCTTCAATAAACGCAACGATCTTCTTTATCTCTTCGTGTCCGAAAAGTATAGCGCCGATCATTTCGTCTTCGGTAAGTTCATTTGCGCCAGCCTCAACCATAAGGATAGCTTCCTTGGTGCCGCTGAGCGAAAGATGAAGCTTGGACTTTTCTCTCTGCTCCGTATCGGGATTGATCACGTACTCGCCGTCTACGTAGCCGACTATTACCGATCCGGTCGGTCCTGCAAACGGAATATCGGATATGCTGAGAGATACCGAGCTTCCTATCATAGCGTATACTTCCGGCGGAATGTTGGGATCTACCGACAGAGCCGTAGCGACTACCGCGACGTCATTGAAAAATCCCTTGGGGAAAAGCGGACGAAGCGGTCTGTCGATAAGTCTCGACGTCAATATAGCTTTGTCGCTGGCGCGTCCTTCGCGCTTTTTGAATCCCCCCGGTATCTTTCCTACCGAATACATCTTTTCTTCATAATCTACTCCGAGAGGGAAAAAGTCTATACCGTCTCTGGGAGTTTTTGCCATAGTAACGTTGACCATTACAGCCGTGTCGCCGCATCTTACGATACAGCTGCCGTTACTGAGTCCGCAATAAGCGCCGGCCTCTATGCTGACCTCTCTACCGCCTATCGTCGTCGTGAAAATTTTTCTTTCTATCATCAAACTAACCTCCAATAATTAGTAATTTAATCGTCGTTGCATAAAAAAATGGGGTGTCGAATGACGCCCCGAATTTTTTACTTTCTGATGCCGAGTTTTGCTATCAATTCACGGTAACGCTCTATGTCCGTATCCTTGAGATACTTCAGCATGCTTCTTCTTTTACCGACCATCTGCAAAAGTCCTCTTCTCGAATGGAAGTCGTTTTTGTGCTCTGCGAAGTGATCGTTAAGCTGAAGAATCCTTTGAGTAAGAAGAGCTATCTGCACTTCGGGAGATCCCGTATCGCCCTCGCGCTTTGCAAATGCATTGATAACTTCCTGCTTCGTCATTTCTTTTACGTTGATAATTTCCATTTTTTAGCCTCCTTCTGTGGAAAATTAATTTAGCGATAGCCAAGTAATACATCGGAGTCGTTGCATAACCTAGCTATGTTAGTGTACATATAGATTACCATAATTTGCCGTAGGGCGCAAGCATTTTATGATAAAATTGTCGCTTTTATTTCGCCTCGCACCTTATCAATACAAAGTTTCGTCGAAAATCGACATATTTGAACATTGTTCTTCTATTTGATTTACAGAATTTAGACTTTATTGCGAATCGTCTGAACATTGTTCAAAAAAACGTATTTTATCGTTAAGAATTTTATCTTCGCGCTGAATATACACCTCGATACCTTTTGGATCGGCGAGTCTTTCCAGTCTTCCGTTGCCGAAAATACGCTTAGATATTCCCCCTGCCCCGTTGGCAATTATACCGGATATCTCTTCCATTATGTCGATATTGTATACACATTGCTTGCCGGTCTTGCAATATCCGACGTTCTCCAGATTACCGGACATATACTTTTGCTTGTACATATAATAAGGAGAATATCCCGCTTTTTTTAACGATTCGAAAGCATAATCGACCATAGCCTCGGCGTTTTCTCGCGCGCCGCTCTGATATCCGTCGACTTTCAATGCCGAGCCTTTCTTGAGCGCCAACGTATGTACCGTTATATTTTCAGGATCCAATTCTATTGCTCTGTCGACGGAATTTTTAAAATCTTCCACGCTTTCTTCGGGCAGCATAGCTATCAAATCCATATTTATATCGAATCCGTATTCTCTGGCTATCTTATATACGTCGTATACATCTTCCACACTATGGCTTCTGCCTATTAGATCCAACGTCTTTTGATTAAACGTCTGCGGATTGACCGAAATGCGGGTAACGCCGTACTTTTTCATTATATCAAGTTTGGATCTAGTGATAGTATCGGGTCTGCCCGCCTCTACCGTAAATTCGGCGCAATCAAATACGCTAGCCATTTTTATCACCCTTTCAAAATTTATATCATCCAACGACGTCGGCGTTCCGCCACCGATATATACCGATCTTACCTTAAGTCCTCGGTCTTTGGTTATTTTTGCAGTACACTCCAATTCTTTTACCAAAAGATCGCAATACGGCGCTATCAATTTCTTTACTTTATCCAGTTGAGCGGAAATGAAAGAACAGTACACGCATCTGGTTACGCAAATAGGAATATTCACAAACACGTCGATCTCATCGGACGTCACGTTGCAAAAACTTCCTTGATTCTCAACAATACTTTTTATAAGATCAGTTTTCTCTACAGAGACTTTAAGCGTATTTACAAAATAATCGTGCGCATCTATTCCCTTATAGGCGACTTCACGATATAATTTCGTAGGTCTTATCCCAGTCAACGACCCATAAGGTAAATTTATCCCTGTTATTTGCGTCAAAAATTCATACAACGCAACTTTGCTCAGCCTCTTGACTTGAGCCTTGTATTTGACCGCATAGAATTCGGATTCTTCTTTTTCCAAAAATCTTTTATCAATACTCACCGTCTTTTCAAAATTTTTTCCCGCACAACCGATCTTGCATATATAATTTAATTCGTCTATCTTTGTTAGCGTAAGCGAGAGCAACTCTCCGTCCTCATCTTCCTTTAGATAAGGATCGAACGCCCTGACTATATCCATATAGTCGTTTTCAAATTCTAAAGCATTGGAACTAAACTTAACTTTAACTTCCATCAATACGCGTCTCCGAATATTGGATTGTTGGATCTTTCAAAGTCGGATGTCGTTGCTTGTCCGTGTCCGCTAAGTAAAATATAATTTCCGTTCAAAGACAAAATTTTATTAATGGATTCTGCCAGCTCGTTTATATCCCCGCCTCGCAAATCAGTACGGCCATAACTCTCTCTGAATATGGTATCGCCGCAGAATATCACATCTTCCATAATATAACATATTCCGCCTTTTGAATGTCCGGGTGTAGTTACAACGCGCAAATTTTGACCGCACAATTCAATTTCGCAATCGCCGTCGATAATACAGTCAACTTCGAATTTATCAAACTTCCTGCCGATTTTTAAAGGATTGTCGATAAACTCGATATCGTCAGCGTGCATATATACTTTTGCGCCAAATTTTTGTTTGAAATAATTAACTCCGCCTATATGGTCAAAATGTCCGTGCGTAAGCAATATCGCCTCCAGTTTGAGCGATCTTTCCATTATATAATCCGCAACCTTCTCGCTTGGCGTAGACGGATCGACCAAAAAACAAGTTTTCCTCGCTTCGTTGATCGCCAAATACGTATTATTACTCAACAATCCCAATACAAACGTCTCTATCTTCATATTTTCCTCTATTTTTCCAAAATCATAGTTATCGGTCCGTCATTCGACATATCAATATGCATATGTTCGCCAAACACTCCGGTAGCCACCTTGCCTAGTCTTTTTTCAAATTCCGCTACCGTAAAATCATAGAGCGGTTTTGCTACGTCGAATTTTGCCGATTTGGAAAAATCAGGACGTCTTCCGCTGAACGCATTTCCGTATAACGTAAAATTTGATACTACCATAACCTCGCCGCCTATATCGGTAAGCGTCTTATTGAGTTTGTTATTATCGTCCTTAAATATTCTCATTCCGACGATCCTATCCACGATATAACGGCAGACTTCTTCGCTGTCGCCGTCAGTATAACCAACCAAAACCAGATATCCCTCGCCTATTTGCGAAATAAATTCGCCATCCACGGTCAATCTGGCGTGATTTACCCTCTGTACTATCGCTCTCATCCTATATTCTTCACGTTCTTCGACGCCCTCTTTATTTCTCTAATTCCCTTGATAGACTGCGTTATCTTATTCATCAATATCTCAAGCATATTGGTATTGGTGACTTCCACCGAAACCTTGATAGTTGCGGTATTATTCTTCTCCGACTTTGCGGAAATACTTGTCATTGCCACTTTCATATTCGTAATAAGCGTAGCAACCTCTATTATTAGCCCCGTTCTGTCAAATGCGGATATGACGAGATTGGCTATAAATTTCTCGTCGCCCGAAGTCGGCCATTCCGCTTCTATTATACGCTCGGGCTCAAAACTCTTACAGTTAGGACAATCCACTCTGTGGATAACGACTCCGCCGTTTCTTGAGATATAGCCGAGAATATCATCGCCCGGCAACGGCGAACAGCACTGTGAAAATCTATATTTTAAACCGTGCTCGCCCTTTATAATAACTCCGCTGCTCTGTTTTCTCGCGGTCGGCTTCTTTGTCAAGCCGTCCAACGTCTGATTTTCGTGGGCATGCTCGGCTTTATACAGTTCGATCAACTTATTCAATACCTGCAGGGACGTCAACTCGCCGTAGCCGACCATAGCAAGAACCTCTTCCGAGGAATTCAAACCGTACTTTTGACGAATAAATTTACCCCAGCTCTCGATCGCCAGCAAGTCATTGAGAAGATAACCGCGATGTTTGGCTTCTTTTTCAAGTATCTCTCTTCCGCGCTTTTCATTCTCTTCTCGCATTTCTTTCTTAAAAAACGATCTGATCTTACTCTTCGCCCCGGGCGTTATGACAAACTTAAGCCAGTCTCTGGACGGTCCCTTGGACGCGTTGGAGGTAATTACCTCTACGACGTCGCCGTTGTTAAGCTTTGTACTCACAGGCATTATTCGAGAATTCACCTTTATACCCGTACAACGCTCTCCGACTTTACTATGTATCGCATACGCAAAATCCACGCCCGTAGAACCGTTAGGCAGATTGAATACGTCGCCTTTCGGCGTAAATACGAATACTTGGTCGGAATACAAATCAACCTTCAGCATATCAAGATATTCCTGCGAATCGCTCGCCTCTTCTTGCAGTTGCATCACGTTTCTTATCCAAGCCAACTTATCGTCGTCGATTTTTGACGAGTCTATACTAGAGCCTTGTTTATATTTCCAATGGGCGGCGATACCGTATTCGGCTATTTTATGCATATCGTAAGTTCTTATCTGTATCTCGAATGGCGCTCCGTAAGACGTCAATACAGTGGTATGCAACGACTGATACAAATTGGCTTTCGGCACCGAAATATAGTCTTTGAATCTGCCAGGAAGCGGCTTCCATTTGGTATGTATCGCCCCCAACACCGCATAGCAGTCCTTGACGTTGTCTACTATAACTCTCAACGCGATAAGATCGTATATCTGCTCGAAGGGCTTGCCCTTATTCAGTTTTCTATAAATACTGTAAAAATGTTTGGGTCTGCCGTTTACTTCGCCGCTTATCCCCAATTCTGCGAGCATATCGTGCAACTCGTCGGAAATATGCTTTACTATCTCCTGTCTTTCCAGTTTTGTCTGCGCAACCTTTTCCGCTATATAATAGTAACTATCCGGATATAGATATCTCAAACACAGATCCTCTAATTCGCCTTTTACGCTCGATATACCAAGCCTCGCCGCTATCGGCGCATAGATATCCAAAGTCTCCTGTGCGACGCGCTTCTGTCCATCTTCGTCCTTAAAAGACAGCGTGCGCATATTGTGCAATCTATCCGCAAGCTTTATGATTATGACCCTTATATCATTGCTCATGGCCATAAACATTCTGCGCAGGTTTTCCGCCTGCTCCTCAAGTTTGGACTTGAAATTCAATTTACCGAGTTTGGTCACCCCCTGCACCAAAGACAGTACGATAGATCCGAAAGTCTGGCTTATGTCTTCCGCAGACACGTCGGTATCCTCTATAACGTCGTGCAACAATGCCGCGACGACGGTATCGCAATCGAGTCCGAGATCTATCAGAATATCCGCCACTGCGTTAGGATGTACAAAATAATCCTCGCCCGACTGTCTCTTCTGCCCGTCGTGCGCGGTCTTTGCGAAATAGTATGCCTTAAGTATCTTCTCGGCATGCGATTCGCTGTAAAATTCCCTGATCTTATTTATAAATTTGATTTTCTGCTCTTCCATTCAGCCCTCTATCAACTTATATATCCTGCTTTCGCTCAATTTCGTCTTCACCGCGGTATCTATATACAACTTGCCCGACATCTTTAATATCCCGAGATCCGCAAGCACTACCGCCGATAGTACGAATTCATTATACTCCAAATCCGTAATTTTTGCAATAGCGTAATATAAATCGGATATACCGTATATATCTCTCGTCTTAAGAGTATCGCGTATGACGACAAATATCTTAGATAACTTTGTATAATCGGGTAAAAATGTGCTCAGTTTTTTGATAATACCGTTATTTCCGAGACAGTACAGTTTTGTATGTTTAGACAACGATTTTTTAAAAATATTGTATCCCAAAGGTTCGTCAAGCAGAACTATATTTTTATAAAATCCCAATTCCTTGACGGATAGCGGCGCAAATATGATTTTTGTCAAAGGCGCATAATTTGCGGAACAACGGTTTTCGACCTCGACGGCTTTCCCCGCCCCTTTGATTTTTGCGCAAAAATCATTATATGTGTCGATATCATAGCATACAAAGCACGTTGAAAACTCCTTGTTCGACATACTTATCGCCTCGTCCAAGCCTATATCTTCGCCGTATTTTTCTCCGCCGAAAAATCCAGTCATAAGATACGGCATATAGTCGCCTTGCTCTTCCGCAGTCTTGCATTCGATAGATTGAACTTTCGCCTGCGCAAAAACTCTATCCCTGTATGACTGCAAAGTCAAAGAACAGTAAATATCTTTCTTCTCGCTTTGCGATAAAAATTCTCTATATTTCAGTCCTCCGAAAAAGACAGTTTCTTTGTCGTTTTCTCGGCATACGATATGTTGAGTGACACCCATTTGCCGAAAATCCTTAGATGATATGCTTTCCTTAAATTTTATCGAAGGATTTCCTTCGCCGAACGGTTCCAACATCTTCAATCCGCGAGCCATATCCAATGAGCTGTCAATTTCAGACATATCGATATCGTATCTTTTATGAGGTATGAAATAACTCATCGGATAGTCAGCCAATATTAATTGATTTAACCTGTCCGAAAAAGCGTCGATATTTTCTTTTTTCAAAGACAGACCGCACGCCATAGCGTGTCCGCCGAACTTTATCAACAGATCCTCGCATTGAGATACGTATTTATGTATATTTATGCCTTTAATACTTCTTCCGCTCCCTCTAAAAACTTCTCCGCTCTTTGTGATAAGGATAGTAGGTCTGTTGAACGTCTCAGTTATTCTCGATGCGACAATACCTATTATGCCGTCGTCCCAATATGCGTTGCTCAAAACTATCGCAGGCTTTTCGTCAAAATCATAGTTCCTGATAATTTCCATGCAATAATCGGTAAGATCGTTGGTCAATTCCATTCGTTTGGAATTGCTGTCGTTCAGTTCTTTTACTATATTCTCCAACAAAAAATTATCGTCTGTACAGAAAAGATCCAATACGGCGTTTGCGTCGCTCAGTCTGCCCAGCGAATTTATTCTCGGCGCTATTTTAAACGCTATATCATAAGACGAAACTTCACCTTCTACGCAACTTTTTACCAGCATCTTAATACCCCGTCGGGCATTGAAAGAATTGATAACTTTCAATCCGTAATACGCGATAATTCTATTGTCGTAAGTGAGCGGAACCACGTCCGCGACCGTTGCTATCGCGGCTATATCGAGATATTTTTTCATCTCTTCGATACCGCCAAGTCCCTCGACAAGTCTGAGCGCGACTCCCGCGCCGCAAAGTTCCCGATAGCAGTCTTCTCCCGACAGTTTCGGATTGAAAATAAGACAGTCGGGCAATACTTCTCCTTGCTCGTGATGATCGGTGATAATAA
This sequence comes from uncultured Clostridia bacterium, assembly GCA_948471525.1. Lineage (GTDB taxonomy): Bacteria > Bacillota > Clostridia > Christensenellales > UBA3700 > RACS-045. The sequence goes on along the minus strand of CAOKSY010000002.1, from coordinate 68,837 downwards.
CGTCAAATCCCAATACCTCTCGAGCATACTCAACTTCTTCCACCGCGGTAATACCGCAATCTACAGTGATCAAAAGGTCGCTCAAATGCTCTTCGGCAAGTTTTTCCAAAGTCTCTATCGACAGTCCGTATCCATCGGTATGTCTATTCGGCAAAAAGCAATTTGCGTCAACCCCTTTGGATTTTAGAAAATTATACAAAATCGACGTTCCGCATACGCCGTCGCAATCATAATCGCCGTATATAAGCACCTTCTCGCCGCTGTCGATAGCTTGCTTGATGCGCTCCACAGCCGCGTCGTAACCGACATATTTATGCGCATCTGTCAAATCGTCAAAAGACGGATATAAAAAGGCGGACATTTTTTCACGCGTATCATAGCCTCTCTGTATAAGTACTTCTATCAGCTTTCTATCCACCGCAAATTCTTTTGCCAATAATCCCGCCTGAATACTGTCCATACCTCTCCTTAAATAAACTTCTTATTATATATATTATATAATAATAATTCGATAATCTCAATAATTTAAAATCATTAAATGAAAAACGAATTTGATCTGAAATCCACGTAAAAGCTGGACATAACGAGAGACGACACTTTTTAATGAATGAGCTTGGCTCAATACCAAACTCATTCTCAAATTTAAATTTGCATTTTACTTTAAAAAAACAACTTTCTTATTTGGGTTTACTATTATCTTCTACATATGTTTAACAATATTTTTTGCCAATTGTATGAAAACAAGTTGTAAATTTAATTCGGAACATATCCAACATCAAAATTCGGACTTTGATATTCTCTATGAGAAGTACCTGAAAATGAGATAGATGGACCTGTTGTAGATATTGATATTGTTGGTTTTAAATCTCCACCCACTAATTGTTTATGAGCATAACACATTCTAATTAGAAAATTATTATTACTAAATATTTTTGCTCTTGCTGATACCCTATAATTGTAATAATCTATGCTAGAATTTGACGTGTAAACATCATTAAAAAGATTAAAATAGAATATAGGCCAACCAGATGTTTTATAAGCTAAATCTGCCTTTTTCTTATATGTATATCTCTATATACCAATTGTTGGGCTCTCAGAACGTACATCTGCAATTAACTCACATTCAACATCATCTTCTATATAAGCACCATTATCTGCACAAAATGTAAAATAATCTTTCATTGTGTATACCGGATCTTTTTTCCAACTCATTGTGAATGCACATTCAAATCCATGTGCAACAAATTTACCTTGATTATTATATTTATCATATACTGGAGCCTGTACAACGACTATTGTTCCTTTCATATATCCAGACTTTCCATTATCTCCAGGTATATCAGCAAATTCCTTTTCATTCTCATACCTAAGAAAACTGTTATTGAATTTTCATTCTCGATTAAATGATGTCTCATATCTTCTTGAATAATTGCATTAAGCGTTAAGGCAAAACTCATAAGAATTGATATAACCAATAGTATGATGACAATTGACAAAATATTGAAACAAAATCTCATCTTATGCTTTTTGATATCCCTTATTCCAAGTTCAAATGCATCTACAAACTTCATTATTCTATACTTACTACCTTGCCGTCCGACAAGCAAATGATTTTATCACAAAGCTTTGCTTGTTCGATATTATGAGTTACTACTATAACGGTGATTTCTTTTTCAGTTAAAGCCTTAAAAAGTTCCATAACCGCTCTGCCGTTTTTTGTGTCAAGATTGCCTGTAGGTTCATCCGCCAAAATCAGTTTTGGATTATTTACAAGCGCTCTTGCTATACACACTCTTTGCAACTGTCCTGTAGACAACTCGTCAATTCTACAATAAATCTTGTCTTCAAGTCCTAACGATTGGAGTGTATTTTTGGCAATCTCTGACCGCTTTTTCTTTTCAATACCTTGAATCATTAACGGTATTTCCACATTCGTTAACACATTAAAATCTTGTTCCAAATAAAAATTTTGAAATACAAAGCCCAAATTATTACGACGATATTCAGCAGCTTGATTTTCATTAAATTTAGTAATATCAATATCATCTAAAAAAATACTTCCGTCCGATGGCATATCTAAAGCACCAATCAAATTCAATAACGTACTTTTCCCGCTTCCCGATTCTCCTATTATCCCAACAAACGTACCTGATTCAATTACCAAATTTACATTATCAAGTGCTATTACTAAACTATTAGCATTACCATATTTTTTTGTAATATTCTTAATTTCTATCATACAAAACTATCTACCCTATTATTATCTTAATTATAATTCAAATATAGATAAAAGTCAATAATTAATAACATAAAATGATAATAATTAAATATTATTATACAAGAAATGAGCCCGATACAATATCGAACTCATTCTCAAATTAATAAACTTATTAAATTTTATTATCCACTTTTGAATCATTCACGATTCATTTGGCTTCAAATTAATATTAGTTTTTTGCTCCCGCATATTTAGGTTTATCGTTTTTAACGATACCTTTCTTTACGTTCTTCCTCTTATCTACCGAGTTTTTCATCAAGCAGTAAAGCGAAGGAGCAATAACCAATGACGAATAGAAACCTGCCAACAGTCCGAATATTACCGGCAAAGCAAATTCTCTTACAGAAGCTGTACCGATTATCGCAAACAACGTGATGGCGATCATTGTCGTAATAGTTGAATTGATCGATCTCGTCAAGGTCTGAACGATCGACTCGTTGACGATCTTATTGTTATCTATCACGCTTCTCTTGTCCTCTGCAATAGCTTTCTTTCTGTTTTCTCTTACTCTGTCAAATACGACGATCGTATTGTTTATCGAATAAGATACGATTGTTATGATCGCAGCAATAAAAGCGCTGTTGATCTGAATTCTGAAGATTATTACCAAGAATACCATTATCGCCACGTCATGTATTAGCGCAACAATAGCCGATATACCGCTCCAAATTTCAAATCTAAACATTATATATATAAGAATAAGAAGTATCGTAATACCTACCGCTTTCAACGCAGTCTTGATCAAAGCCAACGACGCAGTCGCTCCTATATAAGAAGTGCTTACCGTCACGCCGCTTTCTTCATAATGCTCGGTAAGTTGCGCCCTCAATATCTCGTTTCTTCTATTGGTCAAATCGTTTGCCTTCGTATCGAAAGTAGACGATATATTATCGTATTTAATGACCAACGACATATCTGCGTCGCTACCGGACGTCTGAACGTAACTTATAGAAGCAACCGCCGCACTTGCAGAGATTTCTATACCGAACTCCTCTTTTGCTATCGCGACTATCTGATTTGCGATCTCTTCGCTTGTCAGCACGCTTTCTATATACTTATAATTTTCGTTATATTTATCATTATCGTTCAATATATCCGATCCGAGTTCTACCGTCAATATCGAACCTCCGGCAAAGTCTATACCGATATTCATTCCTTTAGACAGATCTTTATTGGTAACTGCAAAAGAAGTGAATACGATGACCGCAACCAAAAATATTATAACGGGAGCGATCGCCCATATTCCGTGCTTTTCGACGATCTTCAAGTTTTCCAACTTTTTCATCTCCTTGCACCTCCTCTATTCGCATATTTCTTCTTCAATAAAGAAGAAGCATTATCCTCTTCAGAAGACTCGCCGTCATTCTCGACGTCCTCTTCTGCTTGAACTCTCTTAAGTCCGAACAGTCTTGCGCCGCTTTCGTTATTAAACACAAGTATGCAGGAAAGTATAACTCTCATCAGCAACAAAGAAGCCGCAAGCGACAGCAATAGACCTATCAAAAGCGTTATACCGAAACTCTTTATTGTTGACGCGCCGACAATTATAAGCACTAACGCGCCTATGATAGTAGTAATATTACCGTCCAATATCGCTCCTAGCGAACGCTTAAAGCCTGTCTTGATGGACGAACGCATATTCTTACCGTTGGAATATTCTTCTTTTATACGTTCGAATATTATAACGTTTGCATCTACCGCCATACCTATAGACAGCAGTACTCCGGCTATACCGGAAAGCGTCAACTGTACCCATGGGAATATTGCAAGGAAGAACAGATATGTGAGCGAATAGAACCACAGCGAGAGGCTTGCCGCTACGCCCATAAGTCTGTACATTGCTATCAAATACACAAATATAAGCACGAGACCTACAATACCGGAAATGAGACCCGCCTTGATCGCCGAACTACCCAACGTAGCCGTAAGTGAGTTGCTCTCCTCCAGTTTCAATACCAACGGGAAGGAACCCGACTGTATTCTTACCGCAAGATCGTATGCCTGATCGTAAGTATAATTACCGCTAATTGAAGCCGAGTTGGAAGATATAGCCGAATTGACGTTCGGCGCAATTACGAATTCATTGTTGATCCATATCGAAAGTTTAGATCCCGCCAAAACGCTCGTCGCCTTAGAAAACTTTTCCGTACCTGCCGTAGTGAAGTTAAGACTTACGACATAAGTGCCGCTTTCCGAGTCATAGCTTACGCCCGCATTTGCGATATCGTTGCCGGTAAACTTACTTTCAAGTTTAACTTTACCCTTGGGATCGTTGAGCGAAAGATCGCCGGCTGCGCCGTCTACGTATTCTTTAAACTCAAAGCTGGACGGACGTCCTATAAGCGAGAATATTCTATCCGGATCGTCTTCGTCCGGAATTTCCACACGAATTTTTTCATTTGATACAGTGACCTGAGCCTCCGTATATCCTTTGCCGAAAAGCAAAGATTCAAGGCTTGCCCTCGTACCTTCTATCAATGCGCCAAGGTTCTCTTTCTGCTCATCCGTAAGATTGGATTTATCAATGCCGTATACCGCGTATACGCCGCCGCTGAGGTCGAGACCGAGACTTATCTTCGTGACATAGGCATGATAATTCTTTATACCCAACTCGCCTTTATCCAATGAAACAAATCCGAATACCGAGCCGAATACAATAAGTATTGCCAAGACTGTCAAAATCACGATTGACTGCCACTTTTTCACCTTATTGTTGCCTCCCTAAATTATTAGTCATTATCTATTATATATATATAATAAAAATAAGTCAATAAAATTTTCCGCTTTTTTACCGGCAAATATAAAATTGCCTAATCGAGCGTCATTTATTCACTAAAAATCAAAATAAAAACCCGCTTTTATAAATAACTATTCGATCCCCTGCATATCGCAAAGGAAAAAAGGACCGTGCATCGGTCCTTTTTCAAATTACTCGCCGTCTTGCAAATCGCATTCTTTGAGATACTCTTCATAAAGTTTGTCCAAAAGATCTTCATCTTCAACGGGCATAAAAAGATCGTTGCCTTCTTCGTCAGCCTCGATTTTGAATATAAGCATCTCATCCTCGTCCATTTCGCCCAGATCCAAAGGCTGGAGATAGATATACCACTCGTCCTTGTAATCCAACGTCGCGATATGATGGAATTCCACTTCCTGTCCGTCGTCGTCGACAAGCACCATTATTTCGTCGTCATTCAATTCTTCTTGATTTTTGATATCTTCTGCCATATTAATATCCTCCTATTTAATTCAATAATACATAAAGTTTTGTTTTTTGTCAAGCAAGTCTATTTCCATAGACAAATTCGTACAGCGCGACCGAAAGACTTACCGCCGCGTTTAGCGATTCGATATCGCCGCTCATAGGCAAAGCGATTATCCTCGCCACATTTTTAAGTCTGTCCGACAAACCTTTGCTTTCGCTGCCCACTGCAAGCGCAAACGGCCGATTTATATTACCTGTTTTGAATAAATTTTCGCCGCCCATATCGAGAGCATATATCCCGTATCCCTCTAGCAACTCAAACAATTCGTCGTGATTGCACTCTCTAACTTTTACCTTGAATATGCCGCTCATAGACGATCTCACGACCTTTGGCGACGTATGATCGACGCAATTTACGGCGAGTATATATTTTATACCGCAAGCCGCACAAGTTCGGATTATAGTTCCCATATTTCCGGGATCGCTTACGCCGTCCAATATAACGACGTTACCCTCGACACTACCCTCGTATCGATCGTATTTCACCACCGCAAGTATACCGCTTGGATTGACGGTTTCGCTGATAGCGCCGATCACCTTTTCGTCCACGGCAATCAACTTATCTTCGCCGTATTTGCTCCATATCCCGCGATATTCATCGATCTTGCTTTTGAGTACAAAAATACTGTCGACCTCAATTTCTGAAGGCAGATCGCAGACCAAATTGGCGCCTTCCGCCACAAGCCTGCGCTCGCTTCTCCTAAAAGCCTTGTCTCTCAACTTTTTTACATACTGTATCTTAGGATTTTTTATCGAAGTGATCTCTTGCATAATGCCTCTCATTCATAATACATTATCGCACACTTTTTTTCAATAATATCTCTCAAGAAAAATAAAATATTACGTTTTTTTCAATTTTTAGATAAAAAGCGGCAGCCTTACGGCTGCCGCAGTATAATTCTATAACTAAATTAAGCCTTTGCCTTTTCGCACAAAGCGGTGAAAGCAGCAGGATCGTTGACTGCTATTTCAGCCAAAACCTTGCGGTTGAGATCGATGCCGTTCTTCTTGAGTCCGCTCATAAATTTGCTGTAATTGAGTCCGTTAAGTCTAGCGGCAGCATTTATTCTGGTTATCCAAAGAGATCTGAAATCACGCTTTTTGAGCTTTCTGCCCACATAAGCATAATTCTGCGACTTCATAACAGCCTGACGGGCTACTCTGTACAGCTTTGACTTCGCGCCGAAGTATCCCTTTGCCGATTTCAATATCTTTCTACGCTTCTTTACTGCGTTTACGCCTCTTTTAATTCTCATATTATCGTACCTCCGTAAACTTAAATCATATCCTTAATGGTCTTCTCTTGCGTCGCTGAAACGTAAGCGGTCTTTCTCAATCCGCGCTTTCTCTTGGACGCCTTCTTGCTCAGAATGTGTCTTCTGTTCATCTTTGCTCTCTTAACTTTGCCCGTTCCGGTCAAATGAAAACGCTTTTTAGCGCCGCTATGTGATTTTTGCTTTGGCATATATCCGTCCTCCAAAAATTTAATTATTTCTTAGCAATAGGAGCAAGAGTCATCGCTATGCTCTTACCTTCCAATACAGGTCTCTTCTCCATTTGCGCAATTTCTTTTAGTATATCGAAAAAGTCTTCCATTACTTTCATTGCAAGTTCCGGTCTTGCCATCTGTCTGCCGCGAAGTCTGATAGACACTCTTACGCGGTCGCCGTTGGTCAAAAACTTATTCGCCTGCTTGGCCTTGGTATTGAGATCTCCGACGTCTATCGTAGCAGACAGCCATACCTCTTTAAGTTCGACAACTCGCTGATTCTTTTTGTTTTCTTTTTCTCTCTTTACTGTCTCATATTTGAACTTGCCATAATTCATAATTTTGCAAACAGGCGGTTTTGCGGTAGGAGAAATCAAAACAAGATCCAAATTCTTCTGTTCTGCAAGGTCGTTTGCTTCGTTACTGGACATAATTCCGAGTTGAGTGCCGTCTTGATCAAGCACTCTGACGGATCTTTCTCTTATTTGTCCGTTGATAAGCATGTCTTTTATGGTAGTATCCTCCTCGCCCTCAGGGCAAAAAAATATGAGCAACAAAACAAAATGTTACTCATAATAAAATCTGATTTTATTAACCGTATCAACGCGATTGCCGACAGGTGAGTATCAATACTGCTTTGTTTTCCTATGTATGATACCAAAATAATTCTACCCTGTCAATTATTTTTCGTATAATTTACGGCTTTTTTTGATTTTTTTTAGAAATTTACTCTGTTTTTCTCAAGCATAGTACAATTGCCGTCTTTAGAATCGTACAGTTCATACGTAGAATATCCGCCTTTATTGTCAAAGGACACTACTCTTGCGCCTCGAGGATAATTCTTATATTCCTTTCTTTTTGACGCGCTGAACATAAAATACTTCCATTCTCCGTATCCGTAAGAAGACATTCTACCATAGGCGAGCAAGACGCTATAATCTTCGCCCATATCGAGTACGCCGGCGTAATTACTCAAGTGATCGTGTCCGACATATATACCTTTGACGTTTTTGTTTTTTATTATGCTGGTTCTCCAATATGCGTTCATCTCGGGATCGCTTGTGGGATAATAGCTGATTCCGTCTTCGGGACTTTCTATTTCGCCCACAAACTGAGTAACTTTGCTCTTGTCTTCTCTGTTGTCGTACATCGTCTGAAATTCTTCGGTAGGCTCGTGAGTATACACGCTGAAATTCACGCCGCTGTATTTTGCGCTCATTTCGTTGTAAAAATCAATCTGCCCCTTAGTAAATCCGTCGTAAGGTCCGACCAAACAAGACGCGCAATCCATAAGCATTACTCCGTGCGCGACTTTATCTCCGTCATATACCGGTATAAGATAATTGCAATAAGTGTCTTCTTCCTCATTGATATACGTCTCCCAATTCTCATTGGTCTCCAATCCGCCTATAAAATATGCGGACTTTTGATATATCTCAAGCTGCTCTTTCTTAGAGATAACTCCCAACGCGCCGTCGTGATTGCCGAACTCGGCGGTCCAAGGGATCTTCTTCCCGTCAAAATAAGAAGTAATCTGATTGAGTATTTTCTTGGCTTTCCAATTTTGTCCGATGAGATATTCTGGGCTGATCTGGTCGCCGGTCAATACTATGAGATCGGGATCTGCCGCAGCTATGGACGCATCCATCACGCTCTTGCTGTTTTCACCTATAGCGCCTATAAACTGTATATCCGCCATCTGCAAAATATCAAACCTGCCGTCTTCCCCGACTTCCAACCTAAGATCTACGCCGCCTCTTTCATCTCCCGACCATTCGAATTCATCATATCCCGAACAACCTGTCAAAAAAACCGCCGAGATCGACAGTATCAATACCGTCAAAATCAACAATATCGAAATTTTTTTCATATTTCACCGTCCGTGTAGATTTGCGATATTGTAACACAATTTTTCTCTTCATTCAAGTCATAATCGATTTATTTCAAGAATTTGGCAACAAATTAATGATAATTTTACCTTGTTACAAAATATAAGATTTAATAAAACCGCGCATCTATGTCAAAAAATTGTCAATCATAATAAAAAAGCCACCGCGGCAAAGCGATGACTTTTCAACGTTTTATTCTTATATAAATTAATCGAGACGTTTTGTTGCTATATCGTCGAGCACCTTATCCGCAAACTCGCCGAACGACATCTCGCCCAATACGACTCCGCCTCTTCTTCTCACTGCAACGACGCCGTTTTCCACTTCCTTATCGCCTATTATGAGCATATACGGCACTTTTTCCAACTGTGCGGATCTGATCTTATATCCCACCGTCTCGCTGCGCGCGTCGACTTCTGCTCTTATGCCCATCGCTCTGAGTTTTTCCTGTATTTTATTGCACTCGTCCACGGTCCTATCGGTAAGACTGATAACTTTGACCTGAACAGGACTTGCCCATACAGGGAATGCTCCCGCAAACTTCTCTATCATCAATGCCATCGTTCTCTCATAACAGCCTATAGACGAACGGTGAATGATAAACGGTCTCTTCTTCTCGCCGTTCTCGTCGACATACGACATATCGAAATTTTCCGCAAGGAACATATCCACCTGTACGGTGATTATCGTATCTTCCTTTCCGTGCACGTTCTTTATCTGTATATCGAGCTTGGGACCGTAAAAAGCAGCCTCTCCTTTTGCTTCGACATACTTAAGACCGATATGATCGAGGATCTTTCTCATTGTATCCTCTGCCTTTTCCCATACTTCGGGCGCGTTGATATACTTATCCGTATTATCGGGATCCCATTTGCTGAATCTATACGTGACGTCGTTCTCGAGTCCCGTGCACTTAAGCATATATTTTATCAGATCCACTACGCCTTTAAATTCTTCCTCGAGCTGTTCGGGAGTACATACGATATGTCCCTCCGACAGCGTAAACTGTCTCACTCTGATCAAACCGTGCATCTCACCCGACGCTTCGTTGCGGAACAAAGTGGAAGTCTCTCCGTATCTGATAGGCAAATCTCTATAGGACTTGAGTCCGTTGTTGTATATCGTATATTGGAACGGGCAGGTCATCGGACGAAGCGCAAATACTTCGTCGTCTTTGGCTTCGTCGCCTATGACAAACATCCCGTCGAGATAATGATCCCAGTGACCGGATATTTTATAAAGGTTGGATTTTGCCATATACGGAGTCTTTGTCAACACGTACCCTCTGCGCTCTTCTTCGTCTTCGACAAATCTCTGGAGTATCTGGAAAAGTTTTGCGCCTTTGGGCATAAGCAACGGCAATCCCTGACCGATATTTTCGTCGGTCATAAATATTCCCATTTCTCTGCCGAGTTTGTTATGATCTCTCTTCTTCGCTTCCTCTACCGCCTGCAAATATTCTTGAAGTTCCGCTTTTTTGTCAAAAGCCGTGCCGTATATTCTGGAAAGCATTTTGTTCTTTTCGTTGCCTCTCCAATACGCTCCCGTAAGACTGGTGAGTTTAAAAGCCTTCACCATACCTGTAAACGGCAAGTGAGGTCCCGCGCAAAGATCTACGAAATCGCCTTGTTTATAGAAAGATATCTCGGCGTCCTCTGGCAGATCGTTGATAAGTTCCACCTTATAATCCTCCCCGTATCCCGCCATAAGTTTTATCGCCTCGTCTTTTGGCAAAATAAATCTCGTGATCGGATAATTGGCTTTGATTATGTTTTTCATTTCCTGTTCTATCTTGGCAAACTCGTCCGTAGAAATAGGCGTCTTAAAATCGAAATCATAGTAAAATCCATTGGATATCGCAGGTCCGATAGCAAGTTTTACCGTAGGGAAAATACTCTTGATAGCCTGCGCAAGGATATGCGAAGCCGTATGCCTGTATATAAGTTTTCCCTCATCGTCCGCAAACGTAAGTATATCGAGCGCACAGTCTCTATCGACTACCGTCCTTGTCTCAACTACCTTTCCGTCCAGTTTTGCGCCTACCGCGGCTCTGGCAAGACCTTCCGATATCTCCTTTGCGATCTCATACACGCTCATACCGTCGGCAAACTGCCTGACGCTTCCGTCTTTCAGCGTTATGTTCATATTTCACCTCTCCATCTTAATATATTTAACTATTTGCTCCAAAAAAAATACGTCCCAAAGTCTCAGACTTTAAGGACGATAATCTCGCGGTTCCACCTTAATTACGGCATTTGCCGTCTCTTATTTGCCGGTCTCGCCCGGTCTCGTGTTTTTCCTCAGGCGGTACAATCGATATCCTTGCGCGCCGCTCTCAGCCTCCGACGCTCTCTGTGGCAATTTCCTAACGATCACATGTCCTCAGGTACGCAAAATCTTTGCGTTACAATTAAATTGTATACACATTATAATACCGCCGTCTAGGCTTGTCAACACAAAATCAGTACAAATTTTTTTGCCCAATAACGGCAATTATCACTTAAAATACAATATATTGCGTTTTTTTATCGCTATATACTTTTTTCTATACAATAAATTGTTATCACAAAATTTTTACGTCTACGATATTCCTAAGAGCATTGAGAAGCTCTTTGTCGGCGTTCCCCCTCTCTATGACGACTTCGCTCGCGCCGTATTTGACGATAGCGTTTATAATATTGTATACTTTCTCTCCGTATATCTCAGGCACTTTGACCAAGCCGCCCTGAGATACGTTGGTGATAAGTATCTCCTTACTGTCGGCGATAAACAGACTCGTGTCTTTTCTCTCCCCCAACATATACAGCGCAAGAGAATACATCTCTTTTTCTCCGAATCCTTTGCCAAGCGTATTGACGATGATATCGCCGAGTTCTCTCCACTCGCTTACCAATTCTCTCAACTTAAAGTTGACTATGCCGTCTATGCAGTAATTCTTCAAAGGCGCTATTTGTTTTTTGACAAATTCTTCTTCTCGCTTGTTGTCATAATACAGCATAGAGGATATCAGCGCGCACAGCGACGCGTCTATCGATCTCTTGCCGAGCGACGATACGATATACTGCAATTTTACGTTGTTCAATATTATATCCGCTATAAGTTCTTTGACAGCAGCCTGGCACGCCTTCTTGTCGTATTCTTTAGCCGCTACGTCGAAAGTCGCAAAGCCGTCCTCTCCGCCTTCTGCAAAATATAATCCCTCTATTCTTTCAAGTCCTTTCTTTAATACGTTGTCTTTATTGAAACGGTTGCCGATTAATATAGTACTCTGCCACATAATTTCCTCATTAGGTATTGTATGCCAACAATTTCAATTTATGCTTATGCCGCTTTCCAAAATATGTAGATAAATATCGACGAAAAAACCGTATCGATTTGCGCTTTCTGCGCACACGCACGTATGGATTGACAGCGTTTTGTCAACCGAGTATAATATAAAACAGTACTTCATATAATGAGAGGTAAATTATGAAAAAAACTAAATTAAAAGAATATGCGCGTTTGATAGCTGTGAAAGGAGCAAACGTACAGAAGGATCAAGAAGTATGGATCACCGCAAGCCTGGATCAACCCGAGTTTGTGGAAATGCTTGTCAAGGAATGTTACTCTCTCGGCGCAAAAGAAGTCGCGGTAGATTGGCAGCACGCTCCGCTGAGCGTATTGGACTCTAAATACGTCAGTCAGAAGGATATGAATATTTTAAAAGATTGGGAAGTCGAAAAGATGAAATATCAAGCCTATAAGCTCCCTATCAGGATCTATCTGGATTCTGACGATCCCGACGCGCTTAAGTTTGCCAGACAGGATAAGATAGCAAAAGCCAAAATGGCTAAATATCCTATAAGAAAACCGTATATAGACGCGATGGACAACAAGTATCAATGGTGCATTGCGGCAGTGCCTGGCGCGGCATGGGCAAAAAAGGTTTTCCCCGAACTGAAAACGTCTTCAGCAATAGAGAAACTGTGGGAAGCCATACTCTTCACGTCGCGCGCGGAAAGCGATCCTATCGGACGTTGGAACGACCATAACAGAGACTTGCACGATAAATGCGCGCGTCTCAATTCTCTCAATCTGAGATTTTTGGAATACAGCTCTTCCAACGGAACGGATTTAAAAGTTGAACTTTTGCCAAACGCCAACTTCCTTGCCGGCAGCGAAAAAACTCTTCAAGGAATAGAATTCAATCCCAATATCCCCAGCGAAGAGGTCTTTACCACTCCCAAAGCAGGATCGGCGGAAGGTATTGTATACTCTACTAAACCGCTCTCATATCAAGGCGCACTTATTGAGAACTTTTATTTTAAATTTAAAGACGGTAGGATATGTGAAGCCCGCGCAGAAAAAAATCAAGAGTTGCTTCAACATATGATATCAATGGACGACGGCGCAAAAATGCTTGGAGAATGCGCGCTCGTACCGCAAAACTCCCCGATCAATAACAGCGGCATTCTTTTCTACAATACGCTTTTCGATGAAAACGCAAGCTGTCATCTCGCGCTCGGAAGAGGTTTTACAAACTGTATAAAGGATTTTGAAAAATACTCGCAAAAAGAATTCGACGATATGGGCGTCAACAACAGTATGATACACGTCGACTTCATGATTGGATGCGACGATATGAATATCGTCGGCGTAACGGAAGACGGGCAAAAAATAATAATATTCAAGGACGGCAATTGGGCGTTCTGACTATCTACGGCTAAATATTTCAGTCCCGCCAGACGTTATATCTGTCGGGACTTTTTTTTCATTTATATAAATAAAATATTATAATTGTTATATCATTGTATAAAACTGCCGTCTTGATAAAATGGAAATGATATAACTATATATAGATGGCTACTGTTTTAGATTATAACTCGGACGACGCTTAGATACAGAATAACTGCCTATCAAACTTACAACCAAAGTGACAACAGCCGAAACGGCAAACATCAATGCTATCTGTCTAAACCCGTACATGATCATATTTATATCGAGATCAAACTTTAAACTCCTTATGCCAATATTGATCAAAAGACTCATTACCCCTCCGAATATGACGGATAATACGAAGTTGATCGCAAATATGATAGCCGCCTCGCACAGACTTATCATAAACACATCGGAAGCGGTTGCGCCGATCGCCCTTAGTATTCCTATCTCGCGCTTCCGCGCCATTATCGATCCCACCAGATAATTTGCAAACATCAATGCGGAAATAATACCTAATATCAACGCCGCCCACATGCAGATTTGCTTTATAATATTCATATCCGAAATAGCGGTGCCAACTGACGTCAATCCTCTGTTGCTGACGCCTATTTGTCCCCAATCAGGCAAATAAATCTCCAATATCCGCATCAAATCATTGTCCTTTCCGTCAATAAGTTTAGTTCCTTTTGTGACGCATATTTTTTGCGATTGTATATTTTGCAAGTCATTTTTATTTATATACGTATTGACGATAACCGATCTGTTTTCTACTATCTCGGTCGTTCCGTTTACTGCTATTGAATCGAGCTTATTGTGATCGGTAGGAATATACACTCCGACAATACTTCCTTTTATGCTCCCTTTGAACATATATTCAACATTCACATCCCTTACCATATTTATCAGATCTGTACCTTTCAATAATTCAAGCTTCGCTTTTGCGCTCAATTCCAAACCGCTTACGTGATCTCCGTAGGGAACGTATCCGCCGTTTATTGCCATTATATAGCGGTCGTCAACTATGCGTACCGATTGCAACCAATATGCAAGCATCATTTCTCTTTCCGATTCGGGATATCGACTACACAAACTTTCAAAATTCTCTACTCCCTGATAATCTGCAAGATGGTCCTTTGCGTAAGCATATATTCTCGACTTGGCGTAGTCATCCAGATAAGCTCCGCTCATATATTCGTACGTTCTGTTTGTCTTAACTATTTTATCGTCTTTCAAATCTATATACTCGACTGTGATCGGCTCGGGAAATTTCAATATATCCGATTCCGATAAATATTTAATATATTTGAACAATTTCTCAATAGTCAGATAAGAAATGATTACCTCATTATCTTCCAACTCCCGTTTTTCTTCTCCAAACCAAATTATCTCTGCTCCGCTTGAACTCAGTTCTTCAAGAGTCGAAGAATAATAAGACCTTTGCGCCGACTGAACTTCGGCTACGATTGTATTTGCATACTCATATCTGCCGCCGGTAGGCACGCCGTATTCATAGTCGCTTTTTCTCAAAAGCGAATCTATCTCTGAGACGTAGCCGTCTGATACAAACAAAACGCCGTGACCGGAGTATCTTTCATCCGACCAACCTAATTCATAACTTATATAATTTTCCGATTGAGGATCGTATTTGCTGTGCCCTTCGTAATTGAACTTCGTGTCTACTATACCTACGATCTTCAAACTCAAACTTCCATTACCCCAATTTACCGATATACTTTTTCCCAATATACCGTTTTCTCCGTCGTCGGCATTCATGTCTTTCCCATCTATATCAATGGTATCGGACTTATACTTACCTGCCTTAAAAGATCGATAAGTATGTAGCGTTATTGCAGTTTCGCCGAATTCAATAGGCAGCCTGCCCACCGTCAATTCATAGCCCAGGTTATCGACCGTCTGCTGATCGATCTCGCTGAAACCTTCTAAATATCTAGGATAATACCCGTATGAAAAATTATTATTGTCATCAGGCATTATCAATTCATTGATCGGTATCAATGTACGCTCTTTCATATAAATTAAATAATCGTATAATTCCGCGCCCTTAAGATCGCCTTCGCCGTCATTTCGGACAGTGAGTATGTGATCGCCTGACGCTTCCAACACCTTCATGCCTGCATTGACAGGATCCCATGACGCTACTGCGTCGGCTATCCCGAACGCAGCCAAACACATGACGCACATAATTATAGTCATTGCCAACCGAAATTTTTTAGTGCCGAGATTAAACAAAGCCATTTTGGCGGTAGTCTTCGAAGAGAGACTGTACTTATTTACCTTTACTGCTTTCTCGGAGTTATTCTGTTGAGCGTCATTTGTTTTGGAATAAACGTCTTCGTTCTTTACGACGGCTTCTATGATTTTCCCCTGTTCCAATCTGATGATAACGTCGCCGTATTCTCGAGCAAACGTCTCGTCGTGAGACACCGCCAATACCAGGCTGTCCTGAGAGATAGACTTGAGTAATTCCAATATCGATCTACCTATCTTCATATCCAACGACCCCGTAGGTTCGTCCGCAAGAATTATCCTAGGCTTTTTTACTATTGCCCTGGCTATCGCTACTCTCTGTTTTTGACCGCCGGACAGTTCACTTACTCTGCGCTTTGAGTATCCGCCCATACTTACGGCAGACAAAGCGTCTTCGACAGCTTTATCGTTATCCTTGCCGCTTTGAAGGTCGCAAGCAAGTTTGACGTTATCCCCCACGTTAAAATTTTGAAGCAAATTGAATTCTTGAAAAACAAATCCCACGTCTTTATTTCGATATATATCCAGATCGCGATCGTTGCACCCGATGATTTCTTTACCGTCTACCAATACGCTTCCGCCGTCGGCGCGCTCTATTCCGCCCAAAATATTCAGCAGCGTACTCTTACCCGATCCGCTTTCACCCAATACGAATATAAGACCTCTTTCAGGCAATTCAAGAGATATCCCGTCCAAAGCGCGAACTTGCTCTTTTGAGCGCGAAATAAACTCTTTTTCTAGATTTGCGATCTTTATCATAATATTCCCCTCGCTTTATTTATATATTAGCATATTCAATAACCAAAGTCAATGCAAGATGCGGCGTCTGCTTTAGCAAAACGCCGCACCTTATGGTATGTATTTGAGGATTGTTATCAATTATTTTGACTGTATGAAAAAATACCGTTAAAAGAATTATGATTTATCGTAGCGATACATTTATTTATTATATCGCAAGTTCCGTCGCCGTCAACAATTATGTCTTTACTTGCCGCCAAATTGAGATTACCTTTTCCGTTCATCATAATTTTTACAGTCTCTACAGAGTAATCTTGCGCATCGACTATAGCTCTTCCGTTGATAAAATAAGATACGGTATTGCTGCTGCCCGACAACTTGACGTCTCCCGTACCGTTGCAATCGAATACCGACGTCGCACTGTCCACAGACGCGTACATATTCAATATTCCGTTGACATGGAGCACGACTTCATCTTCGGCAACTATATTACCGTTGATATTTGTTATGCCGTTGTTATGAACTTCAAATCTTTCAGAATTACTGTTGACGTTCATATTGACTATACCGTTAAAATCAAACGAAACACTTCCGCTACTTATAATTTCGGCGTCGATATTTATCAATCCGTATGCTCTGAAATTAAGTACCTCAACCTTCCAAACCTGCTCTGTTATATCCAGCGTTCCCATACTGGTAATATTCAATCTGGGTGTTGCGCCTGCAGGTATTGTCAATACCACGTCGGTAGGCTCATACTTATAAAAAAGCATTTTTACGCCCTTGATGTCAGCAGTCTCCTCGTCAAATATCAATACTCCTTCTTGAACCTTGACTTCTGCGCTGTTGAATTCGCTCACAAAATACTTGATCCCATATCCCTCGCCTTCTTCGATTTTGAGATTATGTCTTCCCTGCAAATTGATTTTGACCTCTGATATTTCTTCATCGCACTCGTAAGCTTGCTCAGTGTAAGCTATCTCTTTTGAGAAGAGTTTGTTGTCGCTTTTCCTGTACAGAAAATAACCGACTCCTCCCAACATTGTTCCGAAAACCAAAACTACCAAAAGTAACGCAATATACTTTTTCATCTTCTGCCTCCTCTTCTGCCGCAAAATCCCCAAGCGAGAAATCTTCCCCAAAGTTTAGCCAAGAATCCGCCCAAACTGCATATAAAATTACCGATCACTGCCAAGACTATTCCACCGCCCAAAAGCATCATAAATAATCCAATGTTTTCGGTAATAAAGGGGAAAGCCGCGACTATCACCGCCAAGGCCGCGATAGAGACTGCAACGCCTGACAAAACTATCGAAAGCCAGATCGCCAGTCCTATTGCGCCCAATATTAGCGTCACGGGCAATAACAACAACGTCAACAGTATATTACGGCGACGGCGTCTTGTCTTTCTGCGTCTTCTGCCGGAAAAAATCTCCTCGACGTCTTCGGCATGTTTGCTCGGACGCTGTACGAATTCCGTTCTCCTGCCGAGACGGTCTTCTTCCTCTCTCAACTTGTAAGCGACGTCTCTCGGATCTCCGAATTCAGCGATAGCTTCTCTTTCGCTGAGACCGTCATCGCGCTTGTCCATATACATTTCGCTGTAATATGACATGACGGCTTTGATGTCGTCTTTGCACATGCCTTCGCTTTTCAATGCGCTATTGAATTGTTTCATCCATTTTTTCTTTCTCATCTATATCCTATCTCCTTAAGAAACGGTATATCTCCATCATTTGATCCATGTCGTGACAAAACTCTCTAAGTCTTACCTTTCCCTTTTCTGTGATTTTATAATACTTTCTGAGACGTCCTCCATAGAGCCTGTTGCGGGTACTTACCAGCTTGGAAGCTTCGAGTCTTTTCAAAATAGGATACAAAGTCGACTCGGAAATTTCGATATAGGAAGACAACTGCCCTATTATCTTGTAGCCGTACGACTCTTCGTCTCTTATCGCTGCCAGAACACAGCCCTCGAGAAGTCCTTTTTTGAGTTGCGAATCCATTGCTTACCTCAATACCCTTTATTACATAATACTATACATTACATAGTATTGCTTGTCAATAGTTTTTTACAATAAATTTTCAAAAAATTTTATATAATTCTCAAATTGACTAAATCCGCAAACCGTTCCTACTCAAATAACTATAAGGATTTATGCAAATACTGATAAATATTTTATTTATATATAAGACTATCTATTTTTTTGAATAAATTCATACATATAATAAAAAAATATATATCCTATATGAAAAATAAATAAATTATTCAAAAACATTTGACAACTCCCAACTTTTAATATAATATTATCTATGCAAATATGCGGTTATGGCGGAATAGGCAGACGCGTACGTTTGAGGGGCGTATGGGAGACCATTCGGGTTCAAGTCCCGATAACCGCACCAGCAACTATAGAGATTGAACCTCTAAAACAATAGCCTTGTCGAAAAGACAGGGCTATTATTTTATATAAAGCTCGCTACTCATAAAATTATATCAACTTATAAATCTATACCAACAAGTTGATATGCCCTTTTATATATAATATAATTTATCTATGGAAAGCCGTTATCCATTCATTTTAGTACACGGAATCGTGATAAAAGATTACAAGTTTTTCAGAGCGTTCGGCAAGATAGAAAAAGAACTCAGACTTGCCGGATATAAAGTTTATACTGCAAAAATCGACGGCTTCGGCACTTTGGAGAATAACGCTTCTCAACTCAAATCCCACATAGAACAAATACTGAAAATAGAAAAAACCGATAAAATCAATATTATAGCGCACTCAAAAGGCGGACTCGACAGCAAGTATATGATAGAAAATATGGATATGGAAACCCGCGTCGCTTCGCTGACTACCCTATGCACTCCTCACAGAGGATCTAAGATCGCCGATAAAATACTTAGCCTGCCAAAACATCTGATATCGTTTGTTGCGTTTTGGATAAATCTCACTTACAGATTTTTCGGCGATAAAAAACCTGACGCATTACAAGTCTGTAAACAATTAAGATCTATATCCGAAGATCAATATGAAAACATTCAATTATCGTCGACGATCTATTGCCAAAGCTATTCGTCTACGCTCAAAAAAAGCCGCGACGATATCTTGATGGGAATACCGCTGATCATTTCCAAGCATTACGATAAAAATCCCTCCGACGGACTTGTAACGTCCGATTCTTCCAAATTCGGAGTTTATAGAGGAGACTGTATCGACGGATCTATATCCCACTCCGAAATCGTAGGATTTGCCGCAAGCAAAAAGAAAAAACAAAAGATTTATAATTTTTATCTGAATCTTTGCAAGGAACTGAGCGAAATGGGCTTTTGAACTGGAACGTTACTTTTCTAAAAACACCAACGTCATATCTTTATTCACGCATTTTTTTCTATCCGTCATCTTATATCCGCACTTTTCATACAGACGTATATTGCCTTTTTCTTCTAGTACCGTATCCAATTCCCATCCCGTATCGCCATGGATCCTTTCAACTTCTTTGATTGCGAGCGACGCATAGCCTCGTCTTCTGAATTTAGGCATAATAAAAAGCGGAGATATTCTCTTTTTCTCATCTGATTTTTTATCTACGACGCGTATTGCTCCGACGGCGTCATCTCCGACAATAATATAGTAATAGTACGAAAAAGACTGCGCAATCCTTTCCTCTGTTTTTGCAAGCAGCTCCGCAGCCGGCGACGTGTAAAGATCGTTATATCCCCTAAGCATCTCGGCAAAAGCAACGCGTTGCATACTCCACAATTTATGAGCGTCTGCTTTACCTGCCCTCTCTAATCTTATACTCGCACATTGTTTCATAATCTTATCTATTAATTTGCTAAATTATTTTTTAGTTTTTTTCGCCCTAGCGCCAATTCATAACTTCTGTCGACTAAAGTGCATAACTCATTAAAATCATTTGCCGACGCGTCCATATTGATCGATATCCAGTTGTTTTTATTCATATGATAAGCCCTAAAATACCGCATCCCGTCCAATATATTCTCAAGATTCTCACTTTCGACTCTCAAATTCATTACTTCTATTAGATCATCGCTATCCAACCCGAGTTTTCCTGCCTTTACCGTCATAAAAACCGCGTACCACTTCCGGTTGTCTTTTCTTCTCAATATAGCGCCCGTAGGATAACTATCCCACAAAAATTCCAACTCGTCTCCGTATTTTTCTCTAATATACTCTATAATCTTAAGAGATAGCGGCTTCTTGAATACCTGTCTGTCAAAACATTTTTCGGCAATGTCGGATAATACGCATTGATATTCTTCCCTGATCTTTCCGACAAACGATCCAAACGCTTCTTCTGCCAAAAACAAGGTGTATTCGCATTCAGCTTCCTTATCGTATACTTGCGTCGAGACCTTTCCTTCTCTGTCTATGCGTACTGTCATATCCATTTGTCCGTCAGAAATAAGACGGTTGTATACAAAAACTCCTTGCGACTCAATAAAACCGTAAGGTAGCAGTTTGTTAAACAGTACTTTTTTATGTTCGAATATCGATTCGATTATCCTATTCATAATATTTTAGCCCTTCTATCTTCTGTCGATAAAATAAATATATCACTATTATCGAGTTTTATCAACATAGTTTGATAAAATCACGCGTCGTTTTATTTATTTCTCAAATAAGTTCGCCGTTATCGTTTGCCTATTCGGACAAGTTCTTGTTATAATGATAAAAATAAAATTCGGAGGAAAATTTATGATCAATCTATTGTCCGCGGACGCCGCAGACGAAGTCAGCGCTCTATCCAAAATTATTACAAACGTATGCAGTTGGCTCGTGAACGAAGGGCTCAAAATCGTCATCGCTCTTATTGTTTTTGCAATTTACTGCGCCGTTATCAAATCTATTTGCAAAAGAATAGACAAAAAGTTGCAAAAGAAAAACGTCGATATGACGTTGAGAAAAGTCTCTATACCTTGGCTCAGACGCATTCTGATATTTATCGGATTTGCATGCGTATTGGCGTATCTCGGAATAGAAACTTCCTCTATCGCAGCAGCGATAACCTCTGTCGGCTTGACCGTCGGTCTTGCTTTGCAAGGATCTCTGTCAAACTTTGCAGGCGGCGTAATAATAATCGTAATGCGTCCCTATAAGATCGGCGACTTTATAGAATGCAACGGCAACAGCGGCACTGTCGAAGACATAAAACTCTTCTATACCTATATCAGAACGGGCAGCAATCAAGTGATCGTTATCCCCAACGGCGTAGCAGGCAACAGCGTCGTCACAAACTACAGCGCAAAGGATACGAGAAGAAACGATCTGACTTTCGGAATATCTTACGACTGCGACTTTGAGAAGGCTAAGCAGATCATCAAAGAATGTATGGATAACAACGAACTTATCCTCAAAGATCCCGAGCCGCTTATAAATATCCAATCGCATTCCGCAAGTTCGATAGATATTCTTGCAAGATACCATACAAAGACGGATGATTTCTGGGCGGCGCACTGGTATATGCTCGAGGCGGTAAAAAAGGCTTTTGACGAAAACGGAATCAGCATCCCCTATCCCCAACTCGACGTCCACGTCAAAAACGACTTGCCGCAAGATAAAGAACCTGTCAAGTCTTCAAAAAAATAAATATCATTAATTAGAAAAATGCGACGGAAATCCGTCGCATTTATACTAGTTTATCCATATCAAATTATCCCAACCATTGCAATATCCACTCTACCTGACGTTCCAGTTCCGCTTCGTCCCCGTCGTTTACTATTACAAAATCCGAAAACCTTTCGAGTTGCTCTTCGCTTGTCTGCCTTGACATTATATCGGCGATATATTCTTCCGAATATCCGCTACGGTTTGCCACGCGCTTTATTCGTGTATCGGCGGCGCTTTTCACAAGCACTATCTCGTCAAAATAAACGACCATAGTCTCATCGAAAGCGGACACCTCGACAAAAAGTTTGCCGTCGCTCTCGGCGTATATGCCGTCAAGACGGGCAAATATCAAAGGGTGCGAAATAGCGTTCAATCGCTTCAGTTTTTCCCCGTCGGAAAAAACTATTTTGCCTAGACGCGATTTATCGATTTTGCCGTCGATCGCGCAACCAAATTCTTTGTCGATCAAATCTATATACTCTTTTTTAGCGCATATATCTGCGTAGATCTCATCGCAATCGCATACGTTCTGCCCCATATCGGCAAGTTTTTTCAGCACGATGCTTTTTCCGCTTCCGATGCCGCCGACTATAGCGATCTTCATTATTTAGCCTCCAGCCAACTCTTGCCGCAACTGCAATCGGCGACAAGTTTAACGTCAAACTCCGGCGTGATGTTTTCCATACAGTCTACAAGCAATTTCTTGACTTTTTCGCATTCGTCGATAGGACAGTCTATTATGAGTTCGTCATGGACTTGCATAATAAGTTTTGCCTTATATCCGCCGTCTTTCAGAGCCTTATGGACTTTGAGCATAGCCACTTTTATTATGTCGCTTGCGCTGCCTTGAAGGGGCATATTCATAGCTACTCTTTCTCCAAAATTGCGCAGATTATAATTGGATGAACGCAATTCAGGTATTTCCCGCCTTCTGTTTAGATAGGTAGTCACGTATCCTTTTTCCTTGGCTTTTACAACGCAATCGTCCATATATTTTTTTACCTTAGGATAGGTCGCGAAATAACCTGTGATAAAGTCTTTTGCCTTATATACAGATATTCCTAGATCTTCGGAAAGACCGAAATCGCTTATACCGTATATTATGCCGAAATTGACGGCTTTTGCCTGTCTTCTCATATCCGACGTCACCATATCCAGCGGTACTCCGAATACCTTTGAGGCGGTAGTCGCGTGTATATCCACGTCGTTGTTGAATGCGGCGAGCATAGTCTCGTCCCCGCTGAACTGAGCCATCAGACGCAATTCAATCTGCGAATAATCGGCGCACACAAGCGTATTGCCCTCGCTTGCTACAAACATTCTGCGGATCTGTTTTCCCTCGGCTTTTCTGATAGGTATGTTCTGAAGATTGGGTTCCGTCGACGAAAGTCTGCCCGTTGCGGTTACCGTTTGCTTAAATATCGTGTGTATCTTACGCTTGCTGTCTATCAACGGCAACATCCCGTCCAAGTACGTAGATTTGAGTTTTGACAGTTCTCTCTGTCTGAGTATGAGCGGGATTATCGGATGCTGATCTTTTATCGAATTAAGCACCTCTACGTTTGTAGAATAACCGGTCTTGGTCTTCTTTCCGCTCTTTAAACCCAAATCTTCAAACAATACAGTTGCGAGCTGTTTTGTCGAATTGACGTTGAACGGTTTGCCTGCGAGCTGTATTATCTCTCTCAATAGAGAGTCCAATTCTTTGGAATATTTTTCGTTCAGTTCCTTCAATATTTCCTGATCTACCCCGAAGCCCTCTCTCTCCATATCGAACAGTACGTCCACGAGCGGCAACTCCAATTCATAATAGAGTTTTTCCAACTCTTTTTCTTTCAATTCTCTGTCCAATATTACGTCGATAGCGGCGATCAGCGCGGCTTCCTCTCCTTCGGGCATATTATAAGCGTTGAACAATTCCTGCTCCGATTTGTAATTTCTGTTGGCGTCTATAAGATAAGCCTTGAGCAGTACGTCGTTTTTTACTCCCTTGAGAGCAATGCCGTCGTTGGCGAGCACATGCAGATTGTTTTTATAGTCAAAGCAGGTCTTGACTATGCTCTCGCTCTCGAATGCTCCTTTGAACGCTTGCAAAAACTCACCGTAATTGATCCCCTCTCCGAAAAGATTGTCGGCAATCACTATATTATAGCACTCTCCCTCCACCGATACGGTTATGCGCCCCGATAACGAAAAAGCAAAATTGCCGTTCAAAAGTATCGAAGAAAGCACTTCGCTCAATCCGTCGAGACTTACGACGTCTCTTGCCTCGGGTAGAGTTCCCGTTATTTTGCCGCCTACAGCGTCGTCGTAGAATTTTATTCTGTCTACGATTTTGGTAAGTTCGAGTTTCTTTAGCAATGATCTGGTCTCGGGAGAAAACTCTGCAACCAATTTCGCCTTGCCTATATCGTCGAAATCAATAGGAGAATGTACGTTTATCGTCGCCAGATCGTACGAAAGATAGGCAAGATCTTTGCTTTCGATAAGTTTTTCGCGCAACTTTCCCTTGATCTCGTCTATATTCTGATATACTCCGTCCAAAGTCTTATACTTTGCCAAAAGGTCTCTCGCCGTCTTTTCGCCCACGCCGGCTACTCCCGGTATATTGTCGGAAGCATCTCCCATAAGAGATTTGAGATCTATTATCTGCGACGGCGCAAGCCCTTCGCTCGCCAACATTGCCTCGTCGTAATAAGCGATCTCGCTTATTCCTTTTTTGGTAAGCAATACGGTCGTCGTGCCGTCGATCAGCTGCAGCGAATCCTTGTCGCCCGTCACGATAAAAGTCTGCGTATCGAATTTTTTAGCCAATGTGCCGATTATATCGTCCGCCTCGTATCCGTCCATCTCTAATATCGGTATTTCCATAGACGCAAGTATCTCTTTGAGCGGAGCGAGCTGAGAGGCAAGTTCGTGCGGCATAGGTTTTCTCGTAGCCTTATACCCCTCGTACATACTCTTTCTAAAAGTAGGCGCCTTTCTGTCAAACGTCGCTATAACGTGCGTCGGCTTATATGTGTCGATAATCTTTATAAGCATATTCATATATCCGAATATCGCGCCGGTATATTGTCCTTCGTGGTTTGTCAAATTCGGAAGCGCATAGTACGCTCTGTTGATCAAACTGTTGGAATCCAAAAGTATAAGTCTGTCCATATCTACCTCTTTATTCAATTATACCCCAAAACTGCTTCAAATTCAATTGATATTTTAATATTATATATTTTTTAACATATAGATATAATGTCACAAAAAGTTAGATAAAAAAGAAGCGCAATGAGTAGAATTATGGATTTAATATAAATATTTATGGATTAATTCATAAATACCGCTATGATTTGCGTGCCTTTTTAAAATTAATATGATATAATGTCGACGATATGATTGGATCAATATTACTTTTATTCGGTGGATTAGGCACTTTCCTCATCGGTCTTAAAATGATGGGCGACAACCTGCAAAACATTGCAGGCGATCGTTTGAAACCTCTTTTCAATAAAGTATCAAATAATAGATCTATGGGTATAGCGACCGGCGCGGGTATTACCGCGGTCATACAGTCCTCGTCCGCGACGACGGTAATGATAGTCGGATTCGTAAACGCGGGTATGATGACGCTCAAACAGGCTACGAGCATAATAATGGGCGCGAACATAGGCACGACCATCACCGCCCAGATCACTGCGTTGCAAAGTCTTCCGATCACCCCGTTTTTGACCGCATTGGCGTGCGTGGGCGCATTTATGGCGATGTCTAGCAAAGACAAAGTCGCAAAAACCGGTATGCTCGTCAGCGGCATAGGCATAATCTTCGTAGGAATGAAATTCATGTCGTCTTCGATGGAATTCTTTTCTTCCAACGAGACCGTCATAAAGATGCTATCGAGCGTGACAAATCCTGCGCTTCTTATGCTTATCGGACTTGTCTTTACCGCTTTGATACAATCGTCGTCTGCCACTACTTCGATACTGATCACCCTTTGTTCAGTACAGGGCGGCGCTACTCTAATGACATTGAGAAGCGCGATCTTCGTAACTCTGGGTATAAATATAGGCACTTGCGTCACTGCGATGCTTGCGTCTATCGGCGCAAATACCAACGCAAAACGCGCGTCTGTTATACACTTGCTGTTCAACGTATTCGGCACTTTGATCTTTATAATATTTATCTTTGTCGCTCCCCTGATCAGCCCCAAACTCGCAATGGATTACTGGCTGTCCCGCGCATTCTCTCAACCGAGTACGCAGATAGCGATGTTCCATACGATCTTCAACGTATTGGCAACGCTTATGCTCGTTCCATTCACGGGAGGACTTACAAAACTCGCTACGCTGTTGGTACGTGAAAAGAAAAACATCGCAGAAGACGCCGAAGAAAAGAAAGTCGCATACATCGACGAACGTATACTTAAAACTCCTTCAATCGCAATAATGGTGCTGAGAAAAGAATTGCTTGCAATGGCAAAACTTGCAAAGACCAACTTCGACATTGCAATAGACACTCTCGCCCGACTGAATTTCGATAAGGCGCAGGAATTCGAAGAGCGCGAAAAACGACTGGATTATCTCAATAAAAAACTCACTAAGTTTGCAGTCAAGATATCCGCAAAAGATATATCTTATAAGGAAGAAAAGGAGATCGCGTCTTTCTATCACGTAATATCAGATATAGAGAGAGTGGGAGACTATGCGGAAAATATATGCGAATCGGCGCAAGAACTTGTAGAAAACGATCTTCAATTCTCCGCAAAAGCTGTAGAAGAAATCATTGCTATGAAAGGCGCTATTGATAAACTGTACGATAACGTAATAACTGCATTCGAACAAAAGAGTCTTGCGCTAAAAGACGAAGTCAACGGATATGAAGATCTTGTCGACACCTATGAGGATAACCTTTCCAAAAATCATATTGTCAGACTGCATAACAGCGAATGCAGTTCGGAAAGCGGCGGTATATTCCTCTCTATCATCAGCAATATGGAAAGAGTCGCCGACCACTTCCGCAACGTATTCACCAGTATGACGACTTACGTCACCCCGTCCGTAAAATCCAAAGCGGCGGTAAAAGAAGAGGCTCCCCTTGCCGACGTCACTCCCGACTACAGTGAAAACGTGCGTATTACTTCTGACGGCGCGAAACCGTCAATTAAAAAAGAGGAATCTCCTGCCGATATAGAAAATGAAAATCCTGCGACGGCGAAAGTAAGTACCAACGAAAAAGACAGCGAAAAAAAATATTAACGTAATTACGATAAAAAACAAAACCGCTTAATGGTGTATTACATAGAATTTAAAGCAGGGGCGCTCTTATCGCCCTTGCTATTTTATTACGGTTATGCTAGAATGAAATACGATAAACAGTAATTTAGAGGTATAAGATGGAATATAAAGAATATGGTTCAAAGAATAAAGATATTATAATTTTATTGCATGGTGGTGGTCTTTCTTGGTGGAATTATATAGATGAAATAGGATTGCTTGAAGATGAATTTCACATAGTCATTCCTATACTAGATGGACATTCGAATAGCGATACAAATTTTAATTCTATTGAAAGTAATGCTTTAGAAATAATAAATTTTATAAATGATAATTATAATGGGAAAGTAAAACTAATTGGAGGGCTATCATTAGGAGGACAAATATTGTTAGAAATACTATCTAAAAATCCTAATATATGTGAATATGCTATTGTTGAAAGTGCTTTGACAATTCCTATGAAATTTACTTATAAAATGATAGAGCCAACATTTAATTTATTATATTGTTTAATAAGTAAAAAATGGTTTTCAAAACTACAGTTTAAAAGTTTAAAACTTAAAAACAGTTTGTTTGATATGTATTATGAAGATACTTGTAAAATTACAAAAGATAATTTAATTGCTTTTATGAAGTCAAATTCTAGTTATGAAGTCAAAGATACTTTATCACATACTAGAGCAAAAGTTCTTGTATTAGTTGGAAGTAAAGAAAGACCTATTATGAAAAAATCGGCAACTAAAATTGCTGATTTAATACCAAATAGCGAACTTGATGTATTACAAGGGTATTATCATGGGGATATTAGCATAAATCATGCAGATGATTATGTTGAGAGGGTAAAAAGATTAGTTCGCTAAATTTACCTTTATAATATTTAAGGCGCACTATATTTCGCAAGCGAAGATAGTACGCTTATCTCTTTGCCCGCAATAAAATCCTTATAGCCGAATACATTTGACGGTATCGTCTTTTATTACACTTTTATCAAAGCTTCTTGTTTTCTTCTTTTACAAGCAACTTGGATTTGTCTTGTAATACGTTGAAATTCCTAAGATCCGCATAAGGATCGGTCGCTATACCTACGTTGAGAATTCTGGAAATATCAAACGCTCTCCACGGAACTTCGTCCTTTGGAGGATGCACGATAAAAGTCATCTTTTCTTTTGTCGTAGGATGAGTAAACTTGATCTGCGTAGCCCACAGTCCGAGACTGTGTCTGAAAGTAGCGGGATTTGCCCCGTACTTGCTGTCGCCGAAAAGCGGCAGCCCCTGCGACGCCATCTGTACTCTTATCTGATGCGAACGTCCCGTCTGCAAATTGACTTTGAGCAAACTGAAGCCTTTGACTTCCTGTACGAACGTATAATCCAATTCCGCCAACTTGGCTCCGCTTGTCGCCTGCGGCACGATCTGAACGGTGTTTTTGGCTTGATTCTTCTTCAGATAATGCCTGAGATGCGCGTTCCTCTCCTTGGGAATTCCGCACGTAACGCAGAGATACTGCTTTTCAAAATCGTGATTTTTTATATCTTCGCTCAATCTTGCCGCGGCTTTCGACGTACGGGCAAACACCATTACTCCGCCTGTAGGTCTGTCAAGCCTGTGCACGAGACCGACATACGCTTCCCCTTCTTTATTATATTTGTCCGCAACGTATTCTTTGACGAGCGTAAGCATATCCTTATCTTTGGAATCGTCAGCCTGCGAAGGTACGTTGCACGGCTTGACGACGACGATTACGTGATTGTCTTCGTACACTACCGATAGATCTTTATAAGTAAATTCTTCCATATATCTTCTCTTTTAATGTATTTTTATATTCTTTTATTTCCCGAAGGCTGTCCGCCCGTCCATAGACCGCTGCAACCGCAAGGCAATATCAAACCTTCTTCGGTAGGCAATCCCACTTCGTAGGCATGGGAATTACCCTTAAATTCTTTGAGACAGAGTTTGAGTATATTATCTATTACCTGCGGCTGAAGTCCCGTAGTATATGAATTTATAAGGAAAAACAGCGGATCGTCCGAAAGCACCTTACTGCATTCTTTCACCAGATCGAATATACACTCCTCCAGTTTCCACACCTCGCCGTTTGAGCCTCTGCCATACGAGGGAGGATCCATTATCACCGCGTCGTATCTATTTCCTCGGCGTATCTCGCGCGCGATAAACTTCTGACAGTCATCGACTATATATCTTATCCTATCCGACGGTATGTCGCTCAACGATGCGTTTGTTTTTGCTCTGTCGACCATGGCTTTTGCCGCGTCGACGTGCGTCACTTTCGCTCCTGCCTTGGCGCAAGCCACCGTAGCGCCGCCGGTATACGCAAACAGATTGAGTACCTTTATCTCTCTGCCCGCATTGGCTATGAGCTCCTGCATTATATCCCAATTCACGGCTTGCTCTGGAAAAAGTCCGGTATGTTTAAATCCCATTAGTTTGAGCG
Source organism: uncultured Clostridia bacterium (assembly GCA_948471525.1). Classification (GTDB taxonomy): domain Bacteria; phylum Bacillota; class Clostridia; order Christensenellales; family UBA3700; genus RACS-045. The sequence goes on along the minus strand of CAOKSY010000002.1, from coordinate 38,860 downwards.
AAAACACGAGCCCTTTTCTCTCTATCGTAAAATTGTCAGGGACGTTGCCTTTGTACTCCCATCTGCCGCCGCCTTGGTTGGAACGTATATACTTGGCATTGACGGACTTGTCTTTGTCGAGGGCTTTGTCGCTCTTCCATATTATCTGCGGATCGGGTCTTAGAAGCACTAATTTGCCCCACCTCTCGAGCTTTTGTCCGTCGCCCGTAGCTATTATTTTATAATCCTTCCAGTCCTGCGCTACTTTTATCATAGCCTTAGATCTTGCTGACGGCAACGTCTACGGTTTCGCCGTTGATGTCAAGTTGTTTTCTGAAGCCGTCGGATATACCCTCGACCAATTCGTCGCAAAGCACGCCCTCGAGTATGCTCTTATCTTTTTTGAGTACGTCCACGCACTTACCGTTGCCCTCAAAACTTACTTTGATATGATCCGTGACCTCAAATCCCGCTTCTTTACGCATAGTCTGTATCTTCGACGTCAATTCTCTTGCAATACCCGCATCGATGAGTTCCTGCGTGAGTTCGGTATTTATTACAACGGTCATAGTCGCGTCGTTCTCAAGCGCATATCCGCTCTTATTTATCGGAGTGATAAGCAGATCGTCGGCTGAAAGTTGTACCTGAACGCCGTCCGCTTGGAATTCGTAAACTCTGCCTGCGTTGACCGTATCGACGATCTCGGTAGCATTCGCGCAAGACGAAAGATACTGTCTTATCGCTCCCAACTGTTTGCCGTATTTCGGTCCGAGCGTCTTGAGTTGCGGCTTGAGTTCATAGGTCATAAACTTGGATTTGTCTTTGACTATCTCGCAATTGCCCACGTTTATCTCATCCGCAACAAGCGAAAGAATATTTTTATCGTTTACTTTTTTATCGGTAAGTATATACAGATCGCTCAAAGGCTGTCTGTTTTTGATATTGGCCTTATTTCTTGCCGCTCTGCCCAATACTACCGCCTGCAATACAAAGTTCATATCCTCTTCCAACTTCTTGTCTACCATAGACATATCTGCCGTCGGGAAATCGCATAAATGCACGCTCTCTGGAGCGTCTTTGAAAAAGCCGACTACGAGATTTTGATATATGCTCTCCGCCATAAAAGGAGTAAACGGCGCGATCGTCTTCGCAAGCGTAACAAGTACCGTATACAGCGTGGTATAAGCGGCGATCTTGTCGTCTGTCATATCGCTCGCCCAATATCTCTCTCTTCCGCGGCGCACGTACCAGTTGGACAGTATATCCGCAAAGTCCTGTATCGCCCTCGAACTCTCTGTGATCTTGTACGTGTCGAGACACTTGTCTACGTAATCGACAAGCGTATTGAGATTGGAGAGTATCCATTTGTCCATATGAGACAGTTTGCAGTCCTTGAGCGAATATTTGCTTGGATCGTATTTGTCTATATTCGCGTAAAGCACGAAGAAAGAATAGGTATTCCAAAGCGTGCCCATAAACTTTCTCTGACACTCCGACACGTTGTCCGCGGAGAATCTGGACGGAAGCCAAGGAGCGGATGAAGAATAGAAATACCATCTTACCGCGTCCGCGCCCTGCACGTCGAGTACCGACCAAGGATCTACGACGTTGCCCTTGTGCTTGGACATCTTTATGCCGTTCTTATCGTTTACGTGACCGAGCACTATACAGTTCTTGAAAGGCGCCTTGTCAAACAAAAGCGTAGATATCGCTAGAAGCGTATAGAACCATCCTCTCGTCTGATCGACCGCCTCGCTTATAAAGTTGGCGGGAAACTGCTCTTCGAATATATCTTTGTTTTCAAACGGATAATGCAACTGCGCAAACGGCATGCTTCCGCTGTCAAACCAACAGTCCATCACTTCGGGAGTACGTTTCATTTCGCATCCGCATTCGCACTTAATCTTGACTTGATCGATATACGGCTTGTGCAATTCGATGTCGCCGTCGAAATTGCCGAGTCTTTTGAGTTCATCCTTGCTGCCTACGACTTTGATCTTGCCGCAGTCTTCGCATACCCAGATAGGAAGCGGTGTACCCCAATATCTCTCGCGGGAAATTCCCCAGTCGATGACGTTCTCGAGGAAGTTGCCCATACGTCCCGAGCCTATAGTCGGAGGCATCCAGTTGACGGTAGCGTTGTTTTTGAGAAGTCTGTCTCTGACTTCCGTCATCTTGATAAACCAGCTCGATCTAGCATAATACAAAAGCGGAGTGTCGCATCTCCAGCAGAACGGATAGCTGTGCTCGAACAAAAGTTCCTTAAACAGCAAACCTCTCTCCGCAAGATCCTTGATGACGAGCTTGTCCCCGTCCTTGACGAATATGCCCTGCCATTCTCCCATAGCGGCAATAAACCTGCCTCTGTCGTCCACCATTTGAATAAACGGCAGATCGTATTTTCTGCCCACCTTGGAGTCGTCCTCGCCGAATGCAGGCGCGATATGTACGATACCCGTACCGTCCGTAAGCGTGACGTAAGAATCGTTGGTGACAAAATAAGATTTCTTTTTCGTATCGTTGGTGTCGTAAAGAGGGATATATTCTTCTCGCTCGTATTCCTTGCCGAGCTTTCTGCTCAACACTTCATATTCTTCAAACAGCGAGGGAACAAGCGCCTCGGCAAGCACGTATATCTCGCCGTCGGCTTTTATCTCCACGTAATTCTCTTCTCCGTTCATACACAAAGCGACGTTTGACGGAAGAGTCCAAGGCGTAGTCGTCCAAGCGAGGAAATATCCGTCGTTGTTCTTTCTCTTAAATTTGACAAACACGGATTTTTCTTTGACGTCTTTATAGCCCTGCGCCACCTCGTGAGAAGACAGCGCCGTTCCGCATCTTGGGCAATAAGGCACGATCTTGTGACCTTTGTATATCAATCCTTTGTCTGCGATCGTCTTGACCGCCCACCATACAGATTCGATAAATTTGTCGTCGTAAGTTATATAAGGGTTGTCCATATCCACCCAATAGCCTACTCTGTCCGACATTCTCTCCCACTCGCCTTTATACTTCCATACGCTCTCTTTGCACTTCTTGATAAAAGGCTCGATGCCGTATTTCTCTATCTCTGGCTTGCCGTCTATGCCGAGCAGTTTCTCTACTTCGAGTTCTACCGGCAGTCCGTGCGTATCCCAGCCCGCTTTTCTAGCTACGTAATAGCCTTTCATAGTCTTATATCTGGGAATTATATCCTTCATAACTCTGGTGAGGATATGTCCGATATGCGGCTTGCCGTTTGCCGTCGGCGGACCGTCATAGAACGAAAAAGACTCCTTGCCTTTATTCTTCTCTATGCTTTTTTCGAATATCTTGTTTTCTTTCCAGAACGCGATCACATCTTTTTCTCTCTCGCAAAAATTCATTCCGGAATCAACCTTTTTATACATCTTAGCCTCCTGTAAAATACGCTGAATAACTGATTACTTTTCCTCTTCGCTCTCTACCTCGCGGTTGATCACGATTTCCGCCTTTTCCACGACGGTGTTGTCCATCTTCTTTACTGTGATAGCCAACTTTTCAAAATTTACTATATCGCCTACCTGCGGCATCCTTCCGAGCGCAAACGCTATATATCCGCTGAGAGTGATGGGTTCGAATTCTTCCTTGCTCTCGTTTACCTCAAAGAATTCAAAGAACTCCTCCAAATTGGTATCTCCGAGCACGATATACTTATCATCGGTGATCTTGAGATACGGCTCGACGATCTCGTCTCTTTCGTCGTATATCTCGCCGACAAGCTGTTCGAGTATATCCTCGAGAGTTACGATACCCATTGTTCCGCCAAACTCGTCCGCTACTACCGCGAGATGCATCTTTGCGATCTGGAGCTTTCTCAGTACGTCGCTTATCTTCATCGTGTCGGGCACGTATATTACGTTCTTTGCGATAAGTTTTGAGAATTTGCTTTCCCCGTCTATATAAGCCTCGTAAAAGTCTTTGAGATTTAGCACGCCCACGATAGTATCGATATTTTCTTTATATACCGGCAATCTGGAATAGCCGCTCTCTTTGAAGACTTTCATTACGTCGGCCATACTGTCTTCGACGTCTATCGCTTCGACGTCTACTCTCGGAGTAAATACGTCTTTGACCGTCATATTGTCGAATTCTATAGCCGAACGAATAAGATCGCCCTCGTATTCGTCCAGTCCGCCCTCTGTCTGAGCCTCGTCGACGTAAGTAATAAGTTCCTCGTCGGTGATATTCTCGTTGCCTTTCTTTTTGAATATCTTTGCAATAAGTTTTTGCAAAAGACCCATCAGCCATACCAACGGATAAAGCACGTAATACAGCGCGAGAATAAACGGCGCGGTAAGTCTGGCAAAATATTCAGGACTGCGCTTCGCCATGGATTTCGGCATCACTTCTCCGAATATAAGCACGACGACGGTTATCACAACGGTAGAAACTATACCGGCTACGTCCTGATTGTCTATAAGCGAGGTAAACATCATAGTCGCCAAAGTCGACGCCGTGATATTGACGATATTGTTGCCGATAAGTATCGTAGAGATCAGCGCGTCAAAATGCTCGCTGAGAAAATAGACTTTGGAATATTTTTTCTTATCAGTAGAAACAAGATTTTTTAGCCTTATTCTGTTGAGCGAAGAAAAAGCCGTCTCTGTGGACGAAAAATATCCCGACAAAAAAATTAGAATGACTATCGCGACAATGTATCCCGATAATCGCGAGGCTCCCAAATCCGACGATGCAGATAATAACGGAACAACCATAATAAATTTTAATCTCCTTAAAATATATAAAATATAATTTATTATAATACATTACGCGCTGATTGTAAAGCATTATATAATTATTTTATTATCTATCTTTTATCAAATTATGATTTTTTTGAAAAAATTGCCGTATAATGCGACCGGTTTTTACGATTCTTACATCGAATTTTTATCCGTATCGTCCATATAATAAGGGACTGAAAAACAGTCCCCCGATCTATATTATTTATTCCGCTCAACGTACTAAGCTGTACCCTATGCCGCCCTGCTCTGCGCGCGCCGAATAAACGGTGCATCGAACCTCGGTCGGGCAGGATTTGATCAGATTCGTCAACGTCGTAGGAGTTATGTTGGTTATTTTCAACGCAATTCCGCAGGACTGTGAAATACTGCGAGGCGCGTTGATAGCGGTCGAAGATACCCCCCGTCCGCTTAAGTAACTGCGCAATGCAAGCGCATCGTTACGGGAGCGAAAAACTATTACGAGATAATTCATAACTTTCTCCTTGGTATTTATGTACCTCGCTCCTAATACAATATATTAGAAAAAACCATATCTTGTGAGGGAATAATGATATATTTAGACAATGCCGCAACATCCAGATTCAAACCTAGAAGAATGTTTGACGAAATATTCAAACAGCTCTCCTACTCCGCCAATCCGGGACGCGGAGGTCACAACGACTCGATCGATACGGCGATAAAGATCTATGACACCAGACAGCTTTTAAAATCTCTGCTATCCTGCGACGACCGATATGAACTGGTATTTACTCAAAACTGTACCGAAGCGTGCAATCTTGCGATTATAGGATATCTTCTCAACTTCAAAGGACAGCCGATAGACGTCGTGTTTACATCCAACGAACACAACTCGGTAGCGCGTCCTCTGTATTATCTCAAAGACGCGCTGGGGGTAAATCTTATAGAAGTGACGCCCGACGAAAACGGTTTTATTTCGCCTACCGCGGTATCGGACGCGATCACTCCGGACACCAGACTTATCTGCGCCAATCATATATCCAACGTGACCGGAAACGTCACAGATATATTCCAAATAGGCAAGACTGCCAAAAAGCACGGCATTCCCTTTTTTGTAGACTGCGCGCAGTCTTTGGGACACGTTGCGATAAACGTGCCCGACAACAATATTGACTTTCTCGTAGCCGCAGGTCACAAGGGATTGCACGGTTCGCAAGGCACGGGATTTTTGATCTTCAACACGCAGTACAAACTTTATCCTATACGTTTCGGCGGCACCGGCACGCACAGCGAAAGTCTCGCTCAGCCCAGCATACCGCCCGAGGCATACGAAGCGGGCACCGTCAACAGCGCGGGTATAATCGGATTGGGAGCGAGCGCGGAATGGACTTATCAGAATCTTGCCAAGATATCTCTCAACACGCGTTATCTTACGAGCGAACTGATATACGGTCTCAAACAAATAAAAAACGTGCGACTGTATTCGTCGCAGTATACGGGAGTCGTATCCTTTAATTTCAAAGATTATCCTTCGACAGACGTGGGAGACTATCTCAATGAAAAAGATATCGCAGTACGCTGCGGACTGCATTGCGCTCCGCTGATACATACGCAGTTAGGCACGCTAGAGAGCGGCACCGTGCGCGCCAGCGTGGGCTATAACAATTCTATCGGCGATATACACGCTCTGCTCAAATACGTAGATCAACTCAATCGCTGATTCACGCTTATAGCAAACGGCGCATATTAATATTATGAGGTAAAGATTATGGATATGGACTTTGCAAAAATAATGCAGATGATGAACGGCGGCGGAGGCGGCGGCAATAAAGACATGTCGATGTTGATGCAACTTCTGCCTCAACTTATGAACGGTTCCGAACAAAAACAACCCGCTCCGCCCGCGCAGATAAATCTCAATTCCGACGAAGTAAACAAAACTCTCGGCAAACTATACGACGACAGCCGACGATAAAGGATAATTATGAAAAAAAACAACTCTTTCAATCCCGCGCCGAAAAGAAATTCCGCGCCCAATATGTTTGACGCGATACAGGCGATGAACGGCGCCAACAACTATGCTCCGCCGTCTTCAAATAACCCGTCTTCGATCGAAGACGAACTCAACAAATACTCGCATATGTCCGAAGAAAGACTTATGCAGGAAATGTTTGCGCTCGTAGACAGCGGAAGAAAAAACGGCACGCTCGACAACGAAAAACTCGAAGCGTTTTTCAATTCGGCAAGCTGTATGCTCAACAACGAGCAAGTTATGAAACTGCGTCAATTAATCGATATGGCTAAAAACGGTTAAAGCAACAACTCCGTTATTTGCTTTCGAGCGTCGTTAAGCCGAGGGGAATAGATATTTCTCTCGGCTTTAGGTTCGGCAATTTCTATCCGTCCGACGATCCTAGCATCCCCTTCTTCCGTCTTATCCAATACGCATACGATGTCTGCGACGATCAAAGCCTCCTCTACGTCGTGAGTGACGAACAGCGTCGTCTTGTCCTCAAGCAGAGGTATAATGCTCTTGAGTATATCCGTCTTAAGCCTTATATCCAATCCTTTGAAAGGCTCGTCCATAAGCATAATTCCGCAGTCCGTGACAAACGCTCTCGCAAGCGCAGCCCTGCCTGCCTGTCCTCCGCTGATAAATCTCGGATAAGATTTTCTGCAATCTTCCAATCTCATTGCAGATAAGATATTATTAACTTTCTCTGTTCGCTCCGCCTTGCTCATACTTCTCGGCAATACGTAATCTATATTATCCTCTACCGTAAGCGACGGTATCAGTCTCGGTTGTTGAAAAACGTACGCTATCTTTTTTTCCTCTGCTTCGCCGCCCAAATCTATAATTCCGCCGTGATCGGATCTGCTGCACACGCAGTTGAGAAGCGTAGTCTTGCCGCAACCGGAAGCCCCCATTATGCAAACGACTTTTTTATCCGTTACGTCCATATCGAAATCTTTGAAAATAACCTTGTCTCCGTAAGCAAAGTTCAGTTTGTCTATCCTCATCTTCCTCTCACCGCCTTTTTCTCAATAAGCGCAACAATTCCTTCTATAACTGCTCCCAATACCACCGCGACAACCGTCCATGCGAGAAGTTGAGCCGTATCAAGACTTACATTGGCAAGTTGCATATTTAAACCTATGCTTTTGGGCGTCTGCGCCAATACCTCTGCGGCAATGACGAGTTTGAGATTCAAGCCCGCCGTACTTCTTATGCCGGTAAAGACGGACGGCAGCATCTGCGGTATATATAACTTCGCCATACGCGTCTTAGCGTCTACGCCGTAAATATCCGACATCTCGACCAGATCTTTGTCCACTCCGTCCGCCGCATCGCAAAAACTCGTATATAACATTGGAAAAACTATGCAGAAAGCCACTATGACGGCAGATACGTTGCTGTCGTCAAACCAAATCAAAACAAGCAAGATAATAGACATTGTAGGCAATACTCTTATCAAAAGCACTATCGGATAGAGCGCGTTTTTGAGCGGTCTGACGACTTTGGTCAAAGTCGCCGACAACGCCGCAAAAACTATAGATATCGCATAAGCGGCAGCAGCCCTCGACAACGTGCCGACCAACGCCATATAGAATCCCGGCTTGCCGAAGAGATCAAAGAATTCTCTGCAAACGGCAGGTATCGACGGAGCTATCATCTCTATATTTACTATTTTACTTGCGACTGTATACGCTATCGCAACGATCGCCAACGTAACGAACGGCAAAACGACGTCGAGTATTCTGTATACCTTCTTCCTATTCATCCCCGCTTTCATCCAAAATAGTAAAATCCGTCGTCGGGCAATTTGCCGCCGATGAGTTTTGCGTCAATATCAACGATTGCCTTCAACGTGTTTTCATAAAACGATCTGCCGTCTTTCATATCGAGAACGTCAAGATTGCATCTCTCTATCACAACTTGGCTCAAGTTGCCCGATAGCGAAGTCTGCGGATATATTTTCTTTATATTTTCTTCCGCTAATGCGGGATCGGCAAATACCTCTCCTTTATTCTTGCCCAGAGCGCCCAACAATTTGGCTATAAATTCAGGATCGGAACATACGGATGATTTTGCTATCAGCACCGCTTGAGCATAGCCGTTCGCGCCGTCTCCCATACGCTCACCCCAGAGCTTTTGAACGTCAAACACTTCATTAAGCCCCGCCGCTTTGCCTTTTTGAACGTCGGGTTCGGCAAGCACTCCGTATGCTTGTTCGCCTCTCTGTTTTGCCAAAAGCAACTTTGCGTTGACTTCGCTTCCGTTGGAACAGTACTTGATCGTCACCTGCCCCTCTTCCGCCTTATCGCCGACTGCAAATCGCAACCCCGAATCTTTGAGCAACGTCTTAAAAATTATATCTGGCACGCTGCTCTGTCCGATGGAATATACGAGCTTGCCTACCATATCGCTCAGCGAATCGGCTTGAGTTTGCATACTGGACAGCGCAAAAAGATTGCCTTTTGTCACTACTGCGATAAGTTTGACGTCAATGCCTTTGTTATAAAAGACAGCCGCCATATTGGCAGGTACTATAGCTATATCCGCACCCTCCGCCTCGTTTTTCAACGTAAGAGAAGAGACGATCTTTTTATTGAGTTTGTATTCGGTATCATTTGTCGTCAAGACTTCGTCAAGACATGCTACCGACAATGCAGGCGCGCCGTCCGGAAGAACCAAATTATACCCTTCCTCCTGTTTCTGACATGCGACCGCCGCCAATGCTACTGTAACCGATATCAACGCGATAGCAATAATTACTGTAAATTTCTTTTTCATATTCTTACACCTCGAAGCTTGATCCTTTTATCAATCGACAAGTTCAAACGAAGTAACAGCCGACTTGACGTAGACTTCGTTGAGTTTGCCCAATCTTCCGCTGAGCGCGGAGATCTGCTCGTTTGTGCCTTTGACTATGACGCTTATCGTACTAATGCCGCTCTCTGCGTCAGGCACTCCCATTCTGCCTATAATGATATCGCTGAAAGAAGACAGCAGATTTTGTATCGCCAGCGCGGTCTCCCTGTCTTGTTTGAGCACGATGCCTATTACCCCTATTCTCTTCATATTTCTCCTTTTCGCCGCATAAAAAAACTCCGCAGAGCGCGGAGAATGTATCGACTTAATATTATATTGTCTTTCTTACTCTCCGAGCGGTCTCATCGATTTAGATTTATTTCAATCCCGATCGGCGAGAAGTATCCCCGACCCGGATTTTATGTTTTACGTATATATAATAGTACTTTCATACCTATTTGTCAACACGCAAATATACGCAATGCAAACAGCTAAGAATATCTTATAGAAAATACGCGTCCCCCTATCTTATCGAGGAACGCGCGATCTGAGCGGTCAATATCCCAAAATCTCCATAGCGCGGGCAGTGCATTTGTCAGTAGCATATTCGGTAATCCTTTCGCCCACTTTATTTTCCTCCTCGGGTACGAAACCTGTTCCGTGGATAGATACTTCCCACTTGATTTCGCCGCTCGCTCCCGAAGTGGGGATAAAGTATTTGCCGTTTGTGACGTAAAGAAGATCGCCCGTAGACAGCGGGAATACCCTCTGCGCCACTCCCTTGCCGTAAGTTCTGAGACCTACGATCTTTGTGCCGTTATAGTACTGCAATGCTCCGATAAGAGCTTCCGATGCGGAGGCAGTACCGCCGTTGGTCAATACGACGATTTCAAAATCTTCTATCACGTTGCCGAGAGGATAGGCTTTGGGCAACGCCTCTGCGGACGCGGTATTTACTTCGCTCGAATAGGCGATATCGGACACCATCTTACCGTTGCCCGAATTTGAAATAAGGTTCATGATCGGCAACTGACTTGCGTTGGGATTTTTGAGAAGATACTGCGCTACATATTCCAAAGACGTCAATTCTCCTCCGCCGTTGTCTCTGAGATCGAGTATAAGTTTGCTCTTGCGAGCGGCGACAAACTGCTGTATGCAAACCGCAAAATCCACGTCGGCTTCTTTTGAGAATTCTCTCAATCTTATTATGCCGACCTCGTCGGTAAAATCGTAATAATACGCCAGTTTCTCATTATCTTCCCACGTAGAACGTTTAAGTTCATACACATAATAACCTTCGTAATATTCCCCGTCTCCCTTATACTTTTTGATGACGAAAGTCATTTCGTCAAAATCGGAATACGTAGTGACCACCTGTCTGAGATAAGACGCGCTTGTGTGCTCTACGACATAGGACTCATATCTCATTTTTCCGTCGTGCGTCGGGACTTTTACGCCTATCTCGAACAACTCGTCGCCCTCGGACATATATACCTCTTCGGCAATAGGGTCAAAAGTTTCGTCAATAGTGCCGTCGGCGTTGAATCTCGCGATCGCGTACGCAGACGCCGCGGGGAAATTCGGAATGAGATAACTTATATAATGCTCGTTATAAAGACTGGAAGTAAACGTAAATCCGAACGTACCGGAAGTAGCCGCGTCGGCGTCGGAACTCGCTATGCCCGAAAAAGCATCCAGCGATCCCGCAAAAGCGGAAGTGGCGACCTCTTGGAAAGTTTCCCAAGAAATATCCTCGTAGTAGTACTTCTTCATCAATTCATAAGCTTCCAACATAAGCGGCATATCGCCGTAAAAACCGGTATTTCGTCCGATCACTATACCGACCGTCAACGCACAACCTGTCAAAAGCGCTATGACGAGTACTATAGCAACTATTTTTATCAAAAGTTTTTTTCTCTTCACATCGTCCGAAACGGAATAATTATTTGTGTTATTCGAATCGGAAAAAATTTCATTCAAATTTCTGTCCAAAATTCATACCTCTCCTGCAATTATTGACGGATATCGGCTCTCAATTCCGCCACATGCATATTTTGCTCAATTTATTTTTACTTTTATTGCTGTGAAGAAATAATTCGTTCGCAGTCTCTGTCGTAGTAGCATACGCAATTTCCGCCGCAGATCGCAAACCGCACTTCCTTGCCGACATATATATCGCTCAGCGGTTTTGGCGCGACATAACTTATTCCGTCCAGCATACAATAGTAACCTTCTCCGTTCTTTTCCAGTATACCCGAATAAATCTCATAGCCGCACAGTATTGCGCTTTCCATATTATTTGGACAGCGCGACGTCTCTGTATACGATGACTTTTCCGAATATTCCGAACGTGAGATTACTATCAGGCCGGCATTGTCAAATGATCTTACCATATCGGGATCGTCGGTTGCTATTATAGCCGTTTTTCCTTCGACCGCTGTCTTCAGCTTTCCGTATATCTTCGACTTCTCGTCTGTCGATAGACCTTTCCACACGTCGTCGACAACGTAAATTTTTCTATCCAATGCAAACATTCTCGCAAGCAACAACTTGGACTTCTCAAAATCAGACAGTTCGACGTTGTTTTTATCAGTGTTCAACTCAAAGCGTTTAACTGCCGCTTTGATACGCTCTTCTATCTCTCCCTGCGGATATTCCCTTAATTTCATTGGATACGCTAACGTTTCATAAGTGTTCTCAAAACCGTCCAGCGAATTAAAATCAAAAGAAAAACCTATGTCTCTGTGTTTAAATTCCGATCGATCTCTATCTATTCCGTCGAGATAAACCGCGCCGCCCGAAATAAATTCAAGTCCGACAAGCGTCCTCAGCAACAAAGTCTTGCCGCTTCCTTCTCTGCCGTAGATCAGCAAAATCTCTTTGTCATTTAAATCAAAGTCTGCGCCGCTTAATGAAAAATCGCTTCCTATATAGGCCGCCGTCAAAGATTTTGTCGATAAAAGTTTTGCTGTCATAATTATATTATATAACTTTGATTTGCGAAATACAAGTTATAAACGATTTTTATCGCCGCTAAAATAGTAAAACTTATGTCAAGACTAAAGCTGCATTTGCTATTCCGTTTTAATTCAACGACCGTTAAAATGTCAACCTAATAACAGTTTCTCTGACAAAATTTAACAAATTCCGCGATATATGTCGATTATAGCGATTATTGAACATTGTTCTGAATATGGTTCAAATATTTTTATCCTTAATACAAGAAAGAAATTCTTTAAAATCCGCTATATAGTTATCGCACATACTTTCAAAGTCGCTACCACTATTTGAATATCTGTCGTACACTCCGCAGAATTCAAAACCTCCCGACCGAGCGCCCTGAATAGCAAGCGGGATATCCTCGAATATCATACAATGAGATGGATCTTGAAAAATACTCTGCGCTGCCTTTAGATAAATATCCGGAAAACCTTTACCGCGCGATACCTCTTCGATAGTGGTGAGCGGACATTTGATTAAATCGATACCGTTGTTTAAAAGACACGGCTCGGCCATCTGTCTGAAAAGCGTCGTCGCAAATGCAACTTTGACGTTACGCGAAAGCAAGTAATCTACGAATTCATACGCGCCTTCTTTCATTCTAATATTGGTCGCATACTCTTCTTTGACCATTTCTATCCATCTGTTTTTTATCTCCCCGACGCTCTGTACGAGATTATAACGACGCTTAGTGTATTCCGCCGCCTCGTTGAAATGCATTTGTTTTATCGTCTGAGTATAATCTTTTGTAGGAGGGTGCCCGTTTTCGGTCAAAAAATCTTCGTCCACCTTTTCCCATACCCACATAGAGTCAAGCAGAGTTCCGTCCAGATCGAATATAGCGCCTTTGATTTCTTTACCGAATAATTTCATTTATCTCCTTTATCAAGTTAGAGCCATCCGAAATTTCGGATGGCTCGACGTATTACAATTATAATATATATTATATAATATATTTGTTTTGTTTTTGCGGAGCATTTGCAAGTTCCGTCCTCTTCTCGTCGTATCCAGGTCTGCCGAGAAGCGCATAAGTAGCGTTCTTGCCCTCTTCTACGCCCGGTTGATTGAACGTATCGATATTCAAAAGCGCGCCTGCATACGCCGTCTGCAACATAAAATACATGAGAAGCTGTCCCAAAGTGTATTCGTTGAGTTGCGGAAGCATTATCGTATAATTGAGCTTGCCCGCTTTAGTGACAGCATACTCCGTTGCCATACGCTCTGCCTGTATAAGTTCGTTCATAGAATGTTCGCAAAGGAAATTTACGTTGGGATATTCCTCGCAACCGTTGGGGATCTTGACGTCGCTGCGATATTCGTCTACGCCTATAAAAGTGATGACCTTGTCGAAAGGACCTTCGGCATAGAGCTGAACCTGAGAGTGTTGATCGGTTACGCCGAGAGATTTGACGGGAGTCTGTCCGACGTTGCAATCCTTGCCGTCGAGAGTCTTATTCTTGCCCAGAGATTCCGCCCAAAGCTGTGCGTACCAATCCGCGATAAATTTCAATCCGTCCGCATACGGCATCATTACTCCGATATTCTTGCCCTTGCCCATAGCCATATGCTGGAGAGCCGCCGCCATAAGAGCGGGATTCTTCTTCGCATTGTCGCTGTCGCACTGTTCCATCATAAATTTTGCGCCTGCAAGCAAAGCCTTGATATCGATACCTACGACAGCCGCGGGAAGCAATCCCACGGGACACAGCTCGCTGAATCTTCCACCTACGCCGTCGGGTATATAGAAGGTCTTATATTCTTCTTTGACTGCAATCTTTATAAGATTGCCCGCGCTCTTGGAAGTGGTAGCTATGATATGATCCTTTGCCTTGTCGCCGAGTTTTTTGGTCAGTATATCGTTGATGATAAGATACTGCGTCATAGTCTCGGACGTAGAACCCGACTTGGTGATAACGTTGAACATCGTCTTTTCTACGTCAATGACGTCCAACAACGCTTCCATTCTCTCGGGATCGACATTGTCTTCTACATAAAATTTAGGACCTTTGCGCTTGCGCTTGGGCAAATCATTGTAATGCAAGTGGCAGATCGCCTGAAAAGCCGCTATCGGTCCAAGCGCGCTTCCGCCTATGCCGAGCACTACAAAGTACTCGTAATTTTTGCGAATATCTTTCGCTGTCTCCAGAATATCTTCTACAATATCGTCCTGATTTGTCGGAAGATCAGCCCAACCCATCATTCCTTTGCCTTTGCCTTGCTCTACCGAATTGAAAGCTTTTGTCAAATCGCCGCCCAAAGCCGCAAGATCGCTTTCCGAAAAGCCTTCCTTGCCGATGACTGAAGACATCATATTGTTGTAGTCCATTCTGATTTTCATCGTTTTTTTGCTATAACGCATATTTTTCTCCTATCGACCGAAATACGGTCTAATAATTATATTACTGTTTTATTATAGTCTATACTATTTAAGCGACTTATCCAAGCAGTCTACCAGATAAGTATACGCCTCTTCGAGATCGCGATCGTCATTATAATCTTTTGCGTATACCTCCATAAGACACGGTCCGTCGTAGCCGCTGTCGCGCAGTCTCTTGAAAAACGCGACGAAATCAAATTTTCCTCTACCCGGTATCGCCGTCTTTCCTTCGCCGTCGCAGTCGCATAAATGCACGGTGCGCAATCTTCCTTTCATCGCGTCAAGATAATGAGTGTAATCTATTCCCGACTGCATTGCCTGCTTTATATCCAAAGTGCATCCGAGCGCGGGACACATATCTCTCAGCGTACGGAAGTAATCGGGATGAGAAAAATACGTCCAGTGCACGTTTTCGTAGCAAAGCGTCACGTCTCTTTTCTCCGCTATCTCCGAAAGCATATTCAATCTTGAAGATATATGGTCAAAATCGAAATTGTACTTTACCGCGCGCTTGAGCATTGCCGCTCCGTGATACGTATAGTTGCTCGCTCCCACTTCTTTTGCCAGATCGAGTACTTTTTCATAAGTTGCCAATGCGTCTGCAAAAGCTCTGTCGTTGCGCGAAAACAACTCAGGCTCGAATTGGCTTGTCAAAGCGTGTATCGAATGGACCTCCAGCGGCGAGTATTTTCTTGCCTCTATCAGCTCGCGCTTGAGCGTCTGAGCAAACTCCGAAGTATATTCCGAGTGCGTAGCCAAGAATATTTCGCAACTGTCCGCTCCGAGTTTAGCTATCGGTACAAGCGCTTGCTCGGTATACATTCTCAAAAAATATGAGGCTGTCGAAACTCCGATTTTCATAATAGTATTATATCAAAGGAGTTTGCGAATTCAAAACGATTTGCCGCAATTTGCAAAAATAAATATTTATACCTTCTAAAGCATTCGGCGCGCGGACAAACCGACAAGCCTCGCATATCGGAAAATCATAAATTTTTACATACGCGCCGCCGTTATATTTATTGCGCCTGTCGTATAAGAAAACTACTCGGATCGCGCTATGTATAACTATTGGGAAAATCGTCTGAAATTGTGTAAAATCTATGCAAAATGCGCACTTATCGAATATTTTTCAGCGACTGTATTTTAAAAAGTCCGACACTTGCACTGTATTTTGTACGACAAAAATTTCCCCCAACGATTGAATATATTCGATAAATTTGATATATTATAATTAGACCATTAAACAGGAGATTAGAAATGCAAAAATTATCCCATTGGATAATGTCCCACAGAAAGGCATTGATAATAATTTTTGTCGTTGCGATAGTGCTTTCTGTCGTATGCTCGATATTCGTGCAGAAAGAAAGCGACCTGATATCTTATCTTAACAAAGATACGGACACTATCGTATCCAAGAAGATACTCGAAGAAGAATACGGCATCATCGGCGACTGTAATCTCGCAGTGTCTTATGTAGACAAAGAAACCGTACAGAAAATAGTCGATACGATAACCAAAGACCGTACAATAAAGCGTTATCTCACCAAGGTAGCGTGGTACGGTACTTTTGACAAACTCGATGAGATCAACAACAACGAATTGCTCGGCGATCCGTACGACAGAGTCGACGTGGAAGAGGCGCAGGCAAAAGCTAAAGAGAAATTCGTAAAGACCAAAGAAAATATCACGTTTAAATCACAAGCAGGCGAACAGACGAGAGACGTCGACACCTATATCATATCTTTGTATTTCAAGACGGCGGGCGGCTCGCAGGAGACAATGGATTGCCTCGATCTGATGAGCGATAAGATTATACCCGAAATTCTGAAAGAAACGCAAAAAGCCCACCCCGAACTCGGTCCGGAAGACGTCAATGAATGGTTCTATATAGGCGGCAACGCTCAAAACGCGCGTATATTGCTCAAGTCGTCTTTGGGCGATATGCCCAAGTTCTTCTTGGTGGCTGTAGCGGTATGTCTTGTCATACTTATGCTGACCACTCAAAGCTGGTTGGAGCCGTTTATATTCCTTGCAACGCTGGGTATTTCCATATTGCTGAATATGGGTACCAACATAATTGCGGGCTATCCTGTAGGCACTATATCCTCTATCACGTCGTCTTGCGCTACGATACTGCAATTGGCGATAGCAATGGACTATTCGATATTCCTGATGCACACCTATTATGAAGAACTCAAACTACACCCGCAACCCAAAGACGCGCTTATCGCGGCGCTGCCTAAGACCATCAAAGCCATCTCGGCAAGTATGTTGACGACGGTAGGCGGATTTATCGCGCTGTTCTTTATGGATTACGGCATTGGTTACGACCTTGGCTTTGTACTTGCAAAAGGCGTAATACTCTCGCTCATTGCGACTGTATTCCTCCAGCCTATACTTATAATGATACTCAGCAAAGGCATTGCGAAGACCAAGCACAAATGGATCGTAGCGCCCAAACTTAAAGTCGTATCCAAGACTATCACCAAGCCGGCTGTGGCGGCTATAGTGATTGTACTCGTACTCGGACTTGCGCTCCCCTGCGCTTACTTCCAGCTCAAAGTACCGCTCAACTACATCTCCACGACCAAGGACAATCCAAATCCGAATATCCCCGAAGAGTCGGCTATGCTTGTCAATAACCAAGCAATTTTGATACTGCCCTACGACGGTCCGCAATCTATGCCCAAGCACTATGAATTTGTGGAAAAAGTCAAAAAAGTAGGCTATCAACTGGATGCCGACGGCAATATTAAAATCGACGAAAACGGTAAAGCGCAAGTCACCGAGGACGTCAACTATGTCACGGAAGTATTTTCTCTCGCGACGATAATAACGCAACAAGACTTCGACAATATAGAAAATATTACCGGCGACGGCGGATTCGTAAGCGCAGAACTTGCAAAAACAGCGGTGTACAACCAGTTGCACAGCAGTTTTATAGCAAATATCAGATCAGAAAACGGAGACAGGTATATACTGTATACTATTACGCTGAGCAATCAGAACGAAGACGGCGAGTTCGCCAATATGATAGAGACAGATTACACCTACGCCGCTCTGAGAGAGATCAAATACCTCGCGGTAGAGACTTTTGAACTTTACAACGGCGACGAAGCAAAGACCGCACACGAGAATTTGATAAAACTGCGCGATGAAAAAGGAGCATATTCTGCGGAATACCTCTCTGCTCTCGGCGAATTCAAAGACAGCGTAATGAACAATTCCAAAGATTATAACGTATATATGACAGGACTTGCTCAAGGCGCGTATGAACTTAATCGCGTTACGCCGAGCGACTTCCTGTTGGTCAGCCTACTCTCCGCGGCGATAGTCTTACTGATACTGCTCTTTACGTTCAAAAATTTCAAACTCTCGCTGATACTTATGCTTGTAATCGAATCTGGCATATGGATAAACCTCTCGATAGTGTACTTTGCAGGATTGGTCAACCCTGCCAACAAGATCAACTTCGTAGCTTACTTGATAGTTACGGCGATAGAACTCGGCGCTACGGTAGACTACGCGATAATGCTTACAAGCAAATATCTTGAGGAAAAGAAAGACGGCGTAAAATCGCTGGCAGCGATAAAGAACGCGATAAACCGCGCCGCGCCGGGCGTCACGACCTCCGCTCTGATACTTATAAGCGTATGCGCTTGCGTACACCTTATCACAACCAATATGATAGTCGCGCAGATCACGAGACTTCTTGCGATAGGCACGTCAATGAGCTATGTATTCGTATTCACACTGCTCCCTGCTATACTTTCCTTCGACGAGCGCGTAAAACGCAGACGCAGTATCAAGAAAGGAAAAGGCGATCCCGACGTAGGAAGATTCGATTACAATCCCAACTACTATAGCGAAAACGGCGCGGCTTTGGTACAGGAAACCGTACCTGCCGTTGAGGAAAACACTGCGCTCGAAGATGCAACCCAGTCTACGGAATGCGATGGCAATCAAGTCTTAGCTCAGACGGACGAAACAGTCGAATGCGATATATCTACCGACCAGTCCGATTCGGTCACGTCGGATATCACCGAAGACGCAGAAAAATAAAACTATCTGAATATAGAAATAGGAACGGTCAAATTCCGTTCCTATTTCTTATTCTATAAATGCGCGGCTAACTTCGATATCAGCGCGAACGATCTGCAATAGCCTGCGATATAGCGCCGTATAAAGAGAGCGATTCGTCTTTTGTATCGCAGCCGTAATGCCAGATCATAACTCCGCCTATTCCCGCGTCCAAAGCATAAGAAGTCTTGTCATAGATAAGTTGACGGGAATTGTAATAACAAAGTTGTTCGTATTCCTGCCCGTCGACGTTGATAGTCTGCATTAGACTGTTGCCGTACTCGCCGAGAAGATGACAGTAATCATTATAATTTCCCCAATAAGCCGCGCTGTCGATAGGTCGCGAATAGAAAGGCAATCCGAGATTGACTTTGGACATATCTATCCCCTTATCTTCCAATTTAGCCAAAACTTCCGCGCACATAGTATAGAAAGACGAATGGTCTCCATACTCGTCAAAGCCGTCGTAAGCCATAAGTTCGATATGATCGACGTATTTAAGTTTGGATCGAGGAAAAGTGCCGAATACGGTGAGATTCCACAGACTGAAGGCGCAATTAAGCTCTTTACCCTCGGGCATTGCGAGTTTTAACTTTTTGAGGAAATTACCGTAATTGTTATTCGTTATCAAATTATGAGGATACTCGTAATCGAACGCTATGCCGTCCAAATCATGATCGTCTATGACTTTGAGTATGTTTTTGATAAAATTATCCTTGTTCTTTGTCATAGCGGTATTGTGCCGCTTCTCTTGGTCGAGACCGTCGCCTACTATATCCTCAGATCCCAATATCGTCGCTACGATCTCTGCCTTGGGATTGAATTCCCTCAAGTTGGCTATAGCTTGTCGGAAAGCGTCCTCTCCTTCCACAGTTCTTCCGTCGGCAAGCGTGTGCGGCTTGAAATACACAGTTCCGTCGGCAAGCAAATACAGACTGGAGAATATATTGAACTGAGTAGTGCAACCTATTATCTTTTTATCCTCTTCTTCCAACTGCAAAGCCTTTGCCGTATAAATATAAGACATCACCGCAAAATCGTCATTAGCCGTCTTTTCAACGAAATACACTTTGGGTTTTTCGATCGCCCAAGTTGCTCCGTCTTCGCATTTGACAGCCTTAACTGTCAATTCATCCGCCTCATAGGTGTCGGACAATGCGCAATATCTGAATTTTCCTATTCTATCGCTCGCGTAGACCATCTTGCCGTTTATATACAACTCAAAAGAGGTTACCGCGCTTCCTATCTCCGTCAACGATACGGTATTAAATTTTTTCTTTCCGTCAAATTGGAGCGTAAAACTATCGCCCTCGACTGCTCTTTTTCTCTCCATTTTGGCGCCTTCTGCCAGATCGACAAAATTTTCGCTCACTCTGTCCGGCACGTCTACTTTAATACTGCATCCGCTGAAAAAAACTCCTGCGGTAAATATGCAGAGCAGACAGATTATCGCCAAAGCAAAACTTTTTTTTCTCATAATTTTCCCCTTTTGAAATTGTTGATTTAGATTTTACGTAAACTACGGCTAATTCACCCATCAATACATTATTTACTAGTTTACATTAAATAAGCAGAAAAATCAATACAGAATATTTTTATGCCATTTAAGTATTTTCATTCCTGCAAATTACTTTTAAAATACGACCTCTATAAATATATAAAAAACGCGTAGTAATTCAACATACTCCGCGCTTAATGATCATATTATTTAGCTATGATTGGATTTTCTTTTTACACCTCTGCAATCGTGTCTATTTCTACCAATACATTTTTAGGCAACGTCTTTACAGCTACGCAAGAACGCGCAGGCTTTGAAGTAAAATATTGCGCATAAATGGCATTGAACACTATGAAATCATCCATATCCGCCAAAAAGCACACAGTCTTTACCACTTTACTTAACGACGATCCGCTCGCCTCGAGCACAGCCTTGACGTTTCTGCAGACTTGATGAGTCTGCTCTTCGATAGTTACCGCGTCGATCTTGCCGCTTTCGGGATCGATCGCAATCTGTCCCGACGTGTATACCATACCGCCGCTTATCATTGCCTGTGAATAAGGTCCTATAGCGGACGGCGCTTTTGTTGTGCTGACTACTTTCATATTTTATCTCCTATATGATTTTAAATCCCGCAGACGTAAGTCTTTGTTTTATTTCGTTGATATGGTCAAAGTTCCTTGTCTCAATCTGTATACGCAAGAAACATCCGTTGACGTCGCTGCCCTCGTTGGAACGCTCGTGATGAATGGAAATTACGTTGCCGCCCAGATCGGATATGATATTGGACACTTGTGTAAGCTGTCCCGGCTTATCGACGAGTTCCAACGTAACAAGATAATTTCTGCCGCTCATCTGCAAACCTCTTCTGATCACTCTCGAGAGGATCGTCACGTCGATATTGCCGCCCGATACCAGACAGCATACTTTTTTGCCGTCGGTAGGTATCTTGCCGAACATAGCCGCCGCGACCGATACTGCGCCTGCGCCTTCCGCTACCATCTTATGCTGTTCTATCAACGCAAGTATAGCCGCGGATATTTCGTCGTCGGTGACAGTCACGATATCGTCGACATACTTGGAAATAAGTTCAAAAGTCAGGTCTCCCGGCTCTTTTACCGCTATTCCGTCGGCTATCGTATGTACGCTGTCAAGTTTGATTATCTTATGCTCTTTAAACGACTTTTCCATACTGGGAGCGCCGCTTGCCTGTACTCCGTAAATCTTTATTGACGGTTTTAAGGACTTTGCCGCAAACGCGACTCCGGCAATAAGACCGCCGCCGCCTATAGGCACTACTATCGCGTCGATATCCTCGATCTGATTGAGGATTTCAAGACCTATAGTTCCCTGTCCCGCGATCACGTCAGGATCGTTGAACGGATGTATAAACGTATATCCCTTCTCGTCTCTAAGTCTTATAGCCTCGTTGTAAGCGTCGTCGTATACTCCCTTGACGAGACAAATATCCGCCCCGAAACTTCTCGTGGCTTCCACCTTGGATATCGGCGCGCCGTCGGGCAAACAGATCAATGACTTGATGCCGTTCTTTCTTGCGGCAAGCGCAACACCCTGCGCGTGATTACCCGCCGAGCAAGCGATAACGCCTTTCTGTTTTTCCGCCTCAGACAGTTGGGATATCTTATAGTAAGCGCCTCGCACTTTAAACGAACCCGTAACCTGCAAATTCTCCGTCTTGAGATATATTTCCGAACCTGCCTTTATCTTCGGCGCGTAAATTATATCAGTCTCTCTTATAGCCTCTTTGAGAACATAAGAGGCATGATATACCTTGTCCAGTGTCAACATTATTTCGTATTTCCTTTTTATTTATTATCCTACTTCAAGACTGCGCCCTTGTCCGCGCCCTGAACCAATCTCGAGTATCTAGACAGCCAACCGCTCTTGATATTCGGCTCTCTGTCTTTGAGTTCTTTACGTCTTGCCGCAAGCGTAGCGTCGTCTACTCTTACGTTGACGGAATTGGACGGAATATCTATATCGATGATATCGCCCTCTTTTATCAGCGCGATCTCGCCGCCGTCAGCCGCCTCGGGCGCAACGTGACCTATAGACGCGCCTCTGGAAGCGCCTGAAAATCTTCCGTCTGTAATAAGAGCCACGCACTTATCCAGCTTCATACCCGCAAGTGCAGACGTCGGATTGAGCATTTCTCTCATACCCGGACCGCCCTTTGGTCCTTCGTATCTTATAACGACTACGTCTCCCGCCTTGATCTCAGACGCGTATATCGCTTTGATAGCGTCGTCCTCGCAATCGAACACGCGCGCAGGTCCGCTATGCTTGAGCATTTCGGGCGCGACTGCGCTCCTCTTGACTACGCATCCGTTCTTCGCGATATTTCCCCAAAGTATCGCTATACCGCCCGTCTCGCTGTAAGGTTTGTCAATAGACTTTATCGTACCGTAATCTTTGACGTATGCGTCGGCTATATTTTCGCCCACGTTTTTGCCGGTAGCGGTTATCGCAGAAGTATCGATCAAGTTCTTCTTTGCAAGTTCGCTCAACACTGCCTGTACTCCGCCCGCGGCGTCGAGATCCTGCATGTGCGTAGGACCTGCCGGCGCAAGGTGACAGAGATTTGGAGTCTTCGCGCTGACTTCGTTGATTATCTTGAGATCGAGAGGAAATCCTGCTTCGTTGGCTATCGCGAGCAAATGCAATACGCTGTTGCTCGAACAGCCCAGCGCCATATCGCAAGCCAAAGCGTTGCGGATAGATTTCTCATTGATGATGTCTCTCGCCTTTATGCCCTTCTTTACCAACTGCATTATCGCCATACCTGCATGCTTGGCAAGCGCTATTCTGCCGCTCATTACAGCGGGGATAGTTCCGTTGCCCGGCAATGCGATACCTATTGCCTCGCAGAGACAGTTCATTGAATTGGCAGTATACATACCCGAACACGATCCGCAGGTAGGACAGCAATTTTCTTCATACTCGAGAAGTTGTCTGTCGTCTATCATATTGGCTTTTCTCGCGCCTACAGCCTCAAACATCTTGGACAGCGAAGTCTCGCAGCCCGCCACTGTGCCTGCCATCATAGGACCGCCGCTGACTACCACTGCGGGGATATTCATTCTCACCGCAGCCATCACCATGCCGGGAACGATCTTATCGCAGTTGGGAACAAGCACCAAGCCGTCGAAACAATGCGCCATCGTCATAGTCTCCACGCTGTCGGCGATAAGTTCTCTCGACGCAAGCGAATACTTCATACCTATATGTCCCATAGCGATTCCGTCGCATACTCCGATAGACGGAACCATTATCGGCGTGCCGCCTGCAAGTCTTATTCCCGCCTTGACCGCCTCGGCGATCTTGTCGAGATGCATATGTCCAGGCACAATCTCGCTGTGAGCCGACACAACTCCTATGAGCGGACGCTCCAACTCCTCTTTGGTATATCCGCAAGCATAAAGCAGAGATCTCTGCGGCGCGGTCTCTATTCCTTTTGTCAAATATTCACTTCTCAAAGCCATGATCCTCTCCTGCCGAAATAATAAAATATCGGCGCGTTTATATTATTATATTAAAAACTGTTTATATATCATACAAACAGTCTCGACAGCGCACTGCGGCAAAAATACCGCAATGCGCAAGTTGCTATATTTGAATTAAGCCGCCCGCAATGCGGAACGACTTAACCGTCAGTCAATAATTATTTTTTGAGCCAGCTCATCATAGTACGCAATTCCTTGCCTACTTTCTCAAGCGGATGCTCGAGTTCGAGCTGACGCGTAGCGTAGAAATGAGCGCATTTGCCGCTCTTGTTCTCCGTCATCCATTCCGAGCAGAAAGTACCGTCCTGGATCTCTCTCAAGACTTTCTTCATTTCCTTTCTCGTCTCGTCGGTGATAAGTCTTCTACCCGTACGGTAATCGCCGTATTCGGCAGTGTTGGAGATAGAATATCTCATCATTTCAAAGCCACCCTTGTTGATAAGATCTACAATGAGCTTCATCTCGTGGATACACTCGAAATAAGCCATTTCGGGAGCGTAACCTGCGTCGACCAAAGTCTCGAAGCCTGCCTTCATAAGTTCCGTTACGCCGCCGCAAAGCACCGCCTGCTCGCCGAACAGATCCGTCTCGGTCTCCTCTCTGAAAGTCGTCTCGAGTATGCCCGCTCTGCCTGCGCCGATACCACAAGCGTAAGCCAAAGCATAGTCCTTAGCCTTGCCGGAAGCATCCTGATAAACAGCGATAAGAGACGGAACGCCTTTGCCCTCTTCGTACTGACTTCTTACAGTATGACCCGGTCCCTTGGGCGCGACCATAATAACGTCGATGTCCTTGGAAGGCTTGATAAGTTTGAAATGTATATTCAAACCGTGGGCAAACATCAATACCTTGCCCGCAGTCATATGAGGCTCAACTTCAGCCGCGTAAATATCCGCGCAAGTCTCGTCCGGAACGAGCATCATTACGAGATCGCCCGCCTTTGCCGCGTCAGCGACGGACATAACTTTGAGTCCCGCGTCCAACGCCTTTTTCTCGTGTCTGGATCCCTTTCTCAGACCTACCACTACGTTCACTCCGCTGTCTGCAAGATTCATTGCGTGAGCATGTCCTTGCGAACCGAAACCGATTACCGCTACTGTTTTGCCGTCAAGAAGCTTCAAATCACAATCCGTATCGTAATACTTCTTTATCATTTTTCTATCCTCCAAAAATTGAAAATTTATATTCTAGTGCTTAGTATTTCTAAACATTGATCACATTATTATATTGTCGATGCTCTGTCCCGCAGGTATCATAGGCAAAACTTTTTCGTCTCTGTCTATCACCGCTTCGATTATACACGGTTTGCCTGTAGCATAAGCGTCTTTGAGCGCTTTTTTGAACTCGTCCAACGTTGTCGCTCTGTATCCTACGCCGCCGAAAGCCTCTGCGAGTTTGACATAATCGGTCGCTCTTTCCAAGGTCGTCTGCGAATATCTTTTGCCGTAGAACTGCGTTTGCCACTGTCTTACCATTCCGAGAACGCTGTTGTTGATAACTACGCTGACTATCGGAAGTCCGAAACTTACGCTTGTGCAGAGTTCGTTCAAATTCATATGGAAAGAACCGTCGCCAGTTACGTGCGCAACTCTTCTCTTTGGATACGCTACCTGCGCTCCGATAGACGCTCCGTATCCGTATCCCATTGTTCCGAGTCCGCCGGACGTGAGGAAAGATCTGCTCTTTGTCCTCTTGCTGTACTGAGCCGCCCACATCTGGTGCTGACCTACGTCGGTGACCATAATGCCGTCCTCGCCTATCTCGTCTGAGATCGCCTGTATTATCTGGTGCGGTCTGAGCACACCATCTATATCCTTGGGCTTGTAATCAAACTTTTTCCATTCTTCTATCTGCGCAAGCCATTCGTCGTGATTTGCCTTTTTGACCATAGGCAAAAGTTGCGTAAGCACTTCTTTTACGTCTCCGACTACGCTGAGATCGCTGGAAATATTTTTATTTATCTCTGCCGCGTCGACGTCTATATGCACGACTTTTGCTTCTCTTATAAACTTATGCTTGTCCGTAGCGACTCTGTCCGAAAAACGGGTGCCTACGGCTATTACGAGATCGCTGTTGGCTACGCTTCTTCCCGCGGACATACTGCCGTGCATACCTATAAGTCCGAGATTGAGTTTCTCGCCCCAACCTAGCACGCCTGCCGCCATAAGAGTATGAGTAGCCGGTATCTGCGCTTTATTCATAAGTTCTAGCAACTCTTTTTCGCCTTGAGATATAAGTACGCCGCCTCCGAAGAGAATGCAAGGTCTCTTAGACGCGTTTATCAAATCCGCCGCCTTTTCTATAGCGCTTGCGTCCGCCTTTACGTATTCGTCGGCAACGGACGCTCCTTTGTTCTCAAATTCGCACAGCGCGGAAGTTACGTCCTTGGGAATATCCACAAGTACCGGCCCGGGTCTGCCGCTCTTAGCGATCCTGAACGCCTCGCGTATGACGTCGTGAAGCTCTTCTACTTTGCGGACGACAAAGTTGTGCTTTGTTATCGGCATTGTTATGCCGGCAATATATACTTCCTGAAAAGAATCGAGACCGATAAGATCGGTGCCCACGTTACCCGTAATCGCCACCATCGGCACGCTGTCCATAAACGCCGTAGCGATACCGGTAATGAGATTGGTCGCTCCGGGACCCGACGTCGCCAAAACGACGCCTACTTTGCCAGTCGCTCTCGCATATCCGTCAGCCGCGTGCGCCGCGCCCTGTTCGTGAGCGGTAAGCACGTGCTTGAGCTTGTCCTGATATGAATAAATAGCGTCGTAGATATTCAATACGGCTCCGCCCGGGTAGCCGAAAATAGTGTCGACGCCTTGTTCCAACAATGATTCAATCAAAATTTGCGATCCGTTTAACTTCATAAGATACTCCATATACTATACATTAATATATAATAAAATATTTATCGTAAATTGTCAAGTGTAATGTAAAATATTTATAACTTCAAAATACATTTACATATTTTACAAGCGCGTTCCGATCGATATCAAAAACGAAGAAGAAGTAGAAGTTATTCTTTTGACAACCGCCATTCTTTATCGCAAAAATAACGAAAAGTCCCGACGTATCTTTTGGATGCGGGGGACTTTTGTTATACCGATATAATCGCGAGCAGACTTGCTATTCCCGACTACTTCTTAAAACTGTCGTGATACATATCTACCGATCCCGATATGTCTTTATGCGAAGCGTTGTTGGAATACTTATCTATCTCCATTGCGTTCTTGACGTCGTGATGGAGCGAAAGCGCGCCGTTGAGACATCCGCCGTCGCAAGCCATCCCCTCGAAGAAATTTGCGGTAGTCTTATTGAATTTGAGTTTGAGCAAATTGGCTCTGCACTCCTCTATTCCGCTCATAGCGACAGGCTCTACTTTTCCCTCGGTCAGCTTGGAGATATCCTGCGAAATGCCTCCGCACTTTGCGAATACTCTGCCCATTACGGACGCGTCGTCGATATTCATCTCCTCCTGCACAAGCAGATCGACCTTTCTGGCGTCGAATAGCGCCTGCAATTCCTCAAACGAGATCACGCTGTCGATTGCGCCCTGAGTCTTCTCCATTCTGTATTCGAGTTTTTTACTCGTGCAAGGTCCTATAAATACCGTCTTGATATCGGGATACTTTCTCTTGAGCAGCATAGCCGTCTCCACCATAGGCGACGGAGAGGAAGAAATATACTGAGCCAGTTCGGGAAAATTCTTTTCTACAAACATTACGAAAGACGGACAGCACGACGTAGTCATCAATCCCTTTTCCTCGAATTCTTTGGCTTCCTTATACAGCGTTATGTCCGCGCCGAGCGCAGCCTCGTATACTCTGTCAAAACCGAGCTGCTTGATACCGGTGACAAGCTGTCCGAAAGTAGCGGGCTTAAACTGGCTGGCAATAGCGGGAGCTATTATCGCAAATACTCTGTAGCCCTTTTCTTTGCTCTCCTTGAGAATATCCAAAGTTTCTATAATAAAAGATTTGTCTACTATAGCGCCGAAAGGACAGTTGTATACGCATGCGCCGCAGGCGATACACTTATCGTTGTCGATCTTCGCTCTGTCGTATTCGTCCATAGACAATGCTTTGACTTTACAACTCTTTATGCACGGACGGGATTGCTCTATTATCGCGTCGTAAGGACACGCTTTGGCGCAACGGCCGCACTTTATACATTTATCCATATCTATGACGGGCTTGTTATCCACTATGGATATCGCGTCCTTGGGACAAGCCTCCTGACATTTATGTACTATACATCCGCGGCAAGCGGGAGTAATATACATACCGCTGATAGGACATGAGTCGCACGCCGCCTCGATAACTTCGACGATATTGGGATTGGACTTATCTCCGCCGAGAGCGAGTTTGATCCTCTCCTGCACGATAGCCCTTTCTTTATAAATACAGCATCTGAAACTCGGCTTGGGACCCGGCGAAATGGATTTTGGTATATCCAAATAAATCTGCGACATATCGCCCCTGTCGTATGCCTCGACGATCTGTTTTAAAACTTCGTATTTGAGTACCTGAACTTTGGTATCGAATTTTCTGTTACTCATAATTACCTCTCTATTTTTTTGAGACGGATCTGCCGTCAATTACGTTTCCGTCTATATCTTTAAGCGTAAGATTACCTTTATCTAAAGTAAGATAACTGCTTGGCGTGCCGTCTTTGGGCAGAGACACAGAACCGGCGTTTGCCACGACGGTGTCGCCTACCTGCGTAATGAATCCCGTGTGGAAATGTCCGTAGCACATGACGTCGCCCGCATTTACCGGCATAGCGTCCTTATTAAACTTATGTCCGTGAGTAAGCGTGACCTTTAGACCGTCCGCAACGATCTGCGAAAACTCGTTGAAATCGAATTCGCTTATCATAGCGTCGACTTCGCTGTCGCAGTTGCCTTTGATGACCAAAAGCCTGTCTTTGAGCGCGTTGAAGATCTCCGCGACTTGCATAGGCGCGTAGTCGCGAGGGAAAGGATTTCTCGGTCCGTGGTAATATATATCGCCCAACAATACGAGCAAATCGCCATTCTCTCTTTCAAATGCATCTTTGACTTTCTGCGCGTAGTACGCCGAGCCGTGTATATCCGAAGCGATAACCAATTTCATACGTCTATCCTATATCAGTCGTTGATGAGTTTCTCCGCGCAAGCGAGTTTGATACAGCAAGTGAGTATCTGCGTAGCCACGACAAGATCGCTGTCCGAAGTAAACGTGGGAGCGATCCTAAGCGTTCTGTCGTTGACGTCTCTTCCGTACGGGAAAGGAGCGCCTGCGGCTGTCAACGTCAAACCTGCTTTCTTACAAAGATCGCATACCTTTTTCGCGCAGCCGTCCAACACGTCTACGGATATAAAATATCCGCCGTTGGGATTTGTCCACTTGACGATACCGTTATCGTCTCCGAACGCATTTTCAAAGGCTTGGATCAACGTATCGAATTTGGGTTTGATAATATCTCTCTGCTGTTTCATTATCTCCTTGATATTTGTCATATCCTTGAGGAAAAGATAATGTATATACTGCCATACCTTATTATAGGATATTGTCTGCATTGTCATATGAGAAAGAATATCCTTGACGTTATTCTTAGAAGTAGCTATACACGCCACGCCGCTGCCCGCAAGAGTAACTTTGGACGTGGAAGCAAACTGATATACTCTGTCTTGATTGCCTGCTTTTGCGCAAAGTTCCATAATATTTGCCAATACGTCGGGAGTGTCTGTCAGATCGTGCACGACGTAAGCATTGTCCCAGAAAATTCTGAAATCTTTGGCTTTTGTCTTCATCGTAGCAAGTCTTTCTACGACTTTGTCGGAATATGTAATGCCGGTAGGATTGCTGTACTTAGGCACGCACCATATAGCCTTGATAGTATCGTCGTTGGCTACCAACTGCTCTACAAGATCCATATTCGGACCTTCGCCGTCCATCGGTATATTGATCATTTCTATACCGAAATGCTCGCATATCGCAAAATGTCTGTCATATCCGGGCACGGGACACAAAAACTTGACAGGCTGAGAATTCCAAGGTTCACTGCCCATTATTCCGAACTGCAACGCTCTTTGGATCGTATCGTACATAAGGTTGAGCGAACTGCTGCCGCCTACGATGACCTCCGTTTGATCCACTCCCAGCATCTGAGCAAAGATCTTCTTCATCTCGGGAATACCGTCAAGCATACCGTAGTTGCGGTAATTCTTGGGCATATTCTCTATACCCTCCGCAGTCAGCATAGGCATGGAGATATCCAACTGTTCGTTGCAAGGCTTGCCTCTTGCGATGTCTACGCTGTAACCCTGAGCTACGAGATTGTCATACTCCGCCTTCTGTAGATCGTAGATCTGTTGAAGTTCTTCTTTTGATAATTGGCTGTAATTCATTGTTCACCTTCCATATCTTAATTATATTTTATTTTATCATATATACCGTGCGATTGCAACGGCTTTGCAAGAATTGATCCTCTCTTCCACAAACTGTCAGGTCTGATCTTTTTCCTTGCGGTTTCTCACGATCAACTTTATAGGAGTGCCTTTGAACGTAAACGTCTTGCGAAGCGTATTCTCCAGATATCTCTCATAGCTGAAATGCATAAGCGTGGCGTCGTTGACGAAAAATACGAACGTAGGCGGCTGAACGGCGCCTTGCGTGACGTAATAGATCTTGAGACGCTTGCCGTTGTGAGACGGCGGCTCTACAGCTATCACCGCGTCGGTGATTATATCGTTGAGCACTCCGGTAGGCACTCTACGCTTGGACTCTTCGTATACTTGGGTGGCAAGCGCAAGTATTTTATCTACGCGCTGTCCCGTCTTTGCGGACACATAGACGGGAGCGAAGTAATCCATAAATTTTAAGTCGCCCTGCATCTTTTTATCGAAAGTATTGATAGTGAATGTATCTTTTTCGACTGCGTCCCACTTGTTCATAACTATGACCGAAGGTTTGCCCTGTTCGTGAACGTAACCGCATATCTTAATATCCTGCTCGCTCATTCCCTCGCTCGCGTCGATCACAACGAGCACTACGTCGGCTCTCCTGACCGCGGCAAGCGAACGCATTACCGAATACTGTTCGATACCCTCGTCGACAGAACTTTTTTTGCGTATGCCCGCGGTATCGATCAGGTTGTATTTGCAGCCGTTCCATTCAAACGGCGTGTCGATCGCGTCTCTGGTCGTGCCGGCGACGTCGCTGACTATAACTCTGTCATATCCCAAGAGTTTGTTTGTAAGCGAACTCTTTCCTGCGTTAGGTTTTCCGACCACGGCGATATTGACTACTTCTTCGTCGACTTCTTCGTCGCTCTTGGGCAGATTTTCGGTCACGGCGTCGAGCAGATCTCCGATACCTTTGGACTGCTCGGCAGACACTCCGATTACGTCGCCTAATCCCAAAGAATAAAAATCGTAAATGTTGTCCGTCTCATTGTTGTCGAGTTTGTTTACCGCGACGACGACAGGCTTCTTGCTTGTGCGTAAAAAGTCCGCGACTTTCGTATCGTTGGCAGTCATCCCCGCCTTTCCGTCGACGACGAATATTATCGCGTCTGCTATCTCAACGGCAATTCTAGCCTGTTCGCGGATATGCCGCCACATTTTATCCTCGCTCTTTATCTCCAATCCGCCAGTGTCTATGAGCGTAAACTGACATCCGCACCACTCTCCGTCGCAGTACAGTCTGTCTCTGGTAACGCCCTCAAAGTCTTCGACTATGCTGACCTTCTTTCCTACTATCCTGTTAAAAAGCGTCGACTTGCCCACATTCGGACGGCCGACTATCGCTATCAAAGGTTTCATAAACCACCTCTCTTTACCGCTTATTCGCCAACTCTTCTATTATTTTTACAAAGCTCTCTCCGCCGTGCGACACGACTATCTTCGTATCTATAGCGCGTTCGAGATCAGACACCGTATATCCGTCGAGGAAAGTATCTGTAAATTCTCTTAGCATTGTCGACGGGATTATAGTATACTCGGGCATATCGCTCACTTGCTTTATTATATCGGTCGGAGTAACGAGTCCCGACACCGTAATGCTCCTTCCGAAAAAGTCGTTGTAAATATCGCAGATCTTTATGCGCACGTTGGGGAATTTAACTTTCAACGTCTCACAAAGTCCGGACAAAATATTTTTGAAGGACTGTCCCGTTATGACCGCTATCTCCATTTCCCTGTCGCTCGACTTCGCCAGAGAAAGCGCATTGTCGAAAGCATTGGCGAATTCTGCGCACAGCCCTACGCCGTTTTCTATCTGACAGAAATCTCCGTAATCGCAGTAATCGGGCAAAGGCATATCCGCCTTTATATAGAACTCGTCGCTGCACCAACAGAAATTTCCGCCGCATTCGCGATTGAATTTTTCCACTTGCTCTACCGTCTCGCGAGAAGATCTTTTATCAAACTGCTCGAGCGGATAGAGATTTTGTCTATGGCAGGTCAATCCTACCGGTATGACCGCGACCGATTGCACCGCGGGATAAAGATCTCTGAGGTTTTTTAACGTTTCGTCAAGCGCGTCCTTGTCGTTGATGCCCTTGCAAAGCACTATTTGAGTATGCATAACAATGCCGTGCTCTGCAAGAAAACTGATCTTTTCAAATACTTTTGCCGACTCGGGATTTGATACAAGTTTTGTCTTGATATCCTTATTATAAGCGTGCACCGAAATATAAAGAGGAGACAGATGCAGTTTGACTATCCTGTCCAGTTCTTTTTGTCCGACGTTGCTCAGCGTGACGTAGTTTCCGCTGACAAAACTCAGTCTGTAATCGTCGTCCTTGACGTATAAAGTCTCGCGCATACCCTTGGGAAGTTGATCGACAAAGCAGAAAAGACATTTGTTTTTACAGCGCATAGGTTCGAGCTGAACGCTCTCGTCCAACGTTAGCCCCAAGGTCTCCGTCTCGTCTTTTTCTATCTCGATATCGACGACGTCGCCTTGTTTAGCTTTTATATTCAGTACAAAACTATCCTGAGAATCATAATAAGCATAATCGAGTACGTCGACGATCTCTTCTCCGTCGAACCCCAATACCTCGTCGCCTATCTCAAGCCCCAATTCTTCGGCTATACTGCCTTTATCTATTGCTATTATCTTTGCCATATACACTCTTTTTGTTTATTAGATTATATATTAAAAAATCAATTATGTAAAGTATTTGCATTTCAAATTCATAAGAGCGCGAAACGGTAACATAACAATCGTATGGAGATCGCGATAATAATCGGTTTAATTTATCTGGCGGCTTTGTCCGTACTGTCGGCAGATAAATTTATAAAAAACGCAGGCGTTGCAATAATTCTCGCCTGCATATATATGATAGCTAAGACTTTATCCGCCGAACTGCTTTTTCCTGCTTGCATTGCTATTGTAGGCGCAATATGCTTATTTTTTCAGTCGCGTATAGGCGCAAAAGATATTATAGCTTTCGCGGCGATAACGATATGTTCTGCCTTTTGGCTGAGTACCGCCGAATTTGTGGACGGCTATATCCACAGTCAAAATATAATCGCCGCAGTCGCGGCGCTGACGGCTTGCGCGTTGTTTTCTTCAATTCATAGAAGACTTCTATTTCTACTTTCTCTCACCTCGGCATTTTTATATTCTTATGCCGCAGGAATGGCGGTCGACAGCTCGGCTTTTGCCTCTTCTATGATACTTGGATGGGTATTATGTTCCTGTTATCCGCATAGAGAACATAATAGGATTAACAGTATTAAATATACAGATTAGTAAAGGCAAGCGAAATGGAGAAATCTTATCAAATTTTTTATATCAACGAGATCTCTCCACATTTGTCGAGATGAGAGATTTTATCTCTTCATACTCTTCTGTTCCTTCAAATACTCTTGGTAACGTTCAATCTGATCCTCTCTCAGATCGATCATCTCCTTCGCCGCGTCAAGCGCTTGCGCATCGCCGACGATCAATTCCGTCTCCTTGACTTTTATCTTCGTTCCGTCCGATCCCGCGTTGCGGCGGATATCCTTGAAGTACTCGTCTTCCATCTTAAAGAGTGCGACTGTCGTATCTTTCTTTACCGTAAGTTTGACCAAAGGATTTACAGAAGACTGTCCGAGCAAGATATAATACGTAGATTTCTTCTCCTTGCACTTATCTTTGCTCATAGCATATGCCTTGAGAGTATCGAAATACTTCTTCTGTTCCTTACTCAATTTCGCATACGCTTCGTCGAGTGTAAGTCTGGGCGCGGCTGCTTTTTTTGGAGCGACAGGCTTTGCCGCAGGCGTTTCGACCTTGACTTCCTTTTCTACAACCTTCTCTACGACTTTTTCGACTTCGATAGGTACTTCTACTCGCACTTCTTTTTCTACGATCTTTTCGACAGGTTTTTCAACGATTTTTTCGATGACCTTTTCCGAATTCTTATCTGCTGAAAGTTCCAAGATCTTTTCCATCAACCTCTCTTGATTGCGCATCATTTGTTCTATTCTGTCTTCATAAGCGTTTATTACGACAGGTCTATTCTCCGACTGTATTGCTACAGTCTCTGCTTTTTGAGAAGACAATTTCTTTATTATTTCTTTTTGTCCGTCGGCAAGTTCCCTTATTATGCCGCTGTCCGCCAATGTAGAAGCGACTTCTTTCTCTGCTATTTTTTCATTGCTTTGTGACGCAAACTTTTCCAACAGTCGCTCTATGCGCTCTTCGTTTTGCTCATTGAGTTGGCGCATTCTCTCTTCGTTCGCCGCGTTCTGCTCCATCAACTGTTCATTCTGCTCGATCAGTCTCTGCACGAGTTCGTCGTTGGCAGACGCCTGTTGAGGCAAATACTGTTGCATATTCGGCAACATCGCCGTCATAGTATCAGATACTATTCCGCGTATCTCTTCCGCTCCTATTCCGGCTTGCGCATATCCGTATCCTCCCTGCGCCTGTCCGCCGTTCATATTGCCTCCGTTCATCATTCTCATGAACATCATCTTCATTTCTTCTTCTTTCTTGCGATCGTTCTCATCCTTGCTCTTGCCCAGTTCCGTAACAGCCTTGTTGTATCTAACTTTGGATATTATCATAAGCGCAAGACTCAATACCGCGCCGCCTGCCAAGCAGCCCGCTATCACCGTCCACTTCGTCATAGACAGTCCGAACAATCCCGCCGCATAATAAGTCGAGTATCTCTCGTTGATCTCTTTCTTTATCTTTCTCCTCTTGCCGTCGTATGCCAACGCTTTGCCTATAAATACAAGTATCAATATAATGCTGACTGCGCTGACTATTACCTGCCACCATTCCTTGATGACTTTCAGTACCTTATCGAAACTTGTATTGCCCTCTTCGTCCTTGTCTCCGTCCGGATCGCTTGGCTTGTTGCCCTCTTCGGGATCGTTCTGCGGATAGTTGGGATTATTAGGACTGTTGGGATCAAATAACTGATCTCCATCTCTTACTTCAAAAGTCTCCCAGTCCGTCTCCGTACTTCCGTCTGCAAAGATATAGTTGCCGTCTTTGATCACCGCTCTTATCTCATAGCTGTTTCCTACCGTCAATTGGCTTATATCCTCTATAGCGTTGCCGTTCTTGTCTCTTATCTCGTACTTAACTCCGTTTATCTGTCCGTACTTCAAGTTAAGCACGTACGGCTTATAGTTCTTATTCCATTCCTTGCCCACTTGACTCTTCGTTATCTCGAATTCATATTGCGTCGTTCCGCTCAAGATCACGTTGGGATTGTTGGACGTTATTACAGCCAAGTACTTGCCCACTTCCGTCGGCGCGCCTTCAAGTCTGTTTGCTTCGTCTACTATATCTCCCTTGTAATACGTCACCGTCAAGTCGCTTTCTTTCGCGCTTCCCGTTATTACAAGTTTTACGTTCCTCGGCTTGCCGTTGTAGTACTCTATCTTGTCGCTGTCCAGCCTTACCTCTACTGCAGTCGAGCCGCCGCCTATCTCGAATACTGGAGAATATCTGTCTTTATCCGTCAAGCCGTCGGGGAACTTATAGTTGTTCTCAAATCCCGCCTTTATGCTCGGCACTGCTATATAATTCTTCTTCTCCGTTGCGGATACTGTTATGTCGCTGAGTTGCAAAGGCTTGGTTATATCTATGGGATTGCCGTTCCTGTCCGTCTCGTAGTATACGTACTCTACCACTCCTTCTGCTCTAGGATCGCTCAATACCTTGTATGAGAACGGATTTGCCTCGTCGCTGTTCTGCGCGTTCTTCCAGTCTCCCTTGCCTACTTTTATTATTGCTTGCGTTATCTCCCATTCCTTTTCCCATTCAAACGAGCCTATATACGCGTCCGGATTTGTACTGTCCGCTACTCCGTTCGTATACGTAGGTACGGGGATAATATAGTTGTTGGGATCATAGCCGCTTGCAAGTCCGAAGTGTACCGTTGCCGGTCCGTAACTGTCCACGTCTGTTCCCGTGTTTCTCTCATAGGACTGCGCTATTAATCCGTCGGGCAAGTTCTCAAGCGTTAGACTTACTTGGCTTCCCGTATACTCTATCTTGCCGTTGTTCTGCCACTTGACGTTGCTTAGATCGAACTTATACGGATCTATTGTCCATTCTACAGAATACGTATTGCCGTTGCTCAACGTCATTGACGTGCGGTACGTTCCCGCGTCTTTGCCTAATACGCTTGCATTGCCATTCAATAACGTTGTCTCAAAATCTCCTACTTGAGTTACTCCGTCCGGCAATTCTATCTCCCAAGTAAATTGCTTAGCGCTGTACAGTAACTGTGTAGACAACGTCTTTGCATTCGTCTCATTGAGTTCCGTTATTATTCTGCAATCGTTACGATATGCCTCCCCTTCTTTTAACTTCCACAGTATATTCGTTCTCTGTCCTGCAGGTAAGATCTCTATACTTGCCGACGTCTTCAGCGTCGCCTCGTAATTTTCGTCTTCCGATCTTACGTCCAAAACCAGATTGTCTCCTGCAAAGAAGTTCTCGAGATTTATGAGTTTCTTGCCTATGAGCGGACTTCCGCTTGCGTCTATATCCCACGCTTCGCTGATGTCTATCTCATCATTTCCGTACTTTACAAATACTTTAATCGGTACCGTAGCAAACGGCAACCCGTTGGGATCTATATACACGTCCGCCAATATCTCGGTCGTTCCTTCCGACGTACTGAAGTTACTGTTATTGCTTCCCGATACAACTATCTTCTCTATGATAAGCGGCGCGGGAGTTATCTCTACTTCGAGCTTTGGTGTAGACGCCCAGCGATAGTTGTCCGTATCCTTTAGTGTGGCTTTGAGTTCATACTTACCCTTTACCGTAGCGGATACCGTATAAGGCGCGCTGTTTGCATTTATACTTACTCCGCTATATGCATCCACCCAGTCTATTTCCATAGTGGATTTATCGAAGTCTTTCAATGGAAATCTGACCGCATTACCGCCATTATACGGCTTTGATACGTCGCCGTTTATCGACGGATATGTAATTACTTTTTTATCTATGGTAAAAGTAATACTCTTCTCGCCGGTACTCTGATCCGACCACATATACGGAGCGTTGGCTTTTATCTCGTATTTGATAGTATACGTTCCTGCATTGATTGGCGCAGATGACAATTCTGTACTTCCGCTATAGTATTTCTCAGTGACAAATCCGTCGTCTATTGCTTTCTTAACGGCAGAATACCAACTCTCTCCATCGGGAGTAAGAGGATTGCCTGTATATGTCTTGTGAAAATCTTGAGGAT
The DNA here is from genome assembly GCA_948471525.1 of uncultured Clostridia bacterium. Taxonomy (GTDB): domain Bacteria; phylum Bacillota; class Clostridia; order Christensenellales; family UBA3700; genus RACS-045. The sequence continues at coordinate 1,158 of CAOKSY010000002.1, read as the reverse complement.
TTAACGCTCTTAAAGAACTATCCTCAGCCTTCTTTAAGTTTAAATGAAACGCGGGACGAACTGCATTGGACGTTGTAACAGAAGGATATTGATTATACTCGCCGTTAGACATAAGCTTATCTGTTACATAACCGCCATCACCCGAACGCAGCCAAGTATCGAACCCAGTAGAATTGCTCCTTTCAAATGCGGATGTTTTCCATATTCCGATACAATCGGAAGACCAACCTGATTCAGACATAGACGGAATCCAAATATAATCATTCTGCCATTCAGAATAATCACCCTTGCCGTAATAATTGGGCATATTTTTTTGCCATAAAGCATTGTCGCCTCCGCCTGAGCCAACATTTCCATAGGCATCGTTGTTAAAGTCATACTTATAAGAGTTGTGTAAATGAGAAATTTGTCTGTCCTGCCATTCTACATTAGCAGGTTTATCTATAAAATCGGTTAAACTTCCGCTTACTGATGAAACAGTAAATTTAGCGTACTTGTGATTCGGGGATTTGGTATAAATTGTTTCTCCATCTCCATTCAGACTTGTATAATACTTACCTTCATTGTTAAGAACTTCAGTACGCATATAACTATTGCCGTACATATTAGACGGATACAACCCATCGGCACGCGTATCATACTTATTCCACTGTGCAGTATCGCTTGAACTCGCAAGCCACAAAGTAAGTATAGGCTCGCCTGCTCTATTGGTAGATAGATACATTGCGTTCCATTCTAATGAATTATCGGCATTATCTGTGCCAAAGTCCAGTGTGATTAGTTTGCCGCCAGTTTGAGTATTATTAGGGTCTCTAAAATCCGCGCTTGTCTTTATCGCGCTTGCGGCAGAAACAACATCGGCATACGTCGCGTTTGCTATACCCGTTATCTGCGCGTATAGTTTATCCAACTGATTGCCGTTGAATTTTTTGTGTTTACTCTCGTAGTTATCTAATAATATATCTCCTATATTAGTTGTCTGCGCACCCGAAGCCATAGCGTCGGCGCTGTTTCTCGGCACGTACAAACATACCATACTCGCAATTATCAAGCACAGCATTAAGCCTACGGTCAAAAGAAAATATCCACCCTTCCTTCTCTTTTTTTCCATCTGTTTTTACCTCTTTTTATCCTATGTCAGGAAAGGTATACATTTAT
>CAOKSY010000001.1 GCA_948471525.1 uncultured Clostridia bacterium | reverse complement strand
TACTTCCGCTATAGTATTTCTCAGTGACAAATCCGTCGTCTATTGCTTTCTTAACCGCAGAATACCAACTCGCTTTTTCGGGAGTAAGAGCATTTCCTGTATATGTATCTCGGCAATCCTGAGGATTTAACGCTCTTAAAGAACTATCCTCAGCCTTCTTTAAGTTTAAGTGAAATGCAGGACGAACAACGGTATTCGATGAGTCATTCGTCAACTTATTGGGACTATGAGATCCGTCTGCCAGTAATGTTTGAACTTTATTATATCCAGCTTGACTCGATGAACGCAACCAAGTTTCAATACCGCTTGCATTTCCTCGTTCTAAAGATGATGTCTTCCATATTCCCCTATTATTGTTTCCGACATCTTCCTGCCATCCTGCTTCTGTCATAGACGGTAGCCATATATTATCTTCTGACCATGCTGAATAATTAGCTTTATTGTACATATTCTTGTCAGATCCATACCAATTTGCACTTGAGCCAACATTACCATATGCATCATTATTAAAATCGTATTGATAATCGTTGTTCAAATGGGAAATCTGTATATTTTGCCACTCTACATTAATAGGTTTTTCAATAAAGTCGGTTAAACTGCCAGTGACCCCCTGAGCCTTGGTCATTGTAAACTTAGCGTATTTATTACTCGCATTTGGAGTTACTGGATGCGGATTGCTACCCGTATTAGTCTCATACCAAGTACCTGCATTGTTCAAGGTTTCTGTCCTTATCATACTTGTGCTATACATGCTCGAAGGCACACTTGTATCACCTGTATTAGCATGATAATTCCATTTTGCCGTTTCTGTCGAACTTGCAAGCCATAACGTAAGTATTGGTTCGCCTGCTCTATTGGTAGATAGATATACAGCGTTCCATACCATTGAATTGCCGGCATTATCCGTACCGAAGTCTAACGTTATAAGTTTTCCTTGCGTCTGCGTATTATTTGTATCTCTAAAATCCGCGCTTGTCTTTATCGCACCTGCTGCAGTAACTACGTCCGCGTACGTTGCATTTGCTATACCCGTTATCTGAGCGTATAGTTTATCCAGCTGATCACCGTTGAATTTCTTATCTTTGCTCTCGTATTTATTTAATAATATATTATCTATATCTGTCGTCTGCGCTCCCGAAGCTACTGCTTCCGCGCTGTTTCTAGGCGCATACAGACATGCCATACTTGCCACTATCAAGCACACCATTAAGCCTACGGTCAAAAGAAAATATCCACCCTTCCTTCTCTTTCTTTCCATCTGTTTTTACCTCTTTTTATCCTATGTCAGGAAAGGTATACATTTATTGACCGTTTATTATTGAATTCGACAGGGCTTTGGAGTATACTTATTGTGTAGAATTATCGTTAAAAACTACGTATTTTGTATAAATTCCTTGGGTCAGGAAAACTATACATTTCTTGGAAATTATCGAGATATGTCGACATTTTTGTTTTTAATTTTACATAATTTTAGGTGAGATAAATAAGGGTTATGATAAGAAATATGCTTTTTTTAGTTTATTTTAATAGGTTGAGATTTCTCCATGTTGGTCGAAATGACGATAAATTAGACCGCTCCACTTCGTTCGAGACGACGGAATATATTGGACGGGATCTCGACTATACTCTAGATGACATATAATCGGTTGACAAACTCGCGTGCGGGATATATACTCATATTATAAAATTCTACGGAGAATAAATAGATGAAAAAAGTACCTTTCGTAACCAAAGAACAAATAGAAAAAATTGCGCAGAAATACCCTACTCCTTTCCACATTTACGACGAGAAGGGAATAAGAGAAAATGCGAGACTGCTGAAAAAAGCTTTTTCTTGGAACAAAGGATTTAAGGAATATTTTGCGGTCAAGGCTACGCCAAATCCGCACATTTTGCAGATACTCCGAGAGGAAGGCGCGGGCGCAGACTGCTCTTCTTTGACGGAACTGATGATGAGCGACAAAGTGGGATTCAAGGGTCACGAAATAATGTTTTCGTCCAACGTTACCCCCAAAGAAGATTTTGAGCTTGCAGCCAAACTCGGCGTAATAATAAATTTTGACGATCTGACGCATATAGATTATTATAAAGAAATCGCTCCCTTCCAAGAGACGATGTGCTGCAGATACAATCCCGGCGGCGACTTTACGCTCAATAACGAGATAATGGACACCCCCAAAGACGCCAAGTACGGTATGACTAAAGAGCAGATCAAAATCGCTTATGCAAAACTCAGAGACTATGGGGTAAAGCATTTCGGTATACACGCATTCCTTGCCAGCAATACCGTCGGCACGGGATACTATCCCACTCTTGCCAAGATTCTCTTTGAACTTGCCGTAGAACTAAAAACGGAACTCGGAATACATATCGCGTTCATAAATCTTTCGGGAGGCGTGGGAGTACAGTACCGTCCCGAGAAAGAAGGCAACGACATTCTCGCCATCGGAGAAGGCGTACGCAAGGCCTATGAAGAAGTACTTGTACCGCAAGGTATGGACGACGTGGCGATATTCACAGAGCTGGGAAGATTTATGCTTGCTCCGTACGGCGCGCTTATAGCAAAAGTCATTCACAAAAAGCATATCTGGAAAGAATACGTCGGTCTCGACGCGTGCGCTGCCAATCTTATGCGCCCCGCGATCTACGGCGCGTACCATCATATAACGGTGCTGGGCAAAGAGGACGCTCCCCTTACTTACAAATGTGACGTGACGGGAGGTCTGTGCGAAAATAACGATAAATTCGCCGTGGACAGAATGTTGCCCGAGATTGAGATAGGCGATTACGTCAATATCCACGACGCAGGCGCGCACGGATTTTCTATGGGATACAACTATAACGGAAAGCTCCGCTCCGCCGAACTTTTGCTCCAAGAAGACGGAAGCGTAAAACTCATCAGAAGAGCGGAAACTCCCGCGGACTATTTTGCGACGTTGGATTTCAGCGATTTTAAAAACTAACGTATAAAGGATAAGCGGGGAAATATGAAAAAACTAAAAGAAGACGCCGCGCAGGAACAGATTCCGACGACGGAAGAGGAACAAAAAAGCAAAAAGATATCCAAATTGAATATCCTTTCCGTGATATGGACTTTGGCGACCTTTGCCATATACATAGCTTTGGACGCAAATAAGATCGTCAAAAACGGTTGGACTCCCGTCAATATAATCGTCACCGTCTTCCTCGGATTGCAGATAGCGCTTTTCCTGATCTTTACCGCGATAAGCACCAGATCTAACAAAGGTGAAAAAATACAGAAAACCACACTCAAATGGGTCAAAAAGGCAAAGAAGCTGACTTTGAAAATCACTACGTTCGTCACGTCGGTACTTATGATAGTCAACGTGGAAAAAGTCTCATTCGCCGACGTCGTGGCTGTCGTCGTCGCGGTAATATCTCTCGTACTTGTCCTGCTTTCGGTTGCGATAGCTATAAAAAAACAAGTTAAAAAATCCAAGAAGGAAAAAGCCAAGCAAGAGAAAAAAGCGCAGAAGCAAGCAAAGAATAACAAGTAACGCAAATTTCATTCACGTTCGGGGTCGCAAGATCCCGTTTTTTTCGCCTGTCGGAACTATCTTGACACTGTAATCTATATATTACCTTTTAAGTATGTTTAATTTATGCTAAGTATATTGAATTTCTCGCGCGTATATGATAAAATTTAATTTAGCGAGGTGATCATATGGAATACATAAATTATAAAAAGTACGGCAAATGCGCAAAATTATCCAAGGGCGGCAAGACTATGCTCGTCACCGTAGACATTGGTCCGAGAATTATATTCTACGGCGAGGACGGCGGAGAAAACATATTCTATGAGGATATAGACGATCTGATAAACAAAGACGACGAATATCTTCAGAAAAATCTTGTCGGAAAAGGTATCTGGCACATATACGGCGGACACAGACTGTGGAAAAGTCCCGAATATATTGATACTTACTATCCCGACAACGAGCCCATCGCAGTCGAAGAGACCGACGACGGCGTGACTTTCGTAAGTCCCGTAGAAATAACCACGGGCTTGAAAAAGTCGATAAAAATAAAGATGAGCGACGATGGCAACGCTATCATCGAACACGGCTTTACCAACTGCGGAGAAAACGTTACTCCACCTATCGCGCTGTGGACGCTGTCCGTAATGGAAAAGGGCGCGATAGCCAAGATCCCGCTCAGCACAGAAGACAAGGGATTGCTCCCCAACAGAAATCTTGTGCTTTGGAGTTATACGGATATAAAGGACGAAAGACTGCAGATAGACAACGACTGCGTAACTCTTTCGCAGAAGAATATCGCCCGCCCGATAAAATTGGGCATGTACGTAGATCAACCTATCGAGGTCAAAGTCAAAGGAATGACGTTGCGTATAGAATATCCCGCTCCGCGAGGCGAGTATGCGGATTTCTGCTGCAACGTCGAGACTTATACCAACGATATAATGCTTGAGATAGAGACGCTGTCTTCTCTCAAAGAACTGAAAAAGGGAGAAAGCGCCGTCCACACGGTAAAATGGAGTTTGACTAAATAAATGAAAAAGAAGATAGCTGCGTCGGCAATTTGCCTGATATTGATAATGACACTACTCTGCGCGCTCACCGCGTGCTCGCTTTTCTATTCGGGAACGCCGCAACGCACTCCCTATTATATCGACATCTCTCAAGTAGAAGATTCGCGCGTGGCAAGCATAGTCGCCAACAACAATATTGCGTCCTGCGTAAGAGTGCTCTCCACTTTCAGAAATCAAGCGCTTCCGAGCGCAGGCACAGGCTTCTTTATCAGCGAAGACGGATACGTGGTGACCAATAGACACTGCGTAGTCAAGTTTGCGTCGACGGGAACCGATCTGCCTTCGGCGAACAACCCTGACGAAAAACCGCAGAGCGTAAAAAAATACGAAGTTGTGACGGCTGACAATTACGTATATTCCGCAGAACTGGTAACTTATAGTCTTACCGCCGATATAGCGGTGCTGAAGATCAAAAACACCGTTATAGATTCCATAGTCGGCGCGCCGAATACGTTCGATCCGGTGACTTTTGACTCGCAAGACGAATTGTTTTACGGAGACAGGCTGTATACTATAGGCAATCCCAACAATATGGGGCTTATCTTTACGGAACTTTCAGTAGGTTCCCCTGCGTTCAAACTCAGTTCTTCAGACAAGCACAATACGATCATACTCGACGGCAACACCAATCACGGCAACAGCGGCGGACCGTTGATCAACTGCCAAAGCAACGTAGTCGGTCTTATTTTTGCGCGCATTACAACGGCTAGCCCGGACTTTAAAGACGAAATATACGGACTCAGTTGCGCACTACCCGCGCAAGTCGTAACGGAATTTTTGAAAAACAACAATATTCCTTTCAACGAATACGAACCGGCTCCCGCGCCGAGCGGAGACGCTCAGCAACAATAAAACACAAGGAACTTACAAAAGATGCCCCCGAAAGACAATCCTCACGCAAACCACCGCGAAAGAATGAGGCAGAGGATACGGATAGAAGGTATGGCGCATATGCCCGAACACGAGATATTGGAATTTCTGCTGTATCCGTACATACCTATGAAAGATACCAACCCTATCGCCCACGAACTTATCGACCGTTTCGGTTCTCTCCAAAACGTATTCGAGACGTCTCCCAAACTCCTGCAGGACGTCAAAAATATGACTGAGACCGCGGCTCTGTATATAACTTCGATGCCTCAGCTTTTCAAGAGATATTCTCTGCAAAAACTAGGAGAAAAACCCTGTCTCGACACCACCGGCAATACGGCGAATTATTTCAGAGAACTCTTCTTTGACGAAAAAGAAGAAGTGATCTATATGGCGATAGTAAACGCTAAAGGAAAACTTCTCGAAATCTGCAAAGTAGGCAACGGAGATATCAACAGCTGTAAACTCGATATAAAGGAATTTATATTGCGCACAGCTTTCGCCAACGGCAACAACGTGATCCTCGCGCACAATCATCCGTCGGGCGATCCGACGCCTTCCCTATCCGATTACGATTTTACAAAATGGCTGGTCTCACTATGCGAAGTGCTGACGGTATCTTTGATAGACCATTTGGTGATCGCAGACGAAGGTTACTACTCTTTTAGAGAAAACGACGATCTCGAAAGATATGCAGGCGCATTCCGACAGTATTTATCTTCGGTAGTCAATGCGTCCGACAAGTATTCTATGAAGATACATCATTTCAAAAACAATTCCTTCAGATAGACAGTAATATACAAAAACCGCCTCGACGTAAGGCGGTTTTTGTATCAATACTTTGTCAAATTTCCCTCTTCTTTAAGTCCGACGTAATCCATCTGACGGTGATACTCGTAGACGATTATCGCAACGCTGTTGGCGAGATTGAGCGAACGCGCCTCCGCGCGCATGGGGATACGTATGCAGTCGCTATAATTGTCGCGCAACAGTTCCTCGTCAAGCCCTCTCGTCTCCCTGCCGAAGAATACCCAACAGTCCTCTTTATACTCGACGTCGGTATGGTTGTGATCTGACTTTGTAGACGCAAAGAAAAACTGCGCTCCCGACTTGAGTTTCGTCTTGAGGACCGCCTGCGCGATATTGCCGTCAATATCGGCGTCGTCCTTGAAATTCGCCGCCAAAAAAGCCTGCATGCTCTCATAGCGGTTGACGTCGGATATCTCCCAATAATCCAAACCGCTGCGCTTGAGATATTTGTCTTCCCAGCTGAATCCGCACGGCTCGATAATATGTAATTTCGCGCCCGTCGCCGCGCAGGTGCGCACTATATTTCCCGTATTGTTGGGTATCTCGGGATTTACCAATACTACGTTTATCATTTTTTCCTCCGACGAACGCGTTTTCCTCAATCGAAATACTCGTCCACAATCTCCTTTATATCCTCGATACTCTTGCTTGCAAACGCTTTGAGTTTGATCTCTTTCTGCCCTCTCATACCTCTGCAATAGTATGCGAGATGCTTTTTGAAATTCGCCGCCGCGTAAGCCTCGCTGTGGAACTCAAGCATCGTTTGAAGATGCAAAAGTATATCTTCTTTTAGCGAATAACCCTCGACGCTCAAGCCCTTTATTTCACTGAAAATCTTGGGATTGCCCAGAGCGCCTCTGGCTATCATTGCCCCGTCGCATCCCGTGATCTGCATCGCCTCTTTATAACTCTTTGCGTCTACTATATCTCCGTTTGCCAGCACGGGTATATCGACGGCTTTCTTGACCTCGGCTATCGTCTGCCAATCGGCTTTGCCGGAGTACATCTGCTCGCGTGTGCGTCCGTGCACCGCGATAGCGTCCGCTCCCGCGTCCTGCATAGCTTTGGCGAAGTCGACCGCGATTATCTTGTCCGCCGTCACTCCGATCCTGAATTTTACGCTCACAGGTCTGCCGCCGCTCTTCGCCGCCTTGACTACTTCCGTTGCAAGACTTACGTTTTCCATAAGCGCGCTGCCCTCGCCGTTTTTGACGATCTTGGGCACGGGACAGCCCATATTGATATCTATTAAGTCAAACTTTTCCAGCGCTCTGTGCTCTGCGGCTTTTGATATAAAATACGGCTCGCTACCGAATATCTGCACGCACTTTATTCTTTCGTAGTCGGTGGTATGCAACAGATCTTCCGTCTTATCGCTTCCGTAAACGAGTCCTTTGGCGGAGATCATCTCCGTATAAGTGATATCCGCTCCGCGCTTGGCGCACACTCTTCTCAATCCCACGTCGCTATATCCCGCGACCGGCGCGAACGCTACCGCCGAGAAATCAATCTTTTGTCTCAACTTTCGCCTCCTGCCAAAGTGCCGTCAATTCGTCGAGACTCTTGTTCTTCATATCGCCGTCGCACTTCTTTTCCACATATCTGAATCTTTTGACAAACTTCTCCGTCGCTTTGGAAAGAGCGATCTCGGGATCGATCTTTTTCCATCTCAGCGCGTTGACCGCCGCAAACAGTATATCTCCGCCTTCGTCCTCATACTCGACGGCGTTATTCGCGGCTTTAAACTCGGCTATCTCTTCTTCTATTTTCGCCATGACCTGATCGAATTCGTCAAACTCAAATCCCTCTTTGCCCGCCGCCTTCTGCACTTTATAAGCTCTCATAAGCGCGGGCAGGGCCTTGGCTATCTTGTCCATTTTGCCGCTTGCGGAAGTATAGTTCTTTTCTTTGGCTTTGGCGCTGTCCCACGCTTTGAGCGCCTCTTCGGGAGTGTTCGCCACTACGTCGCCGAATATATGCGTATGTCTGTCTATAAGTTTTCTGCAGATAGCGCTCAGCACGTCCTCTACGTTGAACTCTCCCGTATCCTCGCCTATCACGCCGTGAAAAACGCTCTGCAACATTATGTCTCCGCTCTCTTCGATGATATTGTCAATATCGTCGTTGTCTATGGCTTCGGCAAGCTCGTACGCCTCTTCTATCACGTTTTGTCTGATACTCGAATGCGTCTGCGCTCTGTCCCACTGACAGCCGTTGTCTCCGCGCAAAATCTTCATTATGCAATAGAGATCAAAGAAATTAAATCTCTTCTTTGCCGTAAGTTCTTTGGCAGGTACGAATACAGTTGCGGAATGACCGTAACCCCTCTGTCTGTCCAATTCGTATACCGGTATGGAACTGCCGTTGAAAAGTATCTCCTCTTCGTCGCCGAGAATGTTCATCAACACAAGTTTGACTTCCGCGGCTATATACTCATTGTCCACATCAATCACCGCGAGCGTAAGCCTCGTGTCGTAGTTAAAACCTGCCATATTGACGAGTTCATACGCGCTCACGGTCACTGCGCCGACGCTGGGTCTGCCGCCGTTTATTCCCGCAGATACGGAGGGGATTATCGTCGTTTCCGTCCTCTGCCCGAGCACTATGACAGATCTGTCGTCGTAGCCGCTGCCGTTTACGCAATAGACAATATTGCCGCCGTCTTGCGCAATAAGATACTCGGCTATTCTATCGTCGAGATCGTCGAAATTTTCCGAAGTGTCGTAAATGAAATCGAGGCATACGTTGGGTATGCCTTTCTCGTCGAAATATTCGTATGTATCGGTAAGAGCGGTCTTTACGAAAATTTTGTCCGCTCTTTCCAAAGCCTGCGCTCCCGCAAGCGTGATCTGATCTTTTTCACAGCCCAATGCCACTACCGTTATCATAATGCTTTTTCTCCTTGAAATACCCTAATCTTTTGAGCGCCGACGACAGTCTGCCGCCCATAGGCAGCATTGCCAGCTCCTTCTCGTCCACCGCTCTGGTGAATAAGAGCGACAGCGCGTATACCAGCCCCCCGACCGTCACGGCGTAGATCACCGAATATATATCGCTCGATATAAACGCCGCAGGCGCGACCGCCAAAGACATTATAGCACCCGAAAGCAGTATTTTGCCAATACTTTTGAAGAGATTTGTATTTTTGCCTACAAGCCTGTTGTACTGCGCCCCGTTGAGCGACAGCGCGATAAGATAGAAAGCTATAGTCGACAGTCCGCTCGCCACTATCCCAAAGCGAGGCACAAACAAGAGTTCCGCCGCGATCTTGACCGCGCCGCCCACCGCTATATTGACGAGAACGGGCTTTAATCTGCCTATGCCCTGCAACACCGCGTCAAGCACTTCTAGCAAGGACAGCACTATTATATTCGCAGACATAACCGACAGGAGATACGCGGTAAGACTTTTATGCTCGGCGCTCAAAGCGGGATACAGAAGTCTGACTATGCTACCCGACATAAGCGTCGCGCCGACGAAAAAGGGAGTGGATATTAAAAGACACATCTTTATAGACGACGCCGTCTTGTTTTTGACCGACACCACGTCGTAGCCCGACATCGCTCCTGCGATCGCCGGCACTATCGCCACGGATATAGACATTGCCAAAACTATAGGCATATTGACGAGCGACGCCACCGGTCCCGTAAGGATTCCGTATTGGCTTACCGCGTCCGAGTGCGAACCGAGAGCAAGCAGATTGACGACCATAATACTGTCGATAAAAGCTATTGCGGGAAATATAAGTCCGCTTGCCGTAATAGGCAAAAACGAAGAAAAAAATCTATAGCCCGAACGCTCGGGTTTTAGCCTGCGTTCTTCCCTGCCGGCGGCGAGATACCAAACGAATACCGTCGCGAAAGAAGTGAATTCGCTTACGCTCACTGCCAGCAAACCGCCCGCCACCGCTTGCATCAATCCGCGGCTTTGCAATTTGTAGATGACTAGAAGCCCTATCGCCATTTTGGCGACGACTTCCGCTATCTGGCTTACGCCGGCAGGAGTAGTATTGCCGTGTCCCAAAAACCAACCTTTGAATACGTTGGCCAGCGCTACGAACATTATCGCGGGGGAAATGGCAATATAACATATATATACTCCGGCTTGCGACTGCGCGCCTGCCATAAGCCGAGAGAGTGCTATTGTGAAAATTACGCCGATGAAACCTGCAGCCAGAGCGTAGAGCAAGGCTTTTTTCATAAGCCATCTGACCGCTCCGCCCCTGTCCTGCGCGAGTTCGGCGGATATCTGCCTAGACAGCGCGATAGGTATGGCGTTGCTGCTTATTGCAAGCACAAGAGCAAAAAAGGGAAATACCAACTGATAATATCCTATTCCCTCCGCGCCCAGCGCCGACGTAAGCGCGATCCTATAAACTCCGCCCAAGAGTTTTGCGACGATACTGCATACGGCAAGTACTACCGCGCCGTAGGCAAACGATCTCTTTTTCATATCAGCCTATATTGTATATCAAATACTGAGCCATCGCGTCGCAGAGCGCCATGTCCACGCTGCCGAGTTTGTCCGCGGAAAGAATGATACCTCCGTAGAGATCTCCGCTGCTGATAAGCGGCACTATATACTGCTCCACGTCTTTCGGCTTTTCTCCTTCGTCCGAGATCTTGACGTTTCTGTCCTTTATAAGCCGCGACTTTCTGTCGTCGAGCACGCCGTAAAGTTCGTCGCTTATATCTTCGCCCTGAAGATAGTTTTTGCCGCCGTAATGCGCGAGTATGCTGCTCGTATCGCATATCGCCACTTCTTTGCCCGTGTTCTTGTACAGTATCTTGCTGATAAGATCGAGCTGATCCTGAGTCGCGCCGACTTCGTTATATTTCTTGAATACCAGTTCGCTCTTGTCGTTGGTATATATCTCGAGCAGTTCGCCCTCTTTGAGTTTGAGCACTTTTCTCAATTCTTTGGGTATCACCACTCTGCCCAACTCGTCGATTCTTCTTACTATTCCCGTCTCTTTCATATTGACCTCCGACGATAGTATAGGCAAAGGCGAAATAATTATGTAAAACTAATTTTTTACGTCGAATATATCTCTGTACGAATATCCCCTGAGCGCAGGTCTGTCCAATCCGTCAGCCATAAAGGAAGGCGGATATATGCGCGCTCTTCTTATCTGCGGCACGGGCACTCCAAGCGCCTTCGCCGCCTCTTCCACCGAGTCGAACTCTCTCCAGGTACTTATTCCGTACTCGGTATTCGATCCTACTCTTCCTCTGGCATAGATAAGTCTGCCGCCGTCCGCCTTGGCGAGTACTTTTCCTTCCGCGGCTTTTCTGAAAAATTTACACCTTTTCACGACGCGCTCCTCAGTTGTCCTCGCCTATCTTCTTCAAGACGTAAGGCAAATTTCTCGCGGCGTACTTACCGTAATATTCCGATCTCACGTAGAGCGTAGGTCTTCTGTGCGGAGTTACCGTCGTATCGACAAAAGAATTTTCGTTTATCCCTTGCGAGCAATCCCCTTCCAAATACACCGCCTGAAGGGAGGTATTGTCTTTTATCGCATATTCTTCGATGCTCTCCGCCGCCGCGGGGATCTTAAGAGATCTGACGCCGGTATTGCAAATACATCCCTCGATAAAATATCTCATAGTCGCGGGCAGAGAGATCGACGTAACGTAAGTGTTGTCGCTTATCGCATAGGGACCTAGATATTCGGCGGGACCGTTTACTCTAACCTCGCTTATATAAACCCTCGGGAGAAAAAAACAAGCCTCGACCCCGACTTTATCCCTGTCCGTATATACGCCGTCGTCGGGACTTATTTTAAACAAGCCGCCTGCAGGGAATTTGATATGCTTTACTTTGCTGTTTTTGAGCGCGGCAAAACAGGATATATCCATATTGCTCGGCATATAGAATTCCAAGCCGAAAGCATTAAGCGCGATATTGCCGTCAATTTCCGTAACAGCCTTTCCATCATAAAACTCGGGCACGTATATCGCCCCTGAAGCATTGCCCGCGCCGATAAGTTTTCCTTGGGAAAATACAAGTCCGTCGCTCATAAAATTGAGCGTGAGGCGCATATTGTCCTCCACCCTGTCCGTCGAAAAATCCCACAGTCTGCCATCTATCCCGTCGATGATATACCAACCGTCTACGACCGAACATTTTTCGGGCAGAGAATACTGCGGTTCGCTCAGCTTGCTTCCCTCTATGACGTTTATTTTCTTTACCGTATTTCCGTATACGACGAATTCCACGGTATAGATATTTTTTCCGTCGAGAAGCGCGGGCAGAGAGTCTTTGAGCTGAGCTCTGATATTCTCTATCTCGCTCTCGCACTGTCTGCCGAATTCATCCAACTGCTTGACGATCTGAGTAAAAATATTGGGAGTCTGCGCAATCTCGTTTTCCACTACGCCCGCCGAGTCTTCTACCTCGAAGGCTTTGCAATATTTGCTCACGCTCTTGAAGACTTTGGACGAATCGGTCCCGTCGCATCCCGTCAGCTGCATATCTACGTGTCCGGCGTATTGAGTAAGAGAGGCAGGCAAATCGTAAGTTATTCCGCCGTTATATTCCAATATAGGCGTAACGCAACGCGATCTTGGTATACCGCGGCCGTCGTAGCTTACGAATTCGAGATAAAAAATATACCGCGTCGGATCGAATGAATCACCGTCGAAATCAATGACGACTCTGTCGGACATCGAGCTGTATCGGGCGACGGTATATTCGCGGTAAGGCTCGAGAATTCCGTCTTCGGCGCGATATTTGAATTTCAAAATCATAAATTCTCCATTCTTCGGGGAAAGAGCAGAGACTACTATCCAGTCTATCACGCTTATACAAAAAAGCAATAGCGGCGTGCCAAAACGACATGCCGCCATAAAGCCGTATCTGTATTTATTTTTTATCCGTCAGGACGCCCTTCTCTCCGCGAGACCGAATCTGTACAGTCTGCAACATACGACGCTGCCCACCGCGCACTTTGCTATGTCTATCGGAATAAACGGCAGCAAAAACGTCATAAGAAAAGCCCACGCGCCCATAGTCGAATGCATATATCCGTACATGATCACCGCGCCGTAAACAGTGCCTATGATATCCATTATCACAAGATTTATCATAGAAGCCGTCATATATACGCCGAAGGTATTCTTGCCCGTCTTCTCACGGTACCAAGATGCAAAAAATCCGCCTACCACAAAGCCTATCAAAAATCCGAAGGAGGGCTTGAGCGCATACGCGAAACCGCCGCTGAAATCGGAAAATATCGGCAATCCGCAAAGTCCGAGGAATACGTATAGCGCAACGGTGAGGGTTCCCCACTTTTTGCCGAGCAACAGCACGCAGATATTAGTAACCAAAAACTGCATCGTTATCTTTATCGTGCCGATCGGAATATTGATATACGCGCCGACCGCGATGAATGCGATAAAAATACCCGCCATCGCTATTCCCAGAAGATAAGTTCTCCTCTTGTCTCGAGCCGCAACCGCCTGCGCTCTCGCGCCGTCAGTCATTTCGATAGCGCCGTTTTCGCTCTCGCAAACGGCATTGTCTTCCCCGTCTATCGGGTCTTGTCTTTTGTCAGATCCATTCATTGTCCGCACTCCTTATAGAAATTTCTCCGCAATTAAGTTTGCGCTCCTTTTCCCCTTCTCTCACTATCAGCGCGCCGTCGTCGTCTATATCTCTCACGGTTCCGCGTTTTTCCTCGCCGTTGAGCGAATAGCTTATCTCCTTGCCTAAGACCAACGAATAACGTCTGTATTCGTCCATAAACGATCTATCGGAAAGATCGTCCGTAAGATCGAGCAACTGAGAATATATCTCCGCTATCATCTTGCTTCTCGTCACCGAGACGGGACGCTCGTCAAACAGCGCGCACGCTCTGTCCTTGATATCGTCGGGGAATTTTTGATTTATAAAGTTTATCCCTATACCTACGATAAAAGTGCCCGCCTTGCCGCTCTCGAAATCTATATCCGCCTGCGTGAGGATACCGCATACTTTTTTCTTACCGATATATATATCGTTGACCCACTTTATCCGCGCGTCTATATCGGTAAATTTGGCTATGCTCCTGCGCACCGCCACCGCCGCCGCGGGAGTGATGACCATCACGTCCGACATATTCTCCACGCTCTTACACAGACAGACGCTCATATATATACCGCTCTTGGGAGAGAAGAAACTCTTGCCCATTCTTCCCCTGCCCTTGGACTGCTCGTCGGCGACGATGAGCGATCCGTGCGTTATCCTGCCGTCCAAAAGCCTCGTCATTGCCTCTGTATTGGTCGACGGCGTAGTCTTGAGCACTGAGATGTCAGCCAGCGAATACCTGTCTCCCAGGGCGGCTATGACGCTCTCACGCGAGACGATATCGTTGTCCTCTTCGAGGATATATCCTTTGTTGGTCGCCGCCAAGATCCTGTAGCCCTCGTTCTGAAGAGATTTGACGCTCTTCCACACGCTGTTGCGCGATACGCAAAGCTCGTCGGCAAGCTGCTGCCCCGAGATGCTTTCTCCTCTGTGATTCTCGAAAATCTGCAATATCCTGTTTTTTAAAGTCATAGCTCTTACCTCTCAAGGCCTTGTTCTTTGCAAGTATACAGAAATAAAAAATAATTGTCAACCAATTTTGATAAACAAGTTGACAATTATCGATACAGTTATTTTACTATTGAAAAATTATTGGAATTCTTCTCCGTTGCGCACGTTGAAAACAAGCGTCTTGCTCTCGCCGTTCTCGCTGAAGACCAACTTCAATATATCTTTTTTCTCAAAGCCCGCCGAAATGATCTCGACGTCCTTTTGTTCAAAAGTGTCTTTGAGCGCGGCTTTCTTTTCTTCGTCGTACTCTCGCACGTCGTCGGAAATAAACAGTAAACTTCCGAAAGTGGAATTTATCTTTGCCAGAAGTTTTCTCTTCTTCAAAGGCATAAACATATTGTTGTCTCTGAGCATAAATACGTCGGGGTCGTTTTTCCAAGCTCTGCCGTCGAGATGCCTTCTGAATACGGTATTGCATACGGCGTGCGGAGTGGAGACGTCTTCGCGAATGGTATTGGGTTTGTTTTTCCACGCAAGATCTATATCCGCGCCTATTCGGCAGTAATCTACTTTGCCGAATGCGGGCATAAGCGGAACGCCGCAACCGAGTATCAGCTTATCTTTGCAGCATTCTCTTATAAAATCCATAGCGTCGCACATGATCTCGCCGCGAGTCTTATTGTACATAGGCAGCACGCAAGCGCCGTAAAGGAAATCCAGTTTGACGAGATCGTATCCCCATTCGTTGAGCACGACGTCGAATACGCGCTTGAGATAATCTCTTGCCTGAGGATTGTAAACGTCCAGCGAATAGAAGCCTCCCCAGTTGGGACCGGTATTATACGGCTTGCCGTTTTTGTCTTTTATAAACCAATCCGGGTGCTCCTGAAAAAGCAACGACTTTCTTGTCGCGGCAAAGGGCGCAAGCCACAGTCCCGCAAGCATACCGTGCGCGTGAATGCTGTCCGCTATGACCTTCATCCCGTTGGGGAATTTCTTGGTATCCGTGATCAGCCAGTCGCCTACAGCTCTCTGATATCCGTCGTCGATCTGAAAACAGTCGAAGTGAGTATCTTGATTTGCGATACTGTCAAGATCGCGATTTATTATTTCTTCGCTTATATTTGAATAGTAGTTATACCAAGACGTATATCCGACTCGCTTTTTGTTCTCTCTGGATTTGACGTTCATCTTGTCGAAATATTCGTCAAACGCCGCGTCGTACTCTCCGCTGACGGTAGCAAACGCGAGTAATTTCTTCTCGCTCTCGAATACAACTCCCTGCAATTCTTTGGTGATGACGACGGCGTTTGCGGTGCAGTCGAAAGTAACCGCCGTATATCCGCATCTTTCGTCGAGCGAACCGAATATGTCTACGCGGTTGCCTCTGCGCACGTATCCGTACGACCAGCCGTAAAATACTCCCGATTTCTTAGGATATTTCCAAAAAAGCGTATCGCCCGATTTAGAAAGTCCTATCTTCTTGCCCATAGGACTCTTTATGAATCTTCTTACGGTTCCCTTGAGTTCGCTCATCTTGCCGTCGGTAAAATATTCCATACTGTCCGTCCAGCTCTGATATCCGTTGACAAATATCCTGTCGTCCGACGAGTATTTGTAAGGGGTAATAATATTGAAAGATAAAAATTCTATTTTTGCATTTGGAAAAACAGATAAATTCAGCACTCCGTCGGTCAAATCATATTTGAGAGAAAAATGCTCGCATTTATCGCTTTTGCAGATATACTTTTTGCCGTCGGCTTTATACTTTATGTCGAACGATAACGATCTTGCGTCCATATAGGGCTCCTTTTGGTTTCAATTATTACTGTATAAGGATACTATATATTATTTATTCTGTCAATATCGAATTATTTTAATAGACGGCAAACAAGTTTTGCCGTCTATTAAATACTCGCCGAAAACGCAAATTACAAGACTATTACGACGCCGCAGTATATTATCTTTCCATAGCCGGTCGGATACGTCTTACCGATATCGCGCAAAGCATAGAAACAAGATAAACCAACGCGCAAATACCGAAAATTATCGCAACGGTAAATCCCCACGGTATCACAAAATCAAAATGCCCCGCGCCGATATATCCGCCGAATAGCGACAGTATGGGGGACGTAGTAAACGCCCCGACCAGCGCCCCTACCAGACTTCCTATCGCGCCCAGTATGACCATAGAGATCGCTATCTGCGTCATTATGTCGACGATAGTATATCCCAACGCCTTGTAAATCGCGTAATTCCGCTTTTCACGCAACAGTTTAAGTTTTATAATCATAATAAAGAGATTCTCTACCGTACATCCTACGGTAACGTTGTCGTATCCGTCTTGCCAATCATCGGGTATGCAATCCATAAACCGCTCGATGCGTTTTGTTAAAAACAAAATGTGCAAATCGGAACGCTCCCTGATCATCTGCCAACATTCCGACCGCCAGTCATCGGCTTCCTCAATCAAAAAATCCGTGGAAAAGCAAAGATACACCGTCTGCCCCGATTTGATTTTATATTCGCCCGATTTATTCTTGGCTATGGGAGCATAAAAATTATCCGTCTTTACGATATCGTTCGTATCGATCTTCCGTTTGAAATCCCCTTTATGGATATAACAATATTTGCAACCTTCGCTATATTTTTGACAACCTCGCCACGGATTCCACGTTGGCATTTTATTCTCCTAGTTCCCGACAATTCTTTTATATGCTTAATTGACAATAAATAACTAATTAAGATGACCGTTTATTAGCAAAGTATAGATCCTATTGTGTATATCTTTATTGATGTAACACATTGTCGGATCATCCAAAATCGCATTGTTTTTACAACTTTCCAAAAAGCATCCCGACAAAACATAATTTGCAAGGCTTTTATCTTTCAAGTCACAAGTTATCTCCTGAGCCGGTTCCCATGCTAGACCGAATTTATTAATAATTAATTCAAAAATATCTTGAACGTAAATTATAAATTTAAATTGATATTCTTCAGGCACACTCTTTAAAAGTCCTTGGTAATCTTCCTTTCTTTTTATTGCAGCGCTTGGATAGTCGGCAATATATTTATGCAGCGCTTTTACCGTATTAAGTTTTTTATAAACCAAATTATATATTTTTTTATAGAACTGCATATCCATTCTCACGTTATTTGTATGATGGTCTTCTATAGCAGTATTCCTATAAACATAATGAGTAATAGCCAATGCCATTTCCCTCATACCTTTATCGTCGTTAAACATAATTTATACTTCCGTTAAAATATTTTTATTAGTATCTCATATTTTTACTAAATTGTAAATAGCAATATGCGTAAAATTGCAGACATATAATACTCTTTTTTCAATAATTTGAGAAGTTGAAATTAACAAAATTTCTTAATCATCCTTTAAAAATGCTTTTTGTAATTCCATACCGATTTTAACTCCAAAATTTAGGATTTTGATATTTAAATTATAATAAAGATATTCAAATTTGTTTTCCATAGCCAACGTATAACGAAATATCAATTTCTGCTCGTCTTCATTAAAAAATTCTTTTATTTTTTCTAATTCTTGCTTTTCATTGGTAAAAAACCACGTATCCCCCTCATCTTTCTCTATTTTTTCTTTCCAATTCAGCAAAAATCTGTGGCCTAGTAAATTATAAATTTCTGATTCCTCCACTACAATTCCTCCTCTGATACGTTTTATATATAATCATTATATGATACATTAAATGTATTAGTCAAGTATTTTTGATGTATTTAATGTATAATAAATTTATGGAAATTTTCGGACAACGATTGAAAGAACTACGTGAGGAAAACGGATTATCGCAAAGACAATTAGCAGCGATAATCAAAACCTCCCAACCAAATCTGCAAAGATGGGAAAAAGGTCAGTTCGAACCTGACCAAAAAACCACGATAATCATTGCGGACTTTTTTAACGTTTCAATCGATTATCTTTTTGGAAGAGAAGATTAAAGTATAATCAATGCAATATCGCGGAATAATTTGTTCCTCTGTTTATTTTTACACCAAATGTTTATTACAATTAGAAAATCAGCAATATTTGTTATTCAAGTCATTAGTTATACATAATAAAAAAGAGTAAGTCAAATATTTTTGACTTACGCTTTTCCTGGTGCGGATAACAGGACTTGAACCTGCACAGCCTTACGACCATAAGAACCTGAATCTTACGCGTCTGCCAATTCCGCCATATCCGCAAATTATTTAGGCAAGTATTATATTAACAAATATCCTTATTTTAGTCAACATATAAACGCCAATTTATCCAAAAACATAAGTACGACAAAGCTCGAACAAATTTAAAAATATAAAAAAATGTCAGAATTTCCGCATATTTGGAACAAATTAAAATATATTATATTATCTAACGCAACCAATTTCACAAATCGATAGCGAACGAATATTTATCGCCCACGGGAATAATAGTTCCGATTTAACGAAATAAGTTGCAAAAATATCTATAATTGAGCGCATAATAACAAAGAGGTGTAAAAATGAGCCAGATAACTTCTTCCGTGTCGGCAAAGACGCCGAAATCGGTAGGCATAGATTTTGACAGCAGCATTACGGTCAACGGCATCACAAATATGATCGAAAGCGACGACAAACAGATAGTTGCCGCTCTCGGCGACAAAACGCTTATAATAACAGGCGAAAAGCTGACGGTAGTCAATCTAGACACAGTACGCTACACGTGCACTATATCCGGCAGTCTGGCGACGCTGAAATACATAAAAGGAAAGCAAAAAGTATCCTTCTTCAAACGGGTATTCAAATGATATTGGGAGACACGTTATCTCAGCCATATGCGTTGCTGATATGTTCGGCGATCGGAGCGGCTTTCGGACTGCTGTATTCGCTGAACTGGTTTGTCTGCGCATTTCTGATAAAGAATGTATTTTACCGTCACATATCGCAGATTTTATATGCATTAACGTACGGTATATGCTTTTTTTATTGCATATTAAATAAATTCGAATACAATCTGCATTTCTACCATATTTTGATATCGCTGTTTGCGAGCGTAGCTATCGGATTGGCAATAAATATGCCTATAATGAGATACAGAAAAACCATTAAACGCAAATGCGACGCACTGATCCGCAAAATTTCACAAAGCAAATTTGCAAAACGCATAAAAAAATAACGACCTTGAGATCATCAAGGCCGTTTTTAATTTACGTGATGCAATCTACCGCCGCAATCGCAGTCTTTGCCATACCTTATAATGCATTCCGCGCACGTACAACTGTTGCATTTATCGCACATATATGCATTTTCATATTCGATGTGTCTGTTGCAAATTATACATCTAGGCATATTTCCCTCCCGATAGAGTAGATCTACTAAAATATCTACAGTATTAATTATAAACTTTATCAGTTAATTTATTCAAAATCGGATTTTATCTTTGAAAATTTGAAATTATTGAACCTGTTCAGTAAAAAATGGCAAAAACATGCCATTTTCAGTAGATATAATACTAAAACCAACGAAATATAGTCGTATTTTTAATCGCCAAATTGTTTCACAAAAATCGTGAAACAAAGCCTGAAAAAGTAGCAAGACAGCCAATTTTATACAGAAATATATCAGTAATTGTCTAGCAAAATCACCCAATTTGAGAAAATAAAGTGCTAGAATCGTCGTTTTTAGAATATAGATGTCTCAATAATGTTTCACAGGAAACAATTTGGACAAGCAAGACAACCTGTCATGAAACAACTCAATTTCTACCTTAAATCGCTAATATTACAGTGTATTCAGCAGATCTCAAGATAAATCTCAGCAAGATAACTTGACCTGACACAATACGGTTCCGTTATGCCATTGGGAGTACGACAGAGCACAGTATGATTTAGCGATGGAATAGATCCAATAGATATACGCAATATCCATCAGTCATAGATGAACAGACAAATGTCAGAGCAGTAAAAAAGGGGCAAAGGCTTCATACTATGTTATTGCAAATATAAAACCTATCCCGATCGCTGTGAAACTTGATTGTCACTGTAGATAGCAATACTGGTGGGAACGTTGCTAATCTTTATTACTTTATAGCAACTGCTGCTTAGGATTAAATATGTGGGTATCGTTATCTGCTTGTGCGTTATCCACAATTCCACACTCATTAATAGTTGCAACCGTCTTGTTTTTGTAAATTGTTGCACGTGAAACTTCATATATACATACTGTTATGTCCGTTGGATATTTCTAAGCTAGCTAGTTATCCACATTTGCGCGCATGTTAAAGTTTACCATATAAAAGTTATCCTATGACGCTACGTGCGATTCAATAGATATAAAGCGCCTGTAGATCTAATATCAACTCAAATACTTATTATGCCACTAACAACGTCACATTACGTCATCTTCAAAAGAGTAGAATGGAAGAGAACAGTATGCGATTGAATTCGCATACTGCATTATCTGCAAGTTGGCAAAATTAAAATAACTTTGTTATTTTAAAATTACAATTGAAATGAAAAATAGATTTTCCCGAACTTTTGAGACAGTGCTAGCGCAATTTTCAGATAAGAAAGATGATCTGGATATTTCATTGCTTTAAACTATGGAATCATTAAGCTCTTACGTAACCAAATAATACGAGTAAGCCGCGTTGTAGATTTTCATAAATTTATTTTACCGCCGATCTCTTTATTGCTTGAGATAGGGCAAAGCACGTGTCGTGTAGAATAATATAAGCATCATTACTGCATCAACAATTCACTACTTTTGATATGTTGACTTAGTCGCCACAACTACTAACATACTATTTATGATCTATTATCTAAGACGTTTTCAATTAATCTTAAGTTTCTCTCTGCAGACAAGCACCATTTAAACTTACGAAAGGATAGACAGTTTTATTAATTCTCATCTCAAGACAATATCCAAGTTATCAAATACTGTTGGGAATTATTGTCCCGTTTCACGTGGAACAAATACAGTAGCTTGTCCTTTTAAGCTATTATTCCCATTATGTATCCATATCTGTTACATTGATGTGGTAACGCCTATTGTGACATACACATATTTACTGAGTATGTAAAAAATGCTTTACCAAGCATTCTTTGCCTCGCAAATTTAGATACGAAATACAGCGGCTCTAGGATAAATATTGGAGCATCATATTGCCTATTGACCCATAATCAATATTAAAAATTAATTATTTTTCTTCCGTTATTTATTATAGGCTATATTGCGCCATCAAACTATTTACTTAAAGTTATTTTATCTGCATATATTTTTGCACTGTGTTTAATTATTGGTTATATTGATCTTGAATACCTATTACTTGATATATTGCCGGCGATATGGTATTATAATAGCGATATCAATCAGCAAAAGGAATAAAATGTGCGACGTTATTATTGCCGGCGCCGGTCCAGCCGGCGCAACTTGCGCTAAAGTATTAGCAGATAAAGGTTTTTCGGTATTGATTACCGAAAGACATAAATTACCTCGATATAAGTCTTGCTCGGGTATGATAATCGAAAAAACTATACGACTTATCAGTGATTATTTCGGCTCGGATATACCTGATCGCGTAAAATGCGCGCCTTCAGACAATAAAGGAATGATATTTGTCAATGACGAGGGAAATGAGTACCGTTTTGAACAAAAAGGGCTTAACGTATGGCGGAGTTCTTTTGATAGCTGGCTTACGGATATGGCGATCGACTCGGGAGCAAAGTTGATCGACAACCGTTCTATAATTAGCTGCGCTTCTTTCAGCGATCGCGTCGACGTTGAGTTTGACAAATCATATCGAGAAAAAGCCGCTTATTTCATCAACTGCGGCGGAGCGGCAAATTCGATAATATTAACCGATTCTCCGTCAAAAAAAGATTTTATCGTCACATATCAATGTTTTTTTCGCGGAACGATAGATCTCGACCCGCATTATTTCTATGCTTTTCTTCAGCCTGAATTTTCGCAATATGACGCTTGGCTCAACGTCAAAGACGGTATGCTCGTGATAGGAACGGCTGTCAAAAATAACGATATCGGCAAATTAAATGGATTTTACAGCGCTTTTAAAGTTCACTTGGAGAGGTCCTACAATTTAAATATTTTTGAAAAAGTAAAGGAAGAGAAGTGGATAATGCCGCGTATTCGCCCCGACTTCTCGGTCGACTACGGATGCGAAAGGATTTTGCGCGCAGGGGAAGCCGCAGGTTTTCTCAATCCTATGGGCGAAGGAATCTCGTCGGCAATAGAGAGCGGATATGCCGCCGCAAAAGCCATTGCCGAGAACTTCGACCGCCCGAACAAAGTAATTTCACAGTATATTATAAACGCTTCCCAAACTGAGAAATATATGAAACGACAGTGGCATTTGTTATCGTTTATGTCCGACAGGTTTAAAAATATGAGGAGTATTTGATATTATTGCATTATAGTATTACCGAGGGCTGTGTCAAAAGTCCTGTAAATCAACTGCGTTATCATTTATTTTAAGAATTATTTTTGCTTTTTACATCTTTATTGTCAATGCTCCCAAACGCATTTGTATTCAACTGCGCCAAATTACTTGACACCCGTCTCCAATTTATATATACTGATATAGCATAATTTTATTTATATATAAAAGAGAGGATACAAAAATGAAACAGACTTATCAACCTAAAAAAAGACAGAGATCCAAGGTTCACGGCTTCCGTGAGAGAATGCGTACCAAAAACGGCAGAAACGTAATCAAAAGACGTCGCAACAAGGGCAGAAAGCAACTGACCGCATAATATTGCAATGCAAAAAAAGTACAGGCTCAAAAGCAGCAGAGTATTCAATTATCTGCACAGAAGAGGAGTATCCACTGCAAATAAGCGGCTTGTACTTGTTTATGCGCCGTCGAAATATTCGCTTAAGGTAGGATTTATCGTAAGCAAAAAAGTAGGCAAAGCCGTCGTCAGAAACAAGGTTCGCAGACGTCTGAGAGAAGCATTTCGCGCACTGATACCGTTTGTCGAGGATAAATGCAACTATATAATCATAGCGAGAGCGGAATGCGCCGACTCGACTTTTTCTCAAATTGCGGATTCCATCGTACAGGCTTTGAAAAAATCCAAACTTCTGGTCAATAATATTGACGAAGAAACGGTCGAAAAACTTTCGTTGAAAAAGAGAGAGTCGATCGCGCAGAATACTTGATTTTTATAAAAAAGCCGCGTAAACTTGTCGTTTGCGCCTACAGAAATACCCGGTCCGAAAGTTTTCTTGACTAAATCGGACCAAGAAATTATCTTTGACGGCTTATTTTAAACTGTCAAAAGATAAAAAGATTAAGATGAAAAGCGGAAATTTATTAATTCGATATTATAAGCGGTTTATAAACCCCGTTTTGCCGCACAGGTGCAAATATACGCCGAGTTGTTCCGCGTATATGTCGCAGGCGATCGCCAAATACGGACGGCTTCGCGGCACGGCGCAGGGTATAGCGAGAATATTGAGATGCAATCCCTTTTCAAAAGGCGGATACGATCCCGTCAAAGACGATTTTAAAGGAAACGCAAAATGGCTATTATGAATTTAAGTAATATGCTGGCTGCCGTAAGCTCCGTCTGGCAACCTATTATAAAGTTGTTGGATTGGATGAACAAAGGCATCGGCAATTTCGGTTGGACGGTAGTGGTCTTCACTCTTTTGCTGAGGCTTTTACTCACGCCATTCGACATATGGCAAAAGATCAGCATGCGCAAACAGAAGGCCAAGATGGACGCGTTGCGTCCGCAGATGGAAAAACTGCAAAGACAGTACGCCAACAGACCGGATATACTGCGTCAAAAGCAGTTCGAACTGCAAAAATCCGCGCATATCAATATGTTTGCATCTTGTTTGCCGATGATCTTTACGTTGGTGATATTCGCTCTTATCTTCCAAGGTTTCAGAGAATATATCATTTCCAAAAACGAAGAGATAGTAAGCAATCAATACGCGCTGTACGTCAATTTCTTTATAGAAAACGCCGACGCTATAAACGCCGCGGCGGGACAGACCGTGGTCGAAGCGGGAAAACTTGTCTCCATACCGTCGTATAATTTGATTGAAAACGCAGGCTTAGTCGAGCAGCTCAACGCGGCTCTTGTTGACGGATACAAGCCCGAAAGCTGGCTGTGGGTAAAGAACGTATTTATGTCAGACACGTTTGCCAACGTAATTCCCAGTCAGAAGAACTTCGAGGCTACGGGCTTCGGCGGAATTGCGGCTACGATACCCGAATTGCCCGGCACGTGCTATAACGAATTGATGTCTCCTATCATCAATGCGTACAACAAGAAGAAATTCTTCGATATGGGCAACTGGAACGGATATTTCATCTTGCCGATACTTTCGATACTGACAAGCTTTTTCTCTACTATGCTTCAGCAGAAACTTCAGCCTATGCAACCTATGACTACAGGCGACGAAGCTCAGCAAAAGCAACAGAAGATGATGAATAAAATAATGACGTATCTTATGCCGTTGGTACTCGGATTTTTCGCGATCGTATACAGCGCGGCATTTGCGATATATTACTTTATGAGCAATCTGTTTATGACAATAGTTACTCTTATATTCAATATAATCGCAAAGAAATCCGACGAGAAAAAAACCAACTCAGCCGTCACAGTATCCTCTTCTTCACAGAAGACTTATTTCGGCGCAAAGAACAACGATAAAAAGAAAAAATAACAAGATCGATTATTACACAAAAGGACGCGATGGCGTCTTTGAGGAGATATATATGAAAAGTATAGAAATTACTGCAAACAGTTATGCCGAAGCGCTTAAGCAGGCTTTGGAAGAACTGGGACTTGACGAAAGTCAGGTAGAAGCGGAAAAGATCAAAGAGACGGGGCTTATCCGCAAAAAAGTCACTGTAAAAGTAACGCAAAAGGTAAGCGGCGCAACTCTTGTAAACGACTTTATCAACGGTATAATACAGAGAATGGGCATCAAGTGCGAGGCAACGGTAGAGGAAAAGGAAGACGCATTCTACATATCTCTTTCGGGAGACGATACGGGCGTGCTTATCGGATACAGAGGAGACGTACTCGACTCTTTGCAGTACCTTTCTCTCTTGGTCGTAAATAAGGACAACCCTATGGGCAAGAGACTTGTAATCGACGGAGAAAACTATCGCGCAAAACGTATTGCCACGCTTTCAAAACTCGCTAAAAAGATCGCATTCAGAGTAGCTAAAAACCGCAAGGCGGAATCTCTGGAGCCTATGAATCCTTTTGAAAGAAGAATTATCCACTCCGCTCTTCACGACGACAGATTCGTCACAACGGAAAGCCACGGAGAAGAACCCAACAGATACGTCGTTATCGCTCCAAAAAAGCCTTCTTTCGATAAAAGAGACCGCAATAATGAAGGCAGAGAAAGACGCGGCGGAGACCGTCCTGCAAGACCAAAGCAATCGGCTCCGTCAAATCAACAGGCTCAGGAAAAAGAACCCCGCAACTTTAATAAGACCGGCGTAACCAGAATGAAATCTTACGGCGGCGATATGAAAAAGTTCTTTTAATCTGCAGAGTAAGAATTCATACTAAAATACTTTTAAAGTAAAAAACTCAGTTTGTTTTCTAAAGTTCTTAATACTCAAATATTACGCCGCTCCGTTTGAAACCAAGGAGCGGCATTTTTATACTAATAATTCGTCTCGGACAGTAATTTTGAATAGATAAGGTTTTCATATCTTCAAATGACCTTCCATTATCGATACGTCGCACTTGCCGAAAAACTCACTTATATATTTTGTAAAAGCCTCCAACTGACTTTTTATATAACTGTCGTGATCGCTGTCGCAATAGGGTACCAGTTCATAATTTTTCATATAATTTCCTCATTAATTGAAAAAAGACAAATAATTTTAAATTGATATTATATAAATTATTATTTGCCGAGACAGAATTTTGAAAATATAGTATCGATAATATCTTCGCTTGCGGTATTTCCGGTGATCTCTCCGAGCGCAAAATATGCTTCTCTCAAATCGATCAACGTGCATTCGGTGGGCATATCGTCTATATTCATAAAAGCGTTTTTCAAAGCGTCGAGAGACATTTTTATCGCTTGTGCGTGTCTTACGTTTGTGATTATATCGCCGTTTGCGTCGATATTTTTATCAATAAATGCGTCGACTATAGATTTTTTTAACTGCGTCACTCCTTTGCCGTTTTTGGCACTTATATGCGCGCCGTCTCTACTGTCGTCCGCCTTATCGCACTTGTTTATCACAAGCATCAATTTACTGTCTTTGTCAAATTGCGATATAAGCGATCTTTCGTAGTCGTTGAGTTCTCTTCCGGCCTCTGTGACAAACAGCACTATATCGCTGCCTTTGGCGGCTTCTATACTTCTTTCTACGCCGATAGATTCCACGACGTCGTCCGTATCTCTTATTCCCGCGGTATCTATCAGTTTTAGCATTATTCCGTCGACTTCCGTATACTCTTCGAGACTGTCTCTGGTAGTGCCAGCAATATCTGTGACTATAGCTCTGTCTCTTCCTAAAAACGCGTTGAGCAGAGAAGACTTGCCGACGTTGGCTTGTCCTACTATCGCCACGCTTATTCCCTGACGGATATATCCGCCCGATCGGGAAGACGAATATAATTTTTCTAAAGCGCGTATCTCTTCTTTTACAGTCTTTTGAGAATTCTGTTTTGCCTCTTCTTCCATTTCTTCGGGATAGTCGAGGCTTGCCTCGAGTTCTGAAATACAATCGAGTAATTTCTCTTGAATAGCGCTTATCTCTTGCGCTATATATCCTTTGGAAAGTCTGTATCCGGCATTGAGCGAGGCTATGCTCTCGCCGTTTATCATATCGATTATTCCTTCAGCGTCGCTCAGCGCTATCTTGCCGTTGAGAAAAGCTCTCTTGGTGAATTCTCCCTTATCGGCGACAGCCGCTCCGTTTTCGATACAGCCCTTAAGAATTTCGTCGACAAGTCTAATTCCGCCGTGACACTGAAACTCTACCACATCTTCTCCCGTATATGAGTGAGGCGCTTTAAAATAGACGGCAAGCACGTTATCCTTGACCTTACCCGCAGTAATGCTTCCATAATACATATAGTTGGGAACAGCGTCGCAAAAAGAGGCAAGTTTTTTACATTCAAACAAACTTGCCGCAATACTTAACGCGTTGTCTCCGCTCATTCTCACTATAGCTATCGCTCCGCGACCTATCGGGGTAGAAATAGTTGCTACGGTATTCATAATAATATTATATCACAAGCGCGTAATATTTGCAAATACAACGGTTGTTATGATATAATAAAACACAGAAATCAGCGATCTTTTCGATTGTTTTTTCCAAGAAAGAGGTAATAAAATATGCTCGACAGTTACCAGAAAAATTACGACGCGATAGTGATAGGTTGCGGACACGCGGGAGTTGAAGCAAGCCTTGCTTTGGCGCGTCTTGGACACAAGACTTTGGCGGTAACTCTTTCTTTGGACGCAATAGCTTTTATGGCTTGTAATCCCGCTATAGGCGGAACGGCAAAAGGTCATTTAGTGAGAGAAATCGACGCTTTGGGCGGACAGATGGGTATTTCCGCCGACAACAATCTTCTTCAGATACGTATGCTTAATATGGGTAAAGGCGCGGCAGTGCAGTCGTTGAGAGGTCAAGCCGATAAGACCATGTATCATCATTATATGAAGAACGTTATGGAGACACAAGAAAACCTCGATATATTGCAAGGCGAAGTCTCCGATATACTCACTCAAAACGATAAAGTAATAGGTATAAAAACTACTCTCGGACAGGAATTTTTCTGCGACGCTATAGTGGTATGCACCGGCGTTTATCTCAATGCAAATATAATTATCGGCGACAACGTTACGCATACGGGTCCCAACGGTTTTTCCCGCGCTACAAAGCTCACCGACAGTCTAATATCTCTCGGAATTCCAACAAGAAGATTTAAGACGGGCACGCCTGCCAGAGTAGACAAAAATTCTATAAATTTCGACGTAATGCAAGTACAGAAAGGCGACGACGATATATATCCGTTTTCTTTCATGACGGAAGGATTCGTGCCCAACAAAGACGTATGTTATCTCACTTACACTACTCAAAAGACAAAGGATATAATTACGTCAAATATTGACCGTTCGCCTCTATATAACGGATCTATACACAGCATTGGTCCGAGATACTGTCCTTCTATCGAAGATAAAGTAATGAGATTTGCTGACAAAGAACGTCATCAAATATTTATCGAACCTGAAAGCAGTCTTACCAACGAGATGTACGTACAGGGTATGAGTTCGTCT
Organism: uncultured Clostridia bacterium; assembly: GCA_948471525.1. Classification (GTDB taxonomy): domain Bacteria; phylum Bacillota; class Clostridia; order Christensenellales; family UBA3700; genus RACS-045. The sequence continues at coordinate 279,760 of CAOKSY010000001.1, read as the reverse complement.
CTGCCGTTTGACGTTCAGCTTGAGATGTACAGATCCGTTATAGGTCTCGAAAAAGTCAAAATACTCAGATTCGCTTACGCTATAGAATACGACTGTATAGATTCTCTCGCGCTTACTCCTTATCTTATGGTAAAAAATATTGAGGGTTTGTTTTTGGCAGGACAGCTCAACGGCAGCAGCGGATACGAAGAAGCGGCGGCGCAAGGTCTAGTCGCAGGAATCAACGCTTCTTTGTATATACAAAACAAACAACCTTTTATTCTCAAAAGAGACAGCTCTTATATAGGAGTTCTGATCGACGATCTGGTGACGAAAGGCACCAACGAACCTTATAGAATGATGACCGCAAGAGCGGAGCACAGACTTATTTTAAGACAGGAAAACGCCGACAGAAGACTCACGCCGTCGGGAAGAGAGATAGGACTTGTAGACGATACGAGATGGAATAAATTCTGCGAAAAAGAAAACAAATCGTCTTTGATAAAAAAGACTCTTGAAAAGATTATATCTCCTAAAGATTTTAAAGATTTCTTTGAAAAATTAGGCGAACCTATCCCTCACAACGGTCTCTCTTATAGAGATATGTTAAAGCGTTCTGCAATCACTTACGATCTCTTGATGGATAATTTTGATGAGCTTTCAAATCTCGACAGAAGATGTTTTGAAGAAGTAGCGGTAGAAATAAAATACGAAGGTTATCTGTCAAAGCAAAAAAATATCATTGCCGACGTAGATAAATTGGAATCCAAGTCTTTACCTCAATATTTAGATTATTCTCTTATAAAAGGTCTTAGAATAGAAGCGAGACAAAAACTCGATAAGATCAGACCTTCTAATCTCGGACAGGCGTCGAGAATAAGCGGAGTATCTCCTGCGGATATAACGGTACTTCTCGTATATCTTTCTAAAAACAAAAATAACTGATATGACAAGACTAAATTTACTGGAAAAATATCTAATAGACAATAAATACGAAAACATACCCGAATTAATAAATAAATTTGAAATTTATTGCGATATTCTCTTGGAATGGAACAATAAATTCAATCTTACTTCTATTACCGATATAGAAGATATACAGATAAAACATTTTATAGACAGTCTGTCGGCAAACGTCGATATACAAAATTATTCATCTATATGCGACATAGGATGCGGAGCCGGATTTCCAAGTATACCGCTGGCAATAGTTAATCCCGATATAAATTTTACTCTCATTGACAGCGTAAATAAAAAGATAACTTTTATAGAAGAAATAATCAAAAATCTTTGTATCAAAAACGTCACTGCTTATCATTCGAGAATAGAGGATTTTTCTAGATCCAACTTTCAAAAATTCGATTGCTGCATAGCGCGAGCCGTCGCTCAAATGCCTACTTTGGCGGAATATACTCTTCCTTTATTGAGAAAAAACGGGGTATTGATTGCTTATAAAGGAATAAATTATAAAGAAGAATTGGATATATCAAAAAAAATTATTTGCCTCTTAAATTCAAAGATAGACTACGTAAGAGAATATATTTTGTCAAATGACGAAAAAAGATATCTTATTTGTATAAAAAAGATAGAAAATTGTTCCGACAAATACCCGAGAGGCGGAAATAAACCTCGACTTCAACCTATTGTCGGATAATATTTTCACTTGCATATAGAGATTTTATTTGATATAATATAGAAGATAACGCTGTTCAGTTTTATCAGCCCGTCTAATACGGCTTACGGTTGATGTTATCATAACTGCTTAGAGTGGAGGCATACCTATGACAAAAGAAAATTCGACTATCGAAAGAATGCTTAATATAGATTCCAATATCACGTCATTTGACAAAAACGGAAATCTAAACGCAGGCGTAGAAATTTTGTCAATAAACAAAATTGTTACAAATCCCAATCAACCGAGAAAAAAATTCGATCAGAACCTTTTGGAAGAACTTTCCGTATCAATTAAAAATTACGGAGTTATCCAACCTATCATAGTAAGTCCGACAGAAGACGGCAATTATGAGATAGTAGCGGGCGAAAGAAGATTCAGAGCAAATAAAATAGCAGGAAACACAACTATTCCCGCTATAGTAAAAGAACTTACAAGAAAACAAATAAAAGAGATATCTCTCATAGAAAATCTTCAGAGACAGGATCTCAATCCTATAGAAGAAGCGCAGGCTTATAAAGCGCTTATAGACGAATACGATTTTACTCAGGAGCAGCTTGCCGACAGACTTGGTAAATCAAGACCTGTTATTGCTAATTCTCTTAGACTTCTCAATCTCAATCCTGTAGTAATAGATATGGTCATCAACGGAAGATTATCCGCTGGTCACGCAAGATGTCTTTCATCTATAAAGGACTATATAGTTCAGAATACTTATGCTATCGCCGCATGCGACAAACAACTCAGCGTAAGACAGTTGGAACTTATGGTGAGAAATTATCTCAATCCCAACAAAAAACAGCAAAAAGTTCAAGAAATTTCCGTTGAATTAAAAGATCTTGCCAACGTTATGCAGAAAAAGTTCGGCACAAAAGTAAACGCCGTAGGCAATAACAACAAGGGCAGAATATATATCGACTATTATTCAATGGCTGATCTCGACAGAATATTCGATCTTATCAATAAACTTTAAAATAAAAATATAAACATTAAAAAAGATCCTTTGAAAAGGATCTTTTTTATTTCACTTATCTGTTTTAATTATCTCGTTCTTATAGGAAGTATGAGATAGAGATATTCTTCGCTTTCTATCGGAGTAATAACTATAGGATTATTGCTGTTGGATATCTTTATTGAAAGATATTCGTCGTGGCTGTTTTTGATACAGTCGGTGAGATATTTTGCATTGAGACTTACCGTAACGTCTTTACCCTTCGTAAAAGTATTTATAACTTCCTTTATATTGCTGTAGCTCGTATTGCAGTAGATGGTCATTTTTCCTTCTTTTATGTCCATTTTTATATAGTTGTTTTTATCCTGCTTTGCAATTACGTCTACCTTATCCATACTGTATTCGAGGCTAGCTCTGTCTACAGTCACTTCAGTCTCGAAGTTGGTAGGTATAGTAGATTCATATCTAATATACTGACCTGCAATAAGAGACGTAATGATCTTGCTGTTGTCAAACTCTACCATCATCTTTTTATCGTTTATGCTTACCTTGAGTTCGTCGTCTTCGTTTTCAAAAAGTTTAGCAATTTCGCTCAAGCTCTTTGCAGGAACTATAATATCTTTTACAGGATATTCTTCTTTCAATTCTTTATTGCAAATAGCAAGTCTATAGCCGTCGAGACCTACCGTTCTTACTTTATTTTTATTGACGGAGAAGAGACAACCTCTGAGCTGCTGTCTTATATCTTCGGTAGAAGTAGCGAATATCGTTTTGTTTACGAGATCTTTGAAATCTTTCTGTTTGATATTCATTACCATATCGTATTCAAGTTCTTCTATAGCGGGGTATTCGCTGATATTCATCGTAGCAAGATAAATAAAGCTGTCGCAGTGAGATATATAGAGTTTATCGTTTTCTACTTGAGAATCAAACTCTATATAGTTTTCCTTGCTTATTTTTCTTATATATTCGCATATAGTTCTTCCGGGGACTAATACTTCTCCTTCCATTATAATATCCGCTTTGATTTTCATAATAACCACAAAATCTATATCGGTAGCCATTATAGTAAGTGTATCTCCGAAAGCGCTAAACTTTATTCCTTCCAAAATAGGCATACTTTTCTTGGACGGCAATGCCTTCATTACTTTTGACAAAGCGTCCGACAGATCGGTTCCGTTACATACAAATTTCATACTTGTTCACCTCTTGATGCTTATAATATATTATTTATTTTATATTGATTAGATAATAATCACCATAATAACTGTGTTGATAGTGTTGATAAGTGTCTTTAATCGACCCATATTCTAAAAAAACATCAACATTTATATACCAAAATATGTTGATAAGATTATTTAGTTATCCACACTTTCCACAAAGAGAAATATACAGTGTAATTTTATGTCCGACGGTTTTTATTTTTATATAATCATTGGACTTAAAAATATTGTATTATCTCTTTTGTATCATGTTTTTTATATCTTTTATCTGATTGGCAGTCAGATTGTCTGTCTTGATCAATTCTTCAATCTTATCTCTAGCGTAGATGATAGTAGTATGATCTCTTCCGCCGAAATAACTTCCTATAGTAGCCAGCGGAACTCCGAGCATATCGTTTATAAGATATATTGCTATCTGTCTAGCCGTCACTATAGGTTTAAGTTTTTTCTTTCCTATGACTTCTTCTTTTTTTATGTTGTAATAAGAACAGGTCGCTTCCACTATAGTGTCGAGGGAGAGTATATGCGTAGTCACGTCTATATCGTCCTTCAAAGCTTCTTTTATGATATCTATATTATCAGGTTCTTTGCCCAGAAGCTGACAGTAGAATATTACCTTTTGAAGCGCTCCTTCGAGTTCTCTTATATTACTGTCGAATTTTTCCGCAATAAAATATACTACTTCTATCGGCAGATTTACGTTTTTATAAAACGCTTTCTTTTGAAGTATAGCTATTCTCGTCTCTAGGTCGGGAGCGGATATATCTACCGTCAGACCGCTTGCAAATCTCGATTGAAGTCTTTCTTCCAAAAAGGTAAGTTCTTTAGGATGCCTGTCCGAAGAAAGTATGATCTGTTTTTTTCTTTGATAGAGATCGTTGAAAGTATGGAAAAGCGCTTCCTGAGTACCTGTCTTTCCCGCAAGAAACTGTATATCGTCTAATATTAGGATATCAACGTTTCTGTATTTTTCTCTAAATCTCTTATTTTGTTCGTTGTCTTTATTGTTTCTTATACTGTCGATAAAGTCGTTTACGAATTGCTCGGTAGTGCAGTAAAGGATCTTTGACTTTTTATTAGTTTTGAGTATCTCGTTTCCTATAGCGTGCATTATATGGGTCTTTCCCAATCCTACGCCTCCGTAAATAAAGAGGGGATTGTGTAGAGTGCCCGGTTGATTTGCTACGGCTTTTGCGGCAACGTACACTATCTGGTTGCTTTGACCGACGACGAATTTATCGAAAGTAAAATTATTGTCGAACAAGGCGGTATTTTCTACCGGATCGGGCAATTTTACTTCCTCTTTGATTTGATTTTCATATACCGAAATCTCGTCGGGAGTGATGATAATAAAGTCGTCGATATAAGAATTGAGTTTTTTTATTTCGTCGCAGACTATATTTCTGAATTCTTTGTTTATTACGTTTTTGACCGATTTGAGTTTTGCAACAATAATAAGTTTGTTATAAGATACGGTCAAAGGTTCCAACGAACTGAACCACATATCGTAGTTTACCGTTGAAATCCTATTGGATATTTCCGACAACAAAATATTCCACAATTTCTTACATTCTTCCATACGTATATTATAATATAAAATTAATGAAATTTCAATGGATTTACCGCTTAATTTTGGCGATAAAAGCACTTTGTAATTATATATTATATAAAAGTACAATCTCTCAAATTTTTTATATCGCTTGATAAAAATATCCGTATAATGTAAAATAAATATATGTATATAGAGAGAGTCACTTTGAAAAATTTCCGTAACTACGAAAATAAGACCGTTGAGTTTAAAGACGGGCTTAACGTCATAATAGGACGTAATGCGAGCGGAAAAACCAATCTTTTGGAAAGTCTTTACTGTTTGGGTATAGGCAAGTCGCCGCGCACGAATAAATACAGAGAAATGATAAGATGGGACAGCGATTACGCGTATATAAAAGTCACTCTCAAGAAAAACCGTTCCACGCATACAATAGAATATTCTATCGACAGTCAGGATAAGAAGCGAATCGCCATAGACGGCATACCGCTCGTCAAACTCAGCGAAATATTGGGAATGCTCAACATAGTATTTTTTTCGCCCGACGAGATGAGATTGATAAAGGAAAGTCCTCAGGAAAGACGCAGATTTGCGGATATAAGTCTGTCTCAGCAAAATAAAAAATATTTTTATTCGCTGTCCAAATATAACAACGTCTTAGTGCAAAGAAATAAACTTCTCAAGGAAAGCCGAGATATGAGATCTCTTCCCGAGATGCTCTACGGATGGGACGTTCAGCTTGCCGAGCACGGCGCTTATATGATAGGTAAGAGATACGAATTTGTAGAAAAGATACAGACGTTTGCCAAAAAGATACATTTGGAGATCACAGACGGGAAAGAAGATCTTCAGTTGGAGTATGAGAGCAACGTGCAATACGGCGACGTAAAGGAAATGCAAACTGTCTTTTTCGACAAATTGAGATCGAATATAGAAAAGGATACTAATTTGTCTTATACGTCGTTCGGATGTCACAGAGACGATATAGCTATCAAGATAAACGGTATTGACGTGAGAAAATACGGATCTCAGGGACAGCAGAGGACAGTTGCTTTATCGTTGAAACTTGCGGAGATATATCTTTTCGAGAGCGAGATAGGAGAAAAGCCGGTATTGCTTCTCGACGACGTACTCAGTGAATTGGACTTATACAGACGTCAAAAACTTATGGAACTCTCAAGCGGATTGCAGACGATAATAACTTGTACGGATTTTGATATGGATCTGCCCAGAAATACCGTGTTTATAGAGAAAAAGGAGTAGATAATGAATCATAAAGGCACTGTCACCATAGAGACGGAAAGACTGATATTAAGGCGGTTTTGTCTCAAAGACGCGAAGTTTATGTTTTACAATTGGGCAAATGACAGCGAAGTGACAAAATATCTCAGTTGGCAGCCTCATAAAAACGTCAAAGACAGCAGAAGAAGAATTTGTTTGTTAAAACGCGCTTATATTAGAAAAAATTATTACGATTGGGCGATAGTTTTGAAAGAAACCGACGAGCCTATCGGATCTATAGGCGTTGTAGATATTGACGAGAGATCTCAAAAGGTACATATTGGATATTGTATAGGAAAAAAATATTGGCGGAAGGGGATAACTTCGGAAGCGCTTTCCGCGTTGATGGATTTCTTTTTTGACGAGGTGGGCGCAAACAGGATAGAGTCTATGCACGATAAAGAAAACGTCAATTCCGGCAAAGTTATGACGAAATGCGGAATGAAATACGAAGGGACGCTGCGAGAATACTTTATCAATAATACGGGAATAAAGGATATGTGTTTTTACGGTATAGTAAAAGGCGATCGGTGACGACCGTCTTTTAATTTAATAGATTTTCTCAAAATGCTTGTATTGCAGTATATTAATATGATATAATTATTTTATTATAATATTATAATCTTGCGTATGCGCACGTACGCACGTGTGTGCGTGTGAGAGACAAGTAAAACAAACGGAGGTAAATATGGGCGAAAACGGACACAACGGTTATACTCAGGAAAATATTCAAGTCCTCGAAGGACTGGAACCTGTCAGAAAGCGTCCCGGAATGTATATCGGTTCGACAGACGAGAGAGGTCTGCACCATTTGGTATACGAAGTTGTAGATAACTCTATTGACGAAGCTATGGCGGGATACTGCGACAAAGTCGTCGTAGAGATAATGCAGGACGGTTCTGTCAGCGTGACCGATAACGGAAGAGGTATCCCAACAGGCATAATAGAAAAAGAAGGTAAATCGGCTGTAGAAGTCGTATTGACCAAATTGCACGCGGGCGGCAAGTTCGGCGGAGGCGGATATAAGTTTTCCGGCGGTCTGCACGGCGTAGGCGTTTCGTGCGTAAACGCGCTTTCCGAATGGCTTGACGTAGAAGTCGCGCAAAACGGCAAACTCTTCAAGATGTCTTTCAACCGCGGCGTTGCGCAGAGACCTTTGGCAGTGGTGGGAGCAACTACCAGAAGAGGTACGAAGATCACTTTCTATCCCGATCCCGATATATTCGAGACCACAGATTTCGATTTCGATACCTTAAAACACCGCATACAGGAATTGGCTTATCTCAACAAAGGCTTGAGGATCGTCCTCAAAGACAGCAGACCTTTGAAAGAAAACGAGATAGAATTCCACTACGAAGGCGGTATAGTGGAATACGTGGACGTGCTCAATAAAGACAAGGGCGTGCTTGAAAAACCGCTGTATATCTATTCCGCGACCGACGACTATCAGGTGGAGATCGCTATGCAATACAACGACAGCTACAGCGAGAATATATACAGTTACGCCAACAATATCAATACCCACGAGGGCGGTACTCATCTCGACGGATTTAAATCGGTATTGACCAAGTTGTTCAACGATTACGGCACTTCTCTCAAGATACTTAAAAACGACGAAAAACTTTCCGGCGACGATTGCAGAGAAGGTCTTGTCGCCATAGTGAGCGTAAAACTCATAGATCCTCAATTCGAAGGACAGACGAAAACAAAACTCGGCAACAGCTTTATGCGCGGAGTCGTATCAAAGGTTTTCAGCGAGAAATTCGGCGAATTTTTGGAAGAAAACCCACGCGAGGCAAAAGAGCTTATACTCAAAGCCGTCAACGCTAAAAAGGCAAGAGACGCGGCTAGAAACGCAAGAGATCTCACGAGAAGAAAATCAGTGCTCGAATCTACCACTCTTCCGGGAAAACTCGCGGACTGTTCGGACAAAGATCCGAGAAAGTGCGAGATATATCTCGTAGAGGGCGATAGCGCGGGCGGTACCGCAAAGCAAGGCAGAGACAGACGTTTTCAGGCGATATTGCCGCTCAGAGGCAAGATACTTAACGTGGAGAAAGCAAGGCTCAACAGAGTACTCGAGAGCGAAGAGATAAAGAATATGATTACGACGTTCGGCTGCGGCATCAACGAAGACTGCGACGTCAACAAACTCAAGTACGACAGAATAATATGTATGACCGATGCCGACGTAGACGGCAGCCACATCAGAATACTTTTGCTGACGTTCTTCTACCGCTTTATGAAGCCGATAGTAGAGCAGGGACACGTCTATATCGCTCAGCCGCCGCTCTATAAAGTAGTTCAGAAAGGCAGCAAGAAAGAAAACTATTTCTATGACGATCCGTCGCTTGAAGAGTTTTTGGTAAGCATAGGCAGAAAAGCGGAAATACAGCGTTATAAAGGTCTCGGAGAGATGGATGCGGAACAGCTTTGGGAAACGACTATGGATCCTGAGAGACGTACGCTTTTGAGAGTAAATCTCAAAGACGCGGAAGAAGCAGACGAGATATTTACGGTGCTTATGGGCGACGAACCTGAGAAACGACGCACGTTTATCGAAGAAAACGCCAACCTCGTCAAAGATCTTGACGTGTGATAGGAGGGACGAATAATGGAAGATAAGAAAGATATATTCGAGATGCTTGACAAGACCAACGTAGTCGAGGTAGACGCGGTCAAAGAGATGAAGACGTCGTTTATTGCCTACGCTATGGCGGTCAACGTATCGAGAGCGATCCCCGACGTAAGAGACGGTCTCAAGCCCGTTCACAGAAGAATACTTTACGCTATGAACGAGCTAGGTCTGACATCCGACAAGCCGTACAGAAAGTGCGCGCTTATAGTCGGAGACGTGCTGGGTAAATACCATCCGCACGGAGACTTGTCTGTATACGACGCGCTTGTAAGACTTGCGCAGGATTTCTCTATAAGATGCACGCTTGTAGACGGACACGGTAACTTCGGTTCCGTCGACGGCGACCCGGCGGCGGCTTACCGTTATACTGAGGCGAGACTCAGCAAGATAGCCGACGAGATGATAAGAGGAATTGACAAGAAGACGGTAGATTTTTATCCCAACTTCGACGATACGAGAGAACAGCCTGTCGTATTGCCGTCCAGATATCCCAATTTGCTCGTCAACGGATCCGACGGTATCGCCGTAGGTATGGCGACGTCTATTCCCCCGCACAATCTCGGCGAAGTTATCGACGGCACAATCGCATTGCTCGACGACCCCGATATAGATATAGAACAGCTTATGGATTTGATCCCCGCTCCGGACTATCCGACGGGAGCGTATATCATGGGCGGCGGCGGAATAAAGAAAGCGTATCGCACGGGACGCGGTAACTGTATCATCCGCGCTAGGGCTGAAATAGAGGAAAACAACAACGGAAAATCCAAGATCACGATATCCGAGATACCTTATCAGGTCAACAAAGCCAAGCTGATAGAGAATATGGCGGATCTTGTGAAGCAGAAGAGAATAGAGGGCATTTCGGATATACACGAGCTTTCCGACAAGGAAGGTATGCGTATTGTAATCGACGTCAAGAAGGACGCCAATCCGCAGGTAGTGCTCAATATGCTCTATAAGCACACCCAACTGCAGATATCGCATTCTATGATAATGCTTGCGCTCGTAGACGGAACTCCCAAGGTACTCAATCTCAAGGAGATATTGCAAGAGTACGTCAAGCATCAAAAATCCGTCATTACGAGAAGAACGCAGTTCGATCTCGACAAGGCGCTCGAGAGAGAACATATTTTGCTTGGACTCGTCAAGGCTTTGACCAACATAGACGAAGTAATAGATACGATAAAGAAATCCAAAGACAGACAGTCGGCGATAGAAAATCTTACCGCAAGATTTGAACTCAGCGAAAAGCAGGCGATCGCGATCCTCGAGATGAGATTGCAGAGACTTACCGCTCTCGAAGTAGAAAAGATACAGGAAGAGTTGGCGGAACTTGAAAAACTTATCGCAGACTTGAGAGACATACTCGCCAATCCGAACAGGGTCGTAGAGATAATCAAGACGGAACTTCTGGAGATAAAGGATAAGTATAACGAACCGAGACGTTCGGAAATAACCTACGACTATTCGGATATCGACATAGAAGATCTTATAGAAGTAGAGGATGTAATACTGTCCATTACTCACAACGGTTATATCAAACGTATGCCCGTCGACGAGTACAAGGCGCAGCGCCGCGGCGGCGTAGGCGTATCCGCTCACAAGACGAAGGAAGAGGATTTTGTCGAGAACGTCATCACCACGTCCACGCACGACAATATTCTTTTCTTCTCCAATAAGGGCAAGGTATATCGCACCAAGGGCTATCAGATACCCGAGGCGAGCAAGGGAGCAAAAGGAAGAGCTATCGTCAATCTTCTCAATCTTGAGCCGGGAGAGGTCATCAACGCATACGTGCCCGTGCCGAAGGAGAGCGAAGGCTATCTGATGATGGCGACGAAACAAGGTCTTATTAAGAAGACTACGCTCGACGAATTCGTGCGTATCAACAGCAACGGCAAGAAGGCGATCAACTTTGCAAGCGAAGACGACGAATTGATAAGCGTACAGCTCACTCGCGGCGACGAGCAGATAATAATGGCCTCGAGCGGCGGCAAGTGTATCAGATTTGCCGAAGAAGACGTCAGAGCGACGGGAAGAACAAGTATGGGCGTCAAGTCCATCCGTCTCGACAAGGGCGAAGTCGTCGTCGATATGACAATAGTCAAGGACGGTTGCGAAGTGCTGACGATCACCGAAAACGGTTACGGCAAGCGTACGGATCTCGAAGAGTATCGCGTACAGGGCAGAGCCGGCAGCGGTATCAAAGTGGGCGTGCTCAACGATAAGACGGGCAACGTCGTTAATCTCAAACTCGTCAATCCCGAGACCGACGACGTAATGATAATCGCGGACAATGGAATTATCATCAGAGTCAAGGCGGACGAGATATCTAAGATAGGCAGAAATACGCAGGGCGTCAAAGTAATGAAGATGAAAGACGACAAGGCGAAAGTCGTAGCATTTACGATCGTACCTCATCAGGAAGAAGAAGCAGAACCGACTGAGGAAAACAACCAAGACGGAGCGGCGGCGGAGCCACAAACGAGCGAAAGCGCGGCGGAGCAGTCCGATAACGCAACGGAAGAATAATTAAAGACAAAGGGTCTTCCCAAAGACGGGAAGACCCTGAATTTAACTAAGTTTTGCGGCTTGATCGGTTTATTTTTTATTTGCCAGCATATCCTGAACGATCAGTTTTATATGAGCGATCTCCTTTTCGCTCAATCCGTCCGTAGATATGGGATTGCTTTTGCTAAGTCCTAGCAAATAATCTGTAGAGACGTTAAAGTATTGGGCTATTTTGATAAACATATCCAGAGAAGGTTGGATGTACCCGTTCTCCCAGTTGGAAACGCATTGTTTGCTTACGCCCAGTACATGCGCGAGTTCTACTTGACTTAACGAGAAAGATTTTCTCAGCATTTTGATATTTTCTTCTAACATAACTGTCCTCTTTAGTCTATTATTACAATACTATTATATAAAGAACAGTTGACAATTTTAAAAAACAATAGTATATTATAAATATACTTTGATAAATTATTTATGATTTGCGCAGGTTATTTGAGGATGAACGGGCGACAAACGATATAAATCAGTAATCGATGCCGAAGAGAAAATTCGGTTCGACGTCAAAATTTTTGTAAATAGCCATAATACTGTCGTAACCGGGTTTTTTTCTTCCCAGTAGCCACTGACTGACGGTAGTTTGGTTGACGCCCAGTATATCGGCCAACTCTTTTTGACTGAGATCGTGTATTTTCATTATTTCTTTTAAGGCTTCTACGTACGGCATAATTTAATTATATCAGGTCTTTTGACCTATAACAAGCCATACAGCATAAAAAATCAATATAATAGGTGTAGTATGAAAAATAATAAAATTGAAGAAACTGAGAAAAAAGTTGCCTCAATCGATCAAGAAGCGATAATATCGGATTTTTGCGACAGTATGAACGACGAAAAACTGACTGAATTGAAAGAGGTTTTGGCGACGGAAAAAAAGAATATAGAGCTTATTCGCAAGAAGATCGACAGCGACTGCGCGGAAGCGGCAAAGATCAGAAAACTTATCAAAAAGGACGTGGGATATTTGGTTGCGTACGCTTTGATCGGATTTTTATTCGTGTTGTCTATAGCGGGCTCGCTGTTCTGTTCCGTCAAACTTTTCGGCGTCGAAAAGGCAAATTCGGTCGTTATAGTACTTCATATCTTTTTTGCGTTTGCGGTGACGATTTCGATCTTTAATTTAGGATTGTGCGTATTCTTATTTATTTTGAGAAACAACAATCGCAATTTCAATATCGAGAAGGAAGTGGAGTATCTTCAGAAGGCAGAAGTTTTTTTGGCTAAGATAATGTGTATGTCGCGAGAGATCCAAACCGTCGAAGACGGGCTTTTGGATATGGCGCAGACTTACGGCGGACCGGAGATCAAAGCCAGACTCCAAGGTCTGTAATTTAAAGCGGGGAAATAAATAAACGGCATCGAGCGATGCCGTTTTTATTTTATTTATAGAAGGTAAATATTATTTGTCCAATAGGAAGAGCGCCGCAAACACAAATATAGAAGTCAATACGACAAATCCAAGCGAGATGCTTTGCAATATTACCTGTACGCGGGTATGTCTGTCGATATTGCGGATTCTGCGAAGATTTTCCGCCTTAAGTTTTTGTTCTTGCTGTTCGGTATCGAGTTTGACGAGTTTATAATATTTCGCCGTAGATTTGATTCCCGGTCTTCCGCTGTCTACTTTTACGTAGCCTACAGGCAGAGCGCCTATACTTTTTTCCTTTTCCTCGCACATCTTGGTCTCTTCTTCCGTGGCGGGAACAAGTCCTTGATTGAGTTCGTCTCCGTAAGCGTTGAGCAATTTATATTTGTCTTTCATTATTACCTCCGATCAAAGAGCTAGAGCCGCCGCGCCGAGTATGCCGGCGTCGTTTTTGAGACTTGCCGTCTTGATTTCCACATAAGGATTGAAAGCCGCTCCGAATCTCTCTTCGTTGATAGCTTTCTGTATAGGATCGGTCAAATACTCTTTCTCGTTGCTTATACCTCCGCCGATCAGAATTGCGTCGGGGCAGAATATATTGGTGAGATTTATCAGTCCGCTCGTTATGTAACTTATATACGTATCGACGACTTTTTGACCTGCCGCGTCTCCTTTCTTAGCCGCTTCAAAAGCGGTCTTACCCGAGACTTTGCCTTCTTCTTCGGCAAGTTTATGCATAAGAGAGTCGGGGTATTTATTCATAGCGGCTTTGGTCTGACGCATAAGGGCTGTAGCCGAAGCATAGGCCTCCCAACAGCCTTTTCTTCCGCAAGAACATGCCTGAGCGGAGTCGGATATGTCTATCTGCATATGTCCGCCTTCGGTGCCCGCGCATTCTCTTCCTTCAAAGAGTTTGCCGTCTATGATAAATCCGGTGCCTACGCCCGTGCCCAAGGTCACAAATACTATGTCGTTGAAGCCTTTGCCCGCGCCGAATACGTATTCTCCGAGCGCAGCGCAGTTTGCGTCGTTGTTGATAAATATCGGCAGGTCGTAGTATTTTTTGAGTTCGTCTACTACCGGCACGTTTTCGAGCGCGATATTGTTGCTGTATCTGATAACGCCTCTTTTAGAATCTATCGAGCCCGGCTGACCTATGCCAACGCCTTTTATCTCTTTTACCGATATCTTCGCTCCGTCCAGAAGCGCGTCTATCACTTTGCGTATATCTTCGCTTATGCTGTAGTCAGCGGTATACTTTTCGGCGGTGGGAACCGTCGTCTTATATATTATTTGACCTTCCGACGAAACTATTCCGCCTTTTATGCTCATACCGCCTACGTCTATTCCTATCAGATACATAATTTTCTCCTTGTATAGTGACTGTATTTGCCGCCTTGCGCAAAACCAAAATAATTATAGTATATTTTATGGATATTTGCAAGGATTTTATGTCGTTTATGCGTATTCTAGAGCGGCGATATTTTGCGCCGACCGTTTATCAGACGTGGAATTTCTTTTTGAATTCCGATATAAGTGTTTTTCTGCCCAGTATCGAACAGAAGATTATTCCCGCCGAGGAAAGACACGCGGAAATTATCGACATTACGGGGTTGTGTACCACTCCGCATCCGTATAATATCACAGGCAGAAATCCCAGTGCCGACACAGTAAGCGCGTCGATTATCACGCTGTGCCATTTGTGGAAAGCGATAGCGGTGTAGATGCCTATCACAAGCGTAGATACTATCAGTATCACGGGCAGTCCGAGATCCCACACCCAATTTTTTATATAATTGGATATTTGATGTTTCAGAAGATAGTTCAATGCGAGCAGTATGGCGAATATCGCGACCGCCTGCCAGAATATCTTTATGCCGATACTGTTGTTGGATAGGATAGTGTGTTTGGTGAGTATAAGTCCGTAGATGAGCACCGCGCCGACGATGGCAAACCAGTATATAGTCGGAGTAAGTCTCAGATTTATCGCGAGACAAAGCGTGAAGACTGTCAGAGCGATACTGGTATACAGGCTTCCCGGCGACAGCAGTTTCTTCTTTACAGGTACTTTTTCGCGTTTTTTGGGCGGATACGCCATAGGCAGATCCACACTTTCGTCTATTTGCAGTTTTTCATGACAGAGAGGGCAGATCTTGCTCTCGCAGCCCACCTCTATATTGCAGTATTTACAGCGCATTGTCCACCTCCCAGAAATTCGAAGTGACCGACAGTTCCGCTCCGTCTTCGGCAAGATGTCTGGCAAAAGTCTTGGCTATGTCGGTATCCGTTATGCGTCTCGTGAACGTGATGCACAGCTTGCCGTTGCACGATATGACAGACAGCGACAGCGGCGTGGTAGTATTGGAAGATATAGAAAAACTCGCGCTGTCTACGTATTCCTTCATACTGTCTGGGATATCCATTACGCCGAAGTTGGACAGCGTAGCGGTCTTTTTCGTCTTTCCCCAAAACATATTCGAGAAGTTGAAAAAGAATCTCTTGAGAAAGAGCGGCACGAATCTTATCAAGAAAAATTTCTCCGCCCATACCGTCGTGGATATCTTGTCTTTGAGATACGCTTTATCGGTGTCGCGTTTTAGGTTTTCGTGCATTATCTCGATAAGTCTGTCCAAGGTCATATCTTGATAGGGATTTGCGCCGACGCGCGAAAATAGCGAAAAGTTGCGCAACGTCTTGGACGGAAATATCTTGCGCAGATTTATAGGCACGAAGAGTTGAATATCGTTTGCGTCTTCCTTTTTGTCCTTGATCTGACTTTCGTAGATCGACAGGATAAATACCGCTCCCAGATATTCGGTTATCGTGCAGTTGCGTTTGTGACATATATCCAGTATTTGCCTGACGTCGGCGTACATATGGATTATGCCGTTGCCCGAATTGTTGAAAAGTATGCCGTCTATATGGTATGCTTTTTTTCCTTGAAGCTCTTTTACTTTGAGTTTTTTGAGCGGCACTTTCGTATAGTTTGCCAAAAACGAATCTTCCAGTTCCTCGGGGGAGACCGGAGAGCCGACCGTGAGTATTTTTCGATCGGAAAAGATCTCTTTTCCCGTCAGATTGAGATACGTGTACACGAGACTTTTGAGAAATTCCGCCGCGCCCGTCGCGTCGCAGATAGCGTGGAAATAGTCGCATGCGATCGTATTTTCAAAATAACTTACTCGGAAACAGTATCCGTTGCAATTCTTATCCGTGATCTTTTTGAAAGATAGAGGATCGAGCGGAAATACTTTTGTCTTTGCGGTGTTTTGATCGAAATAGTACCAAAACGCGCCCTTCATCAGTCTGACCTGAAACCCGGGGAATCTGCCTATTGTGATCGCCAAAGCGTTGTGTAATATCTCGGGATCGACACTCTCTTTGAGATTGACGCTCAGTCGGAATATATTCTGATTTTTTTTGCTTACGAGCATAGGATATATCTTTGCCGAGTTATCCAGCTTGCTCCAAGTCTCGAGTGATTTTGCCATGCAATTCTCCGTTTGACGACAAATCGGGATAATAGTTTCCGTCCCAAGTTTTCCGCTTGAATTCCGTCGTTTTCACGACATAAATTTTGATGTTGTAGCGTTTAAGGCGTTGCGCCTTGTTCTGCGAAGCCGTCACGTTTAAATTATACCATATCGACGGCGGATTAAGCAAGGGGAGCAGGCTATAATCCGCGCATATTACATAATTATTACCGATTTGACGGAATATGATTTTATTTTCGCAAGACGCTATCGGGATATGACAAAACGCGACGGTAATTTTTCAAACGGGATAAGTATATATTTATGGTATGAAGCTTTATGAACTGTTTTTTATTTTTTTGGCGGGAGCTGCGTTGGGAGTGATTGCCAGATATATACTCGGATACCGCAAAAAGCATGCGGGATACGTTGCTTTAAACGTGCTTTTCGGGGGTGCGTCGTGCGCTTTGAACGCAACGCTTTTCGGCGCGGATTACTATTCTTTTTTACTCAGCGGAGCGGGGGG
Organism: uncultured Clostridia bacterium; assembly: GCA_948471525.1. Lineage (GTDB taxonomy): Bacteria > Bacillota > Clostridia > Christensenellales > UBA3700 > RACS-045. The sequence continues at coordinate 262,527 of CAOKSY010000001.1, read as the reverse complement.
AGTGATCTTTGATTTTTTATACTGCGCGGGACGTCTGATAAGATCGGCGGTATAAAAAAGGCAGGGATCAGATCCTGCCTGCCGTCGCGGCCATTCGGGCAACGTCGCCCGAAGATATCTCTTTAAATCCGTTTAGGAAATCGCGGAACACGCTTCCTTCTTTTGCCACGGCGTCCATTATCTTGTTGAAAATATTATTCGTCACCAGCCAGTTGGCAAACGCGTCTTTTTGCGATTCGGCTATCACCGGCTGCATAAACTGCGAATCTCCGAAGATCTTTATCACGTATCCGATGAGTATCAATACCGCCATACCTATCGCGCTGTAGAAAAGCGCGCCCAAAAATCTGTTGACTCCGTTGACGGGAGACTGGGAGACTCGCTTGTTGACGATGAAGGATATTATGCCGAATACCAGCGCGCACGCTATCACTATTATAATCGCGCTCAATCCCGACAGTACTCCCGCCGATATATTTCGGCCCTGAGCAAATGCGGTAGAGTTGAGTTGTTTCGCCAAATACGGGGTAAGAGTCACGGTGAGTATGCACGTGCCCGCTACGGACAGAAGTTTGAACAAAGCTCGTACAAAGCCCCTGAACAGACCTACCGTAAAGCATATTCCCAATATGATTATCGCCCCAATAGTGATGTATGACATCGGTCACCTCGCTTGTTTTCTGATTCCATTATATTGCCGCGCGCGAAAAATGTCAAATTTATTATAACCTGCGATTTGCAATATTTCTGCGGTTTTTACATAAAAAATATCAGCAATATCGATTATTGACTACTTGACGGATTTTTTTCGTCTAAGCAGTATAAATAGCGCGTCGCTGTCCAAAATTATCATTATGAAAAACTTGGTATTTTTATGTGTGGGAACAACTAAGATCATAGGCGACAGCGTAGGTCCGAAGGTGGGCGACAGGCTGAGAGAAAACAACATCGAGGCGTTTGTTTACGGCAATTCGCAGCGTCAGGTTACGGCTATCAACGTAGACGATTACGTGCGCATGATAAAGGCGAAGCACGCGGACGATCTGTTGGTCGTCATTGATTCGGCTTTGGGAAAGACCGACGACATAGGCACGATAAAGGTCACCAAAAACGGCATCAAACCGGGCGGCGCATTTGACAAGAGCAAAGAGCGCGTCGGAGACGTGGGTATACTCGCCGTAGTGGGCGACGCAGACGCCGACAGAATGACGGAACTCAAGACGCGGGACAGCGTATTTATAGACAAATTGGTGGAAAAAGTCGTGGATTTCGCCAACGGATATATGCTCTCGCTCGCTTAAATTCGAGCTTTTACTTCCGATTAACCAAATCTTTACAAAAGTTACGTCAAGGATTATTGACTATTTCTTTTGTAATAAGTTATAATAATTACGGCTATTTATCAATATAATGGATAATATCGGTGAATAATCCGCCAGTTTGGAGGAAAAAGTGAATAAAAAAGCAATGATTGGAAGATATTTGGTTCTGGCGCTGAGCATAGTGCTCGTGATAGTGCTTGTATACTATGTGTTTTTCAATGTCAAACCTACTGAAATATCTTATAGCAACGATATAGACGGAGACGCGCAAGGTCTCGTCCAGAGGATAGAGAACGGCAACGTTGCCGCGCTGTACGTTGAATCTTATAAAGTTTACGCTTTAGTGGGCGAGCCTACCGAAGCCGAAGTAAAGGCATTCTATAAGAATCCTACTAAAAAGGCTACTTATTTTGCAAAAATAGATTACCGTACCAATTTCAAAGAGTATCTCGAAGAGCGCCGTCAGGACGGGAATCCCGTTCCCAGATACGAATTCAACGACCCCAATTCGGGGGTCAATATCAGTTCGCTGATATTCCCGATAATCGCGCTCATACTTTGCGCTGTCGTGGTATTTATAATATTCAGACAGAACGCGGGCGCCAACCGTCAGGCTATGGATTTCGGCAAGACCAAGGCGAGACTCAACACCAACGTCACCGTGAGATTTACCGACGTTGCGGGCGCGGAAGAGGAAAAGGAGGAGTTGCAGGAGATAGTCGAATTCCTCAAAGATCCCAACAAGTTCCTTCAGCTCGGCGCGAGAATACCCAAGGGCGTGCTGTTGGTCGGACCTCCGGGTACCGGTAAGACGCTGTTTGCAAAGGCAGTCGCAGGCGAGTCCAACGTGCCGTTCTTCTCGATAAGCGGCAGCGACTTCGTGGAGATGTTCGTCGGTACCGGCGCGGCGAGAGTAAGAGACCTTTTCAATCAGGCGAAGAAAAATATGCCTTGCATAATTTTTATAGACGAAATAGACGCGGTCGGACGTCAAAGAGGATCCGGTCTCGGCGGCGGTCACGACGAGAGAGAGCAGACGCTCAACCAGCTGCTCGTGCAGATGGACGGATTTGAGAAAAACGACGGCATAATAATAATGGCGGCGACCAACAGAGCGGATATACTCGATCCCGCGCTTTTGAGACCGGGCAGATTCGACCGTCAGATATACGTCAACGTCCCCGACGTCAAGGGCAGAGAAGAGATTTTGAGAGTACACGCGAGAAACAAAAAACTCGCCGACGACGTATCTTTCAAAGTGCTTGCAAGAATGACCAGCGGCTTCAGCGGCGCGGATCTTGAAAATCTTCTCAACGAATCGGCTATACTCGCGGCGAGAGCCAACAGAAAGGTAATAGTGATGGAAGATATCCTCGAGGGTATCAACAAAGTCATCGCAGGTCCGCAGAAGAAGAGCAGGATAGTTACCGACAGCGACAAGAGGATCACCGCTTATCACGAGTCGGGACACGCGATAATAGGCAAGCTGTTGGAAAACTGCGACGACGTACAGGAAGTCAGCATCATCCCCAGAGGAATGGCGGCAGGTTATACGCTCACCCGTCCCGAGAACGACGACAGTCATATCACGCGCAACAAACTCTTGGATATGATCACAATGATGCTCGGCGGCAGAGCTGCGGAGGAGATAGTGATAAAGGATATTTCCACAGGCGCGTCCAACGATATCGAAAGAGCAAGCAATATCGCCAAGAAGATGGTCACGCAATGGGGAATGTCGAAGGCTATCGGCAATATGTATCTCGGCGGAGACAAAGAGGTATTCTTGGGCAGAGACTACGGCACGACGCATTCTTACAGCGATCAGCTCGGCGGCGTAATAGACAACGAAGTCAAGACGATACTCGACGACAGTTACGCCAAGGCTTTGGAGATACTCCAGACCAACCGTACTATAATGGATAATATGGTAAAAGTTCTGTTTGAAAAAGAGACGATTTATACCGAGGAAGTCAATATGCTTTTCGATGGCAGATCCGCCGAAGAAGTCATCGCCTATATCGACGAGAAACAGGCGAAGAAGGACAGCTATAAAAATACCGAAAGCGTAAAGATCAATATCGTTCCCGAAAAAGAAACGGTTGCGGAAAATAAAGACGTCGCGGACAGCGAGCCGAAGGAGACGGCGGAAGAAACCAAGCCGACCGACAAGACGGAATAAAGCGAATTTCAATGAATAGAAAAAAGAGTTTGATAGAAGTCAAACTCTTTTTTATTTGTATCAAAACGAGATACTTTTAAATTTCTTTATCGATTACGGGAGAGACGTCTCCGCGCTTTTCGCGGATCCTTTCCAATTCCCGTTCCATAACGTCGCCGAACGCGCTTTCGTCGATCTCTATAGTGTCGGCGGCGGCTACCGATTCGTCGGCAAAAGCGTCGAATACGGACTGTTTACGTTTGAGAAGTTCCGTCACGCTCTCGTCTACGGTATCCTCGCAGAGAAGTCTGTATACAAGCACGTTTCGAGACTGTCCCATTCTGTAAGCGCGGGATATGGCCTGATTTTCGGTAGACGGTTTGAATTGCGGTTCGCATATTACGACTACGCTTGCAGATTGGATATTGAGTCCCGTTCCGCCCGACTGTATCTGAGCGGGCAATACGCTGCCTGCGGGAGCGGCGTCGAATTCGTCTATTATCTCCTGTCTTCTGTTGGGATCGAGCGATCCGTTTATCGGATTTACGCACTTGTCGCCGAGCAGACGGCATACCGCGCGCACGGTGTCAAGGAAGAAAGAGAATACTATTATCTTGCGGTTGTCAGCCTGCGCGTCTTCTACGATTTCCAGCAAGCGCGCGGCTTTGGACGACTTCTTAAGATCGGGCGCGTTCCACGATACCCGTCGCGCGTCTGCAAATCTCTTTTCCAAGACGCAGCTTTCGTATACGCGTTCTTCCTCTGCCGTCATTTCGCACCATTCTTCATTTTCTATCAGATCGGGCAGTTCTTTCAACACGTCGTCGCGTTTTCTGCGATAATATACCGGCGCGACCGTCTGTCTGAACTGCGGCGCGAAAGCCATCAATTTCATACTTTCTACCTGAGCGGCGATCTTGGGCTGTAGCGCGGAAATAAGACTTATCATTTCGTCCACGTCGTTTTCTAGAGCGGTACCCGTCATAAAGAGTACGTTTGTCGCCAGCTTGCAAAGTTTCTTTGTGTTGCGAGAGCGCATTGCTTGCGGATTTTTGATATAGTGGGCTTCGTCCACAACCGCCATAGCGAACGTAAATCCTTCTTCGAGTTGGAAAAACGCCGTAGTCTCGTACGTTGTCACGCCCACGCCGCCGTGTTCTATCCATTGTTTCAGAGCCGACGCTCTGTCCGCGCCGTGGATCTTTATCGCGTCGAGATCGCTGTGCTTTGTTATCTCTCTGCGCCAGTTGGCAAGTACGCTCGCAGGGCATATTACAAGAAAATGCGTCGCGCCGGAATTTCTCAGCGATACCATGGCGGCGATCGCCTGAATAGTTTTTCCCAGCCCCATTTCGTCGCCGAGCAGCACTCTTCCTTGGTGCAGTATGTATTTCAATCCCAGTTCCTGATAGCGGCGAAGCGTGCACTTCAATCCGTTGAGATCTACGGGGACTTTCTGTATATCCAGCGCGAGTTCTTCGGGCAGTCCGTATACGGTGTCGTCGGCGCCTAGGTACTCGGGCGCTATCTCCTCAAGTATATTATAAAACTCTACCGTATGTTTGGAAAAATCCTCCCAAGCGTCGACTTTATCCGTCTTGAGGACGGCGTTTATTCCGTCGATAAGCTCATTAGCTTGCGCGCCGTACTCTCCGTTGAGCAAAGAATTCAATTCATTGTATGCGGTCAAAGCGGCGGCTTTATTTTTTTTGGAGACGAAAAGCCATCCTACGCTTTTCGTTCCCGGCATCAGTCCGTGTATCGACAGCGTGACTTTGCCGTAATGATCTTTGAGGAGCGATTTGCACTTCGAGACGTACTTTCTTCCGTTTTTGAAGATAGAGACGGCGCGTACGATCTCGGTAGAAAACTCGTCTCGGTTATCTATGCTGAGTTTGAGCTTTATCTCGCGGCGCACGCTGTCGGCAAATCTGTTCACGGTCTTTTTTATAGAAAATGCCGTGTCGTCGCTTATTCCGTTGACGTCGGATATTTCTTCTTCGGTAGCGAGATGTAACGTCGCAAGATCTACGTATCCGTCGTCGGCGAGCGACTTGACTCTGATGCCTTTTTTGTCGCGGTTCAGTTCTTCCACAGGTACTTTTGCCAGGACATTCAACACTTCGTTCTCCGCATAGACGTCTACGGCTTGCTTTATTTTGTCTCTGAAAAGCAGATCGAGTCCCTTGGCTTGCGTCAAAGAAACGAGGTAAGATTCATGTTTTTTTATAAGCGTTTTGGCTTCTTTTGCCGAAAAATCTCTTGCCATTTTTTTCTCCGTAAAAGAATTATATCATCTTTCTTTTGTTTATGCAAATCAAATTTTATTCGATCGTAAAGTCTCGGGGGAATGAAAAAATACAGAGCGTATGTATTGAAAATATTTGTTCAATTGGATTGCATCATACCGAAGGTTTTGATAAAATAATAATATGAAGACCTTAAAATTAAATAAAGAAGATATCGAAGAAGCAAAATTGCTGTTGACGGGCGCGGAAAATTCCGTCGACTTGCCTACGATGTTTTTTAAGGCGGCAGAGATTCTTTCAATAGATCCCGTCGATTCAGACAAACTCATTAGGGCTTTCGCCGGGCATTATACCGTTATCGCAAAGGAAGACGAAGTCGTTTGCGGATTGGCGAGCATGGACAAAGAGGGCAATATAGGAATGCTGTACGTAAGCGCCGACGAAGATTATAAAAAGACGTCGACCGCTTTATTACGCGCGCTGGAACGCAACGCCCTAAAAAAAGAGTTGCAGACGCTCAGCGCGCTGTCGACCGAGAGATCGGAGTCCGTATTGAAAAAATTCGGATTCGAGATCTACGATTCGCAAGGCGGCGGCGAGTCGTTTATGGTCAAGGAAATTCAAGATAAATCGCAGGCGGAATTCTCTTCCGACAGCGTGAAAAGATTTAAGCTCGATCCGTCCAAGCCGATATCGACCGAAGGCGAGTTGACGGGATGGCCGATACTTTTTTTGATAGTGACTAGTTTTATTGCGGCGGTATTTTTCGTAATTTCGATAGTCAATTTAAAAAATTCCGACGGCGGGTTGGCAAACAATTACAAGATCGCAATCGCTGCAGTGAGTATTTTGTGGCTGATATCGCTATCGTTTTTTATAGTTTACTTTGTCAGAAAGTCAAAATTGAAAAAAGAGATTCTTTCAATGGGAGTTACAAACGCTGTGATAGTATCCGACGTGGTCTGCGAACGTATGGAATACAGAAATAACAATGACAGCGAAGATAGAAAAATATACGAGAGATGCGCTTTTACGTATATGTACTATGACGACGATATGAAACGTCATACGGTAAATTTCGATCGCAAATACAGGACCAAAGCGGAGTTTTTTTATAAAGGGCAGGAACTTATAGTAGCATACTCGAAGGACAAATGCTATCTGTTGAAAAAATATTCGTTTGTCGGCGATCAAAGTTTGCTCGATCTGCCTGAAGATAAAAATCTCGATACGGAAGATATTGCGGACGGACTGCAGGCAAAAGAAGTTCCGCATAAAAATCTCGTGCCGATAGCGGCGCAGACGCGCAGTTATCTATATCCGATATCCGCATATGCCGTGGCGGCGATAATAGCGGTAACAGTATTGAGTTTAAACTTTATAATAGCCAAGCAGTCGGGAGTCTCTTATGGCAAGACGTCGTATCTGATATGGGTATTTATGGCGATCGGCGTCTCGATTTTTGCGGGAGTGGGAACGTATTTTATAATTCCGCCGCTCAAAGCAGTAGGCAAGTATAAGAAGATCTGCAAAGGCGGGGCAAAATATGTCAAGGGTAAGCTCAAGACCAACAGCAAGACGTATTCTTCGGATAATGAAAACTCGTTTTATTGCGTCTATAAGACCTTGTCGGGAGAGATAAAGCACGTCAAAGTCGGCGGCAGTTACGTCAGAGAGAGAATGCAGAAAGGAGATTGCGACGTCACGGTAGCATACGACGGATCGAATGCGATCGCACTTGTAGAGAAAGAATCGCTTGCCGAAAGCCTTAAAAGTCAAAAAAGGCACGACAAATGGAATAAGGGATCTTGGTAAAACGTTAGCTAGCGAATATAATATAAAAATACGAACTTCGAATGAAGTTCGTATTTTTTTAGAACGTTTGATCTTCTTTATCGTCTTTTTGATCGGGAGTTTCGTCCGTGGCTTTGATTCTTTTCAATTCGTTTTCCAGTTGTCTGATCCTGTTCTGTCTGTTAACGGCGGCTATTTCTTCCGTCGCCTGTCTTGAGGCTTCGCGTTTTGCTTTTTTTGCCGCCTGCCGCGCCTCCGCCGTCTCGGGGAAATATTTGCGCTCCATTCGCAGATATATCACGTCTAAGATCAGCATTACGCAGGTCAGGACCATATAGGGTAGTATATAATCCATATTAGATATTTTGTATATAGCGTATACGGCGATGCGCCGACCCCCTTGTAAGATTGTCTGAAAAATGTTTCGGCTCAAATTATTTTTTTGAGTTGATATGCCGTCGTTGTATTAGGCGCAAAGTCTTTCGTAATTTTGAGATAACGCGGTCTGTAATATCAGTATATTCTACGGTTATTGTTCAACGTTGTTAATTGATGTTTCGTCTTCCTGCTTTATGTCCTCAGAGGTAATATACTTGCGTTCTGATCTTAGATATAGAATATCTAGGATCAAAAGTATAAGAAATAAGCACGTAAAAATGGGATTCAATATATGAAATAAATTGATTTTGTTACCTGATACAGCAATAGATATGAATGCTGTCAGCGAGTTTAAGAAAGAATTGAGAAACGCTGTCAGCAATGCCCACACAAAGTTGAAATTTTTCTTTCTGGTGAGACTGTATACGCTTATTATAGCCAAGACAATGCTTGCAATCAGCAACGCTTGCAGGATTGACTGATTTAGGAGATTTAATAAAAGATTTTTTCTTAAAGCCGTATCGTGCGTTATGCCTAACATGCTGAAAGTAGAGCTAGGAACAATGATCCACATAATCGAAGCCGAGTAGACGTAAGGAAGAATTATCGGAGTTTCGTTTATTCTGATCTCGACAGGCGGAAAGCATAATAATAGCAGATAAACTATCATCAGAATGAAGCGCGCCCGCGGTTTGTTTTTGTTTATTTTTACGATAAGATTCTTCATATTTATATGATAACACAAAAAGTGATATAATACAACCCCTATTTTTAAAAAATTGTAAAAAAAATCGGTGAATGACGCGCAATTAAATTAATGAACAGTTATGAAAAAATATATAATGAATATGATAATTAAGGGCGCAAATAAATAATTTTAACGGGAATATAAATAGACTTAAACGTCGAGCCGATATACTTATATATATTTATTAAATATAAAGTACTTGCTTTTAATATTTCAGTATGGTATACTGTAAAAAAATTGTCGCGGTGCAGAAATTAAACTCTCAAAACGGTTCTGCGACGGAGATCTGTGATAAATGGCTATGAAATTAATGTATATAACCAACGATAGAGAAGTAGCTTTGATTGCTGAAAAATACGGAGTTGACCGCATTTGGGTAGATCTCGAGACTTTGGGGAAAGAAGAAAGGCAGCACGGTATGAATACCGTCAAATCTAATCACGCTATCGAGGATGTAAAAAAAATAAAATCCGTTCTTACGACTTCAGAATTGTTGGTAAGGATCAACGGATGGAATAAAAATTCCGAAGAAGAGATAGAAAAAGTAATCGACGGCGGCGCGGACGTAATAATGTTGCCGATGTGGAAGAGCGTCGAGGAAGTCGGAGCCTTTCTCAAAGCGGTAAACAAAAGAGCGAAAACGGTGCTTTTGTTGGAAACCGCAGAAGCCGAGCAATGTCTGGATACCGTATTGGAAAAATACCGTCCCGACGAGATTCATATCGGACTAAACGACTTGCATTTAAGTTACGGTCTGACATTTATGTTCGAGCTTCTTGCAAACGGAACGGTAGAGAGGATCTGCAAAAAACTCGATAGAGCGGGTATTCCTTACGGATTCGGCGGGATAGCAAAGATAGGACAGGGAAGTTTGCCTGCAGAAAAGATTTTATTCGAGCATTACAGATTAGGTTCGTCGCGCGTTATACTGTCTCGCAGTTTTTGCGATACCGGCATAACGAAAGATATTGATTCGATAGAGAAAATCTTTAAAGAAAATCTTCAAGAGATGAGAGAAGTGGAAAAAGTAGCTGCCAAGGCCGATAAAAACCAATTTGATAAAAATGCGGAAGAAGTCAAAGCGTGCGTGCAGAAGGTGGTGGAAAGTATGACAGTAAAAAAAATAAACGATATGCTGGACAAGTTGATGAACGAATACGGCGACGCGTTTTATATACTCGATTCTTTGCAATTTAAAAAGAATTTTCTGGAGTTAAAAAAGGCGTTTGCCGATATATATCCCGACTTTAATATCGCTTATTCGTATAAGACCAATTATACTCCGAAACTGTGTCGGATCGTCAATGAACTCGGCGGTTTTGCGGAAGTCGTATCGGATATGGAAATGGAGATCGCGCTCGGCGTAGGCGTCGCGCCCGAGAATATTATTTGGAACGGTCCGTATAAAAATACTAAAAAAGTGGAAGAACTGCTTTTAAGAGGCGGCGTAGTCAATTTGGATAACGCTACGGATACGGAAAATATCAGACGTATTGCCGAGGCTTATCCCGACAGCAATTTGAGGGTGGGAATCCGTTGTAATTTCGACATAGGAGACAATGTGGTTTCCAGATTTGGATTCGATGTCGAATCAAAGGAATTTGCCGACGCGCTCGCTCTTGTGCGCGAAAAGAAAAATCTGACTTTGAACGGAATGCAATGTCATTTTGCCACGCGCGCGTTGCATACTTGGAGACCGAGAGCGGAGAAGATGATCGAGCTTTTGGATAAGCACGGCCTGTGTCCCGACTACGTAGATCTCGGCGGAGGTTTGTTCGGTAAAATGGACGATTCTCTCAAAGCGCAATTTGATACTAAGATCCCTACTTACGCCGAATATGCGGCGGAAGTAGCGCCTATTTTCAAAAAACGTTATGAGAATGAAACCAAACGTCCTACGCTCTTGATAGAACCGGGTTCCGCGCTTGTCGGAGACTGTATGCGTTTTGCCGCTCGCGTGAGCGGGATCAAAACCGTAAGGGGCAAGTCGATCGCGACTTTGCTGGGAAGTATCTATAACATAAATCCTACTCTCAACAAGAAAAATCCGCCGCTTACTTTAGTGCCGGTCGGACGCGGAGAGCGTAAAAGATACGAAGGTTTGGATTTCGGAGGTTTTACCTGTATAGAATCCGATTACTTATATCGCGGTTACAACGGAGAATTGGCGGTAGGAGATATAGTTGTATTCGGCAACGTCGGTTCCTATTCCGTAGTGCTCAAGCCGCCGTTTATATTGCCTAACTTCCCGATGTTGGACATCGAGGACGGAAAAGCGGAAATTGTCAAGAGAGCCGAGAATTTTGACGACTTATTTCATACGTTCAGTTTTGAAAGGAGTTGAGAATGGTTGCTATCAACAGATTTTTTAAGAGATTATTTGATTTTACATCGTCCCTTCTGCTGGTGATCTTGCTTTTGCCGGTCTGGATAATATTGGCTATAGCAATAAAATGCGATTCCAAAGGCCCGGTGCTTTTTAAGCAGAAACGCAGAACTAAAAACGGGCGCGTTTTTACTATGTATAAATTCCGTTCGATGGTAGTCAACGCCGAAAAACAGGACGTGGGCATATTCAATTACGCAGGCGATCCCAGAGTCACAAAAGTAGGAAGATTTTTGAGAAGTACAAGTCTCGACGAACTGCCTCAACTGTTCAACGTAATAAAAGGAGATCTGTCGATAGTAGGACCCCGCCCTTGCGTGGAATACGAACTTGGAGATTTCGATACTCTCAATCGCAAGTATAAAAAACGCTTTGAAGTGCGCGCGGGAATTACGGGATTGGCGCAGATAAAAGGCAGAAACGAAAATTCTTGGGAAGAAAAAGTAGGTTACGATAACGAATACATAGATCTTTTCAGAAAAAAAGGAATTTGGATAGATATAAAAATTCTGTTCGGTACGGTGGGTAAGGTATTTGCAAAAAAGAATATCTGCGAAGAAAAAGTAGACGACGCTCTTTCCGATGCGGAATCTGCAAAACTTGCCGAAGAAGAAATAATAAGGCTTGCTCATCTTCCCGATGAAGATTCGGCGGATATCGCGGGAAAAGATACGGAAGAAATCAATATCGACGGCGAAGGCGGAGCCGATACGATCGAAGATCAGCCGCAATCTGAGACCGAGAACGGCGAAAATAAAGACGGCGAAAATAATCAGGAAATAACGGAGGGATAAAGTGAAAACCGAAAGCAGATTTATATGGTTTGACGGAAAAATAGTGGACGTAAACGACGCAAAGATAAACGTACTTGCGCCTACCGCGCAGTTTGGACTTAACGTCTTTGAAGGAGTGCGCTGTTATTACAACGAAAGCGAAAATCAGTTGTATGCTTTTCGTTTGGACGATCATATAAAGCGATTGAAGAGATCGCAAAAACTTATGTGCATGGAAGACAAATTCACTTTTGAAGAATTGAAAAAAGCTTTTTTGGATACCGTGCTTGCAAATAAATACCGCGAGGATATCGCTGTCAGACAGACGCTGTTTATCGACGGATTCGGCTCTTGGAGTTCGAGCAGTCCGGTGAATATGTTTATCTCGCCTGTTCCTAAGAGAAAAACAAACGCGGAGTACAACAAAAAAGGTTTGAGATGCAGTATAAGTTCTTGGCGTCGCATATCGGATAACAGTCTTTCGCCCAGAATAAAGTGCGGAGCAAATTATATAAACAGCAGAATGGCCCAGCTCGAGGCTTTGAGAAACGGCTATGATACCGCTATATTTATAAATGAAAACGGCACCGTATCCGAAGGTCCCGGATCTTGTTTGTTTATGGTCAGAGACGGGGTGCTTTACACGCCGCTTTTGACAGACAGCGTATTGGAAAGCATTACGAGAGATACCGTAATAAAGATAGCGAGAGACGATCTCAATATCCGAGTTGAGGAAAGAAGCATCGACCGTACTGAGCTGTATACCTGCGACGAAGCGTTCCTGTGCGGTTCGGCAATGGAGATCACGCCTATACTGTCAGTGGACAAGTATGAATTGCCGACGATAGAGAATTCAGTCACCGATACGATACACAAACTTTATTTGCAGATCGTCAGAGGACAGTTCCCCAAATATAAAGAATGGCTGACGGAGGTATATTGAGACGTGGTCAAAGAATTTTCTGTCCTGATGACAACTTATAGAGGCGAAAAACCGCAGTTTTTGGACGCTTCGTTAAACAGCGTATTAGTCGATCAGACGGTGACGCCCGATCAAATGGTTTTGGTCGTAGACGGGCCTATACCCGACGAGTTGAACGACGTGATAGCCGGATATAAAGAGAAGTTTCCGGAAATTATGGAAATCGTCTATTTACCCGAAAACTTGGGACAGAGCAAAGCGTCCGCTAAAGGTCTGGAATATATCAAGAACGATATTTTTGCGCGTATGGATTCCGACGATTTGTGCTTGTCCGACAGATTCGAGCAAGAGTATAGAATACTGGAAGAAAATCCGGATATTTTCGTTGTCGGCGGATGGATCGCAGAGTTTGACGACGATCCGGAAATCGTAAGCACTGTCCGAGAAGTACCCGAACTTCACGAAGATATCGTCAAAATGTTCCGCAAGAGAATGCCGTTGAACAATGTGACGGTTATGATGCGCAAGCAAGCGATAATAGACGCAGGCGGTTACGGCAGAGATACGGTAAACGAGGACTATTCGGCCTATGCGCATATGTGGGTCAGCGGCGCAAAGTTTTATAATATTCAGAAAATATTGGTCAAAGTGCGCGTCGGCAACGATATGGTCGGCAGACGTCACGATATGAGAATATACAGGGATTGGAAGAAAGATCAAAAGTATCTGCGTCAAAACGGCAAACATTCCCGTCTAACCGAGGCAATGAGCAATTTTAGATGTTTTTGCTTCATAATCATGCCGAAATGGGTAAAAAAGATTTTATACAAGACCGTTTTGAGAAAAAAAATTAAATCTAAGGACAAGCAGGATTGATGGAAGAATTGAGTTTGCAACAACTGAAAGACGTCGAAATAAGATTGCTTTCGGAAGTTCACGATATATGCGAAAAAAAGGGGTTTAGGTATTCTTTGGGCGGAGGAACTCTGTTGGGCGCTGTGAGACACGGCGGGTTCATACCTTGGGACGACGATATAGACATAATGATGCCGCGACCCGATTATGACGCGTTTATAAAATATTGCCTGACTCATGACGACGTGCCGTTCAAGATCAAATCATGGGAGACGGACAAGTCTTTTGTGGACTTGTCGGCAAAAGTGTACGATACCTCGACCGTACTTATAGATGAAAACACTTGCGATTATGAAGAAAAAATAGGAGTATTCATAGATATATTTCCTATAGACGGACTTGCGGATACCTATAAAAAAGCAAAAAAGATATTCAATTCGACGTCGTTCAATAGGGCGCTTCTCGTTGCGGCTCAGTGGAAGAGATATTTTAAATCAAAGACCCACGCTTGGTATTACGAACCTTTTAGATTGGGAATGTTTATACTCAGTCGCTTTGTCAATAAACGGAAACTGTTCGATAAGATTCAGAAAAAATACAAGAAAATAGATTTTGATCAAGTAGGATTTGCCGCGGCAGTGGGCGGGGCGTATCGCGAGAAAGAGATCTTGGAAAAGAGCGTATTTACCGATTTGATGAAAATACCGTTTGAAAATAAGGAGTTTTATGCAGTGGCAAAATACGATACTTATCTTTCGAGTATTTACGGGGATTATATGAAGTTGCCGCCAGAAGAAAAGAGAGTGTCCCATCACTCTTTCAAGGCGTACGTCAAGGAGGCTGACGGTCAATGAGTAAAGTAGCGGTTATGTTGAGCGCGTACAACGGCGAAAAATTTATCAAAGAACAAATTGACAGCATTCTCAACCAAACCGGAGTGGATGTGGAACTTTTTATCAGAGACGACGGCTCAAAGGATTCCACGCTGGAGATACTGTCCGCTTATGCGGAAGACAACGACAACGTAAAGTTGTTTATCGAAGGAAACGTCGGCGTTGGCAACAGCTTTATGAACCTTTTATATTCTGTCGAAGGCGATCACGATTACTATTCGTTTGCGGATCAGGATGATATATGGGAAGAAGATAAGCTTGCCGCAGCCGTGGCGATGCTTGAGCAGAGCGACAAAGTTTTATATGCTTCAAATCAGGAGTGTGTGGATAAATACGGCAATTCTCTGGGATTGAGATATGGGAGAGACAGTCAAATACATCTCGACCCTATTGCGATTTTGGAGAAGAATACGCTCGCGGGATGCACAATGGTTTTTAAGCGCAGCCTGTATGAAGCGATCACAGATAAAAAAAGCCGCCCGTCCGAGGAACTTTTGCGCAACAGGATTCACGACGTGTGGCTGGCGATGACGGCGTCGATCAACGGCGGAATCATCTATGACGAAAGATCGTTTATGAAGTACCGTCAACACGAAAATAACGTCGTCGGAGCATACGAGGACGGCCTTGCAAAAAAAATAAAGGAAAAAACCAAAAAAGTTTTCAAGAAGAAGTTCCGCAACGGAAGGAGCGCATTGGCGAAAGAAATTTTGGAAAAGTTTCCCGAACAGGCAAAAAATTTCCCTCTGATAAAAGTTTGCGCGGATATAAATACGCTCGGCGGGAAACATAGAATAATGAAGAATAACAAATTGCTTCGTTCATATACGAAAGAAAGTTATTTCGGATTCTTGATGAAAGTAACGCTGGGATATTTTTAAAACAACGGGAGGAGTACGGAGATCTATATGACAGTATTTATGCTGGTAATTTTGTGTGTGCTTTTGGCAACGGCATATTTTTCCGGAAAGCGTGACTTGCTCTCGCCTTGGTTTTTGCTGTGTCTGGCGATACTTACCGCATATTCGATAGTACTGTTGAATTACAATAATTGGTCTGTCAGGATAAACGGAACGTTCGTACTGTATATTACTACCGCGTTGATATCCTTCGGCGTAGGCGCGTTTGTCATAAAGAGTTTCGCGCCGCAAAAAAACGTTGCCTTCGCAGCTGAGGGAAGGGTGTCTTTGAAGAAAGAACTGCCCAAGAAGAATTATCCCGAGTTGTTTTTTATATTTGTTTCGGTGATAGCCGCGGGACTGTATTGCTGGAAATTATTGTCCGACGTAGGCGGCGCAGGATCTATCAGCGAAAGATTGAGACGCATATACGAGAGCGTAGTAGGAGGATATTCTCCCGGTTTTGTATTTAATCAGTTGCTTGAGATCACAGTTGCCGTTGCTTACGTCAATACTTACAGGCTATTTCAAGAAATATACTCGAGAGGCAGAGCTTTCAGCATCATAAAATTGACGTTGCCGATTTTTGTCTTCATAGTTACCGTAATGGTATCTTCGGACAGAAATATATTCTTGAGATACGCGATATATTTTATCTGTCTTTTTGTGTTGTTTTTCAGAGAGAATACAAAGAAGAAAAACGTAAACGAAAGCATCGTTATCAAAGTTATACTGTTGTTTTTGATGCTTGTAATTATCTTTTTCCTTTTGGGCAAGAGCAAACAGTACAGTTCGGGCATTCTCAAGTCGCTCAGCATTTACGGCGGATCGGGCATATATGATTTCAATCTGTGGATAGAGAATTTTGACGAACCGCTTTTATACGGGCAGTCTACCTTTTCTACGTTGATAAACGCAATTAATTCGATCATTGGACGCTTTGGTTTATATATACCCAATACGGGAGTTGACAGATTTGACGCGTTTATAGAGTTTAGCTCGCCCAACGGATACGTATTCAGTTCGAATATATATACCGCGTTGAAGCCTTACGTAGAGGATTTCGGATATTTCGGCGTAATAATTTTCCCGTTTGCAATAGGAATGTTTTTCCAGAAACTCTTCTTAAAGATGAAAAGCAACAAGTACGGATACAGTTGGATATTGTACTGTATGCTTATCTATCCGATAGTTTTCTTCCCTATACTTGAGCAGTTTATCAGAAGATTCCACTTGGGATTTATATATGAAATTGTTTGGGTAGCGTTGGTATACTATTTCGTATACGGGAAAAAAGAGGCGCGTTATAAAGAGAAAATCAGCGTAAAACAAATGACGGAAAGTACAGAAAAGGGAGGCGCGTAGAATGAAGAATATAGGCGTTATTTTTGCAGGCGGTGTGGGAAGCCGAATGAAAAGCAAGACAAAGCCCAAACAGTTCCTCGAGATTTACGGCAAACCGATCATTATACACACGTTGGAACACTTTGAGAACAACGTCGAAATAGACGCGGTCGTCATCGCATGCGTAAAAGAATGGATACCATATTTAAAGGAATTGCTTTATAAATTCAGGATAGAGAAAGTCAAGAAGATTGTCGAAGGCGGAGAGACGGGACAACTATCTATTTACGGGGGACTTCGCGCCGCTCGCGAGATCGTAGGAAAAGAGAATGCGATAGTACTTATACACGACGGAGTACGTCCGTTGATAAGCTCACGACTTCTGTCGGAAAATATTAATTGCGTAAAAGAGCACGGATCTGCTATCACGGCGGGAATAGTTAAAGAGACTATAGTAGTAATGAACGACGACGGCGTGATAGAGCAGGTGCCTTCGCGCAAAAATTCGAGAGTGGCAAAGGCGCCGCAGAGTTTTTTTCTCGACGATATTTTATCCGTACACGAAAAAGCGTTGAGCGAGGGTCTGCGCGATTCGATAGATTCCTGCACGCTTATGAAATCGTACGGATTTACGTTGCATATGATCGACGGACCGTATGAGAATATAAAGATAACTACGCCGGACGATTATTACACTATGCGCGCTATTATGCAAGCCAAAGAAAACGCTCAGATATACGGCTACGACGAGCGCGAGGAATGAAGATATGGATTACTCGGTATTTAAAGACAAGCGCATATTGATCACCGGAGCGACCGGACTTATAGGCAAAGCGCTTACGCGCAAACTATTGCAATGCGGAGCGAAAATCATTGCTCTCGTAAGAGACGAAAAGAGGGCGCGGGCGATTTTTGCAGATATATCCGACGAAGGGATCGAATATTTGGAGAGCGACGTAACAACGGTGCAAGCCGTCGACGTAGGCGCGGATTATATCATCCACGGAGCGAGTATCACTTCCAGCCGCGCTTTTATCAATGAACCTGCCGAGGTGATCAAGTGCTCGGTGAAAGGCGCGGAGAATTTGTTGGAATTTGCTCGCGTCAATAAGGTAAAAGGATTTGTGTATCTTTCTACAATGGAAGTTTACGGAGCGCCCGACGGCGACGAAAAGATAGCCGAGACGCACGCGTCGAATTTAAATACAATGTCTCCGCGATCGGGATATCCCGAAAGCAAGCGTTTGTGCGAGTGTTTATGCGCGTCGTATGCGGCGCAGTACGCGGTTCCCGCCAAAGTAGTAAGATTGACGCAGACTTTCGGACCGGGAGTATGTTATCAAGATACGAGAGTATTTGCGGAATTTGCGCGTTGCATTTTGGAAAAGCGCGATATAATTCTAAAAACCAAGGGCGAGACAAAGCGCAATTATTTGTTTACCGAAGACGCGGCGGAAGCGATATTGACGGTTTTGGCTAAGGGAAAAGTAGGGGAAGCGTATAATGCGGCGAATGAAGATACGTATTGCAGCATATATCAAATGGCGCAGCTCGTAGCCGACAGATTCGGACAGGGAAAAGTAAAAGTAATGATCGAAGAGTGCGGCGACGTTTCGCATTTGGGTTATGCTCCCGTATTAAAGATGAATCTCGATTGCTCAAAACTCAAGGCGTTGGGATGGCGGCCCAAGACGGGATTGGAAAAAGCGTTTGAGAGTATGATCGATCATATGAAGACGGTAAGATAGGAAAAGAGAGGTTGACGGTATAGAATGGTGCAACGCATTACCACCAAAAAATTTGCGACGAACGTTATTGTTTCCATAGGTACGCAAGTAATATCGATGGCAGTAAGTTTTCTGTTGAGTTTGATAGTCCCTAAATACATAGGTAAGATTTCTTATGCGGATTGGCAGACGTACGTTCTCTATGTAGGCTACGTGGGAGTGTTGCATTTCGGACTTCTGGACGGCATTGTATTGCGGTATGCAAAATACGATTACGAAGAACTCGACAAGGCTAGATTACGTTCGCAGTTTTCAATACTTTTGATATTTACTTCGCTTGCCACGATATCTATGGCGGCGGTATCTCTTTCGGTATTCAGCGGATCCAACCGTTTGATTTTTGCGCTTGTCGCAGTAGGCATAGTGACGAAAAATTTGATAACGTACAGTCTGTATATGTTGCAGATCACCAACCGTATAGGCAAATATGCGATATCGGTAATTGCGCAAAGACTGACTTACGGAATAATAGTCGTAGTACTGTTGTTGTTGAAAGTGGACAATTTTGTCTGGTACTGCGTAGCCGATCTTTGCGGAGACGCTGTGGGAATAACGGTCGGACTGTTTTTCAACCGGGGACTTTATTTGGGACGTACGATAGCGCCCAAAGAAGCGTTTAAGGAACTGGGGATAAATATAGCTTCCGGCATAGTCTTGATGATGGCGAACTGGTCGGCTATGTTGATGGTCGGCAGCGCGAAGATGATAATACAGTGGCATTGGGATAAGATAACGTTCGGACAAGTCTCCTTTGCATTTTCGGCTTCAAACGTATTTTTGACTTTTATTACGGCAGTCAGCGTAGTGCTGTTTCCGTCGTTGAAAAGGATTGACGAAGAAAAACTTCCTATTATGTATAAAAAGATAAGGGAAGTGCTGTCGCCGCTGTTATTCTTTGCGATGATCTTATATTTTATAGGATGCAAGATATTGGAGATGTGGTTGCCGCAATATTCGGACAGTCTAATATGGCTCGGTATACTGTTGCCGATAATTATATATTCTTCAAAAGTAAGTTTGCTTACAAATAATTATCTCAAAGTCTATCGCAAAGAAAAGACGATGCTTGTCGTCAACTTCATATCTATCGCGGTAGGTATAGTTACGTTTGTTCTGGGCGCTTACGCATTTGACAATATTTACGTAGTATTGGGCGGAGTTGTCTTTGTGATAATGCTCAATTCGATTTTGTCCGAAATCTGCGTTCTGAGAATAATAAAAGTAAAAATAATCGCTTCGTTTATTATCGAAGCCGTGATGACGGTAACGTTTATTCTGTGCGCGTGTCTGTGTAGCAGATGGGTCGGATGCCTGATCTATACGGGAGCTTTTATAGTGTATTGTTTGATCAATTATAAATCTTTATCGTCAAATCTAAAAACCATAATTAAGAGAAAGAGAGGTGACAGTTTATGAAAGGAATAATCCTTGCGGGCGGAAGCGGAACAAGACTTTATCCGTTGACGAAAGTTACGAGCAAACAACTCTTGCCCGTTTATGACAAGCCGATGATATATTATCCTTTGTCCGTACTTATGACGGCGGGCATAAGGGAAATACTTATAATTTCCACGCCTGAAGATACTCCGAGATTTCAAGCGTTGTTCGGCGACGGAAGCGCGATAGGTTTGAGACTTGAATACGCGGTACAGCCTTCGCCGGACGGACTTGCGCAGGCGTTTATAATAGGAGAAAAATTTATAGGCAAGGATAACGTTGCGATGGTGCTGGGCGACAATATCTTTGCCGGACACGGACTTAAGCAAAAACTTATCGCCGCAGTCGATCACGCTCAAAACGGCGGAGGCGCTACGATATTCGGATATTACGTCGACGACCCCGAACGTTTCGGAGTAGTAGAGTTCGACAAAAACGGCAAAGCCGTATCGCTCGAAGAAAAGTCTCCCAATCCCAAAAGCAATTATTGCGTAACGGGTCTTTATTTCTATAACAATAAAGTTGTAGAATATGCAAAATCTCTCAAGCCTTCTAAGCGCGGAGAATATGAAATAACGGATCTCAACAAAATTTATCTCGAGAGGAACGAACTCACGGTAGAGATCTTGGGGCAGGGATATACTTGGTTGGATACAGGCACTCACGAGAGTTTGGTCGACGCGACGAATTTCATAAAGTCTATTGAGACGCATCAGCATAGAAAAATAGCGTGCATAGAGGAGATCGCTTTCCAAAACGGTTGGATTGACAGGGAGCAGGTTTTGAGATTATGTAAGCCTATGCAAAACCAATACGGCGCTTATTTAAAAGCCGTACTTGACGGAAAATATTTATACGATTGAGAAGGAGAAAATCAATGAATATTCTTGTTACCGGCGGCGCCGGATTTATCGGAAGTAATTTTATTTATCATATTCTCGGTAAATATCCCGAATATCGCGTAGTATGTCTCGACAAATTGACCTATGCAGGAAATTTATCTACTTTGAAAAAAGCTTTGGACAATAAAAATTTCAGATTTGTCCGTATGGATATATGCGACAGAGAGGGCGTTTATAAATTGTTTGAAGAAGAAAGACCAGATACGGTAGTCAATTTTGCCGCGGAAAGTCACGTGGATCGCAGTATATTGGATCCGTCTATTTTTCTACAGACGAATATAATCGGCACGGCGACTTTGATGGACGCGTGTCTGCGCTTCGGCATAAAAAGATTTCATCAGGTGTCCACCGACGAGGTTTACGGAGATCTGCCGATCGACAGACCCGATCTTCTGTTTACGGAAGAAACGCCGTTGCATACAAGCAGTCCCTATTCCTCGAGTAAAGCGGCGGCAGATCTGTTGGCGCTGGCATATTTCAGAACTTATAATTTGCCGGTCACTATCAGCCGTTGTTCGAATAATTACGGTCCGTATCATTTTCCGGAAAAACTTATTCCGCTTATGATCGTAAACGCGCTTGCGGATAAACCGTTGCCCGTATACGGCAAGGGCGAAAACGTCCGCGATTGGCTCTACGTCGAAGATCATTGCAAGGCAATAGATTTGATTTTGCATAAGGGAAGAGTAGGCGAGGTCTATAATATCGGCGGACATAACGAAAGAAAAAATATCGATATAGTAAAGACCGTATGCAGATTGCTCGGAAAGCCCGAAAGTTTGATCACATACGTTACCGACAGAAAAGGACACGATATGAGATATGCCATCGATCCGACAAAGATCAGCTCGGAACTCGGTTGGCTGCCGGAAACGAATTTTGAGAGCGGCATAGAAAAAACCGTCGAGTGGTACTTGAACAACAGAGATTGGTGGGAAAATATTATTTCCGGAGAATACGCCGAATATTATGACAAAATGTACGGCAAAAAACTATAGGATCGTCAAACGCTATCAGGAGAAAAGTATGAAAGTATTAGTTACCGGCGCAGACGGTCAGCTTGGTTTTGATCTCGTAAAAGAGTTGGAGCGCAGAAATATCGATGTTATAGGCGCGGGCAGGCGGGAGATGGATATTACCGATCCTATTGCCGTAAAAAACGTAATGCGCAGAGAACGTCCCGACGCGGTGATACATTGCGCGGCATGGACGGCGGTAGACGCCGCGGAAGAAGCGGAAAACGCCGATAAAGTGCG
The DNA here is from genome assembly GCA_948471525.1 of uncultured Clostridia bacterium. Lineage (GTDB taxonomy): Bacteria > Bacillota > Clostridia > Christensenellales > UBA3700 > RACS-045. Next base: position 240,421 of record CAOKSY010000001.1, on the reverse strand, counting down.
ACAGGTCAACGTTGTGGGCACAGAAAATATCGCGCGCGAATGCGCAAATTGCGATTGCAAAATGCTATACGTCTCCACGGATTATGTCTTTGACGGCAAGGGAAGCGAGCCTTGGCAAGAGGACAGCAAGGATTTCAACCCGTTGAATTTCTACGGACAGACAAAATTGGACGGAGAAAAAGCCGTAGAGAGATTATTGAAAAAATATTTTATCGTGCGTATTGCCTGGGTATTTGGCATCAATGGCAAAAACTTCGTCAAGACTATGCTGTCTTTGGGAGAGAAGTATTCAAAATTGCGCGTAGTAAACGATCAGATCGGCACGCCTACCTATACCCGCGATTTGGCGGTATTGTTGGTCGATATGATACAGACCGATAAATACGGATGTTATCACGCGACGAACGAAGGCGGATATATTTCTTGGTATGATTTTGCCAAAGAGATCTTTGCTTCGGCGAATATGAACGTCGACGTCGAGGCTGTCACTACCGAGCAATACGGTCTGTCCAAAGCGGCGCGACCGTCCAACAGCCGTCTGGAAAAGAAAAAGCTGGTCGACAACGGATTCGAATTACTGCCCGATTGGAAAGACGCGCTTGCGCGTTATATAAAGGAGATAAAAGAAAATGGGAAAAATTAAAGTAACTAAAGCGCCTATCGAAGGTTTGTATATTATAGAGCCCGAGGTGTACGGAGACAATCGCGGTTATTTTACCGAGACTTACAACAAACGCGATATGGCGGAAGCCGGTCTGAATATGGAGTTTGTGCAGGACAATCAATCCATGAGCGTAAAGGGAGTGTTGAGGGGGTTGCATTTTCAAAAGCAATATCCACAGGGCAAACTCGTCAGAGTGATTCAGGGCAGAGTATTTGACGTGGCCGTAGATCTCAGACCCGGCAGCCCGACTTTCGGAAAGTGGTTCGGCATAGAACTAAGCGAATTCGAAAGCAAACAATTTTATATCTCCGAAGGCTTCGCGCACGGATTTTTGGTCTTGAGCGATACTGCGCGTTTTTGTTATAAGGTCACTGATTTTTATCATCCCGGAGACGAAGGCGGAATCGCATGGAACGATCCGTCTATAGGTATCGATTGGGGCGTTATCGCAGGATCGTCCGAAGGATATACCTTAGCTGACGGTACTCCTATAATACTGAGCGAAAAGGATAAAAAGTGGGGAACTTTAGATAAACTCAATCAAAATTGACTTTTGGAAAATCGTTATTTTTTTGACGCTTAAAGTCCGGTAATAAAAAAGTATAAAAGAAAGGGAACTCTCATATTTGAGAGCTCCTTTATTTTTATGTCAATATTTGTAATTCTAAAAGACAGAAGTCCATAAGACGTCAATTCAAATTATCGGGATTTTTATTAAAATAAGCTCAAATATAACGTCAAAGTATGCAAAAGTAAGGAAATTTTCTAGAAATATCGTTTAAAGTATTGACAAATCAAGGAATTTAGACTAGAATTTACCATATATATTAAGTATGGTGATACAACGCTGGGCGATATGTATAAAAACGACAATTTTTCTGTCTAATTCTGCGATATCGGCAACGGCAAGTTGGCAATTGACGTACCTAACGCATAGGCTGTAGACGCATTTGTTGCGACTGGAATATATATTAATGGAGTATGACCGAATATATAAGTATATATATCTATTAAATAAAGACTTAAAATCGACAGTTCGAGTAGTATAAGGAGTGGCAATGAGTCAAAAGAAAGAAAGATTAAAGATAAGGAAGATAGCGAATATTATATCCGGTATGACGTTATTTCTTATATTTTTTTCGATATTGTTTATAGTGTTGTACGATTCCAGTTATCAAGAGCGCAAGGCGATAAACGGCGGAGTAATAGTTGAGGCCGAATTCATAGATATAGATTCCCGTACTTCATTCTTTGGGGGAAAAGAAACTTGGCATCTAGAGTATCAATATATTGATAAAAACGGTGTCAGATATAGAGGGGTTGCCGGTCCGACTTTAGATAGTATGGAAGAGGCAAAGCAGTATATAGGCAAGAAAGTAGAGATATATATCGACGGCAACAGTCACAGCATTGAAGTGGGACAGACCCCGTCCGACAGGAAATGGCTGGTTATCGCCATAATATTTATAATACTTACTGTTACCGCAATCGCCGTGTATTTCAGGCTTCGGGCGGTATATAAGAGAATGAAAGCCGAAGAAATTACGGGCGAGGAAAACTATCTTGGAGAAGAGGCAACGACTGAATTACAAAACAGAGATATAGTTGAAGATACTGCCATAGAAAAGGTATCCAAGAGGCGGATGAAAGAAAAGACCGAATTAAGGAAGACTGCGAACAGCGTATTGTGTACGGCATTGGTCCTATTGATATTTGTATCAGTCAGTATATTGCTGTACTATCAAAGCACTCTACAACGTAACGCTATGGAGGGCGGAGTAATAGTGGAGGCGAAATATGACAGTGTCAGTTATTTTAGTGGTTCATCAGGACGCGGTTATTATCAGCTAAGGTATAAATATATAGACGAAAATGGAGTAAAATACGAGGGGATAGCGGGTCCAATATTTAATTATGTTGAAGAGGCAGAGCGGCATATAGGTGAAAAGGTAGATATATATATCGACGGCAAGGGCAACAGTATTAAAGTAGGAAGTACTCCGGCAGATAAAGCGTTGATTGCTGTTTTTGTAGTTTTAATAATAATTGTTCTTATCGCGATTGCTGTGTATTTCAAGCTCTTGGCTGTAGATAAAAGAAATCTTAGAGCCAAAGAGGTGATAGACGAGGCAAACTCCCCAAGTGAATATGGGGAGAATCCGCAGGAAGCAATGACAAGCGAGCCAATTGCAGAAATACAAAAAGAAGAAATAACCATAGATACGGCTATAGAAGACGTGTCTAATATCGAAGAATAGAATATAAGAAACAGAGAAGACATAAGTACATAATCTTTACAATTAGGGAAATCGAGGATCTGAGTGGTATAAGGAGTAAGTAAGGCAATGAGAAAATGGAACGGAAAGACTCAAACAAAAATCATAGCCAATAGCGTATTATGTACAGCATTATTACTTCTAATTTTTATAGCAGGACTTTTTTGGTCGTACTATGTCGGAGTTCAAAAACGCAACGCGATAAAGGGAGGTGTAATTGTAGAGGCTGAAATTGTCGATGTAAGATTAAATGGTTTAGGATACTCAGTACATTTATATTATGAATATAGAGACAGTAACGGTGTATTTTATTGCGGCGAAGGCGCTAATTTTATAAATGAAGAAGAGGCAAGACGTCATATAGGCACAAAGATCGATATATATATCGACGGCAAAGGAAACAGTATAGCAGTAGGGCATGTACCCGGAGATAGAGCGTCAATGATAGTACTCATAATTCTGATAATAATATTTATTGTGTTGATAATATTTTATATTAAACTGTTATATAAAGATAAAAGAGAGCGGTTGATAAGAGAAGAAGAGAGAAAGAAGGTACATCCGGGATTGGAAGGGGGAAGTTTTTTAAAAGATTTGCAGAATAATAAAGCAAAAGAAGAAGACTACAGGTATTTTATACAAAAAGATGATATAACTACAGATGCGGCTATAGAAGACGCGTCTAAAACCGAAAAAGAATAAAATAGTACAAATAAAGAAATAAACAGAGGTGAACAAATGAAAACGGGTATAGCGGTAATATTGACAATATTGATGCTGTTTACGTCCACGTCGGGATTATGGTATGCGGTAGACATGCAAAATTCGTCCGACGGATTTACTCCTGTGGCAAAGATAGAAAACGACGACTACGTCACTTATGCCGATAGGAACAAGGCGGCAAACGTAACAGTGGAAAAATTGGATCTGACAAGCGAAGAATATATCTTGACGGTCATTGTAATGACGACGGCGACCGGCGATCCCGATCGCGGCAATTACGTCGCGAGCGTTCCTATATCCAATGCATTGGTCAGACTTGACGGAGTGCCGAGATTTACGGACAAGCAAGGCAGGATAAAAGCATCGGTAAACAAGCGATACGTAGAGTTGTACGTCAATAGAACGGGATATAATCCGTACATAGAAATCATCGATGCGTCTTCCGGAGATAAAGTCGTCAATTTGAAAAAGCCCAGCGACGATATAGACATATATTCCGCTATGTTTGAATATCAAGGCAAGATGTTCAATCTGTTGCAACAGCCTTGTTACGTATTGAGGGGAATAGATGAGGTATTTTCCGTCTTGACAGTCGAGAGCAACGTCGAAGCGGACAGGCTGATGTTTTACGTCAACGGCGATTTGAGAAAAGTCACGTTCGGCAACGAGATGTATTTTACCGACGAAGATTTCGATTCGTACGGCAATGAAGATAAATTTACTGTAAGGATATGCTATTCGGGCATTTATTCGGAATATAGGGAAATTCTTATTCAATTCTGCGATTATAATCCTACCGATATTAAGGCTGAAATTTTGAGAGGTGTCGAACGTCAGGCTAGAGAGCAGGCGGCTATGGCAAAAGCGTCAAACGCTTCCGATCCGAGTTTTGAGATCGGAAATGATGAAGCAAACGTCGGTAATGTAGGAGAGATAAACGTACCTCAAAAAATGGAAATATGGGAAATTGTATTGGACGTAATTATCCCTGAACAAATATTGATATCTGATTGGAGTGGTTTCGAAAAGTTTAAGTTTTCTATTGTTCCTAATTTTTATAAAGGAACGTTTAGTTTTTTAATTGGTGTGTCAGTAAAACCCAAATGGGTGGAGAAGGTTAATGCCAAAATACAAGAGAGAATAGATGACCATCGATTAAACAAAAAAATATATAATGAAGCTAAATCAAGGGCAAAAGTAGAGCAATCAGAGCAGATCTGTATTGAAAATCAAAAGAAAGTTGAGGAAGCTTATCTAAATTTTAAGGAAGCGAAAGAAAAATACAATAATACCGGTTATATTGATGAAGAGTATTTTGACGCAATGAGAAAGATGAATGAAAGCGAAGACGCGATGAATGCCGAGTATCAAAAAGCACAAGAAAGCGGAGATTATAAGGCTTATAGGCAAGCGAGAAATAATTATAGGCAAGCCAACAAGGCGTATCAGCGAGCAATAGGCGAAATTCAAGATGAATACGATAAGGCTACAAAAGCCGTTGAAAAAGCAGAGCAGCAATTTCAGACGTCTCAAAAGGACGTAACGCAAGCTTTGAATAAATTTCTTGCGAATCAAGATAAATACGATAAAGACGTAAAGAAAATTGTAGATTTTTTTGTAAATCAAAACGCTGCTGTCACAACAGGACCATCTTTCAAAATAGATATTGAATTTTCTTTTATGGGGAATATTACTATTTCTTACAGAACGGGAAGATTTGAAAAGGTATCGGTATTTGCGGAGTTTGCTTTTAGACCTGCCTTCTCATATCAATGGGTCGTGCCTACTCCGATAGCACCTATTCCGATATTTATTAAAATTCAAGGAAATTTCGGAGCTAAATTAGAATTAAGTTTTATAGAAAACAATGAACTGATTACTATTGAAAATTTAGTTCAAAGAATTTACTTCTTTATAATCTTTGGTGCGAGATTGGATGCCGGTATTGGAGTGGCAGCTATGAACATTACTGTAGGCGGATACGGTTTTGTAAATTTCGAAATGGAACTAACACCTGAAAGAAAGATAGATTTTCAGTGGGGAGCGGGATTAAAGCTTCAATTTTTGAGTTTTGAAATAGAATTCGGATATAAATCTCCCGAGATGACGCTTTGGGAGGACAAGGAAAAAACGCTTCAAATATCGAGATTGGCAAAAGCCTCGCCGATCGACTGTAAGATAAGCGAAAATCAGCTGTGTGACAGGATATATTATGCTTCCCGTCCTCAATTGATAGAACTCGAAGACGGCAGACAGATGCTGATATGGATAGAAGACGATGCGGACAGAGACGTCTACAATTCATCCGTCGTCAAGTATTCTGTTTACGACGGCGGACAGTGGAGCGCGCCTAAGGCAGTCTGCGACGACGGCAGAGGGGATCATGCTTTTGACGTATGCGTAAAAGACGGGGAAGTTTTTGTCGCTATGCAAAGGACCAACAGACTTATGGGAGAGCAAGACGGCCTCTACGATTCGCTGAAGGCTTTGGACATATTCGTCTCGAAGTTTGACGGCAAGACTGGAAAATTCGAATCGGCGAAACAAATCACAAACGACAGCAAATTCGACTCCGCGCCGCAGTTTGCCGTCGTCGACGGAACGTCGGACGTTACGCTGACTTGGCAGTCGAATACAAACGACGACTTCTTGGGAATGTCGGGCGAGAATATCATTTATTCTTCGAATTACAACGGCAATAATTGGTCGGGCGCAGAGGAAATATTCAGGAACGGCAAGCCCGTATCTTCTTACTCTTGCGCAATAGAAAACGGCAGACCCGCGCTTGCGATAAGAGAAGACAAAGACGGAGACTTACTTACTTTTGAAACGACAACGTACGTGCTCAAAGACGGATCGAGAGTATTTGAAAGCGATTCGGCGATAAATCCGCAATTTATCGATTTGAATGGCAGAATCGCTATGTTGTATTATAAAGAAGGCAAATTGATGGCTACTGAAGATTATTTAAATGAGAAAGCAGCCGTCGACGCGACCGTAGGGCAGGAGTTCAGTATTTCAAAGAGCGGCGACACGCCCGCGATATTCTATGAAGGTTATGACGGCGAGGCGGAGAGAGGCTATTGCGCGTTGTATATCGACGGCAAGTGGAGTACGCCTTTTTCGGTAATCGACGAAAAGACCCCCGATGCGGATATTTCCGCGCTGACAGGTTTTTATGACGGCGATACTGTATACTCGACGTACAATATGTGTCTGGTGGACGAAGAGGACAGTTCTGCCAAGTCGCCGATTGCGCTGTGCGCAGCTGAGCACAAACGCGGATACGATATAAGCATAGAGGCAGTCGCGCTGGACAGCATAATGCAGGGCAAGGACGCGCAAATAATGTTGTACGTAGAAAATATCGGAGATTTTGATATTTTCGGATTCGAGGTAGATATTTGCAATCAGAATATTGCCGTAGACTGCCCGAGTACTTTAAGCGCGGGATCGAGCGGCTATTTTATCATTGACTTTGTCGCGGACGTAGGCAAGGACGGCTGTATAGAGGTCGCCGCCACGGTATACGACGGCGATAAGATATTGGCAAGCGACGTCGCTTCGATATTCGTCAATTATACCGATATGACGGTAGACGCCCAAATGAAATTGATCAACGGCAAACAGAACTTCAAAGTCAACGTATCCAATATATCCGATATCGACAGCGCTATCGCGTTGAATATATACGTCAACGGCGAATTGTATAAAGTCGAGCGGTCTTTTGTGTCGGCGGGCGGCAATAAAGAGTTTGAGATAGCCTTTGACGAAATAAAAGAGGGAGATTACGTCTACTTCTCTGTGGAGTCGGAAGAGAGAGAATTTTATAAAGACGACAACGGCGCGGGAATATATTCTGTGCAGACAGAGACTGCGCCCGAAGAGCTTGTCGACAACGTTTATAGACAGCAACTTCAGGATATCAAAAAATTTATGAGGTAAATAGCAGATAGGACTGCGAGGTCAAGCGAGGATATTCAGCCGTATAAGTTTTATCTTTGCGGAGTCGAGTAGGAGGGCGATACGGCGGAGATCTTTATACTGCGCGGTATCGCGCGGACGTCGGATCGATCTCGGCGGCAAGCGATCAAAAGGGGGCGGGGAGAGAAACAGGAGATTTCCTTACGTTTTATGTCATAATCAGCATTTTTAAAAAGTCAAAAGCGATCAATTATTTACAAAGATTGCAGCGACTTTTATTAAAATAAGCTCAAATATAACGTCAAAGTATGCAAAAGTAAAGAAATTTTCTAGAAATATCGGTAAAAGTGTTGACAAAATAATGAATTGAGACTAGAATTTACCATATATATTAAGCACGGTGATACAACGCTCGGCGATATGTACAAAAACGACAATTTTTCTGTCTAATTGTGCGATGACGTCAAAAGAGCAAACACAATATCGGCTTAATGCAAACGCTATATCGCAGGCGCGATGGATTAAAGTTGACAGAAGATAAACAAGGAGTTTGGACAAATTTATGAAGACACTTGTGACGTTTATATTGACTTTGATAATGTCGTTTTCTTCGACGTCTATGCTATGGACTTCCGTTGATCTTAAAAGAGACAAGTCCATTGAGACTCCTGTGGCTTATATCGAAAATGATTGCTATATCCCCTACAAGGACAGAAATAATTCTACTGACGAAATCAAGACCTCTGCTTTGGCTTTCGATACCGTCTCCGGCTTTGAGAAAGTGACCAAGACGATCACCGTAAAGACTACCGCGACTGGCGATCGCGCTCTGGGCAATTACGTCGCAAGCGCGCCTATCGCAAATGCGCTCGTGCGCATAGACGGCGTACCTCGCTTTACCGACGAAAACGGTCAGATCACCGCGCCTTTGCTAAGACGCTACGTAGAATTGTACGTGGAGCGCGCGGGATATAATCCCTATATAGAAATCATAGAAGCGACGGAAGAGGAAAAAACCGTCTATCTCAAAAAACCCGAAGACGATATAGAGATCTATTCTGCGATGTTTGATTATCAAGGCAATATATTCAACTTGATGCAACAGCCTTGTTATATCCTGCAAGGCGATGGTAGCGCCTTTTGTACGCTGACGGCGGAGTGTAATGTAGATATTGAGAAAATAATGTTCTATGTCAACGACGAGTTGATAAAAGTGGATTTCGGCAACGAGCTGTACTTTACATACGACGACTTCAACAGTTATTCCAATGACGACGTATTTTCTATCAAAGTCGAATACGAGGGCATATCTTCTAGAAAGGTCGACGTAAATCTCAAGTTCAATCAAATGGATCTGGAGAGTATGAAGTCGAAACTTCTCGGAGATTTGGTCAGAAGCACCCAAGCGGAGAAAGCCGCGGCTGAGCGCGCGGCAAAAAATCAGGACGTTCCGCCTTTGATCATAGGAAACGAAGCCTCGGGCACGGGAGCGATAACCGAGATCGAAGTCGACGAGACCAAGTGGTGGCAGGTCTTGCTGGATATATTTATTCCGAATGGAATTTCTTTATTCGATATCTTACAAGTCGATACGCCTTTCCAAATGTCTATCGTACCGGATTTTTATGGGGGTACAATAGAGTGGGTATTCGGCGTAGAAATAGATATAAAAGATATAGCTAAACGCGCCAAGGAAAAGCGCGAATGGAAAGATCTGTCCGAGGAAGAATTAAAGAAGGCAGAAGAGTACTCCAAGGACTACAAACAGAAACTGATCGACGCGCAGAGCGAAATAGATGCTATAAATTAGGAATTGAAGGCTTTATCCGCTAAAGACGATAAATATTTTGAAGTGATGAGGCGTAGGGACGAAAGTAAGAAAAAAATGAACGACGCCCACGCTATTGCTCAGGAGACGGGTTGGTGGAGTCAGTATAATGCCGCAAAGAAAAATCATAAAGCGGCAGAAAAAGAATATAATGAAGTCCTCAGAGATTATAAAAAGAATAGTCAAGAGGATATGGAACTTGTCAAACAGGCGGGAAAAAGTCTTAAACAAGCTCAGAAGAACGCCTATAAAGCGTTGATCGAATATCTCAAGGACGTCAAAGGCTATAAGCAGAAGATATCCGAAGTAATTGACTTATTAAAAAAGGGTACTTCGGGCAGCGGCGGTTTTGGATTCAAATTGGACTTGGCGCTGATGGGATCTCTCAAGATATCCTACGTCAAGGGCGCGGTAGAAAGTTTCTCCACCTATGCCGAGTTGTTATTCAAGCCGTCCTATACTCTTCCATTCAATATAGGACCGGTGCCGATGTTTATTCGCTTTGAATTGACGGTGGGTGCAAAATTTGAAACGTATTTTGTCAATAAATTTGTTCCGGTATCTTTTGTAGAAGCGTTTAAATCGTTAAGTGTAAGTATTATATTTGGCATTAGAATAGATCTTGCTGCGGGCTTGGCAGGAATCGCGTCGGGTGGAGTATACGGAACTGCAGATTTTGAATGGTATCTAAATCCTAAGAGATATTTGCAGTTTAAGTGGGGAATTGGTATTAAGTTGCAATTCTTATTATTGGAATTGGAATTCGGATATAAATCTCCGCCAATCGAACTTTGGGCGGAAGAGGAGAAAGAGCTGATAGCGAATTACAGCCTGCTTGCTCGCAGTATGGCGGCAGAGGAAGATATCAGCGCGGATCAGCTGTTTGATCGCATATATCAGGGATCGCGTCCGCAGATAATAAAATTGGCTGACGGAAGGCAGATGCTTATCTGGATAGAAGACGATATCGCCAGAGATACGTACAACCGTTCCGTGCTCAAATATTCTATCTGCGACGGCGGACAATGGAGCGCGCCCAAGGCAGTATTCGACGACGGCAAGGGCGACTTCGACTTTGACGTGTGCGTAAAAGACGGCGAAGTATATATCGCTATGCAGAAAGCCAACAAAGTCTTGACGCAGGACAGCAGTAACGAAGATATGATCAGATCCGCCGAGATATACGCCGCCAAGTACGATTACGCAAAAGACGCATTTGTCGATATAGCGCGTATTACGGACAATGGTAGTTATGACGCGTCGCCGCAGTTTGCCGTCGCAGACGGATTGTCTGACGTCACGTTGCTGTGGCAGAGCAATACAGCCGACGACTGTCTGGGATTGACGGGAGATAATATCATATATTCTTCCCGATACGACGGAAGATCGTGGTCAAAGGGCGTCGAGAGATTTGTCGGCGGCAGAATGATTTATTCATATACCGCGGCGGTGGAAAACGGAGAACTCTCTATTGCCGTCTGCGAGGATAAGGACGGAGATATACTTACTGCCGACGCATATACGGTAGTGGCTAAGGAAGGAAAAAAAGTCTTTGAATACGACGGTATCATCAATCCTCGATATATAAAGCTGTCTTCGGGCATAGCGCTTTCATATTATAAAGAAGGAGATATAGTCGTCAGCGACAACTATAGCGATAAGACGGTGATCGCGAGCGGTATCGCGTCGCAGGAATTTAATATCTCCAAGGATGAGAGTACGCCGGCTATTTTCTACGAAGCGTATGACGGAGAGGCGGAACAAGGTTATTGCATCCTATACGTAGACGGCAATTGGACGTCGGCGTTCCCCGTGATCGACGGCGCCGTACCCGACACGGATATATCGTCTCTGAACGGTTATTACGAGGACGGCATGATTTATTCCGCGTATAATTTCCGTCAGGTGGACGAAGAAAATTTTGCCGATACGCCGTTGGTGCTCTGCGTGTCAAGTCATGAGAGAGGATATAAGATACATACCGAGGCGCTTGCAAGCGACGGTATATCCGAAGGCAAACAAGCCAATATCAGGCTGTATGTGGAAAATATCGGCGACTGCGATATCACGCGACTGTCGGTAGAAGTCTGCGCTCAGAAGATAGACTTGGAGTGTACTAGAGCGTTGGCTGTGGGAGAGGGAAGATTTTTTGATATTCCCTTTGTCGCAAAGATCGATCAAGAAGGCTGTATCGACGTTGTCACGTCCGTAAAAGACGGAGACGGAGTAGTTGTCGCGGCAGATAGATTCTCTATGTTCGTCAATTATACGGATATAGAACTGGGCGCGGAAATGAGCGTCGTCAACGGAAAACAGCAATTCAAGGTCGTCTTACGCAATGCGTCCGACGTCGACACTCCGCTCACGCTGGGGATTTATATAAATGGGGAATTGTATTCAAGCCGAAGCATTTTCCTGACCGCAGGCGAAGAAGTCGAATTGAAGATAGAGTTTGACGAGATAAATATCGACGATTACGTATACTTTGCCGCGGACGCAGATGTCAAGGAATTTGATACGTACGACAACGGCGCGGGAATATATTCCGTGCAGACAGAGACAATACCCGAAGAGCGTGTCGAGAATATATACAGACAGCGGCTTAGGGAAATCAAAAAGTTGATGAGGTAAAAAATTGAAATTTGAAACCAAGAAGAAATTGATCACTTTACAGCTGTATCTGTATTATTCGGTTTTTATACTTTTAGCTTTATTCCTGATTGGCGGTACAGTAGCATGTTTTTATGTCTATCAGGTAGAAGAAGGACGACAGGCTGCTATCGACGGAGGAGTAATAGCGGAAGCGGAGATCATAAGAATACATGACGCTACAGGCGGTGGAAATTCCGGCGGCGGAGCAATTTATGAATTGAGATATGAATACACTGATGCGACAGGCATAAAATACTGGGGCGTTGCAGAATCGGGTATAAACAGCCTCAAATATGCGGAAAGCCAGATAGGCAAGAAAGTGAATATCTATATAGACGGAAAAGGGAATAGCATAGTAGTAGGACAAGGCACTAACAAATATCCAATTTTGGTTGTAGCTTTGGTACTAATGGTTGGAAGCATAGTCGCGATAGCATTTGATATATGGTTCATCTTCTTCCAAGGCAAGAAGTCGAAGAAGAAAGAGCAGGCAAAGGAGACCGTAGCCGCGCAGAAGGTTGTGCCCAAAGGCGCGACTGCCAAAAAGAAAAGATAGTACGCTGAAAGCGCCAATGCCGCAGACAGAGACAATACCCGAAGAGCGTGTCGAGAATATATACAGACAGCGGCTTAGGGAAATCAAAAAGTTGATGAGGTAAAAAATTGAAATTTGAAACCAAAAAGAAATTGATCACTTTAAAGCTGTATCTATACTATTCGGTTTTTATCCTTGTAGCTTTAATCTTGATCGGCGGGACAATTGCAAGTTACTACGGTTGCGTGGTAGAACAAGGTCGTCAGGACGCTATCGAAGGAGGAGTAATAGCAGAAGCGGAGATAGTAAGTATAAGGCACAATAGTAGCAGCAGCGGATTTCGCGGAAGACGAAGTTGTGATTTAACGTACGAATATACAGACGCGACAGGTATAAAATATTGGGGTATCGCAGAATCAGGCATAAACAATCAAAAATATGCTGAAAGCCAGATAGGCAAGAAAGTGAATATATATATAGACGGAAGAGGGAACAGTATAGTCGTCGGGCGTAAAACCTACATAGGATCAATAATAGCGGGCTCGATAATATTGACAATATTGAGTATAGCCGCGGTAGCTTTTGATATATGGTTCATATTCTTCCAAGGCAAGAAGTCGAAGAAGAAAGAGCAGGCAAAGGAGACCGTAGCCGCGCAGAAGGTTGTGCCCAAGGGCGCGACTGCCAAAAAGAAAAGATAAGATATATGAAAGTGCAGATGACAAAACGTGCAAAGATAATAACAGCTATCTCGGTGACCGTCGCGATATTGATCACGGCGATCACATGCGGCATTGTCTTCGGAACGAGAAAAAAACTTACTACTCAGGAATGGTTGACGGTTTTCGGGACAAGCCTGGAATCCGCGCGCAATGCCAAGGACGGCGAAGGCAACGCCGTGCCGATACATTTTGTGAGGGAGATAGAGATAAAAGAAGACGGAGTGACAGTAGCTGAATTCAGACAGAAATTGCAGATCGCCGTTGAGGACGGAGAAATAAAAGCCTATCTCTCGGTCGAGGAAAAATATCCTGCCAACGGGGCGACTCCAGACGACGTCTGCGAAGAGTATTATTTGTCGGGAAACGAGATGCGCGCCCGCCGAAAATGCGGAGAAGAGGAACAGATTTCTCGATTTGAGTCGGACATAGACATTATACTGACGGTAGCCGCAGAGAATATCGGCGACGTCAATTACGATTTTGACGAGTACAATTTTCTTCCCGTCGAGGAAGGAGCGAAAATCATCTCGCACGATGGCGAAAAGCACAGTATCGTCGCTATGCTGGCGGCAGAAAAATACTCGAAGTTTTTCGGTGAAGGCGCAAATATTGAAGGACTTGGCGACGTCAAGGTGCAGATGCAGATTACAGGCACGGTGTTTGACAGTCTCCGTATAGATTTCAAACAGGGCGATACTTATACGGCAATAAAGATGATAAGATACGACATAGAACCTATTGGCGTACCCGAATGGGCGCAGTAAAGAGAGGTACTTATGACAAACGTAAAAATCAAAAGAATAATAAAATTTATGATCGTAACTCTCGTTATTTTGACGACGGCTTGGATTTGCGCGGTTATTTCTACAGAACCGACCGCATATGCAAAATCCGATTTTGCTCAGGGAGACGGCACAAAGGAAAATCCGTTTGTCGTGACCAACGTCGATGAATTCAATGCCGTAGCCACCAGACTGGACGCATATTTTGTCCAAGGCGCAAATATCGATTTCACAGGAAGGGAGTTTTTCCCGATAGGAGATCTCACGCATCCTTTTGAGGGTCATTACGACGGCAGGCAGTATTTGCTGACGGGAATAGAGGCAAATTATCCGAATAAGGACTACGTGGGAGTATTCTCTTTTGTATACAAGGGCGCGACGGTCAAAAACGTGAGAGTGGAAAACTCGACTTTTGTCGGCGGTCAGAACGTGGGAGCGATCGCGGGAATGAACGCGGGCAGGATAGAAAACTCCGTCGCCAATTCCGACGTCACTGCCAACAGCCACGCCGCGGGAGGAATAACGGGCGTCAATTCGGGATATATCAATTGTTCCGTCAACGGCGGCAACGTCAAGACGTCGGGTATGTATGCAGGCGGCATCAGCGGCGTAAATACGGGCAGTATATCGGATATTTACAACAAGGGCAGCGTCAGCGCGCAGACTTACGTCGGCGGTATAGTCGGTTTAAACAACGGAACCAACGGCAACGCCGTAGTAGAACGCGCTTTTCAGTTGGGACAGATCAGCGGCAACGTCAAAGGCAACGTGTCCGGCGACAATATGAACGCGGCTATAAAGCAGTGCCGTCATATTCAGGGCTCTGATATAAAAAACGTATCCGCATTCAATAACGGCGGCAGCGTTTCGGCTTCCGCGGCTCGTCCCGCATACGAATTCAAATCTAAGACGGCTTTCTCCGATTGGACAGGCTTTGACAACAACTTTATGTTTGTCGCCGACGTCAACCATCCCATACTTAAGGCGGAATACGTCAAGGTATCGGGGATAGAGTTTGCCGCAGGCAGTACGATAAAACTTCGCCCGGGCGAAGAGATCAGACTGGGAGAGCGCGTAGTCCCTTCGCACGCCAGCATACAGAAAATAAAATTGAGCGTTGAGACCGGAAGCGAGTATTGCGAGCTGTCGGACGGAGTAGTAAAAATAAACGAAGACGCAAAGGTCGGCTCTTACATAACCGTCGCAGGCGAAGCCGAAGGCGCGGTAGGCATTGCTCAAATAGAGATCATTCCTATAAGAGTGGAGAGCGTAGAACTCAATTCCGAGGCGGACCGCACGACGGTTGCCCCGGGAACTCAACTGCAATTATTTACTCAAGTAAATCCTATTAATTCCACCGTCAAAGACATAAGATATACGTCTTCCAATCCCTTTGCGGACGTGGACGTAGACGGCGTGTTGAGAGTGTCGCAAGACGCGCCCGTCGGACTTGAATTTACGGTCACTGCGTCGTCTTACGACAACATAAGCATAAGCGACGAGATGACTTTTACCGTCATAGAAGCGCAGGTAAAATCTGTGGAAGTGACCAACTCGGTCTTTGATTTTAAGGTCACGGGCAGCGTCGATCTTGTCGGCAACGCCGTCACGGAAAGTATTACTACCGACGAAGTGGATTTTGAGATAATATCCGAAAAGACCACCGCTCAAGGCGCGCGTATCGTCGGCAGAAAACTCTATGCCGATCTGCCGGGCGAGATTTGCGTTGTCGCCAGATACGCGGGAGTAAACAGCAAAGAGGTAGTCTTTACTGCCAACGAAGAACCCGTCACGGGCGTTGAATTTTTAAACGGCAATTCCTTTCCGGTCAACGGCGCGCTCAATATAATAGCGCAGGCTTTGCCGGATTACGCAACTTTCCGCGACGTCACGCTGTCGATAGTCGAAGACAACGACGTCGGCGCGACGCTCGAGGGCAATATACTGACGGCGAAATCTACTGGCATGGTGACGCTTAAAGCGGAAGCGGGCGGCAAGTATGCTACTATGACCGTCTACGTAGAACCTGCAAGCGAAACGATAGTCGAAGTCGCCGGAATTTCGCTTGACGTAGATTCTTATTTGCTGACGCGCACGTTGACGCTCGTGCCTATAGTAGAGCCGAGCAACGCGCAAGTCGCCGTATATTTCGAGATCGTCAGCGACGGCGGTACGGGCGTAGAACTTGTCGACGGAAAACTTCAAAACGCGAAGAGACCAGGCAAGATAATACTCAGCGCGTATACTTCCAATTTCCGCACTTTCGTCACTGTCGAAGCCAAGAAAGTCGCAGTCGAAAGCGTATATTTTACAAGCGCGAACAGATTTAAGATCACAAGATCGCTCAAGTTGGACGTAGCCACCAATCCGGCCAATCCCACCTATCCCTACGTCAATTATCAGATAATTTCGTCCACAGCCAACGGCGCGGACGTCGTAGACGGAATTTTGACCGCGCAAAGCGTGGGCGAGATCGTCTTGCGCGCCTGGGTCGACGGCGTACCGTCGGGCGAGTTTAAGGTATATGCGGAAAAAGAACCCGTTACCGACGTCAGATTTACTTCGACCAGCAAGTCGTTTAAGCATACCGAAAGTCTTATTCTCGAAGCAATGGCGTTGCCGATGCAGGCGACTTATAAAAACGTGGAGTACAGTATCGATGAGAGCGGAACGACCGCGGGCATTGACGCTAATATAAACGGCAACGTGCTGACCGCAAAGGCGCCCGGCACCGTGACCGTGATAATGAGATGCGACGGACACGATTATCCCGTGGTTATCGCAGTAGAAAAAGAGCCGGTCATTTCAGTCAGCGAGTTGGAGACAAAGCTGTGGAGCAAAAACAAATCGGAAAAGCAATTCAGGACTAGCGGCGTCTTGGAGCTCACGGCGCACGTCTATCCTTTCAACGCTACTTATCGCGGTATCGAGGTCTCCATATTTAATGACGGCAATACAGGCGCAAAATTCTTGAGTTCCAAAGACGCGGACATCGACCGCGACGGCGCGGCTGTCATGTCAAAAGAGATACTGTCGGGAGAATGGGACTCGATCTATTTGGCGGCAAAGTTTGAAGGCACGATCACAGTGCGTATAAAGTCGCTCGACAATCCGCAGATCTATATCGACCAAGCGGTGACAGTAAAAGAGGAGTTCGTATCCGACATACACTTCGGAATGAAGAGAGGGGACGCGATAAACACCGCAGCGCTTGCTACCGAACAAATCACGTCGGAGACCGTAGTCGGCGATAAAAACGGCGTAGATTATTACTATTTTGACAAGATGTATTTCCTGTCTAATATTTATGTGAACGGCTCGTTGAGTCAAATTTTTTCGCTCTCGTACGACGTATTCGCCTACGCCGCCGACACATCTGTCGATCCTACTTACGGCGAAGAGTACGTCTTGTATTATTACAAAAACAAAGCCGATCTCGACAGCGGCAACGTTGCAAAACGCATAGAGGTGGGCAGCGCCGAAGATAACTATCTCGTCAAACAAGGCGATAAACTTATCGCAAAGAACAAGAAAGCCAAGATTTGGTTGGTCGCGGTGTCGACGCACGGAGACAAAGACGTGAGCGGCGTAATGCACGAGGTAATTTCACAAGCGGTGGAACTGACCATTTATCCGACAAACATATCCGATCTCAAGAGTTTGAGAGTCAACGTTGAGACAGGCGTCGTCAGCGGCGGAACAGCGGCTATCTCCGATATGTCGGGCTATGAAGTAATCGTAGAGTCCTCTAAAATCAACTTTACGAAATTTATATCCACTATATATACCAAGCTGTGGCTCAAATTATACAAGTACAATATCGATAAATATAAAGTGACGTTGAACGTCGTATTCGATCGCGGTACTGCGGACGAGTACAAATTCAACGTACCTATGACCGTCGCCGTTGATCAAGACAATGAGGTCGAGTTCCAAGGTATACAGGCTGTGCCCGCAGATCAATTATCTTCGATAAAAGGCGGCGATCAATATAATGCGATAGTCATATTCGATCTAAGCAGTTCCGCTAGGATTTTCAGACAGACGATAGAGTTTGACAAAGGCGTCAAGTTTATGTATCTATACGGCGATAGCAGTATTCAGCATAAAAATCTTGACTTTGCGTTCAATAACGGCGATTCTCCCGTGGAAGTAACGTTGCATAATATTAACTATGAAGCAAATCAAGGCAAACACGCTATGCGCGTAAACGGAAGCGGTCGTTTGACTCTCAACGTAAAAGGAGACGTGACGTTGCGCGGCGGCGCAAGCAGGGACGGAAGCGACGGCTGGGACGGCAGTTCTTATATATTTGATGCTGCCGGCGGTGTTCACGGACATGATGCCAATATGAATTGGAATCCGTTTGCCGAACGCCCCGACGGACAGGACGGCAAAAACGGTAAAGACGGCAAAACTGGTAGAGACGGCAAGGACGGAGAGAATGGCGGCAACGGCGGCTTTGGTATTCGTCTGGCGATAGACGACAACGTCACTCCCAATTTCGATCAGGACTCTAGATTGCAACTTATCGGTATCGACGGCGGCAATGGCGGCAGAGGCGGCGACGGCGGCGAAGGTCAATCGGGCGGCAACGGCGGTAATGGAGGCGACGGTGATATAAAGTACGCTGTAATTGCAGCTTTGCCCGGAAACGGAGGTAATGGCGGAAATGGCGGCAGAGGCGGTTATGGAGGCTTTGGCGGCAACGGCGGAAATGCGGGACGCGGCGGACTGTCGATCAATTCTTCCGCTGTCAAAAATAGCGCAAACGTAATCTGGCAGGACGGCAGAGACGGTAAAGCAGGAGAAGGCGGAAAAGGCGGTTTAGGCGGCGACGGCGGTTTAGGTGGCGACGGCGGCAAAAAGGGGTCTGGTCTTGTTTTGGGTATTCCGTATAACGGCAAAGACGGAAAAAGAGGAAACGACGGAAGTCGAGGCGTCAACGGAGGACCCGGCTATGCTGGCGAATTGAACAGTTGGGATTATTAAAATATAATTATATAAAAACTTTTATAAAACGGAGGCAAAAATGAAAACTATCAAAAAGATCACATTGGTATGTCTTTTGACGGTCATGGTAATGGTCTGTCTTACGGCGTGCTTACCTGGAATGTTCGGGAAGAAAGATCCTCGCGAGCCCAAAGATTTTAGATTTGAAGTTACGGCTACGTCTATCAAATTTTCTTTCAGTTCCGCAGAATTTGAAACAATGTTTGTGGACGGAGAGACGCTTGAATACCGTATCGAAGACGGAGAGTGGCAGGACAGTCCGCTGTTTGAGGGACTTTCTCCCAATACTACTTACAAGATGTACGTAAGAGTTAAAGAGGACGAAAAATACAATGCCGGTCCCGAGCATATGCAGCAGGTGACGACAAAGAAGCACGCTCAAGGTATGCCCGACGTTTCTTATCAACAGATAGAGAAGACGATCACGGTTCAGGCAGATTCCGCATTGGAGTATTCTTTTGACGAAGGCGCTACTTACAGCGACGCAAATACGCATACTTACAGTGAAAACGGCGAAAAAAAGATCTACGTAAGATATAAGGAGACCGATGAGAAATACTCCGGCATGCCTCAAGTCATAGACGTAAAAATTACCGACTATTATTCCGGTATGGGCACGGAGACCGATCCTTATTTGATCAAGACTGAAGAGCAATTTATTGCCATAAAGTCCGAAAGTATTAAAGTTTTGTATTTTAAATTGATAAACGATTTGAATTTCGAATCCAAAGAATTCCAACCGGTTGATACAGGTTGGAGAAGTATTTTTGACGGAAATAATCATACGATAGAAAATATCAAATATGAAAATAAAGAGCATACCGAAGACATGGGAGTATTCAGAAGAGTGGGAACCGTCAAAAATCTTACGGTAAAAAACATCGATTTTACTTACGTCTCATTTAAAAGAACCTCTATGGACATTAGCGTTTCCTTATTGGCGGCAAGCGCCGATAAAGTAGAAAATTGCAACGCAAGCGGACAGTTGAATATCATCAACAATGTCATAGGTTCTAAATTTTTTATCGGCGGTCTTGTAGGAGGCATGTGGGTCAACGGAAGTCCCGCTAGATTTAGTATCACCGATTCCGTCGCCGACGTAAATATCAAATTTACTTCTCAGGATGTAAGCGAAGTGTCAGTAAACGCGGGAGGTCTGTTGGGAGAATATATTAATATTACTGACGTAAGGGACACATACGTCGAAATTTCCCGATCGGTCGCAAAAGTAAATATGGAAATGTCGGGAATTTCTCGTGATTTCTTCGCAGGAGGAATCTCGGGAACTAATATATTCGGCAAGATAGAAAATTGCTACGCGACAGGCTCTATAAAAAGTACAAATGTCAGCGACTATACTGACATATCGATCGCGGGAATTGCCGCTCAGATAAGCACAAAAGACAGTTTTGAGTATAAAAGATTCGGCAACGCCGATATAGAGTCGTGTTATTCCAATATATCTATGTATGCGGGGGTAATCAAAGGCGACTGTACTTTGAGCGGTATTTCTTCGTTGTTGCAATCCAAAATGGAGTCTACGAGTCATTATGTAAAGAATTGTTTCTTCGCAGGTACGATGGAGATCTCGCAAGAGGGCACAAAGCAAAATCTTATGGACACGGTGGCAGTCTCCGATCTTATAAACTATACTTTGCAGAACTGCTATCATACCGCGGCTTTGACAAATCCGAGTATAAATACCGATAAATCTACGGCTGTGTCGGAAGAAGTTATGAAGACGGCGGCTTGGCAGCGCGATACGCTTAAGTTTGACCCCGAAATCTGGAACTTTACCGACGGTCAGTATCCTACGCTTAAATAACGCGGACGGTCAACGGCAGAAAAATAAAGAGATACAAAAGGAAACAATATGCGTCGGGCAATCGGTAATAGAAAAATTTTTATAATGTGCCTTGTTTTGGTATGCGCAATATTTGTCGCGGGGATCTACGGTCTTCGCGGCGAAGTCGCATACCGCGCAAGCGCGCAGACTTTTGCTTCAACGCATGAGATCAACACGCCCGCCGATCTTCTCGCATTGGCGGACGAAGTCAACAAAGGACTTTACGACGGTTATTACGGTATCACTATATTGCTGACGGACGATATAGACATCGGCGACATATGCAGAGAGTCGGACCGCGGCGCAGGATGGATACCTATCGGCACGTCGACTTATCCTTTTAAAGGTACTTTCGACGGCAACGGACATTCTATCAACGGGCTGTATATAGATAAAGAAGATACCGAGCGCGTAGGACTCTTCGGCAATACGCACTTTAATGCCGTTTTGACAGATTTTACCGTCAACGGCGTCGTAAAAGGCAGTAATTATACTGGCGGTATAGTCGGATATAATCAAGCAAAAATCCAAAATTGCGTCAACAGCGTTGCCGTCGACGCAAAAGACGGTTCTATGCATTTGGGCGGCATTGCAGGCTATAACTCGGGCAGTATAGTTCGGTCGGGAAATACCGCCGATATAGCGGCAGGGTTCGTCAATTTTGTCGCCGGTATAGCGGGCAGCAATATAGGATCGATCAAGGAATGTTATAATACCGCCGATCTTTATACCTCGGATTCCGTTATCGGCGGGATAGTAGGCAACAATTCGTCGCAAGGAACGGTAGAGATATGTCTCAACGGCGGAAGGGTATCCGGCAAAGCAAATGCCGGCGGGATCGTCGGCAGCAATTACGGCTCGATACTCAACGTATTCAATTCCGGCAACGTAGAATCGGTCAACGGGACTGCGGGCGGCATAACGGGATATAACGACGCGAGCGGAACTGCAGCGTACGCTTTGAGCGCCGCAAAAGTCTCGGGCGCGGGCGACGTCGCCGCAGTATGCGGATACAATCTCGGTATAGTAAGAGCGGCTTTTTTCGACAACTCCATATTCGACGGCGCGCTTCTCAACGGCATAGCGGCAGAGGACTCCGCGGGTTTTTCTACGCGGATATTATCCCATTCCAACGTTTTGACTGCGGAAGATAAACTGAAGAAACTCACGGATTCGGATCCTGACGTATGGACCAAAAACTCCGTTGAAGAGCAGAATTGTTATTATCCTCAGCTTACGTATTTTTTTGATGCGCTGCCCTCGATATCGGGTAATATAAGCTTTTTGGAGCGAACGCAGTTGAGCTCTGCAGACGTTTCTCTCGGCAAGACGTCGTTTGTGTACGACGGAACGGAACATACGGCGGATATCTATTACGGGGATATTTTGCTAGAATATCAATCCGATTATACGGCTACTTATATAGACAACGTCAATACAGGGGAGGCGCAAATAGAGATCGCCTTTCTCAATTCTCTTTCGGGTAACGCCGTCAAATCTTTTACTATAAAACCATCGGTGCTTACCGTCGAATGGGACAGACGGGAATTTGTATACGACGGCGAAGCGCATATGCCTAAGCTCAACGTGACGGACGGTCTGGCGTACGGCGAAACGGTTACGTTCGATTATAATGATCCAATTGCCGTAAATGCGGGCGAATATTCTATCATTGCAATCTTGACGGATAATCCCCAAAACGCAAATTACACTCTTCCCGATACCCGACTGAATTTTGAGATACTGCAGGCGGAGATCTCTGTGGACTGGACAAGCGAGGAACTTGTCTACAACGGCGCGCCGCAGAGACCCGTTGCTTTCGTATCGACGGGACAAGTCGGTGACGAGGAGATTACTTTTAGATACGAAGGCGAAGATAATATAAATGCCGGCGAGCAAAAAGTCACGGCGTTTTTGGAAGATACGCCTATCAATAGAAATTACAGCTTTGCAGGAGATACTCATATCTACGTTATTTCCAAGCGTCCGATCGCGATCGAATGGGAAGATACAGCGTTATATTACAACGGTTTTGCGCAGTATCCTAAGGCAGAAGTTTGCAGCGGAAAAATAGAGGGAGATGAAATCGTCTTCGATTATTTCGGATATGCAAACAACGTCGCAGCCAACAGTTCGGACGGATATACGGTCACGGTAGATCTTGCGGATACGCAGGCAAATTCCAACTATGAATTCGCGGCGGAAAGTCACGGATATTTTATCCAAAAAGCTCCGCTCGCAATCGCTTGGTGGGACAGCGTATTGACTTACAGCGGTTTGCCTCAATATCCTGCATTTTATATAGAACACGGATTGATAGGAGAGGAAGAGATTATATTTAAACTGTCCGATTATTCCGCAAATATCAACGCAAGCAAAGGCAACGCCTATACCGTCAAAGTATCTTTGGCAGACAATTCGGTGAATGCAAATTATTCGCTGGCAGAAGCCTCTATATCGTACGATATCGACAAAGCCCAATTCGATATTGA
Organism: uncultured Clostridia bacterium; assembly: GCA_948471525.1. Lineage (GTDB taxonomy): Bacteria > Bacillota > Clostridia > Christensenellales > UBA3700 > RACS-045. The sequence continues at coordinate 216,964 of CAOKSY010000001.1, read as the reverse complement.
TTCTGTCTCGTTCGGCTCGCGCACGCTGGGATATGACGGAGAAATCAAGCGTATAGAGATAGACGGAGATCTGCCTATAGGTGTAAACGTAATATATCAAAACAATGTCTTTACCGATATAGGAGAATATAAGGTTACGGCAAAATTTACGGTAGATTCCGACAATTACTTGCCGCTTGATAATGATACGTTGCAAGCGACCGTATACGTCGCTCAAATGATATACGAAGATCCGTCCAGCGGAATCGTCGCCGTCAACAAAGACGCGCCCAATTCGCTTTTGCGACTTACTTTGGATTCATTGAAAAAGTCGACTTTAAAAGAATCCGGCAAGAGAAGACTAATTGCTTATCGGGTAGGATTCGGCGGCGGAAAAGCAGAGTTTTCCGTACCTGTCGCACAGAAAGCCGAAGGTATAAAGGTGCTGTGTAAAAATTCATCGGGCGAAGTATTCGCCGTAGATTTTGAATTTGCGGAAGGCAGGATAGTATTCTCGGCGCAAGACGTTATCGAATTCGCAGTATTGGCAGACAGGGATCTTACGGCGCTGTGGATAATCTTGGGCGTTGCGGGAGCGATCGCGTCGATAACGGTCGTTGTATTGGCGGTCTTCGTCTATAGAAGACGTCGACGTCTTGATCGCGTTCCGTCCGAGCAAACGAACGTACAGGCTCTGCCTATTTCGGCGACCGACGTCGCATTGACCGCGACCGAGAAAAAAGAAAGCGCGGTTGCGACCGACGAATCGGCAGCCGACCTTATCGAGGAAGATAGAGTTATAGAACAGACGCAGGGTTCGGATAAAAATACGTCCGACGGCGGAGAATTCATATTTGACGGAGTGCGGTGCATATCGTTCGATTGGTTTATAAAAAGTCTCGATATCAAGACGGTGTCAAAGCAAGAGAGAGTTTGCGCAGGAGACGAATACGCGTTGCTTTTAACCGAGGCAAAACCTAAAAGCGTAGCGTATTGGAGAGGAAAACGCTATCGCATAGGTTCGCTAGAATATAAAGAATTGATGGACAGAGCAAAGGAGGCTGCAAATGAAAAAAATTAGAGCGACGGTAATTATGACGTTGTGTATTCTTTTGTTATGCGCTTTGTTTGCCGCTTGTTCAAAATTGGAAGAGGAAGAGCGTTATCCGATATACGACGTGACGTTTGTAGTAGGCGAAGAAGAGTCGTTTGTATTGCAAAGCGATGAGAAAAGCGGAAAGATCGGCAGACCCGAAGATCCCGTACGCGAGGGATACGTTTTCGTAGATTGGTTTTATGAAGCCGGCGGCGATCAGGCCGTCGATTTCGATTCGATCGTCGAGACCGATAAAGTTTTTTATGCAAAATGGGAAAAGGAAAAGACCAAGATCCGTTTTGAGGGCAATGGCAGTACTTCGGGGGCTATGAGCGATCTGTATGCGGAGAGCGGCTCGGTATTTAAGCTGCCGCCCAATGAGTTCAGCCGCGAAGGCTATACTTTTATCGGATGGGCGGATGTGTCCGACGGAAACGTGAAAAATAAAGACGGCGGTTGGTTTTATACGGACAGCATTGATACCGTAACTCTGTTTGCATGTTGGCAGCCCAATAGATATACGGTAAGTCTGGATCTTCAGGGCGGCGAAGCGGAGACGGATAAAGTTACGGCGATCTACGACGACAACCTGCCTACTTTTAAGATCCCGAGCAAAGTCGGATATCTTTTCGACGGATTTTTTACTCAGACTGACGGCAAGGGAGTGAAGTATTATGACTCGGTAATGCACAGTTGCAGAAAATACTGTCTGCCTTCTGACACTGTCTTATATGCAAATTGGGTGGAGGCCCGCAACAAACTGTCCTTTGACGGCAACGGAAGTACAAGCGGCGGCACCGCGTATATAGAGACGTCGACTTCTCAAGATATAATTTTGCCCGAGTGCGGATTTTCCCGCACGGGATATACTTTCGTCGCGTGGAATACAAAAGCAGACGGCAGCGGAGACGCGTATTCTTGCGGAGATAAGTTTGTAATGCCTGTCAGCGACGACGGGGTCGTGCTTTACGCTTGCTGGATCGCCAATAGATATACGGTATATTTTGACAGCGGAACGGATGGCGAGCGCATCTCGCAAACGCATATTTACGATACGGAGCAGGATTTATTGCCCAACGGATTTATGAGATACGGTTACCGCTTCGTCGCTTGGAGCGACGTTAAGGACGGACCGGGCAATTATTTTGACGATATGCAGAAAGTCTTGAATCTCTGCGATCAGTCTGACGGCGAAGTCTTTCTGTACGCGGTTTGGACGCCGAAAAACGTCACCGTGAATTTAAATAAGTCGGGCGGCAAAGGCGGAACTAATTACGTCGAGGTGACGTACGGGGCTAATTTCCCGTCGGCGATCGCGCCTTCAAAGGTAGGCTATACTTTCGGGGGATATTTTTCTCGCGAGAGCGGTCAGGGCAAGATGTACTTGGATCACAATATGCGACCGGTGAGTTTGTCCGATTTGGGAGAAGACGTTTCGGAGATTTTTGCATATTGGATACCGCGCTCCAACAACGTTATTTTTGAATCCAATGGAGGCGGCGGTCAGGCGATTGAACTTGTTACCGCTACGGACGATATGATTTCGCTGAGAGACTATACGTTCGACAGGAAGGGATATTCTTTGAGCGGTTGGAGTACAATGGCTGACGGCTCGGGAGAATTCTTTGCATTTGATTCTACGTACAGCGTTCCCGCCAAAAATACTTTTATAAGATTATATGCTGTCTGGACTGCAAATCCCGTAACCATGATTTTTGCAGGCAACGGCAACGATGGCGGTAACGTGGACGCTATAGAGACGTCCTGTGCAGAGCAGATAGTTTTGCCCGACTGTGAATTCGTCAAAACGGGATATAAATGTGTGGGTTGGAGCGCCGTGCCTGACGGATCGCTTATCTACGAATTGCAATCGCCGTATACGGTGCCCGAGACGGATCTGTCGGAAATTAAGCTGTTTGCACAATGGGAACTTGAAAAATATTTCGTTACTTACGATCTCAACGGAGGAGTCAATTCTCCGTATAATCCATCTTATTATACCTACTTGAGCGGAGATATTAGTTTATCCAATCCTACAAAAAGGGGATATAATTTCACAGGTTGGAAAGGAGATTCCCCCATCACCGCAGGAAGCACGGGCGATAAAATATATATTGCGACTTGGGATTGTATTAAATATTCCGTAGAAATTCAAACAAACGGCGGCGATTTTAAAAACGGATTCAAATTAACCTATTATACTGTTAAGGACGATACAATATATATTCCCGATCCCGTAAAAGAAGGCAGCACCTTCGAGGGATGGCTGGAAGGCAACTGTATCCCTGCCGGCAGTATAGGCGACAAGACTTTTACTGCTCGGTGGACGGGCATAAATTATACCATAACGTATAATTTAGACGGCGGACAAAACGGTGCCGGCAATCCGGGAAGCTATATGAAGGATTCCGATGATTTTACGTTGAAAGATCCGAAGAAGGAAGGGTATCGGTTCATCGGTTGGCTGTGCCAAGAAATGGAGATAAATACGGCGACGAAGCCTATCACAGTCAAAAAGGGCAGCCAAGGCAATTTGACGTTTGTAGCGCAATGGGAGATCGTTACCTACAAGATCGATTATATATTGAACGGCGGAACCAATTCTCCCAACAATCCCGACGAATATCAAATGTCCGACGACGATATCAAGATCTACGATCCTACACGCGCCGGATACATATTCGAAGGTTGGTTGGAAGGCGGCGTTATCGCGCAAAACACTACGGGCGATTTGACGTTCACGGCAGTGTGGAAGGCTATTACGTATGAACTCAGCATATTCGAGATCAAGGATGAAGACGCAGAGCCTGTCGTGATAAAGTTCGATATTGACAGCGAGGATATCGTCATAGCTATCGTCGACGGCGAGGCGGCGACTTATTCGATTTCGACGGGAAGCAGCGTTGTCGAAAATATCGTAATCAATGCGGGATATAGACTTGTCGGTTGGTATGAAGTCAGCGACGAAAGTATTGTCACAGCCGAGTTTACTTTGAAGAAAGGATCTATCGGCAATAGATTTGTAATGGCTAAGTGGGAATTGATCGAGTATTCTATCGAATATGTCGTTGACGACGACGTTATCAACGACAACCCCGACCGTTATACCGTCATAGATGAGATTATTTTAAAAGAGCCTACGCGCAAGGGATATGCATTTGCAGGATGGGTAGATCAGGACGGTCAAATCATAACGCAGATTAGCGAGGGCAGTATAGGGGATATGATACTTACCGCAAAATGGACGAAGTCGACCGATCCAGTCGATCCCGACCCTGTCGAACCCGAGAATCCCGATCCGGACAGTCCCGATCCCGTTGACCCCGATTCTGTTGACCCTGAGAATCCCGACCACGTCGATCCGGGAGAAGGGAATGCAGAAAATCAGACGGTTGCTTCTTCTGCTAAAGGTATTGCGGATACGGGCGATCTCAAGTCTTTCAGTTCAAATAAATAATATCGGTGACTCGCTCGAAAAGTACGAAACCCTTTGATCGGAATTTCGTACTTTTCTTTTATTGTTATCGAAAATCCCCAGATAGTCTGGGGGTTCAAAAAAGGTTTACCGATGAGTAAAAAATAGCACTCCTTTTGTTATAATAGATTTGTCCGCCAAGGCAAATCTAAACAAAAGGAGCACAAAAATGAAAAACGAAACTATTACAAACAGTCTATCACATACAACTTGGAATTGCAAATATCATATAGTATTTGCACCAAAATATAGAAGAAAAGTATTCTATGGAGAGAAGAAGAGAGAAATAGGGGCAATATTAAGAGAGTTATGTAATTGGAAAGGGATAAATATAATAGAAGCAGAAGTATGTCCTGACCATATACATATGTTGGTCGAAATACCGCCCAAAATGAGCGTTGCGGGATTTGTAGGATTTTTGAAAGGAAAGAGTAGCCTAATGATATACCAAAGATGGGCGAATATGAAATACAAATACCGCAACAGAGAATTTTGGTGTAGGGGATATTATGTAGATACGGTAGGAAAGAATACAAAGAAAATAGCGGAATACATAGCAAACCAATTGAAAGAAGACAAAATGGTAGAGCAAATGAGTATGACGGAGTTGCTTGACCCATTCAAGCAGTAAAAAGCACGAGGCGGACAAAACAAACACGATTTCGTGTGGCTAGTAACAAAGGGCTACGCCCGAAACTGAAAAACCACCAGCTAGGCTGGTGGATATTTATTGAAGGCGAATTATGCAGTCGATCGTGATACTCAATAGTAAGGTTATTATAAAAAGATTAAGATTTGCAATAATATAAAAACTATAGTATTTAATTTGCTCGCGGCATAAGCGCAAGCTATTTTCCGCTATTTTAAAATACTCAGCGCGCAAGACTCTCGATTGAGTTGACATAAGTGTGGCGGCGTAGTATTATATAATCAATTAAACTGACAGTTCGATTGCGCCATCCTGTCGTTAAACAAAACCAGGGCATCTGAATGGGAAAAGTATTTTTAGGTGCAGTCGTTTTGTTGCGGCTGTATTTTTTTCGCAAAGGGAGGGATATGTATTATTTAAAAACTTCGGCTTGTTTTGACAGCGCGCACTTTCTTCACGGATACAACGGCAAGTGCGCAAATATACACGGCCATCACTGGATTGTGGAAGTAAAGATAAGCGGCGGCAAATTGCAAGGAAGCGGCGAAAAGCGCGGCATGCTTCTGGACTTCGGCGATTTTAAGCAGGCAGTAAGAGATCTTGCCGAAGGCTTTGACCATACGCTTATTTATGAAAAAAATACTCTTAAACCTACGACTGTTGCCGCTCTTAAAGAAGAAGGGTTTTCATTGGTTGAGACGGATTTCAGACCCACTGCCGAAAACTTTGCGGCACACATATATTTTGACCTTTGCAACAAGGGCTTGCCTGTTTCTTGCGTGACCGTTTACGAGTCGCCGAAAAACTGCGCGGCGTACGGTGAGTGATATGTCTAGTTTTAAAGTTGCCGAAAAGTTTGTAAGCATAAACGGCGAGGGACCGCGCGCGGGCGAGCTTGCCGTGTTTTTGCGGTTTTGCGGCTGCAATCTTGACTGTAGCTACTGCGATACGCGTTGGGCAAATGCCGCCGACGTAAAATACGGGCTTGCTACTGCGGATGAACTCGTTGAATATGTGAAAGCGACCGGCGTAAAAAACGTTACTCTTACAGGCGGCGAACCGCTTTTGCAGGCGGATGTTGCGCGGCTTATAGTGTTGCTTGGAGAGTTCGGCGCAGAAGTCGAGATAGAAACCAACGGAAGCGTGCCGTTAAAAGATATCGTTTCACTTTCGCCGCGTCCGGCTGTTACTGCCGACTATAAACTTCCTTCGAGCGGAATGGAAAAATTTATGCTGACCGAAAACTTTTCTCATCTTACGTTACGGGACGCGGTCAAGTTTGTGGTCGGGGATGTGTGCGATTTAGTGCGTGCGGAAGAGATTATAAACGAGTACGGACTTACAGACAGGTGCCGCGTTTATTTCAGTCCGGTGTTTGGAAAAATCAAGCCCGAAGAAATAGTAGAGTTTATGAAAGAGCGTAAACTTAACTGTGTACGCTTGCAATTACAGTTACATAAAATGATCTGGAAGCCCGATATGCGCGGGGTATAGGAGATATTATGGATATTAAAGAAATAGAAAAACATATTCGCGGATTATTGATCGCCATAGGCGACGATCCCGACAGGGAAGGTCTGCGCGAAACGCCTGCCCGCGTAGCGCGAATGTATGAAGAAGCGTTTGAAGGCATAAAATACACAAACAGCGAAATTGCGGAAATGTTCGGAAAAACTTTTGAAGTTCCGTCCGACTCGAATTCGGGCGAAGCGGTTATCATTAAGGATATAAGCGTATTTAGCTATTGCGAGCATCATATGGCGCTTATGTACGACATGAAAGTCGACGTGGCGTACGTTCCGCGAGGAAGAGTTCTGGGACTGAGCAAAATCGCGCGTATTTGCGATATGGCGGCAAAGCGGCTGCAATTGCAGGAGCGACTTGGGCGGGATATTGCCGAGATCATTTCGCTTGCGGCTTTATCGCCCGACATCGGCGTGAGGATAGAAGGCTGCCACAGCTGTATGACTTCGCGAGGAATAAAAAACGTGTCGTCAAAAACGGTAACCAAAACGTACTTCGGCGCGTTCAAAGACGACGTTTCCTTGCAAAATCTTTTGGGGGACAGGGAATGAAAGCATTGGTTTTATTAAGCGGCGGCGTAGACAGCGCAACCTGTCTCGGGCTTGCGATACGGAAATACGGCGCGTCGGAAGTTTTCGCACTTTCCGTTTACTACGGTCAGACGCATAGAAAGGAACTTGACGCTGCGCAAAAAGTTGCAGACTTTTACGGCGTTGTTTTAAAGAGGCTTGATCTTTCTGTCATATTCGAAGGTTCGGACTGTTCGCTCTTGGCAGAATCGCCTAACGATATACCTCGGCAAAGCTATGCCGAACAGCTTTCCGTAACGGGCGGAAAACCTGTCTCAACCTACGTCCCATTCAGGAACGGACTGTTTCTTTCGGCGGCGGCAAGCGTGGCGCTTTCGCACGGATGCGAAGTGATATATTACGGCGCGCACGTCGATGACGCGGCGGGCAACGCCTATCCCGATTGCAGCGAGAAGTTTAATTCAGCGATGGGCGAAGCTATTTATACGGGCACCGGCGGGCAGCTTAAAATTCTTGCGCCCTTTGTAAATTTAAATAAATCGCAGGTTGTAAAACAGGGACTTGAACTCGGCGTTCCGTATAAGTATACTTGGAGCTGTTATTCGGGCGGCTTAAAGCCTTGCGGCGCATGTGCTACCTGCCGAGATCGCCTCGCCGCATTTAAAGCCAACGGAATAGAGGACCCCGCAATAAAAGGAGAATAATATGTCAAGAGAAAAACAGAATGAAGGCATTACCCTGCTTGGGAACAACAATACTAAATATCCGCAGACTTACGATCCTTCCGTTTTGGAAACGTTTACAAACAAACACGTCGGAAGGGACTATTTCGTAAAGTTCAACTGTCCGGAATTTACAAGCCTTTGCCCCATTACGGGGCAGCCCGATTTTGCAACGGTATACATTTCGTATGTGCCGCGCGAAAGGATGGTTGAAAGTAAGTCTTTAAAGCTGTATCTTTTCGGATTCAGAAATCGCGGCGATTTCCACGAAGACTGCATGAACATAATTATGAACGACCTTATTAATTTGATGGATCCCGCATACATTGAAGTATGGGGCAAATTTCTGCCCCGTGGAGGAATCTCCATAGACCCATATTGCAACTACGGCAAAAAGGGGACCAAGTGGGAACAGGTAGCCTGGGATAGGCTATCACACCACGATATGTACCCCGAAAAAATCGACAACAGATAATAGATCGGACAAGCATCCGTTTGTTTTTATATAGAGCACACTCCTTGCATATGTCTTGCTGTCTATGAGGAACAATAAGGATTTTTTAACCGCTTGATAGAGTGGGGGACTTGAACCCCTTGGACACAACAGAGTGAGAGAGTTGAACTTCTGATTTCTGTGTGCCTTGCATATTTTCTTTACAATTTAACTAAAAAATGATATTTTATTTATATGAAGAAAGAATGTGAAATTGCAACCAGGCGACATGGGGATCGCATTAAGCTTAAAAGGTAATTTGGGGGAATGCGCAGAGTTTATTCTTGAAGATGTGCATACAGGTCGATCATTATCTGATTTTAAAATTAAATTAGTTTACTATGGGCGGAACCGTACTTCAAATATTAAAAACTGTTACTGGATGGATAATTAATTATTTTGCGCTATCGTATCCAAATGTCTTTAAAATGATTTATTATAGGGCAAAACTTGGAAAAGGTTCAACTATGGTTATCTCAGGCGGAGGAACACAAGTTAATTTCTAAAATGGAGACGACGAGAATGACCATATTAATTTTGACTGCAATTATACTCTATTTGTTGCTGTGGAGTACAATAATTCATTATCTTGTTAAGATGAAGACATTAACAGATATGGATAAAAAACTACATTTTACGTATAATACTCTCGGTGCTGTTGCATTAGAACAAATAATCGCTCTTATTGCTATCATTATTTTTTATGCAGTTAAATTGAACGATATTGAAATAGCAGTTCCAGAAATAGCAGCAATCTTTTTCATGGCATTATTAATCGCAGGCTTCATTCTTACGGGATACTTTTGGTTTGTTTATAGGCGGAAATATTTTCCCGAATATGTTAAAAAAGGTAAGATTGAAAAAAAGGCTATACATTTAAATCATATAATCACTGTAGGTTTTGCTACATCTGCAATGAATTTTATATTCAATTTGCTACTTGTTGGGGCAATAGCATATATAGCACACTGAGAGCATTCAGTCATCGAGCCACACTTTTTGAAATGCACCCCAAAAGTTAGACAAAACTTAAGGAGGTGTATTTCATTTGACGGGTGGATGTTTATTAGAACTTCAAATGCTCAAGAAGACAAAGAATTGATAGAAATCTTTAATAATGTTGGAAATGAAAAATCAAAAATCGCATTGGCAGTTGCTCAACATTATGATCGAAAAACAAGATGTCTTGATTTTACAAGAAATTATAAAATCGCTTTATACTTCGCATGCAATCCTAACGATTCTGCCTATAATGAAGATGGAGCTATATTTATTTTAGAAGGATCATATCATCGTCCAGAATGGTATACAAATTATTTGGTTTATCACACAGCAATAGATTCAAGAAACGATATTTCAAGCTGGGAATACTCCAATTACATTATTCAAAAAAATGAAAAAAAAGAATTTGAAAGAACAGGAAGAAGCTTTGAAATAGGTAATGTAAATAGTGAAATTCAAACATATTTAAGTAAGGGATTTATGGTTGATTTGAAAACAACGATTATGGAAATACCACATAAGGCTTCATAAGAATATCTGGAAGATTTAAGCATCTACCACTTAATGGTTTTAACACTTTATTTTTTCTGTCATTCAACAAATTCTGCAACAGTAAATTTCAATTTAGCGTTCAAAATTAAATATTGAGAAGAGCAGGGCTACGGCAAAATTGTAGCTCTTTTTTATAGATTAAAATATTATAAATATTATAATTAAAGAGAAAATCCTTTTCGTTCAATGGCAAAGTGAAAAAAATCCTTTTTGTACAATAAGAAGCAAATTTGGGAGCGGAGAGCAGTTGCTCATAGAAGAAGAGACGGCAAGGCAAAAAGAGAAAAAGTAGGCAAAAAGCCTAAGAACAAAGAAAAACACACGCTTTCGGAGTAATTTGTACGCTCCTTTTGCGTGTGCTGGGGTGTGGGAGATGCACAAAAAGGATTTTTTGGGTGCATACCAGAAGTCGGTACTTGAACGAATTTTTCATAAATAAATTTTTTATACTACAAAATTATATAATCACAACGTCTGGTTTCATAATATATTGTCAATTTTTAAGTTTTAGCACTTGACAACGCTTGTTATTCTTGTTACAATAAATGCAAGTGAACACTTGCATTTTGGAGAATGTTATGGATAAGACAAGTAAAAAGATAATCGACACTATGATGGAAATAATTCTTGAAAGAGGATATACTGGCGCAACGACAAAGGATATTGCTGAAAGAGCGGGCATAAATGAATGCACGATATTTCGTAAGTTCAAAGAGAAAAAAGAAATAGTTATTGCAGGAATGGAATTGCCGCAATATCGTCCTAATATCACGTCGGAAACATTTGCAGATATAAAATGGGATATTGAAAGCGATTTGAAAATGTTTATGGAAAATTATATGAAAGAAGTTACGCCTCAATTTGTTCGTTTGTCAATAGGTTTGCGTTCTCCCCAGATTTATCCGCAAACAGCGCCTTTGATTATGGATATACCTCAAACATTTCTTCATTCATTGACGGACTACTTGTGCGAAATGAAGAAGAGAGGAAAAATAAAAGATATAGATTGCGATGCAGTGGCGGCATCAATATTATCAGCGACTTTTGGATTTACTTTTCTTTCAGCATCCTTTGGCAATGATTTGTTTGATTTAGAGCGAGTGAAATATATCGATTCAACGGTCAAATCAATTATTGGAGGGATAGCGTTATGATAACAGGAGCGCAATTATTTGTAAAAGCATTGAACGAGGAAAACGTAGATACATTATTCGCTTATCCAGGAGGGCAGATAATTGATTTGCTTGATGAATTGTATAATGACAATTCGATAAATATGATTTTGCCTAGACACGAGCAAGGGCTGGCGCACGCCGCCGACGGCTATGCGCGTTCAAGTGGAAAGCCTGGTGTGTGTTTAGTTACAAGTGGACCAGGAGCCACGAATCTTGTTACGGCGATAGCGACTGCGAATTATGATGCCGTACCGCTAGTATGTTTTACAGGGCAAGTCGTTACTTCATTGATCGGCAAGGACGCTTTTCAAGAAGCCGACATTGTTGGTATGGTAAAGAGTGTTACAAAGTTTGCGATTACAGTACGCAACCGAGAAGAGTTGGGAGCGATAATTAGAAAGGCTTTTGTGATTGCGCAATCAGGCAAGCCGGGATCAGTTCTTGTTGATATACCAAAAGATATTCAGCAGCAACTTGGAAGCGAAGAATATCCGATCGACATACAGAGGCGTGATACCTTGCCGACTTTAGAACAACAAAACAAACAAATAAATAAAGCTATTGAATCTCTACAAAGCGCAAAGCGTCCATTATTGTTGGCAGGCGGTGGGGTAAAGATTTCAAAAGCGGAAAGGGAGTTGAGCAAGTTTGTTGAACTGACAGGGATGCCGGTAGTAACTACTATTATGGGAAAGGGAGCGATACCAAGCGATAGCCCATTATTCTATGGCAACGTGGGTATTCATGGAAGTTTCGGAGCAAATACCGCAGTAGACAAGTGCGATTTGTTGCTGTCTGTAGGCGTGAGATTTAACGATAGAATTGCAGGTAGCAAGGAGAATTTTGCTAAACATGCGAAGATAATTCACATTGATATAGACCCTTCGACTGTATCCAGAAATATATTGGCGGACATACCGATATTGGGCGATGCTAAAAAAGTTTTGTCATTATTAACGGAAAATGCCAAACCGCTGAAATTATCTGCTTGGATAAAAGATTTGGATGAATTAAAATCGGCATATCCCGTAAAGATTGCAAACGATAAACTCAATCCACAAATGATTATCGAAAAATTAAATACTTTGTTTGACGATATTATAGTAGCGACCGATGTAGGGCAAAATCAGTTGTGGACTACGCAGTTTCTAAAACTAAACGAAAGCAGAAGATTATTGACGTCGGGCGGTTTTGGAACTATGGGCTTTGGGCTTCCCGCTGCGATAGGCGCAAAGTTGGCAAATCCAAAAACTCCTGTTGTTGCCATAGTGGGCGACGGAGGTTTTCAAATGAATGTGCAAGAACTTGCTACGGCAGTTATCAACGGCTTGCCTATTATTATTTGTTTGCTGAATAACTGTTGGCTCGGCAACGTAAGACAATGGCAAGAGTTGTATTATGGAAAACGATATCAAAGCACTTGTTTAAGGCGTAGGGCAACATGCCCTACGCGATGTGTTACAATGCAAGAGTGTCCCGCTTACGTTCCCAATTTCCAAAAACTTGCTGATAGTTATGAAGTAAAATATAGGCGAGTTACAAGCAAAGAAGAAATAGACGAGGCTTTTGCCTTTGCAATGCAACAAACTGAATATCCAACTTTGCTGGAATTTATGATTGACGAAGAAGAGAACGTCTATCCCATTATTTTGCCGGGCAAAGACTTATCAACAGTAAAGTTCAGCAAAGAGTAGAATATGAAAAACACACGCTTTCGGGGTAATTTGTACGCTCCTTTTGCGTGTGTCTTAATGGCAGAGAGTGAGGGATTTGTAAGGAGCGCAGCGACGGTATAGCGAGCAAGCGGAAGTGTAAAAAGCGAGCGTCACAATTTCGGTAACCCGCAACTCTCGCAAAAAGAAAAAGGACACTATTCTGTGTCCTTTTGCAATGGCAGAGAGTGAGGGATTTGAACCCTCGGAACGGTTTCCCGTTCACACGATTTCCAATCGTGCGCCTTCGACCACTCAGCCAACTCTCTATAACGATATTAAGTTTTAATAAAATGATATTATCATAAAAATAACGCTTTGGCAAGTGTTTTGATTTAAGAAAAGCCGAAAGATATGCGAATGTTTTCGCTAAGAGTATTAAAAAAAGTTAAAAATTCGACAAGAAATACGATTTTGCATCCAATAAGACTGATTTTTAAGTTATTTTTATTGCATATAAGCATTCGGAAGTGTTATAATTATTTATAATCGGCACCGATTCCGAGGGAGGTATGTATGGAAGAAGAGCAGCAGAACGGCGAATTGACTTTCAAAATGATATGGCAGAAGATCAAGATCAGCGGAGTGCGCATTTTGGTATACGCGATGATCGGTATCATAATAACTGCGGGCATAATGGGAATATGCAGTCTGATAGTCACAAACAGCCAATATGAGACAAAGATAACGTATTATTACTCCGGAGTGGAGAAGGGAGACGATCCGTGGGGAGGTCAAATGAATCTCGTCGACGATATCCGATCTTCGTCCAACGTGCGCAACGCGCTTGTAAAGTGCGGCTATGACGAGGCTACTATTGATGTGCTTGTCGATATTGTTATCGAAAATCTATCTGTTGTTCCCGTTTCCATAAACGAAATCAAGGACGGCGACAGAGTAGTCAGCAACGACTATAATTACAGGATCATTCTTGCTCAAAACCCTGCTTTGGACAGAAAGATAGGCTCGAGGAACGAGTACTCGACTATAGTCGACAGCATTACTACTACGTATATCGAGACCTTTAAGTCCAAATATAATATGACGACCAAACTTGCCGCTATCGACGGCGTAAGCGGAGAGAGCGTCAATACTGTCCTCAATTTCAGTTCTTTGCGTCAAAATCTCAACACTTTTGCGCAGGAACTCAAAGGATGGGCGCAGAAAGCCCCCGAATTTATTTCTTCCTCGCAAGGAGTATCCTATTCTACGCTTGCTTCTCAGGTAGCAAGTCTTTCGATAGAGCTCGACAGATACAGAACGCATATCCTGACCAACGCCATTGACGGCAACGGAGAGAAAGCGTATATTGAACTGAAGCTTAACGAGTATAACGCCGAGACAAGCGCTTATGCTAAACAAGTGAGCGATCTCAAGGAAGCTTTGGCAAGCATACAGACTATAATAACTACTCCCGGCTCTTCGCAAAACACCGGCGTCGTAATACAGGAATCTCAGAAACTGCAAGACGCTTTGCTGGTGGCAACTGATAAACATGCCGCCGCAATGCAAAATCAGGAGATATGGACGAGTTATTTAAACGACTATAACGCAAATGCAGATAATTTCGCAGGAAAGACCGACGAGGAGAAGAAAGCTCTTTACGACAAGGCGCTCTTGATGGCAAACGGTATTATCAACGATTACAACGCTTTGTTGAATTCGTACAACGAAATGCTGAAGGATTACAACAGCGGCTACAGCATAAACTCTCTTGTAAGAGTAACTTCCGGAGCAAGACAGACCACCTTCTCGCCTATTACGAAGATGATGTTCTTTATAATTATAGCGGTAGTCATCATACTTGCCGTGATAATAGCAATGGTCGTGACATCCAAGAAAGGCGCTATGAAAATCGCGGCGCTGACAGGAAAGAAAAAGACCGAAGAAGAGGATCAAATAGAATCGGCGGTCGAAGAAGAGATTGCGCAGATACAGGACGAAGAAGATAAAGAGAATTTACTTTAAAATACAAAAAGCATGCACAAACCCGACATTAAGTCGGGTTTTGTCATACATCGACAGCGATTGTCGCGAATGATAGTATAAATTTCAATGCATAATCATTTATATAAACCGAACGCGATGAAATCGCGGAGGAGAGACGATGTCGGCTGACTGCGATATATCCATAAATTTAAATAAGAGGGAAAAAAGACTCGACGCGGCACAAAAAAAGCTGTCGTACGTTCTGTTTGCCTGCGTTATTTCGATAGTGTTGCAGGGGCTGTTTTGTCTTCTGTGTTACGGTCGGTTGAACAATACGATCGCCGATCATTCGCATCCGATGTACTATTCCCAGATTTATTTTAAAATTTGCACGGTCGCCGCGGCGTTTGTGCTTGCAGTCTATTACATATTCAGGATTTACAGGTTTTGCGACGGCAAAAGACGCGGCTTGGACAAGACCGTCCTCGACAGTTTGATACTGATCCCTTTGGCGCTAATGCTTGTCTGGGCTTTTATAGCGACTTTAAAGTCGCCCGACATAAAAAAATCTCTTTACGGATCGGGATACATAAACGAGGGATTTTTTACGGTGCTCGGATACGGCGTGGTATTTTTGGCGTCATTCGCAATACGCAATGAAGTGAAATTTGCCAAGACGGCGGTGCTTTGGACGTTTATAGGACTTTCGGGATTGATTACGGTATCGTTGTTTAACGTAGAATTGTACGGAGATTTTCTGGAGAAATTGTTTGGATTGAATTTTAATATCTCTCCAAAAGTAGGCGTCTTCAACAACTCCAATCATTTCGGATATTTTTTGGCAATGTCGTCAACGGCAACTTTCGGAGCGATAGTATTTTCCAAACATAAAATAGCAATGTTTGCGGCTGCGATGATACTTCCGCTGAACGTATACTATCTTTTCGTATGCGATACGTTGGGCGCGAACTTGGCATTTATAGGCGGCATTATTTTTATAGTTTGCAGCGGCGCTATGTCAAAAAAATTGAACGCAAAAAGGCTGTTGCTTGCTCTGGCGATATCCGCGGTCGTAACTTTGATCGTCGAGCTTTGCGGCAGAAGCCAAATGTGGCGGTCGTATATTCAACTTTTCAGAGATATAAAAAGCGTTTTCTCGAGCGGCAGCGGCGGAGGCGACGCAAGTTCGGCGGGCACAAACAGATTCGGTCTATGGATGCGAACGATAAAGGTGATAGAGATGTCGCCGTGGTTCGGCAAAGGTCTCGATCTCTATTATTCCAACAATATCTACGATCCGACTTTGGACGTTGCTCACAACGAATATCTTACTATAGCGAGCAATATAGGCATTCTCGGACTTGTTATGTATGCAGTCGCATTGGTATGGTGGTTTACGCGAGCAGTAGTCGGCAGGGCGAGACTGGAGACTGCCGATTTCATACTTCTTTCGGGAGCGTTTGCCTATCTTATATCTGCGGTTTTCGGAAATTCTTTTACCTATACCTATCCGTATTTTTTGGTATTTTTTGCTTTGAGTATCCAGCCTGCGATTCGCAACAGACCCGCATACGAGCGTCTGCAACGTAAGAATGAAAATATCTTATCAGTCGATTCCGCGAGCGCCGATATCGTCCAAACTGTGAATATTGAATAATTCGCCGACTTTTTCACATACTGACAGCGTGAAAGGTCGTACAGATTACAAATTCGGCAATTCAGCCATAATATTTATATTCGTCGCATTATTAATTTCGACGTTCGGAGTATTCCTATACTCAATTGACGAATATGCCGAAGGAGCTTATAGTCCCAATCGGTACGACTTTTCGCCTAAGATGCAGATCATAGGATCGTTCAGCACGGATTTTTCCACGTCAAAAGAGGAGAGAAGTCACAACGTTAAGCTTGCTTGCGACAATTTCAGTTGGCTGGCTATCAAGAAAGGCGAAAAACTTTCTTTCAACGATATAGTGGGCAAACGCGTAGAGGAAAGAGGTTATAAAAACGCCAAGATAATAGTCGACGGAGAATATACCGAAGGCATAGGCGGCGGAGTATGTCAGGTCTCGACGACTTTGTATAATGCTTGGATAAGAGCGGGACTTAGCAGCGATCGCGTACGTGCGCACAGCCTTCCGTCATCGTATTGCGAGTTGTCCCAAGACGCGACGGTCAGCGAATATATAGATATGGTATTGCTCAACGATTCCGATTACGACGTGTTGGTAAACGGATATACAAAAGACGGGAGAATATATTTTGATATATACGGACATCCCACGGAATACACGGTAAAATTGCGTAGCGAAATAGTCGAAGTCATACCCGAGCCGCAACCGACGGTCGAATGGTCGGATATATTGGACGGCGAGGTGTTGACTGACGGCGAGGGCGAATACGTGATCAGCAAAAAGGGCAAACAGGGATATAAGTCCAGAGCGATCATAGAGTATTATAAAGACGGAATCAAAGTCAAAGAAAAGGAACTTCGCCGCGACAGCTATCTGCCGATACAAGGCAAGATAGTAAGAATAAAAAAGGGCGAGGATATAAAGCCCGAAAGACCTAAAGTCGACTGGAATATCAATATATTTTGACAGCGAGTATGCTATCCAATAAAAGGGTAGCATTTTTAATGCCCAAGTTATTTAATTCGCTATTGACAAACCGATGATTATATACTAAAATGTAATAAACAAGCATTGATACAGAAAGTCAATTGCAATAGTGTTACACCAATTCTGCGCGGCGGGAAACGTCTATATAAACGGCATTTAAATTATAAGGGGAGCGTATTATGACGAAAGTGAAGAAAGCCATAATTACTACGGTAATAGTGTTGGTGATGCTTGCGTTTATGATATTCGGAATAATACTTATTATTCTTGATAGCGGAATTGATTCGAAAAGCAAAAGTATGTATTATGAAGATCTGAGCGCGGTGATGGAAGACGATATAACGTATCTTTCGGACAGTTTTTTTGAGAAAAACGATCTGATAATACGTCCGGAAGGATTTATTCCTCAAGTGTTCGGAGAAGGCGACCTCGGTATGGCGGACGTGATCGTATATTACGACGCACGTCAAATATCGCCGCCCTCGCATCTCGAAAGTAGAGTTAAAGGATTGGATAATTGCGAGTATTACGTCTATTGTAAAGGTGCGGACGTCATGCAGATAGAGACAAGAGTTTCTTTTACAAGCGATAAAAAAAGTTTAAAATATTTAGGTTCCGATCTTGATTTAGAATACAACGGATATAGATATTGTTTGAAGGAAGATATTTACTCGGAGCGTATAAGTTTTTACGCCGTGACAAAGACAAGAGAAAAGAAGGACTGTCTTTTTTCGATGTCTTTTATATTGTACGAGAACGAATGGGAGAAAAATGAATATACATACAGCGACTTGAAGACTCGCGCAGAGCAGTTGTTTAAGTCGGCATTGGAGAATATAGAATGTTACAGCGCCTAATCTATGGAAGGTTAAATAAATTTGATGTAAAAGTTATCTTCCAATATATTTCCTCATATATTAAAGTAATAAGAGTATTCGACAAAATTCGACATAAAAATTAAAAGTTTTCATATTGACAAACCAATGATTATACCTTACAATACAATTAGAGGCAATGTTTCTGCATTAATTTTATGATAAGGAGGAGAAAATAATGAGAAATAAAGTTATAATTTTATGTGTTTTGTTAATTTTGATTGTAACAATGGGCGTTGGAACAATCGGGGTGGCTTTTGCAGACGAGATAAAATTAGGTATAAAAGGTGAAACCTTTTCTGCAGAAGAAAAGGATAGAGCCATAATGAACCTAAAAGATAAATTTGAGGATAAGGATTTGCCGACATTGATAGATATCGAAGAGATTTATGATTTTAATGGCGAGCCGCTTTATGGATTGTATGAATTTGTAGATTATTATATGATTGTTATCAGACAAACTTCTTCTATTATGGAACGAGGCGAATGTAATTCCGTATATTTTGGATTGGAAGGTAAAAAGTATTACGGCGGTTTTGGCAATACGTATATTCTTGACGAGAAAGGTTATAGGTCGTTGAATCCGGATAAAACAGTTTATGCCAGCGAAGAAGAAACAGAAGAAATGAAAAACAAAATGGCAGAACTTCGCGCTTTGGATTATGAAGATTATATTGAGGCGCTAAATACTCCTATGCCATTGGGAGCAGGGAATAGAACTAGACTTACTATGCTTGGAAATAGTAGCGAAAAATTTAATTATTTTGCACGTGAAGTCAATATTTATTATTGTTGGCACAATCTTCCTAATGCAGATGTTAGTTACGAAAAATACAATTCAGTATTATATACATTTGATGGATTTGATCCCAAACTATATGGAACCGTCTATATGAGGGACTTTAATTACGGTTATGACTTGTTTTATCCTAAAAACGTATATAACGCTTGCTCAATCGTTTCAATGGTAATGGTATTACAATATTATGATAGAATGAGATTAAATACTAACTTGATTCCGGCTAGAATTGGTTATGGATATACGAAAGCACAAATTAATAATAATCCTTTACTGTCGCGCGCCGAACAAGTAAGGGCGATTTTAGATAGATATACGAATGTATTACAGATAGGAAGTTCTCTTGTGGATGGGGCGGCAACTTATAGAGATATAAATTACGGCTTCAAGGATTATTTTGAGGCATATGGTATAGATTGTCAGCCTACTCATTTTACGACATATACTAATATTAAGAAGGCGGTTGATTCGGGTAATCCTGCGATAATGACCATTGGTTCTGGTACTGGGTATGATATAGACAATAAGCCAGTAGGGGTGTCAAAACATAATGTAGTAGTCTATGGTTATACAAAAAATTCTTTAGGAGTACTTGACGAATTTGTGTGTCATGCTAATTGGCACGAATATCTTCATAGTGATAAACTAGAAAAAACGGCACAATTATACGTAAGTAAATTCTGCGCGGCGGGAAACGTATATGTAAACGGCATTTAAATTAAAAGGGGGCGTATTATGACAAAGGCAAAAAAAGCAATATTAATAACGTTTATTGTACTACTTGCATTGGCTGTGTTGATATTAGGTATAATATGGGGTATTTTGAATAGCGGATATTTGACTGTTCAGAGGTTCATTAGTCTTGATAAATTGAGTACGGTAATGGGAGACGACATAGTATATTTATCGGACGATTTCTTGACGGTAAATAATCTGGAAAGAGTAGGTTTTTTAGGAAATGCCGATTATGCCGACTCCGTTATGATAATATATAATGGATTTAAAGTCAATCCTGATTTGTCTGCGAGAGTAGAGAATATAGACGAATGTTCTTATTACCTTTCCAGCAAAGCAGACAGCGAGGGAATTCCTGTAAATATAGACGTGTATTTCTCAACAAAAAAAGATAAAAAGAAATATGATCAAGAATACAAAGGTTACAAGTATTGCACTGGTACAGTACTTGACGATGATACTGTCTATTATATAAAGACAACCCCGCGAAAAAGAGCAACGTGTATTATGATTTTGAGAATTACAGTAAAAGAAGACGTTGCGGACAATTACACCGAAGAGCAAAAGAAAGAGCGGATAGAGCAAATTTTCAAGTCCGCGGTAGACAATATACAAACGTATAGCGAGTATGTTGACAAAACTAATTAGCAGATCAAATACGGGGAGCAGATAACGCGCCCCGTATTTAATGCCCAAGTTATTTAATTCGCTATTGACAAACCGATAATTATATACTAAAATGTAATAAACAAGCATAGATACAGAAAGTCAATTGCAATAGTGTTACACCAATTCTGCGCGGCGGGAAACGTCTATATAAACGGTAATTAAATTAAAAAGGGGGCGTATTATGACAAAGGCAAAGAAAGCAATATTAATAACGTTTATTGTACTACTTGCATTGGCTGTGTTGATATTAGGTATAATATGGGGTATTTTGAATAGCGGATATTTGACTGTTCAGAGGTTCATTAGTCTTGATAAATTGAGTACGGTAATGGGAGACGACATAGTATATTTATCGGACGATTTCTTGACGGTAAATAATCTGGAAAGAGTAGGTTTTTTAGGAAATGCCGATTATGCCGACTCCGTTATGATAATATATAATGGATTTAAAGTCAATCCTGATTTGTCTGCGAGAGTAGAGAATATAGACGAATGTTCTTATTACCTTTCCAGCAAAGCAGACAGCGAGGGAATTCCTGTAAATATAGACGTGTATTTCTCAACAAAAAAAGATAAAAAGAAATATGATCAAGAATACAAAGGTTACAAGTATTGCACTGGTACAGTACTTGACGATGATACTGTCTATTATATAAAGACAACCCCGCGAAAAAGAGCAACGTGTATTATGATTTTGAGAATTACAGTAAAAGAAGACGTTGCGGACAATTACACCGAAGAGCAAAAGAAAGAGCGGATAGAGCAAATTTTCAAGTCCGCGGTAGACAATATACAAACGTATAGCGAGTATGTTGACAAAACTAATTAGCAGATCAAATACGGGGAGCAGATAACGCGCCCCGTATTTGATTCAGTGATATCCTAGATCAATATGTGTCTATTGTTAAGGCTGTCGGATTGACATTTTTATGCTTTAAGATATATAATTACTGTATACAGCGGGAGAAAAGAAAATGGACTTAGATTTTAATAAAGAACGTTTTATACAGTTATTCAACAAATACGTGACGAGAGAGGGCAGCGACAAACTTCTCAAATGGCTTTGCGACAGCGATTTTTTTACCGCGCCTGCGAGTTCCAAGTTCCACAATGCGGTGACGGGCGGACTTTGCGATCATTCGCTCAACGTATTCGAGAGAGCGGTCGAGATCTACGAGCGCGAAATCGCGAAGGAAAGCAGCGCGCTTTTTAAGAACATAACTATGGAAAACATCGCGATAGCGACGCTTTTGCACGACGTGTGCAAGGTGGATTTTTACGAAGTCAAAATGCGCAACGTCAAAGTCGACGGATTTTGGGAGCAAGTGCCTTTCTACAGCGTCAAAGATTCTCTGCCTTACGGTCACGGAGAAAAATCAGTATATATCATAAGCGGATTTATGAGACTGACGCGCGATGAAGCGATGGCGATCAACTGGCATATGGGCGGATTCGACAAAAGAGTGCTGGGCGGAGATTTTTCTTTAAGTCAGGCTTTTTCGGAATATCCGTTTGCGGCGATGGTTCATATCGCGGACATAATGGCGACTTATTTTGACGAAGAATGCGCTAAATAAAGCGCGACGGCGCAAAGCGTTGTAAATAGCGTTTTGCAATGATATAATATGAATATAAACATTTGAGAGGTGACGTATGTATTTAGATAATTTCAACGAATGGCTTGCCAAAGTGAGCGAGGAGCAAAAGAGCGAACTTCTGTCCGTCAAAGACGACGACAAGGAGATAAGAGAGAGATTTACTTTGCCGCTTGCTTTCGGCACGGCGGGAATGCGAGGCACTATATCCATGGGCATTTCCAATATGAACGAATACACAGTTGCCAGAGCGACGAAAGGACTTGCCGATTATATCAATTCGTTGGGCGCAAACGAAGCGGAAAGAGGAGTGGTCATATCGTACGACACGAGAAGGATGTCCTTCGAGTTTGCGTTGACGGCGGCGAGAGTATTGGGAGCCAACGGCGTCAAAGTAAGTTTGTTTGAAAACGTGCGCCCCGTGCCCATGTGTTCTTACGCGGTGAGACAGCTAGGCTGTATCGCAGGAATAATGATCACCGCAAGTCACAATCCCAAGGAATACAACGGATATAAAGTATACGGAGAAGACGGAGCGCAGATGTCGCCCGAGGCAACTGCCGAAGTAGTCAAATTCATAGACGCAACTCCTTATTTCGATATCGCGAAAGAGAGCGTGGTTACGGAGAATCATCATGATATCGAGGGCAAGGACGGATATAGACTCGGCGATCATATCACCGTGATAGGAAAGAGCCTCGACGACAAGTACTACGCCGAGATATCCAAACTGTCTCTGTCCGATGAGGCTGTGAAGAAAGTCGGCAAGGATATCAAGATAGTTTATTCTCCTATACACGGATCGGGATACGTACCCGTGACGACGATGCTTGCAAAGATGGGCATATCGGTATCGGTAGTCGAGGAACAGAAATATCCCGACACGGAATTCTCCACAGTCGCAATGCCCAATCCCGAACAGCCCGACGCGCTGAAGATGGGCATAGAACTTGCAGACAAACTCGGCAGCGATATAGTCATCGGCACAGATCCCGACTGCGACAGAATGGGCGTAGCCATACGCGACGGCAAGGGCGAGTTTATGCTTCTCAACGGCAATCAGATAGGCGCGATGCTTATGGACTATATACTTATGAGACATAAGGAAGAAGGCACGTTGCCCGCCAACGGCGCGGTGGTCAAGACGATAGTCACGACGCGTCTTGCCGACAAGATCGCCAAAAGTTACGGCGTAAGCGTCTACGACGTGCTGACCGGATTTAAGTTTATAGGCGAAAAGATCAAAGAATGGGAAAGCAGCAAGGAGCACACGTTTATGTTCGGCTACGAGGAGAGTTACGGATATCTGTCCGGCACTCACGCGAGAGACAAGGACGCGGTAGTAGCAAGTATGCTGTTCGCGGAAATGGCTTGTTATTACGCTTATAAAAACATCTCGCTGTATGCAAAACTCAACGAGCTTTTCGATAAGTTCGGATATTTTGTCGAGACGTCCAAATCGATAGCGTTCAAAGGACTTGACGGCATGGAGAAGATGGCTTCCATAATGGAGATGTTCCGAGAGGAAGATATGCTTGTCGTAGGAGGAGTAGATATGAAGAGCAAAGCCGATCTCAAGAACGGCACGGTGTGCTACTTCGAGGACGGCAGGATTGAGATGAGCGATCTTCCAGAGACCAACGTCATCAAATACGAATTCGGCGACGACGAATGGCTTTGCATACGTCCGAGCGGTACCGAGCCCAAACTCAAGGTCTACGTTTCCACAAAAGCTGAGAGTATCCAAGATAGCGTATTGCGCAACAAGGTCATACAGGAAAGTATTCTCGAGCGAATAAAATAATTATCCAACGGATAGATACCCCTTGCGGCGAGCAGGGGGTATCTTGTTTTCGTCATTCGGTAGAGCAGGCTACGAGTTCGTCGAGCAGTTCTTTAAATATAGCGACGTGTACTTCTTCGTCCTTGACGATCCTCAGCATAAGTTCGCTGAGCGTGGGATTTTTTACGCAAGCCGCCGCGCGTGAATGATTGGCTATAGCTTGTTTTTCCATCATTATATTGTGTTGAAGAAAGGCTATCGGATTCTTTATGTAATTTACGTTCGCGCCCGACCAAAAACAAGTCGATCCGCCCATTATCGGGTCGCCGCCCATCTTTGCGATTGCTTCGCCCAGCATAGCGTGATGGCGCATTTCCACTATGGCGACTTCTTTCATTGCTTTGGAAATTCTTTCGTCGTAGTCGGCTGTTATGTAATGTTGATAGAGGTATTGCATTACGGCGGTCAGTTCGCCCGTCTTTCCGCTGTAGTCGTCTACTATACATCTTACGTCGGCGGGATAAAAGGGACCGACCAGTTCGGGATAGGGCAAATCAAGTGAATATTTTGTGTCTGACATTTTTTTCTCCTAGACGGTTATTTGACGGTGTGTCTGTCATATTTACATACTATGTAGTCGATAATAAATTAGGTGACAGCCTTAGACTTGTCGAAAACACAAGATATAGTATTTAAAATGGTGAAAAAGTACTAATTTATATTTTTATTGAAAAATCGTTGAATTTTTGAAAGCGTTATGATATTATATTATGGCAGTCATATATATGACGCGGAGGTAAGTAATGAATTTATTGTTTTTCTTGGGAGCGGCGCTGTTCCCGTACGAAGTACATAGATGGCTGAGACCGACTTTGATGATCATGATGCTTTTGACGGGCATTGCTACGATCGTCGTAGTTATGATGCAGAAGCCCCAAAATGACAATATTGGCGTAATCGGCGGACAGGAAACGGATTCGTACTCAAAGAAGAACAAGTCCAAATCGAAGGAGAGCATACTCAAGAAGTTGACGATTACGGGCGCGGTGTTGATGGCGTTCTTCGCAATATTCTTCTTTATCACCTTCATATCGGTGGACTAAGAAAAAAGACAGTTCAGACACCCGACCGTATGCGTCGGGTGTTTTTCGTAATAAAGGAATCGTATGAGCATAAAAATTATCGACAGCAACAAGAAAGCGTATTTCGATTACTTCATAGAAGATACCTATGAGGCAGGGATCGCTTTGGTCGGTTGCGAAGTCAAGTCCATACGTCAGGGACATATCAATCTCAAAGATTCCTTTTGCGTCGTGAAAGGCAACGAGGTCTATCTTATGAACGCGCATATCAAGCCGTACGAAAAGGGCAGTTATTTCAATCCCGACAGCAAGCGATCGAGAAAACTGCTTTTGCACAGACGCGAGATAGACAAACTCAGAGGAGCGGTCACGCAGAAATCATATACGATAGTACCCACAAAGATATACTTCCGTCAAGGACTTGTCAAAGTGGAGATAGCGTTGGCGAAGGGCAAGGAATTGCACGACAAGCGCAAAGCCACCGCCGACAAAGAAGCAAAGAGAGAAATACAGAGAGCGATCAAACAATATAACGCTTAAAAGGAGAAATACTATGAGCAAAATAGAAACGATTTGCGTGCAGGGCGGTTACGTGCCCGGCAACGGAGAACCGAGACAGGTACCTATCGTGCAAAGCACGACTTTCAAATACGACACCAGCGAGCATATGGCAAAACTTTTTGACCTTGAAGCGTCGGGATATTTTTATACGAGATTGCAAAATCCCACCAACGACTACGTTGCCAAGAAAATAGCCGAGCTCGAAGGCGGCAGTGCGGCAATGCTCACTTCGTCGGGACAGGCAGCCAATTTCTACGCGGTATTCAATATTGCAAGCTGCGGCGATCACGTAGTAGCAAGTTCGACTATTTACGGCGGCACTTACAACCTTTTTGCCGTGACGATGAAGAGAATGGGCATCGAGTTTACTTTTGTCAAACCCGATTGCAGCGACGAGGAATTGAAGAAGGCATTCCGCCCCAACACCAAGGCGGTTTTCGGCGAGACGATAGCCAATCCCGCGATAGTCGTATTCGATATAGAGAGATTTGCCAAGGCGGCGCACGAACACGGAGTACCGCTCATTGTGGACAATACCTTTGCTACTCCGATAAATTGCAGACCTTTTGAATGGGGCGCGGATATCGTGACGCACTCTACCACCAAATACATGGACGGACACGGCGCGGGAGTAGGCGGCGCGATAGTCGATTCGGGAAAATTCGATTGGACGAAATATCCCGATAAGTTCCCCGGACTTTGTTATCCCGACGAGAGCTACCACGGCGTTGTATACGCCGAGAGATTCGGTCTCGGCGGCGCGTTTATCACCAAAGCGACCGCTCAGTTGATGAGAGACTTCGGATCGGTACAGTCTCCGCAAAACGCTTATATTCTCAATCTCGGATTGGAAAGTCTTGCGCTCAGAATGCAGAGACACTGCGAAAACGCCGAGAAGATAGCGCAGTTTTTGCAGGGACATAAAAACGTTGCTTGGGTTAAGTATCCGTCGCTTAAAGGCAATGCGGATTACGAACTCGGCAAGAAGTATCTGCCAAACGGTTCGTGCGGCGTGCTCAGCTTCGGAGTAAAAGGCGGCCGAAAAGCGGCGGAAGAAGTGATGAAACGTCTTAAGACGATAGCTATCGAAACGCACGTTGCCGACGCGCGCAGTTGCTGTCTGCATCCTGCGAGCGCAACGCACAGACAGATGAACGACGAAGAATTGAAGAATGCGGGCGTATCTCCCGAACTGATCAGACTTTCCGTCGGAATAGAAAACGTTGACGATCTTATAGACGACGTAAGACAGGCGCTTGACAGCCTCAACTAAAGAAATTACCGCGCCTTTGCGGCAAAGGAGTAGATCATGCCCATAGTTATACCAAAGGATTTGCCGGCTTTCGATATTCTCGAGAAGGAAAAGATTTTCGTTATGCCGGAGACTAGAGCGGTCAGTCAGGACATACGTCCTATAGAGATCGCGATAGTCAATCTTATGCCGACCAAGATAGATACCGAGACGCAGATTATGCGTTTGCTCGGCAACTCGTCGCTGCAGATAAACGTAACTTTGGTTAATATGGATACCTATATTTCTAAAAATACTCCGCAAAGCCATATGCAAAAGTTCTATAAAGTATTCGATGAAATAAAAGATAAGTATTTCGACGGAATGATAATCACCGGCGCGCCTGTAGAGACAATGGATTTCGACAAAGTCGCGTATTGGAAGGAACTGACCGATATAATGGCTTGGTCGGACTCTCACGTCACGTCCACGGTACATATTTGCTGGGGAGCGCAGGCGGGGCTCTTTTATCACTACGGCGTAGAGAAGGTCGCCTTGGATAGCAAACTCTTCGGTATTTACGAAGTGCGCGCAGAAGACAAATACGACGTTCTTCTCAAGGGAATGAACGACAGAATGTATATTCCCATGTCCCGTCATACCTCTATCGATGAAGACGCTATCCGCAGAGATCCCCGTCTCAAAGTACTTGCGTCGGGCAAGGATTGCGGCATAGCGATCGTCAAGAGCGTAGACAACAGGAGATTCTTTCTCACCGGACACAGCGAATACGACAGAACTACGCTCAAGAAGGAGTACTTGCGCGATCTCGAAAAGGGATTGAATATAGCCAGACCCGTCAATTATTTCGAGGACGACGGACTTTATAATATCGATCTTTCTTGGAGAAGCTCCGCTTATCTTCTTTTCAATAATTGGCTCAACTATTACGTCTATCAAGTGACTCCTTTTAGTTTTTGTTCGGCGGAAAGCGAGATATAACGCGCCTAGCGCGGCATTAAACGGTATACTGCATTGTCGAGGTCGCTTGTCGTACAGCAAGTACGACTGCGCTCCCTCTCCGCGCAGTATGCCGTTTTCTATTCGCGGCAGACGCGCGATACTCGCTTTCCGCCTCACGAGAATTAATTAAGTAATTTTTGCCGCCAAATCGGCATAACAAAAAAGTCGCATCGTACTTCCAGTACGGGCGATTTTTTCTTACAGGGTCTCAACAAAAAATCTACCTATTCCTTTTTTATTTATTTCGCATTCCGCCTCACGATGTTTTAATATTTATGTCATTTACATATTAATCAGTCATCTCGACCGTAGCGGAGAGATCTAATCCTTTTGATTAAATTAATTTGATAAAGACCCGTTCGATTTCGCTCAGGGCGACGATTTTATTTTTTAATTAGAGTAGTCGATAGATCTCATACGCCTATACAGTTACCTATGCACCCATTTGAAAGTCGTCTCATACAATGCAGTATGATTTTTTGTTTTTCCGACAGGGAGTTCGACAGTATCGTCGACGAATACGGCGCGCTGGTTTCTCCCAACGATATCGTTATACTATCGCGTGAGATTGCCGGATACGTCGATCTGCCTGCCGAGTTGAGCGGCAAGAGCAGCGTATTGAAAGATATGGCGGCGTTCAGCAGGGACAAGGAGATCGTGCTTATTGTCTCCATTCGGGCAAAGATAGGCGAGAGGATATTCAACAGCTCCGCGCTGATCGATAAGGGGCATATATTCGGAGTATGCGACGAGATCAATCCGCCCAAAGGATACGTCGCGGGCAAAGTATCGAGGAGTTTTTTGACAAGCAGGGGCAAGATATGCGTATTCGTCGATTCCGACGTATGTTATCCCGCGCTTTGGCAGAGCTGTCTCGAGGGATGCAGATACGTATTCAGCGTCAACTCCGTGCCGGTGGACAGGGAGAGGATAACCTGCGCAAAGGCGTTGGCGCTTGCTAGCGGCAAATCCGTGCTTATGCAGTTTTGCGGCGCGTACGTATGTATAAATCCGTACGGAAAGATAGAAAGCGTAAAATTCGGAGAGATGGCGGCTTTTTATCTTCCTCTGTCGCTGGCACGGGGAAAGAAGGCTGTCGGCAAGATAAAATTCGTCGAAGAAAAGGGCTGACGGATATAACGAGATAATTTTTTCGACGATCTTTTCCGTTATTCGACCTGAAAGTATATTTTGCGACTTCTTGCAAGGTTTATCATATACTTGTTATGAAGATAAACAGCGCGCTTAGATATGCAAAAAATTACGTTATAATAGCGATACTTATGTTTCTGTGTCAGCAGGCTACTGTGGTAGGGGATTACAAAGGTTACGCCCTATCGCTTTTTGTCGCGCTGATATATTGCCGTTTTTCTATCGCGGTGCTTTGTCCATGTTATTTGGCGATCTGTCTTATATGCGATCATTCGCTTTACGGCATAATTTACGCGATCGTTCCGATCGTGATAATGCTGCTCGCAAAATACCTTCACTATTTATTTGCCAAACCTATGCGCCTTTATGCGGCGGCAGGGTATGCGCTCTTGTGCGTATTGCCTTTGGCGGTCATAGACATAACGCGCGGATTCAAAATAGAGTACGGGGTTTTTCTCGTCAGTCAAGTCGTAGTAAGTCTGCTGTTTTGTACGATATGTTATGCGCTCGGCGTGCGCGGCATAGGCAGAAG
Source organism: uncultured Clostridia bacterium (assembly GCA_948471525.1). GTDB lineage: Bacteria > Bacillota > Clostridia > Christensenellales > UBA3700 > RACS-045. Next base: position 187,468 of record CAOKSY010000001.1, on the reverse strand, counting down.
GTTGAGCGGCGACGAGATAGTAGGCGGCTTTGTGCTGCTCGCCATCGTAGCCAACGGACTATATGCGCTCGACATCTACGGATTCAGAATATACTATCTCGCGCTAGGAATTGCCTTGCCCTATCTTTACCGCAATTTTTCCCTTCCGCAGGGCATAGTTATGGCGGGCGCGTTAGCGGTCGGCGGCGGACTTACCGATATAAATCTCGCAATGAGCGGAGGAGTGATCCTTATCTTTCTCACAGCGTATCTTTTCAGCGCAAACAGATGGGTCGCGGGGCTCTCAGCAGTACTTACGCATATAATTTGCGGTCTCTATTTCAGAGTGTTTTCGGGAGTATACTATCTGCATTTGATAGGGTTTGCCGCGGGAGTGCTGATAACCACTTCGCTGACCGACGCTTTTATAAGCAAACTTCCGTCCTTCAAATTCGGAGAGGGAAGGGAAAGCGCGAGGGAACTAGTCAACCGTTCCCGACGGGAACTCGCCTCGCGAATAGGCGCGGTGTCGGGGGTATTCTATGAGATGTCGGAGATCTATTCCAAGAACGTTATGCGTTATCTGCCTCCTGTACAGGCTGTTCCCGGAATAGCGCAGGAGATAATGCTCAATACCTGCTCCAACTGCATAAACAAAGATTACTGTCAGAATATGCTCGGCAACGAGTTGCAATCGCTTCTCGAAGGAGTGGTGCGCACGGTGCTGACTTCGGGCAAGGCAACGATAGAGGATCTGCCCACTTATCTCTCGTCTAAATGTATCCAACTGCCCACGCTTTTGTCGGCGTGCAACCATACGGCGCTTGCCTATGATATAAAGTATAATTCGGGCAAGGAGATGGAAGTCGATCAAAAGCTTATCTCGGGACAGCTTCTTGGCGTAAGCGACATACTGTCGGGGCTTAGCGAAGAAGTCAAGAGCGCGGTCAATATAGACGACAAACTCGACGCAAGGATTGTAGAGGAACTGGGATACAATAATATCGTGTGCAGCGACGTGATGACGCTTGTAAAGAACGGCAAATACACGGTATCGCTGATAGTGCGCGAACGCGATCGCAACAAAAAGGCGCTGATAGGAGTGCTGTCAAAACTTATAGGCGCGTCGCTCGAAAAAAAGGAGGAGCGCAAACTTCCGGACGGCAGATATTGCATCACGATGATAAATTCTCCCAAGTACCGAATCACCTACGCGACCGCCGCGTGCACAAAGCCCGATTCCAAGGCTAGCGGAGACACCTATACCGTGACGAAACTCAAACACGACAAAGTCCTTATCGCGCTGTGCGACGGGATGGGTACCGGCTTTTCGGCGCGCGAAGGAAGCCAACTTGCCCTCGATATGGTCAGTTCTTATTACAAGGCGGGGTTTGACAACGTCAATTCGCTTATGCTTGTCAACAGACTTCTCGCCGTCGTATCCAAAGACGATTTCAACGCGTTGGATATGTGCGTGATAGATCTTGAATTGGGGCTTGTGGATTTTATCAAACAGGGCGGAGTGCAAAGCCTTATAAAGAGGCTCGACAGCATTCAGACGATAGATTGCAGCGCGCTTCCTCTCGGTATCGTCGAAGAGGCGACGCCGCAGGTGCAGAGACAGCTTCTCGCGGTGGGAGAGATGGTCGTAATGTTCACCGACGGCATAATGGAGACGCTTACTTTGGGAGGCATAAAGCATATTCTCAATACGCTGTCGACGCTCAATCCCAGACAGATATGCGATGAGATAATAAACCAAGCCAAAGCGTTGGGGCTCAAAGACGATTCAAGCGTAGTGGTCTTCCGACTTACGGGCGGGGAAGCGGCTTGAGTTTAAAACGAATGTTATTGACATATATAAGCTTTCGGTTTATAATCTTGATATAGGGTTTGATGCCGAGGGGGATAATATTATGTTGGAAATAAAAGACATTCACAGGACTTATCTTCCAAAAAAGGGCGTGCCTGTAAAGGCGCTTGACGGAGTGTCGCTGTCGTTTGCGGACAAGGGCTTGGTATTTATTCTGGGCAAGTCGGGCAGCGGTAAATCTACGCTTCTCAACGTCATCGGCGGATTGGACGTGGCAGACAGCGGCGAATTCGTCATAAAAGGCAAATCGTCAAAGGATTTTTCCAATGCGGATTTTGATTCGTATCGCAATACGTTTATAGGTTTTATCTTTCAGGAATACAACATTCTCAATGAATTCTCGGTGGGACAGAATATCGCGCTGGCGATGAAACTGCAGGGCAGGAAAGTCACCGACGAAACGCTTAACGCGATACTCGACGAAGTCGATCTGTCGGGATATGCGAATAGAAAACCCAACGAACTTTCGGGAGGTCAGAAGCAGAGGGTGGCGATTGCCCGCGCTCTGATAAAAGAGCCTGAGATCATCATGGCGGACGAACCTACCGGAGCGTTGGATTCCAACACCGGCAGGCAGGTGTTCGATACTCTTAAAAAACTCTCGAGAGACAAACTCGTCATCGTCGTTTCGCACGATCGCGATTTCGCCGAATATTACGGAGATCGAGTAATAGAACTTGCCGACGGCAAAGTCATATCGGATATTACGAAGGAGAGCGCGGCGGCGCGCAAAGAAAGCGAGGGGGTCAGCGTCATAGACGACAAAATCGTACATATCAAAAAGGGATACAAGCTCACGCGTGAGGATATGGAAATGATACAGTCCTATATCGACAGAGCGGAGAGCGATACTATCATTTCTTCCGACGCGCGATCAAACGAGAGTTTTTGTCAGATAGCGCGCATAGACAAAGACGGCAATCAGGAAGTGTTCAGAGATACCGACAACGGCGAATTGTCTAAAAACAACGGCAAGTATGACGGATCGAGTAAGTTTATCAGGTCCAAGCTTCCCTTTTCGCACGCGCTGAAGATAGGGGCGAGTTCTGTGAAAACAAAGCCTTTCAGACTTTTTGTCACGATCTTGCTGTGTCTCGTCAGTTTTGCCATGTTCGGATTGGCGGATACTATTGCCTCTTACAATTCTGCGGAGACTGCTCTTAATTCCGTTATGGATACTCAATATAAAGACGTCGTTTTTGCCACGTCCGTCAAAGTTGACGATATTTATACAGATCTATTCGGCTCTTCTGTCAAAGATCTGGAGAGGATCAACGCCGCGACGGATACGGAATTTTTCGGCGTCGCGTATCTCTCTCAGCGGCATCTTAGTTTTGTCGACAGCAATAAGCTTTACGGCAACAACAGTTCGAGTTATTATTCTAGGAGCATATACGGCTTTCTGCCCGCTTCCGCAGATAATTTCGACCGTTACGGATTCGGAACGCTCGAGGGAAAAATGCCTTCGGACGACAGCGAGATAGTATTGACCGAATACATATACGAGCAGATAGCGTTGGCAGGTCTTTATACGAGGGATGAAAACGATACGGTGATAAGCGGCGTCGATATAAATGATATTAGATCCTTTCTCGAGCGCGATCCCGCGCCCCGTATATATTTGGACGGTAGGATATATAAAATTGTTGGCATAGTCGACACCAATGCCGATCCGACGGGCAGATTCGATTCTCTCAAACCAAGCGATTCGTATAAGGACGGCAGGAGTATAGGAGATATGCTTTTGGAAAACGAGTGCTCGCAGTACTTTGCTTACGGTTATAATTCGCTCGGTTACGTTACTCAGAACGAATACTTGAATATTATTGACAGACGGCTCAATTCTTCCGCTGCCGTGGGAATAGCCGCAAAGGGAGACATAGATTTTTCCAACAACAGAGATCGAAACGTTTTTTATTTCGATTCCGTCGCCTCAGACGCCGAACTTTCTAAAAAGTCCGTAATATGGACGGACGGCAGGAAAGAAAATAAATTGGGGGAAGACGAGTACGTAGTTTCGCTCGAAGATGCAATTAGTAACGATCTTATCGACGACAGCGAAAGAGTAGTCGATCTTGAGAATGTGAGCGTCGAATTCGAAAAAACCTACTTCGGCGGAGCAGTAAAATTAAAAGCCGACAAACTGCGTCAAATATACCGGAGCCCTAGAATAAGCAGTCAGATATGTTATCTTCAAGCCGCGGAAGATCTTACGGACGGTCAGGCGGAGCAGTTCAGACAGTTCTTGAAAAAGATAGAAAATTACGCAGGCAACGATGCTTTCAACAATTTTTATATTAGATATGCGGAAGACTTGGGTAATCTCGAATATTGCATAAAAGCCGATATTCCCGGCAGAAAGATTACGGCGGATGAAATGAGCATAGACGAAATTAAGTTTTTCTATTCCGCATATTTGGAACCGTACAATGGATTCGAAAGTACTTTTAATGAAGAAAACGGATATAGAAGCACCGTAGTGGACGGCGCAGATTGCGGCGCGATAGTGGAATACGATATGGCTATAAGATTATTCTATTCTATAATGTTTGAGAGCAATACGTACGATCTCGAGTTTCCTTATATATATGCGGAAGTAGAGAATACGTTGGGATACGGAAAGACGGGAAATTTCAAGATAGCAGGTTTCTATTACGAAAACGCCGTATACGACGATATAAGAAACGAGCTAAAGGTCCCGAGAGGCGACAGTATTTTGTTCAACAACGAGATTTGCGCTACGGTAAAAAACTCCGAGCCGGTCGTATATTCGTTTCTGATGGCAAAAATGCCTAAAGAGCGCGAAAAAGTACGTCAACTGATCGATCTGCATTATAACAGGGAAGGCGACAGATGTTTGACGATGAAAAACGGGGTGATCGACACTTTGACTATGATCGACGATATGTTGGAGATAATGGGCAAGGTATTTCTATACATAGGCTTGGGACTTGCGGTATTCTCGATGTTGCTTATGAGCAATTATATCGCGGTGTCCATTTCTTATAAAAAGAGGGAGATAGGAATTCTCAGGGCGGTGGGCGCCAAGTCCTGCGACGTGTATTCTATATTCTTCAGCGAAAGCATGATCATAGCGCTCATCAATTTTGTTTTGGCTGTTGTTGTGACCGCTTTGGGCTGTTTCTTCCTCAACGGTATGTTGCGCAACGATTACGGATTTCAGATCACGCTTTTGATATTCGGCATAAGACAGATAGCGTTGATGTTGGCGATAAGCGTCTTTGTGGCGATCGCGGCAAGCTTTTTGCCGGTATACGCTCTGTCTAGGAAAAAGCCTATAGACACTATACGAACGGGCTGACGTTTTAATAAATCGAGCAAAAACAGGACGCGACTTAAAACGCGTCCTCTATTTTTTATGGACGTTCCGCAATCGCGCTGTTTTATTTTTTAGGTCATTAATATCCGATCTTTAAAATAAAATATTTTTATGAAGATAAAGTTTTTGACGGTAAAAAAGAAAGCGTTGTATTTGATCGTGCCTTGCATATTGAGCGTATGCGCGATTTGCGCCGCCTGTTTTTCAGCATTGCCCGCGGCTATGCCGAATCCGTTGCATACGGTCGTTATCGACGCGGGACACGGCGGGATAGACGGGGGAGTGGTAGGTTCGACGGGAGTGAAAGAGAGCGATATAAATCTTAAGATGAGCAAGATTCTCGAGTCGGAACTCAATAGCAGGAATTTCAACGCCGTGATGACGAGAAAGACGGAAGCCGCGCTTAACAATATCAAGCGATTGGATATGCAGGCGAGGAAGAAGATAATCGTCGACGCGCATCCCGACGCAGTGATCAGTCTGCACGTCAACAGATTTTCTGACAGTTCCCGACGCGGGGTACAGGTATTTTACGACGACACCGGCATAGGCAAGGATTTCGCTCAGGCTATGCAGAGTTATCTCAACGAAAATATCAACGCGGTCTATGGCAACAGAAGCGATTACGAGGCTATCGGCGGAGATCTGTATATCACCAAATGCGCCAAAGTCCCGTCGATAATCATAGAGTGCGGATTTATTTCCAACAGAGAAGACGAACGCCTGCTTCTTTCCGAAGATTACTGCAAGGATCTCTGCCGCAGAATAGGCGAAGTATTGTCTTCTTCCTTCGGCGACTGAGTATATATTCTTATTTTATCCGTACAATAATGTCGAATGGGGAAAACGGATATGAAAAGACCTTCGCTGATTTTTACGTTATTGATAGCGTTGACCGCTATGTGCGCGACCGTGTGTTGCGCGCAGATCGCGGCTATTGCGGACGTAGAGGAAACGCTTGCGGCTGGAGATAGGGAGTGTCTGGGTAAACTCACCGTGCTTATGTATCACAATACTCTCGCTCCCGATAAAAGAGAGTGCGTCTATTGCATCAATCAAAATCATCTCAGAAAGGATTTTGAGTATCTGAAGATCAACGGATATAACGTCGTCAGCTGTAAGGATATTTTCAAAGCGGTTGACGGGAAGAAGAATTTGCCCGAGAACGCCGTGCTTCTCACTTTCGACGACGGATATCTCAACAATCTCAAGTACGCCGCCCCATTGCTTGCGGAATACGGTTACAGCGGACTGTTTTCCGTAGTTGGAGACTATACCCGTTTGGACAAGACCCAAAATCCGCACGGCGGAGACTTCACTTATTTCGGATGGCAGGACATCGCCGCGGCAAACGCGGATAAATATATCGAGATAGGATTGCATTCTTACAGTATGCACAATACGAAGCCGAGGCTGGGCGTAGGTAAAAAAATCGGCGAGAGCGTGGATGAATATAAGAAGATTCTCTCCGACGATACGGACAGGCTTATCGCCGAACTCGGCAAAATCGGAGTTGTCACCTCGATATACGCCTATCCCTACGGCAAGTATTGCAAGGAGAGCGAAGAGGTGCTCAAAGAAAAAGGAATAGCGATGACGCTTACCTGCAACGAGGGAGTCAACCGAATATACGGAAGAGAAAGCCTATATCTTCTCAAAAGATTCAATCGGGACGCGACAAAAGGTTCGCTGTCCGAGATAATAGGCAGGGCGCGTTAGAGACAAGCGTTCCGAACTTCGGGGCGCTTTTTGCATTGCGGCTTGCAAAACGCAGTCCGCCGTGATAAAATAAATACGCAGGAAGAGGAGTGTTTTATGAGTTTTTACGACGAAGTATACGAAGTTGTCAAGAGGATACCCAAGGGAAGAGTTGCGACGTACGGACAAATAGCGAGATTGCTTGCTTCTCCGCGCGCTAGCAGAGCGGTAGGATACGCGCTTCATTTCAATCCAGCGCCGGGCGTCATCCCGTGTCACAGAGTTGTCAACAGAGAGGGCAGACTTGCTCCCGCGTTCGCTTTCGGCGGACAGGAAATGCAGGCTCAGTTGCTTGCCGCGGAAGGCGTATTCTGCGACGAAGATTTTGTCGTCGATCTGGACAGGTATCTGTGGAGAGAAAACGGCGAATGATCACGGTAAGAATATTGGATTACGTCGCGGAGTTTGACGGAAGCGTAGACGACGTATTGGCGGCTCAGGGAGTATCGTCGACGGTAAGGACGGGATTGAGAAAGAGATCGGGGCTTGTATGCAGACTGTCGGAAGAAAGGGAGATCCCCCTGAGACTGATAGATCGGCTGACGCAGGGGGAAAAGGTGCGTATAAGACTCGAAGACGACGTCAAGCCTATTCCCAAGTGGGACGTGCCTGTCGATATCGTTTATGAGGATGAAGATATTGCCGTCGTCGACAAGAGCGCGGGGATCGCCGTCATACCCAGAAAAAATCATTACGGAAGATCGCTTGCCAACGCGCTTGCGGTCATATGGGGAGATTTTGTCTACCGTCCCGTCAACAGATTGGACAGAGATACGTCGGGACTTATGATAGTTGCAAAAAACCGACTTGCGCACGGAATATTGGCGACGTCGCATATTTACAGAGAATATATCGCGCTCTGCGACGGTACTTATACGGGCGCGCGTTCGGGAATTGTCGACAAGCCGATAGCGCGCGTCGGAAAGGGTATGAAAAGAGAGGTAAGCCAACAGGGAGACAGGGCGATCACGCATTACGAATTCATAGGGCAGTACGACGGGTATTTTTCGTGTAAGTACGTATTGGAGACGGGGCGTACGCATCAGATCAGAGTACATAGCGCGGATATGGGATATCCGCTTTGCTGCGACAGGCTCTACAATCCTAAATGCCGTTCGATAATATGTCCCGACGGCAGTCGGCTTGACAGACAGGCTTTGCACAGTTGCCGCATTTCTTTCGTGCATCCGATAGACGGCAGATCGATGGAATTTCGTTCTTCTCCGCCGTTTTTAAAAGACCTATAAATATACGGGAGATAAATATGGATAAAATTCAGCTGACGGAATATGCGCTTTCCAAAGAAGGGGCTTATCTCGATTTTCCTTTTGCGGGAGAGGATTATACCGTAGTAAAGGTTGGCGACAGAGAGCGCGGCAACAGAATATTCGCAGAGATATTTATTTTGAACGGAGAAGATACTCTTACTTTTTCGACGGACGCGGATACCGCAGATTTTTTGAGAGAAAAATATCCGTCGCTGAGGAGAGGCTGGCACTGCCCGCCGGTTCAAGCGAAATACAAGAGCAGCGCGACAATAGTCGACTTTGACGACGAGACGCTTTTGCAGTTTGTCGACGCCTCTTATGTCAGGGCATTGAGCAAACTTTAATTGACATTAGTCGGTTTATAGACTATAATATAAATGATAATTTTTTTTGTCGCCGACAGAGTGCGGATTTAGGGAGAGGGGTATGAATATTTTCCAAAAAGCAGGTTACAGATTTTTTCAAAAGGCGATATATGCGGCTTCTCCGTTTTTGCCTTGGCGTCAGCCCAAACTTCTCAAATTCGACGGGGGCATAAAAGATCTGCCCGCGTTTATAAAAGACAGCGGACACAACAGCGTGCTTCTCGTAGTAGGACCGACGATCTCCAAGCTCGGTATGGCGAAGCCGTTTACCGACGGTTGCGCCGAGGTAGGCGTGACTTGCGCGGTGTACGACAAGGTAATGCCCAATCCTACTATCGACGCGGTGGAAGAGGCGCTGGAGGTGTATAAAGCCAACGGCTGCGACTGTATCGTGGCTCTGGGCGGCGGCTCTTCGATGGACTGCGCAAAGATAGTCGGCGCGCGTGTAGTCAGACCCAAAAAGTCGGTCGCAAAGATGAAAGGGCTTCTCAAGGTGCGCAAGCGTATGCCTATGATGGTGGCAATACCTACGACAGCGGGTACGGGAAGTGAGACCACGCTTGCGGCGGTAATATCCAATTCCGCCACCCATGAGAAATACGCCGTCAACGATCACGCGCTTATTCCCGAATACGCGCTGCTCGACGCGTCGCTCACTTTGGGATTGCCTCCTCACGTCACGTCTACTACCGGTATGGACGCGCTTACTCACGCTATAGAGGCTTACATAGGCAAGAGCAACACGAAAGAGACGAAGACAATGGCGGAGAAGGCAGTCAAACTCATCTTCGACAATCTTCTCAAAGCATATCGCGACGGATCGGATTTTGAGGCAAGGGAAAATATGTTGACAGCTTCGTATTATGCCGGAGTAGCGTTTACGCGAGCTTACGTGGGATACGTACACGCTATAGCGCATACGCTCGGAGGTTTTTATCACACGCCCCACGGATTGGCAAATTCGGTGATACTTCCCGAAGTGCTTGAATTCTACGGCGACGCTGTTTATAAAAAACTCGCCCGTCTTGCGGATATAGTCGGTATTAATGCGGATACGGAAGAGGCAAAAGCAAAGGCTTTCGTCAAGGCGATAAGGGATATGAACAGAGATATGGATATACCCGACAAATTCGTCGGCGTGATAAAGGATGAAGATATTCCTCTTATGGTCGAGAGGGCCTATGCAGAGGCGCATCCGCTCTATCCCGTTCCCAAGTTTATGAGCAAGAAAGATCTTGCGGATATGTATGCAAAACTCAAAGGCTGACAGTATGATAGACGGTAAATGCGTATTGGTCGGAGGCGGAGATTTCTGTCCGTCTAAATTCGTGCGAGAGACTTACGGGGCTTTGGTAGGCGTCGACTCGGGATACGGATATATCAAGGATCTTGCAAAAGTAGATTGCGTAGTCGGGGATTTCGATTCGCTCGGATACGTGCCGGACGGAGTGAACGTCGTAAAGCACGACCCGATAAAGGACTTTACCGATCTGCACTTGGCTATCGAATATATGCGCGATAAAGGATATAGCGAATTCGTTATTTTCGGCGGACTGGGCGGCAGATTGGATCACACGCTGTCCAATATCCAGACGGCTTACGGATTTGTAAAAGACGGCGCGCGGATAAAATTCGCGGACGAAAAGTGCGACATAGAATTTATTTGCGATAAAAAGATATTCAGCGGAGAAGCGGGAGAGACTTTTTCTTTGCTTGCTTTCGACGAGTGCCGAGGCGTGAATATCGTCAACGGGAAATATCCGCTTTGCGACGCGACGCTCACCAACGATTATTCTATCGGAGTAAGCAATGAATTTATCGGCGGCGATTGCGAGATAAGCGTGCGCCAAGGAATACTGTGTTTTATCAGAAATACTCGGAAGGTATAGTTTTATGAATTCACAAAAGACGGTAATGTTCGATCTCGACGGCACGGTGCTGGACACGTTGCCCGACCTTGCGTTGGCTGCCAATCACGCGCTTGAGAGTTTGAGCTTTCCAAAGCAATCGATAGAGACGGTCAGACGCGCGATAGGTCACGGAATACGCAATCTTCTCAAGGATCTTATGCATTGTGACGATCCCGATACGTTGGAGAGATGCAGAAGCATTTTTCAGGAATTTTACGAGCGCAACAAGACGCTTACGACGAGACCTTACGCAGGGATAACCGATCTGTTGAACAAACTCAAGTTGCAGGGCTGCAAGTTGATTCTAATTTCCAATAAGTACGACGGCGCGGCAAAGCAGTTGGTCACACACTTTTTCGGAAGTGTGTTCGACGGTATATACGGCAGCAGAGACGACGTGGCGGCAAAACCCGACAGAGCTATATTCGATCTCGTGTGCGGAGAGCACGGCGTATCTCCCGGCGGAGCGATATACATAGGCGACAGCGAAGTCGATCGCGAATTCGCCGCCAACTGCGGCATGACGTTTATAGCGGTGGATTGGGGTTTCCGCACTCGCGAAGAATTGAGAGAATGCGGAGCGGACGTAATAGTCTCCGATATCGCGGCGTTGGAAAAAGAAATTTACGACGCGTTACCTAATGAATAATTTTAGAAGATAATTCAAATAAAAATACGGCGGAATACCGTCGTATTTTTTCACGTCTCAACGTTGATTGATATAATTTTTCGTCTTGAGTTTCCTTATCTTGAATTTTTGAGGACATATGTCTTCGATCCTGTCGACCAACGGTCGGAACAGTCCTATAAACAATGCGAAGTTGCACACCGTCTGTATGATATAGAATATCGCGCCGCGGGTATATATTATGGAAAATCTTTTCCAGAAGTTTTCGTAAAAGCCGCTGAGAAGTCCCGTGTCGATCAGAGAAGACAGCACGCCGAAAGACACCGTCATCACGCACGCGATCAACGTAAGTACGGGGCGGTTTCTCACGTTGTATTTGCCGAGTAGCGAAAATACGAAGGCAAGCGTGGGCCAATATATCGCATAAGTCAGCACCCAGGTATTGAATCCCCATATCAAGCTCTCAATCCCGACAAAAAGATATACCGCCGCTATTCCCGCCCAACCGAATACGTATCCGTAAGCCGCGCAGAGAAGCGTGACGACCTCCACGTTGGGGACATAAGCCAGCGCTAGTTTTCCGCCCTCGATAGTGGCGGTCATCATTGCTATGAGCGCGATCTTAAATGCGCGCGTGCGGTGCGTGCCGTCAGCCATTGTAACTAAATGAAGTTATGACTATAGTGCAGCCCTTCTTTACGTTCATGCTGCTTGCGCCTACGCCGCTGCTGGTCAAAGTCTTTTCCTTATAGTTGTAAGTCGTAGCGTATTCGCTTACGTCGATATCGCTCTCTACGTCTGTGTAAAGCGTAACGTATATTCCGTTTTCCTGCTTTATACCGTTTACTTGGGTGAGATATGCGCCGTATTCGCTTTGTATCATCGTATAAGTCAATTCGCCTTTGTCTTTGAGATAGTCGAGTATCACCATCAGTCCGGCGGACTTTTCGTCGCCAGATCCGATTTCTGACAGATCGACGGAGTATTCCTGCACGTTGTCTCCGTCGACGACTGCGAGAGTCATCAAGCCTTCTTTATCCACGGTTCCGCCGCATGCGCACAGACATAGGGCCATGGTGCAGATCATCACGGCAATCGCCGCAAATGCAAACAGTTTCTTTTTCATATTCAACCTCTTAAATAATTATTTGCTTTTATTATACAAAAAACTGCGCGGCAGGTCAAATTTATCCGCGCGATTGCGAAAAATCGCACGGACGCATATATTCAGCGCTTTGAAACGGATTTGATTTGGGATTATTCAGATAGTTATTCGGGGGTTATTCAAAGAATTGTTAATTATGTAGTTTTTGCAATAAGCGAACGGGATCCACCGTTATGTCTCTCAATTCAAAATTTCTCTTTTCTTTCAACGCCAACGTAAGGTCGCGCTTGAGCATATGTCTTACTTGAGAGTATCTGTTTATGACGTCCAGTACCACGCGCTGTTTTTCGCACGAGTCGGGTATGCGTTCGAGATCTTTTCCTATCAGTCGGGATATGGGATTGTATACCGTTTCTTCGGAGGCTAATATTTTTACCACTTTATAATAGAAATCCAGATCTATAGACAACGGCAGGCGCGGCTTGGAAGCGCGGGATTGTGAACCGGCTTCTTTGACTAGACGGCTTTTTGCCATTTTTGCCAAAAAATGATAATTAAAGTCTAAAGAGGTAGGCATAAGCGAATTCTCCTGTTTGAAAGTATGTTGATTTTTCGGAATGAAAAAAACTATTAAGTTAACTAAATGCGTTTTCTCTTATTTCAGCAATACTAGAATAGCATAATTAATTCTACTACACAAGCGATTTTATGCATTTTGTACAAAATAGATAAAATTTCTCAATTTTTGTACAAAAATAACAAAATACGCGTTCAAAAAGAAGAAATCAGAGCATAAACTGTATTTTTTGCCTATAGATCGTCCGCGTCTTGGGTGGGAACTTCGTCGTTTCCGTATGCGGGAGTGCCCGTGTACGCGCCGCCTACGTCGAAGTTGCTTGACATATCTTTTCTGCTTTTTTTGTCTTTATTCTTTATTATGCGTTTATCTTTCATTGTTTTATCTCCTTTACGGTTATTTAGATTATTTGCAAAACGCCGGAATTTAATACTTTGTGTTGTTTGATATACGTTTTTCTAAAACTTTACATTTATTTGTATAATGTAAATATTATATAAAACTTGTCTCGGGCGCTCACAAAAATCTTGATTTTTAAATAAAAAGATAATAAACTGTACTCAAAGTTATCATTATATCTCATCATAATAATATAACGCGTATGCGTAAGGCGGAGGGAAAATGTTAAAGTTAACGGATATCAAAAAAGATTACGTGCTCAACGGCGGAGATAAAGTCAACGCGCTCAAGGGCATAAATTTGGAATTCAGAAAGAGCGAGTTCGTCTCCGTGCTCGGACCTTCGGGTTGCGGCAAGACCACGTTGCTCAATATAATAGGAGGCTTGGACAGATATACGTCGGGAGACTTGTCGATCGACGGCATATCCACGCAGAGATACGCCGACGTAGACTGGGACGCGTACAGAAATATCCGTATAGGCTTTATCTTTCAAAGTTACAATCTTATTTCGCATATAGATATACTTTCCAACGTCGAGATGTCGCTTTTGCTTGCGGGCGTGAGCAGAGCCGAGAGAAAGGAGAGGGCTATCAAAGCTCTCGAGGAAGTAGGATTGGGAGAACATATTCATAAAAAGCCCAACCAGCTCTCAGGCGGTCAGATGCAGAGAGTATCGATCGCGAGAGCGCTTATCAATAATCCCAGCATAATTCTTGCCGACGAGCCTACCGGTGCGCTCGACAGTCACACAAGCGTGCAGATAATGGAACTTCTCAAGGAGATCTCGCACGACAAATTGATAATCATGGTCACGCACAATCCCGAGCTTGCCGAGCAATACTCCAACCGTATCGTCAGACTTAAGGACGGCGAAGTCGTCAGCGACAGCAATCCTTTTGTCAGCGAACCCGCTGAAGAAACAGCGCAGAGCGAGGAGAAGATAGCTGATAGCGGCGAAGACGCGGTTGCCGACAGCGCGGCGGTGGAAGAGATAAAAGACGCGGCGGCAATGCAGGAAGCTACCTGCGAAGAGGCGGCAGACGGAAAAAAGAAAAAGGTTAAGCGCGATAAGACGGAATTCCAGATGCGCAAAGCCAAAAAAGAACGCAAGAATCAACTCAAGAAGACGTCGATGTCATTCCTGTCCGCGATCAAACTGTCGTTTACCAATCTTATGACAAAAAAGGGCAGGACGTTTATGACCGCGTTTGCGGGAAGCATAGGCATCATTGGCGTTGCGCTCGTACTCGCTATATCCAACGGATTTTCCAATTACGTGGACAATATGCAGAAGACGATGCTTTCCGGCTATCCCGTCACGATCACAAGCAACACGATGAATATGGAAAGCATGATGTCTACTTATATGTCCGTAATGTCGGGCAACAGCGAAAACAGGTATACCGATCAAAAATACGTATATTCTTATGATCTATATAAGATATTCGCCGATATAATCAAACCCAACGACATCAGCAAAGAATATATAGAATATCTCGACGAGAAGAAAGTCGGATGGAAACAGAGCGGAGCGGTAGACAGCGTATATTATAATTACGGATACGAATATACCGTATACAATTCCAACGGCAAAGACGTAGGCAAATTAGCCAATATGAATATGATGCAGTCCAACAGAGGCAGCGTAAACTGGCAGGAGATAGTGGGAGATCGCGAGTATATGGAAAGTATGTACGACGTGATTGGAGGTAGGTATCCCGAGTCGGCGACGGAAGTCATACTTGTAGTCGACAGCGCCAATTCCCTGCTTTCTATATATTTGGACGGTATGGGTCTTGGGTTGGGGGACGGAACCAATCTCGGCGGATTGGCGGCGGTCAGACAGTCTTTCGATAAGATACTCGGCGATCCCGAGAAGAATAAAGAGGGCGTAACGTTTATGTTGCCCAACAACGACGTAAAGTACAAAAAGACCGTCAATAAGCAGACCGGGAAGGAGTATTATGCGGAAAGATCTTTTGACGAGATCAACGAGCTTGAGGAAAAAGGAGGCATCCGCAAACTTTCGATAGTAGGCATACTACGTCCCAAGAAGGGAAACGAGTATTCTCCGATAAATCCGGGCATCGCCTATACTCAGGAACTCACCGATCTTATGCGCAGCGAGGCAAAAGACAGCGAAGTCGTAAAATTCCAAAGAGAACACAGCGATTACAACTGCCTGACGGGAGAAGAGTTTAAGGATGGACCGTCCGATATGGATTTTGCCGGAATGCTGACGGGCGAGGTAATTCCAACTTACTATACGGTGCTACAGTCTTTGGGCGGCAGCGATCTTCCCTCCGCCATAAGCATTTATGCAAGTTCTTTCGACAATAAAGAAGTTATCCTTGCAGATCTTGACGCTTGGAACGCTGCTCACAAGTCCAATGAGATCAAATACACCGACAGCGCGGCTATGTTTATAGGAATGATGAATCAGATAATAAGGATAGTTACTATAGCGCTTGTCTGTTTCTCGTCGGTATCGCTTGTCGTATCTTCCATAATGATAGGTATAATAACCTATGTGTCGGTAGTAGAGCGTACCAAGGAGATTGGAATATTGAGATCTCTGGGAGCGAGAAAACTCGACGTATCCAATATCTTCAATGCCGAGACGGTAATTATAGGATTTACCGCGGGATTGATAGGCGTAATAGTGACTTATATATTGAGCGTTCCTATAAATCTGATAATAAAGCATTTCGAGGCATCTATCACGGGCATATGCGCTCTCAATCCGTTGCACGGACTGCTGATGATCTTGCTCAGCATAGCGCTTACCTCTATTGCGGGACTGATTCCGGCAAGGATCGCCGCCAAGAGAGATCCGGTTGTCGCCCTGCGCACCGAATAGAGATGATCTAAAACAGTCTTCGTTTCGCCGTCCTCTTTTTTGAGGGCGGCGAGTTTTTTGGGGACGGAATAAGATCGCTGATTGGATTATTTTTCACAATGTGCGATCGGCGTATGCTTATTTTAATTGCGTTATTGCTATTTTTTGACAATTATTTTAAGAAATTTAAGGAATATTTAAGTTTCACGAGAAAAAATTCCGAATTTTACAAACAATTTATTGTTTTTTAATAATCATTTAATGTAGTTGCCCAATAATAGACTTAGCCGACTGTACGCTTTATTGCGCCCAGAGGAAGTCATTTTGTGGGAAAAGGTGAATTCCGTATGCGTTTAAGATTGGTTGACGGTTCGACAAGGAGGGATATTATGCGTAACAAGAAATTGTTATTGTTGATAACGCTGACGCTTGTAGCGGTGATGGCGTGTTCTTTTCTATTGATAGCTTGCGAAAAGGAGCAAAAACCGGTTGATCCCAATCCGGGACCGGGTCCGGGCCCCGGACCGTTGCCGCCGGGACCGGGTCCCGGCGAAGAAGAGCCGGAATTGCCTATGCAAGCGATTTCCGTGCAGAATGCGATAAAATATTTGGTCGAAAAATCGAGCGGAGAATATTTGTCCGCGGTTTTTGCCGGATCTTTTGTGCTTAAAGGTAAAAGTTATGCGCTTTCTGTCAAATCCAACATATCCGACGACGATATGACTGCCGCGATGACGGTCGTAGACGAGACTACGGGTCACTGTAAGTTTGCGATATACATATTGGAATCCAATTTGTTTGTACAGACCGACGACGGCGTGATCTATAATATCAAAGAGATTGACACAAACTATTTGATAGCGATGATCAACGCTTTGCCGGGAGTTATAGACGGTCTTTTGGACGGCGTAAATTTGCCGCTTCCTATGGACATGATCATAAATATGGTCGTCAATTTGATGCTTGACAATCCCTCGAGTCCCGTTGCGTATATAAACGAGAACGGAGTAGAGTCGTTCGGCATCACGTTCAATATTTCCAAATTTTTAGGCGGATTGGCTGAATTGGTAGAGTCAGATCTTATTAAAGATCTGTTGGCGGGATTGATCGATTTCGATCTCGCAGGTTTGATTACCAGCGTTGCGGAAGCAGTGCCGCCCGTTGCGTTGAAGTTGGATTTTGCAGTCGAGGGCGGAAAGACGTCTTCGTTTGACGTGAATTTAGTAGACAAAAATACCGAGAGCGATAGTTACGATCAGCCAATAGTAGGATTTGATACGGAGATCACTTTCGGAGATCAGCCGGTGGATCTGGGAATTCCCGATACTTTAAAAGATTACGTGATTTTCAGTCTGGGCAATATAAATCTCGATCTCGTATTGGATATAGACACTCACGGCGAGCCTTTGGACGTCTTGACTTTGATCAACGCGTTCTTGCCTGACGACAAAAAGTTCCTGCCGGGCGAAAGTCTGTGGGTAGAAGCTGACGCCGATCTCAAATTGGAGCTCAACGTCGCTCTTGACACCAACTACGAAGGATCCAAAGAAGATAAAAATCTCATACACGCAGTGCTTTATAAGGGCGACGACGAAATCGCCAGAGTCAATTATTACAACGGCGGTATCTATATAAGCGCGTTCGGTTTCAACTATAAAGTTGAATTGCCGTTGGCGACGTATATAAACGATATAGTCGTCAAGGTCACCGACGCTATTGACGGCGTATTCGGAACGCAGTTCCGTCCCGACGAGAGCATGGCGGGTACGGTGGCTAAAGCGAGCGTGACTTCCGAAGGAGAAGTGATTCTTTCGCCGAGCCTTCAGAACCTTATAGTAAAGGTTATGGGCATAGTCGGTTTTGATAAATACATACACGTTTCGGGAGACAGGATATCTATAGATATCAACGAAGAATTTATCAATGAAATTCTCAAACTTGCTAAAAAAGATCCGATGTCGCTTCCGATAGAAGGCGCGCTCAACGTCCAGCTGTTTAAGGGCGGATTGGAATTCCTTGAAGTTGCTCTTTTCAACAACTCCATCGTGCTCAGAGCGCAGAATTTCCTTATAGGAACCACTCAGCTCACTTCCGCGGCGGTAATTGAGAGCATAGGCAAGTTTACCGATTACAGAACGGACATAACGGACGCGCTCAAACTGTTCGGTTGGAATATTATGAGCGATATAAGCGTGGATATGCAACTTGAGTTTTCCTCGTTGGATACTCAGTTGAACGTGACCGCGCTCGTCAATAGAATTCTTGCGGGCAGCAACCAAAGATTCGATATGCCGATAGCGCTCGATTTGAGCAAGTACGACGGCGTATTCAATCTCAAAGCCGCGTCTTATATAGACAAAAAGACCAACGACGGCAAACTCAATATAGAACTCCTTTCTCCCGACGGCGATCTGTTGATCGGTATCTACGGAGAAGGCTCCGAAAACTACATAGATCTGTCGGGATTGGGTCTTATGAAAGTCCGTCTGTCACATCTAAACATCTACGAGCTTATAGAGGCTCAACTTATGACCGCAGTAAATGCGGAATTTGAGAACGCAGACTCCGGCGCAACGAGCGCGTTGGCTATGGCTTCAGCCGATTTGGAACTCACCAACGACGGACTTGTCGCGGCTATACAAAGTCAGCTGATACTCAATATCTTCAAATCGTTTATGTTCGATCCGGGCTTGGATCTTACGGTTGAGGCAAACTTAGACTTCGGCGGAGCGTTCGGAGTGACTATAGACGCAGGCTTTATGTCGATAGGTCTCGGACTCACTCTCGGAACTACCAACGGCGGCTACGATATCGTTTCCGTACCCGAAAATCCCGAGACGTTCGGAGAATACAACGCTTCCGGAGCAGAAGCTCTCGTAAGCAGTATCCTTGCGGTTCAAAATTTGGAACTCGCATTGGATTGGTACAGCAACAACGTAGATACGGCTTATAATAAAGAGACGAGAATAATTATACGCCGTTCCAAGGCGCAGGCAGTCGGTCAGAGCGAAAAAGTATCCGACAACCTTTCGGCTCCCTTCGGTTCGATAGTCGTGGGTATTATGGACAACTGGACCGACGATTCGAGCAAGGGCGTAGTTTGGGTAGCGCTCGATCTTAACGGCGGAGTTGTCAAGATCGACATAGGCAACGTTCTCAGCGGAATTATAGGCGCAATAGGCGGAAATTTCATTCCGGTAATTGATATACCTGCCGATCTTAAGAGCACGTTGGTAGGATTGCTTGATAAGCTCTTCACCGGTTCGGGCTCCGATAACGGAGAAGGCGAAGATAATAAAATGCCGGTAATAATTCAAGTGCCGGAAGGCGCGTTGCCCGAGCACGACAAAGTTGATCAGGGCGGAGACGCGGCGTTGGACGTAATGACGTTGCTCAAAGGCATAACGGTCAAACTTTCGCCTTCTATGGATATAGATATCGACGTGGCGATGGACGGTACCGTCCTCAGCGACATGCTCAACAAGTTGCTGACAGACCTGTTCAGCGATATGGACATATCTTCGTTGACCAACAATGCGGCACATAAACACGTAAAAGTCAACTACAACAACACAGATGCGGGGGTATTTGCCGATAGTTTGTTCAATAATTTGCTCGTACCGATAATTTCTGCTCAGGCTGGCAGTTTCGTAGGTTCCATAGCAGGAGCGGTAAAGGGCGACGTGCAGAGTCTCGTCAATAGATTCCTGCCAATCCCCAACTTCAATACGCTCGACGTAAGCGTAGCGATCACGGACGGAAATCTCAACAGGATACAGGCTATAGCAAGCAACGATCGCAATACTACGGGTCAGGGCTTCGGCGCGTATATCTTCAACAGACATGCCGAAGGCGTCATCGAATGGGGCGATCAGGACAGACAGGTATATTATAACAAAAACTTCGGCGGGGACCTGTCGTCCAAGTTTGTAACGCAGGTTAGACAGCAGACGAGAGGAAAATATATCAATTCTTCCAATCTTTCCGCAGGCTCCGAAAGCATCAAGAGCGTAACTTGGAGCTACGGCGGTCAGAATATCGCTGATTGGACGATGTTCGACAGTATGGCGGACGGCGAATACGTCGTAGTCGGCACTGCTGCGGGACAGACGATCAGCGTCGTAGTCACGGTAGAACACAAAGAAGTATTTGCCGTAGAAGATATTAAAATAAAAGCAATGAGAGAAGTTCCCGATCGCGTGACTGTCATCTATAAAGACAGCGAAGGCAATGCGGGAGAAAAACGCGTCATTTACGGCGTCGATATAGAATATACTCGCGGAGCATACGACAGCGAAGAGGACGTCAAAGAAATTCCCGCAACCGTTCGTCTCGGCGCGAATACTTACGAGTTCCATATAATACTCGAGGCGGAGAGACTGTCGCACGACACCGTATACGTCAACGCTTACAATTACAGACAGGTACTTGACGGTTTGGTCGCAAGCGGCGAATTGAGAATGACGGTCAACAACGAGTTCTATAGATATCTGTCGGCAGAGCCCGATTTTTCGGAGATATACTCCAAGTCTATCGACGAACTCAAGAGCGCTCAGACGTTCTCTGTTCCCGTAACTTTGGGCAGAGGAACTCAGTTCGAACAGCAATACACTCTCGAAGTCGTATTCAGACCGTTTGAAATTTACGGTTTTGAGATCGACGGAGAGAAGCATGTCACAATAGATATTCTCGACTATTTGACCGGTACGGCGTTCCCCGAGGAACTCACCGTGATCGGACGCACCGTCAATAAAGACGGCGAGATCGTGGAAGAGAAGGTTACTGCGAAAGCGACTTGGACTTACAATCCCGACGATATAGACAGAGAAGGCGGTCAGATATTCGCCGGACTCGTACTCAATCAGGGAGAGTATAACGAGTGGAATCTCGGCAGCATCCCCGTGACTGTAGAGCCTATCACGCTGACAGGTCTCGTAGACGAGGAATACGTAGTAAATACAATGTACTACTATTACGGCGGAGTTGCGTTTGAAGATCTGTTGCCCGAAAAACTCGATTTCAACAGAGCCAACGGCACTGTCAAGAAAAACGTAAAAGTCGACATAGATTTCAGCGGTATCGAGCCGTCTCTCGACGGAGCCGTTTACGAGCGCGATATAGTAGTGCCGATCATCGTCGACGGTTACAACAGAGGCAACCTCTACGAGGGTAAGATAAAGATAGTTCTGCCCAGCGTGAAAATGGATCTGCTCGACGAAGACAAACAGATGACTATCTCCATCGACGAGTATAGAGCGCAAGGTAACTCGCTGTTTGCGGAAAAGATGGATATAAGACTCGGCGACGAGGTAGTAGAGGCCGAAGTGACTTGGTTTACCGACGATATCAAATTCGAGGTACCGGGAACTTATACGGCGTACGTAATAATTGCAGATAACACTGCTTACAGACAGTATTGCGCGGTGACGGTGACTATCGTCGCATCGCAGCAGTAGGAGGTGAGTTATGACAGCAAGTAAGAAAAAAACAATTACGATAATATCTATAATTTTGTTGGCGGCGGCATTGACCGCGGGTATATTCGCGACTTCCGCCGGCAGAGTAAATTACATACCGGAAAATACGGTGGTTCTGTCCAACACGGATTTCGTCACGGCGGATACTTCCGTAAAGACGGACGGAGAACTGGCTAGCGGATCGGTAGCGATAAGCAGCGCGAGAGCATTGAAAAGTTTCTTGCAGGGCAGCGACCCCAACGGACATCTGACCGCGGACATAGTACTCGATTGGAGCGGCGAAGTGGGCAGCGGTATAACCTTTGAGTCGGGCAGAACTCTCGACGGAAGAGGACATAAGATAACTTTGGTCGACGCAGAAGCGAATGCAGTGGTCACCGAGAGCGACGACGACGCCTCTCATAAGAACGGCGAGGGTAAAGCTACAGATACCAAGTACGCGCTTTTCGTCAAGTATAATCGCGGTACTATCAAAAACGTCAACTTTGTGTACGACGCTTCTCAGACGGTGGTAAACAATGGTTCGGCGTCTCGCAACAGCATTGGCATAGTATGCGCTGAGAATACCGGAAGAATAGAGCATTGCGACCTCAACGTCAGCGGAGAATACAAATTCTATTTCATCGTCGGAAGCTCCAACGATAACAACGCTTTCGCTACGGAATTCGGCGGTATTGCAGGAAGAAACGGCGGAGTCATCACTCATATCAGCGCGAGATACAGTAATTTTACGTTGAGAGTAAGAACCAAAGCTCGCAGAAGCAGCGGAATCGGTTCTGTAGACGCCAAGACGCTTGCGGGCGGTATTGCGGGAATAATGACAGACGCGAATGCTGAATGTTCCAATATCATAATACTAGGCAACGAAGTCACGTTCCATTTGACGGCTGACAGATATAAGGGTACTTTCGCTGACGGCACGGCTTATAGGCAGGCGGGCGCGATCGTATCGGGCAACTCTTCATATTCGCACGGCACTTCGGCTAAAGTGGACAATATCATATCCGATTTCTCGCCTAGCTTTACTGAAGCAGTGACCGACTCCTCGCTTTCCGCAAATGCTTTGATCCATTGCGGTAAAGTTACCAATGCGACTATTTTGGATACGCATGGCGGCGGTATAAACTTGCAGACGGACAACTGCGATTGCGGCACCAACGGAAATGCGGGCGAGCACGAAGTAAATTACGCAAATATAATAGATCTCGACAAGTGGACGAGAGCGACCGTATCATTCAGCGACGACGGCAAACAGATCATAGATTTCAAGCCTATCAACGGTTGGATCGAGACGCATTCTTTTACCAAAAAGATCGTCGACAGCGTTGCTAAGGAAGGAGAGGGAAGCGCGGCGTCGATATCTGTAGACAACGGCGCTTACGACGGCGCGCCCGAAAATACGTCGAGCACGAATTTCGACGAAGCTTGGAAAGAGGGGCATATATTTGAAATAAAGCCGTATCAGACGTCCGGAAAGTATTTCTGGGAACTCAAAGGTACGACCTGGAGATATGCGCAGTTGGAATTTAACGACGTATCTTCGCTTGGATATACGGGCGGCGATCTGCTCAAAGAATTTGTAAGATTTAGATTTGACAATCCGAATTTCAACGATTTCTACGATTACGATGTCGCGAAGATGACGATGCGTAACAACGGCGCGAGAATATACAAGGCGGATAAGATACAGAATTACGGTCTTACCGTGGCTCCGATCACGGCAAACGGACAGCAGTATATCTATTATGACGAGGCAGATCACATTATCGTGCCCGTACCCGAAAATTACGACGCGGAAATAGTGCACAACTATTCGGTAGTACTCGGTAAGGTCGGACAGATCGGCGGCGACGGCGGTTGGATCAACGACAACGTCACATTGGAATTGGAAAACGGCGTTGACGGAGCGTTTGACGGATTTGTATATACGGTCAACGGAAGTCAGCCTTGGATAAAGGACGGAAAGATCCTTGCATGCGCATTCGATTCTTCCGCAGAGGGAAGAACCTATACGCTCTATCTCACAAAGGGCGGAGTAAGAATGACGGAAGATTACGTATTCAACGTTAAGGTCGACGTTACCGCTCCCGATTTGGAAATCGAAGCGCTTAATCCTCTTGACGGCACTTATTATACCGAAAACGAACTTACTCTCAAAGTCAGCGACGGCGGCAGCGGAGTGGCGTACGTCAAGTTCGACGGAGTAGAACTCGTAGGAGAAAACGGCGTCTATAACGTGACGATACCGGAAAGCGGCGAATACGTAATTGAAGTAGAGGACAACGTTGGAAATTATAAAGCGCATACTTTCAATGCATTTATCGACGCTACGGTTCCTACTCTCAACGTCACTGCGACAAGCGGCGGCAACGAATATTTCAGTGGCGCTCAGAGCGACAACGCAGTCGTATTTTCGGCTGACGCGGTATTTGGAGAGGCAGGCGGACGCATAGAATACAGCATAGATGCCGGCGATTGGCAGAAATACGAAGCGCCTGTCAAACTGTCCAAAGATTCGACTATCTCTTTCAGAGCTGTGGCGGCGACCAAGGACAACAACGGCGACGCTCTTGTCACCGAGCCGATAGTTTATGAAGTAAAAGTAACACTCAAAGTATTGGAAATCGGCAACAGTTGGTTGGATCTTTCCGATATGACCAGATTCGACAAGCCATACGACGGAACGACGAGCGTTACGGTAGAGTGGAATCTCGACAGCGACGATTATTGGGATAATTACGACGATATGAGTTTTATCGAGATCGAAGCGAATTACGCTCAGGCGAGCGCGGGCGAGAATATTCCCATCATCGTTAATTTCAAAGTAGTAAGAAACGACGGTTTGGAAGTTGTCAGCAAGGTAGAAGGCGTATACGGTAATATTTTGAAGAAAGAAGTTACCGTAACTTTGGAAGATACTCAGATAGTATACGGCGACGCAAATGCCGCATATAAGTATTCGGTAGACGGAGTTGTCACAGGAGAAACCTTAAAGCTCGATTTTGACAACAATATGGATGAGATTGTTGCGGGCGCAGAGTATAAATACTGGTTGGCAAACGGCGAATACGCAAATTATACAGTCAAAAATTTCGAGGAGATCAACTCTGCCGATAAGGGAGCAAAACTTAGCATAGAGAAAGCTACGGTATCTAGATTGGTCTACAATGCCGAAGACATCATAGGTCTTGATACCGACAAAAATATCGGCAAGATCAACGTGAGATTCGAGAGTTTTGAAGACGGCAATCCCGAGATAACATTGGACAGCGTCTATGAAAAACTTCAGGCTGACGGAACCTATGTGCCCGTAGACGGCATCAAAGAAGCGGGATATTATCGCGTGACGTTATCAGTACCGCAAAGCTATGCCGACAGATATCAGCTCGTCGCAGGTATATCGACTTTTATAATAAGAGTTATCGACGCGTCCATATACGATTCGTCGGACGTACCCGATAATTCGGTTGACACCGACGGCGAAGTTCAAAGAGTAACGTATTATCTGACAGACGGAGCATTCGGCATAGAAAATACCTCGGATATAGAAGCCGCGCACAAGCAGGTCAGAGATTACGGCGCGATGATCGCGATATTCTGCGCGGTGCTTGCGCTTCTGTCGATATCGGCGGCGGTAGTCTTAAAGATTAAACTGTCGGCTAAAAACAGAAAATAAAAAATCTTAGGCAAATGCCGATACTTATCCCCCGCAATATCAGCGGGGGATTTTTATAGTC
Source organism: uncultured Clostridia bacterium (assembly GCA_948471525.1). GTDB lineage: Bacteria > Bacillota > Clostridia > Christensenellales > UBA3700 > RACS-045. Next base: position 162,211 of record CAOKSY010000001.1, on the reverse strand, counting down.
GCGGCGAATATTACCGTGTTTAAAATCCTTGCTATTTACAAAAGCATTATATATAATATATGTATAAATTTCCTATTTTGGGAGTAACTATGAAAGAATTGAAATCTTACGAATTGAGAGAAAAATATCTTAAGTTTTTCGAGTCTAAGGGACATAAGATAATACCGTCCGCTTCGCTTATACCCGAAAACGATCCGTCAGTATTGTTTACGACCGCGGGAATGCATCCTTTGGTGCCTTACCTTCTCGGACAAAAACATCCCGCCGGCAACCGTCTGTGCGACGTGCAAAAATGCGTGCGTACCGGGGATATCGACGAAGTCGGAGACGCTACGCACTGTACGTTCTTCGAAATGCTCGGCAACTGGTCGCTCGGAGATTATTTCAGAAAAGAGTCAATAGCTTTTTCTTTTGAATTCTTGACCGAAGTATTGCAGATACCCGTTGAGAAGATAGCTGTCACGGTATTCGCCGGAGACGAAGACTGTAAGAGGGACGAAGAGGCTGCCGATACTTGGGCGGCGTTGGGTATTCCGCGCGAAAGGATATTCTATCTGCCAAAAGCCAACAACTGGTGGTATGCGGGCGCGACAGGTCCTTGCGGAAGCGATACCGAGATATTTATCGACACAGGAAAACCGGCTTGCTCCGATCACTGCGATCCCAGTTGCGACTGCGGAAAATGGGTGGAGATATGGAACAACGTGTTTATGGAATTCAATCGCAACGCCGAAGGCAAGTTTGAGAAACTTTCTCAGCAAAACGTAGATACCGGAATGGGATTGGAACGCACTATATGTATGCTCAACGGCTACAAATCAGTTTATGAGACTGATCTTTTTGCAGGTGCGATAGCGGCGATAAGCGAATTGTCGGGCAAGAAGTACGGCGAGAGAGAAGAAGATACCCGAGCAATGCGCATCATTGCCGATCATATACGTACGGCGACTTTTATGATGGGAGACGAAAACGGCATCGTGCCGTCCAACGTCGATCAAGGTTACGTATTGAGAAGACTTATTCGCAGAAGCGTGAGATTTGCGCGACAACTGGGCATAGAGCCGCAGAAGCTGATAAATATATCAAGACTGTACGTCGAGCAGTATAAGAGCGCGTACGACGAACTGGAGCGCAACAGCGCGAAGATTTACGAGGAATTGAGCAAAGAGATAGACAAGTTTGCAAAGACGCTGGAAGACGGCATAAAGCAGCTTGACAAGGTCTTGCAGTTTGTCAAGGGCGATACGCTCAACGGAAAGACGGCTTTCAGGCTTTACGATACGTACGGATTCCCGATAGAGATGACGATGGAGATATGCCGAGAGAAGGGATTTGCGGTCGATATAGATGGCTATAAGACGGCTCAGGAGGAACATATCAAGAAGTCTCAGCAGGGCGCTGAGCAGAAGTTTAAAGGAGGTCTGGCGGACAGTAGCGAGATGACGACTTATCTGCACACGGCTACGCATCTTTTGCTCGCTTGTCTCAAAAAGGTGCTGGGCGACGATTCTATACAGCAAAAGGGAAGCAACATAACTCCCGAGAGATTGAGATTCGACTTCAATTTCCCAAGACCTTTGACTGAAGAGGAAAAAACAGCCGTCGAAGACGCGGTAAACAACGCTATTCAAAGAGATATCCCCGTAGTCTGTACGGAAATGACCATAGAAGAGGCGAGAGAAAAGAACGCGGTCGGAGTATTCGGATCGAGATACGGCGAGGTAGTCAAAGTCTATCAGATAGGCGACGTAGATTTGCAGATTTGCGGCGGTCCTCACGCCGAACGCACTGGACTTTTGGGCAGCTTTAAATTGGAAAAAGAGCAATCGTCTTCTGCAGGAATACGCAGAATAAGAGCCACCGTACATCCCAAACAATAATGTCGATCATCAATAAAAAATGCGGAAGAATTTTCTTCCGCATTTTTATTTACGTACGGTCTTTATAATCTAGCCTATAATAACACGTTGCAAATATATGGATTTATTTTTTGAAATTAGTGGCTTGAGCGCACATGTGCAAGACGATCTCAGCCAGTTGACGGCAACTGAGCGGAAAATCGTCGATTATCCATTCTTTTATCAGTCCGATCACGCCGTTTATGCAAAACAAAAATCCGTATCTTTTCAAAAGAGTATTGCTCGATATCGCGATCGTCTTGTATTTTTCCAGTATATTTTCCGCAATTCTTTGTTTGAAGTTTGCATTTTCGAAATGTACGAAGACAATGCTGAAATATCTTTTGTTTTGATAAATATATTCAAACGTTTTTTCCAGCAAAACCACGAATTGACTTCTATCGCTCAACTCTCCCGAATCGTCTTTGGGATAGGGAATAAAATCGAGCAATTCGTCTTCGATCTCCCTTACGAGAGCGTCTACGTCCTCGTAGTGCATATAGAAGGTGGAGCGGTTTATATCCGCAACCTTACAGATATCCGTTATCGACAGCCTTTTGTACGGATTGACTTCCAATAATTCTATATACGCTTCTTTTATCATTTTTTTAGTCATTCGAACTCTTCTTGTATCTTGCATTTGAACCTCTTATTTATGCGACATTTGTACTGATTTTGTCGTATTAGCAGCATAATATGTTAGACATAATTCAAACAATACATTTTGAAAAATACTGACTGTTGCTTTTCCGACAGGTTGTTGATATAATAATAACATAAAGACAACGACTTGTCAATAGGCGCGATTTTAACGTTTGAGGACGTATAGGCATATCGCCGAGCAAATCGGGCGCGATGATAAATAAGAATTTTTTCCTAATAATTTATTACTCAAAATAAGGGCGGCGCAAAATTCTGCGTCGCTCTTGTTTTATATTTTTACGGGATGAGGCTTGTGGGATATGTACTTAAACAGGTATTTAAATCCCAGATTTCTCAGTTGTTCGGACACTTCTTTATATTTGTCCGCGATACGCGACACGTCGTGCGCGTCGGAGCCGAACGTCAACAATTCGCCGCCCAGTTGCCTGTATCTCTTCAGTATATCGATAGATGGCAGGAATTCAAGATCCGTGCCTTTTGCGTTGGTGTTGATCTCAAGGGATTTGCTCTTGGAGACTATGGTCTTTAAAATGTCGTCGATAAGATCGGAGTGGTCGGCGTATTCGAGCGATTTATCCTCGTAGACGGACTTGCGCACCACGTATCCTATATGTCCGACGGAATCGAAGTCGTAAGCGCAGTCCAGACTCTCTCTGACGGCCTTTAGATAGGCTTCGTATGCCTGATGTTTTGTACGTTTTTCAAAATAAGATCTTAAGTAACAGTCTTCGTATTCTACGGTGTGAACGGAATTGACGGTCATATCCGTGTCGTATCGGGATAGCGCGTCGAGATAGAGTCCGTCCGCTTCCTTCATATATCCGCACTCTATGCCTACTCCTACCTGTATTCTGTCCGCATATTTGCGTTTGAGGTCGTACAGTTCCTGAAAATGTCTGTCGAGATCTATCTGCGGTATGTAGTCGAATTGGGGCAGAAAAGTAAGTTCTGCGTCGAAGTGATCCGTTATTGCTATATACTCCATACCCAATGAGATAGCCATTTCTATCATATTCTCGGGGTCTTCTTTTGAGTCGTGCGAGTGGCGGCAGTGCGTGTGAGTATCTATCATGGTTCCTCTTGTTGTCTGACTTTATTTTGCGGTATTGTCCGCTTGGGGAGAAAGATCGGTTTTTCCATCTTCGTCCTACGTCTATTATAATACTACGATTGCCGCCGCGTGTCAAACAAGAGGTTTGACATATAATTACAAAACGTGCTAAAATATAACAAAAGCGCACGGAGGGAAAGATCATGTCTTCGCATTTGGGCAATAGTTGGGACAATATTTTGGAGAGCGAGTTTTCACAAGATTATTTTGAGGAGATACGCAAGTTTTTGCGTTCGGAATACGGTAATTACAGAATATATCCGCCCATGAAAGAGATACTCTCGGCATTTGAATACACTCCGTACGAGAACGTAAAAGTAGTCATCTTGGGACAGGATCCCTACCACGGATACGGACAGGCTCACGGTTTGTGTTTTTCTGTGCGAAAAGGCGTAAAATGTCCGCCTTCGCTCGTCAATATTTACAAGGCGCTCGAATACGATCTGGGGATTCCTGTCAGCAACAGCGGCGATTTGACCAACTGGGCGAAAGAGGGGGTATTACTGCTCAACACCGTGCTTACCGTGCGTGAAGGCAGACCGCAGAGCCATGCGAATATAGGCTGGGAGCGTTTTACCGACAGCGTGATAAAAATGATAAGCGACAGTCCCTATCCTACTGTATTTATGCTGTGGGGCAATCCTGCCAAGGCAAAAGAGAAACTGATCGACACTTCCAAGCATCTGGTACTCAAGAGCGTTCATCCCAGTCCGCTGTCTTTTTACAATGGTTTTTTAGAGAGCAGACATTTTTCCAAAGCCAACGCTTTTTTGGAGAAGAACGGACGCGGCGCAGTAGATTGGAGAGTGGAAAAGTAATCTTACGACGTTGTTTCGGTGATCTTTTGCGCGGTATCGATGCTCGGTTAATTGAGTAATTTCGACGAAAAATAACGGCAGAGTATTTTTCATGCGCCTAAAAAGTATGAAAATTGTTAACAATCTTATTGCAATATCTTAGATATTATATTATAATTATACTTGCTATTATGTAATCAATCCGATATTGGGAGTTTTGATAATGAATAAATTTAGTAAAATCTTAGTTTTGTGCCTTGTAATTTGTGCGGTCGTCGGCGTTTTTGCCGCGTGTGACAGTACGAAATACGGACCTATAGGCAGTACCGAATTTGCAGGCAGCGAGGTCGTCAACAACGGCGGACTTGTTGTCAAACAGGGCGGTTATCTGTATTACGTCAACGGTATGGACTCCACGTCCAATATCACCAAGCCGTCCGACAACTATTTCGGCAAGGCTTCCGTAAAAGGCAGCATTATGAAGAGCGAGATCAAAGAAGACGGCACGCTCGGCAAGACCGACGTCGTAGTTCCCAAGATGTTCTACACTTCGGCTTCCAACGGCGGATTCTATATCTACGGCGAATGGATATATTATATGTCTCCGAGCACCAAGACGGACAATCAAAGCAACGTATTGACCTCGCAGCTCGTTGCCGCTCGCACCAAGATAGACGGCACAAAGACGCAGGAGATCGCCAATTTGAGTTCTTCGTCTACGCAATACGTATTTACGGAAAATGAGTTTATCTATTTTGCCGATCACAAACTCAATAAGGTTTGTTACGACAATTCCAAGGTAAATAAAAAGGTTGTCGAGATCAGCGACAAGATAGACGCGGCTCTCTTTACACAGAAGAGTACGGCTGTATTCTTCATCAAACCGACCGAAGACTCCACTCGCCGTAACAACAATATGTATGTCTATGTCGGCGGAGAAGTCAAGAGCATCACGACGGATGCTACTTACGATAACAGCGCCAACGATCTCAGACAGCAATTCACTTATGCGCTCGTATCTTACGATCCCAACGAAAACGTGCTTTTCTATACAAAAGCTATAAATGCCAACGACGCGTCCAAAGCTACGCAGACTTACGGTTACAAGTTCACCGACGGCTATTCTCTCGATCCCGCAAAGGAAAAGAGATTTGCAGTATCAGGTTTGACTTCGTTTGTAAATCTCGGTTTTGATAAGGGCATAATGGACACTTCCGCGGCGACGCTCACGCTGTATAAGCCTTTGGCTGAAGACGCTTACGTAAACGATACCGAGAAGTACGCTACGCTTTCCGCTACAGGCGCGAAGATAGTGCAGATAAACGGCGACACAATGTATTACGTGCTCAGCAACGCGCTCTACAGGATCAATTACACCGACAAGAAAGCTCTTGCCGACAAGATCAGTGAAGAGGCTATAAATACTTCTTGGCTGTCCATTTCCGTGATAGACGGACGTATGTATTATATCGACAACACTTACAACTATATGTACAGCCTTAAATTAGACGATTACGTAAGTCTTCCCAACGATTTGCAATATGCGAAGGGAGCGATCGTCAGCGGTACCCGCAAGGCAGTGCTCAGCAAGGATAAAGACGGCAATATAGAGATCAAATACGTCGCGGACGACGCTTCCGAAGAGGGCGTAACGTATTATCAGATCCCCAAGTTTATGACCGAAGCGGACGCAAAGACTTATGCGAACGCATTGTACGAAGAAGATAATAAATAAAAAACGTTTATACAAAAAAAACGGCGGACGGGAATTTCCCGTCCGTTCTTTTTATATGATAAATGCCGCCGATAAGGCGGCATTATAAATTCGGTTGTTTTAGAGCGTTATAGTGACTTTATTGAGGTTTCTCGGCGTATCTACGTTGAGACCCTTTGCAAGTCCTATATTGAGCGCCAGCAGGCTTACAGCCGTTCCGTACAGTACGGGAGCTTCAAGCGTATCTGCGTCGGGCATAACTATCTTGTTGTCCGCACAGTCCAATACCTCGGGTATGTTGCTGAATACGGTGAGGTTTGCGCCCAGTTTGCGGGCTCTTTGCGCCATCTCTATAAATTCGCCCTTGAATTCGCTGTCGGGAGCAAGCATTATCACGTTTGCCTTGTCGTCGAGAAGAGAGAGAGGACCGTGCATAAAGTTTGCGGAAGAATACGATCTGTTGAACAGATAGCAGCATTCTGTGAGTTTGAGAGCGCATTCGTCGCCCGTGCCGAGCATCGTTCCTCTGGAGAGTACGATAAAGTTGTTGCGGTTGAAGAGTTTCTTTGCGATATCTTCGACGGCGGGAGTGAGATCCAGTATCTCCTGTATTCTGTCGGTAAGACCGTCGAGGTGCGCGTCATTCTTGCCGCCAAGCGCTTCTGCAAGAAGATGCAGCGCAAAAAGTTCGCCGATATAGGTCTTGGTCGCCGCTACGCTTTTTTCTTCCTCTACGTCCATAAACAAGTGGAAATCGCAGTTTTTAGCGACGGGACTTTGAGCGTTGTTGGTTACGGCGATAGTCATGGCGCCGTTTTTGATAGCCTTTTCCATTACCGCAACGGTGTCTTTGGACATGCCGCTCTGGGAGATAATGACCATACAGGTATTTTTCATATCCGCGTCGCAGTCATATACGGTCGTCAGCGACGGATGATATTTGCCTACTTTTATTCCGCTCAGCAGAGGACATACGAAAGAGAAGACGGTCGCCGCATTGTCGGACGTGCCTCTCGCCATTGTTACGATATTTGTGATGCCTCTTTCTTTAAAAGCCTTGCTTATCGCCGGCAAAACCGGTCTGCAAGCCGCCAAAGTGCGCTTCATCATTTTCGGTTCGCTGAAGATCTCTTGTTGCATTAACGTTGTCATTTTGCACCTCTAAAAAATTATTTGCTTTAATATATTACGGTAATTTTCCGCTCGTTATTCTCGCGGACGCATTTATATTTTATCATATATGTTTTATTTAATCAAGTTTCAGCGAGTGAATAAACTGTTCCGCCATACGTCCCGATTTCGTGCCGTTGCGTATCGCCCAAGTAAGCGCCTGCCTGTCGAGCTCGCTTAGGTCGATTTTTATCGAATATCTCTTTGCCAGTTCGTGTACGATATTGAGAAATTCTTGCTGGTCGGGCGAGGGATAATATATGCTCAAGCCAAAACGCGCCACAAGGGAAAGCTTCTCGTTTTTGGTATCGGACTTGTGCAATTCGTCCATAGAATTTATGTCGTTGCCGTCGCTGTAATTCTCCTTTATTATATGTCTTCTGTTGGACGTGGCGTATATCAGCACGTTGTCGGGCTTGACTTCGAGTCCGCCGTCGATTATCGCCTTGAAGTACTTGTATTCTATTTCAAAATCGTCGAAAGATAGATCGTCGAAATAGAGAATGAATTTATAATTTCTGCAGGAAAGACGGCTTATTATATCGCTTATATAGGAAAACTGGTGTTTGTATACTTCTACAAGTCTCAGCCCTTTGTCGTAATACTCGTTTATCAGAGCTTTGACGGTGGAAGATTTTCCCGTGCCCATATCGCCGTAAAGGAGTACGTTGTTGGCGGGTTTGCCCTCGAGAAACGCCAATGTGTTTTGGATGACTTTTTCTTTTTGCAGATCGTATCCTACGATATCGCGAAGTCCTTTTTTATCCATATTTGTGACGGGCAAAAGCTGTGACGCGTGATGCGTGATCTTCTTCTGCGGCAGGTCGTCTTTAGAGACGACTCTGAAGGCCTTGTTTAGTCCGAGTTCGCCCACTCCGTATACGCTGTAAAAGTCTGTCGCCGCGCGGAGAAAACCGTCGGACGAAGCGCAGTATTCCAGTCGAGTCGTCAGATCCGCCACGATATTTGCATAGGGCTTATCGGATTTTGTTCTGCTGCTTTTAAAGTTTGTCAGCAATTCCGCCGTATCGCCTGCAAACGGAAGCGATGAGAGATCGTAGTCAAACAGTTGTCTGAGAATTTCGCAGTCTTCCTTTGCATAACGCAGTAAGGAACTTCTCACCGCTTCTTTTCTTTCGTATGCAAGAGAAAATGCGTTTACGTCGCTGGCTATAAAATACGCGATATAGTAGTGCCAGCAGTCGCCCTCTACCGCGTGCGCGTCGGCAAAGCCGAGCAATTCGCCTATAGTTTCCGTCGGTCTTACGGAAGGATCTTCGCACGCGTTTGCGAATTTTTCCAAGAGCGTGCCGCTTATATCGAAAAGTCTCAATTTTTGCGTTAGGTTTTTCATATTATCTCTCCCGTGCAATATTATAACACAATATCAGAAGAAATAAAAATATATTCGATAAAAGAAATTATATAGATAATAGGTCGAATCCCTTTGGAAAATTTTGTGTGTTGAACGTCGGTATAGAAAATGCTAGAATAAAGTCGAAAGAAAAACATCGGAGGTCGTTATGAAAAAAAATATTGCGACAGTGATCAGTGTAGTTATGTTGAGCGTATTGATGCTCTGCACCTTTGCCGCATGCAGCGATGCGGAAAATAATGCGACGTCGGGAAATTGGTCCGCCAATTGGGATAATTTCCGTCCGGGCGTAGTAAAACCGACTATTCCCGATGCGGACGAGCCAAGCGGAGAAACGCCCGATACAGAAGAGGGCGACGGTACGGAGGATCTTCCTACGGTAGTTCCGCCGGCATTGCCCCCGACCAAATATTCTTCTATGATAAAGAGCAACACGCAGTCTTTGAATATCCGTTCCGCGCCGTCGACTTCGGCTTCGGTGCTGGGAAGTATGGACAAGGGGGACATGCTTCGCTACGAAGGTATGGTAAACGGATGGTACAAGACGGTATATAAACAAAAGACGGCTTACATATACGCAGGCAGCAATTATGCGCATATCGTAGAGATGAAGCAGTCTTCAGACGATAAGATTGAGAGGATAATATCGGTAGGCGAGGAACTTATGGGATATCCGTACGTATGGGGCAGCCAGCGTTACCATTGGGGAAACGGCGTACTCAACAGCAATTTCGTTCAAGGAGAGTTCGACTGCTCGGCGCTTATGCAGTATATATTCTTCAAAGGCGCGGGAATACTTATGGACCTCAACACTCGCACTCAGGTACTGCAGGGCAAGAAGGTAGCCGACGGCGATCTCAGGCGCGGCGACGTAATGTTCTTCACCAATGCGAGCAGATACAATAATACAGGCGTAGAAAGAGTGGGACACGTAGCGCTCTATCTCGGAAACAACTATATCTTGCACACCGCTTCCGATCACGCGGTAATAGAAGAGATAAGTTCTACGCGCTGGGGATACTTCTTAGTGGCAAAGAGATTCTGAATTTAGCCTTATCGACAGCGCGCGCCGCTCTCGGCATAGATCCGAGGGCGGCTTTTTCTATCGGATTTTCCTATTTTATCCATAATAATCGAAGACCTATTATTTTTATTGCCGTCGAGTGTGATTAACTCTTTAAAAAACGGGTACAATCTTCTACAAAGGAGAATAATATTATGGATATAAAGCAGACTCAGACTTACGCCAACGTCGTCAAAGAGTTGGAAAACAGAGGCAGAAATATGGCTCTGTTGAACTGTTTTGCCGAGAGGGCGAGAGAACAGGGATATTTTACGGTTGCCGCAAAACTCGACACTATCGCGAGGCAGGAACGCGAACACTGCCGCGTGCTTTACAGAATAACCGAGGACGGAGAAGATATAGACACGCTCGCAAATCTCATTTATTGCGCGGGAGAACTGCATAGGAGCAACGAGCGGTTGGGTAAAGCTTTTGCGCAGCAGGCTGCCGCGGAAGGAATGGAATATCTGTCGGGAGTTTTCTCCAAGATAGCGGAAGTCGACGGCAGATACGAGGAGGAATTGAAGGCTATAATGTCCGAACTCAAAGTGGGCAAACTTTACAGTTGCGATTCGATAGTCAAATGGCAGTGTATGAAGTGCGGATATTCTTGCGAGAGCGGCGGCGCGCCCGAAATGTGCCCGCTCTGCAGCAGCGGCAAAGGATTCTTTTTTAGACGCTGACGTATTGCGATTTATCTTGAACACAGTCGGACGGTTGTGCCGCAGATTATCCTATATTGAATGTGTTTTCACAAAAAACAACGCGTTTAAACGCTGAATTTGTAGAATAATATAGGATTTTGGACAAAAATATTGATATTGTATCTTCCGTATGATATAATTGAAACGCCGATAAAATGCGGAAAGATCGGGGGAGTCAATATGAAATTTTTGGTAATCGAAGACAACGCGACAGTCAATCGAACGATAAGGGACAGTTTGTCCAAACTCGGCGATTGCGACCATACTTACGACGGAGCGCAAGGTCTGTATTTGGCGCAGTCCAACACGTATGACCTTGTCACTTTGGAGATATTGTTGCCCAAGAAAAACGGTATAGAAATACTGCAGGAAATCAGAAAGAAAAACAATTGTCCCGTGATAATGATCTCCGCGATAGGAGCGGTGGAAAAGAAGATCGAGGCTTTGAGAGCGGGCGCGGACGACTATATGGTAAAGCCCTTTGAAAAAGAAGAGTTGGCGGCGCGCGCGGAGGCTGTCCTCAGACGTTATAATAACAACTTCCACACAAAATACGTGCACGGCAATATCGAGTTGGATTTTGCGGTAAAAATGCTCAAGATCGACGGTGAATACATACCTTTGTCGGGCAAACTTTACGAAATACTCGAATATCTTGTCAGAAGCAGAAATATCATAATTCCCAAAGAGCAGCTTTTCAACAGGATATGGGGATTTGACAGCGAGACTGTCCTCACGGTCGTAGAAGTCTATATGTCCAAACTCAGAAAGACGCTGTCCGCTCACGGCTGCAGCGAATATCTCAGAACTATAAAAAACGTAGGCTATATGTGGAGGGAAAATGCCGAGGAGATCCTAGAAAAATAATCCAGAAAGTCCATATTTTTTGATTTGCCGAATATCCGTCTGCTTTTGATATGCCGCCTCCGGGCGGTTTATTTTATCGTTGAGACGATTTTTAAACTTCCGCGCTATCGCAGATTGCTTTTATCAAAGGCGATTCGAGAGCTTTTTCAAGAAAAATTTTCTGTTTTTTAAGTTAAGATTAAGGTTGACTGATAAAAATACAATGTAAATTTTATGTAAAACGACGTTTTTCTAAGTGTGTCCGAATATAGTCGGTTTTATGAAAAAGACACAATATATTGTGGTCCAAAGCCTTTTGGGCATATAAATGATTAATTCGCATCGCGTTTGTAAAATAATTATTAAAAGAAACTTAAAAATTTTAAGGATTTGTTAAGGTTGCGTATTTAAAATATAGGTAAGCAATTATGTGCTTTTTAGGAGAGGGAAATTATGAGAAAATCCAAATTGATTACAGTTTTGATATTAGTCGTCATATTGGTGATAGGACTTTCTTCGGTGTTGATCGCATGCGACCTCACGGAGAAAAACGACTCCAACGGAAGCGGGGGAGGTTCTACCAAGCCGATACCGTTGCCGCCTACAGGCGGGAATGAGCCCGGAGACGACGGCCCCGTGATTTACTACAGTCAGCAGGACTTCTTGATGAAGATCGTCAATGCTATCGAGATACCTGATTCGGTACTCGACGGTTCCGAAGCGTTGAGCATTGATCTGGAGATGGAAGCCACGTCGATGAAGAACGAAAAGACGGTCATCGCTATAAAAGGCAACTTTTTCTACGCAGATAAGGTTGCGGACGGTGAAAAGGACGGAAGCGAAGTCGATGCAGACGGAGAAGATCGCGTTATTCGCAACGAATTCGTCATTACAGTCAAAAAACCTGACGTCGACGGCGTGTTGTTCGGTCTTTATATGGTCGACGACAAGATGTATCTCGACCTCGGCGAGGGCAAAGATATACTTTTCTTAGAGGATTTTAATCCCAATTATGTTTTTGATATTTTAAAAGGCGGAGTAGGCGAACTCGCAAAGCTTCTGCAAGATTTGGATTTGAGTTCCATATCCAATTATATTCCCATTATTTTGGGCGTTTTGTTTGAACAGCCCGTTGCGACTTTAAGATCCGACGGCGGGCAAGACATATCTATGAGGATCAAACTCGATACGCTTTTGGCAGACGTCAAAGAGTTGCTCGAGCAAATGATACAGTTGCCGGTCGACCTCAGTCCGTTGCTTTCGTTCTTGGATTCTCTCATTCCCAAAGTTACATACAGACTCAATACGTCTTTTGACTCGTCCGGCAAGATGACTTATCTCGCCGCGGAAATGGACGATACAGTAAACTCCGAAAAAGGCAATTTAGATATAGATCTTCAAATAAAAGATCAGATGGTCGATACGGGTATGCCCGAGATCGACGAGGCAAGAATAAAGAATTTCAGCTTTACTAATATACAGTTTTCTATAGATCTGCTTGTCGGCACGCAGACGGAACTCGTCAACGACAACGGCGTGATCAAAGAAGTGCCCAAGCGTATAGACGTGGGCAAACTTGTCAATTCGCTTTTGGGCGGAATGGGCGTTTTGCCGACGGGATTCAAACTTCCCGAAGAATTGCTTATGCTCGAGGGCGGTACGGGCATTAGATTGGCGTTTGCGTTGGATCTCGATCTCAATTATAAGAAAGAGGATGTGGATAACAACAAGATAGCCATCGAACTGTATTTGCTCAATAAAGACGGCACCATTGCGGAAAAGGACGGCGACGGCAATCCTATACCTCAGATAGGCATCTACTATACGGCAGGCAGCCTGTATCTCAATCTCGACAATATGTTGCCAAACTATATGAAGGGCGTAAATTTGCGCGTAGACACCAACATTTCTTCGCTGATAAGCGCATTGGTGGATATGATAACGGACGCTATCGACAAGGCGCTCGGCACGGATTTTGACAGCGCGATACATCCGGGCGTAAAGAGACAGAAAGACGGTTCGCTTGCGTTCTCTTCTTCCGAAGCGCTTGACAGCATACTCCAATCCACAAATGCGGGAGTTCTCTCCCTGTCTAAGGACGAAGAGAGCGGCGATTTTGTGATAAACGTCGGTTTCAAGACCTTTATAGAGGCTGTGGCTATAGTCCTCGGTTTGCCTGAAAATTTGGTCGTAAACGGCAACACGATCTCTATCATAGTCAACAACGATATGTTTGACGCCATCAACAATTTGGCGGGCAAGGATCTCGGAATAAAGCTTCCCGACGTCATCACAAAGGCTCAGCTCAATATAAATCTGTATGACAAAGGACTCGAGAGCGTAGCGGTACAGGCGACTTTGGACTCCGTACTCGATCTGGAACTCAGAGTGCATCAGTTCCTCATAGGATTTGAAGACCCCACCCTTGACGAGCGTATCGAGAATGGAATAGACGCGGAGAATACAAGTTATATCAATTCTCTCGGCGGAGCTATCGAGACGGTGCTCGGCGGAGTTATGTTCAGCGCGCACTTGAATCTCAATTTCAGCAAGAATAAATACAACCTTGCTCCGTTGATCGCAAGTTTTGGTCTTCCGCAGCTTGCAAATACTGATATCATATGGGAATTCGACGACGCGTTCAAACTCGACGCTTCGCTCAACGTTCAGATATCGCTCGACCGTTCCAGACCGAGCAACAGCATGATCGTATTCGAGATCAAAGCAGAAGAGGACGGCATTGCGATAGGCGGCAGAAAGATATTCGAAAAAGGCACCGTAATATTGGGTCTATACGGATATAATAACAGTATATATATTGATTTATCTAATTTTAATATAGTAAATATCAAACTTCCCAAACTCAAATTCGATTTAAGATTTACCGATCTCGTATACTCGCTTGTCGACGGTATGGTGGCGCAGTTGCTCGAAGGTATGGGAATAGAGGGCGGAGATTTGGTATTCGACTTCGATCTGTCCGAACTTCTCGGTTTGGGCGGCGCGCCGACTCAACCGGCATCGTCCGCCGGCGCAATGGCTACCGCCGATTCGGAAGGAGAGGATACTCCTGCTCCCGTCGATCCGGAGATCGCGGCTATAGTCTTGGGCGTAAGTACCGAATGCATTACCCCGTACGTGACGATGGCGTCGGTAATGGCTCTTCTCAAGACGCTCAACGTAGAACTCGGTGCGGATATTTCGGAAGTGCTGGGACTTATGGATATCGAGATAGGTATGGAGATGGGCAGAAAGAACGGATTTAAGTTTACTATCTCCGGCGACGTTGTGCCTATTCTCGACGAAAGTTACGGCGAAGGAAAGGACGGTATTTCCGTACTGTATTTCGACGCGAATAACGCGCAGCTGCCTACTCACGACGAGTTGGGCAAGAGAATAGTGTACGAGAGCGGACACTATGCATACAAGAAATACATATACGGCGATAAGATGAATTTGTTGATGGAATTAGGCAACGACAATTATCCCGTAAAGATAGGCGAATTGCCTGCAGATAAAAAATTCGATATCGTGGAAAAATCCAAGGAATTCGATACCTATACGTCCGATCTTATACAGGCGATAATGGATACCGTAGGTACCGGACAGATCAAACTGTCTTTGGATCTTATCACCCACGACAACGATATGGATCTGACAAAACTCATCAACAACGTACTTGCAAATATGGGCAAGAGACTTGAGATACCGATCAATCTCAATTTGGACGATTGGAAGACCAACGTTGAATTGGTGCTTGAATGGAATATCGACCTCAATTCTTCCGCGCGCAGCGCAATCAAACTCGAATTGAGATACGGCGCAGACGAGGGTATAAGCGGCAAGACGATACTAGGAGTATATATCTACCGTAACGCCTTGATCATCGATCTCGAGGGGCTTGGCTTCTTTAGAGCAAAACTCGTCAATTCGGATATTATAGATAAGCTGTTCGGCGTACTTGCAGGTTACGTAGATCAAATAGACGATCTCGATTTGACGAAAATAATTACCGACTTGCTCGAAAATGCAAATCTTCCCACGCTCCCCGGAGCGGGAACGGAAGGCGGAGATAACTCCGACATCGCTACCGACGGCGATTTGCCGACCATAGGCGAGGGACTGGAAGTGATGGATCTTATCGAGTATATTCTCAAGGCTGTAAGCTTGGAGAATACGGCGATAATGCTTGATTTCCCGTCTACTTTGATCAACACGCTTCTCAAGGAACTTTTGGGTATCAATCTCGGCATCGACCTGTCGCTCGGCGGTCAGCTTGACGTATTCGGCGAGAGCTTCAAACTCGACATCGGAGTCGAGGATCTCGAAGTACACGCAAAATTGGATTTTGAAGTCGGTCAGGATATCAATATTGAAGTCGATTACGAGAGAATCCCGACTTGGGACGCTACGTCAGGTTCGATTCTCGCAAAGACGATGCTCGACAATCTCGATCTCGGTCTCGTGCTCGATTTCGCCAACTATACTGCGGATACCGAGCAGGTTACCAATGACGACGGTAAAGTATTCACCAGAATAATTATCGAAAAAGTCAAACAGGGCGGCAAATATCTTGTCAATTCCGCAGACAATAACTTCATAGAAGAAGGTAAAATCGTAGTTACCGTTGCGCATATCAGCGAAGAAAACTATAAAAATAATGAGAAAGGTACCTATACGCCTATCGTTTACGTTGTATTGGATTACGAAGCTACTTCCAATCAAATGAAAATCTTCCTGTGTAAAAACGTAGTCAACTTTATTATCGATTTCAGTACGGTTATCAACGATATGGGATTTTCTCTCGATCTTCTCGGATCTCTGGGCAAGGTGTTTGACGATTTGTTTAAATCTTTGGACGGAATGTTCGAGGGATTGGGCAGCGGAACAAATAGCGAAACTCAGGAATTGGCGACTGCGGACGGAGAAGGCTCCGAAGAGACGAGCGGTTTTGATGAGGTTTTGGCAAATCTCGACATCACTCAACTGCTCAGCGCGGGCATCAACGTAAGTCTGAGATCCAACGGCAACTTCAATGCGGATATCGCATTCGATCCTTATACGATAAACAAACTTATCGACGATATACTTTCGCTGATATTCAGCGGCGGCACAGGCAAAAAGTCGTTGCTCGACCTCAGCAGTATGGCTTCCAATATGTTCAGCGAAGATCACTTCGGCAGAGTGGTATGGACGAGAATGAAGCGCGGCACCAAGGACGATAAATCTTCGTTCTGGGGATCGTTGAGAGATGAAGTTCCGAAGATTCTTTCCTCGGTACTCAACAGTTTGTCTCCCGGTCTCGGCGGCGCGTCCGGTTTGATTCCCGAAAGCGTTTATAATCAGGTCAGAAATATTCTTTCCGGTCTAATCCCGTTTGCCGTATTCAACGAATTTCACGTTGGAGTTAACGTAGTCGATTCTACGTTGGCTAATATCTATATACACGGCGATGACAATTACCAAGAGATAAAAGCTCCGGGCGCTTCTGCCGAAGAAAAGCCAGCATACGGACTTGATACAAGCGCAAGAAACGAGAATTACTTTACCCATATCACGCTGTACAACATGTTCAGCGCGGTAGGAAAGCCGTCGACTTCTATAGACGGCAACACTACGGGCGTAGTAACGTGGGCGGATATACCGTCTCAGTTGACATTCGCTCCGTATACATATGAGACGGTAGACAAGGGCAAAGACGAGATAATCAAGAAGCACTTTACCGACAAAGTTGCAGATTACCAGAACGGAAATATGGTCGGCAATACCGCCTCGGCGACGGTAGGCGCGATAATTAAGGCGCCCGTATCGTTTAAGATAGTAGCGGAGGCGGATTCCAACGGTAATACCGTACCGTGTTCGCCCAAAGACATAAGCGCGCTCAATCTCGAAAATCCTGGTATCTATAAGATAGAAGCGAGAGCGCAGTTTACAAGCACGATTTACAGGACGATGACGGTCACTATCGAATCTCTCGGCGACGGCGACGGAATAAAGAGCATCGATCCTATAGAAATGCACGCCTACGATTACAACGGAGACAGGGATAAAGCCAATTTCCCCGACTTCATCACCGCAAATATGGGCGACGGAACGTCGAGACTGATAAACACCGATTACTTGGAGTTTATCGACGCGGCTCCCACGCAGTACGATAAGACTCACACTATCGACGCAAAAGTACGTTTCCCGAGAATAGGTCAGGCTGATATGCCTATCAAGATTACTTATCTCGACAGTTCGATCAGCGAAATAATAGTCAACGGCACCGCTATAGGCGGAAACGATAAATATCCGAGACTCGTGATAAATCTTTACGATTACAATCTCGAAGAGTCGAGCATAGAGGACTATATTTCCGACGTCTTCTACTTCAAGTATAAAGACGGAAGGGCGGTAGGTATAGACATCAACCGCGAGTGGGACGTCAGCGCCGCGGAGAGTTTCTTCAATAGAGAGAGGGACGAAGACGGCTATTCGAGAGACGTCAGCGGCGAAGCGTTCAGCGTTTCGACGTCGATAGGCGAAGGGGTATTGGAACAGCAAGTTGAGCTTGTAATTTGGATCAAGACCAAAAACGTTACCAAGCTCACTATCAACGGTCTGGAAAATACAGTTAAGATAGATCCGTATATGTATTATATGTATCTCATTACCGGCGACGAAAGTTACAATCCGTTCCCGTCAACGGCGATGGCGAATTATCACGACGTCTATCCGGGCGTAAAAGAAGACACGATCATAGACGACAACAACGGCGTTGCGGAAGAAGTGAATATCGCTTGGAACAAAGAGGAATACGAGAACGTAGAGTTCGATTATATGAGCGATCAAAGTACGGATATTCCCGTCAACGTGAGACTTGACAATAGCAAGTACAAAGGATCGTTTACGTGGGAGTTCCCGACGAAGATGGTGGTACTGAGAAATCAGATCCAGGCAATATACTTCGATCCCAAAGACACGCCGGCAGACGAGCTTTCGCAGACTACGCTCTTCATAGACCCGTTCAAATACAGACTCAATCTCGCGGCGGGCAACGGAGACGCAAACTTCCCGTCGGAGGCGTACATACTGTTTACCAACGGCAGCGTGCGTTATATGCCGATACGTTGGATAGGGCTTGACAAGTTCGACGTGACCGATTATGACAATAAGTTCCAGCAGTTGCAGATCGAGATCGGCTTCAACGTCGAAGGCAAATTGACCGCGGCGCAAGAGAAGAACTTCAAGCAGTCCGCTTTCGTCAACGTAAAGGTGGAGAATCTCGAGCCTCTCGGATTGGATATAGCGGGAAGCGAATACAGCAAAGAAAACAACGGACAGAAGGTATTCTATATCGATCCTATCCAGGTACTCTATTACGGAATGTCGGCGTTCCCGTCGGAAGTGACTATGGTTTACAACGGCGGCAGAACTTCCGTACTTCCCATCACTTGGGACTTCAACCTTGACGACATTACTCTCAAGGGTAAGAAAGGCTTGCAGGCTACGGCGGAGATCGAGAAGGGTTATAATTATACGATAGACGTAGAGATCATCGACAGATCCTCGCTCGAATCGACGTTGAAGGCAGTCGAGATCGATCCTTATAAGTACGAGACGGACGAAAACGGCAGCCGTATTTACAAAAACTTCGCGTCGTCGGCTCAGTTGAGACAGCTTTTGGGCAACGTCGACATAGAGATCGTCACCGACGAAGAAGGCAAGCAGACGGTCAAGGTAAATACCGATTGCGTCAAGCACGCGACAGCAGGCAAATCGGAAGAAAAGGAATATGCTACAAGGATCGAATACGAGGTATCGTACAGAACCGTCGGCAGTCAGACCGTTGAGACAAAAGCGTTTAGGGACATTGACGAATTGGAAGATTTTGTACTCTCTTCGTCCAACGCGGTCATCGTCGGCGCGGTCGCATACGAATATTTCAGCGTGCCGGTAGTATGGGATCTTACGGAGATCAACTACGCGGTAGCAGACGTGTATACGGTAAAGATGATCTCGAAGTCCATGAGCGGCGTTGCAGACAAGACTTTTAAGGTAGACGTAACGGTCAAGGCTAAAAAAGTCAAATACGTGGGCGGCGAGAATTACTATGTGCCGATCAACGTCGGAGGAAGCAATCTCACGGCCGAGGAAATGATGACAAAAACGACTGTGCGTAATCTTTCGGTCAAGTTTGAAGACGAATCTTCCGGCACTTACGAGTGTACGATAGACTTGAGCGAAGTAGACTTCGACCGCTACACCGTCACGTTGGAAAGCGGCGGCGTATACAAAGACAGAAGCGGCAAGATCCTAAGCAACGACGCGGCAGTAGCCGGGGCAGGTCAGTCAGTCACTGCTACCGTATGCAGCGGTGATATAGCTCAGAAAGTTACGGTCAAGGTAGTCGTCATCTATACCATATCAACATTCGCTTAAGCAGGGGGATAAGGAAAATTATGAAGGTTAGAACAATCAAAAAAATAACTTTGTCTGTCATTGCGGCGCTGCTTGTCGCAGTGCTTGCGGTGACTTTGGCAATCTTTTTCGGCAGACCTCTGGATGTCAGAGCGGACGAGGATCTTTACGAGGCGTCCTATATAGGCACCAACGGAGAATTGCCCGACGTGGACGGAGGACACAGAACCGCCGATGCCGAACGCGCCTATATGGAAAGCAAACACAGTCTTTCCTCGGGCGGCGCGCTTTTGGCGATACAATCGGGAGAACAGCTTTTCAACTTTCTCAACGGCGTAGGCGCGGAAGCCGAGTACGGACACGCCTATCTCACGCAGGACGTGGGCATAGCTTATTCCAATGCGAGTTCGGAACTCATCTACGACTATAAGACTGCGCAGACGAATTCAAAAAGTATATTTACTAAGGTATTTGACGGCAATGGATATAAGGTCAGCATCTTCGGCGGAACGGACGATTATTCCACGACTTTTGCCGAGACTTCGGACAGCTATAACAGCATCGGCAATTTGTCGTACAGAAATCACGGCTTTCTCGTTGCGGTCAACAGAGGCACTATAGAAAACCTTACCGTC
The DNA here is from genome assembly GCA_948471525.1 of uncultured Clostridia bacterium. GTDB lineage: Bacteria > Bacillota > Clostridia > Christensenellales > UBA3700 > RACS-045. The sequence continues at coordinate 141,832 of CAOKSY010000001.1, read as the reverse complement.
GACTATAATTCTGCGCACGGCAGAGTCTCTATATTGACGGCTGACGATCACGGACAAAACTTCGAGCGCGACGATATGATATCGGGCAGCGGTCTATTCTCCGACGCAAATATCAATGCTACTATGGTAGCGGGTATCGTAGCGGGGCAGAACGGCGACGGCGGCGTTATCGATAATGTCCGTCTCAACGTAAAAGGCAATTTTAAGGTAGTAGACAGACAGGGTAATTCGGGTAATTACGTATACAACTCCGCGCTTGTCGGAGGAATAGCAGGAAGAATAACGGACGGCAGTTTGATATCCAACGTTCAGGTAGATATAGCCAGCGGTACCGGTATCTTCGGAGCGGCACAGGGCAGAACGGTATCCGGTCTTACCAATCAAGGCGCATGTCTTGTGGCGACAGGCGGTATCGTGGGTAAGATAGATAAAGGAAGCGGTTTCGTAGACGGCGTACTCAGAGACGGCAAAGTAGAATATTGCGCAGTAACGGGCAATGGCGAAGTAAAAGCGACGGTAGGCAGAGCCAACAGAGATAAGAAGTACCGTTACGCCGCTTATTCCGGCGCGGCGGTAGGCGCGTGCGTTGACGTCACGGGAGCTACAGAAGGTCTTTGCGACGGCGGCGAAAACAGCGGAGTCAAGCACTTCATCAACGACGGACAGATCAGAGGTATCATATCGTCGTGGCAAGGCACTATACAGAACAACAATCTCAATGAAAACAGGACGGTAAGCGGACAGCTGTTCGGATCTATAGGTTCCAACGTAGAGAGCTGCGCCGTGCTTTACGATTTAATTTCTTACAGACAGAAAAACGACGGACAGGTCTTGAGCGAAACGCTCGATTCCAGCCGTTCCAAGGCAGTCAAGAACTGGGTTGCGGCTTATCCGACTACACTTGGCGGCACGATGTCGGTGAGATATGAGAGAAGCGCCAATTTCGATATAAGAGTACAGATACTTTCCGACGGTTACGATCTCAGCGATGAGGATCTGGAAAAAGTAGATATGAGCGGTATTACATCCGGTATGAAAAAATATTATCTCGATCAGAATACCGCGGGCAACGTCATATGGCGCGCTACTTTTGACACCAGAACGGGCGGTTTGACCGATCATATCAATTTTGACGTAGAAAGACCTATGTACGCCGAGATACTTATGCTCAACTCACAGGATACGGGCGCATATAAATATTCGTTCGGCAACATGATCACGCTTTCATATAAGGACACCAACGGCGAAGACAACGTTTTGATTAGACCTTATCAAGGCGTAGGCGAGGGTACGCAATTGAATCTTCCCGAAGTCGTAGTCACCAGCGGCGTTCAGGGATCGCAGCCGTATACCGCGGACAATTGGAAGATATACAGAAACGGAGTCCTGACTTCTATCGAAAACACCAATCTGCCCGGCGACTATACTATGCGCGTCGGAGTGGATACCGATATGATGACGTACGGTTACTACAACGAGGACGAGAGGATCATCGCTTGGCAGCCGGCGCAGGACTATAAGTTTAAGATCACCAAAGGCGAATTGAGATACGGCGCGCAGACGACTTCGTCCAAGGAGTGGATAAGAGACTTTATATTCGAACTCACTATGGACAGAGCGGAAGACTTCGATATAATCAAGTATCAGCGCAACGGTAGTTTTGTAGAAAACGGCGATCCGCTTGAATTTTTCGAAAAAGAATTCAGACGCGAAGGCACAGGCGCGATACTCGACACCAAGAGCCTTTGGGATCAGGGTATCAGAGACAACAACTGGGGTACCGGTAAAAACGGTATGGCATACTCTTTTGCCGCATACAAGTACGACAATTCGGCAAATAAATATATTCTTGTGGCGGAGACAAGCGAAAGCATTACGCTCAAAGTGGACAGAGAAGGTCCGGAACTGAGCGAGATTACCTATTATTATCTTGACGGCAACAACGATAAACACGCACTTGAAGAAGAAGATCTCAAGGAGTGGAGAAAAGAGAAAGTGATAGCCGAATTCGACGTGACCGACAACAACAAGAGCGGCATATATACCGCTACGACGATCACCGGCGTCACTCAAAATAAAGAAACCGATACCGGTTATCATATCACGGTGACTCTTTCTACCGCAGAGCCTATAGATCTCGTATACGTCGACAGATGTGCCAATGAGACTTCCATTAGATTGCAAGCCAACGTCGACGCGGTCAATCCGTCGCTCAACTATTCGGGTATGTTCTATTCCGAAGGTTCGATAGGTTATTCCACAAAAGGCGCGACGATACAGTATCAGCCGTTCTTCGGATCGTCCGATTGGTACTTGCAGTACAGTTATGAAAAAGACGCTCAAGGCAACGACATATGGCATACCAGAGAGGGCAAGATGGTCGGCAGCGGAAGCCTCAGATCTTTTACGGTAAACTGGAACATGGGCAGCATCAATCCCAGAAAGCCCGCTGATTTCAAGATGAGAATGGTCAACGACGCAGGTCTTTACGAGCCTGTACCTATGACCGGAACCAAAGAAAACGGCACGGCGATCAGCGGCGGATTGGTAGACAGCTTTGTCATCAGCTATAAATACGCTGATATATACATAGACAATATGCTCGGAGCGATGATCATCAGCGACGGCGAATTCGCAGGAAAGAGCGTAGAGGAACTTCTCGCAAGCGGCAATTCGCAGGCGATAGAGAATTATTTCAACAAGACTTACGATTCTACCGACGGTTACGTAGGAAAGACGGTATTCGAGATAGATCTTACGGTCAACAATCTCTCTGCTCCTCACGAGGAAGGCAGTACCGAAAAATATAACGTAGGCGTGCTTTATACGGCGGCTTACGTGCTCAAACCTCAACCCTTTACGCCGACCAAGGCAAAGGTCGTACTCAAATACGACGATTCGTCCGCAGGCAACAGGAAATTGCTTATTACGGCTTATCTCGAGGGACAGGAGGCGGATAGATATAATATCTATTTTGCGGACAACTCCAAGATAGATTTCGACGATATCTATACGACGGTGCCCGACGATCAGGCTTTTGAAGTATGCGACAGGATCTCGGCAAGGATCGAACCCAAGTATTACACGATCGATCTTAAAGACGGCAAGACTTTCAAGTCCACGTACGAATACGGCGACGATATTCCTACCGAAATCGAAGTGCCTATCCCCGATACTCAGGATACGGTAAGAGTACAGCTTTCTACCGAGGCGAGAAAAGGTCAGCCGGTAGGCAACAATTACGGAGTAACGGGAACGATAGTCACCGATTTGGGCGGCAATATGAACCTTTCGGTCAGCGCAGGAACTATTGCCATTGTTCCCAAGCCCGTGGCTATCGACGTAAGATTTAACGACAGTCCGGATATCCCGACGTCCGTAACCGCAGGTACGACGCCCAAGTTTACCGCTTTCTATACGGATTTGAGCGGTAATAGACAGAGCGCCAACATCAATGTGAAATTGGGCGATAAGGAATTGACGGAACTCTTTATAAGAGAATTGGGATTGTACGAGATCATCGTATCTATTTCCGATCCCAACTATACGGTCAAGGACGGCTATCTTGTCGGCAACGAATACGTTCAGGACGGCACGTTTAGATTCTACTTTACCGTAAGTCAGGGAACTCTCAATTTGAAAATGGGAATAAACAGCGCGGAATATACCGGAGCGGGCGTAAATTACAACCCGGGCGTGCCCGACGGTTACGGAGATTTCTTCGACCCGAACAAACAACTCGCCTATACGTATTATCCCTATCTCTCGGGCGCGGAATACGACGCCGCGAGCGGAGTAATAAAAGGACAGTATTCGCGCGAGCCTATGGAAGGCAAGCCCGTCGCTATAGGTTATTATCACGTGGAAGTTAAATTTGCAGGCAACGCGGCGTTTATTGCCGAGACTTACGAAGGCGACTTTATTGTGACCAAGGCTTCGACGGTACTCTCTGTAGACAGAGAACTCAGCTATAGCTATCTCGAGACGAAATACCGTACCTTTGATCTCAAAGAAGCTCAGACGCAGGTTAGAACGGTCAATTCCGTCGACGGAGCGCGCCAATTGCTATGGACGTCCGCAAATGACGATCATATGGCAAGCGAATTGGTCAAAGTCTACTATTACGACTCCGACACAAGTTCGTACGTAGAAGTACCCGACAACAGTCTCGGCAAAGGATGGTACAGAGATATCGGATCGTATTCGTTCAAGATAGTTTATGCGGGTAACGAATTCTATCAGTCTTGCGAGTTGACGGTTTCGTTGACCATCACCCCTGCGGAATTGGTAGGAATTACTCTCAAGGGCGGCACGGCAGTATATGACGGAAAAAATCACGGCGAAGTGTTTGTGGTCACCAATCCTTACAGCGACACGAAAGTAGAGTACGTCTGTCTCGCCAAGAAGTATAATTCGATAAAAGAAATCGAATTCATAAACGCGAGAACGTACGTACTCTTTATGAACGTTAAAAAGGACGGATACGCGGATATTACGCTCACTGCAAACTTGGAGATAAAGGCGGCGGAAATGACGGGAGTCTCCGCAAAACCGCTCGTCGCTACTTATGACGGCAACCGTCACGACGTCGAGTTCAACGGACTGATCAAAAAGGAAAACGGCGATTATTACTACAATAATTCCAAGGTAACTTGGAAAGTAAACGGAGGTAACGAAGTCGGCAATATTTATGCGGTAAACGCGGGTAAGTATTCCGGAGAGGTCACACTCAGCGCAGCCAACTACAACGATATCAAACTCAATACGTATTTGGAAATCGCGCCCAAGGAAATTCAGGTTACTTCAGTCAGAAATATGCTTCCGGCAAAAGTACCGTCCGGTATCGACATGTCGCAATATACGGGTGCGTATACGCTTCCGAGCGGTGAGGAGATAGGTTGCTATCTCGCTTACTTCAACGAAAACGGCGAGGAAGTAAAACTTGCCGAAGACGGCACGTTGGCGGACGGGAAATATACCGTCAAGCTGTTTGTGGACAACAACCACTTCATCGATCGCGAATGGAAAGTCACGGTAGGCAGGATCAATTCCGCCGAACTGTCGGCAATGGGAATAGTTGCGGTCGTAGGAGTAACGTTGATTATGATCGCCGCGATAGTCACTTCGGTCGTAGTCGTAAAGAAGAGGAAGGAAAATGAGACGGCGCTATAAAGATAAGGAATTATGTTATCACGGTCAAAAGACCGATCGGGAATGTTATGGAGGAAAATATATGTCAAGAGCTAAGAAAGGAACGTTAGTACTTATACTTACGGCGATAATGGTTATGCTTTCGGTATTTACTTTGGTGTTCGGTATGAGCGCGACGAGAGTAAATGCGGAAAACGACGTTATAGACGGCGTAACTTCAGAGGTGTCCGACGCGGAAACCTTAAAAGCTATACGTACCAACGGCAACGTGGGAGAAGCGTACGATCCCGTCGTACTGTACGACGAGACCGATTCCGCGCCGCTGTCGTCGGTAAGCGATATACAGAGTTTCTTGTTGGGCAACTTGCCCGTAAGAAAAGCTGCCAAGAATGCAAACGGCGATTTCCAGAAGGACGGCAGCGGAAATTATATCTTCGGCGAAGCGCAGGCAGGCACTGTCGCGAGAGTGGGTTATCTAGTCCAAAACGTAAGCGGATATTCTTGGAGCGGTTCGTTCACCAAAGAATTTATGGCTAGCAATCTCGTATTCGACGGAGCGGGCAAGACGATCACTCTCAATCCGACGAGTTTCAATGCCTCGCCGTGGGTGAGCATAGATAGTTTTACTCACAAACTTGCCAATACGTTTTTCACAACGATCTATACGCATTCCGACGCCGATCTCAACGGCGCGTTCATAGGCTTTATTCCCGATTCTTCGGAGATAAAGAATACCAATTTCAGATATATCTCCAATATAGATAATTCTTCCGATCCTCAGAAGACAAACGGAAGCGGTTGCGGAGGAGTGATCGCCGCTTATTCAAACGGTAAGATAGACAACTGCAGCGTCACTATGGCGCAGGGCAGCAAACTTAAGATGTATAAAACCTCTGCAATAGTTACGGGAGGCGTAAACGATAGCGAACTGAGTATATCTAGACACTCCTATGCAATGGGCGGCTTTGTAGGCGCGATGTCCAGAAGTACCGCGTCGATCTCCAACTCTGAGATAATACTCGAATCTTCGAGCGAAATTTTTGTAGATTCGAATGCGCTTTATATCAGGGACTTTGCAGGAAAATGGGATTTGGGAGGTCATGCCAGAGCTTTCGTAGGCGGAGTAGTGGGCTGGATGGCAAACGGATCGCGCGTATACAATATGTGCGTCTCGGGCAGCGGCAGCGTAAATGCTAAAGTAGCAGGAGTCAAAGAAAGTACCGGAATGGCGCTCTGCGGAGCGATAGCCGGATCCAACGTCACGACCGTATCCGGTAACGCGGTAAATTCTGTCGCGGGCAACGCATCGAGCTGCGGCGTCATAGACGGGGTAATCACTACTTGGACCGGTACCAGTACGTATAATATGTTGAGCAGCGATTCTATGAAGCAGTACAGTCCGTGGAATACGCTCAATACCGATAATATTCAGGGACAGTTGGTAGGTATTGCGGGATCGCAAGGTTCCGTGTCCACAGAATCCGTCAAGAATATCTATTGCATAGGCGATAAGTATAGCGATAGCAACAACAGCTATTCGATAGGATACTTCTATGCGCTTGACGGAAATACCAAAGGCTCGAAGATGAGCACCGTCGTAAATATGCTGTATCTCACGGACGAAAATTCCGAAACGCAGGTAGCTTCTCCCGAAAAGGCAAAACTCACTTGGGGAGGCACTTCGATAGGCAGCGACGTCTATGCAGTATATAATATTGAAAACGATACCAAATACGTGCTTTGGGCGAAGAGCGTAAAGAGAGGCAGCGATCCGTCGAGCAGAGAAACGTATTTCTGGAAAAGCGATTCCATACAGGACGCGCAGAAGTATGACATAACTTACACTCCCGTCTACAGAGGCAAAGGAGTTACGGTCGACATAATCTACGAATTCGGACGCGCGGTATATATGTATAAAGTATTTGCCGACGGTAATGAAGCGGCAGGCGCGAATCTCAACCGCGACGCGGTAAGTTACGGTACTTCGCTTGAAATTCCAGAGATCAGACTGTTTACGATGCCCGGCATCACGGATAAGAACGATCCGAGTTTTGTAAGAGCTTTTACGGAGCATTCTTATTGGAAGACTATAAAGAATAACAACAATAATCTGATAGGCGCGGACGGAACTAAGGACGTGGGCAGTTATGAGACGCTGATCTATCTTGACGGCGCGGATTACACGACGATCCACTTCCTCAACGAGCGTTTCCGTCTCGTGTCTTACATAAAAGACGATACGAATTACACAGATTACGCTCGCGATTACAAAAACGAAACCGGCATGGATTACAGCCCTGTGGATTTGACGGGCAAAAAGAATTTTGACTGGCAGCCGAGGATCAAGCAGACGGTTGAACCGAAAGAAGTCGGAGTATCCATCGATCATCCCATTACGCTTGTAGTCAGCGGAGTAAAGCCCAATCTTTCTACCGAGTATACCGGCGAAGTAATAGAATTTACGGGAACGGCGTTAGGCGTCATAAACAACGACGACGTCAAGGTCACGATACAGTATTTCAAATCCGACGATCTGGATACTCCTATATCGGGTATCTATAACGCCGGCGATTACGTGATCAAGGCGACTGCTCTCTCCAACGCCAACTATACAATCAGCGCCGCTCAGCAGGATATAAATTTGAGAGTCGAGAAGAGAGGCGCTATCATACAGTTTGCTTCCAACGTTTCTTATACTGTGGAAAACGGCGAGTATCATATTGTGCTTCCCTATTCGGGACTGGAACAATATCTCAATTATGACAAGGCGTATTCGATTATGTCCGACAAGGATATGATCGACAAAGGATTGCATTTCCTTGTATACAACGTACGTAACGTAGATATATCCATTATTCAGCTCGAACATATCGCATTCGATGAGAATACCGCTTTTGACAATATCAACGTGGGCAAGTTCCGCGCTGTGGTCAATTTCTCCGACGGCGGAGCGGCAGAAAACTATGATTTGCCGGATATCAATACTTTCGTTATCGAAATCGAGCCCGTAGACGTCACGTTCGAAGCTTGGGATAAAAAGGTCTTCTATTACGGTGACGAGATCCCCGAGACGGAAGAGAGAGACGGCGACTATGCATACGCGCTTTCTCCGACGAATCAGAGACTTGCTATAAGTGAAAAGAAGTATGAGAGAAAGAACGAGGAAGGCGAGTACGAAGGTTATGCTTCTTCTCCCGTAAACGTAGGCGAATACAGACTTACGTATACCTTTAAAAACGAAAATAATAAGAACTTCAACGAGACTACGGCTTTTTTTGAGGTAGAGATACGTCAGAGAGACGTAACGTTCAGTCCCAGATTTTGGAATTATTCTCCGAGCAAGTACGGAACGAACAACCCAAAACTCGGATCGGGTACCTTCGACAGATTTTTTACCAATGGCTCGGACGTCAACACGGGATTGTCCGTTACGCACTATCGCGAGCATAAAGTCGAGTACAGATATCAGTATATAGGTCAACCGCAATCGGAAGATAATCCAGAGGTGCCAAAATATGATCAGATAAAGGATATGGACGTGCTTAACGATCCTACCGACTACAATTTGACTCATGAGCAAAAAATTTATAAAGAATTGAAAGAAGTGGGATGCTATATCATATATCCCGTCCTTTTGCTCAAGAACGGCGACGCGTACGAATATAAGCCCGAAGCGATGGCAAACTATAATTTCACATTGGGAACTGCAATAGTCAATATAGAGCCGTTGCCTATAAGCATAGTAGTACGCGACGACTTTACCAAGGGATACGGCGCTGACGTTCCGGAGTTCGACGGCAGAGCGAACATTTCCGAAAGTTCGAGGGCTTGGAGATATGCTGACGGCAGCGAGCATTTCTATGGGGACGACGATATAGAAGTCGTACTCAAGACTACAGCAAGCAAATACAGTTCCGTCAATGATCAATACGACGTGACGGTAGATTATTTTACAAGTTCACGCGATCAATACGACAGCGAGAACAACAAGATATTCGATTGTGTAGAAAGGAATTACGACGTCAGCGTAGTAACCGGCAAACTTACCGTGACCAGACTCAAAGTCGAGGTAGTAACCGACTTGAGCGCGGAAGAGATAATCTACGGCGAGGAGCCGCCGAGGGGTTCGTTTACGGTACTCAGCGCAAACACGTTCTATGATACGGACAATATGACTGCCGAATATATAAGCGACGCGGACGAAAAGAGCGGAGTGGGCAGATACGAAGTCAGAGCGACTTTCGAGCATAACGCGGCGTTCGACAACTACGATATAACGGTATTGCCCAATTACTATATAGTCAGAGCAAAAAATATCGTCATTACCGATATGCAGATAGTCGGCGGAAAAGATACTTTCGACTACGACGGCGAGATACACAACCCCGAGGCGATAGTCAATTTTGACGGAGTGGTATCGGGCGACGAACTCGGCGTGTCTTACGATTTCTATAAAGACGGCGAGATCGTCAACGAACCGGTCGACGCGGGCACATATACGGCTAAAGTCAGCGGCATCGTGGACAAAGCCACGGGAGAAGTAAACCGCAACTACGTTTTGGTAAAAGCTCCCGGTCAGGACGATTATCCCGAGGCTAGCATAACTATAGAAAAGAGAGTGGTAGAAGTTCAGGCGCGCAACGCTTACAGAGTATGGCACGTGCCGGGATCTCTCGCTCCGATAGAAGGCGATTTCGTAAAAGAGAGCGACGGAACTTACAAGTATACTATACTTCCGCAAGGCGAGGCGCATTTCACTTATATCGGCACAGATAAATTCGTCGAGAGAGACGGAGTGGAAGCGGTCGTCACGATCAACAATATCTACTATGACGATCTGGGATTGCAGGAAGACGCAGTGGTAGATCTCCAATTCACAGGCAAAAATCTCGAAAAGAACTACAAGATAAACGTTCGCAAGGGAAAGTTGCTCGTCATCGAAGCGTCGTTGGAGCAGATAAGACCTTTTGTCAAACTCGTATACGGTTCTGGCGAATCGGCAGTCGATTACGTCGACGGAATAATGGTATACAACGGTACGAATCTTTATAATAAGATATCCGTATTTACCTCTACCGAGGCGATAAGGAACATGCTGATATTCAATATTTCCAGCGACGAAGAAGGAGATAATATCGTAGATAATATCGTCAATGCCGGCACGTACTATATGGTTATCACTCCCAACGCTGCCAACGGCTCGCCGTTCAACGGCAAGTTGACGGTACCGTTCAAAGTATCTCCCGCAAAACGCGTTCTGACGCAGGACAGCTTTAAGAGCAAGATACATTACAACAAACTCGTATTCTCCTCCGACATCGAGGGCTTGGAGTACAAGATCAACGGTCAGGCTTGGATCGCCGCAAACAAGGACAACGTGTTTGAATACAATCAAGTTTCGCCGTTGCAGAATTATCAAATCATAGTAAGAGCTAAAGCCAGCGCGGACGGCAACTATCTCGAGAGCAACGAATTGACCGTTTACTGCACGACGGGTATTGACGCGTCGGTAGTAGTCAACAGGATCAATACTATCACCTCGATAGACTTCACCAACGTGTCGCTTTATAAAGCGCTCAAGGCTCAGATAGAGAACGTCCATCCCGATGACAGGTATCTTATCGATCAAAGAAAAGTAGCCGAACTCGACCGTTTGTACGCAAAACTTCTTTCCGACGCAAGCAACGTGATCTCGGGAGCGCAGAAAGTCGCTTCCAAAGCGGCGGGAAAGAGCGGCAACGCGACCGCGGCGGCGCTCAGTCTTTCGTTCTCGGGCGTTGGATTGGTAGCGGCAGGAGCAATGTTTATGGTATCAAAAAAGAAAAGAGAAGAGCAGGCGCAGTCGAAGACCGTTCGCCGAAACAGAATGATCAAAGTTATCGCGATAACGATAGTTGCGCTTACCGTTTGCGCTGTCGTGCTCGCGGGTTGCGACAAGGTATCCTTCGAACAGGAAGAACTTTTAAAGCTCGCTTCGTTCGAGACGCCGAGCAACGAGAAGTCAAAAGATCTCAAGATCAACGTTACCAGCGGCGGTATGACGATATACAGTTATGACAACGGCAAAGTAGCGACAAACGACGACGTGGACGCGCCCGAGTTTTCGCTCGGCGCAGACGGCGCGGGATTTGACTTCAAGGAAGAGTATTTTAAAAACATTTCCTATTTGACGTCCAAGTCTACGGCTACGTTTACAGCCGACGTGGCAGACGTCTCGGCATTCCTCGGCATACCCGACGCGACAAATGCAAAAGTAGTCGTCGTAGCAGACGCGCAAAACAAACGCCTCAATTCAATCACCGTAGTGTACGAAGTGGGGATATTCAAGGTCACCGTAATTTCTACAATGAAATATTGATCTAAAAAAGAGGCGGAAAGATTATCCTTCCGCCTCTTGCTTATATATCTATTTTTATCCGTAATCTTGCAACATTGCGTTTATTATTGTATAATTATACTCAAGGCTGTCATACGGCGGTCTGTTCGTTATAAGGAATTTATTATGTCAAAAAGAGTAGTAGTGATAGGCGGAGGAGCGTCGGGATTGATGTGCGCATACGAATTGGCAAAAGGCGGAGCGCAAGTCACGGTATTGGAGCGTAACGACAGAGTGGGCAAAAAATTGCTTTGCACCGGCAACGGCAAATGCAATCTCACCAATACGGACGCGTCGGCAAAGGCTTACAACAGCGCGTTTGTAGAGAATGCGCTGTCAAAGTATACTCCGCAGGAGATCGTCTCCAGATTTAAGGCGATGGGATTGCTCGTAAGAATTGATTCCGAGGGAAGAGTATATCCGTATTGCGAAAGCGCGACAGCGGTACTCAACGTGTTTTTACAGAGATTGAGAGAAGTCGGCGCGCAGATCGTCTGCGATTGCGAAGTCGAGGAAATCGCGCGTTGCGGAAAGGAATTCAAAGTGCGCTCGTCGAATGGCGAGTACGTCTGCGACTGCGCTGTTTTGGCGACGGGCAGCGACGCTACGCAGGGCAAGAACTCCCATTTTCTCGCCGAAAAACTCGGACATCGTACGACAGAGATAAAGTACGCTATTTCGCCGCTTCTTTGCAAGGAAGTTCGCGGCGCAAACGGCGTACGGGCAAAGGTGGGCGCGTCTATATCCGTCAACGGCGAGATCGCGATGCAGGAGCGCGGCGAAGTACTTTTCAAGGACGGCGCGCTGTCGGGAGTGTTGATATTCAGACTATCTTCTATGCTTGCAAGATATCGCGGCGAAGTCAAGAATTGTAACGTCGTCTTGGATCTGGTGCCCGATATGTCTCAGGAAGAACTCGAAAATCATATATACGAAAATTGCAGCGTATTCGCGCCGCTCGAAGGCGTACTGCACAAGGCGATAGCGCACAGCGTATATGCGCGCACTCCTATGGACAGATCGCTTATAATGTCGCGAAAAAAGGCGCGCGACATCGCTCGCGTATGCAAAGAGTTTAACATAGAAGTCACCGCGCTGTCCGGCAGAAGTTCCGCACAGGCGGCGAGCGGAGGCATATCTACCGACGGAATTGACGCAGAGACTATGCGTTCGCGCATTTGCGACGGACTGTATATAATAGGCGAGGTAGCCGACGTGGACGGGCTGTGCGGAGGATATAATCTGCATTGGGCGTGGGCAAGCGCGCTTGCTTGCAGCGAGGATATCTTATGTTGAAGATACAGATCTCGCTGCCTGCGGGTTACTCACAGCCGGAACTGGAGAGAGAGTTGTCCAAGTCTCTCAGAATTTCGCCCTCTCAGGTAGAGAATTATCGAATATTGAAGAAGTCGCTCGATTGCAGAGACAAAAGCAAGATACGCTATATCCTGTCTATAGGAGTAGAACTGCGCGGAGGAGATGGGACTGCGCGCGTAAAAAACGCGACGCATTACGATCCCCCTCTTGCAAGTCTCGACGCTATCGTCTCCAAGGCGCGTGCGACTGACAAACCGCCCGTGATCGTGGGATCGGGTCCGGCGGGACTGTTTGCCGCGCTCACGCTTGCGAAAGCGGGACTTCGTCCGATTGTGCTCGAACGCGGAAAGAGCGTGGACGAGAGAGCGAAGAGTTTGACCGCTTTTATTGAAATGCAGAAACTCGACACGGAGAGCAACGTGCAGTTCGGCGAGGGCGGGGCGGGCACTTTTTCCGACGGGAAACTCAATACGGGTACGAATTCTTCGCATATAAATATCGTGTTAAACGAATTTGTAAAGTACGGCGCTCCCGAGCAGATAGTCTACGACGCAAAGCCGCATATCGGTACGGACAAGCTCGTCGACGTGGTCAAGAATATCCGCGAGGAGATAATCGCGTTGGGCGGCAGAGTTTATTTCGATACCAAAATGGTAGACGTAATCGCAAAAGACGGCAAACTCAAATCAGTCGTCGCTCAGAGCAAGGATAAAGGGCTTTGGAGTATCGACTGCGACTGCTGTATACTCGCGTTGGGACACAGTGCGCGCGATACTTTCGAGATGCTTTGCGGCAAGGTAGTCATGCAGGCGAAACCTTTCTCTATAGGAGTGAGGATAGAGCATCTCCAGAAAAATATAGACCGCGCTCAATACGGCTATACTCAGGGATTGCCCGCGGCGGCGTATTCGCTTTCCGCGCATCTTGACAGCGGAAGATCGTGTTATACTTTTTGTATGTGTCCGGGCGGCTACGTTATGCCCGCCGCTTCCGAGCAAAATTCCGTCGTCACCAACGGAATGAGTTATTTTGCGCGAGACGGCGTCAACGCCAACAGCGCGCTTCTCGTGGGAGTATCGCCCGATGATTTCGGCGGAGAGGGCGTGCTTGCCGGAGTGGAATTTCAGAGAAAATACGAGCGGCTTGCATATAAACTGACGGGATCGTACAAGGCTCCCTGTCAGAGATATGCAGACCTTCTAGACGGCAAGGTTACGCAGAGAGCGGGCGAAGTTTTGCCCACGTATCCTATAGGTACGGAGTTTGCCGACTTGAGAGGCTGTCTGCCTTCCTACGTCGCGGACAGCATATGCGAGGCGATAGGCGTATTCGGCAGGAAATTGCGAGGGTTTGATCATCCCGATTCCTTGCTCACGGGAGTGGAAAGCAGATCTTCGTCGCCCGTAAGGATATTGCGGAACGAGGAAGGAGACAGCTCCGTCTCGGGACTAATGCCTTGCGGCGAGGGCGCGGGTTACGCGGGCGGTATAACTTCCGCCGCCGTCGACGGAATAAACGTCGCGCTCAAAGCGATCGCAAAATATTTTGCGCGTTGAAAAGCATATTCTACAATTTATATATAATATTTATAATATAAAAATTATTGATTGAAATTTATTTTTCCGTATGCTATAATATAAAAACGAGAGGTGGCAATAATGATATTATATCGTTTTTGCGCTTTCGTATATCGATAGATTTAGGGGAAGATTACTTCAAGAGGTAGATATGAAAAACAAGACAAGACAGATAATAATCGTAGTATCCGTATTCGTGATAGCTTTGGCGTCGCTGGGTACGGTTATCGGACTTCTCGTCAATACGGGACGTCTGTCCGAATATTCGGGCGGTTTTACCTACACGCTCAGCGGTTCGAGAGCTACCATCACAGGTTATACGGGCGGAGATACGGATATCGTAGTGCCCGACAGAGTAAGAGGCAACAGAGTAGTCGGCGTGCGTAAAGACGCGTTTGCTTCCGCAAAATCGGTAAAGAGCATTACGTTTAATACAAAATCCTCTTCTTTCACTTTGGCGGACGAGGCGTTTAAAGATCTCACTACGCTCGAGAAAGTAGTTTTGCCGTCGGGTCTTAAGACTATTTCGGCAGGCGCGTTCAGCGGTTGTAAAAATCTCAGAACGGTTATCATTCCCGACAGCGTGACAAATATAGGCGAAAAGGCTTTCTACGACTGCAGCGCGCTTAAGTTTGCCTATAAGAGCAACGATTACGAGACCGAAGGCGAAAACGCTATAAGCGAAGACACTTTCTATATGCCTGCGGAACTCTTGGAGATAGGCGCGAACGCGTTTGAAAACTGCAATACGCTTCTCAATGCGCATTTCAATAAAAAATTGGAGAAGATCGGCGAGAAAGCTTTCTACAAAGCGACTTCGTTTACCGAACTTACCTACGACGACGGTATCGATCTTGCCGATATCGGCGCAAGCGCGTTCCAGAATACGAAACTAAGATCAAATTCGTCTTATACTTTGAACTTCCCCAAGATCAAGTCTATCGGCGAAAAGGCTTTTGCAAATATCACTACCAACTTTTCCGAATTCAAGATCGCGTCTTCGATAACCAATATCGGCGCAAACGCGTTTATGGGAAGCAATAATCTTTCCACTGTAGTATTCGAGGACGGCGGAGAGATCGAGACCATGGGAGAGGGAGTATTCCTCGATTGCACAAGTCTTCAGTCCGTCAGTCTTCCCGAGTCGCTGAAGGAGATCCCTGCAAAGACCTTTATGGGTTGCACAAGACTTCTTTACAACAACGATTTCGAGATCGGTAAAAACGTAGAAAAGATAGGCGAAGGCGCATTTGCGATATACACCAACGCTACGAGCGCGACCTATACCAGAAGAGTGCTCGAAGTCCACAACGAGAATAAGAATTTCGCGATAACCAAACTGTCCGATTTCACCAAAGGGACTTCCTCGTCGACGTATAAGCACGGATTGCTTACCGACGCAGAGGGTAAGATAGTATACGCGTATTACGGTGCATACGATAAGGATTCTTCCAATTCCGAGGGCAAGATATTCAGATTTTTGGATGAAGAAGGCAAGCAGATCACTTCCATTGTCGAGATCAAGGGCTATGCTTTTGCGGGCATACAGTTTGAAGACATTTTATTGCCCAAGACGGTAAAGACTTTCGGCGAATTCCTTTTCTATGAAAGCAACGAAGCAAAGGTAGCTTATATCGAAGCGATCGGTTGGGAGTGGAAGGACACGACTTTCACCAAGAAGAGCGACGGCGATCCCGAAGTTGAAATAATCATACTCGATACGACGGCGGATCCCGAAGGTAAAATGGATGAATTCAAATCTGCATTGGCGGCAGCGGGAATATTCGTCGGCAGCGGCACCTTGGAATAAGGAATAATAAATATAATATGTATCTAAAAAAAGCGCGGCTATTACCGTAGTTCCCATAGGGAATATTCGGTAAGCCACAGGTCGTAGAGATTAAGGCGTAGCGTGAAGCCACGCTTTTTTTGATATTTATATTGCGTGGACGAACTAGGCTACTCGTAGCCTAGTGAGATATAGATATGTTTTATATTTCCCGCAAAATTCAATCGGTTGCGTTCTTTCATTTTTCGTGATAAAATGATTATACGATATACAGTAATTTAGCGGAGTAATATTATGTTTACTTTTTCGTTGCGAGAGTGGAAATTAAGCGATGCGCAAAACTTGGCATCTACAATTAACAATAAAAAAATATTGGATAATCTACGGGACGGCATACCATATCCGTATACAGAACAAGACGGCAAAGAATTTATAAATTCCATTCTCTCTGCCGATAAAAATTCAACGTTTGCTTTCGCTATTGAAATTGAAGGGAAAGCAGTCGGCAGTATAGCCGTTTTTCGGCAAAACAATATTCATTTCAGAACAGCCGAACTCGGTTATTATCTTGCGGAAGAATATTGGGGCAAGGGTATAATGACCGAAGCCGTAAAGCAAATTTGCAAATATGTTTTTGACAATACGGATATATTGCGAATTTATGCGGAACCGTTTGCAAACAATAGAGGTTCGTCCCGCGTTTTAGAAAAAGCAGGCTTTCAATTTGAGGGAATAATGCGTTCCAATGCAGTAAAAAATGGCGCGGTTATAGATATGAAAATGTATTCCCAAATAAAATAAATTTCAATTTGTCTTTCTAATAAAGTTTAGCTAAAAGCACTCGAATAAAATGTTCGAGTGCTTTTTTCATAATCTGAAAGCGTATCAATAAAATATTTGGTTTTTTCAATTCCCTATGGGAATTGTGCTTTACGGTCGCGCTTTTTATTAATGCTGAAAATGCCAATTATGCTTGCAGTAAACAGTGCGGCCGATAAGAATTAAATAACGTTCTTTCGACCGTAGCGCAGTGGAGAGATCTCAATCATTCTGTCATCTCGACCGCAGTGGATAGATCCAATCCGATTATTAATTGACTTAAATATTTTGACTTCACTTTGTTTCGCCCAATATGACGATATTGCAGTTAAACTGACTATGATTCAAATCGTCAATATAATTGGTGTGTGCTGTAGTCTAAGTTGGCAATAAATTTTGTTGATTTAATCTGTATTAAGTTCGACAAAATAAGTAACGCAACATTTTTATGACAAATAAAAAACCGTCTTGCGACGGTCGTTTAAGCGTTATTATTAATTTATATCACCACAAAGTCGCCCGGCGTGATAAATAGAAAACTTATCAGCGCGAGTATGACGACTACCGCGACCTGATGCAAAGCGTATACCCATATCGCTATCTTGCCCCAGAAAGAGAAGGGCGCGTGCCAGTCGTATTTGCCCAGCCACGGAAGCAGAGATTTTTTCTTCGGATACAATATTACCGCGGCTGTCGCGCCGAGCAGCATATAGCCGACGGTGGGGAATATAGGGTAATAGTCCGACGAGGTAAATCCGCTTGGTTTGCCGATCATAAATTCTCCTATAAAATACAGAGAACTGTCGCTTGCGAATGCCGTTTTGTTGTCAACGTAGACGTCCATAAGAGCGTCGTTGACGACTATTATCATTATTCCCAAAAACAAACATACGCCCGCGGTTATCATCTTTTTGTGACAGCAAAGCGTATCTATCAGCCACCAGAAGAGTATCGCAAATGCAAACATATGCAATATACCGAATTTTACCGTCTCGTTCATAAAATACGTGACTACGGTGATGATGGCGGAGATTATCGCCGCCTGTACTCCGCGCTTGAGGTTATTTCTGGAAAAAGAGCAGGATATGCCGCACAGCAAAGCGAATATCCATACGACGATATTTTGCGTAGTATGGCGTAGCGCGGAATTCTTATAATACGACGCCGCTAGGTTTACGATAGCGGTAAGGCTCTCTTTTCCGACCGCTTTCCAAGCGTCGGCAAAGAGGAAACCTATATCGAACATCGTGTGATCGAATATCATCAAAAGCACGCATACTCCGCGCAAAAAATCCAGCTCCCATATTCTGTCGGAACGTCCTGTCTTTTTTCCGTTGAGCAATGCGCCGGCTTTCATATTAACGGATCACGTCCGTGCCCATATATTTTCTGAGTACTTCGGGGATGACAATGCTTCCGTCAGCCTGCTGGAAGTTTTCCAGTATAGCGGCGGTCGTTCTTCCTACCGCAAGTCCGCTTCCGTTGAGGGTATGGACGAGTTTTACTTTGCCGTCCTTGTCTCTGTAGCGTATGCTTGCGCGTCTCGCCTGGAAGTCTTCGTAATCCGAGCAAGACGAGATCTCTACGTATCTGTTGTAAGAGGGCATCCATACTTCTATATCGTAAGTCTTTGCAGAACCGAAACCGAGATCGCCCGTGCACAGACATACTACTCTGTAGGGGATACCGAGCAGTTGAAGTATTTTTTCCGCGCTGTTTGTCAAATGCTCGAGTTCCTGATAACTGGTCTCGGGAGTGGTAAACTTGACGAGTTCTACCTTATTGAATTGGTGCTGACGTATCAGTCCTCTCGTATCTCTGCCCGCGCTGCCTGCTTCGCCTCTGAAGCACGCCGTGTACGCGCAGTAATAAATAGGCAGGTTTTCTACAGGAATGATCTCCTCTCTGTGGAGATTGGTCACAGGCACTTCAGCAGTCGGTACGAGATAGAAATCCTGTCCCTCGTTGTTGACGTAATACATATCTTCCGCAAACTTGGGCAGTTGTCCCGTGCCGATCATAGCGTTTTTATTTACCATATACGGAGGGAATATCTCCGTATATCCCGCGGAGGTGTGAGTATCGAGCATAAAGTTGTATATAGCGCGCTCGAGTCTCGCGCCCAGTCCTTTGTATACGGTAAATCTCGCGCCCGAGATCTTGCCCGCTCTCGGCCAGTCGCACAGATCTTTCTCTTCGGCTATGTCCCAGTGCGCTTTGGGTTCGAAATCGAACTTGGTCGGTTCGCCCCATCTTCTTACCTCGACGTTATCGTCGCTGTCGCTTCCGATAGGCACTTCCTTATTAGGCAGATTGGGGATCGTCATCATTATATCGCTTATTTGGGTTTCGACTTCGCTCAGTCTTGCGTCAAGCGCCTTGATCTCTTCGCCAAGCGCTTTCATTTCGGCGATCTTCTCTCCCTTTTCGTCTCCTTTGAGAGAGGGGATGAGTTTGGATACCGCGTTTTTGGTAGCTTTTTTCTGCTCGCTGTCCTGAATGAGAGTCTTTCTCTCTTCGGCGAGTTCGGACAAACCTTCGAGATCGAATTTACCGCTTCTGTTGGCAAGTCTTTGTTTTACTTCTTCTATGTTTTCGCATACGAATTTGAGATCTAACATATTTACTCCGTATTTCCCCGATCGGGGATTTTGATATTTATTTTTTTATTTGCAGACTATATTGACAAGACGTTTTGGTATAACGATTACCTTGACGATATTCAGTCCTTGCGTCGCGCTCTTGATTGCGTCGTTGGAAAGCGCGATGTTTTCGATAGTTTTCGCGTCGGCGTCGTTGGGGACGACGATCTTCGCCTTCATACGGCTGTTGACCTGTACGGCGAGTTCGTATTCGTCTTTTATAAGAGCTTTTTCGTCGCAGACGGGGTAGTCCATATCGAATACCGAATATTTACCTCCCGATCTTTCGTTGAGTTCTTCCGCAATGTGCGGCACGAACGGTGCGAGCAACAGCACGAGATCTTTAATACATTCTTTAAAGAAAGCGTTGTTCTTTGCTTCGCTTGAGTTGTCGTATTTATAAAGATCGTTGACGTACTCCATTATCCTCGCGATCGCGGTATTGAAAGAGAATGCTTTCATATCCTCGGATACGCGTTTAATAGTATAGTTTCTCGTATAATTCAAATTCTTTTCCGCCGCGCCTATATTGCCTGCGACGCTGTCGAGCGAGATGGCTTTGTCGACGATCCTTTCCACTCTTTCGAGGAATTTGGTGATAGATTCCATACCGTTCGCGCTCCACGGACCGCCTTCTATATAGCTGAAACCGAACATAAGATACAGTCTGAACGCGTCTGATCCGAATTTACTTACGTAGTCGTCGGGTGATATAATATTGCCGCGGCTCTTGGACATCTTAAATCCGTCGGGACCGAGTATCGTGCCTTGGTGCACGAGAGATTTAAAAGGTTCGTCGAACTTGAGATAACCCATATCGCGCAACGCCTTGGTGAAGAAACGGGCGTAGAGCAGATGCATACACGCGTGTTCCGCGCCGCCCACGTATTTGTCGACGGGGAGCATCTTGTTTATTATCTCGGGGTCGAACGCCATCTTGTCGTTGTGCGCGTCGGGATATCTGAGATAGTACCAGCTCGAACATACGAAAGTATCCATAGTATCGGGATCTCTTCTCGCCTTGCCGCCGCATATTGGGCAGGTCGCGTTCATAAATTCTTCGCAACTTGCCAGCGGGGATTTGCCGTTGGGCTTGAATTCCACGTTATATGGCAAAGATACCGGCAGATCCTTTTCGGGTACGGGAACTTCGCCGCACTTGTCGCAGTATACGATAGGTATGGGCGCGCCCCAGTATCTCTGACGCGATATCAGCCAGTCGCGCAGTCTGTAATTGGTCTTGAGTTGACCTTGTTTCTTTTCTTCGAGCCATTTGACGATGGCGACCTTTCCTTCTTCGGAGGTCATACCGTCGAATTGAGAATTCGTATTGCATATAACTCCGTAATCGCAATAGGGCAGATCGTCGTTTTTGCCGTCTTTGGATGCGACGACTCTCTTGATCTGAAGTCCGAATTTCTGCGCGAAGTCATAGTCTCTTTCGTCGTGCGCGGCTACGCCCATTACGGCGCCCGTACCGTAGGAGTAGAGCACGTAATCGCCTATCCATACGGGGACTTTATCTCCGTTGACGGGATTGATGCAGTAAGCGCCTGTAAATACGCCTGTCTTTTCTCTCGTCGTGGACATTCTCTCGATCTCGCTTGTTTTCGCGCATTGAAGTTTGTACGCTTCGACGGCTTCTCTCTGCGTGTCGGTAGTGATCTTGTCCACCAGCGGATGTTCGGGCGCTAGTATCACGTAAGATACTCCGAATACCGTATCCGCTCTCGTAGTGAATACGCTGAATTTATCTCCGCTTTCGCATACGAAATCTATTTCGCCGCCCGAAGATTTGCCTATCCAGTTGCGTTGCATTGCTTTTGTCTTCTCGGGCCAGTCGACGGTGTCGAGGCCTTGGAGAAGTTCTTCCGCGTATTTGGTGATCTTGAAAAACCATTGAGTGAGGTTTTTTCTCAGTACGGCGGAGTGACATCTCTCGCATTCTCCGTCCACTACCTGCTCGTTGGCAAGCACGGTATTGCAGGAAGGACACCAGTTGACGGGAGCTTCCTTTCTGTACGCCAGCCCGTGTTTGTAGAGCTGGAGGAATATCCACTGCGTCCACTTGTAATAGTCGGGCATACAGGTCTTTATTTCGTAATCCCAGTCAAAGGACGCGCCCATTGCTTTGAGCTGACCTTCCATAGTCTCGATATTTTTGAGCGTGCTGTCCTGCGGATGAATTCCCGACTTGATCGCGTAGTTTTCCGCGGGCAGACCGAAGGCGTCGAAGCCCATAGGCTGAAACACTTCTTTGCCGTTCATTCTCATAAAGCGCGCATAGCTGTCGGTCGGTCCGTAATTATACCAGTGACCTGCGTGCAATTTTGCTCCCGAAGGATATGAAAACATCTCCAGCACGTAGTATTTGTCTTTGATTTTGGATTTGTCAAAAGAGTAGAGACGGGTATCGTTCCACTTTTTCTGCCACTTTTTTTCAACTTCAATAAAATCCATAACTTATCTCCAAGCGATAATATTATAATAAAAGTTATACTTTACATATACATATATAATATATCCGCCCAAGGTTTTTGTCAATCGTTACGCGCTTATAGCCTGCGATTTTCTCCCTTGCGGAGTGTCGGCAGGCGTTCAATGCATAATTTTTTGCAATACGCTTTATAAAATGTATTTTAAAAAGTGGCTAAATCGATAGCGTTGTGCTAAAATAAAATAGAAATTTAGAGGAGCGCGATATGAAGATTTGCGATTTATTCAAACAAAAAAAAGCCGTATACTCCTTTGAGATATTTCCTCCCAAAGTCGGCGACGGCATTGACAAAATATTGGATACGTTGACTCAACTCAAGGACATTCGTCCCGATTACGTATCCATCACGTACAGCGCGGGCGGCAGTAAGAATTCCCGTACCAAAGAAATTGCCCAAATAGTAAAAGACGACTACGGTATAGAGCCGTTGGCGCATTTGACTTGCGTCAATTCTACTCGCGAGGAAGTGGCGGCAGCTCTCGACGGACTCGTCGATATAGGCGTGGAAAACGTCTTGGCTTTGCGCGGCGACAGGATCAGCGGCGAAGTAAAAGAGGATTTTGCTCACGCCAGCGACCTTGTCGAATTTATTAAGAGCAGGAGCGATATGAACGTCGTTGGAGCGTGTTATCCCGAAGGTCATCCCGAAAGCGCGAATATGGTAGAGGACATCCGCAATCTCAAGATCAAGGTCGACAAGGGAGTTACGCATCTCAATTCCCAGTTGTTTTTTGACAACGACGATTATCTAAAGTATTTGGATATGGTCAGACTTGCCGGCATAGACGTGCCTGTTCAGGCGGGCGTTATGCCTCTTGTCAAGGCTTCGCAGTTCGGCGGCATAGTAAAGATGACCGGCGCGAAGATCCCGTCCAAGATATCCAGAATGTACAGCAAGTTTGCTGACGACGCCGACGCGCTGATGGAAGCGGGCATAGCCTATGCGACGGATCAGATAGTCGATCTTCTCTCCAGCGGAGTAGACGGTATACACCTCTACATAATGAACAACGCTTACGTTGCGCGTAGGATCACCGAGAATATCAAACCTATAATCTACAAACTCAACGCAGTACGATAATATGAAGATAGAAAAGAGCGAACTGTTGAGATATCTCGGTCACAGAGGGCAGGAATATTCTCCCTCGTTGGACAGGGAAATAGACGTAGCTATAGACAGATGTCTTTCGCTCGTCACTCCGAGATGCGTAATAAAAAAATACGGTCTCGACTTTAGTCCGCTCAGATTAAAGGGCACGGACGTCGTTTTTGATGGAGAAGATATCGCAAGACATCTCTCGGGGTGCGACGAGGTCTATCTTATGGGCGCGACGGTGGGTTTTGAGGTGGAGAAAGAAGCGTCGAGACTTATGAGAGACGATCCCCTTGCGGCGGTGCTTTTGGACAGCGCGAGTATCTGCGCGATAGAGAGTTATTGCGACGATCTATGCGAGCAGTTGCAGGCGCAGAGCGGGGTCGAACTCACAGGCAGATTTTCCTGCGGATACGGAGACTTTCCGCTGTCGGCGCAGAGAGATTTCGCTCGTCTGCTCGAACTCCCCAAGAAGATAGGAGTGTTTATGAATGAAGACAGCTTTATGCTTTCTCCGCAGAAGAGCGTGACGGCGGCGATCGGAATAGGAAAGCGCGGCGGCAGTCCGTCCGTATGCGGAAACAAATGTTATGCTTGCAACAATACTTTGTGCGCTTACAGACGGTAAGAATGAGGAAACGTATATGGATATAAAGAAATTGTTTAAAGAGAAAATAGTGTTGCTCGACGGAGCGTTCGGCACACAGCTTCAGAAGAGAGGTCTCGCTGGCGGAGCCGCTCCTGAAAGACTGAATATAGAGAATCCCGAACTGGTATACGCAGTCACCAGAGAATATATTGACAGCGGAAGCGACGTTGTCTTTACGAATACTTTCGGAGCCAACCGTAAAAAACTCAAAGACGGCGACGAAGTAAGCCGGCTCATAAAAGAGGGCGTAAAAATAGCAAGAAGAGCGGCGGGAGACAAACTCGTCGCATTGGATATAGGACCTACCGGCGCGCTGATAGAGCCGCTGGGAAGTATGACTTTCGACGAGGCTTACGATCTTTTTAAAGAGCAGGTCGAGTCGGCTAAGGACGGAGTAGATCTTATAGCCATCGAGACGATGAGCGATCTTTACGAACTTAAGGCGGCGCTAATCGCGGTCAAAGAAAACTGCGATCTTCCCGTGATTGCAAGTATGACTTTCGACGAGAGCGGCAGGACTTTTACGGGTTGCTCTGCGGAGGCTTTTGCGCTTACGGCTTCGGCTTTTGCCGACGCGATAGGCATCAACTGTTCGCTTGCTCCCGCTCAAATTTATCCTATAATGAAACGCATAGCCGACAATACGGACTTGCCGCTGTTTATCAAGGCAAACGCTGGACTTCCCGACAGCGAAATGAACTACTCGGTATCTGCCGAAGAATTTGCGCGCGACTATGAGAAATTCATAGATATGGGAGTGGGCATTCTCGGCGGATGTTGCGGCACTACTCCCGAATATATCGCCGCGCTCGATAAACTCAGAAAGACCAGACGTCCCGCAAAGCGAGAGCGCAAATACGTAAGCGCGGTATGTTCTTCGACCAAGACCGTATATATCGACGGAGTCAAAGTGATCGGCGAGAGGATAAATCCCACCGGCAAGAAGGCTATGAAACAGGCGCTTATCGACAGAAATTTCGATTATATCGCGACGCAGACTCTCGAACAGGTCGAGGCCGGCGCGGATATATTGGACGTCAACGCGGGGCTACCGCAGATAGACGAAAAAGAGATGCTCACAGATATGATAAAATATATTCAGAGCATTACAGACGCGCCGTTGCAGATAGACTGTTCCAAGCCCGAGGCGATAGAACGCGCGTTGAGATATTATAACGGAAAACCTATAGTCAATTCCGTCAACGCTGAAGACTCGTCTTTGGATACCGTATTGCCGCTCGTCGCGAAATACGGTGCGAGCGTAGTGGGACTTACGATGGACGAACGCGGAGTGCCCAAGAGCGTCGAAGAGAGAGTGAGACTTGCCGAGAAGATCATATCCAGGGCTAAGTCGTACGGAATACGCGAAGAAGACGTGTATATCGACTGCCTCACGCTGACGGTCAGCGCGGAACCCGATCAAGCGGTAAAGACGCTTGAGGCGATAAAGATAATAAAAGAAAAGTATGCGGTCAAGACGGTATTGGGAGTATCCAATATTTCCTTCGGTCTGCCTGCCAGACAGATAGTCAATACGGCGTTTTTGACTATGGCTATGCATGCGGGATTGGATCTTCCGATACTCAATCCCAACGTAAGCGAAAATATGCAGGCGGTAGACGCGTTCAAAGTCCTGACATGCGAAGATAAAAACTGTGAAAACTATACGGCAAAATACGCCGATTACGTCGCCGCGCAGCCGGTCAAGTCGGCAAAGAGCGTCGCCGGCGCCGAGGGCGGAGAAAAGGATATTTTTTACTGTATAGCCAAAGGATTGGACAGAGCGCGAGAGCTGACGGCGGAACTTTTGAAGACGCACGCCGCTCTGCAAGTGATAGACGATTATCTCATTCCCGCGCTTAACGGAGTGGGCGACGATTACGAGAAGGGAAAGATATTCCTGCCGCAGTTGATAGCGTCCGCCGATTGCGCAAAAGCGTGTTTTGAGGAAGTGAAAAAATCTCTTCCCGTCGGAGAGGAGTCAGACAAAGGCAAGATAGTTCTTGCCACGGTCAAGGGGGACGTGCACGATATAGGCAAGAATATTGTCAAGACGGTATTGGAAAACTACGGATTCAAAGTCTTGGATCTCGGCAAAAACGTGCCGCCCGAGACGGTAGTTGAAGCCGTCGAACGCAACTCGATAAAACTGTGCGGGCTTTCTGCGCTTATGACGACGACGGTGGAGAATATGAAAGAGACGGTCAGACTTCTCAAAGAGCGTTGTCCGTATTGCCGCGTAATGGTAGGCGGAGCTGTCTTGACGGAAGAATATGCGGCTCAGATGGGAGCGGACAAGTACTGCAAAGACGCAAATCAGAGCGCAAAGTACGCGATGAGCGTATTTGGCGACAAATAATCATCAAGGCGGGAGAGATCGTGAATATCAAAAAGACTTTATACGTAGTAGGCGCGATCGTCGTGCAAAACGGCAGGATACTCGCGGTCAAACGCGGCGCGAGCAAAAACGCCGAGGTCGCGTATAAATACGAATTCGTAGGCGGAAAGATAGAAGAGGGCGAAAGTCCGGA
The DNA here is from genome assembly GCA_948471525.1 of uncultured Clostridia bacterium. GTDB lineage: Bacteria > Bacillota > Clostridia > Christensenellales > UBA3700 > RACS-045. Next base: position 115,391 of record CAOKSY010000001.1, on the reverse strand, counting down.
GGCCGCGCTGAAAAGAGAAGCGCTCGAGGAGATGGATTACAGCATCGAAATAGTCGATCCGTTTATGAGATCGGTATACGAATACAAGGACGTTATAGTCGATCTTATGACTTTTATATGCAAGCCTCTGTCGCAATCTTTTGTCCTCAACGAGCACGTCGACAGCAAGTGGCTTTTGCCCGAAGAGTTGTTTTCCGTCGAATGGGCTCCCGCGGACAGAGATATTTTACAGGCGCTGAGCGCTGTCAAATTTTAAGCGTTACAGTAAGCGTGCCGTCTTGGAAAGAGGCGCTTATATCTCCGTCTATTCTTTTTGTCAAAGTTTTGGCTATAGACAGTCCCAGACCGGTAGAATATTTGTTGTCGTCGACGGTATAAAATCTGTCAAATAGTTTTTCTGCAATGACCTTGTTTATGTTGCCGGCTTTGTTGGAGAAAGTCATTGTTCCGTCGTTCTCCAGCGTTGCGCGGAAATCGCCGTCGCTGTATTTTATAGCGTTGTCGACTATATTGGATATAATTCTGACAAGCGCTTTTTTATCTACTATGCGCTTTACTTTCTCTTCGCAGATATCAATTTGCGGCGTTATGTTTTTTCCATTAAATCCGCCGTAAAATGAAATAAGCGTTTCGGCAAGAAGAGCCGATACGTCGACGGTTTCTGGCTCGTCTGGTTTGGACGCGTCTGCGGAGAGCGAGTATTCAAAGAGTTCCGCCGCAAGAGTTTTTAGAGCCGCGGCGCGATGGGTAATTATGTCGAGATAATCGCGCAGTTTTTCTATATTTGTTTCGCCCTTAGCCATATCGAGATAGCCGCATATAGCCGTCAAAGGAGTACGGATATCGTGCGCGACGTTCGTTATCGCGCGTTTGAGTTCCAGATCTCCGCCGGTGTAGGTCAGTTCTTTTTTCCGCAATTCTTTTATTTGTTCGTTGAGAATGTTTGCGAGCAAGAGCGTATTTCTGTCTCGGCAAGATACCGTCAACAAAGCGTTTGTATCGCCTTTTACCAAAGACGGCAACTGATCGCTTATCTCACGGTTTCCCTTTTTTACGATTGCGAGTTTTATCGCCAACGCCGTCGCGCTCAGCGCCAAAAGCGCGCATATTACCGTCAATCCCGTAGTCATATATTTCTCCTTTTTTAAAACGCGTCTATGCGAGACCCTTTTCAGGATCTCGCACGAGGGGTATATATTGTCAATACGCTGAGCGCATCGACTAGAAAGGCTTTTTTATTTTATATTGGTCTTATTGAACGCCAATATTCCCGCTCCGCTCGTCGCGCCGATTATTCCCAACGAGTAGAGCGCCATCTGCCAAGTGTGGAAATCTTTAGTGCTGACAAGTCTGTTGCTCTGTCCGCCCGGAAGGAAGTCTAGCATAAATCGGCAAAACGATCTTGTGGTTTCGCTGGGCATGCGCGGATTTTCAATCCATTTTTCTATCCTTTCGCCGGCTTCGGTTATTATTATCGTTCTTATCATAGGCGTCTGCGACAGAAGTCCGTTCATATATGCTACCAACATCATTCCCATCATAATCAATGCAAAGGAGATTATGATAGCAACGGTCGTGTTTTTACTTACCATAGTGATCAGCGTGCTTATTGCGGAATACGCGCACCAAATCAAAGTTCCGTCGATCAGCATCCATACGACTGTTTTCGCAGGTATTGCGAATCCGCCGAACATAGGCATGGAGATCGCGAAGAAGAATAGAAGGAACGCCGCGTTCAACGACAACGATATGATTATCGACGTCAGCAGATTTGCAGTATATATCTGCGTGCGTGAATGTCCGATAATTATTTTATTTCTTATCGTTCCGTTTTGAAAATCCGCCCCGATAATTACGCTGGTAAGTCTTGCAATCGCCAATCCTTGCAGAGGGAAGCTCGCCAAACCGTAGTTCATCGCCAACACCGATTCCGCTCCCGCCTCTTTGAGCATTAGAGGATTATTAAAATAGATAAATATAGGTAGAGCGATAGAGTACAGGGCGTACATCCCGAGATATATCAAAAAAGACTTGGACATTATCATCCTCGAAAGGTTGCTTCTCAATAATCTAATCATTGTTTGCTCCTCCAACAAGATTGATATAATACGATTCCAAAGACTCGTCTTTTTCCGTTATTTTCAGCAGATTGATTCCGCGGCTTTTGAGAATATCGCTGAACAGTCCTATCCCTATTTCGCCGTAAAGTTCGCCTTCGGTATTCGACGTGAGTTTGTATTCCAATCCCGTAGAATCGAGAGCGGGGCAAAGACATTCCGCTTTGTCTACAGTGAATGAAATACGTTTTTTACACGCTTTCTCAAGTTCGCCGGCGGATATTTCTTTGAGTATCCTGCCTTTGTCGATAAAGCCGTAATGAGTGGCGAGTTTGGATAATTCGTCGAGAATATGACTGGATATGATAAACGTTATGTTACGTTCTTTGTTCAGCTTGAGTATCAACTCTCTTATCTCCACTATTCCCTGCGGATCAAGACCGTTGACGGGTTCGTCGAGTATGACCATATCGGGATCGCCCGCCAAAGCAATCGCTATACCCAGTCGCTGTTTCATTCCGAGAGAAAAGTTTTTGGCAAGTTTTTTGCATGTGTCGTTAAGTCCAACGATCTCCAAAAGTTCGTCGATACCGTCGAAGGACGGTTTTCCCAAAAGCATAAATTGCTGTTTCAAATTTTGCGCGGCAGTCATATATCCGTATATAGACGGAGTTTCGATTATTCCGCACGTGCGTTTTCTCGCGTTTCGTATCTGTCTGTCGTCGTAGGGTATTCCGAAAAGAGAATACGAGCCTTTTGTCGGTTCTTGAAGTCCGCATAATATTCGTATCAACGTGGTTTTGCCCGCGCCGTTTTTGCCTACAAAGCCGTATATCGAGCCTTTGGGCACGCGCATCGTCAAACCGTCTAGTACGGTATTATTGCGGTATCGTTTGGACAAATTGTCCGCTGTAAAACAATATTCCATATGATAGCTCCTTTGATTTGATGGTTTCAGTCTAGCCCATTCATATCAAGGATCTGACAAAAGAAAGTCAAGATTTTGTCAAGATTTTAATTTATAGCCGATTCCCCATACGGCTTCTATATAATCTTTGCCGTTTACGGATTTGAGCTTATTACGCAGATTACCGATATGCGTGCGAAGGGAACTTTCTTCACAGTCGGGCGTCAAAGTTTCTATTTCCGCCATTATTGCGTTTTTGGAGAATACCTTTCCCGCGTCTTCCGCAAGCGTGCGCAGTATAGCGTATTCCGTTCTAGTGAGTTTGATCGGAACGTCGCTTACGCTGACCGTATATGCGGAGCAGTCGATCACAATCTCGTCGAATACTATCTTATCGCCGCCGCAGGGCGTATTGCGCAAATGTACTCCGATTCTTGCGAGAAGTTCTTTTGTGTCGAAAGGTTTGGTCACGTAATCCACCGCGCCTGCCGTAAGCAGATCGACTTTGCCGTCTATATCGACTTTCGCGCTTACCACTATGACCGGTATGTCGCTTATACGCGACAAAAGTTCTTCGCCGCTGAGTCCCGGAAGCATGAGATCCAACAGGACGAGATCGGGGCGGTCGTCTTTGAGAGCGTACAATGCTTCGCTGCCTGAATACGCTCTTGATACGTCATAATTGTTTTTGTATAGCAGTTCCTGTAACATATCTCCTATATATACGTCGTCGTCGACTATCATTATTTTCTTTTTACGCATCGTCGCCTCTTGAATGTTTTGTGTAATTCTCAGTATAGTTTGTCTTTATTGATTTGTCAATATACATAAAGCATTGTGTATATTATCGACATTAATTATCTGCGGAGCGGTAATTTTTGTCCGTTTTTGGGCATAATCAACGTATGAGAGAAATAATTTTAAAGATCGATGAAGTAAAACGCCGCGTGGGTATGATAGTGGGCAAGCCTATGACTTTCGAGATAAACCGCGGTCGCAACAAATTCGTCAAGTTCGACGGCTACGTTCAGGACGCATATCCCGCTATTTTTACAGTGCGCTGTATGGTCGAAGGAGAGGACGAATTGCAGTCGTATTCGTACAACGATATTCTCACGCGCAACGTCAGGATAAACAAAAAATAAATTTTGATGTCATAACGCTTATCTTTCCGCAATATAATTATTGTGTAAAAACATATTTGTGGAGGATATATGGCAATCAATACGGTTTTTAAGAGCGTAAGCTCTGATTATGAAAGAACTCTGGACGGTAAGCAGATAGTTATGCAATGCAACTTCGACACGTCTTCAAAGGGCGGCGTGAGCAAAGTGTGCGCGCTGTCGGGCGACGTTCAGATCACAAGGACGCAGGTTTTGTCCAAGCAGATCAAGACAAGCGGCAGAGTTTCCATCAAACTCGTTTATCTCGACGCAGAGGGTAAACTCGGCAATTTCGATTATATTTCCGACTTTTCCGAAGATATCAACAACGACAGCGTAATAGCCGATATGCCATGCATAGTGAGGGCTTTCGTAGTCGATATGCAGTCGGGAGTTTCGGGCAACGAGATAAAGGTTCAGACGGTTGTAGAACTTGCTCCTTCGGTAGTGGAGATTAACACCTTGGAAATTCTCGAAGACAGCGACAATGCTCTCGCTTTGAGAGAGGATCAGCAGTATCAGAAATATATATGCGCGGTGGACGAAGAATTTGAGATTTCCGACGAATACGCTTGCGGCGTAAGAGCGGACGATATACTTTATTTCGACTCAAAAGCTATCGTAGGCGGCGTGGATAATTCCGACGGCAAGATATCGGTCACCGGTCAGATAGAAGTATGTCTCGTATATACCGGAGAGGGAGTGGTTTCGACCAAGAATTTGAGCATTCCCTTTGCGCAGGAACTTGCGGTAAGAGGCGACGATCTGTCCGCTTGCATAAGCGCAAAAGTCAAGGACAGCAGACTTGTGATAGAGGGATCGGACAGCGACAACGTATTTAAGATAACGGTATGCGTTGCATTGCAGGGATTCGTAATGCAGTCCGAGACCGTCAGCGCAATAGTGGACATCTACAGCCCTACCAACGCGCTCGACGTGAGTTCGGCAGAGATATGTTTTGACCGCCGCGACGGAATGCGCAGATTTGAAGAACGCATAAGCGGCAGCGTCGGCGTAGAAAATGCGGACGAAAGCATCAAGAGCATACTCGGATGCATAGTTACGCAGAACAATCTTTCCAATCTCGTAGCTATGGACGGAGCTGTGCTCGCCGAGGGAATGCTCAACACTTCCGTCGTATATGAAAACGAAGACGGAGCGTGCAAGTGCATGCAGATAGAACTTCCTTATTCGCTCCAATTCGATTGCGAAGAGGTAAGCGAAGCAAGCGTGCTCGACGGCAGATCCATTGCCGCTGACTGTACATATAAGGTCAAGAGAGACAGAGAAGTGGAGATCACTGCCGATATGATCATCTCCGTATGCATTGCCGAAAAGGTATGCAATACCGTGATCAAAGGAGTGGAAGAGGGCGACGAAATACAGTGCAATTCCAATGCCGTAAGCGTATATTTGCCAAGCAAGGGCGAGAGTATATGGCAGGTCGCAAAGACTCTCGGAATGTCTATCGACGGAATAAAGGAACAGAATCCCGATCTGGGCGCGCTGATGAACGGCGACGAGAGGATCGTGATCTACAGAGAGATAGGTTGATTGCAATATCCTCAATATATGACGGACGGCGCGCGGATCGCGGCCGCCCGTCTTGTCATTTTACAAAAAATTTGCAATGGCGCCGCAACTTTTACTCTATGCCTATTGATATGAATATCCCGTTGTGATACAATTAAGTCAAAGAGGTGTTATATGGGTAAGTTTATTCAGGGATGTATGCGCATCAAAGATCTGACTGACGCGCAGATAAGAGGTTTGATAGATGCCAATCTCGAGCAAGGAATTGACGTGTTCGACCATGCGGATATCTACGGCGGAGGAGAATGCGAGATCGCTTTCGGCAAAGCTTTGAAGGAAGATCCTTCTCTTAGAGATAAACTAGTTATTCAGACAAAATGCGGTATAGTAAAAGATCTTTCCTGCCATAGATACGACAACAGTATCAACTATATCGTCGACAGCGTGCATAAGAGTCTCAACAGACTGCGCGTGGAAAAGATAGATAGGTTGCTTATCCACCGTCCAGACGCGCTTATGAATCCGGAAGAAGTCGCAAAGGCTTTCGATACGCTTTATGCCGAAGGATCGGTAGACAGCTTCGGAGTGAGTAATTTTTCCGCGTCGCAAATAGAGTTGCTTAACTCGTTGTCCAAGCACAAGATAGAATGCAATCAGATAAGGCTCAGCATAGCGCACTGTCCTATGATAGAGTACGGTATGAATTATAACAGGTTCAACGATTCGGGCATAGACAGAGACGGCGGCACGCTCGACTACTGCAGGCTCAACGGTGTGAATATACAGTGCTATTCTCCGTACAAAGGCGCGAAGAAGTCTTTTATCGGCGACAACGTGAGATATTACAAACTCAATAAATTGCTCAAAGAACTCGCGTTTAAATACGAGGTCCAGCCCAACGCCATAGCGGCGGCGTGGTTGTTAAGACATCCCGCGGGATTTACCGTAATCAACGGCACGACCAAAGCGGAGCGCGTCGCGCAGATAGCGGCGGCAAAGGATATAGCGCTCACGCGCGCCGAATGGTATATGCTGTATCATGCGTGCGGAAGGAAGTTGCCTTAATTTATGGAAGCTGTGAAAATAAAAGTCAATGCAAAAATAAACCTGTCGCTGGACGTTGTCGGCAAAAGAGAGGACGGATATCATACGCTCGATATGCTTATGACGTCGGTCGACGTGTGCGATATAATTTTTGCGAGTAAGAGCGGCGAGTGCGCCGTTACCATGGACGGCGTCAAAGCCGCGTCTGACAATACGGCGGTAAAAGCGTTGACGCTTTTGAATAAAAAGTACGGGATAGCTATGCGCGCCGAGATAAGCAAGGGAATACCTTTTTCCGCAGGTATGGGCGGTTCTTCCGCCGATGCAAGCGGAATATTTTTTTGCGCGCACAGACTGTACGGCATTTCGCTTGAGGAATTAGCTCCTCTCGCTTTAAAGGTAGGGACGGACGTGGCGTATATGATGTACGGAGGCGGAGCAAGGGTGACAGGGATTGGCGACTTCGCGAGCGCTCGGAAAATACCGCCTATGATCTTGGCGATATGTCAGAAGGCAATCGGTGCTTCGACAAAAGATATATATGCTCGATATGATATTATGGGCGGAGGAGAGAAGAGCGGCGATTATCATAACGATTTGGAAAAAGCCGCCTGTTCGCTCGCTCACGGGATATCAGCGGCGAGAGAAGACCTGCTAAAATTTACGGACAGAGTTTTTATGACGGGCAGCGGAAGCGCATACGTCGGAGTATTCGACTCGGAGGACGGCGCGCGCGAATGTATCGACGCGTTGGACGGATATCTATTCAAGACTGTCGCCCGTACGTCGGAGAAGGGAATAGAGATATTAGACGAATATTAACGAAAATAATAAATTTTTGAATATGTATTGAAATCTTCAAATATTGATGGTATAATATACAAAAGATCGTTATAAGACTTTTTGTGATAATTATCCCTTGATAAGGAATTCATAGTTGTTACACCTCCGAAAAATTCCGCCGAATAAATTCGACGGAATTTTTTTTGCGTCAAACGCAATAATTTAAAATACTTGCGTCTTGTTGCACACGCGCGAATTAAACTTCGTCGTGGTGATGCGCGTTGGAAGACATATCTTCGACCGCATGAATACGCTTGGGGCTGAATTTGTTATAGATAAGATAAGCTATCAGCCATACGCCCGCGATACCCACGAGCGCGTAGATCACTCTTGCGCCTACATATGCGCTGGGAGTAAATATCCAGTTGATAACGTTGAAATCGAATATTCCCACCGCCATCCAGTTAAGAGCGCCGATTGTCACCAAAATAAGTGCTATAATAGTAATCATAATCCTCTCCTTCTTTATTTAGCCGACATATCATCGGCTATGTACGACTTGCAAAGTCAAGTATATTGTATATTTTTTGCAAAGTTTTATTCATATCTTGCGATAATCGCCGAAATGGTGTAATATTGTATTAGATAAAATTTCGCGAGGAAGGTATGGCGAAAAGGTCAAAAAAGAAAAATCCCAATCTCCTGACTGAGAGTCAGAAGGCGGATATCAGATTCAACGAATCACTGGATATAAAGAAGAAAGGACTGGATATCAGGCTAAACGTCACTATGGGCATTGTCGTAGGACTGTGCTTGCTTGCATTTTTGGTCATGCCTGCGGTCAATATGAACTTCTCGGGATCGCTGAGCGATATTCTGGGTTCGCAGGTAGAACTCGAAGAGGATACGCAGATGAGCGTGACTGTAAATATGAGTTTTATAGACTTTCTTACTGCGCCTGCAGGCGAATACGAAAACGCGCTCAGATATCTTGCCGAACACACGGACAGCGATATAAACGTCGATCTGATATACGCGGCTTTTCAGTCGCAGGTCACGCCGGACGAAATAGAGATGCTGGGACAGGCTTATACGGTCGCGCTTGCCGGCACGGTGATTTTGTTGATCAGCCTGATCGGTTTTACCGTCGCGGTGGCGGTAATGAGGCGCAATAAAAAAGACGGTCTGTTTTTGATTCTGTCGTCGGCATTGTTTATCGCGATAGGAATCATACAGTGGATAATCTTTCTCGCCGTCGGATTGGGAGCTTCGTCAAAAGGTCTCATACAGCCTCATATCGCCGCGTATATAGTCCTTGCGGCGGCTGTGACGCTAGCGGTCGTATACGGACTGTACAGAAAAAAAGTCAAGAAGCTTAATTCTCAGCGCAGGCAAGTTTCGTCTGCTCCGGACAAAAGGGAGAACAACATATGAAATGTCCAAACTGTCAATTCGAGAATAAAGAGGGCGCGACGTTTTGCGAGAAATGCGGCGCGCAGTTGATAAGCGAAAATAAGAGGATGTCTTTCTTCGAGCGACGCCAGGCGAAAGAGAGAGAAAGGCTTTATATACTTTCCAAATCGTCGTTACAGTCTGAGGACGTCAAAGATATCCGCGATATGGATATGGGCGAGGTCGACGCCGTGCCGCGCGCAAGCAAAAGCGCGATGAAAAAAAAGACCGTCGCCGCCTTTGCCGCGTCCATAGTCGGAGTGATAGTTTGCGTAGCGCTGATATATCTGATAGGCAGATTGAAGTTCAACGATTCGTTGAGAGTCGCGTTGATACTCTTCGTATTTTTGCTCTGTTTTACTTCGGCGGCTTTTGCGATAGATTACGGCTACAGAATGAGAATGGTACTTGCGATGTGCAAGAGCGATTTCGCCGTAAAAAAGATCAGCTACGGCAAGCCGCCGGTAATGCTTTCGGGAGATACTTTTTACGATCTCAATATCAGATCGGCTTGCGATATACCGGGATGCGGCGCGCAAATGCATATAGAAGAATACAACGGAGAATTCATCGCCGTATGCAATTCCGACAGGTCTCATTTGAGAAGATTGGATTGCGCGCTTCTCAATCTGCGCGCGTCGGAAAAAGAGAGCTCAAGTACAGTTTCCGAACAGGCGCAGCCCGAGATATCGGTCAGAGACAACGATACGGATAATGCGCAGACGGCTTCTGATATGCGCAATAACGGCGATATCGAAGGAGAAAGGGACGAAGTTTGTCACAATCTTGACAAATAGGTATTTATATTGTTTACAAAAAACACCGCGCGGTGATATAATAACAAAGTAAAATTTTATTTGATTAAGGAGACTTAATATGAACAAAAAGTCAATCAAAGACGTAGACGTAAAAGGCAAAAAGTGCCTCGTCAGAGTGGATTTCAACGTGCCGATGAAAGACGGCGTTATCACGGACGAAAACCGCATTCAGGGCGCATTGCCTACGATTAAGTATCTTATGGAGCAGGGGGCAAAAGTTATTCTCTGCTCGCATATGGGCAAACCGCACAGCATTTTCAGCGCAAAAGTCGGTTTGACTAAAAAAGAAAAGAAAGCTATCGCGGCTTTGCCAGAATCCGAACAGCAGTCGGCGACTGACGAAGCAATAGCTAAAGCAATGAAAAACGATCCCGTCAAGTTGACGCTCAAGCCCGTTGCGGACAGACTCGGACAACTTCTCGGCGGAAAAGTAACGTTTGCCAAAGACGTCATCGGCGACGACGCAAAGGCTAAAGTCGCGGCTCTAAAAGAAGGCGAATGCGTATTGCTAGAGAATTTGCGCTTCCACGCGGAAGAAGAGGGCAGAGACGAGGCTTTCTGCAAAGCGTTGAGCGAGTATGCGGATATCTACGTAAACGACGCTTTCGGTACGGCTCACAGAAGTCACGCTTCGACTGCGGGCATTGTTGAATACGGATTTGTAAAAGACGCTGTATGCGGTTTCCTTATCGAGAAGGAACTCAGCGTAATGGCTGACAGTCTCGAGCATCCCGTACGTCCTTTCGTAGCGGTGCTCGGCGGCGCTAAGGTTGCGGACAAGCTCAAGGTCATCGACAATCTTCTCAACAAATGCGACACGCTCATCATCGGCGGCGGTATGTCCTATACTTTCTCCAAGGCTCAAGGCAACGAAGTGGGCACGTCTTTGGTCGACGATGAAAAACTCGATTACTGCAAAGAGATGCTCGCAAAGGCCAAGTCGCTCGGCAAGCAAATCCTTCTTCCCGTAGACGCCGTCACGGCAAAGGAATTCCCCAATCCGATCGACGCGCCTATCGAGACGGTTACTTGCGATATAAAGGCTATCCCGTCCGACAGAATGGGATTGGATATCGGCGAGAAGTCGAGAGAACTTTTTGCCAATGCTGTCAAGAGCGCAAAGACCGTAATATGGAACGGACCTATGGGCGTATTTGAAAATCCCGTACTCGCAGGAGGCACGGTAGCTGTGGCAAAGGCTATGGCAGAGGCTGACGGAGCGACTACGATCATCGGCGGCGGCGACAGCGCGGCGGCGGTAGCGCAGTTGGGATTTGCAGACAAGATGACGCACATTTCGACGGGCGGCGGCGCTTCTTTGGAACTCTTCGAGGGCAAAGTATTGCCGGGTATCGCCTGCCTTAACGACAAAGACTGAAAATAAATTTTACCGAGGTATAAAAAATGAGACAACCTATTATTGCAGGAAACTGGAAAATGAACAATACGATCGCGGCTACCAAGGCTCTTCTCACAGACCTTATCCCCCTTGTTGCAGACGCTAAGGCGGAAGTAGTGGTTTGCGTTCCCTATACGAATATCGCTGCCGCGGGCGAACTTCTCAAAGGCACCAACATCAAGTTGGGCGCAGAGAACGTTCACTGGGCGGAGAAAGGAGCGTTTACGGGCGAGATCAGCGCGGATATGCTGGTAGAACTCGGCGTTGAGTACGTAATAATCGGACACAGCGAACGCAGACAGTATTTCGGCGAGACAGATCAGACCGTCAATGCGAGAGTAAAGGCGGCTTTGGCTAAGGGGCTTAAACCCATTATATGCGTAGGCGAAACTCTCGAGGAGAGAGAGGGCGGTATCGTAGAAGAAGTGCTTGTAAGACAGACCACGGAGGCGTTCAAGGATATCGACAAAGATCAGCTCGAGAATATCGTAATAGCGTACGAACCCGTATGGGCTATCGGTACCGGCAAGACGGCTACCGCTCAGGATGCAAACGATACTATCGCTATCATAAGAAATACGATGGCAAAACTCTATTGCGAGAAGTGCGCTGAGGAGAAGGTGAGAATCCAGTACGGCGGAAGCATGAATCCCAAGAACGCGAGCGAACTCATGGCTATGGAGCAGATCGACGGCGGACTTATCGGCGGCGCTTCGCTCAAAGCGGTAGATTTCTCACAGGTAGTAAAATACTGATAGATAAGACAAATACGACGGGGCGAACGGTAGAGATATTGTTCGCCTTATTGAAATTAAGAGGTAAATAATGAAATTTACAGGATTGATAATAATGGACGGATACGGCATAAACGAATTCGGAGAAAATAATGCCATATCCCCGAGCACGTCTCCCGAAGTGATAAAGATTTTGGCTGAAAATCCCGCTACGCAACTCAGCGCGAGCGGACTTGCCGTCGGTCTTCCCGAGGGACAGATGGGCAACAGCGAAGTCGGTCATCTCAATATAGGCGCTGGCAGAGTTATATTCCAAGATCTTCCCAAGATCACGAAGGCGATAGAGGACGGCGATTTTTTTGAGAATGCGGCGTTGCTCGGCGCGATCGACAATGCAAAGAAAAAAGACAGAGGTCTGCACGTCATGGGGCTTGTATCCGACGGCGGAGTACACTCCCATCTCGAACATCTTTTCGCAGTAGTGAAAATGGCAAAGGACAACGGAGTAAAGCAGACTTATATCCACTGTTTTATGGACGGCAGAGACGTTTCTCCCAAGAGCGGCAAAGCGTTTATAGCTCAACTTGCGGAGCATCTCAAAGATTTGGGATACGGCAAGATCGCCACCATAAGCGGCAGATTTTACGCTATGGACAGAGACAACATCTGGGAGCGCGTAGAGAAGGCTTATGCTGCGATAGTCGACGGCGAGGGCGCGTTTGAGACAGACGCGGTCGAGGCTATGCAGAACAGTTACGACAGGGGCGTTACGGACGAGTTTATGTTACCGACAGTCATACTCGAGGACGGAAGACCTACGGCTACGGTGGAAAAGGGCGACAGCGTTGTATTTTTCAATTACCGCCCGGACAGAGCTAGACAGATCTCGAGGAGTTTCATTTTTGAGGATTTCGCGGGATTTAATAGAAAGAAAGGATTTCTTGCTCCCGTTTTCGTGTCCTTTACCACCTATGACGCTACGTTTGAGGGAAAGCTCCAAGTCGCTTTCAAGAAAGAGCAGTATAGAAATACGCTCGGCGAATATCTTTCCTCCAAAGGCGTCAGGCAGTTCAGGATCGCGGAGACGCAGAAGTACGCGCACGTCACGTTTTTCTTTAACGGCGGCGTAGAAGCTCCAAATCCATACGAGGACAGAATTCTCATAGATTCGCCAAAGATAGCTACTTTTGATATGAAACCCGAGATGAGCGCTTACGAGGTATGCGATAAGGCTTGCGAGGTCATAAAGAGCGGCAAGTATGACGTTATGATACTTAATTTCGCCAACTGCGATATGGTAGGACATACGGGCGTAATGCAGGCGGCTCAGAAGGCGGTCAAAGTGACCGACGAATGCGTGAAGAAGGTGCTGGACGCTATCGCTTCTGTAGGAGGACAGGCGCTCCTCACTGCCGATCACGGCAACTGCGACTATATGTTTGATCCGGAGACAAGATCTCCGTTTACAGCGCATACGACCAATCCCGTTCCGTTTGCGGTGATAGGCGCAGACGGAGTAAAGGCGCTCGAAGACGGCGGCAAACTTTGCGATATCGCTCCGACTATGCTCGATATCATGGGCTTGGAAATTCCCAAGGAGATGACGGGCAGAAGTCTCATAAAAAGATAATAGTTTGATGGCATAAAAAAATGCGCGCGGCTTGACCGCGCGCATTTTTTTATAACGCTTTGAGCTCTTATATAGGGAGATCACGGATTTTGTATAGTCACATAATGCGCCTAAAATATGTTTTTGAAGTAAACAAATTGACATTGACGGCGAATTATAGTATATTGCCGATATAGTCAGATATTTGGATGATTTCAATTTTCTGTTCGACTAAAGGGAGTGCCCGGGCAGTTTGATAAAAAGATATAAACTAAAGGATATGCGTAAGCGTTACGTGCGAGAATACTGCGCTTCTCAAGCCTGATAAGGACGTGATCGCGACGTTTATGCGATCTATAAGGATGACTTTAGAGTAGACATACCGGTGAATAACGCCGATTTCGGAGTAGGTGATTAATATGAATGAATTTTTATTGATAATATCGATGATAGTTATCTTTTCTGCGGTTTTGCTTGCGTACAGACTTTTCGGACGCCAGTGTAATGAGCGCGATAAAAATAATATTTTCCAATACTCCCAGAGTTATACTCTCTTCGCTTGCCGTCTATGCCGTAAGTCAAATATTCGACATATGGCTGTATCACAAGTGGTGGGCTTTTACCGAAAAGAAGTTCGGCAGTAAGAGGAGATTTCTTTGGTTGAGAAACAACGGATCTACGCTCGTAAGTCAGCTTATCAATTCATTGCTCTTTACGCTGTTGGCGTTTGCGGGTACTTATGACGCAAAGACTATACTGTCGATATTCGGATCGAGTTATATCATATACATTGTCACGTCATTGCTCGATACTCCCGCAGTGTATCTGGCAAGAAAGATACGCGATAAGCGCGCGGCGAAAGAGGAGATGGAGATTGCGATAGAGAAGCAATAAAGCAATAAAGCAATAAAGCGCATATCGCAAGTTATAGAGATAATCAAAAAGACGGATTTGCTCCGTCTTTTTGTATTCGCTATTATTTTGCCAGTATTTCGTTTTTATACGCTTCTGCTTGTTTGGTTATCTTTTCCAGATAAGCCGTATCGTGAGTAAACGTCGGCACCAGTATCTTTAGTTGATCTACTACGGCTTGCTTGTCGTTTGTGAAGCAGATCTTTCGCATTTTTTCCAACTCGGAAGAGAAGTTTTCTATATCTATCTTCATTTGATGACCGATAAATATTTTTTCGTTGTCGGTCTTCTGCAGTCCTTCTTCGTTCATCAGAAGTTCCTCATACAGTTTTTCGCCCGGTCTGAGTCCGGTAAAGACTATATCTATATCGGCGTAGGGCTTATGTCCCATAAGTCTGATGAGATTTTCCGCCAGTTGAACGATCTTGACCTGCTTGCCCATATCTAGTACGAATATTTCGCCGCCGTGAGCAAAAGTTCCCGCTTGTAATACAAGACTGACCGCCTCTGGGATTGTCATAAAGTATCTTATTATATCGGGATGGGTGACTGTCACCGGTCCGCCGTTTTCTATCTGTTTTTTGAAAAGAGGTATTACGGATCCGTTGCTTCCGAGCACGTTGCCGAATCTTACCGCGGCAAATTCGGTCTTCGAGCCTTTCTGAGCCATCATCTGTACGATCTCTTCGCAGCAGCGCTTCGTCGCTCCCATTACGTTCGTAGGATTGACGGCTTTGTCGGTGGAGATCATAATAAATTTCTGCACGTTGTGTTTGTCTGCGAGAAGCGCCACGTTATACGTGCCGAAGATGTTGTTTTTGACAGCTTCTTCGGGTACCGTCTCCATAAGCGGAACGTGTTTGTGCGCCGCGGCATGGAATATGATCTGAGGTCTGAATTCCTTAAACAGCTCGTCCATCTTGTCGTAGTCGGTGATCGATACTATCTCTACGTGCAGATCGTAATCGGCTCCGTAAGTTCTCAAGAGTTCCTGCTGAATGTTGTAAGCGCAGTTTTCGTATACGTCTACGATGACGATACGTCTGGGTTTGTACTTTGCTATCTGTCTGCAAAGTTCCGAACCGATAGATCCGCCTCCGCCTGTTACCATAACGATCTTATCGAATATATAGCTTGCTACGCCTGCGTCGTCGAAAGTGATTTGCTGACGTCCGAGCAAGTCGCCGATGTTGATATCTCGCATCTGCTTGGTGATGTTGATATTTTCAATCATTTCGCTCATAAACGGCAGGACTTTGACCTGACATTTAGTTGCGTTACAGTCGGTAAGGATGCGTTTGCGCGTTTCGCCGCCCAGGGAGGGTATAGCGAATATGATAGCGTCTATAGCGTATTTTTGTACGCAGATAGCTATATCTTTTGTAGATCCTACCACTTCGATCTCATTGATAATTCTTCCCAGCTTGTCCGGATCGTCGTCGATGAGGCAAATCGGATTATAGATGCTGTCTTGACGTGAAAGTTCTTCGAGAATTACGCTTGCGGTATATCCCGCGCCTATGATCATAGTACGTTTTCTCTTAGTGATCTCCAGTTTGTCGCGCTGTTTTGCATATATGAATTCGTAAATGATCCTGCATAGAATTATCGAAGCCGTCGAAAATACTCCCAACATTACGTAAGCGGGGTAAATAATCTGTTTGAAAGGATCTGTATCGATGCCGCCCGACGGAAGTCCTTCGATTTTGGTGAGGTCGAAAATCTGATCTAGGATCGCGAATATGACAGTTCCTACAAAACAAGCTCCTACGATGCGCAGATAGTCGCGTCCGCGCGCGTATCTCCATACAACCTTAAATACTCTGAATATAAGGAAGGATAACGCAAAAATGACTATAATAAAGGGCACTCCTAAAAATGCGCTTAGAAGTATTTTCTGCAACTGTACGCCTTGTTGAGACAAATACGCTTGTGAAAACAATATCGCCGCCATATAACATATGAGGACGGTTATAAGGTCAACGGCAAGTATACCCCATTCTCTGAGAGTTCTTATCGAGAATGACTGCGTCTTTAGTTTGGGTCGTTTCATTTTTTATCAGTCTCCGTAGCCGTTGGGATTATTGCTTTGCCATCTCCAACTGTCTTCGCACATATCTTTTAAAGTATATTTGCACTCAAAACCGAGTTCCGCCTTGGCAAGAGCGGTGGATGCGTAACATTCCGCGATATCGCCGCTTCTTCTGGGCGCTATTACGTACGGCACTTTTCTTCCGCTTGCTTTCTCGAAGGCGTTGACCATATCCAGCACGCTGTAACCCTTGCCCGTTCCGAGATTATAGATCACGAGACCGCTGTTTGTAGCGAGTTTCTTGAGAGCGAGAATATGTCCGTGCGCCAAGTCAAGTACGTGTATGTAATCTCTTACGCCAGTTCCGTCGTGAGTGGGGTAGTCGTCGCCGAATACGCTCAATTTTTGGAGTTTGCCGATGGCGACTTGAGTGATATACGGCATTAGGTTGTTGGGTATTCCGTTGGGATCTTCGCCAATAAGACCGCTCTTGTGCGCGCCTATCGGATTGAAGTATCTCAAGAGCGCGATATTAAGCGAATTGTCTGCGTTGTACAGATCCTTGAGTATACCTTCTATGTATAGCTTGGTTGCGCCGTAAGGATTGGTGGTCGAGAGAGGGAAGTCCTCCAATATCGGTACGCTTTTCGGCTGTCCGTATACTGTCGCCGAGGAAGAGAATACGAGATTTTTACATCCAAATTCTCTCATCACCTGAGCGAGATTGAGCGTGCTGATAAGGTTGTTTTGATAATACTCCAAAGGTTTTTGGCAGGATTCGCCCACCGCTTTGAGACCTGCAAAGTGTATGCACGCGTCAATTTTTTCTTTTTTGAAAACTTCGCGAAGTTT
The DNA here is from genome assembly GCA_948471525.1 of uncultured Clostridia bacterium. Classification (GTDB taxonomy): domain Bacteria; phylum Bacillota; class Clostridia; order Christensenellales; family UBA3700; genus RACS-045. Next base: position 98,096 of record CAOKSY010000001.1, on the reverse strand, counting down.
ATCTATGTCGCAAAGGTCGTAGGGATAAAAAGTTATCTTTTTCCCGACGATTTTTTCCACGCGCTCTACAGCGGTTTTTTTGCTGTTGCAAAGATTATCTACGATGATCGGATCATATCCGTTTTCTATCAATTCTATGACGGTATGGCTGCCTATGTAACCTGCGCCTCCTGTGACTAATACACTCATTTTATATGTCTCCCAATAATTATTTTTTGCAATTTTCAGCGATTTTAATCAGCTCGTCGCTGCACTCTTCCATGCGCTTGACCAGTTTGAACTGAGTATGGCATCTTACGAGATTGTGCTCAGGGTAATCGGTCTTGAAATATACGTCTCCGTCAAGGTAGTCGGTAAGAAATCTTATTCCGCACTCAAGGGTAATGATGATTGCTCCCAAATGAAGCATCTCGATTTCCTTGCGCGTAATTTTGTCTCCTATACCGCGGAGAAATCCTTCGCAGTAAGCTTTATAAAGATTTATATTGAAATCCACCTTGGAAAGATCCTTTTCGTCCTCGAGCGCGGTGTTGCAACCCGATCTTATCGAATCTCCGAAGTCGTAGAGCAGACTGCCCGGCATAATGGTATCCAGGTCGATTATACAGATAGCTTTTCCAGTAGATTTGTCTATCAAGACGTTGTTGATTTTAGTGTCGTTGTGAGTTACCCTCAAAGGTATCTCTTTTTTATCCAAAGCGTCGACGATAGCGCCGAGCATATCTTTGCGAGCGTTTACAAAATCGATTTCTTCTTTTACGTTTGCTGCGCGCGACACTTTATCTTCTTCCAAAGACTTGAGGAATTTTTTATATCTGTCGACGGTGTTGTGGAAATTTGGAATTACTTCGCACAGAGAACCGGCGTCGAAGGAATCGAGACGCGCTATAAATTTGCCGAAAGCCTCGCCTGTGTTTTTAAATATTTCAGGGGAGTCAATTACTTGGTATACGACGGTGTCTTTTATAAATATATAAGCTCTCCAACAAGCGTCTCCGTCGACGTAATAAGGTTGAGCGTCTTTGGTGAATACCAAATTCATACACTCTCTTGTCACGTCTCCGCCTTCTTTCTCTACTATTTTACCGAATGCTTTGGTGACTTTAAGCACGTTGTCCATCAGTCCGCGGAAATTTTTGAATACGTTCGTATTTAGTCTCTGCAGGATATACATATCGTCGCTGTCTTTTATTGTTACGCGGAAAGTGTCGTTTATGTGGCCTTCGCCGTAAGCAGCTATATCGATTATTTCTCCTTTAAAATCAAATAATTCGGCAATTTTGTATACGTTCATATTTATTTTCCTTCTTAATTTATTATGTAAATAAAGATTTTTATCCAACAATTCTAGTATTAGATTGATGTATAAAAATCCTAACTTACGTAAATGTACACACGGGTTGCCCCGTGTGTACGGTTTGTTATATGTTATTTATCCTCTGCGGGAGCAAGCGAATAAGTGGACCAGTCAAAAGAGTAGAGACTGTTGAATTTTCCGCTCAGATCGTTTGCCTTAGGCTTATATTTGGAGAAAGTGTCATAAGCGCTGAGGTCAAGCATAAATCCGGTGTCGATTTTAGCTTTCTTGTAAGGAGCTTCGGTGGCAAGTTCAGGCCAGTAGAGAGCTACGTATTTCAAAGCGTCGCAATCGTTTACGTCATAGCTGAATGCCATCGTGATTCTGTTCTCCGCTTTACCGCCGTTTTTACATTCGCCGAACATTCCGCCTGCAACTGTGAGTTTGCTCGCTTCTTTAGATTCGAGAGTATCGATCTTCTGCATGGACTTGATGAGGCCGCTGCCGTAAACTTCGACTTTTGCCTGCGATTTTGTATATTTAGCATTTTTGAGCGCTATATAATCCTTGGTGTCTTTTACAAGACCGCCTTTGGTGAACTCGCAAGCCGTGTCGACGTATTCGTCTGCGATAACGATGTTCAATGTGTAGAGGTCCAGAGCAGCGTCATAAGTAACGGAAGTGTTTGCAGCGTCGAAATATTGCTTTACGCTGTAGTTGCTCGTAGCCCAACTGGTGCCGTAAGTACCGGTATAATAATCGGTTCCGGCTACCGTAAGCGGATCTTTGTCCGCAAATCTGTCGAGTTCTTCCCAAGCATAAAGTCTGTCGGATTCGAATTCGTCATCGTCATCGCTGGATCCTGTATTTTTATTTGCGGATCCGGAGACGCCTTTCTTAGTCTTATCGAGACCGGGATTGCCCGCTCCCATTATGTACTTGAGGGCATCGCCTTCGTTATTGCCTTTGCCGTAGAATTCAGCTCCGGAATTGAAGCCTTTCTTTGCGATATTGAATTTGCTGTTGGAAAAACTTTGCGTATTCCATCCGAAATGATCTTTAAGAGAGGAGATAACGCTGCCTAAACCGTCGAGTACCGTTACACCCGCTACGGTCTGTGAGAAGGTGCCGTTTGGGCCCGTAAAATCGGAATATGTACTTCTGATGCCTACGTTTACGTCTTTGCCTGCGAGATTGGAGCAGTTGAAAGCGTTTACGGAAGCGTCGGTCATTACCATATAGCCCGATCTGGTCACGTTGCTGTAATTGGTGACAGCCAGCGCATATATTCCGGCAATGATGTCAAGGTCGTCCGCGCCGCCCAAAGTCCAGCCTTCGGCATCGAGCATTTCCTTTACGCCGACAAGTTCCGTGCCGTCTGCCATAAGGGAAGACAGAGCCGCGTCATCGGTGACGTTCTTTTGGAAATTGCCCACGAAGAATACGTCGGGAGACGTTACGCCGACCGCTGCGGATTTACAACCTGTCATGGATACGATAAGCACGCAAGCGACGAGGATGACCGCCAGACAAGTCGCGCCTATCTTAACCTTTTTTGATTTGTAAGATTTCATAATTCACCTCTTAGTTTTTTATACAAATCTATTATATTATATATTTACTGTTTTGTAAAGAGAGAAATCAATAATTTCCTAACTTATTATTTAAATATAAATTCGCTTTGATATATTATAAATGGACGAAACGTATTTTTTTATACATAATATGAATGCATAATACACGCATTATAGATTAAAATATTGACATATAATCGCCGCGGGACTATAATTAGATTGAAAAAAATTTTTATATCGGAGATATTATGACGCTCACTATCATCAACGCGAATATTTATACGCAAGGCAAGTTCTTGCGCGGCAACGTTATCGTCGAAAACGGTAAAATCAAAGAAATAGGCGACAGGCGCGAAGGCGAGATATACGACGCGTCGGGCAACGTCGTATCCGCGGGATTTATAGATATACATACCCACGGCGGTTGGGGAAAGGACTGTATGGAGAGCAGCAAAGAAGCTATCGATACGATATGCAGATATCATCTCTATACCGGCACGACGACTTTTGTTCCCACTACTATGACTGCATCGGCGGAGGATATAAACAAAGCGGTAGAAAATATCAGAACTTACAAAGGCGGTTATGCGAAGATAGCGGGTGTGCATCTCGAAGGTCCGTATCTCGCAAAAAAGAGCGCGGGAGCGCATCCGCCGCACTTGCTGATCTCTCCCAATGACGAAGATTCTTTCGTATGGGATAACGCCGATATGGTCAAAAGAGTTACGCTTGCGCCCAATCTTGACGGAGCGGCGGAGTTTTGCAAAAAAGCCGTTGCTGCCGGCATACAGATTTCTATGGGACACGACGACAGTATCGACGATGAGATATACGCATGTATAGAGCGGGGCGCTGACAGCGTGACGCATATGTACAACTGCACGTCCAGACCGTCGCGTCGGGTTACGCCCAAAAAACATCTCGGACTGACCGAAGTGGGCTTGATAGACGAAAGAGTGACGGCGGAAGTGATCGCAGACGGCAGACACGTGCCCGACGCGCTGTTCGGTATGATCTATAAATTGAAGTCGAGCGGCGGCATATGTCTCGTGTCGGATTCTCTCAGCGTAGCCGGTATGCCTCAGGGAGATTACTATTTGGGCAGCGGCGAAAGCGCGCAGAAGATACGCATAGACGACGGCGTCGCGATATTGCCCGATCTCAACACTTATGCGGGATCGGTCACGTCTGTAGGCAAGATGGTCGCGAGACTTTATGCGGCGGGTTATCCGCTCGGAGAATGCATAGATATGTGTACGAAAGTCCCCGCGGGACTGTTGTCGCGCAACGATATAGGCGATATTGCTGCGGGTATGAGCGCGGATATAAACATATTGGCAACCGACGGAGAGGTCATAGCGACTTTTCTGGACGGCAAACTCGTAGATCGAGAATTACTTAAGAAATAACGGAGACGGGAAAAGTGAACGGCGGCAAAGAGAAAAAAAACTATGCGGAACATCATCAAGAGAGAGTAGAGGCAAGAAAGAGAAAACTCAGTACGTCAAAAATAGCCAAACTCGTCTTCGACATAGACGACAGCGTAAAGAGTTTTATCACCAATAAATACAAGAGCAGCAACAAGATCGTGGAGAAAAACGACATTGTATATTTTGCGGAGGACGCAAAGACCTGCAAATTGGATATCTTTTGTCCCGAACTCGTCGTCAACGCCAAGATGCCTGTGCTTGTCAACGTACACGGCGGAGGTTGGGTGACAGGCGATAAAAAATGGCGAATCGCGCAGGGCAAGCTGTTTGCCGACATGGGAATGTGCGTTATCAACATAAACTACGGTCTAAGTCCCAAGTACAGATACGAGCAGTCGCTTAAGCATGTGTTTACGGCTATGCAGTGGCTGGAGAATAACGCAGCCGATCATAATATCGATCTTAATAACGTTTTCGTCACGGGAGATTCGGCGGGCGGTCAGTTGGCGTGTATGATGTGCGCGGTTTTGCACAACAAGAAATTTTTGGACATAATAGGCGTAGAGCCCGTGCATTTCCGTATCAAGGGCGCACTCTTGCATTGCGGAGCGTACGACTTCGAGGAGTTGAGTAAAAATCCGCTTGCCTATGACATAATCTACGATATGACGGGCAAGGAACACGATAAGATAGACGAGTACCAATATAAGGATCTACTGTATACATTGAATTGGATCGACGAGGATTTCCCTCAGAAAATATTCGTGGCTTACGGTAAAAACGATATCTTTGTCGGCAAGCATCATATCGGTCTTATCAAGCGTATCAAGGAATTGGGAAAAGAGGTCGTGGAATATTGCGGCAATCCCGGTTTGCACTGCTTCCATCTTTTCTATAAAACTTCTGAATCCAAGGGAATGTATATAGAAGAGAAAAAATATTTGATGAGCGCAGTAAGAGAAAACGACGCGCACAGAGAAGGGGTGTAAAGATAATCGCCGCGGAACTTTACGCGGCGATATAATTTTATTTCATGCTTATTTTTACGTCTATTTTTAAGTCTACTTTTTCCAGATAGTTGTCCTCTTTGTATAGAGGATTTTGATAGGCGTACGAACGCTGTCCGATAAAGAACACGTCAAGTCCCGCTTCTTTGCATTTTTTGTAACATTCCAGCACGTATCCGTTGATCTCGCTTATAATATATTCTTTACAACGGTCTTCATTTATCTTTTCCGGCACGTAAGCGTTATCTTTGAGAGTGGTTTTTATTTCGAGTTTTGCCTCGGTTCCCTCTTTTTTCATCTTGATATCCGAAGACGATCTCACGATATCCATTTCGCCCGTCGTCGATTCGTATTCGTACGGCAGAGTTCCGTTGTTGATGGAATTGAGCACGAGACTCATTCCCTTTGTGGCTTTTTCGGACAGGAGCACGCCTTTGGTGCCGTCGCTTACGTAGCTTTGAGTGATGTCCACGTATTTTGTGCCGCCGTCGTCGATCACGCTCACACAGGGGAGATATACGCATTTGCCTATGCGCGATCTGTTTTTGAAATAGTCTTTGAGCGTGACGGGAATGATGCCCAATTCGCTGCCCATATTACGCAATATCTGACCTATATAATAGCCGCTGCCGACTCCGTTGGCCAGTGTAGGCGAAAGCGCTTCGCGCGGAGATTGGGTCGACGCCACTACCATAGTGTTGTTGCAGAGCACTTCGCTTTCAAGGAAATATCTCATGGCGCTGTCTCTGTCGTTGTCGAGTATCTCGGGGCTTAATATCAACACCAACGCGTGGCACAAAGCTACCGTTCCGCCAGTATCGCAACTCAGTTTTTCTATAAGAGAGCTTACCTTGTCTCCCTTTGCGGAATAAGTTAAAAATTCTTGTTTTTCGCTCTTGTCGGTCTTCAGTACCTGTATCGCCAACTCGTATTCATTGTCCTGTTTGTCAAGTGACAGCGCGAGCACTATCGTACGCGCCGCTATGCTTCTCTGTTCGTCAAGGAAAGAAAATGTGATCAAAACTACCGCGATCAATAGTATTACCAACCATTTTTTATTTACAATTTTAGGCTTTTTCATACGCTTCTCCTTGCGGTTGTTGCGGCGATTTGTCGGCTTTTTCTTTTTTGTCCTGACATATGCGCATCGCTATATACGCAACTATCGTAACTCCGAATTCTGCAAAAAACGCAAAGTATCTCAGTCCGCTTGTCGCCAATTCGTAATTTGTCTTAAGATTGCCGATACCGTATACTATTATCACATACGCTATGACGCCGCATATCACGCTTACCCATGCCTTTTTGCCGAAGAAGAACTTTGCGCATTCCGTCATTGCGAATAGCAAAAGCGAGAATTTGATCACGCACATTATCAGCCAGCTTACTACGGTAAGGAGATCTACCGAACCTATCATAAATCCTATTTTGTTGAGCGACGCTACGTTGAGGAAGGCGTTTCCGATAAGTTTGCCAGCGTCTCCGAATATGCAGATAAATATTATCATTAGTCCCACGCTGCATATCAGCACTCCCGCTATCGCGAAGACCGTCCACAGCGCCAACGTGCTTTTTTTCTTATTCAGAGAAGGATGGACGGATACGAACAGCAGGCAGGTAAAATCGCCGAACGACATCAGACATTTATCTCCCGCCACGGCAAGCTGAGAAGTTATCTTGAATGGCAGCAAGTTTATCATATCCATTTTGGTATTGGAAAATACAACGTAAAAGACCATAGTAAACAGCAATACCCAGAAGAAGAGCTGAGCCGTCCTTCCTATCACCTTTGCGCCCTTATGCGCAAGATATACGCAGACCATCATCAACGCCAACGTCACAAACGCCCAACTGACGTTGGCGTAGAGCGAAGTGGAGATATACGATACGGCTTCGCTGCCGAGTATCGTACTTTTTATAGTTGCGGAGAAGAATACCAGAATAGCGAATATTCCTTTCAGCCATTTCGGTATATCGAGTTCGAGAATTGATCCGTTTTTCACTATACCGTATACAATGGCGAGCATCATTATCTCTATGCTCATCAGATAAAACATTATCATATAGCTTTGATTGCCGGCAATGGAGACTAAATATTGGGGCAGCATCACAACCTTGAAAGTGATGAGCGAGATAAACGATAACAGTAAAAATTGTTCGTTGTAGATTTTATTGTTCAGTTTGTTCAGCATTGTTACTATCCTCGCTTTGGTTTTCCGATTGAGAGTTTTCTTCGAGATTGCCTGCCATTTGCGATCTTTGACGCGTTCGGTTGGAAGTCGGCACGGCATATGGGCGTTCGCTGAATTCCTGAAGCTGCGCTTTTAAAGGTCCGTCCTTCCAGTCGTGCATTATCGACGGAGCGAAAGGCGACATATACGATACGCCGTAGCTGTTGATCGAACACATATATCCTACTAGCGCCATCGTAAACAGGAGTATTCCCGCAAGACCGAGAACGCCGCCTATTGCGACAAATCCTATCCTCAGCACGTTTGACGAATTCATTTCGTCGGGCACGCAATAAATACCTACTGTCGATACCGCGACGATTATGATCGACGATATTGAAAACAGTCCCGCGCTGACTGCCGCTTCGCCGAGGATTATCGCGCCGACTACCGACAGCGCCATACTCACGTATCTCGGCATTCGTATAGACGTCTCGTTGAGAATTTCGAATATACACAGCACCAATAGCATTTCCAACGTAGGCGAAAGAGGTATATTAGAGATCGGGCCCAGTATGGATACAAGGAACTTTATGGGGAAGAGTTGGTACTGGTGTTCCTGCAACGCGACGTATATGCCGGGCATCAGTATCGAGAAAATTACCGCAAACAGTCTTATGATCCTCACCATTGATGCGCGGTAACTCTTGATATAATAATCTTCGCTCATCTGGAAGTTTTCGTACAGCAAGAAGGGAAGAGTAAGCACCGACGGCGATCCGTCTACGATAATCGCTACGCGGCCTTCAAGCATTTTGCCTACTACGGTATCGGGCTTTTCGCTCGCTCCGACTTGCGAGAAAAGCGAAAACTTGTTTTCTTCCAAAGCTCTGGCGATATACGACGATTCTATTACGCCGTCTATATCCATTGCCTGTATCTGCTGTTTTATTTTGCCTACGATCGCGCCGTCTGCAATTCCGTCGATGAAACACAGTGCGACTTTTGTCTGCGTATACTTGCCCACGCTCATCATATCGACGGTGAGTTTGGGAGACGCCACGCGTCTGCGTATGAGAAACATATTCGTCTTGAGATCTTCGACAAAACCTTCTCTCGGTCCTCTTAGAACGGTGGATACCGGCGGTTCTGTTATCGCTCTCAGCTGATATTTTTTCTCGCTGTATCTGAAGAATTTGTCGCTGCCTTCCGCAAGAAGTATGATCTCGCCCGCGGCTATCTCGGATATTGCTTTGTCGACGTCTTCCAATTCCTCTATAGGGGTGGTAAACATAGTATTTTTTTCTAGGACGTCGAGACTTACGCTGTCGACGTTTTCCACCTTCTTGAGCGGCTTGAGGATATTGTCTTCAAACAGCAGGGTATCGATGTATCCGTCGATATAGAAAAAACACGAGTTTTTTCCCGAGATAGTCAAATCTATCGCGCGCAGATCGCACGAATTACAGAATTGATTTTTGATATTGTCGTAGGTTTCTTGATAATTCAACATATTTGAGTTATGGATAATACTCGATAAAAGTATACCGAAAAGTTGAATTTTATAAAAAAAAGTCCGCGGAATATCCCGCGGACGGTGTGATTGACGCGTCTATATCATTTATCGAAGGTTCTTGCGATATAATTTGCGAGGTTGACGGGATTGAGGAAAATGGAAAGTTTCGTCAATTTATCCCGCGCGGCTGTGTATTTTCTAGGCACGTCGGTGAGCGAACGCACGGAAATAAGTTTTTCTACGCTTTCCTGCGTTTCTCCGTACGGCAGTTTGAAAGTTACGGTCTTAGTCTGATTTGGCATAAGATCGAAATAGTTGTCGGACAGCATAGTAGAGTAGCCTTTGAGCCGTATCTCGACAAAGCGCGCGTAAGCGTCTGACGTGATCTCCAAATTCGCAACGTCGCCCGATACCGTTATCTTATAAGACAAAGAGGCTTTGGGAAGTTTCGCCTTATTCTCGTTTGTCAAAGGAAGCGTCTCCTCGCTTATGATATTGTCGTGCATATCGTAGGCTATTGCGTATACGTAGCAGTTGGCGGGCTTGACTTTCTTGAGTATGTTTTTGATATTGAGCGTAGCTATTTTGCCCACTGCGTCGTCTGATATGACGAGAGTATTGACCATAGAATAGAGATCCTCTCCGCTATAGGTCTTTATACCGTATTTGATTTTTGTCTTGTATGCGGTAAGATAATCGTTGACGAAATAGATGTCTATGTCTTCTTTTCCCATTTGTATTGACAGGGCTGTGTTTTGATTGAATCTTCTCGCCGTGTACTGCAGGGCTTTCATATTGCCGTAGTAGTCCATACCCGACCATGAATTTACGCCCCAGCAGTCGTTGTACTGCCAATAGAGCGCGCCGTTGCAGCGTCCCTTCTGCACGCGCCAGCCTTCGGTCGCGTTCTTTATGCATATAGCTTGCGTAAGCTGAGAAAGGTATACCGTGTCTTCAAAGTGTTTGGGCGTCCAGAATTTGGACAGCATATAGTACTTTATCTTGCCGTTGCCGCCTATGCATTTCTGATGCGCTTTGGCGAGCGGAGCATGCACGCTGTCGTATTTATGTCCGTCGGAGAATATGTCTATCGCATTGAGCGACGGCAGGGATTCTATGCCGAATTCGCTGCAGAATCTCGTGGGCATTTTGCGGTAATGTTCGAGTTTTCTGAGTCCGTGCCATACGTGCCACAGGTGAGTGTCGCCGAATTCGCATGAATTGATCTTTTTCATATACTCGCCGCTTGAGGGCGTGCATGCCCAGTAAGGAGTTACGTCGTCCAACGTCCTGAGATGTTTTGGCAGTATATCGTAGAAGAATTCTCCGGTGTATTTTATTACTTCTCTGCGGTTGAGCCAAGCCATCGACATAGATTCTATCTCGTTGTTGCCCGCCCACAGACAGAGGCAGGCATGATTTTTGATGCGCGGCACGTTGTCGCTTAACTCGGCAAGGACTTCTTGCAAGAATTCTTTGTCGGTGAAAGGATAGGGCGAGCACGCAAAATTGCAGTCCTGCCATACGAGTATGCCCAGGCTGTCGCATATATCGTAGAATCTATCGCTTTCGTAATAACCGCCGCCCCATACGCGTATCATATTCATATTGCACGCTTTGGCTTTGTAGAGAAGATCGTAAAGTTTCTCGTCGGACACGTTGTTGATAAAACTGTCCGCGGGGATCCAGTTGGCGCCGCGCGCAAATATACGTCTACCGTTGAGATAGAAGCAGAAATTTTTGCCGATCGCGTCGTTGTCTGTATTGAGTTCGATCTTGCGCAATCCTATCTTTTGAGTTTTTTCAGCCACGACCGCGCCGTCTTTTATGACCTCGGTCTTGAGATCGTACAGCGTCTGTCCGCCTAGATTGTTACACCACCAAAGCACTGGTTTTTCCACTTCGAGTACGGCGCTTTCGCCCTCGCCGGAACATACGGCGTCGCCGTTCAGCGACAGGGTATATTTAATAGTCAGACCGTCAGTCGGCGCGGAGAAATACGTCTTGATATCCAAGGAGACTTTTCCGTCTTCGTGGAGCTGTCTTATATCCGTACGGGTGATCTTTCCCGCATTATAGCAGTCGATATAGCATTTTCCCGATACTCCGCAAGTCAGCAGATGCGGACCCCAGTCCCATCCGAAGTGATAGGGACTTTTTCTTATATGGCAGGATCCAGCTTCGCCCAGAGTGCTGTTGGGCAGAGGGTTTTTCTTGTGTTTATTGGCTATGTAGAGAAGAGGGGAATGGAAATATATTCTCAGCGAGTTTTCGCCCGCTTTGAGAATATCTTTTATATTCCATGCGTAATGACGATTTATATTTTTTACAGAAGCTATATTCTTGCCGTTGACGTATACGTCTGCGAGAGTATCCAGCATTTCGAAATTGATTTCCGCAAAGTCGTAAGACAGCGCGCTTTCTTCCACTTCAAACGTTCTGTAATATTCCCAGTCGGCGTTGCCCACCCACTGTACGAGATGCTCGTTGAGACCTATGAGAGGGTCTTGTATGACGTCGTTTGCAAGCAGGTCGGTGAATACGTCGCCGGGTACTTTGCCCTCGTATTCTTTATCCGTTCCCACCATTTTGAATGTCCATTTTCCGTCAAGCGAAATTTTCATATTGCCACCTCTTTGGTTATTTAAATTATTTTATCATACTGTTGCGATCAAGTCAATATTCGTTTTTAAAGTTATTATTTTGAAGTATTGCGATAAAGCCCGCTGACAGTATCGGCTTTTTAGAAAAGACATCGATTTTTCAGCTTCGGTCGAAGCGTCGGGATTGATCGAGAAGAACTCGCTTACGGATAATACGCTGTCCGAGGCAGATATCTTTCTATCGGTAAAATTAAGTTTTCATAATACCTTCGTTTGTCGCAAAAAGATATTGTTCAATTACAAGATAACATATATGAGCTTTAAAAGTCAAAACGCAAATTTTGACTTATATCCGAAAAAATTGCCTCTTGAAATAAATTCTGCGCTATGCTATGCTGTATACGTTTATTACGCTTTAAGGAGGAGAAATATGAAAGCGTCAAAGAAGAAGATCGCTATAATATCGGTAGTAGCAATAGCGTGCATAGCCTTTATAATAGTGGCGAGCATACTGATATCGTATGCGGTATTTCCCTATAAAAAAGGAGAGGTCGAGAAGGCAAACGCTATCGAACTGCAGGAGAACGGAGTACTCAGAGTATTGCAGCTCACCGATTTACATTTGACAGCCATACCTTGGTCGAAACAGGACAAACAGACTATAAAATGGGTCAAACAAGCCGTCAAATATTCGAGAGCCGACGTCGTTGCCGTGACGGGCGACGCAGTGGGAAGTCTCAATCCGTTCAGAATGAGAGACAAGGCCTTGATAGAATTGGCGGAAGTCTTTGAAGAAGCCGAGGTGTATTGGATGTACACGTTTGGCAATCATGACGGAGAATGGTCGCAGGCTACCGGCAAAGAGGTCAAGGAGCACAACCAAAATCAGGGTAAAGAGGAATTGTACGACTTGCTCAAAGGATACAAATATTTGCTTATGCAGAAGGGCGATACCGACGGCGTGGGCAATTACGTGGAAGACGTAGTCGACGGCGACGGCAACGTGGTATATGGTCTCGTCAATATGGATTCTCAGGCGAGAAACTTCGACGAAAACGGCGAGAAAATGTCCACCTATCGAGGTCTTACCGAAAATCAAACCGTATGGTATGAAAGAGAGATCAAGGCTCTTGAAGAGCGCGCAGGCAAATCCGTGAGATCTTCTCTCTTTATGCACGTGCCGCTCTACGAGTTTACCGACGCGTGGCTCAACAATAAGCACGTCGGCGATTTTCCCGCAATCAATACCGAGGGGCAATGCTATGCTCCCGACAAAAACTCCGGATTTTATCAGAAGATGAAGGAACTCGGCAGTACGGATTTTGTCACTGTAGGACACGATCACGATTTCAACTGGCTCATTAAATACGAGGACGTATATTTCTCGTACGGAAGAGTATCGGGAGTCAACGCATGGCAGCGCCGAGCGCCTTTAGGAGCGACTGTCATCGATATCAACGTCAACGCCGATTCTTTAGCGTCAAGATACAAAGTAAGCGTAATAGAGCCGTCCTTTGTATATGACGAATACGCTTGGTGGTGATGTATATGAAAAAAATATCGGTATTGATAATATTTGCGTTATTATTCGTCGTTTGTTTTTCCGCCGTGTCTTGCGCGGGCAACGATATGCCGCCAGATTTAACGGCTATGGAACTTGCGTTTGAAGATAATTTCGACGGGAATTCCCTTGATCGGAGCAAATGGAATTACGGATTCGCCTTAGATGAAGGCAAAGAGTCCTCGCCTAGAAAAGGCGGATTTTGGGCGCGAGACGGGGTATTCGTAGAAGACGGAAATCTCGTACTGCGCACCGATTGGAGAGAGGACGGAGAGAACGGCGCGGGCTGGTACAGCGGCGCCGTAATGACGTGCGGCGAGCCTGGCGAGAAAGACAATCTTTTCGAGCAGAAATACGGATATTTCGAGATGAGATGCAAGACTCCGTTTTTCTACGGGGGCTGGAGCGCTTTCTGGATGATGCCGTACGATCACTTCGACGCAGAGCACAGCGATCAGGAGTCGCCGGATCATATAAATACAGGCGTCGACGGCGCGGAGATAGATATTTTCGAAAGTCCGTTTTCTTATCTTAGAAACAGCGAAGTCGTCAATCACGCGGTGCATTACGACGGTTATCGCGATTATCTCAAATCTGTAGACAAAACTGGGATAAAGGTCAATAATCTTTACAACGAATACCACACGTATGCACTGGAGTGGACGGAAGAGTATTACAAATTCTTCGTAGACGGAAAGATGACTTGGAAGATAACTTCGGACGGATACAGGAAAGAGGGCAAAAAGATAGGACACAATATCGTATCGCAGGTCGCCGAATATATGCTTCTATCCTTCGAGGTCGTGTCGCCCGACGCCGACGACAATACCGTGGGCTGGTGCGGAGATCCGTCTCTCAACGATAAGAATAAAAATTATGACTTTGCGATAGATTACGTAAGAGTTTATCAATTTAAATAAAAGCGTTCAATAATATAAAACGGGGAAGTTTTGCCTTCCCCGTTTTTGTCTTTATCGATCGGTAAATTTTTTGTATCCTTCGCCGTATTGCAACGCTCGAGATACTCTCGACAGCGTAGCGGAGGAGATGTCTGTCTGCTCGATGACTTGGTTGTATGTCAAGCCTTGCTTGAGCAGTTTTGCTGCCTGCAGTCTCTGCGCCATCTGTTCGATCTCTTTGTTGGTGCATAGATCGTCGAAAAACAGTTTGCAGTCCTCTTCGTTTTCGATGGCGGTGATCGTCTTGTAAAGTTGTCTTATAAATTTATCGTTGTTGTCGCAATTCATATCAATCCTCTCCGTCGCTCTTCTCGGATTCGTGCAAAAAGACTTTGGTCTTTTCGCTCTTTGGATCGCCGAATACTTCTTCGGGAGTTCCTTGTTCTTCTATCACACCTTCCGCCATAAATATCACTTTGTCCGCGACTTTTCTGGCGAATTCCATTTCGTGAGTGACTACGATCATCGTGTGGCGATCGTTTTTTAGATCCTTGATCACTTTGAGCACTTCTCGCGTCAATTCGGGATCGAGCGCGCTGGTCGGTTCGTCAAAACAGAGTATCTCCGGTTGGAGCATAAGCGCTCGCGCGATAGCCACTCTTTGTTGCTGACCGCCCGAGAGTTCGCAAGGGTAAGCCGCGGCTTTTTCGCCAAGTCCCACTCTCTCAAGCAGCTCTTTCGCCTTCACGTCGATTTGGGCGTAAGCGGCTTTTTTATCCTGACGCTTTTGAGCGAAAGGTATTTTTTCATTGCGTTCTTTTTGCGTTCTTTTATATTTGATACGCGCGGCCAACGTCAGATTTTTGAGCACGCTGTAGTGCGGGAAGAGATTGAAGGATTGAAATACCATTCCGAATTTCAGTCTTGCCGCCGCGATTTGCCGTCTGCGTTGTTTGCGCTCTTTTGTTATCTCGGATCTTTTCTTTTTGCCGTTGTCCGCGCCTATAATATCAACGCTGTTTTCCTGCGAATTAGACAGTGGAGCAATCGGGCCGCTTTGCTTTTCTTCTGTGCGATCCGCGGTTTGCGCAACGTCTACGGAGAATATATTTTCTCCGTTAAGACTTATTTCCGCTTTATCGGGGATCTCCAAGAAATTGAGACATCTCAGAAGAGTTGTCTTGCCGCTGCCAGACGAGCCTATGATCGCAAGTACCTGTCCTTCTTCGAGATCGAAATCTATGCCTTTGAGCACTTTGTTGTCGCCGAAACTCTTATGTACGTTGTTTACGCTGTAAAATGCCATATCCCACCTCACGCCTTATAATAGTTCATCTTCTTCTCCAGCCATTTGAAGAAGAGCGTAAGCACGCCTATCATCACCAGATAAAATACTCCCGTATAGAAGAGCGGCCAAAGAATGACCTCGGTCGCAACTATATTCTTAGCGGTGTGTATGATTTCACCTATGGCAATTATATTGGCTAGCGAAGTGTCCTTGACAAGAGTAATGACTTCGTTGCTCATCGCGGGAGTGATCCTTTTGGACACTTGAGGAAGAATTACCAGCATATTGACCTGCGAGCGATTCATGCCGAGGACTTTTCCCGCTTCGTACTGCCCCTGAGGCATAGCCGCTATTCCTCCGCGGTAGATTTCCGCAAAATAGACTGCGTAGTTTATCGCAAAGGCTATCAGCGCCGCCAAAAATCTTTCCTTAAACGGAGTGCCGAAGACAAGTCCGGGAGCGTAGAATACCACTACTATCTGCAGCATAAGGGGAGTGCCTCTTATTATCCAGATAAAGATTCCCGTCACGGACTTGAGCGGTTTGAATTTGGAAGTCGCGCAAGCGCAAATTACCGTACCTAAAGGTATGGCGATAATCAGCGTCAAGAAGAACAGTCCCAGAGTGTACTTCGACGCGTTAAGCAGTTCTAACGTTACATCCCAAAATGACATATCAACCCTTAAAAGCTATCGGCGCATATATCGTGTAACCTATCACGATTTCGCCTTTATCTTGAATATATTTCCATCCAGCTTTCTCATCGTCGGTGAGGCTGTCCCACTTGCTTTCGTAAGTTACGTCGCAAATTTCGCTGGCAAGTCCGTATTTTTCCGCAAGCTGTTTGAATTTTCCGTTCGCCTGCAATTCTGACAGCATCGCATTGATCTTATCGATAGTACCTACGTCGCCTTTGCGCGCCGCGATGCCGTACTGTTCTTCATTGAGGATAAAATCGGGTATTACCATCAAATTTTTGAATGCGGTATCGGAATTGCAATAGTAATTGGCAAGGACCGAATCCACCAACGCAATATCCGACGTACCCATCTTGACTTCGGTGACCGCGTCTATCTGTTTTAGGAGATCGTTGGTTTTGGCAAAAGCATATTTTTTCGCTACGCTTTCTCCCGCGCTTCCGCCCTCAAATGCAAAGTTGGCATCTTTGATGCTGTCGATAGAGTTGGTGTACTTATCCTTGTCAGTTTTTCGGATCACGGCAACCTGATTGTTGTTCATATAAGGTATGCTGATTTGCATTTTCTGCAATCTTTCTTCATCTATGGTCAAGCCGTTCCATACAAGATCGATATTCTTGCTTTGGAGTTCCATCTCTTTGTTAGTCCACTCTATTTCCTGGAATCTCACAGTTATATTCAATTCCTCTGCGACAAGTTTTGCAAGTTCGATATCAAAACCTACGAGTTCTTTGGTCGCGCATCCTGCGAAAGCAAAGACGCTTCCGAGTACCGTCAAGCAGAGCAGAACCGCCACTATTATTTTCTTTTTCATTTTATACTCCTTGTTTGCCTTTTTCCAGGCAAAGTTTTTTCGGTATCGCCATTATACTTTATTTCGATAAAGTTGTAAAGCGTTTGCGGCGTCAAATTTCGACTTTATCAAAAATATTTTTCAACGGACTAAAAAACGTCCGCGGACAGCTACCCGCGGACGCTTATAATAAGTTATCGTATTATTTCTGTATAGAGCAGTAGAGAGTCTTGATCTCGAAAGGCGAGAAGTCAAAGGTCTTGCTTCTGGCAAGTTTTTCTTTGTTTTCCAACATATCGCATTCGTAGATATCCGCGCTGTCAAAACCGAGCGCGAGCTGCGCCTTTACGTTTTGACCGTAACATTCGTATGCTCTTACGACGATGCCGCCGCCGTCTTCGGCGATCTTGACGGTCTCTATGACTATGCCGTCGGAATCAAAGGAGGCAATGGTGTCGAGACTTAAACTTCTGTCTATAATCTCTATGGGATTGTTGAACGCATATCCCTTTGCCATTACGTCGGCGTCTTCGAATTTTTCTTTATGCGGATATATAGCATAGCTGAAGTTGTGATTGCCGCGGTCGCAAGTCGGATCGGGGAATATCGGAGCGCGGAGAAGCGCGAGCGATAAAAATCCGTTCTTAGCGCGGTGACCGTATTTGCCGTTGTTGAGCAACGCGAATCCGTAATCTTCGCCGTCTATGTTGACAAACTTATGCGCGCATACTTCGAATTGCGCCCACTGTACGTTGTCGTCCTCGCGCGTCGTGCGGTCATAGTTGCCGAATTGGATATTGCACTTGACGTTGTCCGAGAATACGGTCGGCAGGAAGTCGGCTCTGAGCATCTTAAGTTTTTCATTCCAATCCACAGCGGTGTCGAAACGCACCGTATCTCCGCCTACAGCCAGCGATATCTTCTGCACGAGCGACGATTTGCCGTATTTATAGGAGTTTTCTCTGATGAGATGAGCGCCGTCGATATAGGTGTTGGAAGAGGTAAGTTTCAATTCCCATCTATCCATATTGAGATAATTGATATCTATATCCCAAGCGTTGTAATATTTGAACGGGTCGGAATATACGACGAGTTTGTTGAAGTATTCCTTGACGAGTTCCTTGCCCGCTATCTTGTCGAATAGAGAGGTGATCTCGCCGTTCGCGCCGAAGACTACGCGCAACTTGGCGTTTTCGATAGTATTATCAGTAAATGCGAATTCTCTCGTATCGATCTCCAAGGGAAGGGGCGCGCCTATCGAATGAGCTTTTAGATCGGCGCTATACCAGTCTTCTCCGATTTTGACGAGTTCTTTGCGATCGAAATCCACGCAGTTGACTGCGCTTACGCCTTCTTGTTCGGACAGTTTGTCGATCATAGCCTTTTCGATCTCTTCGAGTTCCGCATACATTATCTTATATCTCTCGTAAGCTTCGTCGTAGATCCTCTTGATGGACGAGCCGGGGAGTATATCGTGGAATTGATACAGAAGCACTTCTTTCCAAATTTGTTCGACTTTTTCTCTGTCGTAGGTTATTCCCTTGAGGTACGCCGCCGCGCCGAGCCATTCAACTTTGTGCAGCAGTTCTTCTATACGTCTGTTCCACTTCTTTGCGTTTGCCTGAGAAGTATAGCAGCCCTGATGTCTCTCGTAGTACAGTTCTCCTGTATGAGTTGGTATCACGTCGGTCATATCCTTTATGTCGTCGAAGAAGTTGACGGCAGGCGACATTTTGCAGGGCGCGAGACCGTCTATGTTCTTTTGATGACGCATCATATACTCCAGATGTCCTTCGCCCGGACCGCCTCCGCCGTCTCCGTCGCCGTACATCAGTAGCGCTTTGTCGCAGATTTCTTTTTCCGAATATCTGTCCTCGGATTTCTTTATCGCCAGAGGAGAATTGCCGGCGTTGTAGTCGCCCAGCGGTTCCATATGCGCGATCAACTTAGTGCCGTCGAGACCTACCCAGTTGAAAGTACGGTAGGGGAAACGGTTGAAGTCGTTGGACGTAAGTTTTATGGTCATAAAATAATCCATTCCGCTCTTTTTTAGCACCTGCGGAAGCGTAGCGGGGAATCCGAATACGTCGGGCAGCCAGCACATTCTGGACTTAAAATCGAATTCGTCTTTCCAGTACTTTTGACCGTACAGACACTGTCTTACCCAGGATTCTCCTCCCGAGAGGTTGCAGTCGCTTTCCACCCACATGCCGCCTTGCAGTTCTATTCTGCCTTGCATTACGTATTCTTTTACTCTTTCGAAAAGTTCGGGATAATCCTCCTTGAGCCATACGAACATTTGCGGCTGAGATTCGGCAAAATAATATCCGTCGTAGAGTGCTAGATTGCGGATCTGATTGGCGAACGTGCGTCCGACCTTGCGTCTCGTCTCGCGTATAGGCCACAGCCAACCGAGGTCGATATGAGCGTGACCTATACAGTAATAGGTGGTCGCTTTGTACTCGGGTTTCTTTTCGATGACGGGTTTGAGGAATTCTCTTGCCGCCGTCGCGCCTTTTTTCTTGAATATTCTATAACTCTGTTTAAGAGCCTTGTCTATTTCGATAAATCTCGGACTTGTCTTGTCGTGTATCAGCATTATAAAAAACAAGTCAATATAGTCGTAATAATATTGATTTATCTCTTCGTCATGGATACAAATATCCGCGCGGCGCAGATGAGCCGTGCAACGTCTTATGCGGAATTTGCCGTTGAAGCCCGCGTCCACGTATAGATCGATCTTTTCGTCTCCGGTAGAGCAGTCGGTTACGTCTACTCGCTGCTTTGCGATAAGAGAGTGGAAGACGTCGCCTTTGCTGAGTACCTGCGTAATTCCTTGGATCACTATGCCGTCGGGATTGAATACAAGTCCTTCGCCCTGAAGTTTGATACGGAGAATGACGTTCTTGCCCTTTGCCTTCTTTGGCACCTGACCTGTAAAATGGAACCATGCGCAGTCAAAACTGTCCGCGTATTCCTTTCTCTTTCCCCAAGACTGCCATTGTTTTATAGGCTTGAAAGCCGTTTTGTCAAGATCGTCCCATTTTATGGGTTCCGCGCTTTTGATTACCTCTGCTTTGAGATCGCCGATCTTTTTATTGATAGAGCATTTGATATTCCAAATATTGAAGATGTGTCCGGATTTGCTCAGCGCTTTGCGCACCAAGACTTTTTTGTCGGACGGCTTTTTTTTTGTCTTCTTCTTTTCGTTTCCCATAATAATAGTACTTCTCCCAAATTTCCCGTTTTGTTTTTGCGCGACGGTTATTCGGTTAATTATATCATAATACTGCGCGCGCTGTCAATTTATTTATATGCGCGTGCTTGTCAAGAAAAAGCGCGTTGTGTTAAAATATTTACGTTATGAACGAAGTCAGAAGCATAAAAGTAGGAGACGATCTTTTTGAATATATTCTCACAAGGCGCAAGATGAAAAACATACGTCTGAGGATAAAGGGAGACGGCGCGCTTGCGGCGTCATGTCCGCCGCGCACTCCTATAAGCGAAGTGGAAAGAGTGATAATAAAAAACGCCGATTGGATAAAGAGCGCAAAGTCTCGCGCCGCGGCGCGTATGCCCGTCGATATTTCACGCGACTATTACACGGGAGAAAAGTTTCTTTATGGAGGCGAAGAGCATACGCTTTTGGTCGGAACAGGCAAAACGCAAAGCGTGCGCGCAAGCGACGGATATATCTTTATGACTGTCAAAGATCTCGACGATAGGGCGGTCAAGAAAAGGCTTTTGGACAGATGGTACGCGGACAGCGCGAAAAAAATTTTTTCCGAGAGATTTTACGCTCTCGCGGAAAAACACCGCGATCTTTTTCCCGATAATTACATGATTAAGATAAGAAATATGACTTCGCGTTGGGGAAGCTGTATGATAGGAGAAAAGACCGTTACGTTGAATTTCAAACTCATCTATGCCGACATATCGCTGTTGGATTACGTGATACTGCACGAACTGTGCCATTTCCGATACAGATACCACGACAAAGGTTTTTATTCCCTGCTGTCGACGATATGTCCCGATTGGAAAGAGCGAATGAAGAGACTGAATAACAATTATATCTACTATTCGCATTGAAAAACGCCGCGACTGCGGGGTCGATCTATTTCTTGCAGTGTTTTTCGTGGAATTCAAGTAAATATTTGTCGGACATACCCGCTATCATATCTATAGCGAGACGTTCGGGATGCTTTAGATTTTCCTCGATGTATTCGTCTACGCGGTCTTTATTGGGGTAGATATACGGACGGTAATACTTGTCTATGATCTTGCAGGATTCCTTGGTGTCGTCGTATATAAGACGGAATACGTCGTCCACGGTATTTTGCAGATCTTCGTCGCAGTATCCGTCTACATTGGAATTTCCGTAGATCTTTTCGTAGTTTTCGTCTTTAAGTTTGAGCAGAGCGGAGTATGCTTCGTCGCTCATCGCTATATAGTTTTTGCCTATAGAATTATTTATTATGTCGACGCTTAAATTATAGATTATCTGGTGATTGTATCTTCCAAGCAGGCCGTCGGAATATTCGTCGAATTTGACGAGTTTCAATTTTTCCGCGTCCTGCCTGTCCTTGCCTATGTATGCTATCACGTCGGCTATTCGCACAAGACAGCCTTCGAGCGTGCCCGCCATAAGCGAAGGATCGTTGAGTCTCGAGGTATAGGCGAGATCGAGTTTGCGTTGGAGCGAGTCGAAAGTCTTGCAGGAGTTTCCGTTGGGCGCATAACATTGCAGCACTTCCTCGCCGTTGTGACACAGCACTCCGTCTATGACTTGAAGAGACATATCGCATTTGATTATTTGATACAGATATCTAGCGCCTTGCACGTGGTGAAAAAATCTATATCCGTGTCTTTTTGCGACGTTGTCGAGAAGTTTTTCTCCGCGGTGACCGAAAGGGCAGTGTCCTAGATCGTGCGCAAGAGCGATCGCTTCGATAAGATCGCAATTGAGAGACAGCGCGGACCCTATGGTGCGGGCTATTCTGGATACGAGTTGGACGTGATATGCGCGAGTGGAGATGTCGTCGTTGTTTTGAAGGGAATATACCTGCGTTTTACCTGCATAACGGTTGAATAACGGCAGATTTAGCACAACTTCGCAGTCGCGTATAAACTGTCTTCTGAACATTTTGGGTTTGTACTCGTATTTGCGTATCGAGTCGCCGTCTTTCGTCGCGTAAGGCGACAGCAGAGCGTCCCTTTTTTCAAAGTTTTGAGTAATGAGTTTTTCCGCGTTTTCATCTAAACTGATAGACATAGAACATACCTCCCGCGCCGCCGCTTGCCGCGACGGTGCGTTCACAGATATATTCTATCACATTATTTGCATTGGGTAAACAATAATTTTTTGATAGCGTGATAATAAATTTCATACATCTTTCTGAAGTCGTCCAACGACACGCGTTCGTCTTTTTGATGTATCGTACTTTCCATATCGGGGAACATAGGTCCGAATGCGACTCCGCATTTGAGCACTCTCGCGTAAGTGCCTCCTCCTATAGTGATGGGAGAAAGGTTTTCGCCCGTCACTTCGTTGTACGCCGAAAGAAGACTTTGTACGAGTTCGTTGTCCTTGTCGATATACAGGGGATCGTGGTAATTGCGCACGCTCACTTCGTCGGTTTCCAAAGATTTTTTCAATCGCTCGGCTATATCTTCTTTAGTATAAGTCACGGGGTGTCTTATATCTATCAGCAGGTGTAATTTGCCGTCCTTGGTTTGACTGTCGACGACGCCTGCGTTGAAAGTGAGATTTCCGCTCTTTTCGTCGCGCAGTTTTACGTCCGCGCCGCTGCCGTCGTTGTGACAGAGTTTGCGGAAAAGCCGAGTATATTCGCCGCCGAGTTCCTCGGAAAGATATTCGAGCAATATCCACAGCGCGTTTTCTCCCTCGGACGGAGTGGAAGCGTGAGCGGGTTTGCCGAATGCCGTCAGATATGTCTTGCCGTCTTTTATTTCCGCTTTCAGTCTCGGATCAGCGGGGAAAGCAAGTTCTCCGTCGATAATGCATTCGCATTTTGCCATTACTATATTTACGCGGCTGCCGCCTTTGATATAAAGCATATCCTTGGGCATATCGATAAATACTTCGTAGCCTACCAGTCCCTTTTCGCAGTTTATCACAGGGAAGTCTCCGTCGGGTGAAAATCCGCGTTCGGGCATGACGTCGACTTGATTGTAGCGGTCAATGCATTTCCATCCGCTTTCCTCGTTTCCGCCGAAAATAAAACGTATTTTACAGTTGGGACGGTATCCTTCGTCGAGAAGTTGTTTGACGGCGTAAAGACAGCACGTCATCGGACCTTTGTCGTCGAGTACGCCTCTGCCGTAGATCTTGCCGTCGCGTATCTCTCCCAAGGGATTGGCCGTCCAGTCGTCGTCATACGGCACTACGTCGATATGTCCGAGTATTCCGAAAGTTTCTCCTTCGCCGACGTCGCAAGTGCAGTAATATCCGTTTTCATTGCGCACAGTCATACCGAATGATTTCGCAGTCTCGCATACGAGGTCGAGACAGTCCGCCACGCCCTCTCCGAATGGCGAGCGATCGCACGGCTGGGATTGGACGCTGTCTATAGCAATCAGTTCCATAGTTTTGCCGACTGCCGCTTTAAAATGATCTTCCATTTCTTTATCTCCCCAACTTTTTGAATTTGTTGTATAAATATTATACACAATTCGCAGAAAATATGTTATATTATTAGTCGATAAAAAGAAAAAATTCTATGAAGGAAATGGTTATGGAAAAGGTAAGAACGAGATTTGCTCCCTCTCCGACGGGATTTATGCATATAGGCAATCTCCGTACGTGTCTGTACGCATATCTGTATGCCAAGAAGAACGACGGTACGTTTGTGTTGAGGATAGAAGATACCGATCAGGAGAGATATGTCGAAGGAGCGGTGGACGTGATATACAACACTCTGAAAAAGGCGGGCATCGACCACGACGAGGGACCTGACAAAGACGGAGGATACGGACCGTATATCCAAAGCGAACGCAAGTCGCTCTATCTCGATTACGCCGAAGAACTCGTCTCAAAAGGCGGAGCGTACTATTGCTTCTGCGATAAAGAAAGACTGGATTCGCTCAAGGACGGCAACGGCGTTGCGAAGTACGATAAGCACTGTCTGTCTCTGTCGCAAGAAGAAGTTCAGGCAAGACTCGCGTCCGGCGAGCCGTACGTCATCAGACAGAATATTCCCGTCGACGGAGTCAGTGAATACGACGATATGGTATTCGGACATATAAGCGTGCCCAACGAGGATATGGAGGACAATATCCTCATCAAGTCCGACGGAATGCCCACTTATAATTTTGCCAACGTCGTGGACGATCATCTTATGGCGATCAACTACGTCATAAGGGGAGTCGAGTATCTCTCTTCCACGCCCAAGTATAATTTGATGTACGACGCTTTCGGATGGGAAAGACCGCATTATATGCATCTCTCGCCGATAATGAAAGACGCGCAGAGAAAACTTTCCAAGCGATACGGCGACGCGAATTTCGAGGACTTTATCGCAAAGGGATATCTGCCAGAGGCGATAGTAAATTATATCGCGCTTCTGGGCTGGTCGCCCAAGGGCAACGAGGAGAAGATGGATATTACAGAGCTTGTTCGTCAGTTTGACGTGGACGGAATATCCAAGTCGCCCAGTATATTCGACGAGGCGAAGATGAGATGGCTCAACGGAGAATATATAAAAAATATGAGCGTCGACGAATTCGTAGCGGTTGCGAGACCGTTTTTCGACGCGAGCAAAATAAAGGATAAATACGATTATAAAGCGCTTGCAAAACTCCTCATTCCGAGAGTGGAGATATTGAGCGAGATACCGGAAAAAGTCAATTTCCTCGAAGAGTTCGGCGAATTCGACGTCGCGATGTTCGAGCATAAGAAAATGAAGATTACGAAGGAGATCGCGCTCGCCAATCTCAAAGCGATAAAAGAGGATTTCGAGCAAGAAGACGATTGGAGCGACGAGATACTCAAACAGAGAGGAAACGCGCTGGCGGAAAAACTCGGCTGTAAGAGCGGACAGGTATTTTTGCCGTTGAGACTTGCGCTGACGGCGGCGGCTACAACTCCGGGCGGGGCTACCGAAATGGCGGAACTCTTGGGTAAAGAAGAGAGTATGCGCAGATTGCAATTCTCGATAGATCTGCTTGAAAAATAATCGAATTTTATAAATTTAGCGCCAAAAGACGTTCAATTTTCTTTACAAGCGCGTTATATTATGATATTATTCTAATGTATTTTTAAAAAATACGCACCCTTGTTCGGACGGGATGTCCGAGCCATCAGACCATAAGGAGGTATAAAATGAACAAGTACGAATTGTTGTATATCGTCAAAAACGATATAACCGACGAGGCAAAACAAGAAGTAGTTGACAAGATGGAAGCGCTTATCACTTCCAACGGCGGCGAGATCGAAAGCACCGACAAATGGGGTACGAGAAAACTCGCTTATCCTATCGACTACAAGACCGAGGGTTACTACGTGTTGGTAAATTTCTCGGCTCCTGCCAACGTTCCGGAAGAGATCAAGAGATTCAACCGTATCACAGACGAACTCGTCAGAAGCATGATCATCAGGAAGTAAGGAGCGCGTTATGAACAAAGTTATTTTGATAGGCAACCTTACGAGAGATCCCGAGTCGGGCACCACGCAGAGCGGAGTAGCTTATTGCAGGATAGGACTCGCCGTAAACCGCAGATTCAGCAGAGAGAACAACGAAGTAGATTATTTCAACGTAGTATGCTGGAGAGGTTTGGCGGAGAACTGCGCAAAGATTTTGACCAAAGGCAGAAAAATTTGCGTGAGCGGATCTATACAGACGCGTCAGTACGACGGACAGGACGGCACCAAACGCACCGCATTCGATATCGTAGCGGACGAGGTAGAATTCCTTTCATCGGGCAACAGAACTGACGACGGCGCACCTCAGGAGACTGAGCGCAGACAGCAGGTAAACAACAGCGGTCTTACCCCTGTCGAAGAAGAATTACCATTCTAATAAGGAGACAAGACAATGAGTGAAGAGAAAGTAGTTAAGCGTCCAAGCGGCAAGAAGCCGATGTCCCGCAGAAAAGTTTGCGTTTTTTGCGTTGATAAAATTGACACTGTAGATTACAAAGACGTAGCTAAACTTCGCAAGTTTATTACAGAAAAAGGCAAGATCGTTCCCAGAAGAATGAGCGGCACTTGCGCGAAGCATCAGAGAGTAGTTACCGAAGCAGTCAAGAGAGCGAGAGAAATGGCTTTGCTCCCTTACGTAGCGGAATAATTATTTGATACGTATATAAAAACCTCTTCCTTATCGGGAAGAGGTTTTTTATTATTTAGGCAAAAAAGTAAGTTATCGTCAATAATTCGACGGCTATTGTCGGCAGTTTATTTAAATTTATCCATACTGCAAAAATATAAATTAAAAAATTCGATTTTGTTATTTTGTCAAGCGTTTTTTAATGATTTTCAATGAAAATTATTTATTTTTATTTATCATACCAAAAAACGGCGAAAAAATCAAGCAAAAGAGGGGTCGAGCGGGCGGCACGGTGGCATAAAACAGCGAAAAGGGCGCACGAAAACCCGCGTCCGCGGCGGTGGACGCGTTACGGCGTCGTCGTTCGGTTGTCGGTTGCACTATGACGCGCGGGATTTCAAAAATCGGATTTGATACCCGCCGCCCGCAGTTGCTTTTAATTCTTCCAAATATTCGGCGCGTTTGTCGAGTGGGGTAATCCACGACCGCCGCCCGTGCTTGTCGCGTAAAGACGAGTGCGGGCGATTATTATATCGAACGTTCCACGCTTGCATTTTTTCGAGTAATTCGTCGAACGTCTTAAACGTCAAATAATTATAAAAGCCCTCTTGATCGGAGCGGTGGGATCGTTCCACCTTTCCGTTATGCCGCGGCGTGTAAACGCGTATCAATTTATGATAAACGCCGAGTCGGTTTAATAATTTATCGACGGCGTGGATTTTGCCCTCGCCTGTTCCGCGCGGGTTTGTAAATTCCGTTCCGTTATCCGTTTGTATAATGTGCGGCAAATATCCAAAATGCACGATTGCGCGTTTTATAAAATCGACGGTCGAAAATCCCGATTTTTCTTTGTACGGATATAAAAACCGTTCCCGCGTCGCCTCGTCGATCATGGTATATTGATAGAGTCTTTCCGTTCGATAAATACCGCGTCCGCACTCAAAGGGAATATATTTGACGTCCATTTGCCATTTTACGCCGAGCATTTGCGGCGTATCGTACGGTTGCGCGATATAGTTTTTATTTTCGCGCGCGGGGCGGAGTTTGTGTTTCATTATAAAACGATACATACCGCCATACGTTCGGGAGTACGCGTATTTCGTCCGCATGACGCCCAAAACCTCGGCGTAACTTATGCCGTCGCATGATTTCAAAACCTCGGCGATTTGCGCCGCCTCCGCGTCCGTGTGGGCGTTCGGGTGGGGTGTGTGCGGGCGGCTCGATTTGTTTTTCAAACTGTCCGTCGTGCCGTCGTATTGCCGCCGCCACCGATACAATGATTGTATCGTACATTTGAATTTTTTTGCCACCTTGAAAACGTCCACGCCGTCGGCAAGCCATAATTTGATTGCCTTTTCTTTTTCGTGTGCCGTGTATTTTATTCCTTTCATGTTTTGCCTCCGTAGAATAGAAAACGGGCAACCGATAATATTTTCGATTGCCCGCCACCCGATTATTTGTTTTCGCTTTGCTTTTTTAATTCGCTGACCGCCCAACGCAAAAACTCGGCTTTGTTTTTCCCCGACGCTTTAATCGCCGCGTCGATTTCCGCCGCCTCCGCGGGTTTTAACCATGTCGCCCACTTTATCAAGTCGCTTTTGTGTGTTTCCCGATAACGTTTGTCGGCGGCTTTTTGCGCCTCACTCCTTGCCATATTGCACCCCCTTAAAATAAATCGCTTGCGGCGACGTATTCTTTTAACGCGTCGAAAGTGGGGCAATCGGCTTTCGGCACGTTATACGAAACGTCAACGCGTCCGAGCGTGGTTGATACCGTCCACGACGTTTTGTTTTCTTTCGCCGTGTAAATTTTGCCGTTTTTTTCAATAGTCATAAATATACCTCCGTTTTATTCGGGCGGAATACCCGCCGCCCGACGGGTTATTTTTGCCTTACCCGATAATTTGCATAATGCGATTTTTTATTTTTTCCGCGTTTGTAAAAAAGGGGAATAATACACCTTTAATAAACGCCGAGTCGGGTTTGCTTGATTGCCACCCGCCGATTATATCGCCGTAGTCGTTTCCGCGGTTTTTGTCGGTTATTGTCATTTCGTCCGCAAAGGTTATAACCTCTACACCGTTTAATAAAACCGTTGCCGTTCCTTGTGTAACACTTCCGCGATTGCGTTTTACTGTAAATTCCATTTTCATTTTTTTGTGTCCTCCTTATTGACAAACTTTTTTTGTTTTGCTATAATAGGACTTACGAGGGGCGGTTTCCCGCCCGCTCCGCCTATCGACGATTATTTGTCGTCGGTCGCCTTGCTCGGCTTTTGCTTTTTGAGCGTTATCGTTATCTTTACACTTTCCACGGCGTTTTGATTTTCGATTGCTCTTGCCAAGTCCCGCAAGGCTTTTGTTATGTTATCCATAACCGCGCACCTCCTTTTGTTTTTCAAGGTTTCCGTTTCCCTCAACCTTGTATCTATATTATATCACATACCCCGTGATATGTCAACACTTTTTACGCAATTTTCCGAAAAAATTTTAATATTTTTTGCAACAAAAAAAACGCCCCGCGGTGGAGGCGTTTTTCGTTATGCCGTTAAGTTCGACATAAATTTATAGCCGCGCTCGTTGACTTTTTCCCGATCGTTTGGTATAATAAATCTGCGACAATCATTATACCACGACAAGGAATTTGCCAACATAACGCGGCTAATGGATACCGACCCCGTTTTATATCGGTGTTTCGATACCCGTACGTATATTATATACCGACGTGTCGATATTGTCAATCTTTCTTGTTGCGGTTTTCGGAAAAATCGTTTCAAGGAGGATTTTTTTATTATGACGATCGCGGATCAAATAAACGACCTTTTGAAAACGCAAAAAAGGCGGCAAGCCGACCTCGCGCGGGTGTTGGGCGTTCGGGCGAATACGGTTTCGGAGTGGTGTAAAGGGCGGCACGACGTTTCCGCGTCTTATTATCCAAAAATCGCCGAATTTTTCGGCGTGTCGCTCGATTATCTTATAACGGGGAAAGAGCCGCGGGGCGCACCCGCCGCACCCGTACAACAAATTATCGGCAACAACAATTCCAACAATACCGCAATCGCGGGGGAAGTGGGCGACGGTTTATCCGCGCTCGATCTTGAATTATTAAAAGTGGTTTCGGGTTTCGGTATCCGTGAAAAAACCGAGGTTTTACATTTCGCATATCAAATCGAAAAACAAATCAAAAGCGGAGGAGGCTTTTAATCATGAAATGGTTTTATAATCTTAAACGGTCAATCCGTATTATTATCGCTGTCGTCGCGTGGTTGCCGCTCGTAATCTTCGCGGGCGTGATAAGCGGGTCGATAGGGGAAAACGGCGAAAATATGCAAGCATGGCAAGCCGTTGTCGTGTTGCTGTTGCTTGCCGTCGGCGTCGTGTTTACGGTGTTTGCGGTAATTGCCCGCCGCCGCGAAACGAAAGCCGAGCGCGACGCAAAAGCCGCCGCCCGTACGCCGTCGGAAACCGACAAACAACGCGCCGCGATAAATAATACGATCGCCGAGAATAACGCCCGTCAAGCCGAATTGCGGGCGCAAATAAAGGCGGTTGAGGACGGCGCACCCGCGCAACCGTCGGCGCGGATAATCCGCGGCGATATTGTTTTCCCGTTCCATACAAAAGCCGTCGGTGTAACGTTCGGCGACTGTCAAGCGCACATACAAAAAAGCAAGGTCGGCGACCCGCTTTTAATCAAGCACAAACCGACCGCCGATTATCCCGAAAGTACCGACATTATAAACCGCCGTACACGGGCGCGCGTCGGTCGTATCAATTCCGATCTTGCGTGGGAATTGTTGACCGCATTTGACGAGGGGTTCGTCCTTGACGGCGCAATCGCCGATATAACGGGCGGGGGCGACGGTCAAAATTTCGGTTGCAATATCGAAATAACGGGAGAGTCAACCGCCGAATAAAACCGCATGCACAATAAAAACGCCTCGCAATCGCGGGGCGTTTTGTCATGTATTAAATTATTTGTTTTCCGCGTCCGTTTCGGGCGGCTTTTGCGCGCTGTCGTCGCTTTCCGCGTTGCCGTCGGGCGTTTTATCGGGCGCGGCGGTTGCGGGCGTTTCGGCGGTGTTCTTGCGCTTAAAAAGCGAAACGATAAAGTCGAGTAATTTTCGCGCAAGTTCATTGATCGGCGTTATTTTGAAAATGTTATAAAATGTTTGATTTAACGCGTATATCGCAAGCGCGATCGCCACGACGTAACCCGCCGCAAACTGTTTGACGATAAGTAAATAAATTATCGTCGCAAGCACCGACAACCCGACCGATATTGCAAAATATATGTAATGCCGTTTATTTTCGGCGATTTTCTTAAATAGATTGCAATACTTTAATATGCCGAGTACCACGATCCCAACAACGGCGATTATCGTTATCGGCAAGCCGTAATTTTTGAAAAATTCGAGTAATGTTTCCATGTTTTAATTGTCCTCCGTTCGGTGTATTTCCTTTTCGAGTGTGTCAATTCGTTTGTGCGCCGATTTCGTGCTTTCCTCGACGCGGATTAAACGTTCGCCGAGGGCGTCTTGCTTGCGGGCAACCTCTTTGACGTCGAGGCGTAAATCGTCGAAACTGTTACGCATATATTTGACGTCGGCGCGCAAACTGCCGTCCGTGTTGCCGTTGTCGTATTTGTCCTTGCCGCGATTGACAAAAAACGCAACGATCGCACATATCGCCGATACCGCCCCGACAATGCTAATCACGAGGGCGACGATTTCAACCGCTGTCATACGTCGCCTCCGCCGCCGTCGGCAACTTCGACAAACCACTCGTCGCGGAGCGTCATACCGCCGTTTGCGGCGATTTCATCCGCCGTCTTGCCGTCGAGGTCGTCAACCCAAATTTTGCATGCGTCGGCAATTTCGCGTTCGGTCAACACGCCCGCGGCGAGGTTTGCGTTTGCGGATTTTAACCATTCCGCTTTGCTGAAAACTTTTTTTGTTTTTGCCATGTTTTATTTACCTCCGATAATTTTTTTATCAACACACCGCGGCGGCAATCGTGCGGGCGTGTAATGATACGATTTTTTGCGCGCAACCTTTCGATACGATCGGTTTTATGCGCTCGATATAATATTTCTTAAAGTTGATAACTTTTGCGCGGGCGATATAGGATATAAACCGCAAGCATTGACGCAAACGCAATCCGAAACGTTGTATCTTCCGAACGGCGCGGGTCAAACTGTAAAAAATATGTTTGCGGAGGAGGGTAAACCCTTTATAAAACCGATACCCGACAAAATCAATCGGGCGCGATCCGTACCGCCATATTTGCCAATCGTCTTTTATCCGCAATTTCCCGCGGCGCAACACGTTTCCGAGCGCGACATGCGCTTTATGTAGTTTCCGTTTGTTGCGGTCGAGGAAAACTATATCGTCCGCATATCGCACGTAATGTTTGATATGCAATTTTTCTTTTACGGTGTGGTCGAACGTTTGCAAGTAAAAATTTGAAAAACCTTGCGACGTATAGTATCCGATCGGTAATCCCGACCCGCCGTTATCGAGTATATCGTCAATGAGTTTCAAAACCTTTGCGTCCTTTATGACGCGTCGGAATTTTTGTTTTAATAACTCAATATCGACCGACTCGAAAAAGTGGTGTATATCCGCTTTGTAAATGTATTTTATCCGCGGATCGTTTTTGATAAATTTGTCAATCGCTTTCCGTGCCGCTTTCGTGCCGCGCCCCGCAACCGATCCGCAACAATAACGATACATGCCGCGGTTGATTATCGGGTTTATAACTTGCATTAACGCCCAATGCACGATTTGATCGGGAAAGAATTTCGGTACTTTGATATGCCGTATTTTGTTATGTTCCCGACGCGTCTTTTCGCGCGGCGGGGAAAGCGTGATCCCGCGTTCGAGTATCCGTTGCACACGTGCGGCGAATAATTCGGGGTTGTCGTGGGCGTCTTTTACGATCCCGCGGCGGTGTTTCTTGTTTTTGGTCGCGTTGCGTACCGCCAAAATAAGATTATCAATCGAAGTAATTTTTTCGTATAAATATCCGATACGTTTCATTGTTTCCTTTCAAAGAGTCTTTGTTGCGCCTTACGGTGTTTCGACGCTTTCGCCCTACTAAACCGCACTCTTTACGGCAATTTTCGACCGAGTGGTCGGGGATATGCAATCCCTTAAAAGACTTACCATGCAACCAATACGACCGCCGACGTTCGCGTTCGCGTTCGACGCGGAATTGTTCCCGTTCCAATACCACAAACCCGCGTTCGTGTCGTTGTTCCAATTCCCGCCGACGAGCAAAAGCCGACAAATTCGGATTGCATACCCCCTCGATTGATTATTCTTTTTTTTGCGTTACGCTATGCGCGCATTATGACGGGGGAAGTTTCCCCCGTAAACCCCCTCAAAGAGGTTTGTAACAAAGACGACCGCCGACGTTCGCGTACGCGCTCGACGCGGAATTGTTCCCGAACCAACACCACACACCCGCGTCCGTGCCGTAGTACCAAAACCCGCCGACGAGCAAAATAACGCCGCTCGACGAATACCAAGTATAATCCGCAAAATACGTCGAGGACGATCCGCCCGCCGCGGCGGTTGCGTACTGTATAAGCGGGTTACGGTCAAGCGGAGCGACCGTTTTTATCCAACTCGACGAAGTGGGGCGGTTGCCGTGATACACATACGGCGACGCGGTTTTTCCCGCCTTATACGCCGCGGGGTCGGTGCAAATATAAATCTTTTCCGACGCGAACGATATACCGTCGCAAAACGTAAAAGTGTTACCCCATAAATTCTCGATCCCGCGATACTTGCAAGCATGCGCGCCGTCGGTATTGCTAACCTCCGACCCCGACGGCGTTTTGACGACGTCGGTATGCCCCGTCGTGATTGCCGCCGAATTGCTACCCGCTGTAAATCCTTTCATGATTGATTGCGAGTCCGTCGTTTTCATTTCGACGAGCCATAATTCTTTGATAATCAAGTCGATCAAAAAATCGTACTGTTGATACCCCGCGCCGTTTGCTTTGCAACCCGTACGGAAATTGTCGAGCGTAATATTAACGAGGACGGTTTGACCCGTTTTTGAATACACGCGCGACGCCGAGCCGCTACCCTCATATTTGCCGACGAGGATATAATCAAGTTCGTTGCCCGCGCCGTCAATAAACAACGTCGAAAACCCCTCGTAACGGACGCCCGATATTTGGTGTTTGAAAGTGCCGTCGGCGTTCTTCGTGATCTTCGCGTAAAATTTCGGTATCTTAATAAAAACGTTGCCGTGTTCATCCGTTACCTCTTGCATATCGCACCACGGATAACAACGGTCAAAATCGCTCGTGATTTCACTTGCGCCGACCGTTACGTTTAACCCGACCGCCGCGTCCGTACGAACGAGGGCGGAGGGGCTTGACGATCCGACTTTATCGACGCCGTAAATTTTCGCCTTTTCAAATTGCAACATTTTAATTGCCTCCTTGTAACGCGGCAATCGCCGCAAATATTTTTTTGAAAGTTTTGTCTATTTCGCCGCCGCGGGTATATCCGACGGCTTTTTCCGCCTCCGCCGATAAAAACGCGTACGTCGTCATTTGCGCCATATCCGCCTCCGCCGCGGTATCGGCAACGTCCGCCGCGTCCGCGTGGTCGGCGTCCGCCGCCTTGTCGCCGTCGTGCATTAAATCGTCGGCGGGGAAAGTCGCTTGCGGTACGCCGTTCAACGTAACGGACGTACCTTGCCCCTCGGCGATTTGTTCGGCAAGGTCGGCAACGTCCGCCGTTGCTTTATCCGCCGCCGCCTTTGCCGCGTCCGCCGTCGTTACCGCACCCGCCGCCGTCGTGTTCGCCGATTTGATTTGTCCGTCGAGTTCGTTTGCGGTGGAAAGGGCAGTCGCCGCGTCCGCCGCCGCTTTATTCGATTTCGTAACCGCCGCGTCCGACTTGTCGTTTGCGGTGTTTGCTGTCGATACAGCGTTATCGGATTTCGTATTTGCCGCGTTTGCGGTGGATACTGCACCGTTCGCCGTTGCGACCGCCGATTGCGCCGTTGCGAGTGCGTTATCGACAATCGTTTTGATCGTCGCGTAATCACATACGGGTTTTATAAGTTTGACGAGATTTGTAATTTGCGTACCGCTTATTTCAAACGAATAAATCGGGAGTTCGTACGCCGTATTGACGTTGTCGGCGGTGGACGCGTAAACGTCGTTTTGTTCGAGTTCGCGGTTTAGTGCCTCCCATGACGTTTGCACCTTTGCGATAATCGTTACGTTGCCCTCGTCGGCGGGGTGGAAAGTTTCGATACGCGCCACGACGTAACCTTTGAAACCGTCGAATATTTGCGGTTGTACGATTTCCGCCGCCGTAATTTCCGACATGCGCCCACATACGACAAACGCGCCCGTGCCGATTTGAATTTTGTTGCCGCCGACGATCGTTGCGGCGAGTTCGTCGCCGTATCCCGTATAATAACCGTGCGCGTTGTTTTGGTCGATAAAACGCGATTTTACCTCTAACGCGTATAAATTCGCGTTAAAGTTGAATTGCCCTTGAAACGTTACGGGTTTTATCATAAATTGCCTCCTAACCTTTGATTATTTCGGTCAAAAGAATTTTTTTGAAACCGAGTTTGATTTTTGTATTTTTGCCGCCGCGGTCGAGCGTCGTTATCTTTTCGCTTATGGGTAACGTCTTGTATAATTTGCCGTCGTAATAGAGGGCGACTTTCGTATAAAGGCGATACGGCGAAAAATCGAGCGGGTCGATCGTGATATTGTTGTCAATGATAATATTGTCAACAAATCGGGCGTTTGCGAGTTCTTCCACGGCGGAAAATTGCGCGTCGGCGAGGTATTCGGACTCGAATATTTTTGTTTTGACGGGATACAGTCGCCCCGCGATTGCGCCGCGCGCGTCCGATTGCACGATATTATTATCTTTGTCGCGGTAATAATAGACGGTTGCAAGGGTGGGCGGACGGGGCTTGTATTTCGGCACGTACGCGGGCGATCCGTCGTCGTTATAAACGGGGTTTCCGTCGTCGTCCGTCTTTTGCGTGGTGGTGTAAATGATATTTCCGTCCGCGTCTGTTTCGGGCGTTTCGACGTTGTATTTGATAGTTGCAACCGCTTTATTTGTCGTCGTCGAAGTTGTAGTCAACTCGTGTATAAAGTCGCGCAAATTGATTTCCACGGCGTCGTTACACTTAACGAACGTAAAAACGATTTTACCCGCCGCCACGTCGTACCGCGTCGAAATGTTGTACTCGTAATATTTGAGGTAACACTTCAAAAACTTGTACGCGTTGACGGTTTGGTACGTTCCCGCGTAACTGCCGTACGTTTCCGTCGTATCGGTGTTATCGGTCGGGATTATCACTTCGACGGGGATTTTGCGGATCGCCGCGTCCGTCGGGTCGAATACCAACGCCGCCACCTTGTCAAAGATTTTCGACAACCGCCCGTCGAAACTGCCGTCGGGGGTGTAGTCGAGCAAAATTTCGGTATCCCACAACGTTTTGAAATCAAGCCCCTTGACGTTGCGTTTGTTGTTTTCGGGTTTGATTTCGTCCGCAAAACACGCGTACTCGTAATTGCCCGCGTCGTCGCACAAAACGGCGATTTTCGCGTCGTTTATATCGACGTCGCAAACGCCCTCGGCGGTAAACGAGTCATTGTCATAAACGCGGGTCGTCAAATCGTACGTCGTATTATCGACGTTTGTAATATGCGTTTTATTTTCGTCGTAAAGTGCGATATACACGCCCGCGCCTCCTTAATCGAATAGATAACGTTTGATCGACATTTCGATTGCGCCGTCGTCGTCCGCGGTCATGTTCGATCCGATATAATACTCACCTTGCGGCAAGTATAAAAATGATTGCTTTGTTTTGTCCGTCAATCCGTATCCGTTGCGTTCGCCCGACGCGTCCGAAACGATTATTTTTTTGTTCGTCGGCTCGATAAGTATTTCCGTACCCTCGGCGTTGTTTGTCGAGAGGGCAATTTCGGAAACGATTTTGTCGTCCGTCGTCATGATAAAAATACGGATATTTGCGGCAATATCGCCCGATATTCTAACCGTGATCGGCGCGTCCATAAAAAACGTATTCGATACTTTGTATTTCGATTTGAATACGAAACCCGCAAACCCGAACGGAAAGCGGAGGGGAAATTTCGTATCCTCGGCGCGGGTCGTCTTTAATGCGAAAGACTCCTCGACGCGTTCATACCAAAACGTTTGACGCTCGAACGTGAAATCTTCGACAAACAAACCGTCCTCGTTGATTTCCGATTTCGGCGCGGATTGCAAAACGACGTCGCAATATTTGTCCGTTACGCCGTCGTTATACTCGAATAAAAACGGCGACGTGCCGCATGACGCCAAAAACAAAAGCAAACTTTTGTAATTGCCGTACCCGTTCGATCCGTCCATGTTAAAATAAATCGAAAGTTTTATCGGCTCAAATTCGGGCGTAACGTTCGTTAAATGCTTTCCCTTTTCGCTTTCCTTGTAGTTCAACGAAAAGGTATTGCCCAAACCCGACGGCTCGGTTGCGAGGGCGTTTTCGCCGTTTAGATCAAACGATTTCGATTTGTCGTAAGTGTGCAAAATAAATCGACGCATAATCACATAACCTCCGCAAGTTTTACATTGAGTTTCTGCACGAGTTCGTCGGTATCGACCTCCGCGGCGTAATTTTCGATTTTGACGGTTATATTTTGCGTCTTGTTCGTCGTGCTGTTGTCGTAATTGTAAACGTCGCCGTACGATCCCGTCGTGCCGCCGCCGTCGTACACCGTGCCGCCGCCCGTACCCGCGCCCGACGTATCGGGAGGGGTGGAGTCAATAATCGCGTTGACGTCGTCCATGCTTTCGATTTCCGACGTATCAATTCGCAATTTGACGTCGGCGATACGGTCGATATGTACGCCAAGCCAACCGAGGGCGGCGTTTACGCCGTCGATCAAGCCGTTTATTATTCCGATAACGAAGTTTACGGCGTCCTCGATAACGCCCAAAACGATATTGATTATCTTTACCACGCCGCCGAAAATCTTTGATACGATATTTCCGAAAATTTGAAAAAGCGGGGCAAGCCAACCGAGCAACTGTCCGAGGATTTGCAACGGCACTTGTAACGCCGTCAATACGATTTTTAACGGGATCAACGCCACTTGCAAAAGGGGCGTCAATAGATTAAAAATCATTGTCAACATATCGAAAAACGGTTGCAACGCTGATATAACGAGGTTGATAACCGTTGCCAATATTCCGCCAATAATTTCGAGGATAGGGGATAACAAATCCATAATGGATTGTAAAAGACCCATGACGACGTCGAGGACGGGTTGCAACGCGCCGCCGATCATTGATATTAGATTATTTATCGACTCCCGAAACGCCTCGCATTGCGTATAAAGGATTATCAAAATCGCGGCGACCGCGGCGATTATAAGCACGATCGGGTTTGCCGCAAGTGCCGACAATCCCGCTTGTAATGACGGTATGATTTTTACGATATTTCCGATCGCGCCGACGAGTTTACCGACGCCCATTGTAAGCGGGGCAAGCGCGGCGACGACGAGTAACGCTTTTAATGCGAATTGTTGTTGCGAAAGCGACAACGAATTAAACCACGCCGCCAACTTTTGCAATTTCGGCACGAGGTTATTTTGTATCGAGTCCGCAATATTTTTGATAAGCGGGGCAAGCGACGCCCCGAGTTGTAACGCAGCATTTTTGACCGACTCTTTAACCAAAAACAACGTGTCGTCAAGCGTGGCGAGGGCGGATACTTGCTCGTTCGTAAGAGGGGCGATTGTTGCAAATTCCGACTTAAATTGATTGATTGCGTCCGCGCCCGCGTTCAAAAACGGCAACATTTGATTTGCGATTTTGTCGCCGAAAATTTCGTTTGCATACGCCGTTTGCAACGTTTTATCTTCCATGCCCGCGAGGGCGTCGATAATGCCGTCAAACATTGCCTCTTTGCTGTCGAAATCTTCTATACGCAATCCGAGCGATTGCAACGCCTTTGACGCGTTGTTGATCGTACCCGCGGAAAGATCGACAATCGCGGCGCGCGCCTTAATGAGGGCTTTTTCAAAGACGCCCCATTCGACGCCGCATTGCGCCGTAACGTATTGATATTCTTGTACTTTTTCGGCGGATATGCCGAGGCGCAAAGATAGATCGTCGATTTGCGCGCCCGTTGCCGCGGCTTTAACGCCGAGCGCGCCCGCCGCCGTAACCGCGCCGCCCGCCGCCGCCGAAAAGGGCGCAAGGGCGCGCCCCGCGCCCGTAATCTTGTCGCCGACGCCCGTAATTTGCGAGGACAGTTTATCAAACTTTAACGTGTTTAATTTTTCGAGTTGCTTTTGCAACTGCTGTCCTTTCAATTCGGTTTGCGCGAGTTCGGTTTGTAATTTGCGGTATTGATCGGTGTTGACGTTCCCGCTTTCTTCCAAATATGACAAACGGCGGCGCAATACGTCCGCATTTGCCGCCGTTTGGTCGATCGCGTCTTGCGCGACCTTTTGCGCCCGCGCGAGTTTGCTTGCGTCAAATTCCAAATCGAGGCTTTTTTGCAAGGCGTTTAATTCGGATTGCGACGACTGCGCCGCTTTCCGCATTTGCGACATTTCTTTATTGAAACTCGACGCGTCCGCGCTTATTTCAACGGTTAATCCGCGTATGGTGTCCGCCATGTGTTAGCCTCCTTTTAGAATTTTGATTGCGTCCGCCGCCGAAACGTCGCGGACGTTTTGATTTTTTTGTTTTGACCGCATTTTGCGTATTTGCCGTATTGCGTGTTTCAAATTCGCAATATCAATCGACATGATAAGCACGTAAAGGTCGTTAAAGTGCGACCGCGTAATAAACACGTCGGGGATTTTGAGTTCGACGCATTTTTGCGCGATTGCGATATATCGCGGCACGGTCAATTTTGCCGCCGTGTTGTCGGTGGGGGCGGGGTCGAGTTTTTTATAGATTGCCAACAACCGCTCAAATTCTTGACCGTGCGCGATTAGTTTTTTGCGTTTGCCGTTGCTGTTGACAACGCGATTTCAAAAACGAATTTGATTTTATCGACGAGGCGCGTTAAATATTCGGCGTCGGCAAGGTCAAACATTTGCAAAAACGATTTGAAATCGGGGATCGCGTCGCTTTCCATAAAGCAATACAACGCTTTGAGGTTGGAAAGGATTTGCGCTTTGCTTTCCATAAGACCCGCGGTTTTGATACGCTCGACGTATGCGAAAAGGGTTTCGTTTTTTGCGTTGTGCGGGAAGTTTTGTTCCCAACGTTCCTCGGCAAATAACGACGTGTCGATTTTGACTTCGATTTCGCGTTCGGCGACAACGAGTTTATTTTCCGCGTTGATTTCTTTGTCTTGTACGGGAATTTTTGTTTTAATCATGATATTGCCCTCCGATTATTCCGCGGGTATTTCCGCGTCCGTTCTCTTTTTCGGGAGTTCGACTTTATCGCCGAAAGTTTCGTAACCCTCCATATCGGGCGTAACGAGTACGTTCCAAACGGTAATTTTGTTACCTTTCGCGTCCTTGTATTCGCTACCGTCGGCGTCCAAAAGGGAAGTGCCTTTGATAATAAGCGGCAAATCGAACGACGGCTCGTTAATATCGTCGGTCGTTTGATCGTAACTTTCCGAGGGGCGCGTAGATTTGACGCCGAATAACATACCTTTTGCAACGGTAATTTCGTTGTCGCCGTTCATTTCGCAAATTTCGTAATAGATAACATGCGATACGTTTTTCGTCGGCTTAATATCGGCAAGTCCGACCGCCAATTTCATTTTGCGCCCGCATGCGATTTCGTACGCGTCGCAAATCATGTTGAGGGTCGCCGTTCCCGTCTTGCCTTTTTCGTTGTTGTAATAAATGATACATTCGCCGTCGCCGTAGATTTGTTTGTCGGACGCGTCCACTTCGAGCGCGAGTTTCTTTGCCGTTCCCAACGACTCAAAAGCCGAAAATTCGCCGTCCGCGGTGGGGAAAGCGTATTTCATGTTTTGAATATTGAAACGGATCAAATTCTTTGCGGGCGTTGCCGCCGCCTTTGCTTGTGTCATGGTTTATTTACCTCCGATTTGAAAGTGATTTTTTGATTGCGTCAAAGATTTGCGACTCCGTGGCGTCGAAACATTGACGAATAAATCCGTTATGCGGATTGTCGGAATGCTCCAACACGTTTGAAAGTGGGATATTTTCTTTCCCGCCGCCACTGACGGTTTTTGTATTTCCCACATAGCGGCGATCTTTGTACTTTGTTTTGATTTCCCACGACTCCGCCATGCCGCCCGTATCTTTCGGCGTTGCTTGTTCGACCGCCGTTTTGAATACTTCCGCGCCCGCTTGTATTGCCTCTTGCCGTGTGTCGAAATTCGCGCGTACTGCGTCCGTCAATATTTCAGATAGGGCGTCGGGGAGTTTATCGAGCGGTAAACGGCTTGTCGTGATACCTTTACCCATTGCCAACACTCCCGATATATGCAAATTCGACGTTCAATCCGCGGTACGGATTATCAATGTCGGGCGTATCGGTTATATCGTTTGCAATGCGAAAATGCGCGTCGCGTAAAATTTCGCGTTTGACGGCTTGCAAGCGGCTTTTAACGGCTTTGACGCGCGCGTCCGTCTTTTCGTATGTGTAGTAATAATTTACGTCCACGTACACGCGGGAAAGGGTTTGCGCGCCGTCGCCGTATCCGCGCGGGCGATTTGACAAAACGCGGTAAACGACGTATTCGTCATGATTGACGGGTACGTCGCTACCGTCGATATTGTCGATCTTGACGTGGCGCGTATCGTGGGATACCACGCCGAACGGCAACAACTCACGGTCGAGGATTTCTTGTACGATTTCGTTTACGTCCATTATTTCCCTCCGTAATGCTTGACTTGAAACTCGATAAATTTATGTTGTTCGAGGTAGTCGTCCGCGTCCGACGCAAGTACGAACGTATGCGCCGCGTCCGTTTTGCCGTAAAGGTATATGCGGGTGTCTTTCGTTATCAATGCGTCGTAAACCGCCTTGACGTACGGTAAGCGTACGCGGGCGGATCGCTTTACGCCGTCGGCTTGCTGTTGAATAGCCGCCGCCCCGTAACTGCCGACCCACTCGCAATAAAAACAATCCGACATTATCGGGTCGCCGTTGTCGTCCGTGCCGATCGGTACTTTGATAATTTCCCATGACGTGGACGCTCCTTTGCCCGCGATTTGCGTTGTCTTTTGTACGCCGAATTTGACGAGCGTACGTTTTGTTTTTATTCTTTGATCCGACATAGTCAATCCCGCATTTGCGCGATAAGCGCAACGATCATTCCGTCGGGCGCAATAAGTTCTTTAATCGGTATGCCTTTATCAACGCCGTCCGCCCACAACGCTTTTACCGAGTACGCGCGGGCGCACCCGATTTTGTCGTCGGGTACGCCGCTATCGCGCATAAACTCGGTCGCCGCGTCGATAGAGTCTTGTACTTCTTGTTTTTTTTGCGGGTCGCAACCAAAGTAACCCATTTTACAAAGAATTTTATCAACTTCGTTTTTCACGGTTGACCTCCTTTAACGTTCGCCGTTGCGCGTCGGTTTTCGACCGCAACCCGCAATCAAAACCGTTGTTAATTAGCCGTTACCGCCCTCGTCGGGTTTCGCGGGAGTGGTTGCCGACTGCTTGCCGTAATAAAACTTTTTCGGCGCGGCTTTGCCCGCAACCATGAGGTGGGCGGTGTATTCGATAACGCGCGTTTTGCCGTGCACCTCGGCGTAAATTTCCGTCGGTTTCGTAAAGTTGAGTTTGTAGTTTTTCGCGTTGCCGATAATGAAATCGCCGTCGTTCAAACCCTCCTCAACTTCGGTCGGAATAGTCGCAATCGACGTAATCCCGTCGTTGTTGTAAATCGGGAAAATATAACGCCCGTTTTCGTCTTTCTCGAAAGCGAGGTCAAGCGAAAGGGAGCGGGAAACATAGATTTTTGCGCCCTTTCTTGCGCGTTTGGAAAGCGCAAGCAAACCCGCTTTGATAGCGAGAGCCGCGCCGCCCGCGGCGTATGCGTCGCCTTTGATTGCGCCGACGGTAACGCCCTCGATACGATCGTCCTTGCCCGTTCCGTACAACACCTCGTCGCCGAGCAACAAATTGACTTCGTTACCCAAATCGGCGAGGAGGTATTCCGCAAATTCCTCGTCGGTCATTGCGAGAATTTCCATTGTTACCTCGATCGTAAGCGGGTAATTGCCTTGTGCAAGCGACAATTTATCCCACTTGATAGAGCGGTCGTCGGATTTTTCCGTTTCCTTTTTGCCGCGCGTCGTTCCGTTGTTTGCCTCGGCGACGTACGGGAAAATCAACGCGCCTTTGATATGCGTTGCGCCGACGTCGCGGAGGAAAGGACTGTCGGGCGCGTCCATTTCCAAAAGGTCATAGAGGACGTTTTGCGGGATAAAAATACCGCCGTTATTGACGCCGTCCGCGCCCTCCGTGGGTGCTTTGTATTCCGTCGCCGACGTCGTGATCGCAACGCCGAGCGCGCGTTTTTCGTTCTTCGTGAGGTCGATTTTGACGTTTTGCAACTTCGAGCGCACTTGTTTTCCGAGTGCCGATTTTGCAAAACGCAACGCGTCGGGTTTGGAAAGTTCGGCGGTATCGCCGACGCTTACGCCGTTAAAAATCGTGATCTCTTTCCCGCGCTTTTCGGCGTCCGTTTCGGGCGACCCGTTCGGCGTTCTCGCCGCGCGGAGTTCTTCTTCGTGTTCTTCGTCCGCGATTGCGCGTTTCGTTTCTTCGATCGAAAAGTCGATCTTTGCGATTTCGCCGCGAAGTTCGGCAAAACGCTTTTCGTCCGTTTCGGGTTTGTCGATCTCCGCCAAACATGCGGCGCGGCGTTCTTGCAAGTTTTTGAGTTTCTCTTTCATAGGTTTTTGATACCCTCCAAAAATAAAAATTTTTCTTTCGCAAGTTTCAACGACGCTTGCGACCCGTCGTTTTGTCCGCGCTTTGCGTTATCCAACGCCGCCGCCCGCGCGTTATCCAACGCGCTTTTTTCGTTATCCAACGGGGAAGTGGAGCGGGCGTATATCTCGGTTTGCGGATACGCACCGTCGTTTACGGCGGATATTTCGCAAACTCTTGATATTTTGGTAATTCGACGCGTCGGCATATCTTTGTCGAGGTCGCGCCATTCTTCGCCCGATACCATGATACCGAACGCGAACGACATATCCTCAATATCGCCGCGCGTAACCGCCGAGCATAATTCGCGGGCGGTTGCGTTGTTTTCGACGTCGAGGGTTGTTTTTATTTTCAAACCGTCGGCGTCGATTTCTATATCCATTGACGAGCGTTTGCCGCGCCTATGACGAGCAAGCGGGATCATTCCGTCGTTATGGTTAATCATGAATTTTATATCGGACAAATCCGCGCCGTCGAGTGCGCCGCGGGCGATTTCCTCGTAAAAGTAATCGCCGATTGCGGTTTGCTGTTCATAAACAATCGGGCGACCCTCGATTATTCCTTTCAACGGCTCGATTTGTGCGGTTTGTCCGTCGGGCGTCGCGCGGCGTATAAGTATCGGCGCGATCGTACGGGTTAAAGTATCGGGCATTATTCGGTTTCCTCCTTGTTGTCGGCGGGATTTGCCGTCGGTTTTTTGCCTTGCTGTATTGCGGCGGATTGATATTTGTTTGCGAGGTCAACGTCGATATAGTTTAACGATACGCGGGTCGGCTGTCCGTCGGGGTCGTATCCCAACAATTCGCGGCGTTCGTCGCGCGATAACAACGCGTCCTCTTTTGTCATTTCGGCGATTTCTTGACGGCGCGCAAACGAAAGCGATTGCGCGATTTTGTCATAACACTTTATTTTGTGTCCGTATTTGATTTCATGCGGGGTAAATAGCACGATACGGAAAGCGTCCGTTATCGCAAGCGTTATCCCCTCGCATGCCGTTTGCCAAAACGCCGTATAATCTTCGTCGGTATATTTGCCGAGGTATATCGGCAAGGAAACGCCGAACGGCGACAAAATCTCGTCGCGGATAAACGATAAAACATTCGACGGTATATCTTGCGTTTGTATGTTTATCGGTTGAAAATCCGACTCGTAATCCGTCGCAACGATCCCGTATCGGCTGTTGAATAAGTGATCCTCGAACGTTTCGCGCTTTACTTCGCGTTTGTCCGCGTCCGCAACGGTTTTCAACGTCAATACGCCTTTTAACGACAACGACGCCTCTAACGATTTCGGGATCGCCTCTTTGATAACGTGTAACGTTTGCAAATTGCCGAGTATTTCGCGGAAATCTGCGCGCCCGCTTGCGTTTCCGCCAAGGAAAGCGTTTGCGCCGTATCCGTTTCGTATGTGGATTAAATCCGAATAGGGCAAATCAAGCACAATGCCGCCGCCCGCGGTCGTCGATAATTCCGTCCGCAATTCCCCGTCAAGGTAATAGAGGCGGACGTTTGCGCTTTCGATCGGGTAAAATCCGCGCGTAACGCGGCGCACTTTGTCCGTTCC
Source organism: uncultured Clostridia bacterium (assembly GCA_948471525.1). GTDB lineage: Bacteria > Bacillota > Clostridia > Christensenellales > UBA3700 > RACS-045. The sequence continues at coordinate 53,454 of CAOKSY010000001.1, read as the reverse complement.
TTTGATCGGTACTTCGTCGTACGCCCAATAAATAAAACAATTCCGATTGACGAGTAGCAAGTAAACGATTTTATATAAAAAATCTTTCAAGCCGCAAAGTTTGTTTACGCGCCCCGAAAATACGGCGTTTATACTGTCGTCGCAAACCGTAACGCGTCGCGGATCGTTTTTTTCGACGACTGATTTTAACGAGCATTTCGATATTTCCTCGGCGACGCGGTGGATTGCCGTTTTAACGATTTCCGACGCCGTAATTTCCGTACCGAACGAGGAAAATAATACGTTGTTTGCGTTTACAATTTGACTGTGTCTATTTCCCACGCGATCCCAACCGAGCAAATTGTGAATTGCGTTTTTTGTAGTTCCCAAATCGACGTTGACCTCCTTTTCGGAAAATAAAAAGTGCGCCGATAGAAACGAGAGTAATACTCGTTAATATCGGCGCACTTGCTTTTGTTGTTTCAAAAGTGGCGCACACACCGCGACGCGGTGGATACAATCACTAATACCGACGGCGTACACGCCCAAACGGGGCGGCAATTATCAAAATTGCGACGCACACACCGCGACGCGGTGGCGATACGAATATTTAATTTGCTTTTATTGTACTCAAAACGGGGTACAATGTCAACCGTTTCGCCGATTTTTACGTCAAAATTTTTCGGCGGCAATCGTAAACGTGTATTCTTTCCCGCATTGCGGGCAAAAAAACGTCGTATTTGTTACGCCGTGGCGGGCGTCGTAACGCCCGATCAATCGTTTATGTATCGGACAACGGATTTCGCGCCCGTACGGGTTATTGTGCGGTTTTTGCGGCTTGTTTTGTTCGTGCATGCGTCAACCTCCGATTTTCGCCATAAAAGCGGATTTGCAACCGCGCAACGCGGCGTACGCAATCGTTTTCGACATTGTACCGTCAATTTTATTGCCGATATATCCGACAATCTTTGTCGGCATTACGAAACCGTTTCGATCGTATCGTATCGCCGTATTGCGGAAATTCCACCGACAAATTGCGTTGTTTTGGTAGTTTATCAAACGCGCCCGCAAATCCTCCTCGATATGGCGGGTCGGTACGTTTAACGTTTCGGGCGTCATGCGGATTTTGACGGGTACGTTTTGCCCGAAATTTTTTGCTATGCGCTTTGCAAAATCGCGCGCATGCCACTCGTCATAACCGACAACAAACGGGCGGATACCGAATTTCGTATATATTTCCCAAATATACTCGGCGACGATCGCGTCGTCGATCACGTTGTCGTTTACGATACGGCATAAACCCTCCGCCGCCCATTGCCGATAATCTTTTTTTTCGGGGTTGGTGGGGGAGTCGGTCGATTGCCCGTCGCCCGCTTTAACCTCCGTTACAAAATACATTGTGTGCATGTATTTGACGGGGTCGTTCGGTTTCAAAAATAAAAACGTACACGCGCAAAGATCGTTCGTTTCCGCCAAATCGACGCCGCATATACACCAACAACCCGAAAAATCGGCGAGGTCAAAAGTGGCGTCGCAAACGATATATTTTTCCTCTAACCACGCATTAGACGAAAGTTGTTTGATATTAAAATCTTTCGCAAGGATAAAGGCGCGATCCGTACCACTGTGCCGCGCGGTTTCGACTTTCGCTTGTAAATACGAGCGTTTTTTTGCGACGCCTAAAAGCGGGTTTGACTTCGTCCAACTGCTCGGATCGTTCCAAATTTCCGCCTCCGAGTCTTGTGTGTATAACCAAATCAACCACCGCGACGCGTCCGTATCGGACTCGCCCTTTAATGCTTTACGCGCTTTCGATAAACGGTCGTCGAGGTATCCGTCGCGGACGATACCCTCGGTCGTGATTTCAAAATACAACGGCTCGTCTTGCGTGGATACCGACGTTTGCAAGGGGAGGACGGTTGAGGAGTCTTTCATTTCGTGGACTTCGTCCACAATAACGAGTTTCAAATTTCGACCCTCTTTTGCGCCCGACTTTGCCGACATTTTTTTGATCGCGCCTTTGTTTTGCGCGGAAAATTTACCCGTCTTTTTGCGCTGTTTCGGATTGCCGAAAAATATACCCTTGATATTTTTATGCGTAACTTTCGATACCGCCCGCGACTCCTCACGAAACGAGTTAATGCAATCGAATATCAAACCCGCTTGATCGTAGTCGTTTGACGCGCACATAACTTTTTGCCCCGCGTCGCCGCAAAACCACTCCGCCAAAACCAACGCCGCAACAAACGGCGTCTTGCCGTTTTTACGGGCGACGAGCAAAAATATTTCTTGAAATCGGCGCACCCAACGCCCGCCGTCCGACGTTTCGGGGTCGTAAACGTAAAAACCGAAAATCGCCTCGGCGATCGCTTTTTGATTGATCGCCAAAATAAACGGCTTGCCCGCGAACGGACTCTCGAAATGCTTGATTTCGCGTTCGATAAACCGTATCCGTTTATGCGCCTCCGTCAAATCGAAGTGGTACACGTCCGAACGGCAAAAAATATCTTGTATCAAATTTTCAAGCGTGGTTTTTAATTCGCGCCCGATAACAATTTCGCCCGCGCGACAACGCTTGTAATATTCGATCAAGTAACTATGACGCCCGCCGACGTCCTCGTTTAATGTTTGCCAACCCGTAAGCGGGTTTATATCGGGGTTTACGAGTTCCCACTCGGCGGCGTTTGCCGCTGTCATTTCGTCGTTATTCATAGTCTTTCAAATCGTCGCCGTCGTCGTCTTGCAATCCGCCGAGTAGTTCTTTTGAGAGTTTTTGCATACATGACGTATATTGCGCCATGTATTTGACGTACGATTTCCCCGCCGCCGTTTCCTTTTGCACGGTCGGGTTTGCGGGATTGTATATAATCGTCGGCAAATCCTCTATAACTTCCAAACGCGCAAAAGTTGTCGCCACTTTGCGGATCAGTTTGTCGAAAATATCAAGTTTGATTTTATCGACGCCCGCGGTTGTAAAAAGTTTGACGAGGCGGTCGTATTCCGCATTTGCGATTGTTGTTTTGTCTTTCTTGACCGTTTGTTTTCCTTTTGCCATAATACCTCCTCAAAAATTGCAAAACTTTTCGCAAAAAAAGTCAAATTTTCGGTGTGTGTTCTAAATGCCCGCGGCTTGGAGTCTTTCGGCGTTCCGAAAAGTCGGCGAGGGGTGGGGGGATATAAAAATATTTTTTATTCCGAATACCTTTGCCAATACGCCTCGATCCAACCGATAACGGCGTCGCGCCGCGCGCCGCTCGGTACGGTTTCGTATGCCCGCTTGATACATTCGTCTTTCGGTGTGTCAATGTGTATGAGTTCCGCCCCGTATCGCTGTACCATTTCGTCGCGGTCGAAACGCGACGGATACGTGCCGATAATATACGCGTTTTGCCACTTGCGACGCGGTGTTGCCGTGCGTATTTCTTCGAGGATATAATCGCGGATACCGAACGCGACGCGCTTTGTTGCGTCGGGCTTGTCGTATTGCCCGCATATGCATATCGCGGCGTGGATACGGTCTAAATCGACGATTATATCGTTACGCGTGGCGACGTCGCGGACGTACGTTGTTTTGCCCGCAAGTGGCGATCCGTGGACGATATACACGTGTTTTTGTTCGATTGCGTTACCAAATCGCGCATGCGCCGCATTGTGGCAAGTATGACATAAAACCTCGATATTGTCGGGGTTTAGCGTGATATTTACGTCGTCGATATTATCGAGCGTCAATTCGATTTTGTGGTGTGGTCGCAATTCGTTTATATCGAATATACCGCCGCAACGGGCGCATACGCCGCCGCTTGCCGTCTTGCACGATTGCGCGAGTTGCAAGTAGTCTTTACGGCAATAAAACGCGTGTATCGGGTCGAGTGCCATATCACAAACCCTCCCAACCGTCGGGCGGGATTTTGCCTTGTTCGGCAAGTTCCAACGCCTTTTTGCGGAGTTCTACCATTTGCGGATCGCGGGCATATTCCGCCGTGAAACGGTTTATCAAAAGGAATTGCAACATACCCGCGTCGGGTTTCGCATATTTCTTTTGTCGGCGGGTTTTACTGCCGACGACGTTACCGTCTTTATCCTTGATTTCCTCGGTATATTCTTCCTCGTATTCGTATCCGATAGCGATACGGAAAGCGTTGTCGAGTAGGTCTTTTTTTTGCGCCGCCCTCGCGCGTAAAAGCGTTTCGGTTAATTCGGGATATTTCTTTTTGTATTCCGCCCATTGTGTTTTGCCGACGCTGTAAAAATCGCATATATCGCCCTCGGTAACGCCGTAATGCACATATCGCTCAATTTCCGCCAAATAGGGTAATACCCTATTTGCATATTGCGATTTTGCGCCTCTTTTGCTTTTTTCGGCTGTATCCGCCGACGCGTCCGCCTTTTTGACGGTCTTTTTTGCGGGCGGCTTTTTTGCCGCTTTTTTGACGGTCTTTTTTGCCGCGTCCGAATTTGCGGCGTTTCGGGATTGTTTCGGCATTATTTTTCCTCCGTTTCGGTTTTTATAAATACGAGCCAATGTGTTTTATTTTGTTTTCCGCACCTATGCCCGAAAATAGGTTTTTGCGGGGTTAATTTTAAGATTTCCCCGACGGTAATATCCGTTTCGTTCCATTTGAAAATTAAAGTACCTCCAAATTTCAAAACGCGAAAACACTCGCAAAAACCCGCGTGTAATATTTCGCGCCAATCTTTACCGAGCGCGCCGTATTTTATAAACTGCCAACCCGTCGGCGGATTTCCGTTTTTGCTTGCCGTAAGGTGTGGCGGATCGAATACGACGAGATTAAACGTTTCGGCCGAAAACGGTATTTTTGTAAAGTCCGCGACTACGTCGGGGTTTACCTCGAATTTTCGGCCGTCGCATAGTGTCGTTTTAATTTCGCGGTTATCACAAAACAAAACGCGCGGGTCGGATTTATCAAAGTAAAACATTTTACCGCCGCAAGCAACGTCCAAAACGGGCGGCAATTTTTTTTGTTTCATAAAAAGCCTCCTTTTGCCGTTTTAGCGTTCGCCCGCGTCGAGCGTTATTTTTGCGATTATCCATATCGGCGAATACGCCAACGCCGCCAAAAGCGGGGCGCAACATGCGATCCACGAAAGGGGAGTCGCCGCGCAAAGTTTACAAACAACGAATATCGCCGAAAGCGGTATGCAAATCGCAAAAATGAGTACGCCGATTATGTAAATCGCGGAAAGTATCTTTTTCAACATTTGATTTTGCCTCCTTGTAATTTTTTGATTGACATAATAACCCAACCGTCGGGCAAGGAGGGAAAATCGCTCAAAATGTACGTTATTTTGACCGTTATACGGCGCGGCGTATAACTGCCGTCTTTCCATTCGCGGAGGATTAAAACGTCGCCCACGGTATAATTGCGGTCGTTAAAACGATATTCCCATGTTTTGACGCCTTTTTCGACCGCGTCGAAATATTCGGGTAAAATTTTAACTTCGTGTATTCTCGGCATGATTGCCACCTCCAAAAATAAATAATTTTTTTGTGCGTCCGAGTTTGTCGGGCGCGGATTGCCATACGCAAACGCAATCGGTATCGGCGGGCGCGAAATAATCAAGCACCGCGACGATATGACCCGCCGCCGCTTGTCGTTTGCACCAATCGACGCAACCCGCAAGCGCAAATATCGAGTGGTGGTTTCGCGCATGGTTTACGATTGTTATTTTGTCGCAATATACCAAAACGCGCGATCGTTCGGGCAAGTGCAAATCGGAAAAATCGGCGGACGACAAAAGAAATCGGCGGACGCGTCGTTCGTTGTCGTACGGGATCACGTTTGCGGGAAAATTGCAAAGTCGATAATCACATTTGATTTTTTCGATAACGTCGAAATCGCCCGCGCATGCCTCGACGTATTGCGTAATCCCGCAAATATTTATGTAACTTTGCAATATCGGGGCGATTGCCGCCGCCGTGGTGGTAGTGGTGTTTTTCATTCGGTTTTATTCCCTCCGTTTTTTGTGCATTTTCACGTATAGGTACGCGCCCGATACGTAATCGCTTGTTTTGCCGTAAATATCCGTCATGCGGTATCCCTTGTACATTTTCTCGAACGTCGCGCGGGCGTCCGTTTCGCCGCTGTAAAGGCGATTGACCTTGCGCCGCGTGAATTTGTGATCCGCGATCGTGATTTGCGGCTTTTGCAAATTCTTTGACGCGACATAACGTTTTGCGCCTTTCGGGTCTTTCATGATATACCGCGATAAACCCTCGTACGCGCTATCGTCCGCCCGCAATCGGCGCGTTTGATTTCGTCCGCCGTTTCGCCATAAATCCTCCATGACGTCGCGGTTTGGAAAGTTTGTAACGATATGGTGGTGTACGCGGATTTTGCCTTTCTTCTCGTCGTTTTCGTATTCGGTAACGTAAACGTATTTGAGGGGCGGGAAGTGGTGGCGTTCCGCATAGTATTTCAACCGTCGGACGAATTTTTGCATTTCCTTTTGTGCGTCCGCAAGCGATTTCGGGAGTCGGCGGGTTTCGTACGTAAACGTTCCCCAAAAGTCGGCGTCCGTAAAATTCGTATTGATAAGACGAACGAGGTTTTTTGTTGCGTTTTTGTGGTTTAATCGTTTTTGCGCCTCTCGGCTTGTCTTTTCCCTCCTTGCCCGTGTGGTTGACGTGTGGGTATCCCATATCGGATAGATTTCCACTTCGAGGACGTCGCCGCTTTTAATCGTCTTTGTACGGTATCGTACGATATGCGGATCGCTCAAAGACTGCAAGCGGGCGTCGCGTTCTTCGTCCGTGATTTCGTCCTCGTTGAAAATATCGTCGAAGTCGTAATCGTTCGGATTGAGTGTGTAAAAGCGTTTTGCCATTGTTTACCTCCGTTTTTGATAGTGGAAAGTAAAGACAAAGGATTGACGCGGGGGTCTTGCCCCCGCACCCCCGCAAGGCTCAAAGGAATACAACACGGGGCGCACCCTTGTGATTGCGTTCACTAAATAGCCGAGCGGGGCGGTGGACGTTGCTTTTCTCTTTGCGTCAATAACGTTTTGCGTTTTACCCCGTCCGCCTTGATTGACCCTATCACACTCGCCAAATATACGAGTCAAACGTTTGCTAACGCAAAAATTTTTCTTGCGAAAAATTCGCGGCGTTTGACTCTATTTGTCGGTGTGATTTTAACGGGTCAAGGCGACGAGGAATAAAACACAAAACTTAATATCCGCTCGTATTCTCGTTGAAATGATAATACTTCATTACGAGGACGCTAAAAGCACCGCGCGACCGTTGCAAAGTGTTGACAATGCACCTCCGACATGGTATAATAATATCGGTTTGGGTTGACTGCATTTTGCGTCAAACTTTGCGGGCGGTTGGAAGTGCCAATTTCGACCGCCCAATCCTTTGTCTTTAACAGTGTTGTCGCCGTTCGGCGGCGATCAATCGACTTTGCCGTCCGACGTTCCCGCGTCGGCGGCTTTTTCTTTTGCCGTGATTGTGGATAACTTCGCGTCGAGTGCCGCCACCGCTTGACGTACAAAATCCGACTTGCTTAAATATCCCAAGTTTCGCAACGCGTCGGGCGAGAATACGCGCTCGGCAACGTCGCGCGGAATTTCGACGGTAAGATTGTAAAAGTCGTTTTTTGCGCGGCGTTCACGCGACCGTAGCGTATCTGTCGATACGGCTTGCCCGCCACCCGTTGCGGGCGTTTCCGCCGCCGTGGCGGACGGAGGGGCGAGGGCGATTTCGCGCGGGTCGTAAATATCGAGCGGCGCGCACGATAGCGTTTTACAAATAGCGTTAAGGACGGGCGGCGTCGGTAAACAAACGTCATTGACGAATTTACTCATTAAAGCCGTGTCAACGCGCGGATCAACCCGTCGGACGCTTTCGGCGACGTCTTTTTGCATGACGCCGCGTTTCAACATGAGTCTTTTGTATTCCGACATTATGCACCTCCCGCCGCCGTATCGGTCGGCTTTTCTTTTTCCGCCGCCTCCGCAACCCGTAAGGCGTGATATTGCCGCAAGGCAAAGAATACGTCGCAATCGCAACATTTACCCGCCGCCCGCAATTCGGGGCAAAGGCATTTTATTTGACATAGTTCGAGGCGCGCCATTTCGTCGGCGACGGCGAAAATTCCGATATTCTCGTCAAATTCGCCGATCCCGAAAGTGCGGCGCGGATTGACGGAGTTTGTATCGACGTAAATATCCGCGTATATTTTGCGGGTATCGCCACCGTAACGCTCGACGTTTTCGGGTACGTTTTCGTTTATGTAGTCAAACACGATCCCGCGATCGTTGCACCATTCGACCGCCGCGCCCAAAAGTGCGCCATTTCGGCAAGTGTGCAAAATGAGGATTGCACCGTCTTTTGCAAGTTCCTTTATATAATGTATAGAATAGGGGAGCGGATCGCCGATTGCGGGGTAAGCGTCTTTACATAACGTACCGTCAAAATCGACGGCAACAATTTTTTGATACGGGTTTCGCTTTGCCTTTTCGGGGTGGATTATTTTTTCTATTTGCTTTTGCATTTTTTCGCCTCCGTAGATCCGTCGCGCTTTTTGAATAGCGACATAATGCGGCGCGCCTTGCGGCGGTTTTCGTTGTACGTTTCGCAAGTGCCGTATATTTTCCGAGTGAGGCATTTCGAGCATTTATGCCCGCAATCGTCGGTTTGCAAAATATCAATGATTTTCGCGCGTATCGTTCGGTCGGTCATAATGATACCTCCAATAATTTTTTGGTTAATTTGATCGCAAGTTCGCGTATATCGACAGAGTTATAATCCGCGTCAATATCAAATCCGATATGTTTATCGAGGTTATTTGTAATTTCAAGGATTGCGCGGTCGGAGTGTTCCTTTCCGAGTATTTCGCAAATCTTTTCGTGAATTTCCGCCCGATCAAGGACGGCGGAGCAATAGCACGTACCGCCGCATGCGGCGCGCAATTTTTCAACAAACGATATTCCCGATAAATACTTGTCGCACAATTCGACGAGTTGGTCGCATTTTTCTTTTTCCAAACGCGCCATGTTACACCTCCAATTTTGCGCCGTCCGAATAGGTAAAGGCGATCGAAAGCGCGGATTTGTTACCGACGGAAAATTTGACGGTAAACCGTCCGACTTTGATTGTTGCGCCCGCGATATTTGCGTCGAGGACGTTTATGCCGACGTTTAACAAAAAGTCGTACAATTCGCCCGCGAGTTCCATATTGCGCGCCGCGGTGTAGTCGGAAAAATCGCAAAGACGCTGACGCAATTTTTTAATATTTTCGTCGCGCTTTCTTTTACGTTCGACTTCGTCTTGATACCGTCGCGCGTCGAAACAATCGCATTTGAGGGTTGCCGCCTCGTCCGCGTCCGCGTCGGATTTGTACGGCGCGACGGGGATTGTTTGTTTACCGCAAAAACGGCACGTCGGATAATGGATCGGGCGTTCGGCGGCGTCGGTATCGTCGTCATGTGCCGCCGCCCCGTCGGTCGTGTCGATAATTTCGCCCGTGTCGGGGTCAACGGTTGCCGCGTCCGTTTCGGGCGATTGTGCCGCATTTGCGGCGGGTTTTTGTACGTGTTCGATTTCGTGTTCTTGTGCGTCCGCAACGGCGACGAGTTCGTCGTCGGGTTGGTATCCGTTGAGTGGGTTGTTTTTCATGGTTTATTTACCTCCGTTAATTTTTTGTTGTTGCTTTGCGCAATTTCCTTTACATTTGCCGACGGGTACACGGCACGTCAAGCAATAATCGGGTTGCGGTTTTGCCGCGGGTTTCGGTTTCTTTTTGCGCGCCATATCCGCCGCCTCCTTTAATCCGTGCGGAAAGCGCGGGCGTACGCCGACAATTCGGTTTTGATTTTTTCTTCCTTGCGCGCCATAGTGTCATATAAATCCTTGTCGAGGTAACACAAAATAGTTTCCGATATAAGATTATCGAGGACGGACGGCTCTAACGCGTCAAGTTCCCAACTTTCGTAACCGTATTCGCGTATGTATTTCCCGCAACGGCTGTCGGTAAGTTTTGCGGGGTTGGGCGGTGGATTGTATCTTTCGATTTGATCCATGTTGAGGGCGATACGGTTTATCGAAAAACACTCGCCGAAATATCCGTCGTTAATCAAAAACGTTTGGATACGTTCTTCAATATCGCGCGTCATATCTTTACCGCTCGGATCGTGGTCGCCGAGGTGGATAATGACCGCCCTTTCGTGTTCGTTCAATTTTCTTTCAATGCGACGTGCCGCCGCCCACATTTCCGATTGCGATACATAACCGCGACATGAAAAATACGGTACGTCGTACGCCTCCGCGGGTTTTCCGACAACTTCGACGAGCGCGTCTTTTTCGACCCACACTTCAACATAGGTCGGTTGATTTTCCCATTTGTTGATATTGAATTGTTGCGCCGCGTTTTGTAAAAGCGAGGAGGGGTTTTGCCAATGAAAAGTATTGCGGACGTTGCGGGTACGATCTTCGATCGCGTACCAATCAACCAACCCCGCAAGGCGGGCGTTATTGACGAGTTCGCCGAGGTTGTCGTATTGCTTTTGATTGTTCGGGATAATATCGCGCGCGACGAATTGATAATATAATTGTCGGAGCGTCAAATTGTACCCTTGATCCGAGTACGTTTCCACGATTTCGTTTACCCAATTTATAAGATCGAGCGACCGATCACGGAAATTTATATCTTTGTATTTTATTTTCGGCATAGTCAATCCTCCTTGAATAAACCCGCGTCCGCCGCCATGTTGCAAATATGCTCCCACGGCAAGGAAAACGCCTTGTCGCCGTAAACGATAAGCGGCGCACCGTTTAACGTTGTAGCGATTTCAAATTCTTTCCCGTCGGGCGCGGTCGCGTTTCCGACGTGTTGACGCATGAAAAATTTACCTTTGATAATCTCTCCGTACGTCGGGGTTTCGGGTTGTTTGGTTTGGTTGTTGTCGTGCATGTTGCACCTCCTTAAATTAAATCGAATATTGATATTTGCGACCGTACCGCGTCGAGCCATTGCGTACCCGTCGCGTATTCGTCGGGGTCGATCTCGAATAAGATATAATCGCGTTGTAACCGATACGCCGCAACCGCCGTCGCGCAACTGCCGCCGAACGGGTCGAGTATCAAATTACCCTCGCGGGTATGTTGCAAAATAATTCGTGATAATAGGTCGGTCGGCTTTTGGTTTTGGTGTATTTGCGTCTTGCCCGATACTTTGTTGAATTTCCATATATCCTCGTATCGTGGCACGTCGGGATTGAAAGGGGCGCGCCCTTTGTTTGCGTATATGATAAATTCGTATCGTTTTCCGTATTGCGCCTCCAAATCGCCCGCGGTGTGATTGCCTTTATCCCACACGATAAGATTTTTTACGGTAAAGTATTTTTCGATTTCCGCTTTGAAAAAATCGACTTTATCGCTACCGCAAAACATGTAAAGAGGGGAGTTATCTTTCATGACGTCGTACAAAAGCGGGATCACGTCGATAATGAGTTGCGGGTTGTCGTCGTTTTGAATTGCCTTGCAAAACTTATGATCTTTGTCGTTCCGCCGCCGCGTCTTGTATTCGATAAGATACGGCGGGTCGGTTATGACGCAATCAACGAGTACCCCCCCCCGTGCCATAGCCCGCAAACCGTCGAGGCAATCCATGTTATAAACGCGGTTTCTTTCGATCGTCATTATTTCCCTCCGAAATATAGTTGTCGGATTGTGCGACCGTCCGCGCGCGGTATGTAGTCCATAAAATCGCACGACCCGTGTATAATCCGATTATTGCACCAACGTTGCAAGTCTTTGACGACCCGCGGGGCGGTGGGTTTGCGGTATATCCGAACGTCGGGAATAAATCCGCTTTCGTCAATCATTTTGACGCGGTATAAATCCTCCTCAATCGTCGTATCGTAGTTTGTAAGCATGTACACAACCAATTTGCTTTTGTGTTTCGTGCATACCTTTCTAAACGTTTGGAGTCCGCGGACGATTGCTTTTTCGTTTTTCATAAAGTCGAAAGCAAAATGCAATCGTTCGGCTTTTATATCGTTTAGCATGACGGCGATTTCTTCGGTAACAAACCGCGCGTCAAGTCCTTGCGTAAAATCCACCGTCGCGCCGCTGTCGCGCAACTGTCGCAATAATTCGACGCGATCGCGGCATGCGAGGATATTTGCGTCCAAAAGTTTAATGCGCTTTTGCCCTCGCCAAAATTCCGACAAATCCGCCACCTTGCGGGATTGCAAACCCTCTTTTTTGCTCACTATGCAAAAACCGCAATTATTCGGGCAACCCCTCGTCAAAAACCCGTACGCCGTGTTTTTCGTTAAATTCGGGTATAACGAATAATCGGGGTAAATATGCTCGATTTCGGGCGGCAAATCCGCGTCCGCGCTTTTTTCGTAAACTTCCTTTCCGTCCTTGATTTTGATTGCGAAACCCGTACCGCCGAAACGTATATCGTCGCTTTGTAAGTAAGCCGCCGCCTCCGCGGTCGTGTATTCGTCGCCGAAAACTTTACTTGCATATATCCGATCGTATCGGCATAAAGGGAGTACAAATTCCACGTCGTCGCCGAGTTCTTTATGGTACGCGGATATTTTCATTAAAGCCAAATTCGGGAAATTGTGCGAGTCCACGTCATAAAGTCCGATTTTCATTTTTTCGCCTCATGTTCGCGGGCGATTTCTTCGTAAATTTTCTTTCGCATTTTGTACGGATAGTCGCCGCATGCCCTAAAATCCAACATTTCGGGGCAAACAACGCGGACGTCGGATACCACTTTCCCGCATATCCATTCGTCGCCGTCTTGTAATTGCATGGGGCAATCATTTTGACGCACGGGCGCGGGTTTATAAATTCCGCCGCCCGCGGTGTGATCGTTTCCGATCGCAAGGTCAACGCCGATAATTGTTGCTTTTGTGTCGGTGGGGGCGGTGGAGATTTCTTCGATACGCTCGATAAATATTGCCGCGTCGCCCGCCTTGACGGGATATTTGCCGTTTATATCCGCGGGGGTAAAGTTTTTCGCGTGGGCGATTTTGCTTGTATGTTTGCAATCGGGGTCGCAATTCGCGCATGCTTTACGGTCGCAAACGTAATAAATCGAACCCGCTTTTTTATCCATTATTGCGCCTCCCGTATTGTCCGCGTCCGACGGACGCATGACAACAACCATTGACGGAAAGGGCGCGGCGGATTTGCTCTCGTTGAAATGCAACCGCCCGCGGATAAACCGTATCGCGTGTTTTTGGTATATGTAATCGTGAAAATACGCCGTATCCGTACGGGCGGGAATAAGCATGACAACGGTTGTACCCCCCCCCGCGACGACTTCCGCATGCGCTTTCGCAACCCATTTTGAAAGATCGCGTCCGTACGGCGGATTGCAAAAGACGGTTTCGCCGCGCCAACTTTGCGCGAGTCCGTCGATTTCTTTTGTAAAATATCGGGCGCATTTTGCATTTTCGGGCGTGGCGCACGGGTCGAGCGTAAAATCAAATTCTTTGTTCAATTCGTCGAAAAACGCTTGCGGCGTCGCCCACTCGTTCGTTTTGCTTGTAAACATTGCCTCGTTAATCATTGTCGCGCCTCCTATGTTGCGCCGCATGCGGGCAAGTCGCCCAATGCGGGATATAACCTTTCCCGTCGATAATGGGGGCAAGCCCGCCGCTCGACGGCGTAATAATCGACGCTTTGAGGACGCGCCCGTCCTCGGTAACGATTGTCGATTTGCCTTTGTAGTTTTCTTGATATTCGACCGCGTCCGCGTCACACGGCATATTTTTTCCGTTTTTCGTCTTTATCCACACAATCGGCGCACGGCAACTTTTACACTTTGCGATTTGCATTTGCCGCCTCCTCGTTTTGCCGTTTAGCGAGTGCCGCTATGCGTAAAGGCAAAACAATTCCGAAATTGCAAGCGTCGCAACACAACCCGCGATCTTTAACGGGGGCGGGATTATTCCCGTATCCGCTATATTCTTTGCGGCATATACAACATTTCTTTTTGTCGTTCATAGATCAACACTCCTTAATGCGTTTGACGTGGGATTTCTTAAAGAAAACGCGGCACGTCGGGGTTTCGAGGTAATATCCGATAATCCGCCGATTATCGGATATTAAACACTCGGTACGCGTTGCGAGGGTTGCGATATGTAGGAAACCCGCCGCGTCCGATCCGTCGGTAAATTCTATAAAAACGGATTTTCCGCAAAGTGCAGTCAATTTTTCGCTTTCGGCGCGGGTATGGATATACCCGTCTTTCGGGGGAGGAATTATCATAAATCGCCCTCCGTATAATGCGGGTTTAATCCGTTCGACGCCGCCTCGTCGCGTACGGCGTCGTATTTGTCAACGTGTCCGCAAGGATTTATCCAACCGTCGCACACTAAACACAAACTCCCGTCATACGAGCGGACGTTACTAATTTTGCCGCGGCGACGTCCGCAAACGGGGCAAACCCATTGTAATTTTACTTTGACCGTTTTATATCCCTCATGCTCGGCGCATGCGGGGATACATACTTCTTTTGTATTCGCCGCGCGGCGCGGTGTAAAATTGCCCGCCGCCCGTGGTTTCCGTTGTTTTGGTATGTATCCGCCGATAAATCGCTTTTCCAAATCTTCGAGCGATTGCGTCTTTAACATGAGGCAACGGCTGTCTTTTTCGATCATTTTCAAATCGTTGAAATATTCGGGGTATTCTTTCCAAAGACGATAAACCGAGTAAATACGTTGTTTCGGGCAAAACCAACAACCGCCGCGATCGGTTATGCCGTAAATAGGGGATACGAGGTCGTACGGCTTGCAAATATCGAACGCGTCGCGTTCGGTTATTCCGTTTTCGTAAAGGACGGATCGTTTGTGTAATTTGTCCGTCGCGCGGGCGCGGAGGGAAAACATGCGCTCGACTTCGTCCGCGGCAATCCCGATATATTCCGTAATCTCGTCGTGCAAACTGTTTTCGTATTGCTTTATGACGTCGAGTTTTAGACGCGAATTGCACCACGCGCCGATTTGAAACGGGAAACCGTAAATTTCCCCGACGTGCGCGCCTTTTTGTTTTTTGCGGTAAAAGTATTCTCTAAACGAATATTGCGCCGAAAGGTGTTTGACCGTGTATCCGAGTTTTTCTTTGATTATCTTTTCGGCGGTCGGTATCCACGCCGCCATTGTCGGGTGTTCGCCGCTTATTTCGGGCGTATATCGAATATCGACATATACCACCTCGTCGAGCGGGAGTCCGAGTTCTTTTATTTTGATAAGTTGTGCGATACTGTCTTTACCGAACGACAAAAACGCAATGTATTTCATAATCGACCTCCGTCATAATTCTTGCATACTATCGCGCGCAAGGGCGATCAATGAGTCCGCTGTTACGCATTTTTCGCGCGTGTATCCGTTCGTGCATGTGATAACGACGGTTTCCTCGCCCGTCTTTTCGTCCTTGACATATTCCGCGCCGCGGACGCAAATACGCGCCGCCCGCAAGAGAGGGGAAAGGTAGTTTTTAACGAACGCCGCTTTTGTCTTGCTTTCGATTTCCGCCGTATCTTCGTCGGCATTTACCGACGCGATCGCGTCGCCGATAATCCGTTTTTTTAACGCCCGCAATTTTTCATTTTCGAGCGTTTTGCGGTAAATTGTATCGGTGTTTCCGATTATCAATTTTTCGACGCGGTCTTTTAGCCACGCGAGGGCG
Organism: uncultured Clostridia bacterium; assembly: GCA_948471525.1. Taxonomy (GTDB): domain Bacteria; phylum Bacillota; class Clostridia; order Christensenellales; family UBA3700; genus RACS-045. The sequence continues at coordinate 37,799 of CAOKSY010000001.1, read as the reverse complement.
TCGGTGTAATCCTCGAAAGCGTGATATTGCTCGATTGTTCCGAACGACGGATTGCCTTTGCGGATCGTGCGTTCATATCCGCCGATTTTGGCGATATATGTTTTTGCGGTTTCTTTTATGACGGTTGTTTCCTTGATAATTCCGTCCGCGACGTCGCGCGACGATATGTAATAAATTTTTTTCATTATTCGCCTCCGAGAATTAAATCAAACAAAATGCCCGCGTACCCGTCGTTGAGTGCCTTTTCTTTTAATTCCAAAAGAGGGCAATTTCGATTGATAGCGGTTAAATACTCATGATTGAAATAATCGCAATCCATACACGCGCAACGCGTACAATGACTTTCAACGTCAATTTTGAAAATATTGTGTAATTGTGCGCGTTGTTCGTCGGGCGTGTAAACCGCGACGCATGCCGTTACGTTTCCGTCAATTCTCGATACTTTAATCGACTTGACGATCGGGGCGAGTTTATCATAAAAGTTGTAAAACGTTTCCGCCCGTGCGCCCGATAATTCTTGCGGCGAAACGCCCGAAATAATAATCTTTGTCGGCTTGCCAAATGCGCCGAGCGGGTTTGTGGTGGTTTGGGTGGTGTTCATATTTTGCCTCCTTAAATTTTGCCGTATTTGTCGGCGTATTCTTTGCATGCGGCGCGGATAACGACGGTATATCTATCGCCGCGATTTTCCGCGATCGCTCTCAACGTTTTGTCAATATCGGCGGGGATTTGCGCCGTTATCGGCACGTTCTTTTTTGTGCAAGCGTCTTTTTTTGCCGTGTCCGTCATGGTGTACCTCCATAAAATAAAAGTGGGTTTGTTGCAACAAACCCACTTTTGAAAGGTTGAAAACCCGTATAAAACAAAAATAGGCTTGTTGAATTAACAAACCTATTGTAAATTAGCATTAAAAAATTCGATTTATAGTAGTTTTATCCCCTCTATTGATGTTATAATAAAAATAACGGCGTATACGGTTTCGCTTAGGGGTATATATGAAATTAAAATTCAAAGAGAAGTTTTTTTATGGTTTGGGGGATTTGTCCGCCAATATCATGTTTGCGGCTATATCTTTTTATTTGCTGTATTTTTTCGTCAACGTGGGCGGACTCAAGGCAGAACTGGCTTCGGCGGTATTTTTGATTGCAAAATTTTGGGACGCCGTTACCGATTACCTTATGGGAAGGATTTCGGATAAGACAAAAAGCAAATGGGGCAAGAGGCGCGTTTATATGCTATTCGGCGCGTTGCCGTACGGACTTGCGTTTTTGCTGCTGTGGATAGCTCCGTTCGGAGAGGGCGCTCAGGTAGGAAAAATGATCTACTACACGCTTGCGTATATGCTTTTCAACACTACTTGGACTGTGGTTTATATTCCTTACAACGCTATTACCGCCAATATGACCGACAACTATGACGAGCGTACTTCGCTCAACGGAATAAGGATCGCACTGGCAAACGTAGGAATTATTTTGGGCGCGGCTCTGTTTGCGCTTTTTGCCGACGGACAGGAAAGTCTGTTTTATTCGCTGCTCGGCAGTCAGCGCAAGGCATACTTGCTGTCGGCGGGAATATTTGCTTTTATATCTATATCGATAATGCTGCTCTGCGCCGCAAACGTCAAAGAAAGAGTAGACGACGGAGCGCAGAACGACAAAGGCTTTTTTGTCACGCTAAAGGAATTCTTCAAACTTCCCGAATTTCGCAATATTATGATGTGCTATCTCTTGAGTATGATAGGCTTTGATATTATAATGGCGGTATTTATGTTTTTTATCAACGATTCTCTCGGCTTCGGCGGAGGCGCGATGGCAATGGCGTTTGTCGCTATACCGCTTCTGTGCGCGATAGCATCGTCGGCCGTCTGGGTAAAACTTAGTGAGAAATTCAACAAACACAAAGTTTATACAATTGCCTGTATCTATATGGCGTTTGTGCTTATGTTTGCGATATTCGTACCTGCCGATACGGTATGGAGCACCGTACTTTTGTGCGTATTCGCAGGATTCGGAATGTCTGCGATACAGATACTGCCTTATGCAAGTTTGCCGGACGTAGTGGAAGTGGACGAATATGTCAACGGGACGCGAAGAGAGGGCGCGTATTACGGAATAACGCAGTTTATGTATAAAGTTGCCAACGGCGTGTCGATCGCATTGGTCTCCGCCGTGCTTGCCGCGTTCGGATATATCGAAAGCACCGACGGCAGCGTGATCCAGCAACCTGACAGCGCGTTGTTTGCGATCAGAGTAGTGCTTGGACTTATTCCGGGATTTATATTTATAATATCAATGATCTTTTCTCACAGAGCCAATTTATCCAGAGAGCGTTTTTCGCAGATCAAAGCAGAACTGGCGGCGCGCAAAGCAAAGTCCGACGGCGGCGACGAAAATGTATCGCAAGAGGGCATTGCAGAAGATGCGCCTCAGGATACGTCGGCGCAAGACGCGTTATCGGCGGATACAGATTGATAGAAATATAAGATAACGTCAAAGCAATTTGACCGTATAAAAAATCTCCTTCCGGATCGGCAGGAGATTTTTTTTGAAAAGGTTGTTATTATATTATTTTGATAAGAAGTCTTTTTTTATTTTGCCCGTATATGTTATATTTTTTCGGGAATATTTGTTACTGATTACATTATACACACTTAATTACGAATTGTCAACACTTAATTTCGATAATCTTATAAATTAAGATAGAGGGAAAGATTTATGGATAAGCAAGTTTTTAACGGTAATCTGAGGCAAATCATGGATGAGAACAATATTTCTCAAAAACAACTTTCGGAGCGCACGGGCATTCCTGCGTCTTCGATAGCGTCGTGGTACGGAAAGCAGTCGTCTTCGCCGAGCATAGAAGCCGTATGTAAAATCGCGGACGTTCTCAACGTCACAGTTGATTATCTCGTAGGCAGAGAGAGCGAGGACGGACGGATAATTATCGAAGAAAGAGAAAATCTCAACGTGCAGGAGAGGGAACTTGTGACTGAGTTCCGCAAACTTTCCGTCAAGAAGCAATCCAAAGTCTTGGGATATATAAGCGCGCTGTCCGACAGCGAGTGATATGTAATTGAATATTGATGATTTTCTTTGTCAGAGGCGTCGTTGTCGACGTCCTCTTTTTTTGTTAATATTCAGCCGAGAGACGTCGATTAATTGTGTCGTTGTTTTTTCCTATCAAGTATAATATTATGCCGATCGATAAAATAGAATATTACAGCGGCAATACACGGAGGCGGTTATGATCAATTTGGGATATTACAACGGAAGATACGGAGCGCTTGAAGAAATGAGCGTGCCAATGACTGACAGAGTATGTTTTTTCGGCGACGGAGTTTACGACGCTACCTACAGTAGGAATTACAATATATTCGCGCTGGACGAACATATCGACAGGTTTTTTAAAAGCGCGGCGCTATTGGATATAAAACTCGACTTCGGGAAAGAGAACCTTGCAAAACTTCTCAAGGACCTTGCGAGAAAATGCGACAGCGGCAATCTGTTCATATGCTGGCAGGCGACGAGAGGAAGCGCGATACGCAATCATTCCTATCCCGAAGATATGACGGCGAATCTGTGGGTGGTCATAAAGCCGTGCGAGATAGTGGATATGAGTTCTAAAATATCTCTTATCACTATCGAAGATACGAGATTTTTTCACTGCAATATCAAGACGCTCAATCTCATACCCAGCGTAATGGCGGCGCAGAAAGCTCAGCGCGCAGGAGCGCACGAGGCGGTTTTTCACAGAGGAGATAGGGTGACCGAATGCGCGCACAGCAACATACATATTTTAAAAGACGGCAGACTTATCACTCCGCCCGCGGACGAGTATATACTTGCCGGCGTGGCGAGAGCGCATCTCATTTCTATGTGCGAAGCTATGAATATAGGCGTAGAGATAAGACCGTTTACTTTGAGTGAGTTAACTCAAGCCGATGAGATAATAGTAACGAGTTCGGGCTCGCTCTGTCTGCGCGTAGGTTCGATAGACGGACGTTCCGTCGGCGGCAGAGACGGCGCTACCGTAGAAATGCTGCAGAACGCGTTGCTCGACGAATTTATTGCGGGAACGGACGGCAGCGTATGAGATCCGATATGCCGCGCACATACTGTCTTATAGATATTCAGGCTTTGAGAAATAACCTCAAAGCGGTGAGAAATCTCATAGGCGGAAGTAAATTGATGTTTGTCGTCAAAGCCGACGCTTACGGTCACGGCGCGGAAGAGACGGCGAAGGCGGCGTCCGATCTGGTCGATCTGTTCGGCGTAGCGACTGCCGACGAAGGAGCGAAGTTGCGCGAGAGCGGCATAAGGCTTCCCATCGTCATATTGGGCAATACCGTGCCTTGCGATTTTCGCAAATTGATAGAATACGGACTTGCGGCAACGGTATTTTCTCAAGAGAGCGCGCGTCTTCTCGATATGTTTGCCATATCGCGCGGAACGTCGGTCGACGTCCATATCGCTATAGACACCGGAATGGGCAGGATAGGTTTCGTTCAAGGACAGGAAGATACGGTAGAGAGGATATACAAGTCGAAGGGGCTCAAACTTGTCGGCGCGTTTACGCACTTTGCTTGCGCGGACGACGGAGACAGACGTTATACTCAGATACAGACTGAGAGGTTGGAAAAGTTTTTATCGGCGCTTGATAAGCGCGGAATAACGTTGCCGCTCATTCATGCCGCCAACAGCGCGGCTATACTTTGCGGCGGAGATAGATACGACGCGGTGCGCGCAGGTATTATAGCATACGGAATGTACCCGTCGGACAGCGTTGAATTCCCGCTTTCGCCGGTATTGAGTTGGCGTACCGGCGTCATACATTTGAAGACTTTGGAAGCAGGCGAGCGAGTGAGTTACGGCGGCGAGTTCGTCGCGCGCAGAAAAAGCGTGATAGCTACGCTTCCCGTGGGATACGCCGACGGCTATCCCAGAGCGCTGTCGGGGAAAGCGCACGTGCTGATACGGGGAAAAAGAGCCCCCGTTGCGGGCAGGATATGTATGGATCAGTTTATGGTCGACGTGACGGATATCGAAGACGTGCGCTTATATGACGAAGCGGTGCTGATCGGCAGTATGGGGGAAGAGAGTATAACCGCCGAAGAATTGGCAAAGATAGCAGGCACGATAAATTACGAGATAGTATGCCGAATAGGCAAGCGAGTGCCGAGGATATATTGCGATAGATCTATGGATTAATAAAGATAGATTCGGCGTTTGCATTATTCAATCGCATATGATATAATTATAAAAATTTATTCGGCGGTCAAATATGAATTCCGATAATATTATAGAAATAAAAAATTTAAATAAATCGTTCAAAGACGTGCATGCGGTACGCGATTTGAGTTTTTGCGTGAGAAAAGGCGAACTGTTTGCCTTTCTGGGAGTAAACGGCGCAGGTAAGAGTACGACTATTTCGATCATTTGCAATCAACTTAAAAAAGACGGCGGAACCGTGTATATAAACGGATGCGACCTCGACGGCGACGCCGGAGAGGTAAAGAAAGATCTAGGCGTTGTATTCCAAAACTGCGCTCTCGACGTTACGCTCTCCGTCAAAGATAATCTGCAGAGCCGCGCCGCGCTTTACGGCATTTACGGCGACCGCTTTAAGAGCAGATTGAACGAATTGTGCGAATTACTCGATCTGGCGCAGTTGTTGGGGCGACCTGTCGGCAAACTATCGGGAGGTCAGCGCAGAAGAGTGGATATAGCCCGAGCGCTTTTGCACAGTCCCAAGATACTCATATTGGACGAGCCTACTACCGGTCTCGATCCTCAGACGAGAAAAACGCTTTGGAGCGTTATAGCCAAACTTCGCAAGCAGGAAGGAATGACGGTATTTCTCACCACGCACTATATGGAGGAGGCTGCCGACGCGGATTACGTGGTGATACTCGACAGCGGATCGATAGTGGCGGAGGGCACGCCGTTGGAACTTAAAAACAAATATACCGGAGACTTCATCACAATCTACGGAACGGACGAGGACAGTGTAAAATCCCTTGGGCTCCCGTACGAAAAACTTCCCGACGGATACAGAATCGCCGTCGCAAATACAAAGCAGGCTACGGATATTATACTCAAGAATGCCGCAATATTCGACGATTACGAGATAGTGAAGGGAAAGATGGACGACGTATTTCTTTCCGTCACAGGCAAAAAACTTACGGGAGACGGGGAGAATGATTGAGTTTTTGACGCTTACAAAACGTAATATAAAGATTTTTTTCAAAGACAAAGGAATGTTCTTCGCTTCGTTGATAACGCCTATCATACTTCTCGTGCTCTACGTGACGTTTTTGAGCAGAGTATACAGAGACAGCGTTACGATGAGCGTCCCCGAGGGCGTGACTGTGCCTGAAAAAATCCTCAACGGATTTGTCGGCGGCGAGCTTCTTTCCGCGCTTTTGGCGGTATGTTGCGTGACGGTTGCTTTTTCGTCCAATATGGTAATGGTTCAGGACAAGGCAAAGGGAGTGATAAGCGATCTGCTGATATCTCCAGTCAAAAAATCTTTGCTCGCGCTGTCGTACTATGCGGCGACGTTCGTAAGCGCGTTGATAATTTGTTTTGCGGCTATGATACTCGGTATGATATATCTTGCTTGCACGGGCTGGTATCTCAGCGCGGCGGATGTATTTTTGATAATTCTCGACGTGCTGTTGCTTTCGCTGTTCGGCACGGCGATGTCCGCTTTGATAAATCATTTTCTCTCCTCTCAGGGACAGATGTCGGCGGTAGGTACGATCGTGAGCGCGGGTTACGGATTTATATGCGGCGCGTATATGCCGATATCCCAGTACGGCAAAGCGTTGCAGAATTTTCTCGGGTTTCTGCCGGGGACGTACGGCACTTCTCTTATACGCAATCATTCCCTTGAGGGCACTTTCGACGAAATGATAGATTCGGGTATCCCTGCCGAGGTTGTGGATAAGATAAAAGACTCGGTCGATTGCAATATCTACTTTTTCGGACACAAGGCGAGTATCGGCGCTATGTACGGAATATTGATCGGCGCGACAGTCGCATTGATAGTTGCGTATATTCTGATAAACGTCGACTGGAAAGCTATCGTCTGCAGATCCAAAAAGACTGTCGCAAAAGAAAATAAATAAGCGGCCGACAAACGGTTGCTGTCCAAAGGATAAAAAATGGTAAAACTCAAGCGTATCATCTGTATTATTACCGCGGCGATCTGCGCCGCGCTTCCTCTCTCGCTTGCGGCGTGCAGAGGAGACCGGAAGAATAAATTCGATCTGTCTATGCCTACATTTTCAAAGGAAGACGGTTGGGTGCAGACTATGGACGACGATTTTTCCCGTTTTTCTACGATACGGGAAGTATACGACAATACGGCTTGGAAGCCTTCGCCGCACGGATTGAGAAAGACGGAATATTGGTGCGATAAGATGATCACGCTCGACGCGAGCGAGGGAGCGGTAGTGATAAAATCTATCAAGACGGAAAATCACGACTGCGACGTCTGCAATACAAAAAGCGGTATTTTTACGGGCGGAATAGAAACCGCCGATTATGACGGCGATAGGCGCAAAGAGACTTTTGCACAGGCGTACGGATATTTTGAGGCGGAAGTCAGAGTGCCGCGCGCAAGCGGTATGTGGTCGGCTTTTTGGCTGCAAAGCTATTCGGTGGGCAAGGTAGGCAACAAAGGACGTGACGGAACGGAGATAGATATCTACGAGTCCTCTTTTGTGGCAAAAAATCCCACGAAGACGGGAAATGCCTTGCATTGGGACGCATACGACGCGCCGTATTACAGAATGACGGATAACGTGACCGACACGGGTAAGAATTTGTACGACGGAGAATATCATAAATATTCGTTGCTCTGGGCGCCCGACCGTTACGTCTTTTACGTGGACGGAACGCCGGTATGGGCAAGCGACGACGGAGGAGTTTCCACAGTCGCTCAATATCTCAAACTTACAGTCGAGATACGCGAAAACAAAATTGGACCCTACGGACAGAAGTTGGGCGGTTTCGAGAACTCGTCCGACGGATCTACGGATTTTTCTATACGAAAAGTCAGCGTATGGCAAAATGAAAACTTTAAGTCGCATATAATGTCCGACGGAAGTTATCAGGATATGAAGAAGACGTATGACAAGGCAATCGCGGCAGCTTGCGCAATAGGCGCGATAATCGCGGCAGGTATCGTCTGGCTGATAGTACTTTCTGTGAAAAGACTGCGCAAGAAGAAAGTCGCGTCTTCGGAAATCTCAAAAGTATCAAACGACTGACGTCGCGATACGGCACGCAAGCAAGCGGGCTGTTTTTACGTATTCGGTTAAATATATATACGATTAAAAGTTGATTAAATCCAAAAATCAAATATTTGCAAGTAAAGTATAAATAACGTCCGAGGCACTTGAAAAATTTTTCAGTTATGTTATACTATATCAGTAGAAGGCGCGGCAGATTGATTTTGTCAGCAGAAATATTGAAAAATCACAGGTATTTGACGCAGTGCGTCGCAATAACTATATAGAGTGAAGGGAATGGAATATCTTGCAATTATCTTAATTACGCTTATATCGGGAGTAGTCGGAACGGGATTGGGCGGTCTTGTAGGAGCGGTGTTGCGCCGAGACAGCAATAAGATCGTCAGTCTGTTGCTCTCTTTTGCGGCGGGTATAATGCTTGCGGTCGTGTGCTTCGATCTTATGAGCGAGCCGGTGGAGATGATGAGAGCGGGGCAACTTCCGTCATATACTCCGATAGTCGTCGTAGCCGCTGTAATTGTGGGTTACGGAGTGGTATATCTGCTTAATTTTCTTATCGACAGAAGCACCAACAAAGAAGTCAAACATATAGATTCAAATCATCCGTCTACGGCGGACGATCTGGACGAATTGATCCATGCCGATCATTTCGAGACGCATAAAAAATCGCAATCAAATCTCTTTGTCGCGGGACTTATAATGATGATTGCGATAGCTTTGCACAATCTTCCCGAGGGAATGGTTATCGGAGCTTCTTACGCAATAGAAGAGAATCTTACAGCCAATCTGTTTTCGGGAAGCGGATTTATAATGGCTATAGTAATTGGACTGCACAATATTCCCGAAGGAATGGCGGTGTCTGTACCTCTGATATCGGGAGGAATGGGCAAGGCAAAGGCTGTTTCGCTCACAGCGTTGAGCGGACTTCCGACGGTATTCGGAGCGTTGCTCGGTTTTGCGCTCGGCGGAATAAACGATATTATGCTCGTATTATCGCTCGGTTTCGCCAGCGGCGCTATGCTTTACGTCGTGTTCGGAGAGCTTCTCCCCGAATCCATACTTATGTGGAAGAGCAAACTTCCGGCGCTGTCTCTCTTTTTGGGAGTGCTGACGGGCTTTTTGCTGGTAATGTTTTGATAAAATTTAAGGAGCGACCTAATGAAGAAATTTTCAAAGATTGCGGTATTTATAACTTGCGCGTTGATGCTACGCTGTCGTTGTTTGCCTTTGCGGGCTGTAACGGAGTACAGGGCTCGGTAGACAGCGAGAAAGTTTTATACCTCGGAGAGAACGATCAATTCAAAGCGTTGGAAAAACAGGCGGGCAAGGACTTTAAGATCATGCTGTTTACCGATATACAGCTTTGGTCGAATAACTCGGATAATAAAAAAGTATTCGAGATGATGGACGATCTCGTTCAAGATGAAAATCCCGATCTTATAATATTGCCGGGAGACAACGTGTCGGGATTGACGACCAAGTCGCTTCTTAAAAAAATGATAAAGAAAATGGAGTCGTACAAGATACCTTGGGCTCCTGTATACGGCAATCACGATACTGAAGGCGTTGCGTCGCTCGAGTGGCAATCCGACAGATACGAACAGGCGGAATACTGTCTTTTCGAGCGCGGTCCCGAGAATATGTACGGTATGGGCAATTACGCTTTGAATATAGTCGAGAGCGGCGATATTGTCAAGACGCTGTTTTTCCTTGACAACGGACGTTATCACAAATATCCCGACGGCAGCAAAAGAGAGGTTTACGTAGGCGAGGAGCAGATCGCATGGTATGAGAAGACCGCTCGGGAGATCGCGGCTTATCAAGGCAAGACAGTGGAATCGATGGTATTTTCGCATACTGCAATGCCTGAAATGAGAGAAGCCGTTGAGAAGTACTGTCAAAAAGACGAAGACGGAAATTATACGGTGCCGCTAGATCTCGGATTCGGACACTTTGCTTATCTGCCGTGCGTTGCGCCTATCAATACCGGATTTATCGACAGGGCAAAAGCCGTAGGACTTACGCACGTTTTCTGCGGACACGACCACGAGAGCAACGGAAATATATATTATGAAAACATAAGATATACTTACGGATTAAAGACGGGCAAATCGCCGCGATATTGGAATGACGCGACTTCGTACGGAGCGACCATCATAGAACTCGGCGATAACGGAACGGTCGCCATACGCAACAACGTTCAGTGGCAAGCATAAATTGATAAAAATGAAAATCTCCCTGCCAAAGGGAGATTTTTATACGGTTTTTATTGAGCGTCGGATATACCGTCTTCGGGATCGTGAGTATCGCTACGCGAAGTCATTACGGCATTTGCACGTTTTTTAAAGACCTTGGGGAAGGTGATGAAGATGACGATTGCAGTGATTATCCCTGCCGCAAAGTCGGCTATTCCTTTCGACATATACACTCCCTTAAATCCCATATAATGCGTCAGCGCAAAGCAGAGCGGTATGAGTATTATCACTTTTCTCAACACTGCGAGTATCAACGCGCATAATCCCTGTCCGAGGGCTACGTTGATGTTTTGCAAAGTCATTTGAACAAAAAACATTATCGATCCCATCAGAAACAGGGGAGTATATTTTTTGACTATTATCAGCACGCTGTCGCTGGCGGAGAACAGGCGAGCGTATATTTGCGGCGCCGCCATTGACAGAGACCATATTATCGCGGCAAAGATAAACGCTATCAAGGTCACGTAACTTATTCCCTTTTTCAATCTCTCTGCGTCGCCTTTGCCGTAGTTGTAACTTACGAAAGGCTGCATTCCGTAGCCGAGTCCGTTGAGCGGAAGCGATATGAGCTGAAGCGCGCTGAGCATTATCGTCAACGCGGCGGTGTAGTCTTTATCTCCGCCCGTGGATACGTTTAGATTTATATTGAATACTATCTGAATAGCGCATTCGGTGATAGTCATAATAAAAGGTGTCATTCCCAGCGACAGTATTGCGAATATGCGTCTTACGTTCAATTTCATATATTTGAAGCGCAGTTTGAAAATACTTTTTTTGGAAAAGAAAAATACTATTATCCATACAAAGGATATCGACTGCGATATGACGGTGGCTAGGCTTGCGCCCTTTACTCCCATATCGAATGCGAATATAAACAGCGGATCGAGCGCAATGTTTATCAGCGCGCCGATCAGTACGGACATCATCGCCGTCATAGAAAAACCCTGCGCGGTTATAAACGGATTCAGCCCCTGCGCCAACATTACGAAAACCGTGCCGAGAGAATATATCTTGAGATAAGATACGGCAAAGTCAACCGCTGTCGAAGGACAGCCGAAAAGTATTATTATCGGTCTTGCAAACAGATATGTGATTGCGCTGACGGCGATACCTACTGCGAGAAGAAGTACAAAAGAGGTGTTGAATATCTTGTCGGCTTCCGCTTTGTCGTCTTCGCCCAATTTGATGCTTGCGCGCGGAGAACCGCCTAGTCCTATCAGATTTGCAAAAGCCTGTATGATCAGCGTAATAGGCAATACTATTCCCAAAGCCGCAAGCGCGTCCATACCCGATTCGCCTATTTTTGCGACAAACATCCTATCTACTATGTTATACAAAAATGTGATCAGCTGAGCTATCACTGCGGGAACAGTGAGTTTGAATATAAGGGGAAGTATTTTACCCGTTGCGAGTTGCTCGGTAGATTCGTTCATTTTATCTCTCTTAAGCCTATTGTCCTATCAATATTACCATAAAAATCGGCGCTAATCAATTATTTGACGCGACGATAAATGCGGTTATTATATCCCGAATATTTATGCGATGTTACATTTGTTACGTTTTTTGAGGCATAAAGTTAACATTTCGTTTAAAAACCTGCTCTTTGTTAAGTATGTTAACATCATAATGCTTTGATATGTTAACTTGTCGACACGTCTATGTTAACTCCAATTGCTGGTATGCAGTCGAATATAATGGTAAAATATAATTACAAAAAGCAATGTGCGCGGCGAATTTTGTAGATTATTAAATTATATTGTCATATGCGTAACTTGCGTCGGCGACTGTCTTTTCGTATAAATCCACCCATAAATCGGCGAAAGACGGTCGCCAATTTTATCCTTTAGATTAAAATATCAAATATATTAATACAACAAAAGAGGAATGAGTATGAAAAAAACCAACAATGAGGCCGCGGATAAATTTACCCGCGAGAATACGCTGTGGGCGGCGGTAGTTCCAAGACAACTTGACAGCAAAATCGAAGAACTGATCGAGGAGTACGATATGACGCGCGCGGAGTTTTTGAATTATGCGATCGAATCGTTTAAGATCGCCGTCAAATTTACACGCGGGAAAATGTAGTCGCTTTAAGTTTATATGTTTATTTGAATGCGGTTGATTTAGATTTAACTCCCGTGATAAAATGTAGTAAAAGTACGGGAGGATAAAAGTGCATTACGTCAAGGCAAAGACAATTTTGTCCGCAAGGAACGGAATGAATATATATCGCGGCTGTTCGCACGGGTGTATTTACTGCGATTAAAAAGCGACTGTTACCGTATGGTAAATATATGCGATCAAGAAATTGACATTTTGTGTGATCAACATTTAAGGGTGGGTGAAGGAAAGTATTTTGATCTATCGTTTGTTCCTGCATTTTGTGGCCGCAAATAGGGAAATATATAGAGAAAATGAAAGAGAAAAGAAAAAATAAGAAGGAGTTGAACAACGTCAACCTAATATTCAGTTTCCCTATTTTAAGCCAGGCGATGAGAAATAAAAAAAGAAATCGGGACGTAAGATAAAATGATGAAAGTATGTAAACGCAAAATAGTCATATTAGTGGTTGTTGCCGTTGTAGCAATAACTGGCATTTCTTGCGCCATAATATTTTGTTCAAGAGGAAAAGAGATGACTACACAAGAATGGCTTGATGTTTTAAGAACTAGTTTTGAGTATGCAACCAATATAAAAAATCCAAAAAGTTGATATTGGAGATACGATTTTTGCTTTAACAAGCAGTCCAAAATAATCTCTGGCAAAAAATAAAACGAACTCCATTTCACGGGGGTTCGTTTTATTTACCAATGGCGGAGAAAGAGGGATTTGAACCCTCGCTACGCTTTCACGTACTACTCCCTTAGCAGGGGAGCCCCTTCGGCCTCTTGGGTATTTCTCCAAAGTAAATTTATAATTTGTTATCGCATAAAGTATAATAGCATATATTTTGAGGCTTGTCAAAATATTTTTTGATATTTGTAAATACAATTTGCGATTGCAAAGAGTGACGGTGATTTTTAGGAGCATTTTTATTATAAGGCAATTGAGTATTAACGGCACGAATAATGACGCTAAGATATATAAAATTTTGTACGGCAGGCGATAAATATATAAAAAAGTAAGATAATTAAAATTTATGCAAAAATTTTGCGATTTCCATTGAATTTGCAAATTATTTGTGTTAAACTTAAAGCAATTGAGTATAGAAGTTTGCTTCTTTCGTTACAAAAAGAGATGATGCATTTACAAAACGAAATTCATCGATCACAAAAATGTACGTTTGACAGCAAGCTGCGAAAATACAAAAAGTATTTCGTAAAATAGATTTGGAGGCAGAGGAAATGGAAGATAATCAGAGAAGAGGAAGATTCGTCTACAGAAAGACGGATAAAGGCAATTACGTATACAAGCTTTATGCGTCAAATCATAAAGTCATTGCGACCAACGGAGGCACTTATGCGTCTCTCAGCGCATTGAAGACAGGCATCAACAGCGTTATAAAGAATGCCGAGACTGCGCCTATCGAAGATCAGACGCTTGTCAAAGTCGTAGAGCAAAAATGTCCGAAATGGGTCATTTTCCAAGACGCTAGAGGAGAATATAGGTTTAGACTTTTGGCTTCCAACGGTCAGGTCGTATGCACTCCCAACGACGGATATCTTTCCAAAGACGCTTGCAAGACGGGTATGAAATCCATTGCCAAGACTGCGGCTAATGCGGACGTCGTACAGGACGAAGATTGATAAGATAGCATATCTGTAATATAAAAAAGTAAAAAATCAATCGGCTGGGTTTTTAATGATGCAGCCGATATTTTTTATTCAAAAATCACAAAAAGGTATTCGATGACTTTTTGTAGAAAAACTATGAATATATTTATTTTTCAAAACGCAGTTGCAATAAAATACCTTATATTTCCAACCCCCAAAAATACAAAACGAAATCGCCTATCTATCAGAGTATCTGCATTACAAAAAATTTGAGATAAAGACTTTCGTCTGCGGACAGCATAGACGGATGATCTGCCGATTGGGTGCGGATTTCCACGATCCTCGCTTTTCTTCCGCTCTCCCTTGCCGCGTCGCAGAGCATATTCTGAAATAGAGGGAAAGTCATATAGTGAGAGCAGGAAGACGAAATCAAAAAGCCGCCGCTTTTTACCAATTTCATTCCCAAGATATTTATGTCCTTATAGCCCTTATATGCGTTTTTGACTTCGCTTGCGCTCTTGCAGAAAGCGGGCGGATCGAGTATGATCGTGTCGAAGGTCTTGCCCTCTCTTTTAAATTGACGCAGGACTTCGAAGACGTCGCCTTGCAACGTAGAGATATTGTTGAAATTATTGAGCTTTGCATTATTTTGCACGTCCGACAGCGCTTGCGCGGAAATATCCAGCGCAGTCACTTTTTTTGCTCCTGCTGCCGCAGCGTTGAGGGAGAAGCCGCCCGAATTGCAAAAGCAGTCTAGCACGCACCTGCCTTCGGAGTATCTTCTCAGCGCAAAACGGTTTTCTTTTTGATCGAGAAAATATCCTGTTTTTTGTCCGTTTTCAAGATCTACAGTCATCTTCAATCCGTTTTCGATTATGGTGACTTTCGTATTGAATTCTCCGTATATCTTTCCTCTTCTCAAAGGCAAGCCTTCTTTCTCGCGTACTTGAACGTCGCTGCGTTCATAAATCCCGCGCGGATTGAAAATATCTATCAAGGCTTTTATTATAATGTCTTTGTTGAGATCTATGCCGAGCGATAAAAACTGCACGCAGAGAATATCCGAGTACTTGTCGACTATCAGTGCAGGCAGATTGTCGCTTTCGGCAAATACGACTCTGTAACAATTGTCGAATCCGAGCGATTTGCGGTAATTAGCCGCTTTTTCTATAGCGTTTTTATAATACTGCAAGTCGGGGACCGACTCGTCTCTGATAAAAATCCTCACAAGTATTTTGGACAGGTGATTTATATATCCTTTGCCTATATACCTGCCGCTGTAGTCGTACACCGTTGCGAGAGATCCGTTTTTGTCTTTTCCCTCAATACGCGCTACTTCATTGGCGTACACCCAGGGGTGACCTGCGACTATTCTTCTTTCTTCATTCTTTTTCAAATATATATTATACGGCATTATTGGACTCCTTATAAAAAAATTATATCATTTCGCATTATCAAAGGCAGTTAGTGTAAAATTTAGGTGACTGATAACCAGTCACCTTTAGTTTTGTATAGAGGTAGGCGAAAGGATTGGTTGGTTATCAAGTCACACCTTCTTTTTTATATGAGGGTGGCATTTAAAAAGAGGGTGTGACAAGTCAATTATCAGTTTGTTTTATTATAATGCACTGGGCAGATTGGCTTGCAGTGCATTTTTGTTATTACGGAATGGAGATGATATGAAAGAAGAGCTAATATGCAGGCTTAATAATTTAATAGCGTTTATTGAAAATAAAGATAACTACTTTGCAATGTTTGGGCATGTGATAGAATCTTGTTCAGCAGCAAACGAGATAAATCGACTTGTATGGGATATAGGGCATATCTCAGACGCGTGTTTTATGGATAATAATGAGAGGATAAGTAAAAGCAAAACTGAAGCAATAAAAGCTCATTTAGATTTGACTATAAGGTATTTAGAAAAAAGTGAGACTAAGCACACTGTAAAAAGCTTGGTGTCAACGATATATAATGACATATATCAAGTAGCGATTAAAGAATAGGGGGTGTCTGTCCGAGGGGGTGTTCCCCCTAAGGACAATTAGACAACACAAAAGGAGTGTAAAATATGAAGGAAGGACGATTGTATTATGATAAAGGCTCAAACCGTTTTGACATACGTTTTGACAGTGGTGGATGTTATGGTGGGTTGCACTGTGGGAAATGTCTTGAGGTTAGAGTAGATGGCGAGTGGCTGTCGACATGTATTGAATATTCTTGCGAAAACAGCGGATCGACAGATAGCAAATTGTGGTATTTAGTTGGTCTTAAAACAAAAGACTTAAATGGATTGAAAGCACGTATATAGATACGTAGACTATGAGTGATCATATTAAGACAGGGGAGTAATGCTTATGGGCTATAAGATAAAAAATGAGAATTTCTATACGGTACTTGGATGGATGCTCAACGTACTTGAATTGAGAGGAAATGAACTGATAATATTTGCGATAATATATAGTTTTTCTCAAGACGGAGAGAGTGAGTTTACAGGATCGTCGACATTTTTGCAGCAGTTTGCAAATATAAAAGCCCAAAACACGGTATTAACAACATTAAAGAGTTTAACAGAAAAGCAATATATAATCAAAAGATCGTACATGAGAGATAACGTGCAAAGAGTAGCATATCGGGCGAATCTAGATTACATAGATAAATGCAAAGGAGCCTTGTCGAGTATTATGCCGGACAACCACTTCAAAAATTGAAGTAGGTACCTCAAAAAATGAGGTACCTCAAAAAATGAGGTACTTCAAAAATTGAGGTGGAGTACCTCAAAAAATGAGGTGGCACCACTGCAAAAATTGAGGGCAATAAATAAATTTATATTTATAGAGATATAAGTGGTCTTATGTAAATATATCTAATGAAAGCGTTGCACAAATATATGATGATAAGGTAAAACTTGATGAAGCAGTTGAAAAATATGCGAAACTTAATATTTCAGATCGGCAAATATTTGGATTGACAAATTCTTCAAATGCTTACCGCAATCCCACCGATGGAAGTGCGATTACGAGAGAAGATGCAATGACAGAGCAGAATCTTGTATTTCCGGCGCATTTGTCACAGTATAATGGATTGGCACTATATTTTATATCACACGATTTTTCGTTTAATACTCCGCGCGAAGGGATTGTTGGAAACAAAACTAACGCAATAATAAAGTATATATCCAACGGCATCTCATTAGTTGCGAAAAACGCTATAAAAATAAAATATGATAAAAAACTTGATGAATTATTATCTGAAAATAATTATTTCGAACAAGGCTATTATTTAGTAGAAGAGAGTGATTTGTGCGGTAATGTTGAGAAATACGTAGTGTATATCGATACGCAAGTCCCAACGCTTATTTGCGATGTCGAGACGGGCAACGGAAATAAATCCAGAGTGGAATTTGATCCTTATTTTGTTGAGCAGCATAAAGGAGTTATGCTTTATACGGATTTTAATGTTAATAGCTTTGTCGATACGGATGAGTATGCATTTGTCGAGATCAACGGTAAGGGAATACAGAATGTCAGATATGTCATAGGCGATGAAATTCCTTCTTTGTGTTTTTCTAACGGATATTGGGGAGTTTACACAATATCCGTATATGACAGAAGTCGCAACGTGCTTACGTTCGATATAAAAATTGCAGGTGAGTTGCCAACGCTCAGTCATACGTCGCTCACTAACGAAACTCGATGCACGTTTACATTATCATGTGCAGATAATTCCAACGCAATTACTCAGATTGAGTTTTTCAAAGTAACATACGCCGGAGATTATGTCGCAATGACGGTAGATGATGACGGAACGGCAATATCTCCGCAAAACCTAAGATATGTTCTGCGGACAGGCGGTAAATACATAGTAAGATTTAAAGATATTTACGGAAGAGTGGTTGAGAGCGAGCCTATCTTTTATATGAAAGGACTGCCGAGCGGTATTTTGAGCGGCGTAAGAGAGAATGGAATAACAAACAAAGATGTAAGATTTGAATTTGCGTCAGATTGCTCTGCAATTCTTTATACTTGGAAAAATTCACAATGGACAATATCAAATGAGTTGATGAGCATAGAGGAAAAGGAAGGATATAGCATTGCATCAATCAGCGCAAGCGCAATAACAAGTAATTTATATAAATATTTTCTGTATGTAACAGAGGATCCTAACTTATTTGTCGAGTATAGATTCGAGATCGACTGTATTGCTCCGCAAGTAGAAGTAAGAACACAAGAAGAAAAAATAGCGTTCGAGTCTATAATAAATAAACAGTTTTTTGTTACGTGGGAAGAAAGTAACCTAACAGCTTATTATTACAATAGAAACAGCTCATTGGGTGAATTAGGACAAGCGAAATACACAAAGGATACATATATCGCTATCGCAGGTACATACGTGTTCTTAGTTTATGACAGTGTAAAAAACTTGACTACGTTTACGATAACGCTAGACAATACAGTTTCATATACAATTGAAGGCGCATATACAAGACTTGAAGATGGTAGCTATATATCCAAAAATTACATTACATTGACTGTGAGTGAACGAACAGCGCAATGGAACTGTATAAGCTCAAACGATTTTAATCCGGCAAATGGTCAGAGAATCGACGTTGACGGTACTTATAGCTTTCATATTGAGGATTTGTATAACAATACTTTGGATATTATAATCATCATAGATAATTTGCCGCCGGCAGCGCGATTCGAAAATGAAGACGGCGAAATCATCAATAGTACAGAAACAAATCAGTATTTTAAATTGATTTGTGAAGAGGAAAACGTAACGATTACTTTTTCGAGCAATGGATTGAGTTTTATTGCTTACGAAGGGCAGTTAATCGATAAGGAAGGTAGCTATACTTTTAGACTTGCAGACAGAATGAATAATATTCAAACCGTTTCCATAAAGTTGGATTTAAGCGTAAATTACGAAATCAAGGGTACATATATGAAGATTGATGATATTTATGTGTCTAGGAATTGGATATCGATATCGGTAAACGAATCATTTTCAGTATTTGAGGTAGATAATGCTGACGGTTTGAATATCAGACCGGGAGATAAGATAAGTGTCGAGGGAGTTTACATAATTACAATTTGTGATGTTGCAGGGAATACAGCGCAAATAATTATAGAGATAGATAAAACTGCGCCCAAAATAGCAATCGTTACGTCAGACGGACAAGCCATAGAGAAAAATGCAAAGATAAGTTCTGAGTTCAGAGTTATCTGTGATGAAGACGGTAGCACTGTATTTATTGCAGGTAAGGATTTAAATTATGCAGTTTATGACAAAGAAGTCAGATCGAAGCAGGGTATTTACAATTTTAAAGTTGTTGATAGAATCGGCAATGAAGAAGTATTTAGCATCGAAATCGACAAGTCTGTAGATTATTCTGTAAGAGGCGTGTATGTTCAATCCGATGAGCATACTTATCAATCCAAAAATTTACTTGTGCTTGAAATCAAAGAAACATATAAAAATTTCTATGTAACGTCTGATAACGGATATACATTTTTGCCAGGAGAAAAAGTTGAACATGAGGGTAAATACATAATCGAAATCGAAGATATACAGGGCAATATAATCGAAGTCGTATTTATCATAGATAAAACGGCTCCGACAATAAGTATTGATGGAGTCGCTGCTGATAACACAACAAAAAACAATGTCAAAATCACGATTGACGGAGCTGTATCCAGCTACTATATGAAAACCGGTACAAGCGAAAAAACTATATTCGATAATGAAACTATTATAAGCGAAAGCGGACAATACACAGTTGTCGCCAAGGATATAGTAGGAAATGAAACGTCTGTGGCTTTTAGCATAGATAAAGAAGTAAGCGCTACGGCTTCGCCAAATATAGTAAGCGGCCAGATTATATCCGAAAGTATAAGTTTCAAATTCGACGAACCTATGAACTCGATAATTCTAATTAAAGACGGCGTAGAAATGCAATATCGCACAGGAAATATCAGTGAACCGGGACAGTATGTTTTGACGGTAGAGGACAGTATAGGCAACGTAGCGGAATGGAGTTGGATGATTATTGCAAAGACTGCGCAATCTTATAATATCTCCGTTCCAAAAGATTATAAGGTAAGCGCAGTTATAGATGGCAGCGTTATATCCGATATTATTGTTGATGGAGCTATCAAGTTAATTCAAAACGGCGCTTATACCTTGTATTTTGAAAGCGAGCTTGACAGCTCTTTGAATTACAGCGTTGAAATAGTTTTAGATTCTATTGCTCCAACTGTTGAGATAGAAGTAGGCAAATCTTCTGCGGTAATTTCCAATCCAAATAAAGAGGGGCTTTCATTTGTGTTATTTAAAGACGGTAAGCAAATTGATTTTTCACTTGGCTCTACGTTAACCAGTGCAGGAAAATACAAGCTTGTAGTAACAGATTCTATCGGCAATACGAACGAGTATGAGTTTGAATTGAAATACATAAATGCGCCCGGAATTATC
The DNA here is from genome assembly GCA_948471525.1 of uncultured Clostridia bacterium. GTDB lineage: Bacteria > Bacillota > Clostridia > Christensenellales > UBA3700 > RACS-045. The sequence goes on along the minus strand of CAOKSY010000001.1, from coordinate 17,100 downwards.
GTGATAGTCGTGCTTTGCGCAGTTGCAGTGATAGTTGCAGTTTTAATAATTAAATCACGGCGCAACCAACGCATAAAATAACAGCGTTTACGCTGAGGATATATAAAATAAAAAAGAGAGGTAGTTATTATGAATGATCAGACATTCAAATCATTTGGCGATGTCCTATCGGGACTTTTTGACAGTTTGTTTACACCGTTAATAGCGGTAGCAGTATCGCTTTGCGCGATTTGGGGCGTATATCTCGGTTTTAAGTTTTGGAGAAGCGGTGGTGATGAGGGTAAGCGTAAAGAGGCAAAAAGCGCGGTAGTCAGTTTTGTTATCGGAGTATTTGTTATTTTTATTGTCGCAGTAGTTGCGCCTTATCTTATTGCCGCGTTGTCTGAATGGATGACAAACAATCCGGTATAAAACACAAGAAAAAAATACATAAAGTAGGGAGTTAAACTATGACGATAGCAATAAAGAAAATGTTTGCGCAAATACTTTTTTGGTTGTATCAACTTTTAGACAGTATCTTTGAGATGTTTCAAGTATTATGCGGTATTCAGAACGTCAACGTCGAGGGCGAGGACGGCTCAAAATCGTTATTGAATGTATTTTTGGAGAGCAGTACGGTAACAAGAGCATTTCTATTGATAATGCTCGTTGCCGTTGCTGTTGCAGGATTGGCAACGATTGCGAGTGTTGTCAAGAATATAGTCAATCTCAAAGGCGGAGAGCGTAAGTCGCACGCTAAAACGATCGGACAAGGTTTTGGCTCGATAATAATATCTCTTACAATGGCTGTAATTATGGTAACTTGTATCAGTTTGAGCGGAACGGTGTTGAATAGCGTATCGAAAGCAACGTCTACGACTGTTGAATCAAGTTTTAGTAATCAATTATTCGGTATGTCGGTTGAGAAGACGTATGAGTATGTATTGGTTGAAGAAAAGGATGAAAACGGCAATCCAAAGAAAGATATTAACGGAGATATAGTGTATATCAAAGAATATAAAAAAGATGAGAATGGAGATGCGATATACACTAGTGGTTGGGTTAATGGCGAGAAATTAATAGATTTTAGCAAGGCTACACCAGATATTGTCTTTGGATTGAGAGATAAAAATCTTGTAGGGTTTGAGAAAGAGGATAGCAATTATAGAATTTCTCCAACTGTCGATCTTGATAGTTTCAATTTTTTGACAGCGTATTTAGTTGTAATTGTAATGATTGTTGCTCTTGTGTTTTGTATGCTGGGTTTGGTAAAACGTGTTTTTGATATAGTGATGCTATTTATAACATTGCCGCTTATATCTGCGACTATTCCGCTAGATGACGGTGCTAGATTTAAGTCTTGGCGAGATACTGTCGTATCGAAGGTCGTGCTTGCGTACGGCGCTGTACTATCAGTTAACGTATTCTTGCTTATTATGCCTCTTATCAACGGTTTGCAGTTTGAAGATCTTGGATGGAATGGTTTTCTTGAAAATCTTTTCAAAATCTTTTTAATGATGGGCGGAGCGCTGAGTATCAACGGCGGACAGTTATTACTATCACGCCTTATGGGAACGAGCGCAGAAGAGAGCAGAGAGATGGCGCATTCCGCAAGAGCATTGCTAGGCGGTATGGGTATGGCTGGCGGATTGATGCGAGGAGCAAAGAATATGATAATCGGTGGAACTAATAAATATGGACGTCAGAGGACAGGCGCATTAAATTTTGGCGCGAGGTTGGGAACGTTTATAGGGGACACAGCCGGCAAAAATAAATTCAAAAATAGTTTCGGCGGAAAAGCGATGCGTTGGGCAGGCAGATTGCCGCAACTTCAAAAAGCAGATAATACTATGTCGAATATGGCAAAAAATATCGGCAGTATTGCAGACATCCTCACCGGCGGTGTCGGTCCTAATCGGGCATTAGGTGCTGCGCCGCAAAATATTGTCGCAAATAATAACAGTAATAATTTAACAAATCCTAAACCAGATAGTAACAGAATTAGCGGACTAGTGGGCAATGTTTTGTCAAGCGGCTCAAATAACGCATTTTCCAAACCGGATAAGAAGAAATAAGAGGAGATATAAAGATGAGGCTTATACCGAAAAAAAGTAAGGTGAATTCAACGATTTGGTTGAACTTTACGTTAATGGATATTATATTGGCTTTTGTGCTGTTTCTGTTTGCTGTTTTAATATCGCTGTCAAACTTTAAATATAAGTGGGTAATGTTGCTGACGTTTGCCAGCTTATCGATAATGATGTTTTTCTCTGACGGCGATGAGAGGGCTTATAAAGATTTAGTATATATGATAAAGTATGCTGTATCTAGAAAGCGTTATGAGAAAGACGGTAAGAAAAACAATTCTTATGATTTGATACCGTTCAAGAAAATCAATGAGGACGGGGTAATTGAGTATGACGGTTATTTCGGCGCTGTAATCTCTGTCGGCTCGATAGAGTTTGGATTGCTCGATGAGTCTGAACAAGATAGAAGGATTTCCATATTCGCAAGGACAATCAATGGATTGGGAGAGAATTCGGTATTGCAACTTGTCAAAATCGATAGAGCAATCAATTATGACAATGTTGCAAAAGGACTATTTGAAAAACTTGAAGAAGAACGCAACAGAAATTTAAAGGATCCGGCGAAGATTGCTATATTGGAGAGCAGATTAAAGCAGATAGACGACTTGAATAATCTAGCAAAACAGTACAGGCCATTTTATTATCTAGTTGTTTATGATAACACAAAAGAGAATTTATATAGGCAAATTGACGTATTGTTGAGCGGACTGGATAAAGTTGGCTTGCCTGCGAAATTTATAGAAGCGAAAGAAGTTGCGGTATTTTTTAAGTATTGTTATACGAGGAATTTTGATGAGAGAGAAATCGAGGAGATTTCCCCGGAGAATTATACTGATTGGATAAAGCCTTCAAGTATACGGTTTAATTCAAATTCGTATATATCGGATAATACGTATACGTTTACTTGCGTCATTTCAGATTATCCGCTTACGGTCGGGAATGCTTGGGGCAGTAGACTATTCAATATAGACAATACAAAAGTTGTAATGACAATACGCCCGGTTGAAAAAGGCAAAGCGGTAAAGCGTATAGATCGAGCGGTGGTCGAGCTTCAAACAAGACGTGGCAGCGGAAAGATAAGCGAGGCGATATCTCAAGAAACGCACGTGCAGACGATGGCGAACTTGGCGCAGACGATTCAAAACGAGAATGAGTTGCTGTTTGATTGTACAGTAACGGTAACTGCATTTAATAATACTGGACAAAAAGACTCGATTTTTAGAAAAGAAATGCGCCGTCAAGTAATGGCTGACGGCTTTAAGGTTAATTTCCTTCGAGGCAGACAGTTTGACGGGTTTGCGGCTGCAACGGTATCAAAAAATAACAAACTAAAAAGTTTTGAGAGAGGAATAAACTCCGAAAGCCTTACGGCAGTCTTTCCATTCGTATTTACTTCAATTATCGAGCCTAACGGTTTCACGATAGGTTACGATTATTATCCAGTCGTTTTGGATATTTGGAAAAGAGATAATAAGCAATACATAAATTCTAATATTATTGTACTTGGCAAGTCGGGAAGCGGAAAGTCGTTTTTTACAAAGACTCTGTTATCTTTGTTGTTTTCTGAAAATTCAAGGATTTATATACTCGATCCAGAGAATGAGTATGCAACGTTGTGTCGTAATGTCGGCGGAAGATTTATCGATGTCGGTAACGCTACCGAAGGCCGTATCAATCCTCTGCACGTATATCAAGTTATGACAGAGGACGGAATGTCCGCGTCGCCGGAAGTCGTTTTTTCAGCGCATTTACAGTTCTTGGAAAGCTTTTTCAAAATTACGCTTGCCGGCATTACGGCTGACAGCCTAGAAGAGCTTAACAATATTCTGATAAAGGTATACAAAGATAAAGGTATAGATGAGACAACGGATTGTTCAGAGTTTGGCGCAGACAAATATCCAACGTTTGATGATTTGTTAGCAACGGTGGAGAAGAAGATAACACAAGAAGAATTACAGGCAAGAAAGGCTAATTTGGAGCGTATAAGGACGTACGTTGCTAAGTTTGCGAAGAACGGCAGGTTTTCTACGTTATGGAACGGAGAATCTACGTTGACGTCAGAAGAAGATTTTGTCGTATTCAACTTTCAATCTCTGTTGAGTTCAAAAAACAACATTGTGGCAAATGCTCAGATGCTAGTCATTATGCGTTATCTTAATCAGCAGATTATCAATATCAGAGAGATGAATCGAAGCGGAAGTAAAATTCACCCGGTAATCGCTATTGACGAAGGATACGCGCTTATAGATGAAAACAATCCGATAGGACTTGATTTTATCTTTATGTGGTATAAGCGTATTCGTAAGTACAACGGCACAATAATGTTCTTGACGCAGAATTTAAGCGACATTTTAGGAAATCAAGCTATTGTCAGCAAGACAACGGCGATTATCAATAATGCGCAGTATTCGTTCATATTCTCACTTGCACCGGCTGACATTACTATACTTATGGATCTGTACAAGACTGCTGGCGGAATCAATGATACCGAGCGAAGTCAGATAGCCAACGCCGGGAACGGCGAGTGCTTTGCCATCTGTTCGGCGCAAGAGCGGACAAGTTTCAAAGTTGTTGCAAGCAACGTTATCTATACGATATTTGACCACGGTGATGCAATGAAGCTGATAGAAAGCGGCAACGTGCAGTCGCCGTTCAATAGATAAATTATACAATCGCTTAAATAGCGGAAAGGAGTTAATTATGTTACAAACACAAATAATTGGGAATCTTGTAATGGAACCCGAATTAAAGCACGTAGGAGAACGTGAAGAAAAAACGGTATGTACACTGACTGTCGCATCGAATCGACCGGGGCGAGATAAGCCAAGCATTTTGAGAGTTGAAGTATGGGGGAAAAGCGCCGAAAACTGCGCCAAGTTCCTAAATAAAGGCTCTGGAATTTTTGCATGCGGAGATTTGGACATTGATATATACGAAAAAGACGATGAAAAAAGAGTTGCAGTAAAACTTGTCAACGCAAAAGTTGAGTTTACTGACAGAATAGTAAACAAATGATATATTTTTTTGTTGTGCTATGCGACTTGTCGAACAAGTTCAGCGAGTTTGACAAGTCAAATAATATACAAAGGGAGAGTAAAAATGAAAACAATTGTAGTTTTTAATCAGAAAGGCGGCGTTGGAAAGACTTCGACCGTAACAAATATGATGTCAGAATTGACGAGACGTGGGAAAAAGGTTTTAGCTCTCGATCTCGATGCACAAGCTAATTTGACATCATTCTGCAAGATTATCGATGCGAAGTACACGGTTAAAGACGTTTTGTCCAAGACTGTAGATCTTGACGAGGCAATATGCTCAACCGTCTACGGTGATATAGTTCCGTCAGATGAGACGTTAGGACTGGAATTGCTACGCTTTGCATCCGATCCATCGTTTATATTGAGGGTGCGGACAATTCTTGAGAGATTACCTCAAGGCAGATACGATTTTGTACTAATCGACTGTCCGCCAGCTGTAAATCAGGTTACTGCATCGGCGTTAGTGGCGGCGAATTATGTCCTTATACCTACGGAAATGGAATATTTCAGCGCTGTGGGCGTAGGACGTATTGCTGAGACAATCGAGCAAATCAAGCCGTTTAACAATGGAATAAAAGTCATTGGAGTATTGCTCGTTAAGTACAACGCGCGCAGGACACTCACAAAGGCATTAGAAAGCAAGTTGTCGCAGTCCACAAGGGAAATGCTTGGCTGCGATATAATGAATGCTAAGATACGTTTTACGGTCGATATACCGTCTGCGCAAGCGTGCGGAATGTCTGTATATGATTACAGTAGCAAAAGTAAGGCAGCGTTTGATTATGAAGAATTGATAGCCGAGTTGCTTGACAAAATAAATATAAATACAAAAGGAGATAAGTATCATGGCAGATTATAATCTTTTAAATGGGCTATTTGCCAGCCCGACAAGTTCGGCAAGTCGTGCAAGTTCAACAAGTTTGACTTGTCAGTTAGGCTACACCAAGCGCACGTGGAAGATTTCGGACGAACATTGGGAAGAGTTTATGGCGCTAGTTGCGCTATCCAAGAAAACGCAAGCCGAGGTCATCAACGACTTGATAGCCAAGGCAGTAGAAGAAAACACAAAAGAAATATTTCAATATCTTAAGTTGTTTTCAAAAAATAAAGAAAAATAGCATTGAAGGGTTGACAAATTCTGAATTTAGTATATAATATAAGTGTACAATGAATGTGCAAGATACAAACATTGAGTTGTATCTTTAACCGTTGAAACATAATGCTACGTCGGGGAAGTGTTATGTGGAGGGACTACTAGGTTATTGCTAAATCCATTCCCGTCTAGGTGTAAACTGAAAGAAAAGCATTAAGCCCTCAAAATTGAGGGCTTATTTTTATAGGTAAAAAAGTATGGATAAATTACAGGAAATACTTAGTTATTATAAAGATAATCTTCAAGATCGGGAGATTGAATTATATGCAGGAAGAAAAGGACGACAAATTCATTTATCTTTAGATTTTAACTTAGATCATTTAAAACATTTAATGGGATTACATAAGTTACGAGATATGTCATATTGGGCTAATGATAGTAGCAGTAGACTATTAAATAAGATTGAAAATGGTGAACTAACTCTTGATAGCATATCGAGAAGTTCTCAATTTCCCCTAATAAAATCACGATTTGACTGTGTTTTTAAAATAAAAGACATGGTCACAAATGCACGACAAATAAGTAAATCAAGAAATGGTGCATTTCTAGGTATAGATGCGGATTATATGTTGTCTAGTAAAGATGAAAGGTTGGGCAATATTCATCTGTTTTTAAAGGCAAAAAAGGATAATAAACTTATTCCAGTATCAATCTTTAATTGCAATCATAACAAATATTTAGAGGTGCCTTGTTCTAAGTGGACAATATTGTCAAAAGATAAAATAGAAAATTCAAGTGTAGAACAACAAAGCAAGCAAAACACAAAAGAAAATAAAACAACCATCAATTCAGATAATCGGGAGCAAAGTGTAGAACAGGGAAACAATCACAGTAAAGATTATGTTAGGAAAACTCCACAAGAACAAGAGAAAGAACTAATTTTGAGTAATAAAGTTAATTCAGAAGCAGTAAGGGCAGTAGAAGACAAGCAGAGACAAATTCAACAAGCTGTACAAGTTAAACCAGCCGAACAAGTCCGACAAGTCGAGCAAGTTGGACAATCTGGGCAGACAAAAAAGGTGAATAATAAGAATGTGAGGGCAAAATAGTCAAAATTATTGACTTTTCTTTGTGTTTTTTTATATAATGAAATAAAAAATAGGGAGTTAGAATATGAAGAAGAAAATTTTAAGCATTATAATGGTTGTTATGATAGTGGCAATTACAGTAGTAGGAATAACAGCTTGTACTGAAGATAAGTCAGATAAATTGGTTGGCACTTGGATAAGCATCGCGGAAGATAATGAGCATTATATAGGAATGGAAACTAATGAGGATAGAGAATATGTTAATTATTATGCCGTTATTACAAAATCAAGTGAAAAAGACTCAAAAGATTATGTATTGAATTCATATATGATTTATCAGACATCTGGAAAATATGATGAAAATAAAGATAGCAAAATAGTTAAAAAAGAGGAAGGAAAATATTTTACATTAAGTTCTTTTTCTGGCGCACTTGTTGCGAAAAGCAGTCATTACATTAATATAAAAGATGATAATACAATCCTTATTGAAAGTGAAAATGGTAGTAGGAAATATACGTTTAGACGAACAACAATGACATTGGACGAATTTAAAACGCAATACGGTAAAGAGACAGAATAGCTTGTTGGACAAGTCGAGCCAGTCTAACAAGCTCGACAAGTTATAAGACTATATTATTCTTAAATATAGATATTATTAGAGCATTACTAGTTATAGTAGTGCTTTTCTATTGTAAAATTATAATCATGTGTTAGAATAATTGTGTATAAATAGGAGGCATTTATGATAACACAAGAAGAAATATCAAGCAAATTAAAGGTGATTATAGAGGCTTGCGTTGCTAAACTGTCAATGCAAATTCTTGAAATAGTAAATTGTAGAGGAACATTTTCAGCTGCAGTAGCAAGTACACAAAAAATAGTTAATGATTTAGGCATAGATATATTGCAGTTGATATGCAGCGAGGTAGACAAAGCTTATGATAGTCAGAGAGATAAGCATAAAATAATAGTTAAGCATAAATGCAAAATGCGAACGCTGTTGACATCGATGGGCGAAATAACATTGGCTAGGAAATTATATCTGGATAAAGCGCAGAGAAGATATTTCTTTGCAGTTGATGATCTGTTGAGTTTGGAGAAAAATAGCCGCATAGAGCAAAATATGAAGGTCGATCTAATAAAGAATGCAACGTTGACAAGCTATGGCAAGGCGAGCGAGTTAGTTAATCATAAAGTATCGAGGCAAACGGTACATAATTTGGTTAAGAGCGTGAAGACAGCAAATTTGCCAGAGACATCATTTCAGAGAAAAAGACAAGAGGTTTCGGAAATATATATTGAAGCAGATGAGGATCATATTCATTTGCAAAATGGCAACAGCGCAGAAGTTAAGTTAGTATACGTGCATGAAGGTGCCAACAAAGTTTGTAAGGCGCGAACAGAACTTCAGAATGTAAAATATTTCGTATCATTGGAGAATGAACCGGATAAAATTTGGAATGATGTTGCGTATTACTTATATAAGACATACTCAATGTCAAAAGCGAAATTACATATATCTGGGGACGGTGCATATTGGATAAAATATGGAAAGCAGATTTTGCCAAAGGCTGAGTACCATATCGACAAATTTCATATTCAGAAATCTGCTACGGCTTTGGCAAAAGGCAATATTAAGCTAAAAAGTCAGATTATCCAAGCAATGAAAGCAAAAGACAGAGAAGCATTAAAAATGGTATTTAAGACGCAGTGTAAAAAATCGATAGAGCGCACAGAACGAAAAACAGTAGCAAAAAACTTTTTTTATTTGGAAAATAATATTGATACTTACAATGTGCGTAATCGATGTAGTGCAGAAGGACATGTTTCGCACGTTCTTTCTTCCCGGATGAGTTCTCGTCCGATGGGTTGGAGCCTTGCTGGCGCAGAGCGCATTGCCCAGCTACGCGCCTATTATTATAACAAAGGCGACTTCATGAGACTTGTTGCCGGAGATGAAGTATACCCTGATACCATTCTTAATAGTCCAATCAAATACAATAGCGTAGTAGATAATATAGGCGCCGCCGATTATAATAGGCAGGCGCACGTAGTAGGAATTGACGGCATTACGGATAGAATTTCATTAAAATTAAGGAAATTCTTGAAATTTTCTGATTTTTAGGTAAAAAACTCTTGACACTGTCCAAAGGCAAATGCGTATTGCATATATTGATAAAATATATTATAATTATTATAATAAAGTGGAAGGACGGTCTTATGACGGATAAAAAGGCGGGGATACTTTTGCCGATTTTTTCTTTGCCGAATAAGTATTCTATCGGCAGTTTTGGCAAAACCGCATATAAATTTGTAGATTTTCTCAGCGAATGCAATCAAGGATATTGGCAGGTGCTACCGCTCAATCCGACTATTTACGGCGACTCGCCCTATCAGTCCCCGTCGGCTTTTGCTGGCAATCATTATTTTATCGATATAGATATGCTTATAAAGGACGGCTTGCTGGATAGGGAATTTGCTCGCGGATTTGAGAGAAAAGACAGCGAGATCGATTATGGATATTTGTTTCAAAGCAGACTGTTTTTGCTCAAGAAAGCATTTGAAAAGTTTGATATAAACCGAAAAGAGTATATAGAGTTTGTTCGCGAGAATGCTTTTTGGTTGGAAGATTACGCGCTTTTTATGTCCTTGAAAGAATACAATAACAATACGCCTTGGAGCGAATGGAACGATTGCGAGAAATACCGCAGGGATTTGGCGGCATTGAAGAGAAAATATGCTGGCAGTACGGAATTTTGGAAGTTTGCTCAGTATGAATTCTTTACTCAGTATGCAAAACTCAAAAAATACGCCAACCGCAAGGGGATAGAAATAATCGGCGATATGCCGATCTACGTCGCTTACGACAGCGTAGACGTTTGGTCCGCCCCCGACAACTATTTGCTTGACGAAGACCTGCGTCCTTTAAAAGTCGCCGGCGTTCCGCCCGATGCGTTTTCCGAGGACGGACAGCTTTGGGGCAATCCCATCTATGATTGGAAGAAGATGCAAAAAGATAAATTCTCTTGGTGGATAGATAGATTGCGTGTTGCGTACAGACTATACGACGTAATACGTATAGATCATTTCAGGGGTTTTGAGGCATACTATACAGTCGACAGAGATGCGGATACCGCAAAGGATGGCGAATGGGTCAAGGGCGTGGGAACGGCTCTTTTTAAAGAACTCGACAGACAGTTGTCGGGCGCAAAGATCATAGCAGAAGATTTGGGCGTAATTACGACTGGAGTGCGCAAGCTCCTCAAGTTGACGGGTTATCCGGGAATGAAAGTTTTGCAATTTGCCTTTGCCGATCCAAAGAGCGATTATCTGCCTCGCAATATCAAATCGTCGAACTGCATCGTATATACCGGCACTCACGACAATATGACCACTCCGCAATGGCTTGAGGAATTGAGCGAATACGAAATGAAATTGTTTTTGAAGGTTTGCAAGCCTAAAAAGGGCGAAGATCTTTGCGATAGTCTTATTCGCACCGCTATGGCGACAAAAGCCGATAGAGTTATTATACCTATAGCGGATTATTTGTCGTTGGGCGCTGAGGCGCGTATAAATGCGCCGTCTACTTCTGAAGGCAACTGGAAGTGGCGGCTTGACGGACGGTACGACACACAAAAGTTGAGAGAAAAGATAGTTCGCTTGACGTCTTATAGACAGAGCAGGGAATAGTCGTATGGCGATAGAGTTCAGAGAATACAATAATTTGCCTAAAGAGGCAATTGAGATAAGAGATACAGTCTTTGTAAAAGAACAGGGATTTGCCGAAGAATTCGATACCGTTGACGGAACCGCTACACATATTGTGACTTTTTGCGACGGGAAAGCGGCGGCTACCTGCAGGTTTTTTGGGCAGGAAGGCTATTATTTGATAGGTCGTATCGCAGTTCTTCAAGCATTTCGATCACAAGGATTTGGCGGGAGTATTATTCGACATGCAGAAGAGTGTATATCAGCTGTCGGCGGCAAGGAGATAAGGATACACGCGCAAGCTCGCGTCGAGGGCTTTTATAGAAAACTAGGATACGTCAGTATAGGCGACTACGATTTCGACGAGAATTGCAGACATATTTGGATGGTCAAATATTTGAATTGACAGATTATTTAAATGAATTTGATTGATAATATTGTTTTGTTTTGCGCGATAGGTCTTTTGACCTATTATATTTTTTATTTATATCATATTAAAGTGAATTTTATTACAATTGTATAATTCGAGAGAGACCTTCGACTGCGCTTATTATCCGCTCAGGATGACTGTTGTAATTTTGTTGTCGTGTTGTCCAATCCTGTCATTTCGACCGCAGTGGAGAAATCTCGACCTATTAAAATATATAATAAAAGTACATTTCTTATCATAACCGATATTTATCTTACTTAGAATTATGTAAAATTAAAAACAAAAATGTCGACATATCTCGATAATTTCCAAGAAATGTATACATTTATTGACCGTTTATTATTGAATTCGACAGGGGCTTTGGAGTATACTTATTGTGTAGAATTATCGTTAAAAACTACGTATTTTGTATAAATTTCTTAGGTCAGGAAAACTATACCTTTCCTGACATAGGATAAAAAGAGGTAAAAACAGATGGAAAAGAAGAGAAGAAAGGGTGGATATTTTCTCTTATCCGTATGCTTAATGCTATGCTTGATAGTGGCAAGTGTATTGATATTTTATATACCCGGTAATAAAGCAGAGGCAATTATAGATACATCGCCTGTAGTTAAAATTGGTGAACTTTTACAGGATGGCTATGAAGATAAGGCAGAAGGTTCAAAAGCAATTTTCAATCCCGATAATTTAACTTTATTATATGAAAAACTATCTGGGCAAAACGGAGCGACAATAGATACTATAAAAGGTTTAGGAACGCAGACTTCTGCAGATTTCCGCGGGAAGAATTCCAATAAAGATATTGTTGTGACATTGGGAGGAATTGAGTGGACGGTTACATATCTTACTCAAACCGACGGAGAAATAGTGTTAGATTTTTGGCTTTCTAACGATAGTGTTGGTCAAGTAAAATGGAATGACGGAGCAGACGAAAGTAGCAATATAAAAGATTTTCCTTCAAATATGTACGGAGTGAGTAAAGCCAGAGCAGTGGAGCTAAACAATGGTGGTGCGTATTGGAAAGATGCATCTACTTTGACTGACGAATATGCGCAATCGTCAGAGCATAGATTTGCTAAATTCACAATGCCTAAATCTAGTGTAAAGGGGAGCATAACGGACTTCATATTTACGCCCGAGGAGGCTATATATCAAGGCGACGAAACACTTGAAAATTCTAAGTTTATTAAAAATACTTATGTGTCTGGCTATACTGTAAGCAGCGATTGTTTTAATAAGATAACAACAGGCGCTAATTGGTATAAAAGCGGAGCCTACAATTATGAAGATAAGACAGGGTATGATAATTGGAGGAACGATTACTTATGGTTGCCTAGTGCATCTGAAGTAGGAGACGGCGACGGAGTAAATGGAATATGGAAGGTTTCTTTTGAACAGAAGAAGTCCAAATTTAACTCTTGGTTGCGTTCATCAAGATATAATGGTACATTTTATGATTTATTAGTTTTGTATACAGGTGGTAATTTAAATGCTCTACAAGTTACAACAAATTGTTGTGTAAGACCGGCGTTTCACTTAAATCTTACTAAGGCAGATGAATATTCATTAACTAGTGTAAAAGAAGCTACAGACGTAACGGCAACATATACTGGACTGCCTCTCAATCTGTTCGATGTGTCTGAAGATCAAAAGACATGGTATAATTCTTCCAAAATGGATATAGAGTACACGACAGCTTCTATGATAGACTCCGACACGTACAAAGTTAAAGCAAAGTTGAAGCAGACGCTCATCGACGAAGGAATAATATTCGATGGCACACCGGATACAAGTATCGGGGAAGATGACCATACGCGTTATTTTAACTTTACTATCGTCAAGAAAAAAATAGGAATAGATATAACCGACTCGGATAGCGGCGGATATACCGCCGCGGCAAGGTCGGGAGAGATATTCAGCGGAGATACTGGGGATAGAGCGCCGATATTCGGTTTTATGTACGAAAGCACTGACGGCAAGGGGTATTCTTCGACCGAATATCCAAATAAGATTGGCGCATATCGTGCTACCGTCAAGATGGTCAATGAATGTAATTATGAGATAGATACGTCAAAGATAAGTTACAGTGGGGGAAGTTATCCTATTTTATTCAATATAGATAAGAGGGAGATAGCTAAGCCTACGATATCAATAACATCTTTGACATACAACGGAAGCGATCAGGCATTCGAGGTGTCGGGAACGAATAATGACGTACGGATTACTGCTAATAACGGAATGACTTACGATGCCGCTATAGGTAAGTTGACGGCAAAGGACGCTAAGGAGTATACGGTGACGATAGCGTTGGCGGATAACGGCACGGAAACGCAGTGGAAAGGCGGAGGAACGGATTCATTCGATATAAAGTTGAATATAATGCCGGCGACGTTGAGTATTACGTTTACATCGGACGGCGGTTGGACATGGAACAGTAATACGGAGAAAGAGATAAGCATGACTGATGACAGGCTTTCTTTGGACGACAGTCTTACCTTCTCATTCTCATACGACGATATAGCTATAGACGCTGGCAAAGTGACCTATGACGGCAAAGTTACCAAGGTCAATATACCGCCGCTTCCAGAGAAGAGCGGATCGTATGTATTGAAAGTGACATTGGAGAAGGGTGGCGATAGCGGCAACTATACGCTCACGACAAACAATACTCAGGAATTCCGAGTATCCGAGAAAGAGATAGAGGTCAACAAAAATAATATATCTTGGCAGTACGTCAACTTTAATATCTCTGACGGCGCGCCGCAAAGCATAGATAACTGGGACAGCGTAGTCGCAGTATTGTACAACGGCGGAGAGTATACGTTCTCTGCAATATTGGACGACTATCTCAAGAATAACGGGGTAACCGTCTCTGGATATGTAAGTCAGAAAGGTACTGCGGTAAACGCCTATAGTACGACTGTCAACCTCACTTCATCGCAAGGTAAGCTCACGCAGTCGAGCTTTACTATCCAGTGGAGAATAGACAAGGGAAAGTATGATCTATCCAAAGTGGAATGGGATTATGTGGACGGGCAGTTTGTTTACGACAAGACAACTCACGAGATAGTGTTGAAGAATTTGCCGTCTACGCTCGAAGCGGAGTATGACTACGAGGGAGAGGATATCGCAAGAAAGAACGCGGGAAATTATAAGGCAACGGTCATAGAATTCATAAACAATGACAGTGCGAATTATATAGATCCCGTAATCGGCGACCCAAGCACATATATAGGTCAATTCGACAGTGAAAAAGACTGGAGCATAAGGAAAGCGCCGCTGACCTTGGTATGGGAAGATAAAGCGGTAAGCGGAGTGACGTTTAAAGTACCGCAGGTGTCAGACGCGGATAAGATAAGCGGATACAGATATTACAAGTATCAGTCGGGATCTGAAGGCAACAAAGGCGACGAAGTACAGCTTGCGGATATGGTGGAACAGCAGAGGTATATAGTCGAGGCGATACTCAAAGACAGTATAGCCAAGAACTATGAAGCGTCGCCTATGACAAAGACGTTTAAGTTCGGCGTAACAAGCGGAACGGAAGTCACCGTGGAGCTGGGTTCGGCAAGCTATACTTACGACGGAAGCGCAAAAGGCAGCGACTTGAGGATAAGCAACGACGTGGATTTCTCGATAAGCGATATCGATGTGACATACTATAGAGACAGCATATCCGACGAGAACAGGCTCGATGGCGCGCCAATAAACGCGGGCAAGTATATAGCAGTACTGGATATAAAGGCAGAGTATGTTGACAGCTATTATTTGACGGCGAATCAGATAGGGTTCGAGATCAAGGCGAGACAGATAACGGCGGAATGGGATAACAGCGGAAGAACGCCTGTGATCAATGGATTGGACGCCGTGTTAATGGAGGTAGTGGGATATATCTACTATGACGAGAACGGCGAGAAGTTACCGGACGGAGCGACGCTTGAAGTGGGCAAGAAGTACAGGATAAAGGCGATAATAAAGAGCGGATACGAAGGCAACTATGAGTTTGTGGGAACTGACGGCGAAGTATTGCCTGAGGTGACGGTGACGGGAGAGAAAGAGTTTGAGGTCAACACGAAACCGGACGGCAACGGGGACGGAAGCAATCCTAGCTTTGACAAGGCAGTGAAAGCAATAAAGGAATGGTGGCAGGTAGTAGCAAGCGCGATAAGCATTATATTAATAATAATTTTCCTATCCAAGACTGCAAGCTACGAGAGCAGAAGAAAGTATGCGAATAAGACGGTAGAAAGCAAATACAGGAATTATTATGTCGCAGGTTTGTTCGGCTTGAGTATGGTCAAGTGGACGGTGACGGCGAGCGTACTTATGGGTGCGGCAGTCGTGAGTTTTGCGATAATGCTCGTGGCGAAAAACAGATGCAGAAAGGCAGAGCGAGAACTTGCGGACGGCAAAGAAGAGTACGACAGAATGGTGTTTATGCGAATGATGAGCGGAGGCAATAACGGCGGCGGCCAGCAAGCAAATTATGAGTATGCTCAGTCATCGTTGGGCGCAGACGAGATACGCGGAATAGTGTCTGAGACAATGACCGCAATGTTGCCGAATATGCAGCAGTACTTGCCTCAGCAAGCTTCTGCCAGCGACGAGATCGTCCAGAGATTGATCGAGCAGAATGAGCAGTTGATGGAGCAGAATTCTCATAATGAAGAGAGAATAGAAATGCTTATGAAGAAGCTGTCCGAGCAACCTGTAGAAAAGGTCGTTGAGCGCGAAGTGGCGGCTGCGACAGTGAATGACGAGACGGTAAAAGAATTGCAGAAAACGTTGAAAGAGATGCGCAAGACGTCGGACAGCAATAGCGAGGATATAGCCAACGCATTAAAAGAAAGTCTAAAGGATATAAAAGTGCAGACAGTAGGAGTTGCTTTCGATAACAGTAAGATAGAGCAAATGATGCTTAATCAAGAGAGAATGCTCGAGAAATTGATAGAACTCTCTGCAAATAATAATGTTCAGACGCAAGTGATCGAGAAGGTAGTTGAAAAACCTGTCGAGAAGATCGTCGAAAAAGAAGTGCGGGTAGAAGTTCCCGTCGAAGTGGAGAAAGTCGTAGAGAAAATAGTAGAGAAAGAAGTCAAGGTAGAAGTACCCGCGGCAAAACCGACTGCGCCTAAGAAAGCGGTCGCGCCAAGACTTACACTCGACGAAGCGTATGCGAAACTATCTAAACAACAGAAGAAGTTCTTTGATACTCTCAAGGCATATGCTATGGGCAAAGATAAGTGCAAGGAGAAGAAGTCGACGTATTATATATTGCTCGGACAGTCTTCTGTAAATCCTTTGGTCAAACTGATGGTAAAGAAAGATACTACGGTAGCTTTGTTTAAGATGGAAGACGAGTACTTTAAGGATATCCGCCGCAACGCAGGATCGGACGGAACAAAGATAAAGATCAAGGAGACGGAGTTGATCGTCGGCGACGCGCAAGCGCTTGACGCGGCGAAGGAGATGATCGATTTGAGGGAGGATCAGATCGAGAGGTATCAGGAGTATTTAAAGGAACAGAAATCGATGAAGCGATAAGGTCGACCGCGTATAATTGCGCGCCTTCCGCTTGATCTTCGAGACTCGGGCGACGACGTGTACGGGAAGTACACTTGACGCCGCCGCTCGCTCTAGCTAAAGCGAAAATCACGCCATTCTCCGCGGTCGAGAG